>DATJUX010000019.1:0-231042 GCA_035502095.1 Burkholderiaceae bacterium
TGCTGCTCGAGCAGAACGACGAGTGGCAATTGCAGCGCCGCTACATGCAACTTGAGGGCTTGCAGCAACTCACCGACAATCAACCCGCGAGGCTATCCGCCGTGATGAGCTGAGCACTGAAAGCCTCAACCTTCGAGCTGTGGATTTACACCACTCGCGGGGACACGACCCGCCGCGTGGACAGTACCGCCCAGTTTCCCGCTCGGTTGACCTGAGTCAAGGCGGCTTCACAGGATCAAAATCGTGCAACGAGGGTGTCGACGTGTTCGGGACCGCGACCTGCCGCAACACGCGACCTGGCCCGGATATTCATGCAGGAGGCGGGCGCACCCATACTGGGCTTGGACGAATGCCGATATTGCGTCCGCCTCGGCGCCCCATTCCAACTGACCAGCTGAACTCGTGAGTGCCGATAAGGCAAGGCGAACGTGTGCGCGTTCTCCTCGAGCATCGCCAACTAGCGGGGATCCAGTTCGAGGCCGCTTGATCCAACGCAAACCTGGAATGCCACGCCCGCGTAGGGTTGGTAACGAGTATGTGAGAGACACTCGTGCGCGACGCATGCCCCGGCCGCTGATTCTTCTTGCCGCTTCCCTCGTCGCATTCCTGACTTCGGGTGTGCCGCTGGCGGCGGCGCAGGAGCAGACGGTGTGCACCATCACCGTCAATTCGCCTGACGAGAAGGAGGCGTTCCGGGCCCATCTGCCCAAGGCGAAGTACCGGTTCGTCGAGCTGGTCGAGCGCGGCCGGCCAGACTGGCTCGCATCGGCCTGTCGCGCCTCGGTGGCGTGCGACGTGCTCATCATCTCGGCGCATTTCGACGGGGGCGACGCTTTCTTTTCCGACAAGCTCGACGTCAACGAGAGTCTGACCGTCACGGAGCTCGAGCGCGTGTCGTGCAGCGACTCGTGCCCGACCCTGTTCTCCCGCCTCAAAGAGGTCTACGTGTTCGGCTGCAATACGCTGAACCCCGAGCCGCAAAGCGGCGCGTCGGCGGAGATCGTGCGCAGCCTCGTTCGCGAAGGGCATTCTCCGCAGGAGGCCGAGCGCCAGCTGCACGCTTTGAGGGCTGCACACGGCGAGAGCAGTCGTGACCGCATGCGCCAGATCTTCAACGACGTGCCGGTGATCTACGGTTTTTCGGCCACGGCACCATTGGGCCCGATCGGCGGTGCCACGCTGGAGCGCTTCTTTCACGCCGACGGAGCGCGCGACGTCGGGCAGGGCCGTGCGAGCAGCCGTTTGCTCGGCTACTTCTCGCCGTTCGGTATGGCGGTGACACAAGGCATCACTGCCACGGATCCCAACATCCAGTCGCGCGCCGACATGTGCCGGTTCGCCGACGAGCGTCTGACCACTGCGACGAAGCTCTCCTTCGTGCACGAGCTGCTGCGAGAGCACATCGGCGAGGCGCGCCTGCAGCTCGATCGCATTCAACGCTTGACCGCTACCCTGGATGAGACGACTCGTCGCGAGCCCGCAGTGGCCGGGGTGCTGAAGGACATCGCGGGTGACCACGACGCGCGTGAGCGCTTTCTCGACTACGCGCGCCAGGCCGATCAGCCGTCTGCGCAGGTACGCCTGCTCAACGTGGCGCGCGATGTCGGCTGGTTGTCCGAAGACGAGCGGCACGACGAGCTGTCCGCCATGCTGCGCGAGGTGCAGGCGCGCACGGTGCTTGGCGTTCCCGAGGTGAACTTCACCTGCACCCTGAATCAGGACGGCCGGCTCGACGGTGCGATCAACCGGCGTATCGCGCCGGCCAGCCTGGCGGACGACGCGGCGCACGCAGCCGTACGCGCCTGCCTGGGCAGCATGGAGGACCGCGCGCGCACGCTGCAGGCGCTGCTCAGCACCAATGAGGCCCAGGTGCGCATCGCACAGGCGTATGTCCGCTACAGGCCGATCACCGACCCTCTGGAGCTGCGGCGGTTCGCGCAGGGCATCGCCGGCATGCCGCCTGGCGCTGCGCAGGTCGGCGCACTGGAGGCGCTGGCGCGGCACTATGTGTCCGATCGCGAAGTGCTCGAGGCCCTGACGCAGCTGTATGCGCAGACACCGTCTTGGGCCGTGCAATCCGCGATCGCGGGCATCCTGATTCGCGCCGACCGCCGCGCGATCGCCAGCACAGAATTGCTGCGCACTTTGCAGGAGCGGCGCCTCCCCGCGCCGGCAGGCGAGCGCGAGATGATCGACGCGCTGATCCATCGGCTGCAGGCGTCCTGAGCGGTGCCCGCGTGGACTAACGGCCTCGCGTGCGCTCAGTTGCGTGCGCGCCAGCCCGAGGAGGAGCCACCTGCAGATTACGGCAGCCGCGTGGAATGAGCCCGGAACCGTCCGGGTTGACGCCCCCAGCGCGGCGTCACGCTGTTTGCAGGAGTCGGATCAGCAAGTCGATGACGTCCTTGCCATCGGGCGATTTCAGGCGGTATTGCTGCAACGAGCGCGCCAGGTCGGCCCGTTCCATCGACCTGTAGTCCGACCGGATGAGGATGTCGGCGATCGCACGCTGCACGTCGAGCGAGCGTGCCAGCGGGAAAAGCCGCACGATCTCCCGCAGGCTCTGCGGATCGACAAGGTGCTGCTTGGCCAGCGTCTGCAGCGCGCGCACTTGGGCGCCTGGCGTCGTCATGCGGCCGATGCCGCCCGTGACAGCGCGCACTTCGCCGACATCGGCCAGCGGGCGGTGGCGCAGGTAGACCTGCGCGATCTCGACATCCTCCTCGCGTTCGCCCGTCAGCGCGCGCACGATGCGTTCATGGTGCTGCTCACTCCCAAGGCACGCCAGCACCGCCGAATGCGCCACCTCGCCGGGGCGCACGGCGCCGCTGGCCAGCACCCGCTGCGCAAGACGGGCATCGCGCAACTGAGGTGTCGCGCACACGAGGTCGACCTCATACTTGCCCAGCGTGCTGCGCGCCATGCGATCGGCGATCATGCGCACGAATTCGTCCTGCTCCTGTGCCGCGGTCAGCCAGCCCAGTGTGCGTGCGAGTGCGATCATGCGTGCCTGCACCGGCGCCTGGTCGACGTCGCGCGCGAACTCGAGGTAGCGCTCGCGTGTGCGCTGGTCGGCCTCGATCCTCGCAAGCGCCGCCTGGACGTCGGGACGCAATCGCTGCGCGGCGCTTATCGATGATGCGTAGTGCTCCAGGTAAGCTAGGAACATGCGCACGTGGGCCATGTCACGCTGCAGCACCTGGTGCATGAAGTCGACCTTCTCGGCGTCGCTGGGACGGTCATCGGCGAATGTGCACATGTCGCGGCGGAAACTCGCCTGCGGATCGGCCTCGTTCAGGCCGGCGACGCTGATCATCGAGGTCGGGCCGAACAGGCGCAACAACGTCTGGCTCGGCCGGCCGCTGGCCACTTCGCCGGCCGGAGCCGTCTGGAAATAGCGCTCTAGCAGCGGACCGGCGTAGTGGCCACGCGGCGCTTTGGACGAAAAGCCGTACAGCACCGGCACGTCCTTGAAGATCTGGCGCAGCCGCTCGCGGTTGCTCTCGCCGTAGCGTTCGTTCAGCAGCGTCGCCACGTGCTCGGCGTCTGCCTCCGAGTGACCGGCGCGCACGAGGCTGCGCAGGATCTCTCCAGTGGCGACGTTGCGCGGTTCGGATTTCAACGTGTTGCAGCCGAACAGGTACACCTCCTTCAGCTGCGAGAACAAGGTGCTGCACGACGCGCTGCACGCGGCATGCTGCATCTCGTACACCGTCAGCGCCTCATGATCGTCGAAGCGGTCGGTGTAGAACTCGGTGCCGTCGTCGAAGTGGCCCGAGATGATCAGCGCGTCGCAGGTGACGCCACGGCGGCACGCCTGAGCGAGCCAATCGGGCTGACCGCGCTGCACCAGCTCGACGAACCGGTATCGGTCACGCGGCAGGAAGCGCTGGAACGTGTCGCGTTCGTCGGCCGAGTTGATGGTGACGGTGCACACGGTTTTCGGCTCGGCCTTCACGACTGGCGCGGCCGCGCCGAACAGGCCGGCCAGCAGGACGGTCGACACGGCGGCAAGCTGGGGCAATCGTGGTTTCCGTACGCTTCGTATCGGTTGCACCATAAGACTGTCCATCACCTCTGGTCGCGAAAGCGGCGTAGGTTCAACTCGATGATACGGCGCGTCTCTCCGCTCCAAACCGCCGCTTTCCGCGCGAAAAGAACCGATTACGCCATGCTAGGTGTGCTTAGGCGGGTCCTGGATTGGCGCCACCGCAGAACGCTGTCGCCACGTCTCCGGCCGCTTGCATCGGATCGATGCTGCGCCAACATCACGAAACTCACAGGCCGCCCAGGGGCGAGCTGCCCAAGCCCCCGACGACCGGCTCCGGCCACCTTATTCCGTGGTGGGAACGAAGCAGAACCGCACGGAGAGCCCCGCCCGACGCGGGTATCTGGCGGAGAGGGTGTCCTGTCAAGCCCCGTCCTGATTGGGTCTCCGAGCGGTTGCTGCTCCAGTCCGCCAGCTTGTCCCCCGCTAGCTCGCGTCAAAGCGGGTTAAGCAGAGGTTTTGCCCCGAGTACTGAACCGTCACGACATCGACGCTCAAGGGCATACGCCTGCTGGCTGGATTCCACAAACGCGAACTGGTACTCAAGTCGTTCGTGAATGTATCGTTTGGTCAACGTGTCTAGCGTTAGCTCGCCAGTTGCAAGCTTCGCTTGTTGGTCGGCAGAGATTGAAGGGATAACAAGGCGGTTCGCGACGTAGACGCAAAACTGGTCGCCGCTGAGTCGAGCGGCCGCGTGACTGCCGAGTCGTGCAACGAGCCCGTACTTGGGCTTTGCAGCGGCCACTGCCTTCTCGAACTCTCGGCCCGACATACCGCAGTAGATGAGCTGATCGCCGTCCCAGACCGCATACACGCCCCGCGGCGACTGCCGGAACGGCCCGATTGGGCCAATCGGAAAAACGATGACGCGTTGAGAATTTCGAGCGATCGTTCATTGAAAGGCGGCGCACCCGAAGCCGACAAGTTCCTTTAGTCGAGGATCGAGCGTCCAGCGCCGAGCTTACGATTCGCGAACCACTTCGGTCGCCGGCTTGTCAATGCGGACCCCTTGGAACGACGGATGCCGCACGCGGCCTTCCCGCGTCCATTCGGTGAACTCGATCTCGACGACCATCTCCGGCTCGACCCCATCGTTCGCCGCCCGGTTTCCGATTTGAGCAGCGTCCCGGTTCCATCTCGCCCGGATCGAGGGCAGGCGTATCGACCCCCGGGTTCGGACCAGTGTTCTAGGGCATGTTGAAATTGGCAATTGCAGTCCCGTCCCCCTCCGGCATCGCAAATTGGCACACAGTCTTGTCTGCTTGGGGGAGGCATAGCTGTGAACCGCTTTGGTCCGTGACACTCCAGTCTGTTTGAACTCCCGCACCTGGTCGGATTGCAGTCCAGCGTATTGGTTCTTCCACCGGTAGTACGTCTGCTCGCAGATGACCCGCTGGATCAGCTCGGCGACCGGCATGCCGAGCTCCGCCTGCTTGAGCACTGCGACGATCTGCTCGACCGAGAAGCGCTTCCTCTCAATAACAAACCCCCTTCGCCTCAAAGGCAATTGCCGAAAAACTCGCTCTCAGTTTGATACGAATTCCTCAGGGCACATCAAAGAGACGTGAAACCTTGCTTATCCGGCGCTTGATCATCCGTGCCCGCCCGCGTCGAAAATGCTTACAACTCCCAATTGTCAAGGGGAAAGTGACAACCTCGCACTTGGGAAATCAACCATTTACCGGCGTCGGCACATATGTTGCGTTCGCAAACAATCGCGCCTACGAGCAAAGAGGAATTCAAGCTTTGTCAGACGGGAGGATGGCCATGAGAGGTTGCGCGAGACTTCCAATTGGCACCTTTCTGAGCACGGTGGCCTTTCTTTGTTCGATCTATTGCGGATTTGCCGCTGCAGGGCCGCTTGTCTGGATCAACGACGGCGGGAACAACATACTGACGGTTGACACTGGGACTGGTGCAGTCACGACCGTTGCGAACGTCGCAGGCACTTTTCCTAATGGAATACTTCAAGACATTGCGCTGAGCGCGAGCGGCCAACTGTACGGCATCACGGGCAACTCGATGCTCTACCAGATCAACAGCAGTACAGGCGCAGCGACACTTGTTGGAACTACCGGCATCCCGACTGCGAATGCGCTCACATTTGGGCCTGATGGCACCCTCTACGCGGCCAGTAGCTCAAATTTCGTGCTTTACACGGTCAATACGACGACCGGAGCGGCCACAGGTCTACCTGGCTCGATGGGCACAGCGTCTGGCGGAGACCTCGCCTTCAACAATGGTCAACTTTACCTGACCGGTTCAAATGACCAGCTAGTTCAGGTCGCGCTAGGTTCCGCCGTGAGCGGAAGGAACCTCGGCATGCTCGGCGCGAACATTGTTGGCACGCTACCGGGTGGCGTCCTCCCAGGCTTTGGTGCGACCGGTCTCGCAACCGACTCCTCCGGCCGACTGCTCGCGACCGCTGGCAACACGATCTATCAGGTCAACACTTCAAACGGTGCCTTCACGCCCCTTACGTCCTTCACTGGACCCGGACCCGGAGTTGAGGTTGCATTCGGCGCGACGGGCGCGTTGCAGTCGCCTTCGTTATTCCAAACGCAGACATTCACGCCAAACGTGCCTCCTGCGCCAACGTCGACGGTTCCACTAGCTAGCCTGCCCTCGCCCAGCCACCCACTGTTAGATATATTCAACTCGCTAGGCACCAACGATCCGCAGGTCGCTGCCGGAATTGCGGACAATGTCCATCGGCAGTTCATCCTGGATCAGATCGAGGCGCTGGAACAACCAACGCCGTGTGGACTCTTCACGTGCCAAGCTTGGTCTCCTGTAACGAAGAACGCCATCAGCGTAGTAGCTAATGCATTGACGTTCGGAGGAGTGGCGCTTTCGACGCTGAATGCGCCTGTTGCAGCGACCTACGATTTGGCTTCGAATGTTGCGGCGTCCGCTGGCTTGTTTACGTGGTTACTACAGCCCCCTGATAACCAGCAACTAATTTGGGCGAACAGAGCGGTCACGCTCCTCGACAACGCAACCGTGACCGGGACGACAGGAACGGTCTTGGGAGGCCAAGTCACAGTGGCCGGCGGCGCGGCGGGTTTGTTCGGCGTGGGTGCACTACTTGGCGCCGACCTCGTTCTATGGACGGACATAATCCCCAACGAACTGAGAGGCCTTAGCCAGGCTGACCCACCTGCCTCTCAATACACGACGCCAATTTCGATCTCCCTTCGGGTGATGCCATCTCTGACAGGAACCGGGATGCCGTCGCTCGATAGGTTTCTCACCGACTTCACGAATGCCAGTTTGCAAACCTCCTTTTACCTAAACGCGCTGTTGGCAACGATCGACAGATTCAGCGCGGCGTACCAAGCTGGCGATGCACAGAGCGCGCTTCTTCAACTCGAGACAATGCTCGTCTACTTGAACCTCTTGAAAGATGCGCTCGCCAATTCGCAAGCCCTCTTCGACGAGCTTCCGGGAATGTTGCAGCTCGCGGGGCTAGCGAATACCGTCCCCGACCCTTTGGCTTATACGAATCTTCAGGACTATCTGAATACGAGCGGCATGCCGGTGAATCTGGTGCAGATGCTGTTGAGCGAGGGACAGTCGATGAGCGATATCTCCCTTCTCTACAGCAGCCTCGCGAGCATCGACACAGCGCTGCTTCCCGTTGGCTCTGATCTTTACGACGCGGCGGTCCAGGCTTCTATGCTCTTTGATCAAACCTTGGGGCCAATTGAAGGAACTGCAATTTCTTCAGTACCCGAACCACGAACCTTGAGTCTTCTGATAGCTGGAATATGCGCGGCCGGGCTGCTGCCCGTGCTAGCGCGACGACCGCGCACGGATCGAATCACCCGCCCTCCCACATCTCCAGCAACGGCTGTAGTAGTCGTTCGATCTCTTCCTCGCTCGGACCGCCGAGCCCCATGTCATCTGCGGCCCGCAGCGCCAATTCCATCGCCTCGTCGTCGCCGATCCCATGCGCTCGTCGCACACTGTCCGCGTCGATTCCTATGTTGCTGAAGAATCGATCCCAAGCGGCCGTGCTGGCCCGATCCATGGGGCAACGGCGCACTGACTTTCGTTCTCACCGCGCTGCAAGTCGGCGCCAAGATTCGCTGTGTCGTGCGTGCGCGGAACGCGGCCAAGCCAGACGGCGTGGCGGCAATCAGCAACGTCACCGCGACGGTGACGTAGTCGCCCGCCGGCGCGCTTCCTCTCGGGCTTATTTGAGCGTGTAGCACTATCGGCAAACCGCCGGTGGCTGATGTTCCGTAAACTCTCTCCCCTGAGTCTGAATCCGGGGCGAGGAAGATGGCGACTAAGCGTGGGCGCGTTACGCCAGCTGTGGCAAAAGAGGCGGCGCCGTCGGCGAAGGTCGAAGACAAGCGCGTGTACTTCAAGCAAACCGATTTCCCGCAGACTACGTTACAGGAGGCGCAGAAACTCGCCGCGGGACTCGTGGATAACTTTGCCGGGGATTCTGCCTCACCTCCCGACGTGGCCCTTGCGCTCGGGATCAGCCCGACGAGCAGCAATTGGCCAACACTCGCTGGTGCGTCGATCGCCTACGGACTGACAGAAGGAGGGGTCAACGCGAACGTGATCAAGCTCACGCCACTTGGCCGGAAACTCGTCGCTCCGGAGGCAGAGGGTGAAGACATCACAGCTAGAAGGCAGGCGATACTAAGACCGCGCATCCTGCGGGAGTTTTTCGAGAAGTACCGGCGCGCAAAGTTGCCAAACGATCAGGTCGCCGGCAACGTCCTGAGATCGCTCGGGTTGCCGTCGGATAGGATCGTCGCGGCTCTAGAAACGATAAAGGCGAACGGTAGCTACGCAGGGATTATCCGGTCGACGCCGACCGGACCTTTCATCAATCTCGACTCACCCGGAATTCCCGCACCGATAGCGACGCCCGACTCTACCGAGCAAGCAGCCGCGGATACATCCAGGCCGCCAGTCCCGATCCAACCGACGGTGACGAGTGGTGAGCCGGCCATGCGAGATGCGAAGTCAAATCGCGTCTTCATCTCGCACGGCAAGCAGCGGGCCATCGTCACGCAGATCAAGGAATTGCTGACCTTCGGTAGCTTCGAGCCCGTCGTGTCCGTCGAGCGTGAATCGACGGCGATCCCCGTCCCAGAGAAGGTTTTCGAGGATATGCGCTCGTGCGGCGCCGGTGTTCTACACGTTGGCTCCGAAGGCAAGTATCTCGACAAGGACGGAGCCGAGCACGCAAAACTGAACGACAACGTTCTCATCGAGATCGGTGCCGCGATGGCCCTCTACGGGAAGCGCATCGTCCTGCTCGTGGAGAAGGGCGTCGCGCTGCCCTCGAATTTGCAGGGGCTGTATCGCTGCGACTTCGAGGGCGACAAGCTCGACTACGAGTCGACGATGAAGCTGCTCAAGACGTTCAGTCAATTCCGATAAGGCTTCGTCTCGTGTTGGGTTTCGTGTGGGGAACGGAGCCCAAGTGGGCATTCTCTCCCTCGTAGATTTGGCGGAGAGGGTGGGATTCGAACCCACGGTACCGAAGAATCGGTACACCGGATTTCGAATCCGGCGCATTCGACCACTCTGCCACCTCTCCCTGCGCGGCCAGCGATGATGCCGGTCGCGCAAGGGTGCGGATTCTAGCCCAGCGATGGAGGAGCGACTCTCGACGATACGCTGAGATCCTTCGTCGCTTCGCTCCTCGGGACGCCACTCATCGAACCGGCTCGAGCATCGTTTGCCCGTTCAAATACGGCACGAGCACCGCCGGCACCTCGACGCTCCCGTCCGCGCGCTGGTAGTTCTCCAGCACCGCGACCAGCGAGCGTCCCACCGCCAACCCGGACCCGTTCAACGTGTGCACGAGTTCCGTCTTGCCTTGCGCGGTCTTCACGCGCGCCTGCATTCGGCGCGCCTGGAATGCCTCGCAGTTCGAGCACGACGAGATCTCGCGGTAGGTGTCCTGCGCCGGCAGCCACACCTCGAGGTCGTAGGTCTTCGCCGCACCGAAGCCCATGTCGCCGGTGCAGAGCTGCACGACGCGATACGGCAGGCCGAGCTTCCGCAGCACGTTTTCGGCGTGGCCGACCATCTGCTCGAGCACGTCGTACGAATGCTCGGCGCGCACGATCTGCACCATCTCGACCTTGTCGAACTGGTGATTGCGGATCATGCCGCGCGTGTCCTTGCCGTGGCTGCCGGCCTCGGAACGGAAGCACGGCGTGTGCGCGGTCAGGCGCAACGGCAGGTCCGCTTCGGCGAGCAGTTCTCCACGCACGAGATTCGCCAGGGAGACTTCCGAGGTCGGGATCAGGTAGAGCGTCTCGCCCCGGCCTTCCTGCCCGCCTTTGCGCGCGGCGAACAGGTCCTGTTCGAACTTCGGCAGCTGGCCGGTGCCGGTCAGCGTCTCGGCGTTGACGATGTACGGCGTGTGGCACTCGGTGTAGCCGTGTTCGCGCGTCTGCACGTCGAGCATGAACTGCGCGAGCGCACGATGCAGCTGTGCTGCCGCGCCCTTGAGCACCACGAACCGCGCGCCCGAGAGCCTGGCACCCGCGGCGAAATCGACTCCCAGCGGTTCGCCGACGTCGACGTGATCCTTCACCGCGAAGTCGAACGTGCGCGGTTCGCCCCAGCGGCGCACCTCGACGTTCTGCTCCGCCGATGCCCCCACGGGCACCGACTCGTGCGGCAGGTTCGGCGTGCCCATGAGCAGCGGCTCCAGGCCGCGCTGGATGTCGCCGAGCCTCGCCTCCAGCCCCTTCAACGCGTCGGGGATGCCGGTGACTTCGGCCATCAGCGCCGAAGCGTCACCGCCCTTGCTCTTGAGCTGGCCGATCTGTTTCGACAACGCGTTGCGCCTGGCCTGCAGCGCTTCGGTCTCGACCTGCACCGCCTTGCGTTCGGCCTCCAGGGCGTTGAAGCCGGCGACATCGAAGTCGAATCCGCGCGTGCGCAAACGCGCCGCGACGGTCGTGACGTCCCTGCGGAGAAGAGCGATATCGAGCATTTGTGGCTCACTGGGTCGTCGCACCGGCGAAAGCCGGGGCGGAACTTTCTAGGGAGAAACTGAGGCCCGGCCTGGGCCGGGACGACGGCGGAAGCGAGTTACGCGCGCGAGCGCGAGCGACTCGACGCGGAGCGGCGACGGAGGCGGAAAATGGCGAATTGCGGCATGCACGAAGTTTGCCTTTCGATCGCTGCGCTGGCAAGAGACGTCAGGAATTTTCACCCTGCTTGCGCCCGCTCGATTCCGCGGCCGCGTTCAGCCGCCGCAGTTCCTCCAGTCGCTCGCGAATGCGCGCTTCGAGTCCGCGTTCGCTGGGCTCGTACCAGCGCTGCGGTTCCATGTTGTCCGGAAAGTAGTGCTCTCCCGCCGCGAACGCGCCCTCCTCGTCGTGCGCATAGCGGTACTCGTCGCCGTACCCGAGATCCTTCATCAGGCGCGTCGGCGCGTTGCGCAGGCGCAGCGGCACCGGTCGCGAACCATCTTCCTTGACGAAGGCCGTCGCGCCGCCGAAGGCGCGATAGACCGCGTTCGACTTCGCCGCCACCGCCAGGTACACGATCGCCTGCGCGAGCGCCAGTTCGCCCTCCGGCGAGCCCAGGCGCTCGTATGCCTCCGCGGCATCGAGCGTCAGGCGCAGCGCGCGCGGATCGGCGAGCCCGATGTCCTCGCTCGCCATGCGGATCGCGCGCCGTGCGATGTAGCGCGGGTCGACGCCGCCGTCGAGCATGCGCACCATCCAGTACAGGGCCGCGTCGGGATCCGACCCGCGCACCGCCTTGTGCAGGGCCGAGATCTGGTCGTAGAAGTTCTCGCCGCCCTTGTCGAAGCGGCGCAGGCTCGCCGGCAGCGACTCGCGCAGGAACGGTGCGTCGACCTGTCTGCGTTGCGCGCGCCGCGCATTCGCCGCGACGGTCTCGAGCGTGTTCAGCAGGCGCCGCGCATCGCCGTCGGCCAGCGCGATCAGCATCTCGCGCGCCGGCTCGTCGAGCTCGAGCCGGCCGAGGTACTGGTTGCACGCGCGCTCGAGCAGCACGCGCAGGTCGCGCTCGCCCAACGGCTCGAGCACGTAGACCGACGCGCGCGAGAGCAGCGCGCCGATCACTTCGAACGACGGATTCTCGGTGGTCGCGCCGACGAACACGAACAGACCCGATTCCACGTGCGGCAGGAAGGCATCCTGCTGCGCCTTGTTGAAGCGATGCACCTCGTCGACGAACACCACCGTCGACTTGCCGTCGCGGCGCAGGTTCGCCTGCGCGCGCTCGACCGCGTCGCGGATGTCCTTAACGCCGCCGAGCACCGCCGAGATCGCGACGAAGTCGAGGCCGAACGCATCGGCCATCAGCCGCGCCAGCGTCGTCTTGCCGACTCCCGGCGGCCCCCACAGGATCATGGAGTGCGGGCGCCCGGATTCGAACGCGACCCGCAGCGGCTTGCCGGGCCCGAGCAGGTGCGCCTGTCCGATCACCTCGTCGATACTGCGCGGGCGCATGCGTTCGGCCAGCGGCGCGCCGGCTGCCGGCCGGTTCGCGGCCGGGCGATCGCTCGCGAAGAGGTCGTCGGTCATGGCGGGTCACATGGTAATGACTCGCGCGGCTAGACTCGCGGCGCTCGCCAGGGAGCTCGACATGACTCAGCGTGACGGCGGTGCGGTGCGCGCGATCCTGTACGCGCTCGGCGCCAACGGCGGAATCGCCGCGACCAAGTTCGGCGCCGCCGTGTATACCGGCTCGGGCGCGATGCTCGCCGAGGCGATCCACTCGCTCGCCGACTGCGCCAACCAGCTCCTGTTGCTGGTCGGGATGCGCCAGGCGCGCCGGCCCGAGAGCGTCGAGCACCCGCTCGGCTACGGGCGCGTCGTCTACTTCTGGGCCATGATGGTCGCCCTGCTGCTCTTCCTCGTCGGCGGACTGTTTTCGATCTACGAAGGCATCGGGCGCATCCGGCACCCGGCCACGATGTCGAACGCGATCGTGGCGCTGGCCGTGCTCGCGGTCGCGATCGTGCTGGAGGCGGTTTCGCTGATGGGCGCGCTGCGCGAGATCGGCAAGGTGCGCGGCGCCCGTCCTTTCCTCACCTGGTTCCGCGAGACGCGCCAGTCCGAGCTGATGGTGGTCGCGGGCGAGGACATCGCTGCGCTCGGCGGACTCGCGCTGGCGTTCGTCGCCGTGCTGGCGGCGCTGCTGACCGGCGATCCGCGCTACGACGCGCTGGGATCGATCGCGGTCGGCGTGCTGCTCGTCGTCGTCGCGATCGCGATCATCCGCGAGGTGAAAGGCATGATCGTCGGCGAGTCGGCCGAACCTTCGGTGCGCACCGCGATCGAAGCGCACCTCAACGCGCAGCCCGAGGTGCGCAAGGTGATCCGGTTGATCACCCTGCAGTGGGGCGAACGGCTCGTCATCGCGGTGCAGGCCGAGATGGACATGCGCGGCAGCGCACACGACCTGGTGGCCGCGGTGAACCGGGTCGAAGCGTCCCTGCAGGAGAAGTTTCCGCAGGCGCGCTGGGTGTTCTTCGAGCCGGATGTGGTGAAGGGGTGACGCAGGGTTCGCAACGCCAGGACACCAAAAACCGACCCATGCCCGGCTACTCAGCCACCCCGCTGGCAAAAAAGCTCGGCATCAAGCCGGGCAGCCGGCTCGCGCTGATCGACGCTCCACCGGATTTGCGCGACTGGCTCGCGCCGCTTCCCGCCGACATTGTCTTCGGCCGCGCCGGCAGGACCACCGACCTCGTCCATCTCTTCGTGTCGCAGCGCGCCCTCCTCGCGCGTCACCTCGCTTCGCTGCGCAAGACGCTCCGCGACGACGCCGCCGTCTGGGTTTCGTGGCCGAAGAAGAGTGCGAAGGTCGCGACCGACGTCACAGAAGGCGCGATCCGCGGCGTCGCGCTCCCGCTCGGGTTCGTCGACGTCAAGGTGTGCGCGGTGAGCGACTTGTGGTCGGGCCTGAAGCTCGTGGTGCGCAAGGAACAGCGCACGAAGGCGTAGGCCCGCTACTTTTCGTCCAGCACGTCGGCGCCCGCCGGCGGCGCGAACTTGAACGTCTGGGCGTCGACCTTCGGATTGCGCTCGACCTTGGCGAACGTGAGCTCGGTCTTCTGGCCGAAGGTGTCGGTCAGCAGCATCGCGGCCGGCAGCCCGTCGCGGAAGCCGAGCTGGATGCGCTCGAAGGTGGAGTCCTTCTTGCGCGGCCTTGCGTCGATCCAGTCGAGCCCGTCGCGCGCGCCGTCGTCCTTGACGTCGAATTCGCGCTCGAACTCGCTGGTGCCGAACAGGATCGATGCCGGGCTCGACGGCAGCGCCGCGCCGAGCTTCTTCACCGTGACCTGGTTCAGGTCCTTGTCGAACATGAAGAGCCTGTCGCCGTCGGCGACCAGCACCTGCTCGTACGGCTTCTCGTACGTCCAGCGGAACCTGCCCGGGCGCTGGAACAGGAACTTTCCGCTCGAGGTCTGCGGCTTGGCGCCCCCGCGCGCGTTGGTGCCGGTGACGCGCTGGGTGAATTCGCCGCTCGCGGCCGTGGTCTGCGAAAGGAACTGGCGCAATTGGTCCACGCCGGACGCGCACGCCGGCTGCGCCAGTGCCAATGCGAGCGCGACCCCAAGCGCCCACACTGCTCCTGCGACCCATGCATCGCGCGTCGAGTTCAAGCGGTTGCCCCGAAAATGAAGTGAATCAGGTGGGCTCGCGATGCGGCACCAGGATCTCGCGGTTGCCGCTGCCCTGCATCGCCGACACGAGCCCTGCCTTTTCCATGTCTTCGAGCAGGCGCGCGGCCCGGTTGTACCCGATGCGCAGATGCCGCTGCACGAGCGAGATCGAGGCGCGCTTGTTCTTGAGCACGATCTCGACCGCCTGGTCGTATAACGGATCGGCCTCGCCGGTCGGTTGACCATCCGGCCCTTCCAGCCCCGGCAGTGCCGCCTCCGGCGCATCCAGCACGCCTTCGACGTATTGCGGCGCGCCTTTCGACTTGAGGTAGTCGACGACCCGGTGCACCTCGGCATCGGAGACGAACGCGCCGTGCACGCGCACCGGCAGCCCGGTGCCCGCGGCGAGATACAGCATGTCGCCCTGGCTGAGCAGCGCCTCGGCGCCCATCTGATCGAGGATCGTGCGCGAGTCGACGCGGCTGGAGACTTGAAAGGAGATGCGCGCCGGGATGTTGGCCTTGATGAGGCCGGTGATGACGTCGACCGACGGCCGCTGCGTGGCCAGCACGAGGTGGATGCCGGCGGCACGCGCTTTTTGCGCGATGCGCGCGATCAGCTCCTCGACCTTCTTGCCGGTGACCATCATCAGGTCGGCAAGTTCGTCGATCAGCACGACGATCATCGGCAGCGGTTCGAGCGGCTCGGGCGCCTCGGGCTTCAGCGTGAACGGATTGGGGATCGTCTCGTCCCTGGCGCGTGCGTCGGCGATCTTCTGGTTGTAGCTGGAGAGCGAGCGGACGCCGAGCTTGCTCATCAGCCGATAGCGGCGATCCATTTCGGCGACGCACCAGTTGAGCGCGTGGCCCGCCTCGCGCATGTCGGTGACCACGGGCGCGAGCAGGTGCGGAATGCCCTCGTACGCGGAAAGCTCGAGCATCTTCGGGTCGATCATCAGCAGGCGCACCTGCGACGGATCGGCCTTGTAGAGCAGCGACAGGATCATCGCATTGACGCCGACCGACTTGCCGGACCCGGTGGTGCCGGCCACCAGCAGGTGCGGCATCCGCGCGAGATCGACCACCACCGGCTTGCCGCCTATGTCCTTGCCCAGTCCGAGGGTGAGCAGCGAATGGCTCTCGTTGTAGACGGCCGAGCCGAGGATCTCCGCGAGCTTGACGATGTGGCGCTTCGGGTTCGGCAGCTCCAGGCCCATCAGGTTCTTGCCCGGGATGGTCTCGACCACGCGGATCGAAACCAGCGACAACGCACGCGCCAGGTCCTTGGCGAGATTGACGATCTGGCTGCCCTTCACCCCGATCGCCGGCTCGACCTCGTAGCGCGTGATCACCGGCCCCGGGTACGCGGCCACGACGGTGACCTCGACGCCGAAGTCCCTCAGCTTCTTTTCGATCAGGCGCGAGGTGAATTCGAGCGTCTCGGTGGGAATCGCCTCGACACTCGCCGGCGGCTCGTCGAGCAGGTCGAGCGCGGGCAGCTTCGCGTCCGACAGGTCGGCAAAGAGCGGTACCTGCTTTTCCTTCTGCTTGCGCGACGACTCGGGCACCCGGGCCGGCGAGCGCTCGATATGCACCGGCCCGACGACTTCGATGCGCTCGCGCTCCTGCTCCAGGCGTTGCTCGCGGGCGTGTGCCACCGCCTCGCCGATCGCCCGATCCTCCTTTTCCTCGCGCGCGGCGCGGACGCGCCCGACGAGACCCTCGAAGAACGCGCCCACGCGCTCCGCCACGGCGAGCCAGGAGAAGTCGAAGAACAGGCTGGCGCCGATGGCGATCAGCACGATCATCAGCACGCTCGCCGACGTCGCGCCGAGTGCGGCGGCGATCGGCGGCGCGACCACGCTCCCCAGCACGCCGCCCGCCGTGTCGGGCAGCAGCGCGGACAGTCCGCGCATGCGCAGGAACTCGAGTCCGGCCGCTGCCACCAGCATGACCACGAGGCCGATGGCCTGCACCCAATCGGGCAGGCCCTGGTCCGCGTACGGCGCATGGAGGCGCCGCAGGCCGCGGATCACCCACGCCGCCCCCGCGGCCACCCAGATCCAGGCCGAGAACCCGAACAGGTAGAGCAACACGTCGGCGATCCAGGCGCCGATCCGGCCGCCGGCGTTGCCGATCGGCGCCGCCGTCACGGCGTGGGAGAAGCCCGGATCGGCGCGGTTGTAGGTGAACAGGAACGCCGCCAGGGCGAGCACGAGCAGAGCCCCGATGATGCAGGCGGCCTCGGACAGCAGCCGGGTTACCCGGGAGGGCGCGGCCGTGTCATCGCTGCGCTGCGAACGACGGCGTGGACTTGGGATCTCTGCTGCGGGGCGACCAGCCATCGGCCGATTATAGGTAGGCGTCCCGCCTGGCCGGCGGCAGCCGCTTCATCGCCCTGCCGGTGCCTTCGCGCCGGCAGCGCCGGGTTCGTCGCACCATGGTGCCGCAGCCAGCCCGGGCCGCGCACAATGCCGTCATGTTCGCCAGGCCTTGCCATTCGATCGGCATGGGGCGGCGTCGTTCCGGTCCGGACCGGCGGCCGTGACCGCGCTTTCCGACGCCCGCGCCCTGGCGCCGTCGCGCGGCATGCGCCGTGCCGAGTTCCTGCGCGTGTTCAACCTCTATACGGTGGCGGTGGTGTTCTACCTCTGCCTCGGGGTCGTCGTACCGCGGTTCCTGCCCATGCTTGCGCTGGAGTTCAACCAGATCTCCATCAAGAACTCGTTCACGTTCCTGCGCCAGAACCTGATCAGCGGCATCACCGTGCTCGCGACCATCGCCGCGGTGCGCGCCTGGGCGCTCGGACGCGGATGGGCGCGCGGTCGGTCGCTGGCGGCCGCGGTGGCCTGCGTATCCGCGGCGACGATCGTCAGCGCCGCCTTTCGCCTGCTCGCCGTCGGCACGCCAGTCGACGAGTTTCCTTCACGCTGGCCATGGGCGATCGGCGTCTGGTTCCTCTGGACCCTGATGGGCGGAATGGCATATGCGATGTTCCAGTACATCCACGAAGACGAAGCCGCGCGGAGCGCGCTGGAGGAGGAGAGGTCCGCACAGGAGGCGCTGACGGCACAGATGACGCAGGCGCGTCTGTCGGCGCTGCAGGCCCAGATCGAACCGCATTTTCTGTTCAACACTCTCGCCAACGTCAAGCGCCTGTATGAGACAGCACCGGCGCGCGGGCGCGAGATGCTGTCGAGCCTGATCGGCTACCTGCGCGCGGCGCTCCCGACCATGCGTCAGTCGGGATCGTCCCTGCGGCGCGAAGTGGAGCTGGCGCGTTCGTATCTCACGATCCTGCAGATGCGCATGGGCGAGCGGTTGCGCTTCGCGATCGATGTTCCCGAGTCGCTTCTCGACGCCGAGGTGCCGCCGCTCGTGCTCGGCACCCTCATCGAAAACGCGCTCAAGCACGGTCTCGCTCCTCTGCCCGCAGGGGGTTCGATCCAGGTCCGGGCGTTGCGTGAAGCCGATCAGTTGCGCATCGAGGTGCGCGATACGGGCCGCGGTTTCTCCGGCGAGGGCGGTACCGGCGTCGGCCTCGCCAACACGCGGTCGCGACTCGCTGCGCTGTATGGGGGCGCCGCAGCGGTTCAGCTCGCGGCGAACCACCCGAGCGGTGTCGTCGCGACCGTGGTACTGCCCCTTGCACCGCGCCAGCGCCACCCAGCTCGGCAGCAGCAAGAGGTCACTGCATGAACAGCACGGTCGCGCGGGAAGGGACAGCCGCCCATGCGGGCCACGCAGCGCGCTCGGCGGTGCGATTCGCGGTCGACGCGATCCGCAGCATCACCTGGCGCGAGTTGGCGTATTTCTCGCTCATCTTTCTGGCCGTGATCGGCCTGTACCTGGCGTGGATGGTCGAGGAAATGCTGAAGGGCGGCGACCGGACCGGGGTGATCGTGACGAATATCACGCTGCAGGTGCTGGTGCTGCCATTCATCGTCGCTTCGTGGGCGGTCGCCGACCGCTCGACCGGCCGGCTGTCCCGTGCCTGGCGCCTCGCCATCGGCGTCTTGGCCGGGTCGGCACTGGCGATGATCTGTGTGCCTCCCATGATGGAATGGCTCGGCTTCGACTTCAGCCAGGACAGGCACATCGAGGCCGAACTGAATGGAATGATTCCGACCTGGGCCTATTGGTTCGCCGCCTTTCTCGATCTGAGCTTCTTCACCGGCATCGGCGTGGCGGCGCTCGAGGTCTATCGGCGTCGCACGCAGGCGCAGCGGGCGCTCGAGGTGGCGCGCACCGAGCAGGCGCGTCTGGCGCGCGAACTGCTCGAATCCCGGCTGGCCGCCATGCAGGCGCAGGTGGAACCGCACTTCCTCTTCGACAGCCTGGTCGACGTGCTGGCCACGTACGACTCGGACGCGGATCGCGGCGCCGACGTGATGGACCGGCTGATCACCTACCTGCGCGTCGCGCTGCCGCGCCTGCGCGAATCGGGTTCGACGGTCCAGGCGGAGGTCGATCTGCTCGCGGCGTATCTCGCCGTGGTGGCGGCTCGGCACGGCGGGCTTCCCGCGGCGCGCTTCACGGTCGAACCCGGATGCACGAATACACGGTTCTCGCCGATGCTCCTGTTGCCCCTGGTGCAGCGGGCCATGCGCGGCGTGAGCCACGATGGCACGGTGCCGCGTCGCGTCGCACTCGTCGTGCACAGCGCGGGCAGCGAAATGATTGCCCAGCTGCGCATCGAGTCCCCCGGACTGTGCGCCGACGACGCCGAACTGGCGCGGGTGCGTGACCGGCTGGCCGGGCTGTACGATGGCCGCTCCCGTCTCGTCTGCGACGAGACGCAACCCGGATTGAGCCAGTTCACGTTGTGCGTGCCGCGTTGAGCACCGCCACCGCCATCGTTGCCGAGGACGAAGCAACGCTGCGACAACAGTTGGTCGAGCAGCTGGGTCAACTCTGGCCCGAGCTGGACGTCATCGCGGAGGCCTCCGACGGCATCCAGGCGCTGCGCCTGCTCGACGACCACCGGCCGGACGTGCTGTTTCTCGACATCAACATGCCGGGAGCGACCGGCATGGAGGTCGCGCGCCAGGCAAACGGCCGCGCCCGCGTGGTTTTCGTCACGGCGTACGACGAGCATGCGGTGGCCGCATTCGAGCAGGGTGCGATCGACTACGTGCTCAAGCCGATCTCGGCGGCGCGGCTGTTCACCACCGTCAGCCGGCTGAAGGAACGCCTCGGCACGCCGCCCGCGCGCCTGGACGCGGTGCTCGATCGGGTCGCGCCGCCCGCGGGCAGCCGCAGCTATCTGCGCTGGATCAACGCCTCGGTCGGACAGAACCTGCGCCTGATCACGGTCGACGAGATCGTCTACTTCCAGGCCGACAACAAGTACACGCGCGTCGTGACCGGCGACGGCGCGGCGCTGATCCGCAAGTCGCTGAAGGAACTGGTCGAGGAGCTGGACCCGCAGCTCTTCTGGCAGATCCACCGTTCGACCCTCGTCAACGCACGCAACATCGCCGGCGTGACACGGGACTTCCGCGGCCGCATGCTGGTCAAGCTGAAGAACAGCGACGACACGCTCCTGGTGTCGGACACCTATACACACCTGTTCCGGCAGATGTGACCCACAAGGTCGCGACGCGAGCCCGGGTCACATCCAGACGAGCGCAGCGACGAGGGATCTCGAAGCGGCGTGCATCACCTCGCAACGGGGTTGATTCGACGCCTGCCACCTATAATTTCCCGGAGTTGACCTCGTACACCGAAAGACCTCCATGGCAACGACGAAACACGCCCGGGTGCTGATTCTCGGGTCCGGTCCGGCCGGCTATTCAGCCGCGGTCTACGCGGCGCGCGCCAACCTCGCACCGGTCCTGATCACCGGCCTGGCCCAGGGCGGGCAGCTGATGACCACCACGGACGTCGACAATTGGCCCGCGGATGCCGATGGCGTGCAGGGTCCGGAGCTGATGGCGCGCTTCCAGAAGCACGCCGAGCGCTTCGGTACCGAGATCATCTTCGATCACATCCACACCGCGTTCCTGCGCGAGCGGCCGTTCCGGCTGACCGGCGACAGCGGCGAATACACGGCGGAGGCGTTGATCATCGCCACCGGCGCATCCGCCAAGTATCTCGGCCTCGAGAGCGAAGCGTCGTTCATGGGCAAGGGCGTGTCGGGCTGCGCGACCTGCGACGGCTTCTTCTATCGCAACCAGGACGTGTGCGTGGTCGGGGGCGGCAACACCGCGGTCGAAGAGGCGCTCTACCTCGCCAACATCGCGCGCAAGGTGCACGTGATCCACCGGCGCGACAAGTTCCGCGCCGAGCCGATCCTGGTGGACAAGCTCAAGGCGCGCGCGGCCGAGGGCAAGGTCCAGTTCCATCTCTGGCACGAGCTGGACGAAGTACTGGGTGACGCGAGCGGCGTCACCGGGGTGCGCATCCGCAACAGCGTCAACGGCGCCAGGACCGAGCTTGCGCTGCAGGGCTGCTTCATCGCCATCGGCCACCAGCCCAACACCGAGCTTTTCACCGGACAGCTCGAGATGGCCAGCAATGGCTACATCGTGACGCGCGGTGGCAACAACGGCATGGCGACGATGACCAGCATCGCGGGTGTCTTCGCCGCCGGTGACGTGCAGGACCACGTCTATCGGCAGGCCGTCACGTCGGCGGGCACCGGCTGCATGGCGGCGCTCGACGCGCAGCGCTGGCTCGAGGCGCAAGCGGAAGAGCCGGCCCGGTCGGCGCACGCGATGGCCGCGTAACGCGTCGCTCCCTCCCGGACCCTCCCCCGCCCGCGGGGGGGGGGGCTGGGGCGACGCCTACGCCGCGGTGCTTTCCCGATGCCGCCGCAACAGCTCGGCGAGCGTACGCACGGTCGCGAAGTACTTGCGCGTCTCCTGCGAGTTGGGCGAGAGCTGGATCCCGTAGCGGCGTCGCATCGCCATCGCGATCTCGAGCGCATCCACGGAGTCGAGGCCCAGGCCGTCGCCGAACAACGGCGTCTGCGCGTCGATGTCGCCGGGCGCGACGTCTTCGAGCTGCAGCGTCTCGATGATCAGGCGCTTGACTTCGTCGTCGAGTTTTTCCATTGCTTCTCTGGGACGGCCCGTGACGCACGGTTACACTGCCGTCCCTCGCGGCACCGCCGCTGGCAGTCTATCCCGGATCGCAGTGCCGGTTCACCGGGCATCGCGTCCATTCGAACGCAGAAGGTGCGGACCACCGTCTCACCGGCCGAGGTTCGAGGCGCACTGATCGTCTCGGACCTGCGGTACCGCTACCGGCCCGATGCTCCCGCAGCCGTCGACGGCATCTCGTTTCGCCTGCAACCGGGCGAGGTGGTGGGGCTGCTCGGACCGAACGGCGCGGGCAAGTCGACGCTGCTGCGCCTGGTGAGCGGCCTGCTGCGGCCCGAGCACGGACAGATCGAGCGGCCACGTGCGCCGCAATTCGCGCTGGTCGGCCAGGAAAACGCGTTCTACCTTCGCCTCACCTGTCGCGAGAACCTCGCTTTTTTCGCTGCAGCTGCGCGTGTCCCACCCCCGGAGCGAGCGCGGCGGATCGAGCAATGCCTGCGCGCGACGGCGCTGCTCCACCTCGCGGATCGGCGCTCCGGACAGTGTTCAGGCGGGGCGCGACGGCGCCTGAACCTCGCCATCGGCTTGCTCGCCGATCCCACCCTGCTGCTGCTCGACGAGCCCACCGCCAGCGTCGATCCGCAGGCACGTGCGTTCCTGCTCGATGCGGTGCGCGCGCTGCGTGCGCGCGGCAAGGCGATCGTGTACGCCTCGCACTACATGGAGGAGGTCGAGGCACTGTGCGACCGCATCGCGATCATCGACAACGGACGCCTGATCGCCTGGGGCAGCCTCGACGAGATCCTCGGCACGGAGCGCAGGCTCCGGGTGCGGGTGCCGGAGTCGGCGGTCCTGCCGGCCGGATGGCAGCGCGACGGCTCTTCCGCGTGGAGCAGGCAGATCGGCGCGGGGGAGTCGCTCGGCAGCGCGCTCGCGCAACTCGAGGCGCAGTCGATCGCCCTTCGCAACGTGCAGTTCGGGGCGCGCAATCTCGAAGACGTCTTCCTGTCGCTGACGCGGCATTCGTTGCGCGACTGACGATGCTGGCCGCGTTCGTGCGCAAGGAGCTGCTGGCGCTGCGCCGCGACCCGCATGCGCTCGCGGTGCTGTTCCTGATGCCCGCCGCGTTCATCCTCGTCATGTCGCTCGCGTTGCGCGACAGCTTTCGTTTCGACGCGCAGAGCACGTTGCGCGTGCTCGTGGTCGACGAGGACCGGTCGGCCGACTCGCGCCGCCTGCTGGAACTCGCCGGCGCTCGCGCGGGCGCGCTGAGCGAAGCGGAGGGATACGCGGTCCTGCGCCGCCGCGAAGCCGATGCGCTGGCGATCGTCGGCGGCGGTTTCGCACGCGCTTTGGCGGCGCACGAGAGTCCGGCGGTTGCACTGGTCGCGGAGCCCGGCATGCCGATCGCGCTGCTCGAGCGGGAGCGTGGTCGTTGGGAGCGCGCGCTCGGAACGCTGCGCGCGGAGGTCGCACTGCGGACGCTCGCGCTGCCGGGGCCGATCGACCTCGCGCCGCAAGGGGCGATCCGTCCGGCAGTCGAGTTGCGCTCCGCATCGCCGGTGCCGCTCACCTCGGTACAGCAGAGCGTTCCGGCGTGGCTGGTCTTTGCGATGTTCTTCGTGGCGCTGCCCGTGTCGACGCTCGTGATCGGCGAACGGCAACAGGGAACCCTCGACCGGCTGCGCAGCCTCGCGGTCGCGCCCTCGATCCTGGTGCTCGGCAAGCTGGTGCCGTTCTATTTCGTCAACCTGCTGCAGGTCGCGGCGATGCTTGCGGTCGGCCGCTGGATCGTGCCTGGGGTGGGTGGCGATGCGCTGTCGCTGGCCGTCGACCCGCTGGCGCTTTTCGTCGTCGCAAGCGCCACCAGCTTCGCCGCACTCGGACTCGCGCTGCTCGTCGCCAGCCTCGCGCACACGGCCGAACAGGCCACGATCGGCGCCGGCGGCGCCAACATCGTCCTCGGCGCACTCGGCGGCATCATGGTGCCGAGGCAGGTCATGCCCGCCGCGATGCAGCCGATCACGCGGCTTTCACCGATGGGCTGGGGGCTGGACGCGTTCGTAGATGTGTTCGCGCGCCAGGCGAGTATTCCTGCCGTAGCCGTCGAGTGCGTGGCCCTGGCGGCGTTCGGGCTGCTGGCGCTTGCCCTCGGCGTGCACCGGCTGAGCCGTGCCGCCTGATCAGGCGCGCGCCTCGGCGCGGAGGGCCCGGAACAAGCCGGCTTCGTGCTCGGCGATATTGTTGAGCTGTACCGCGAGTTGTGCGCCGTCGAGCGGCAGGCGCCCTTTGCTCATGCGCGCCGCGTCGTACGCAAAGTCGCGCCAGAGGTCGCCGATGCTGACCATCTGCAACGCCAGCGCCTGCAGGTTGGTGTTGCCGATCAGGCCGCCGGCCTCCTGCAGGAAGGCGCCATAAAGAAAGCGGAACCCGCCGCCGCCGGTGCCGATTTCCTCCTGCATGCGCACGACGTGCCCGACGAACCGCTGCGCGAACTCCGGCGGTGCCCTGCGCGCCACCTTGTGCACCTTGCGGGCGAGCATGCGGATGCCGCGCACGCCGATGAAGGGCAACACCGGTTGCAGCATGACGCGGCAGGTCTTCTTCAATGCGCCGGGGACCAATCGGGCTACGTCGGCGCCAGGGACCGGTCCGTCGAGGTAGTACAGCAGCCCCTTTGGGGCCAGCACGCCGCGGGCGAAGCGCGCGCGCGTGAGATCCGGCACCGCGCTGCGAGTCGGCGCTTCGAACACGGGATCGCTGATCAGGTATTCGTCGCCGTCGCGTCCGTACACCAGCAGGTTGTGCGCGTTGAAGTGAAAGCGCATGTTGACCGGGATGTACGGCAGGAAGAACACCGACGACTGCAGGCCGACCAGCGTGCCGCGCGTCACCAATTCATCCAGGCGGCGCTCGCCCGCCGCCGGGCTAACGAACGTCTCGACGCGCAACGGCAGGCGCAGCAGCTTGCGCAGGCGGCGCAGGATGAAGCGTGGCGGCATGCGGTAGGCGATCAGCGGCATCTCGTTGATCCTCACGATGCCGAGATAGGCGAACGCGAGCGCGGAAGCCAGCCCGAACACCATCGCCTCCGATAGCGGAAATCCCTGTCCGCGCAGCAAGCCGGAGACGACCCCGCTTTCGCAGTGCGCCGACTGCTGGTGCTTGAAGTCGAGCGCGCCCATCCGGTCAGCCCTTCTGCCCTCCCGGACGGGCGTTGTCGATGTCGGGCCGAAAATCGAGCAATTCGCTGCGCGGGACGCCAAGCACTTCGGCGTATCGCTCCTGCAGCGCGACCGGAATGCGCGCAAACGGCCGCCTGAGATGGCGGCGCACCCGCCAGCGCCAGATGCCTGAAGCTCGCGCAAGCGTCGGCGGATCGAGGCGGCGCGCGTACATGAAGTACTCCAGCGCTCCCGCGGCGCCGCGGCGCACGCGCACGAGCGCCCTCTGCGCCAACGCCTCGAAATGCTCGACCGCGGCAGTCGTCACGAGCTCCTCCGCTTCCCAGCCGCGGCTCGGCACCAGCGCGATGCGACCATCGCTGCCGACGGCGTACATGCCCTTGCGCTGACCCTCGAGCGTGGCGTTGCCTTCCTGCGGCACGTCTTCGACCCGCATCAGACCACCGTGAGGTGCATGGCGCCGGTCGAAAACCGGCCCGATTCGGGGACCATGCACAGCACCCGGTCGCCGCGCTGCAGCCGGCCGCTGCCGCACAGGTCGTGCACCATCAGGAACATCGACGCCGAGCCCGTGTTGCCGCGCGTCTCGAGGTTGGTGAACCAGCGTGCGCGCGGAATCGGCAAGCCGACGCGCTTGAGCCCCTCCTCGGCCGGCGCCGCGAAGTAGCGCGACGACAGGTGCGGCAGAAACCAGCGGATCGCATCGGCCTCCAACCCGCGGCGCTGGATCAGGGTGCGCAGCGGCCGCACGAGGCAGTACTCGACCACCTTTTCGTTGAGCAAGCGCACGTCCTGCTTGAGCGCGAGCACCGACCGTTCGCCGAGTTCCTCGTGCGAGAAATCGAGCCAGCTGCGCAACCGCCCGGCGGAATCCTTCTCCGCGCCCGCATACATGCAGACCGGCAGTTCGTTGGCGTACGAAAACATGTCGATCCAGTCGATGCGCAGGCTGGGGCCCGCGCCACGCGGCCGGTGCTCGAGCAGGAATGCGCCCGCCGCATCCGACAGCATCCAGCGCAGGAAATCCTTTTCGAAGGCGAGTTCCGCGTGCGCCGCGAGGTCGTCGGCCGGCCGCTCGAGCTCGGGTACGTAGCGCTGCGCCCGCATCATCAGTGAGGCGATTTCCGAACCGGTGGCGATCGCGTTCGGGTGCTCGCCCGAGCGCAGCGCAAGCCACGCGTACTTCAGCGCGGCGAGACCGGCGAGACACACGCCGGCCGTTGCGACCACTTCGCAGTTCGGACCGCCGATCTCGCCGTGGACCATCACCGCGTGGTTCGGCATCAGCTGGTCCGGCAACGACGTGCCCGCGACGAGACAGCGCAGGTCGCTCAGCGCGAAGCCGTCTCCGCACAGACGCTGCACCGCCTGTGCCGTCAGCTGTGCGTTGTTGAAGCTCGCGATGCCGGTGGCCGGATCGACGACATAATGGCGCGCCACGATGCCGTTCTGGCGCAACACGACGCGCCGAACGCGTGACGTGCGGTGGCCCGGTATGCCGAGCACCCGTTCCATGCCTTCGTTGTCGACCGGTGCATGGGGCAGGAACGCCGCCGTGCGCGTGACGTACACCGCCTCAGCCATGGTGGTGGCCAAGCCTTTCGACTCCCGATCCGGAGGGCGCCTCGTAGGCGCGGCGCGCACGCTCGAGACGCTCGCCCGCCAGGGGCGTCAGCGCGCGGCGCACGAGCAAGCTGATCGGCACGACGGTCGCGATCGCAGCGAGCAGGAACACGAGGTAGCAGCACAGCAGCGCTCGCCGCGCCGGTGCGCCGGGTGCGCCGGCGGCACGCAACGCCCGTCCCCAGAGGCGGAAGCTGCGAATGCCGATCCGTTCGCTCGCGACGAGGGCGGGATCGACCTTGCACGCGCCGAGACCGGCAAGCAGCGGTGCATCGCCTGTTTCGTCACCGCGCCGCAGCGCCTGCAGCAGCGCCACGCCGAACCGGCTTGCATCGTGCAGCTCGGCCTCGGCAACTCCGGCCGCGGGCAGGCCCCAGAACTTATCCTTGCGGCCGGTCAGGACCCAGCGCGGCGTGGTGATGAACGTCGCAAGCGCGCTGCCTCGATCGACCAGTGCGACGTGGTCGAGATGGCGCGCACCGGCCTCGCGCAGCAGTCGCTTCACCGTCTCTTGCGCCATCACCCACATGTTGCGGCACGCGGTCGCCGTGACCACGGCCCGCCCGCGCAACACGGCGCGTGCGGCGGGGTGCTGCAGGAACGCCGTCAGCGGCGGCGGCGGAGAGAGGAACCAGACCGGATACGCAAGGATGACGAGGTCGAAGCGCTGGCTGCCGTCGAGGGGCACCGCAACGAGCGGTGGCGGATCGAGAGCCACCGTCTCGGGAAATGAATCGAGGAACCGCCAGAACGGCCACGGAAAGGGGAACGCCGGGGACACCTGCAGCGCGACGTGCGTCACGGACACGTCGGCTTGCTCGCGCAGCGGTTGGACGATGTTCTCGAGCAGGGCGGCGGCCTGGCCTGTCTGAGAGAAATGAACCGCCAGAACTTTCTTTACCATCCGCACTTTACGCGTCGAGTTGACGAAGATTACTTGCTCGCACAGGCAAGCTCAAGGCGATCAGTATCCGGCGAAACCGCATGCAAGGCACTCCCGTTCACGCCGTCGAGACCCTGCTTTTTTTCACGCTGCTGCAGCTGATCGTCATCGTCGGCGTCGCGCGCGGGTTCGGCTGGATGGCACGGCGCGTCGGACAGCCGCGCGTGATCGGCGAGATCGTGGCCGGCCTCGTGCTCGGCCCGTCGCTGTTCGCTGCCGCCGCGCCGGGAGCGTTCAACTACGTCTTCAAGTCGACCGATGCGCTGACGGTCTCGACCATCAGTCAGCTCGGGCTGATCCTGCTGATGCTGCAGATCGGCATGGAGTTCGAGTTCGGCGTGCTCAAGGAAAAGCGCAGCCGCACCGCGGCCGCATTCGTATCGGTCGCGGGCATCCTCGCACCGTTCGTCCTCGGAACGTGCATCGGGTACGCCTCCGCACCGATGCTTGCTCCCGCCGGCGCCGCGATCGGCTACATCCTGTTCTGCGGCGTCGCGCTTTCCATCACCGCGATGCCGGTGCTGGGCCGGATCATGATCGAACTCGACCTCACGCGCACCCGGGTCGGCACCATCACGATCTCGGCCGCGGCGGTCAACGATGTCGCCGGCTGGATCCTGCTCGCTATCGTCTCGGCGGTCGTCGCGGGCGATCTCTCGCTGGCAGGAACGGCGGCGCGCATCTTCGCGCTCGCGGCCTACGTCGCGCTCGCGCTGTGGATCGTGCGGCCGCTCCTGCACCGGCTGCTCGACCGCACCTCGACCCCGGCCGAGCCGATGACGATGAACGGGCTCGCGCTCGTGCTGATGTTCGCCTTCGCCTCGGCCATCGCGACATTCCTGATCGGAATCTTCGCGATCTTCGGCGGTTTCGTGATCGGCGTGCTGCTGCACGATCGCCGCGCGTTCGTGAATGCCTGGCGGCAGCGGGTCACGCCGCTCGTCAACACGCTCTTCCTGCCTGTGTTCTTCACGTACACGGGGTTGCGCACCAACCTCAACGGGCTCGATAGCGGCGATCTGTGGCTCTGGTGCGCGGCATTCATCGCGCTCGCCTACCTGGGCAAGTACGGCGGCTGCTACCTGGGCGCGCGCCTCGCCGGCGTTTCCCGGGACGACGCGCGCACGATGGCGATCATGATGAACACGCGCGGCCTGATGGAGCTGGTCGTGCTGAACGTCGGCTACGACCTCGGCGTGATTCCGCACAACGTCTTCACCATGCTCGTCCTGATGGCGGTCGTCACGACGGTCACGACCGCGCCGCTGCTGCGTGTCTGGATGCAGCGCCTCGGGCACGAGATTCCCGCGGGCCGCGACGCCTGACCTTCAGCGAGGAGCCGAGGATGGCGGGAGAGCGTTTGCGGCGACTGGGCGATCTGGCCGGACTGCGCGACCGGCTCGCCGAACGCGAGCAGGCTAGGCGCGAGGATGAAGCGCAAGCGCGCCTGCGCGAGCAGCGCGAGCGCGAGGAGTCCGGCAACTTCCTCGATGCGATGGATCAGCTCGGCGTGGCGCCGCTGGGGCCGAACGAACGGGTCCACCATCCGCCGCGGCGCCACGCCCCACACGCGCGCAGCCGCGCCCGCGACGACGCGGCCGTGCTCGTGGAATCGGTCTCCGACGAGATCGACGTCGAACGCCTGCTCGAGACCGACGACGCCCTTTCCTATCGCCGGCCCGGCATCGGACCGGATGTGGTGCGCAAGTTGCGCCGCGGCGAGTGGGTGATCCAGTCCGAGATCGACCTCCACGGCATGCGCGTCGACGAAGCGCGCACGGCGCTGGGATCGTTCCTGCGCGAGATGGTCAAGCGGGGAACGCGCTGCCTGCGCATCGTGCATGGCAAAGGCCTCGGCTCGAAGGATCGTGTGCCGATCCTGAAGGCCAAGGTCCGGGGGTGGCTCATGCAACGCGACGAGGTGATCGCGTTCTGTCAGGCACGGGCGGCCGAGGGCGGAGCCGGTGCGCTCGTGGTCCTGCTGCGTCCGGCGGGCAACGGCAAAGGATGAGACGAACCGTCCGGCGCGGCACCGGACGAGCGCACACCCGCAAGAGGACCGGCGCGGTCTAGACCGCCTCTTCCCCGGTCTCGCCGGTGCGGATGCGGATCACCGCCTCCACGGGGCGCACGAAGATCTTGCCATCGCCGATCTTGCCGGTGCGCGCCGCCTTGGTGATCGCTTCGATCGCGCGTTCGACCAGACCATCGGCCACGACCGCCTCGACCTTCACCTTCGGCAGGAAATCCACCACGTATTCGGCCCCGCGGTAGAGCTCGGTATGGCCCTTCTGACGCCCGAAGCCCTTGACCTCGGTCACGGTGAGGCCGCTGACCCCGACCTCCGCCAGCGCCTCGCGTACTTCGTCGAGCTTGAACGGCTTGATGATGGCGGTGATCTGTTTCATGGCGCGTCCCCGTGGATTGAAGGCGATTCTAGCCCCAGCTCTCCGTCATTCGCCGCGGACCCGCCTCGCTCGACCGCGGATCATGATCGGTGCGGGCGGCGGTCGTGCCGGTCTAGCTGGGTGCGTCCTCGCGGAAGCGGTTGGTGATGGGATAGCGCCAATCGCGCCCGAAGCCGCGGTGCGTGATGCGGATTCCGACCGGCGCCTGGCGCCGCTTGTACTCGTTGACACGGATCAGGCGCACCACCCGCCGCACGTCGTGCTCGGGATAACCGGCCGCGATGATGTCCGCCACCGACTCGCCCAGTTCCATGTAGCGCTCGATGATCGCGTCGAGCACCTCGTACGGAGGCAGGGAGTCCTGGTCGGTCTGGTTGGGTCGTAGCTCCGCGCTCGGGGGGCGCACGATGATGCGTTCCGGGATGACCGGATCGATCGAATTGCGGTAGCGCGCCAGGGCATAGACGAGCACCTTGCGGATGTCCTTGATCACCGCGAATCCGCCCGCCATGTCGCCGTAGAGCGTGCAGTAGCCGACCGCCATCTCGCTCTTGTTGCCGGTGGTGAGCACGATCGAACCGTATTTGTTGGAAAGCGCCATCAGCAAGGTGCCGCGGATGCGCGCCTGGATGTTCTCCTCGGTGGTGTCCCACGGCAGGCCGCGAAATTCGCCGGCAAGCGAACTCAGAAACGCGTCGAAAGCCGGCTTGATCGGGATCTCGTCGTAGCGCACGCCGAGCTTGCCCGCCAGGGCACGGGCGTCCAGCCACGAGATATCGGCGGTGAACTGCGAGGGCATCATCACGGCACGGATCTTGTCCGCGCCCAGTGCGTCGGCGGCAATCGCGAGCACCAGCGCCGAGTCGATGCCGCCCGAGAGCCCGATGATCGCCCCGGGAAACCCGTTCTTGCCGAGGTAGTCGCGCACGCCGAGCTTGAGCGCGCCATACGCCTGCTTTTCGATCGATCCGAGGTCGGCGCGCTCGCCCGGCTGCGGCACGCCGTCGACAAAATCGACCGGCAGCAGGCACTCCTCGAACTGCGGGGCGAGATGCGTCATCCGGCCGCGCGCGTCGAGTGCGAACGACGCCCCGTCGAAGACCAGCTCGTCCTGCCCGCCGGCCAGGTTCGCGTACGCGAGCGACAGGCCGCACCGCGTCACATTCTCGCGCATCACTTCGAGGCGCTGCGTTTCCTTGCCGAGGTGGTACGGCGAACCGTTGGGAATCAGCAGCACTTGCGCCCCGGCGGCACGTGCCGCCTCGGGCGCGTACCGGAACCAGGTGTCCTCGCAGATGTTGACCGCGAAACGCGTGCCGCCGACCTCGAACACGAGCGGACGGTTGTCGGGCGTGAAGTAGCGCTGCTCGTCGAAGACGTCGTAGTTGGGCAGGTCGTGCTTGCAGTACGTGGCCCGGACCATGCCGTCCGCCAGCAGCGATGCCGCGTTATAGCGATGGCCCTCGCGCGCTAGCGGGTGACCGACGATCACGTGCAGCTCGGGATACTGCAGCAGCTTTGCCGCCAGCCGGGCAAGCGCCGCGTCGGAGGCTTCGTAGAATGTCTGCCGCAGCAGCAGGTCCTCGGGCGGATAGCCGCTCAGCGACAATTCGGGAGTGAGCAGAATGCGCGCGCCGGCGCCGCTGGCACGGGCGGCCATCTCGAGGATGCGCCGGCTGTTGCCGTCGAAGTCGCCGACCGTGCAGTTGATCTGAGCGACCGCGACCCTGACGTGCGAACCCATCGAGCCTGCCGAACCTTCACGTGCCGGAATTGAACGCGACGAATTATCGCACGCAGCTTTTCAACGACCTCTCCGGCATCGCCAGCGATACGTGGGACGGCCTCGTCGAAACGGACGGCGGTGCCAACGTCTTCGTGCGCCACGCATTCCTGCATGCGCTGCACGACACCGGCTGCGCTGCCTCCGCAACCGGCTGGGCGCCGGCATACCTCGCGCTCTGGGACGGCGCGTCGCTGGCCGCCGCGGCGCCCCTCTACGCGAAGGATCACTCCTACGGCGAGTACGTCTTCGACTGGTCATGGGCCGAGGCGTACCAGCGCGCCGGACTCGAGTACTACCCCAAGTGGCTCTGCGCCGTCCCCTTCACGCCGGTGAGCGGGCGGCGCTTGCTGGCGCGCGACGCGGCAGCGCGCCGCGCCCTCGCGGAGGCACTGCTCGGCATCGCCCGGACCAGCCGGTTGTCATCGCTGCATGTACTGCTCGCGCCGCGCGACGATGTCGCGCTGCTGGAGTCCTGCGGCATGCTCGCGCGCCGCACCGTGCAGTTTCACTGGCGCAACGCCGGGTATGCGACGTTCGAGGACTTCCTGGCAGCGTTGACGCAGCCCAAGCGCAAGAAGATCCGCGCCGAGCGGCGCAAGGTCGAGACGTCCGGTGTGCACGTCGAGCGGCGTGTCGGACGCGACATCACCGAAGCGGACTGGGCATTCTTCCATCGCTGCTACCGCACCACGTACGCTGCCCACTACTCGACCCCTTACCTCAACTTCGAGTTCTTCCTGCGCCTGGCCGAGCACATGCCCGAGACCCTGCTGCTCGTGCTCGCCCACCACGGCCGGCGCAGAGTCGGGGCCGCCCTCGGCGTGTACGAGTCGAGACCCGATACCGGCCGCCTGTACGGCCGGTACTGGGGCGCGACAGAACATGTGCCCTGCCTGCACTTCGAGTGCTGCTACTACCAGATGATCGAGTTCGCGATCGAGCGCAAGCTGGCCATCTTCGAAGGCGGTGCGCAAGGTCCGCACAAGATGGCGCGCGGACTGGATCCGGTCACGACCTGGTCGGCGCACTGGCTCGCCGTGCCGCAGATGCACGCGGCCGTCGCGCGGTTCCTCGCGCGCGAGTCGACGAGCATCGAACACGCGATCGAGGAACTGGAAGAGCACCGCGCCTTCGCCTCGTCCCCTCCCCCGCTTGTGGGGGAGGGTTAGAGGGTGGGGGTGGAACGTGCATCCCTCCTCGTGCATCCCTCTTGTTTGGCCGCAGAATCTTGTGGCCCCACCCCCGGCCGCTCCGCCGCTGCAGCGGGGAGGGGAGGTATCGGCGGCGCTTACGCGCCGCAGCTAAAAATGCGGCTTCGGGGTTGCCTTGCCGTAGGCCTCTACCGCAGCCAGGATCTCGCGCTTGGCCTCGTCGGGCCCCGCCCATCCGAGGATCTTGACCCACTTGCCCGTCTCCAGATCCTTGTAGTGCTCGAAGAAGTGCTGGATCTGCGCCAGGCGCTCGGGCGCGATGTCCTCGGCCTTGCGCCAGTGCTTGTACCAGGGGAGGCACTTGTCGATCGGCACCGCGAGCAGCTTCGAATCGCCGCCGGCCTCGTCCTCCATCTTCAGCACGCCGAGGGGACGGCAGCGCACGACGACGCCATGCTGAAGCGGAAACGGCGTGATGACCAACACGTCGACCGGGTCGCCATCGTCGGAGATCGTGTGCGGGATGTAGCCGTAGTTGCACGGATAGTGCATGGCCGTGGCGATGAACCGGTCGACGAACAGCGCGCCCGATTCCTTGTCGACCTCGTACTTGATCGGATCGGCGTTCATCGGAATCTCGATCACGACGTTGAAGTCGTCGGGCAGGTTGCGACCGGGTGGCACACGATCCAGGCTCATGGCGGTTCCCTCGGGTGAACGTTTCTAGGCAATCGGGCCGCTCGCGGCGGCGTCGCGTCCTGCAATGCGGGCGGCGCCGCGCTGCGCGTCGGCGCTCGCGTCCTGCGCGAGCCGGGAAAAGCCCAGGGCCGCCTCGCGAAAGTGCACGGCGGCTTCGCTGCCCTGGTCGGTCTGCTCGGCGAGGCGCGCGAGCGCAAGCGACGTCGCCGGGTGCACGCGCAGGCGCAGGCTCTCCATGAGGTACATGCGCGCATTGCCCCATAGCTGCTCGCGCAGGCACAGCAGGCCCAGGCAGCGCAGCAGCGCGGGGTCCTGCGGATAGCGCTGCAACCATGCCGTGGCGCGCTCGAGGCGTTCGCGCACCGGCAGCGCCTGCGCGCGCGCGTATTCGTCCAGCAGCCGCTCGTCCCAGCGCGCCTCGAGCGCGACCTCGATCGCGTCGGCGGCGGTGCGTCCCCGGCCGGCAAGATTCAGGAGGCGCGCGCCTTCGAGGGTGATCTCGACCATGCGCCGATCCTCGAGCGGGATCGACTCGAACGTCTGCAGGAGCACGCTCGCGTCGTGGCGCGCGTCCTGCAGTTTCTCGCGGTATGCGAGCATCTTGAGGCGGCGCACCGCCGCGTCATGCAGCGCCCGGCGCTTGGCGAGCGGCCGGACCAGCTTGAGAACCTCGTCCCAGCGCCCGACCTGCAGGTTCGCCGCCAGGGCGACACGCGCGATCTGGATGTGGCGCCCGCCACCCGCCTGCAGCTCCACGATCGCGTCGAGGGCGCGCTGCGCCTCGCGGCTGTCGGTCCACAACTCCGCACTGGTGGCGAGCCGCGCCGTGTCCATGCTGCGATCGTCGGCCGCGCGCGCGAGCCATTCGTCGCGCCGCGCGTGTTCGTGCATGCGATGCGCCGCGCGCGCGCCCACCAGGGCGGAGAGTCCGGCGATCTCGCGCAGCCGCTGCGCGACCTGCGCCGCCCGTTCCGCGCGGGCAAAACGGCCCTCGAACAACGAGCGCAGCGCCTCGCGCAACGCACGCGAGCTGCCGATCTCGGTGCGGCGCTGCCGATACGCCGCGACCCGGGCCGGAAAGTCCACCGCCTTCTGCACGACGCGCGCGACCCAGAACACGAGCAGGAAAAGAACCACCGCGCTCATCAGAAAGAAATTCAGCGACACGTCGACGCGCAACGGCGGAACGAAGAACACGACGTTGCCGCCGCTCTCACTGGCGATCAGCGCCGCGGCCCCGGCAAGCACCGCCAGCACGACGCCCCAGAACAGCGCTTTCATCGGGGTTCCATCCTTCAGCGCGCGGGCCCCGCAGGCGCGAGCGGACGGATCGCGCGGATCGCCGCGAGGCTTTCGTCGAGCGCCGGCACGTCGACCGACAGCGTGCTCTGGGCGAGCTGCTTGAGTTGCAGCAGCAGCGCGCCGCCGCTCGGACCCTTGACGTCGAAATAGCGGGTCAGCAGCGATTGCGCTTCGGCCAGGTCGGCGCGGAAGACCCGCTCGTTGCGGGCGAGCAGCGCCTGGCGCGCGTCGAGCACGCGCAGGCGAAACTGGCTGCGCACGAGTTGTTGCTGGATGCCCGACAACAGCAGGCTGTCCGGTGTCTCGACCTCGCGGATGCGCACCAGGTCGCCGAACTCGTCTCCCAGCCAGGCGCGCACCCGCTCCCAGATGGTTTCCGGTCTTGCCGGCGCGGGTGCAACCTGCGGTGCAGCGGTGCGCGCGGGCCGCGCGGCCGGATCGCTGAGCAGCGGCAGGCTGTCGACCGACGCGGCGACCTGATCCAGCTTCAGGGCGATCCCGGTGACGTCGACCACCGGAACGTTGCGCAGACGTTCGATGTCGCGCCCGAGCGCACGCCGCAAGGCGACGTACTGGGGCCGGTCCATGCGCGCCAACCGCGCATCGGCCGCCTGCAGCGCGTTCAGTGCACCGGCGACATGCCCGGTGAAGCGCAGGTCCTGCGCGGCAAGCGTGACCAGGCGTTCGACATCGAGCAGCGTCGCTTCGTCGCGCCCGCGGGCAAGTTCGAGATACAGCTGGTCGAGCGCCGCGCGTTGCGATTTCACCTCGTCGAGTTCACGCGCGAGATCGTCGACGCGCGCCTCGGCATCGTGGGTGGTGCGTGCGGCGCGCTCCCTTTCGGTCGCCAGGTCGCTGCGGACGCCGGCGAGTTCGGCGCGCAGCGCCCCCAGGTTGCGCCCGAGATCGGAATAGGCGATCCAGCCACCGACCGCGAGTGCCACGAGCGCGACGGCACCCCAGAACGCGGGTGCAAGGAACCAGCGCCGCCGCGCGACGGGCGGCATCACGCCAGGGGGCGTCGTCACCGGCGGAAGATCCGTCGAGATCGGCGGGGGCGCGGGGGGCAGCTGATCCATCGGCGCAGGGTTGCGCTCGATTCTTCGGGCGCGAACGACTCGGCCGAGAATTCTACTGAGCCCCTGTCGCTTTTCGAATCGCCTCGACCTCGAGTGGTGCAACTTCCACTCGCGCAAAGCCGGCGGCGCGCAGGCGCTGCGCGATGCGCTCGTGCGACGCCAGCGCAAGTGCCGTCCGGGTCCATGCCGCGCCGGCGAGCGCATCGAGTCGGCCGACGACGGCATCCACCGCTTCGCTGCTCGCGACGACGAGCACCACGGTGCGCCCCGTTGCCTGCCAGCCGCGGACGGTAGCCGCCGCCGCCGCAGCGATGGGCACGGTCCGCCTCGTATACACAGCGACTGCGTCGACCGTGGCGCCGGCCGCCCGCATCTGATCGGCGAGCCACTCGCGTCCGTGTTCGGCACGCAGGATCAGGACGCGGTCGAAGCGATCGATCGCGGGCTGCAGCGCTTGCCACAACTGCTCGGAACCGCTGCCTTCCCCATCGCTGCCAGCGGCTTCTGGTGCGAACAGCTTCACGTTCGCCGCACCGCGAATGCCTGCGAGGACCGCCCGGCGCGTACCCGCGCCGACCACACCGATCGCGGTTGCGCGGGGCCAGGGCTGCGCGAGACGCGGCGCCAGCGCTTCGACCGCGGCCGGACTCACGAAAACAGCAAGCTTGTAACCCGCAAGCCGCGCCAGCACCTCGGCCAGGAGCCGGGCATCCGGTGCCGGACCGATTTCGAACGCAGGAACCCAGAGGCTCTCCTCGCCTGCCATTTCGAGTGCGCGCGCCAGCGCCCGGCCCGGTTCGCCGGCTCGCGTGACGATGATCGGCCGGCGGTTCACCGCGCGAGCAGCGCGAGGGCATCCTGCCCATGCAACTGCGCGACCACCGACGCGGCAATGCTGGGGCCGTGGGTGAGCGGACCGGATGCCTCGGCTTCGACATGCTGTCCAGTCAGGTGGTTGCCCACCAGCGCCCGCAGCCGCATCGTGCCGGCCTCCAACTCGGCATAGGCCGCGAGCGGCACCTCACAGCTGCCGCCCAGACCGCGCGAGACCGCCCGTTCCGCCGCGGTGAGCGCGCGTGTCGGCGCATGTTCGAGCCCGGCCAGCACCCGCGCGGTCTCGCTGTCTCGCGCCAGCACCTCGATGCCGAGCGCTCCCTGCCCCGGTGCGGGGAGAAAGCGGGCGGTCGGCAGGACCGAACGGATGCGGTCGGCGAGACCGAGGCGCTTCAGTCCTGCAGCGGCCACGATCAACGCGTCGAACTCGCCCGCGTCGAGCTTGCGCAGGCGCGTGCCCACGTTGCCGCGCACCGGGAGGATCGTGAGCTGGGGGTAGAAGGCGCGCAGCAGCAGTTCGCGGCGCCGGCTCGACGTCCCCACGCGCGCGCCGCGCGGCAATTCCTCGAGGCTGCCGACATTCGACCCCGAAACGGGAACGAACGCATCGCGCGGGTCCTCGCGCTCGAGCACCGCGGCGAGCTGGAACTCGGGGTCCAGCGCCATCGGCACGTCCTTGAGCGAATGCACCGCCAGATGGGCACGGCCTTCGAGGAGCGCCGTTTCGAGTTCCTTGATGAAGAGCCCCTTGCCACCGACGTTGGCCAGGGGACGATCGAGAATCCGGTCGCCGCGCGTCGTCATGCCGAGCAGTTCGATCGTCGCACCAGGAAGGTGCCGTGCCAGCAACCCGCGCACGTGCTCCGCCTGCCACAAGGCGAGCGGGCTTTCACGGGTGGCGATGACGAGCTTCATTTCGACGGGTTGCGGCGCGATCGTTTCGAACTCTAGCAGCGCTCTGTTATCTTGCCGCGCAGGAGAGGATGCATGGCGCAGACAGGAAACCGCCGAACCCGCGCGCACGACCCGGAAACGCGCCTGCGCGAAGACATCCGGCTGCTGGGACGTGTCCTCGGCGATGTGCTCAAGCGGCACGAAGGGACCGAGCTCTTCGACATCATCGAGGAAATCCGCCAGACGTCGACGCGCTTCCGGCGCGAAGGCAAGAGCGCCGATGCGCGCTCGCTCGACCAGCAGCTCAAGCGACTGCCGCGCGAGGCGACCATCAGCGTGGTGCGCGCGTTTTCCTACTTCTCGCACCTCGCCAATCTGGCCGAGGACCAGCAGCAGATCCGTGCCCAGCGCGAGGCGAAGCGGCGCGGGCGTGCCGCCTCCGGCAGCCTGGCCGAGACGTTCGCGCGGCTGGCCCAGCGCAGGATCGATCTTGGCCGGGTCCGGCAGCTGCTCGCGCATGCATGCGTGATGCCGGTGCTGACCGCGCACCCGACCGAAGTCCAGCGCAAGAGCATCCTCGACACCGAGCGCGCGATCGCCGATCTGCTCGACGCCCTCGACGAGCCGGGGTCGTCGCGTCGCTACGAGGACCCCGAAGCGCTGCTGCTCGCACTCGTTTCGACGCTCTGGCAGACGCGGATGTTGCGGCCGCAGAAACTCACGGTTGCCGACGAGATTGCCAACGCGCTGTCCTACTGGCGCACCACGTTCATCCCGCAACTGCCGCGGCTCTACCTCGACCTCGCGCGTCGCCTTAACCGGACCGAAATCGCGCCGTTCCTGCGCCTTGGATCGTGGATCGGCGGCGACCGCGACGGCCACCCGCACGTCGATGCCGGCACGATGCGCGCCGCGCTCGCGGCGCAGGCGACGACGGTGTTCGAGTTCTATCTTAGCGAGGTGCACGCGCTGGGCGGCGAGTTGTCCATCTCCGCATTGCTGGTGCCGCCGTCGCCGCAACTCGCCGCGCTCGCCCAGGCCAGCCCCGATGCCTCGCCCCAGCGCACGGACGAACCCTATCGGCGCGCGCTTACCGGGGTGTACGCACGCCTGCAGGCGACCGCCGGCGGGCTGGGACTGGACGTGCGCGTGCGCGCGGCACTCGGCAGCGCCGAGCCGTACGCGTACGCCCGGGATTTCGCGCACGACCTCCAGTTGGTGGCCGACTCGCTTGCCGGCCAGGGCAATGCACATCTCGCCGTGCTGCGTCTCCATCCGCTGCAACGCGCCGTCTCCGCGTTCGGCTTCTGCGGTGCCACGCTGGACCTGCGCCAGAGTTCCGACGTGTTCGAAGCGGTCGTCGCGGAGATCCTCGCCGCGGCCGAGGTGTGCCCGGACTATCGCCGGCTGGCCGAGGGCGCGCGCGTCCAGTTGCTGGCGCGCGAAATCGCGCACGCCCGGCCCCTGCTTTCGCCGCATCTTGCGTATTCAGGGCAGACGCGGCGCGAACTCGCGGTATTCGATGCGGCGCGCGAATTGCGCCGCAAATTCGGCGACGAGGCGATCGACAAGCACATCGTGTCGCACACGGAGTCGCTTTCCGATCTGCTCGAGGTGGCGCTGCTGCAGAAGGAAACGGGACTGCTCACCGGCAACGAGTTGCGCGGCTGTGCGCTGATGGTCGTGCCGCTGTTCGAGACCATCGACGACCTGCAGCGCGCACCCGCGATCATGCGCGAGCTGTTCGTGCATCCAGGCCTGCGGTCGCTGCTGCTCCCTGCGCTCGGCGGTCGGCCGCTGCAGGAGATCATGCTGGGCTACTCCGACAGCAACAAGGACGGCGGCTTCCTGGCGTCGCAATGGAATCTCTATCGCGCCACCCAGGCGCTGGTGCAGCTCGCGGATGAGAACGGCATCGTGCTGCGGCTGTTTCACGGCCGCGGCGGCTCGGTCGGGCGCGGCGGCGGGCCGAGCTTCGACGCGATCCTCGCGCAGCCGCCGGGCAGCGTCCGCGGACAGATCCGCTTGACCGAGCAAGGCGAGATCATCCAGGCCAAATACGCCGATTCGCGCATCGGGCGCCATCACCTGGAGTTGCTGGTGTCGGCCACGTTGCAAGCGAGCCTGCTCGCGGAGAACGCGCCCGCGGCGCCCGCCTACGAGGCCGCGCTCGACGAGATCGCGCGCCACGCGCACCGCGCCTACCGCGCGCTGGTGTACGAAAACCCCGGCTTCGCCGAGTTCTTCTTCAGCGCGACCCCGATCGCCGAGATCATGGAACTGAACATCGGCAGCCGGCCGGCCGCGCGCAAGGCGACCGGAAGGATCGAGGACCTGCGCGCCATTCCCTGGGTGTTCTCGTGGGGCCAGTGCCGTCTGTTGCTGCCCGGGTGGTATGGCTTCGGCAGCGGCGTCGAGGCTTTCCTTGCCGCCGCCGACGGTACGTCGGAGCGCCGCAGGCGCCTGGACCTGCTTGGCGAAATGCTGGCACGCTGGCCGCTCTTCCGTGCCCTGACCTCGAACATGGAGATGGTGCTCGCCAAGAGCGATCTCGCGATCGGCGGGCGTTACGCGTCGCTGGCGCGCGACCGCGCGCGCGGCCGGGCCATCTTCGCCGCGATCGGCGACGAGTGGACGCTGACGATGCGCCACTGGCTGGCGATCAGCGGCCAGAAGCAGTTGCTGGAATCCAACCCCACGCTCGCGCGCAACATCCGCAGTCGGCTGCCCTATCTCGACCCGCTCAACCACCTGCAGGTCGAGCTCATCAAGCGCCACCGCAGCGGCACCAAGGCGGACCGCAGCGACGAGCGCATCCGGCGCGGCATCCACCTCACGATCAACGGCATCTCGGCCGGACTGCGCAACACGGGATAGGGCCGCGGATGACGGCGGACAGGAGAATCATTTGAATCCGCGCAATCCACGTCCGGTTTCCTTCTCGCCGCTTCGCTCCGCTCAGGACGACCACGCGCTCCGCCGCAGCCTGAATGGAATTCGCCTTGCGGCCAAGCTATCCTGCGCCGCCTCGCCAGATCGATCATGACAAGGAGACGCGCATGCAAACCGCCATCTCGCGCCGGCGTTTCAACCTCGCACTGGCCGGCGCGGCCGCAACGACGGCCGCGCCCGCTTACTTGCGCGCGCAGTCGAAGGCGCTGAAGGTCGGCGTCCTGCTGCCGCGCTCCGGCGTGCAGGGCTTCATCGGTCAGTCGTGCCAGAAGGGCGCCGACCTGGCGCCGGGTGTGCTCAAGGCGATGCTGGGCGTCGACCTCGAATTGATGAACGCGGACACCGAGACCAACGTCGACACCGCGCGCACGCGGGCCGAGCGTCTGATCCAGGAAGGCGCGCAGGTTCTGGTCGGGCCGTTCGACTCGGGCGCCGCCTCTGCGATCGCGCAGGTGGCCGAGCAGCACGGCGTGCCGTTAATGATCAACATCGCCGCCGCGCCCCAGATCACCGAACAGGGCTACAAGTTCGTGTTCCGCAACTTCCCGACCGCGCCGGAACTGGTGCGCAACGGCCTCGCCCTGATCGGCGATCTGTTCCGCGTCACCGGCACCGTGCCGCGCACCGCCGTTTACATGCACGTGAACGACACCTTTGGCCAGGCGAACACGAAGGCCATCGCCGCGATCCTGCCCAAGCTCGACTTCCTGCCGTTCAAGATCGTCGAGACGATCTCCTACGACCCGGCGGCAAAGGACCTGACGGTCGAGGTCGGCAAGGCGAAGGCGACCGGTGCGGACTTCCTGCTGCTGGTCAGCCGCCTCGCGGACGCGATCATCCTGCGCCGGGAGATGGTGAAGCAGCGTTGGGAGCCGATGGGCATCATCAGCCCGGGCTCGCCGGGCATGTACGAGAACCAGTTCTACCAGGCGCTCGGCAAGTATTCGGAGTACTGCATCTCCAACGTGCCCTGGTACGACCCCGGCGCGGCGCTGACGAAGACGATCGAGGCGGCGTTCAAGAAGCAGAACCCGAAGGAGGAGCTGATGTTCCATGCGTTGAACGTCGGCTACACGTTCGAGGCGCTGCTGGTCGTCGCCGACGCCTACAAGCGGGCCGGCACGGGCGAGGCGAATGCGCTGACCGACGCGATCCGCACCACCGACATCCGCGACCGGATGATGCTCGGCGGGCCGATCAAGTTCGATCCGAAGGGCCAGGTGCAGGGCAACGCGTCGGCCTGCGTCCAGAACCTCAACCTCAGGCCCACCGTGGTGCTGCCCGCAGCGTCGGCGCAGGCCAAACCCGTCTTCCCGACGCCGGGCGCTCGCAAGGGATAGGTCCGCTCGCGCCGCGCGTGCCGGGCGCCGCATGGACGCACTGACCGTCGTCGACCTGGTGCTGGCCGGTGTGCTCACCGGCCTTCTCTATGGCCTGATGGCGCTGGGGCTGTCGGTGATCTTCGGCGTGGTGCGCGTGGTCAACTTCGCGCACGGCGAGATGATGACCATCGCGATGTACGCGACGGTCGTCCTGTCCGGCTGGCTCGGGCTCGATCCGTTCCTCGCCGTGCTGCCGGTGGCCGCCGTCTTCTTCGCCCTCGGGTATCTGCTGCAACGGGGGCTCATCAATCCCTTCATCACCCGGCCCGAGCACGCGCAGTTCATGCTGCTGGTCGCGCTGGCGATCATCCTCGTCAACGTGCTTCTGATGATCTTCGGTCCGGATGCGCGGCACGTGCAGCTCGACTACCTGCTCGAGCCGCTCGAGGTCGGCCCGCTGCTGCTCGACCGCGGCAAGGTCGCGGCCGCGGCCGTGGCGGCGGTGACGGCGGCCGCCCTGTTCGCGTTCTTCCGCTTCACGCTGACCGGCAAGGCGATCCGCGCCTGCGCCGACAATCACCTTGGCGCGCAGGTGATCGGGCTCGACGTCAAGCGCCTCTACGCGCTCACGTTCGGCCTCGGCTCCGCCTGCGTGGCCGTCGCCGGCTGCATGATGATCCTGCTGGTCGACGTCACGCCGACCCTCGGACCCGGCTACACGTTGCTCGCGTTCGTGATCGTGATCGTCGGCGGCCTGGGCTCGATGCCGGGTGCCCTGCTTGGCGGCGTGCTGATCGGCGTCTCCGAGGCGCTCGCCGGGCTCTTCATCGCGCCGTCGGCGAAAAGCATGTTCAGCTTCGGCCTCCTCATCATCGTCCTGCTGCTGCGGCCGCAGGGGCTGCTCGGAAAGAGCGCGTGATCGCGAACCGGCGCACCATCCTGCTGCTGGTCGCGCTGGCGATCGTGCTCGTCGTGCTGCCGGCCTTTGCTAATCCCTACGTTGTTTCGGTCGCGACCCTGGTCCTGTTCTTCGCCTACGCAGGCCAGGCGTGGAACGTGATGATGGGATTCGCGGGCCAGCTTTCGCTCGGTCATTCGCTGTATGTCGGGGTCGGCGCGTATGCCGCGGCAGGACTCTTCGTCCGCTATGGTGTCGGCGCCTGGGTGGGTGCGCCGGTCGCGATGGTCGCCTGCGCACTGTTCGGCGCGGTGATCGGCGCGCTGGCGTTCCGCTTTCGCATCGCCGGGGTCTACTTCGCGCTGCTCACCATCGCGTTCGCCGAGTTCACCCGCATCGGTTTCGACCATCTGCCCGCGCTCGGCGGCCCCGGCGGGTTGTTCCTCAAGGTCGAACAACGCGATCATCTGGACCTGCTCGCGCTGCGCGGCCCGCCGGCGATGTTCTATTACGTCGCGCTCGCGCTGGCGGCCTGCGCGCTGGTGTTCTGCACCTGGCTGTTGCGCACCCGGGTCGGCTACTACTGGCAGGCGATCCGCGAGAACGAGGAGGCGGCGCAGGCTCTCGGCATCGACGTGTTCCGCTACAAGATGCTGGCGATCCTGGTGAGTTCGTCCATGACGGCGCTCGCCGGTGTCTTCTTCGCGTTCTACTACAACAACCTGTTCCCGGAGCAGATCTTCAACGTCAGCCGCTCGATCGAGATCATCCTCGGCCCGATCATCGGCGGCCTGGGCACGTTGTTCGGGCCGATCCTCGGCGCCGCGCTGATCACCGTGCTAGCCGACGGCAGCACCGAGCTGATCGGCGCACTCGGCTGGGACATTCCGGGCGTGAAGCAGGTGCTCTATGGCGTCGTGCTGCTCGGCGTGGTGGTCTTCCTCCCGCACGGCGCCTGGCCGGTGCTCGCGCGCCGGCTGGGTCTGCAGCGATGAGTCCACCCGCGCCGCTGCTCGAGGTGCACGGCATCAGCAAGGCTTTTCGCGGCCTGCGTGCCGTGCACGAAGCGAGCTTCGACGTGCCCGAGCGCGGGCTCGTCGCGCTGATCGGTCCCAACGGCGCCGGCAAGACGACCTGCTTCAACCTGATCGCGGGGGCGCTGCAACCCGACCGCGGCGCGATCGTCTTCGGCGGAACGCGCATCGACGGCTGGCGCGCCAGTCGCATCTGCGCGGCGGGCATCGGGCGCACGTTCCAGATCGTCAAGCCGTTTCCCGGCCTCTCGGTCCTCGACAACGTGATCGTCGGTGCGCTCCTGCGCGCGAACGGCACGCAGGAAGCGCGCCGCCACGCACGCGACGTGGTCGACCGCCTTGGCCTGGGCAGGAAAGCCGATGTCCCCGCTTCCACGCTCACGCTGCCGGAGCGCAAGCGCCTGGAGGTCGCCCGTGCGCTCGCGACGCGCCCGCGCCTGCTGCTCCTCGATGAGGTGATGGCGGGCCTGCGCCCGACCGAATGCGACCAGATGGTGCAAGTCCTGCGCGAACTCAATGCGCGCCAGGGCGTCGCGATCCTCCTCATAGAGCACGTCATGCGCGCCGTGATGGCGCTGGCTCAGCACGTGGTCGTGCTCAACTTCGGCCAGGTCCTGGCGCGCGGCACGCCGGCCGAGGTGGTGCGCCACCCCGCCGTGCTCGGTTGTTATCTGGGCGAGGAAGCGGAGGTCTAGCGTCCATGCTGCTGCGCGTCGAGGACCTCGATCTCTATTACGGCGATGCGCAGGCGCTCGCCGGCGTCTCGCTCGGCGTTCCGGAGCGCGAGATCGTCGCGATCGTCGGTGCGAACGGCGCCGGCAAGACCTCGCTCATCCGCACCATCGCCGGCATCGAACGCGCACGCTCGGGTCGGGTGCAGTTCAAGGGCCAGGACATCACCGGGCTCGCATCGCACGCGATCTGCAACCTGGGCGTGGGCCAGGTCGCCGAGGGTCGCCAGGTCTTTCCCAGTCTCACGGTTCTGGAAAACCTCGAGCTCGGCGCCGCGTTGCCGCGCGCACGGGCGCAGCGCAAGCGCGCCCTCGAAGAGGTTTACGCGATGTTTCCGGTGCTGGCGAAGCGGGCGCAGCAGGCCGCGGGCACGCTGTCGGGCGGCGAGCAGCAGATGCTCGCCATCGGCCGTTGCCTGATGGGCCAGCCCGAATTCATCATGTTCGACGAGCCGTCACTTGGGCTTGCACCGCTGGTCGTGCAGGAAGTCCTGCACACCATCCGGCGCCTGAGCGAACGCGGGCTGACGATCCTGCTGGTGGAGCAGAACGTCGCCGTGTCGCTGCGGATTGCCGGGCACGCCTACGTGCTGGAAAACGGCCGCATCGTGCTGAGCGGGCGCGGCGAGGAACTGTTGCGCGACGAGCGCGTGCGCGTCGCGTACCTGGGCCAGTAGCGCCTCAGGGCTTGGCGGCGGCCTTCACCGTCGGCCACTGGCGGCGCGAGATCGGAAGCTTCTCGGAAAGCTCCTTCAGCAGCACCTCCCAATGGCCTTCCGAGCCCTCGCCGTCGGCGTCGGTGCCGCCCTTGACGCGCTGGAAGCCATGGATGGACTTGCGTGCGACCAGGGCGTTGCGGTGGATGCGCACGAAACGTTCGCCGAACTCGCTTTCCAGCGACGTCAGCGATTCTTCGGTCAGGTGCTCGCGGCCCGTGGTGCGGATGGTCACGTACTTCAGTTCGGCGCGCAGATAGACGATGTCTTCGACCGGCACCAGGATCATGCGCCCGCGCTCGGAGACCGTGAGATGGGTGCGCGACGATCCGAGCGTTCGCGCGACCTCCTCGAGCTTCGGCTCGTTGGGGCTCAGGCGCTTGACGCGTCCGAGGGCGGCGGCGAGCCGCTCGGCGCGCACCGGCTTGAGCAGGTAATCGAGCGCCTGCACTTCGAAAGCTTCGAGCGCGTGCTCGTCGAAGGCCGTGGTGAAGATGACCGCCGGCGGCTGGTCGCGGGCCGCGAGGTGACGCGCCACCTCGATGCCCGCCATGTCGGGCATGTGGATGTCCAGCAGGACCACGTCCGGACGCAGCCGGTCGACCGCCTCGAGGGCGTGGAACCCGCCTTCGGCCTCGCCCGCCACGGCGAGCGGCACCTGGGGCGCGCAGTCGGCAAGCACCTGCGCCAGCCGTGCTCTCGCGGGCGGTTCGTCATCGACGATCAGAATCTTCAGCATCGGTGGGCCTTTCGGTGGGAACGCGCGCATGCAACGCGTCCCTCTTGCCAGCCTAAACCCAACACCGCCCGGGCCGATCGCCCGAAGTGCGGCGGTTCCGCCGCCCATTCTTCAGGCGTTCGATTTGCCGTCCACCGGCAGGGTCAATGTCAGCTCGAAGCGCTCGCGCCGCACGCGGGTTTCGAGCGTTGCTTCGAGATCGTAGATCAGTGCGAGCCTGCCGCGGATGTTTGCCAGGCCGATCTGGTTGCCCTCGCGCTGGATCGGCTCGCGCGCGATCGGGTTGCTGACGAACACCTCCAGGTTGAATCCGTGCTGGCGCACGCGCACGGTGATCTCGCACACGCCCGCGACCTTCTCGGCGCCGTAGCGCACTGCGTTTTCGATGATCGGCTGCAACAGCAGTTGCGGCACCTTGGCGCGCGGATGGACGGCGCCGACCTGCCAGTCGACGACCAGGCGTTCGCCCAGCCGGCTCTGCTCGATCTCGACGTAGCGACGGCACAGGTCGAGCTCCTGCTCGAGCGAGACCAGCTTGCGCACGTCGCCCATCACCGCACGCAGAAGCTCGGCGATCGATTCCAGCATGCGCTCCGCACGCGGCGGATCGGCGCGCACCACGGCAAGCGCGGCATTGAGCGCGTTGAAGAAGAAGTGCGGCCGGATGCGCGATTGCAGCGCCTGCAGCTTGGCCTCGGTGACGGCGGGCGAGAACGCGCGCGCCCGCAACTCGAGGTAGTGCTGAACCGCGACACCGGCGCCGAAAGCGAGTGCGACGTAGCCCAGTACCAGCTCGGCACGTGCGCCCTGCCCCATCATCCCGAAGAACTCGACCAGCAGCAGCGTGAAGACGGCCGGCGTGCTCCAGGCCATCAGGCGCTGTACCGCCGGGCCTGCGGGCACGGCGGCCCGGCGCAGCAGGCACCAGGTGAGCAGCGTCCCGAGCAGCACCGGCTCGACCACGGCCGCGGCGTTAAGGAAAACGACCAGGGCATCGAGTCGCGCGATCGCCAGCGCGAGGACGAACGATGCGACGTTGACGCCCACCGCCACGCGCAGGAGCGTGCCCATGTTGCAGCCGTCGGGAATCACGTTGCGCGGCATCGGCACCGCAGCTTCCGCGCGTGTCGGCGGCGCTGCCGCCGTCGCCGCGGCAGGCGACTTCCTGGCCGGTCGCACCTCCTCGCCGGTCGCGCGCCGGGCCGCTGGCGCCCGGCTCTCGTTTCGCTCCGGACCGGAAAATTGCGGGGGCGAAGGGGGCTGAGCGTTCAGGCTCTCGTTCATCTGCGATGCTCAGTAAGTAGACTTGCGCCGTCCCAACGCCCGCGACACCTCCGACCCATTATGTCAGCCGACTCCGCTTCCGATCCCGCGCCGGTGTCGTCGTTGCACGACAGGGAAACCGGCTGGTCGGGCCGCTTCAGCGAGCCGGTCGCCGATTTCGTGCTCCGCTACACCGCGAGCGTCGGTTTCGACCGGCGCCTGGCGCTCGCCGACATCGAGGGCTCGCTGGCGCACGCGGCGATGCTCGCCCACGTCGGGGTGCTCGGCGCGCAGGATCTCGCCGCCATCGAGCGCGGCCTCGCGCAGATCCGTGCGGAGATCGAGCGCGGCACGTTCGATTGGCAGCTCGCCCTCGAGGACGTGCACCTGAACATCGAAAAGCGGCTGACGGACCTGATCGGCGACGCCGGCAAGCGCCTGCACACCGGGCGCTCGCGCAACGACCAGGTCGCCAACGATCTGCGCCTGTACCTGCGCGGCGAGATCGACCGGATCGCGAGCGCGCTCGCCCGCCTGCAGCAAGCCTTGGTCGAGCTCGCCGGCCGGCACGCCGAGACGGTGATGCCTGGCTTCACGCACCTGCAGGTGGCTCAGCCGGTGGTGTTCGGCCATCACCTGCTCGCCTATGTCGAGATGTTCGAGCGCGACCGCGAGCGGTTGCTCGATGTGCGCAAACGCGTCAACCGCCTCGCACTCGGCGCTGCGGCGCTGGCCGGCACGACCTTTCCGATCGACCGTGCATTCGTCGCCGCGCGCCTCGGCTTCGAGGGTCTGTGCGAGAACTCGCTCGATGCCGTGAGCGATCGCGATTTCGTCGTCGAGTTCTGTGCCGCGGCGGCGCTCGTCATGACCCACGTGTCGCGGCTGGCCGAAGAAATCGTGTTGTGGATGAGCCCGCGTTTCGGATTCGTCCGGCTGCCCGACCGGTTCACCACGGGCTCGTCGATCATGCCGCAGAAAAAGAACCCCGACGTGCCCGAACTCGCGCGCGGCAAGAGCGCCCGCGTGGCCGGCCACCTGGTGGCCGTGCTCATGCTGATGAAGGGCCAGCCGCTCGCCTACAACAAGGACAACCAGGAGGACAAGGAACCGGTCTTCGACACCGTCGACACGGTGCTCGACACGCTGCGCGCCTTCGCCGAGATGGTGCCGGGCATCGACGTCGATGCGGCTGCCATGCGCCGCGCGGCTGCGGAAGGTCACTCGACGGCCACCGATCTAGCCGATTACCTGGTGCGGCGCGGCCTGCCGTTTCGTGACGCGCACGAGGCCGTCGCACAGGCCGTGCGCCTGGCGACCGAGCGCGGATGCGACCTCGCCGCGCTGCCGCTCGCGGACCTGCAACGCTTCGCGCCGTCGATCGGCAGCGACGTGCACGGGGTGCTGACGCTCGACGGATCGGTCGCCGCGCGCAATCACGTCGGCGGCACGGCACCGGTCCAGGTGCGGGCCCAGATCGAACGCTGGCGCGCTCGGTTGGCGCGACGCGACGCGTAGCGGCACGAATCCGCGTGTCGCCCCTGCGCCGCCGCGTGTTCCGATTGCACCACGCTTTCGTTGGCGCGCGCAGGTTGCTCGTCTAACATCCGCCCCCACGCGACGGGCACCGCAGGAGAGCCGCTGCATCGCCGCAGCGGCACCGGGGAGGAGATCGCATGAAATTCCTGCTGCGTCTTGCGCGCGGAATCGACTGGCTGAACGAGCAGATCGGCCGCGTCGTGCTGTGGCTGATCCTCGTCGCCGTGCTCATCAGCGCCGGCAACGCGATCATCCGCAAGGCGTTCGACACGAGTTCCAACGCCTGGCTCGAGGTCCAGTGGTACCTGTTCTCGGCCGTGTTCCTGCTGTGCGCCGGCTACACGCTCCTGCGCAACGAGCACGTGCGCATCGACGTGATACTGCACCGGCTGCCCAAGCGCACGCAGATCTGGGTCGACATCTTCGGCCTGCTTTTTTTCCTGTTGCCGGCCGCGATCCTGATCGCCTGCCTGGCCTGGCCGGTATTCGTGCGCGCGTTCGTCAGCGGCGAGATGTCGGAGAACGCGGGCGGGCTGATTCGGTGGCCCGTGTACATCCTTGCTCCGACCGGTTTTGCCCTGCTGGCCCTGCAGGGAATCTCGGAACTGATCAAGCGGTTCGCATTCCTGCAGGGGCTGATCGAAGACCCGACGCGCAAGAAGCAGCGACGCAGCGCCGAGGAGGAACTGGCCGAAGAAATCCGCAAGCAGGCCGAGCGTGACCAGGCGAAGAAGCAGGCCACGGCGGGCGGCGGGGGCCGCTCATGATGGCGTTCCTCATGAGCAACTACGCCCCGATCATGTTCGCGGGGCTGGTGTTCTTCCTCCTGGTCGGGTTCCCGGTCGCCTTCAGCCTCGCGGCTTGCGGGCTGTTCTTCGGCGTGATCGGCATCGAACTCAACCTGCTTCCCGAGGCGCTGTTCCAGGCGTTTCCGCTGCGGATCATCGGCATCATGAAGAACGACACCCTGCTTGCGGTGCCGTTCTTCACCTTCATGGGCCTGATCCTCGAGCGCAGCGGCATGGCGGAAGACCTGCTCGACACGATCGGCCAGCTGTTCGGGCCGGTCCGCGGCGGCCTCGCATTCGCGGTGATCTTCGTCGGCGCAATGCTGGCAGCGACCACCGGGGTGGTGGCAGCGTCGGTGATCTCGATGGGCCTGATCTCGCTGCCGATCATGCTTCGCTACGGCTACGACCGCCGCATCGCAAGCGGTGTCATCGCCGCCTCCGGCACGCTGGCGCAGATCATTCCGCCTTCGCTGGTGCTGATCATCATGGCCGACCAGCTCGGGCGCAGCGTCGGCGACATGTACCGGGGCGCGTTCATTCCCGGGTTCGTGCTCACCGGCCTCTATGCGCTGTTCATTCTCGGGATCACCGTCATCCGCCCGAACCTGGCGCCAGCGTTGCCGCCGGAGGCGCGGACGATTCGCGAGCCGGACGGATCGAGCGGCCTGCTTTCGCTCGGGGTGCTCACGCTTCTTTCCGTCGGCGCCGCCTACGGGTTCAAGTACTGGTACCTCGGCCGCTATCCGGACGCAAGCGTCGAGGAAGTGGTGGTGCTGATGCTCATGGCCGGCATCGGCGCCGCATTCCTGCTGGCGGTCGTCAATCGGCTGACGAAGCTCAACCTGCTTTCGCGCATCGCCGAACGCGCGACGTTCGTGCTGATTCCGCCTCTGGCGCTGATCTTCCTCGTGCTGGGCACCATCTTCCTCGGCATCGCCACCCCGACCGAAGGCGGTGCGATGGGCGCCACCGGCGCGCTGATCATGGCGCTGGTGCGGCGGCGCCTGAACCTCTCGCTGCTCCGGCAGGCGATGGACACGACGGCCAAGCTCACCACGTTCGTCGTCTTCATCCTGGTCGGCTCGACCATCTTCAACCTCGTGTTCCAGGGCGTCGACGGCGCGCGTTGGGTCGAGCACCTGCTGATCGGGCTGCCGGGCGGCCAGGTCGGATTCCTGATCGTCACTAACCTCCTGGTGTTCGTGCTGGCGTTCTTCCTCGACTTCTTCGAGCTCTCATTCATCGTCGTGCCGCTGCTCGGGCCGGTGGCCGAGAAGATGGGCATCGACCTGATCTGGTTCGGCGTGCTGCTCGGAGTCAACATGCAGACGTCGTTCATGCATCCGCCCTTCGGGTTCGCGCTTTTCTACCTGCGCAGCGTGGCGGCGCACGAAGAGTACGTCGATCGCATCACCAAGAAGCAGATCGCCGGCGTCACGACGGGCCAGATCTACTGGGGTGCCGTGCCCTTCGTCCTGATCCAGATCGTCATGGTCAGCCTCGTCATTTCGTTCCCCGGCCTCGTGACGAGCGCGTTCCAGAACGAGAAGAAAATCGATATCGACAAGGTGAAGATCGAACTGCCGACCGACCAAACGCCCGCGATCGAACCCGGCAAGGGGCTCGAGCCGCAGAAGCAGGAAGAGAACAAGGAGGAGGAAGTCGACCCGATGAAGGAGATCCAGCGCTCCTTGCAGGAGTCGGGCAAGAAGTAAACGCTCCGAGAGCAATTGGAAAGCCCCGCCGTGGCGGGGCTTTTTTTCGTGTGCTGCCTGTGCCTGCGGCCTCTACAAACGCTGCGACGCCATGAAGGCGTCGAACTCGCGCTCGCACACGCGGAACCAGAGCACTTCGTCGTTGCGGAACTTGACCCAGTCTTCGTACACCTTCTTCCAGTTCGGGTTCTTCGCGCTGAGATCGGCATACAGCTCGTTGGCCGCCTTGAACGCCGCGTCCATCACGGGGCGCGGCATCGGACGCAACAGCGTCCCGCCGCCAACGAGCCGCTTCAGCGCAGCGGGATTCACGGCGTCGTACTTGGCCTGCATGTTGACGTGCGCATGCGACGCGCTCGCCTGCACGATCGCCTTGTTCTCGGCCGACAGGGCATCCCACGCCTTCGAATTCACCATCAGGGTCAGCTGCGGGCCGCCCTCCCACCAGCCGGGGTAGTAGTAGAACTTCGCGATCTTGTTGAAGCCGAGCTTCTCGTCGTCGTACGGGCCGACCCACTCGGCCGCGTCGATGGTCCCCTTCTCGAGCGCCGGATAGATGTCGCCGCCGGGGATGTTCTGCGGCACGCCGCCGATGCCCGCCAGCACCTTGCCGCCGAAGCCGCCGATGCGCATCTTCAGGCCCTTGATATCGTCGACGCTCTTGAGCTCCTTGCGGTACCAGCCGCCCATCTGCGCACCGGTATTGCCCATCACGAAGTTGACGATGTTGTACTGCTTGTAGAAGTCGCGCAGCAGGCTCATGCCGTTGCCTTCGAACATCCACGCGGTCTGCTGCCGCGAGTTCATGCCGAACGGCACCGCGCAGTCGAGCGCGAAAGTCTCGTCCTTGCCGAAGAAGTAGTACGGCGCCGTGTGCGCCGCTTCGACGGTGGCGTTCTGCACCGCATCGACGACGCCGAAGGCCGGAACGAGCTCACCCGCCTGGTGCACGGAGATTTCGAACTTGCCGCCGGTCGCATCCCTGACCAATTTGGAAAACACCTCCGCGGCGCCGTAGATCGTGTCCAGGCTCTTGGGAAAGCTGGACGCGAGGCGCCAGCGAATCTGTGCCTGCGCACGGACGGCGGGCGCTACGACGGCCGCCGCAGCTGCCCCGGCGCCGACACCGGCCTTGGTTAGGAAGGAACGACGTTGCATGAAGTCTCCTTGTTGGATGAATCACGATGAAACGGGCGGGCGACGGGACTGCACCCTGTTGGCGCAGACCCCGGCAGCGTGGCCGATGCGGAAACACGCGGGCGGCCCCCACCGCCCGGCCGCGATTGTAGCCATCGGTAACGGGAAAACGCGCCGCCCGCGCGCCGGTTGACCGTTCAGGAACCGCCGACCATCATGCCTTCGATGATCACGCTGCCCGCGATCTTGCCGCCGCGAAACGCGCGGTCGGCGCCCACGGCCACGATGCCGCGATACATGTCGCGCAGGTTGCCGGCGATCGTGATCTCTTCCACCGGATGGCGGATTGCGCCGCGTTCGACCCAGAAGCCGCTGGCACCGCGCGAATAGTCGCCGCTGACGTAGTTCACGCCCTGCCCGATCAGTTCGGTGACGAGCAAACCCGTGCCGAGTTTGCGCACCATCGCCGCGAAGTCGTCGTCCGGCGCGGTGCGCGTCGAGCGCAGTTCGAGGTTGTAGGCGCCGCCCGCGTTGCCGGTGGATTTCATGCCCAGCTTGCGCGCCGAATACGTAGCGAGAAAGTACCCCGCGAGGCGGCCATCTTCGACCACGTCGCGCCGCAATCCACGTACGCCCTCCTCGTCGAACGGCGCCGAACCGGACGCACGCGGGGCGTACGGATCCTCGTGGACGCTGATGTGGTCGGCGAACAGCGGCTTGTCGAGCGCATCGACGAGGAACGATGCCTTGCGATACAGCGCACCGCCGCTTGCGGCCTGCACGAAATTGCCGAGCAGCCCGCACACCAGTGGCGCCTCGAACAGCACCGCAACCCTGCGCGTCTTGAGCTTGCGCGCCGAGAGCCGTGCCAGCGCGCGGCGCGCGGCGTAGTCGCCCACGCGCTCGGGACTTGCCAGTTCGCCCGGTACGCGCGAAGCCGTGTACCAATCGTCGCGCTGCATGCCATTGGCGTCGCGCGCGATCGGCGAGACCGAGATCGAGTGGCGCGAATACGGGTACGCGCCGACGAAGCCGCGCGTGTTCGCGAGCACGAAGTGGCCCGACGACGTGTAGACGTTCGCACCCTCGGAATTGACGATCTGCGGACTGACCGCGAAGGCCGCGCGTTCGCACGCCTGGGCGATGCGGATGCCGGCATCGGTGTCGATGTCCCAGGGGTGGAAAAGGTCGAGATCGCGCGGGGCGCGCTCGAACGTATCGTCGTCGGGAAGACCGGCCGCGCCGTCTTCGGCAGTGAAGCGCGCGATGTTGTACGCCGCATCGACCGCTTCGTGGATCGCCTGCGTCGCAAAGTCCGACGTCGAGGCATGGCCGCGCCGCCGTCCCACGTAGACCGTGACCGAAAGTCCCTTGTCGCGCGTGTGCTCGATCGTTTCGACCTTCATCTTGCGCGTGCTGACCGAAAGGCCGACCGACTCGCTGACCTCGGCGGCGGCCTCGGATGCGCCGCGGTCGCGCGCCCGCGCCAGAGCGGTGTTGGCAAGCGCCTGCAGCGCATCCTGCGAGAAGGAAAACAGCGCGGACATGCAAAGAGCGAGGAAGGTGGGTGAAGCGGGCCGCTATGATAGCTGCCGATGAAGCCCGCTCAGAGCCTCGCTGCGCCGGAAGAAGCGACGCTTCCCGGGGCGCCGGACGGCCGCGCACCCAGCAAGACGAAGCGCAAGCAGGCGATGGCGGCACTGCAGCAACTGGGCGAGGACCTGCTGCGCCTGAACGCGGCCCAGCTCGCACGCATCGACTTGCCCGAACCGCTGCGCGACGCGCTGCTCGAAGCGCACCGCGTCACCGCACACGAGGGGCGGCGGCGCCAGCTGCAATACATCGGGCGCCTCATGCGCCGGGTCGATCCCGAACCGATTCGCGGCGCGCTCGCCGCTGCGAGCGGGGCCTCGCGCGCCGCGGTCGCGCTGATGCATCGCTGCGAGCGCCTGCGCGACCGGTTGCTCGAGGACGACCAAGCCCTGACCGAATTCCTCTCGGAACACCCGCAGGCCGATGCGCAGCCGCTACGCGCCTTGATCCGGGCCGCGCGGCGTGAGGTCGCAGCAGGCGTGGCGCCGAAGCACATGCGCCAGCTCTATCGGTGGTTGCACGAAACCTTGCAGCAGGAGGGCGGCGGTCGATGAGTGCACCGCGCAAGCACGCCGACGAACTCGTCGTCGGCCTGGTCTCGATCTCGGATCGCGCTGCGGGCGGAATCTACGAGGACAAGGGCCTGCCCGGCCTGCGCGACTGGCTGCAACGCGCGCTGAAGTCCGACTGGCAGGCGCACGAACGCCTGATCCCCGACGAGCGCGCGCGGATCGAACACACGCTGATCGAGCTGATCGACGAGGTGGGCTGCGATCTCGTGCTCACGACCGGCGGCACGGGGCCGGCGCGGCGCGACGTCACGCCGGAAGCCACGCTCGCCGTCGCGACGCGCGAGATGCCCGGGTTCGGCGAGCAGATGCGGCGCATTTCGCTCGAGTTCGTGCCGACCGCGATCCTTTCGCGCCAGGTCGGCGTGATCCGTGAGAACGCCTCGCACGCGGCGTTGATCCTCAACCTGCCGGGCCAGCCGAAGTCGATCCAGGAGACGCTGGAAGGGGTGCGTGGCGAGCAAGCCCAGGTGCGCGTGGCGGGCATCTTTGCGGCCGTGCCTTACTGCCTCCAGCTGATCGGCGGCCCGTATGTCGAAACCCACGATACGGTCTGCAAGGCGTTTCGCCCCAAGGCCGCGCTGCGCAACCCATAGCGAGGAAACCACCGATGCCGGACCTGCTCGACTGCGTCGAATTGCAGACCCGTTCCGATCCTGCGTACACGGTGCTCTGGCTGCATGGCCTTGGCGCCGACGGCTACGATTTCGTTCCCGTCGTCCGCGAACTCGAGCTGGCAGGTGCGCCGCCCGTGCGTTATGTCTTCCCGCATGCGCCGCAAATCCCGGTCACGATCAACGGCGGCTACGTCATGCGCGCGTGGTACGACATCCTCGGCGCGGAGGTCGACCGGCGCGAGGACGAAGCGCGCATCCGCGCCTCGGCCGGAGCCGTCGAGCGCCTGATCGAGCGCGAGGCCGGTCGCGGCGTGGCGCGCGGCCGGATCGTCCTGGCCGGATTCTCGCAGGGCGGCGCGATCACGCTGCAGGCGGGTTTGCGCGCCGCAGAACCGCTGGCGGGAATGATGGCGCTCTCGACGTACCTGCCGCTCGCGAACAGCGCGGCGGCCGAAGCGACACCGGCCAGCCGCCGGACCCCGATCTTCATGGCACACGGCACCGCCGATCCCGTGATTCCGTTCGCGCGCAGCACCGCATCGCGCGATCGCCTGCAGGACCTCGGCTACCAGGTCGAGTGGCACGAATATCCGATGCAGCACTCGGTCAACGCGGACGAGATCCGCGCCATCGCCGCCTTCCTGCGCCGCGTCCTGGCCTGAACCGCTCGCCGCGCGAATTGCGGGCGGCTTTGCGTGCTATTTCCCCCGACCGCCGCCGCGCTGTAGGAAACACCCCGACAGCTTCGCGCGCAAACCCGCGCGAGTGTGAAGCTTTTCAAGTACTCGTCCGTCCGGTCGATCCCGACAATGTGGGCTGCGAACGGTGACCAGAAAACACGAGTGCCGTCGCGGGGGTAGAACCAGGGGCGCATGCTGTTCTGGCGTCCCGAGCAACAAGGGATACGGCCATGAACAACGTTCGCAACGAATTGCCGGCTGCCGGCACGCGCCGCTACACGCAGCTGCCGCGCTTCTTCCGCTGGTTTTCGAACCATTGCGTCCTGCGCCAGCTCGACGATGACGACGTGGCGCGGATCGTTCCCGCGCTTGCGCATCCGGACTTCGCCCGCTGCTGGGGCGGCGCCGCGCCGCGGACCGAAGCGGAGGTCGCCGAGTTCGTACGCAACGCGACGAGCGAATGGCAGCGCGGAACCCGCTACCTGATGGCGGTGGTGCGCAAGCAATCGCACGACCTCGTCGGCTGGGTCGAATTGCGGGCGATCGAAAAGGGCGCCTGGATGGTGCGCTGGTTCATCCAGCCGCACTTCGCCGGCCGCGACATCGCCCGCGAAATGCTGGTTGCGGCGGCCGACCTGATGTTCACCGCACTCGACGCGCAGAAGCTCTATGCAAATTGCCCGCCCGGCCATCTGCTGTTCGAAAGCCTTCTGAACGGCGCCAGCTTCATCGAGCTGGTGCCGGCCGGAAGCCTCGACCACGTGACGGGACAACCGCGCCGCCAGAGCCTGTACGAACTCGGCCAGCACGACTGGAAGGCCCTGAACAAGGCGCGCGGGCAGGCTGCCGGTGCGGTTTCCGCGGCTGTCGCCTGGCTCGGCACGGGACAGCGCGCCGAGCTTGCGCTCGTCTGAGTCTCGCCCGGGGATCTGGTCGGCGAAAGGGCCGCTCGCTCGCAGGAATCGCGCCGGCCCGGTCCGCCGTTCACGCCAGATCGAATGTCAGCACCTCCGCGTTCTTGCCGTGGCGCAAGGCCAGGCGCGACTCGCCCGAGAGCATGGCCGCATCGCCGGCGCTCAATCGCTCCCCGTTGACTTCGACTTCGCCCCGCGCCACCTGCACATAGGCATGCCGCGCCGGGTCGAGTTGTTTTTCAATCTGCTCTTCGCCATCGACCAGCGCGACGTACATGCGTGCATCCTGGTGGATGTGCACCGAGCCGTCGGCGCCGTCGGGAGACGCGACCAGGCGCATCCGCCCGCGCTTTTCCGCCGCCGGAAAGTTCTTTTCCTCGTAGCTCGGTGCAAGACCCTGCCGCTCCGGGACGATCCAGATCTGCAGGAAGTGCGTCGTGGCGTCGCGCGCATGGTTGTACTCGGAGTGACGCACCCCGGTTCCCGCCGACATGCGCTGCACGTCCCCCGGCCGGATCACCGAGCCGTTGCCGATGCTGTCCTGGTGCGCGAGTTCGCCTTCGAGCACGTAGCTCAGGATCTCCATGTCGCGGTGCCCGTGGGTCGGGAAGCCCGAGCCGGGCGCGACCCGATCCTCGTTGATGACGCGCAGGCTCGAGAAGCCAATGTGGCGCGGGTCATAGTAGTCGCCGAACGAAAAGCTGTGATACGAGCGCAGCCACCCGAAGTCGACATAACCGCGCTCGGGTCCTCGCCGCAAGGTGATCATCGTTATCCTCCAAATCGGGTGCGCGCCGATCGTTCGATTCCATTGCATGATGCGCCGGCCGGCACGCGCGCGGGGCTGTGCCCCGGACAAGGCGCTATCTTGCGGCACTCGCGGGCGCCTGCAAGCCGGGCCCGCTTCACCAAGTCGTTCGAGGAAACTGATGGCCGATCCGGCGCGGAACTCCGCTCGAGGCGGTCAGGCTGATCGATGCGATCGCGCGCCACGGCAGCTTCGCGCAGGCGGCAAAGGCGCTCGGCCGCGTTCCTTCCGCAGCGCGCGGAAGGCGCTCGAATGGTGGCTGGATCAGTTCAGGACGCGGCGGCAGCGCGCGGCGCTGCTGGCGTGAGCTGCCCACCGGATTCGGCGGCAAAGGCGTAGCGGTTCTTGCCGCGCAGTTTCGCCTCGTACATCGCGAGATCGGCGAGTTGCAGCAGGCGCTCGAGGTCGTTGCCGTGGTCCGGAGCGAGCGCGATGCCCATGCTGGCGGAGACCGACAGGGTCGTTCCAGGCACTTCGACCGGCTGCGCAATGGCGGCGAGCAGGCGATGCACGATGCGTTCGGTGTCGACGCGATGCCCCGCGTCCGGCACGAGGACTGCGAACTCATCGCCGCCCCGGCGCGCCACCGTGTCCTGGGGGCGTATCGCGCGCGCCAGGCGCGCCGCGATCTCGCGCAGGACCCGGTCACCGACGTCGTGTCCGTAGCGATCGTTGACGTCCTTGAACCCGTCGAGGTCGATCGCGAGCAGCGCGCAGCGGGCGTTGCGCAGCGCCGTCGCGGCAAGGGCCGATGCAGCCCGGGAGGCGAGCAGGCGCCGGTTGGGCAGACCCGTCAGGTCGTCGTGGTTGGCATCGTGCAGGGCTTCCTCTTCGCGCTGGCGGATGTTGTCGATGTCGGCCAGCACCACGACATACTCGCCCGGTGCGATCGCTCTCGCCGTAAGTTGGCACCAGGCCGTGGTATGCCCCGCTGCTCGCGAGCCGCGCCGCACCTGCACCTCGCGCGTTGCAGCGCGGTCCTGCGCGCGTGCGGTGTCCGCGGCGCCGGCGATCGTGGCCCACTCGTCGACCGTGGCGAAATAGTCGGCCAGCGGCGACCGCGCCAGGACCGCCGGATCCGCCTCGAGCAGGTGCAGGAATGCGTCGTTGCACCGCGCCACCATCCCATCTTTGACCACGGCGAGCGCCTGGCCGGCGGAATCCAGCACCGTGCGTTCGATCCGCAATGCTTCCGTCAGTCGGCGCTCGCGCAGCTTGAGCACCGTCAGGTCGGCGTTCATGCCGATCGCGCCACCGAAGCCGCCGTCGCTCGCTTTCATCGGCACGGCGCTCACCGACACGACGAGCTTGCTGCCGTTTTTCGCCGCATGCACCATTTCGACGTTGCGCAGGCGCTCGCCGACCCGCAGCTTGGCAAGCGTCTGGCGTGCACCAGTCTGGTCCGCACCGCTCGCAAACAAGCGTGCGAGCGATGCTCCCAGCAGTTCCTCGGGCTCGTAGCCGTAGATCTCGCGCGCCGCACGCCGGCTCACGAACGTGAAGCGGAACTGCGAATCGCAGGCCCAGATCAGGCTGGTCGATGCCTCGACCAGGGCGCGGTACTGCGCCTTGCTTCGCCTGAGCCGGTCGATTTCGGCGAGTTGTTCGGGGGCGGCGATCGTATCGAGCACGAGAGTGCCCGCACGCGGCAGCCCGGGCGGGGCGGTGCCCTGGTACGGGACGAAGTGGCTGCGCAGCACGATGCGGCCGCCCGTCTTCGTCGTACGGCTGTTGATGAGATCGTAAGTGGACTTGCCCGCCAGCGCCCGCTGCAACGCCCGCTGCACGTCGACCCGCGAGCCGTTGCGCAGCGCGAACGCGTCGAACCACAAGGGTCGCTCATCCGGCGCGCGCTGCATGCCCCAGCGCCACGCATCGGTACCGTGGGTGTAGATGACGTGGCCGGCGGGATCGACGAGCCACAGCAGGACCGGCAACTGCCGCGCCAGGTCCGCGAGCGCGGCGTCGGTGTTGTCCCGCTCGGCCGCTGCCGGGGCGATCGCGCCGATGATCAGCGCCGAGGCGGCCGGGCCGGCGGCGGCCGGTCGCGTGACGGCGACGATGCGCGCCCGGCGCAACGCGCCGCGCGCGTCCACGATGGTCACCCGTTCGTCGAACGCACGGCCCGAATCGAGCATGGTCGTCCACGCGCCGTTCAGGTGCGGGCGCTCGTCAGCCAGCGCGCAATAGGAGAGCGGAAATTCTCGGTCAACGTAGGCGACCGGCGGAAGTGGCAGGCCGGCCGGAACGACGAGCCGCCCGGACTCATCCCGGTACCAGGGGCGGGCCGAGGTTCCGGCGATTCCGGCCGCGAAGCGCCCGGCTTCGGCGGCCACCGTGTCGCCCGCCGCAGCGGGACGGAGCAACGCCACCACCACGACCGAGTTCGCCCTGCCGGGCTCGAGCACGCGCACGCGGGCGGTCCAGGGAGTCGGATCGGCGCCGGCAAGCACGGGTGTCACGGTCACCGCGGCAGTGTCGCGAGGTGCACGGAGCGGGTCGAGCGCTTCGGGCGGCTCGACCTTGAAGCAGTCTTCTGCGCGGCGCCCGACCAGACTGAGTTCGTCGCGGCCGAAGTGTTGGCCCGCTGGCCCGTTCACATCCGCCACGCGGCCGTTGCGAACGATCAGGAGCGGCGCCGGCATCGCTCCGATGGCGGTGCTCCAGCCGAGCCTCGTCTGCCCGGCGAGGGTGTTGCGAACCTCGCGCGCCTGCGCGGCGCGACCGCGCCGGCTCCCCAGCCACCAGACCGCGGCCAGCCAGATCGGGAACAGCAGGACCGTCGGGTGCATGGTGGCGGGGATGCGCGTCAGCATCACGATCGCGACCCCTAGCCACCCCGCAAGGAGCGGCAGCCAGGCCGGGCGCCAGCCGCCAAACGTGAGCGCGCCAAGCAAAACCGCGCCGGCCGCGGCAAAGCCCGCGCCCGAGGCGAACGACAGCGCGGCGTTGCCGATCGCACCGAACAACACCGCCCACAGCAGGACATCCATCGCGCAGGACGCGAAATACGCAAGCGCGGGCCGGCTCGCCGGCGTGAGCGGGGGGTCGGCGCGCTCGAACCGGCTCGCCAGCACCATTCGCGCGACCAGGTTGAGGGCGAATACGCCGAACCAGACCCACCTCGCGGCTCCCGCGCCCATCGCGGCGATTGCGGCAGTGGCGACGACGACGAGCAGTGCGGGAGCGCATCGCCGTTCGCGGGTCAGGATCGACCTCAGCTCGGTACCGATTGGCTGCGGCGCGGCGCCCGTCGGTGACTTGCGCTCGCCGGTGGTCGTCGCTCCTGGCATGTCGATAGGCGGCTTTCTCTCCGAACGGAACTCCGTCCGAAATCGATCCGCGCCGCCGGTCAGCCCGGCCGTCGCGCATTGATGGGATCCTACGGGTCGCCATCCCGGCAGGCAATTACCGCCAGTCAATCCCGATGCGTCGGTAATCCATCCGGATGGTGAGCAGCCCTACCCTCCGACGCGCCGACGACCGCCGAGCGGTACAGAAGCGACGATGGGCGGCGGAGCATCATCACGACCGACTGATGAAAGCCAGGAAGCGACCGATGCCTGTCGAGCCCTACCGCGGAAGGTTCGCGCCCTCGCCGACCGGTCCGTTGCACGCGGGGTCGATGGTCGCCGCGCTGGCAAGCTGGCTCGATGCACGCGCGCACCGCGGCACATGGCTCGTGCGCATCGAGGATATCGATCCGCCGCGCGAGCAGGCCGGCGCGGCGCGCGACATCCTGGCAACGCTGGCGGACTTCGGACTGACCAGCGACGAGCCCGTGCTCTGGCAGCACACGCGCAGGGAGGCGTACGCGGAGGCGCTCGCTAAGCTCGAGCGCGCCGGGCGTGTCTATGCATGTCAATGCTCGCGCGCCCGGATCGCCGAGGCGACCGCCCCCGGTACGACGGCCGCCGTTTATCCGGGAACCTGTCGTGAGCTTGGGCTGGTGTCGCGTCCGGGCAGGGCTTTGCGATTAAGAGTCGGTGACGCGGTCGTCGCGTTCGACGACCGCGCCTGCGGGCATTGCAGCCAACAACTGGCGCGCGATGTGGGCGACTTCGTGGTGCGACGTGCAGACGGACTATTCGCTTATCAGCTGGCTGTCGTCGTCGACGACAGCGGGCAGCGCATCACGGACGTCGTGCGCGGCGCGGACCTGCTCGACAACACGCCGCGGCAGATCGCACTGCAGCGCGCGCTCGGCGCGGCGCAACCGCGCTACCTGCATGTCCCCATCGTGCGCACACCCGCGGGCGAAAAGCTCTCCAAGCAGAGCGGCGCCCTGGCGCTCGACCGCACGCGGGTCGTCGAAGAACTCGCTCGTGCCGGCCGCCACCTCGGCGCGCCCGCTTTCGGCGCCGACTCGCCCGCGGCATTTCTCCGCCTGGCGACGGAGTGGTGGCACGAGCGCTGGATGCGCCCACCTACAATGCAAGGCAAGGAGCGAATCGAAGATGGCCGATGACACCGACATCCCGACCCTGCGGCGGATCCTGCATGACAGCCGACGCATCGCGGTCGTTGGAATTTCGGCCGAGTGGCACCGTCCGAGTTATTTCGTCGGCAAGTACCTGCTGGAGCACGGCTACACGATGATCCCGGTGAACCCGAAGTACGAGTCGGTGCTCGGGCAGCGCTGCTTTCCGAACCTGCGGGCGGCACGCGAGGTTGCAGGACCGATCGACCTCGTGGATTGCTTCCGCCGAGCCGAGGATGTCGAAGCGCTCGTCGACGACGCGGTCGCGATCGGCGCGAAGACGCTCTGGATGCAGCTTGGCATCGTCAGTGAAGCCGCAGCGCGCAAGGCCCGCGCCGCGGGATTGGAAGTGGTGATGGATCGTTGCGTGAAGATCGAACACGGGCGCCTGTTCGGCGGTCTGAACTGGGCGGGCGTGAACACGCGTGTGATCTCGGCCAAGCGGCCGCGCAATCTTCCGTACTGAGGCGACCATGGCGGATCGTCGATTCGGCATCGAGACCCTGTGCCTGCACGCCGGTCAGCTGCCGGATCCGGTCACGGGTTCGCGCGCGCAGCCCATCTACCAGACCACCAGCTACGTGTTCGACTCGGCCGATCACGCGGCGAGCCTCTTCAATCTGCAGACGTTCGGCAACGTCTATTCGCGCATCAGCAATCCCACCGTCGCGGTTCTCGAGGAACGCGTCGCGGCGCTCGAGAACGGGCGCGCAGCCGTGGCCACGGCGAGCGGCATGGCCGCGCAGATGACAGGCGTGCTGGCCATCGTGCAGCCCGGCGAACACATCGTCGCATCGTCGCTGCTGTATGGCGGCACGTATTCGCAATTCGCGGTGACGCTGCCGAAAATGGGGATCGAGACGACGTTCGTCGACCCCGACGAACCGGAGAACTTCCGCCGCGCCATCCGCCCCAACACCAAGCTCGTCTATGGCGAGACGCTGGGCAATCCGAAGATCAACGTGCTCGACATCGAGAAGGTCGCGCGCATCGCCCACGACGCGAAGATCCCGCTGATGGTCGACAACACGATGGCCTCGCCCTATCTCGCGCGACCGTTCGACTGGGGCGCCGATATTGTGGTGCATTCGGCGACGAAGTATCTCGGCGGGCATGGCACCACCATCGGGGGCGTGCTGGTCGAGAGCGGCCGCTTCGACTGGGGCAACGGCCGGTTCCCCGACATGGTCGCGCCGAGCAAGGGCTATCACGGCGTGAAGTTCTGGGAGACGTTCGGCGACTTCGCGTACACAATGAAGGCGCGCTTCGAAGTGGTGCGGGTGCTCGGTTCGTCGCTCGCACCGCTCTCGGCCTGGCTGCTGCTGCAGGGCCTGGAAACGCTGCACGTGCGCATGGAGCGCCATGTTGGCAACGCGCGTCGCGTGGCCGAGTATCTCGCAACGCACCCGCGGGTCGCGTGGGTCAACTGGCCGGGCCTGAAGTCGAGCCCGTACTACGCGCTGGCACGCAAGTACCTGCGGTCGATCGACGGCGAACCCGGCGCGTCGAGCGTGATGACGTTCGGCATCAAGGCGGGTGGCGGATTGACTGCGAGTCAGGCGGCGGAGAAATTCATCGACAGCCTGCAGTTCGTCTCGCACCTTGCCAATATCGGCGACGCGAAGTCGCTGGTCATTCACCCGGCGTCGACGACGCACCGGCAGCTTTCCGAGGCGGAACAGCGTGCCGCGGGCGTGTTGCCGGAAATGATCCGGCTCTCGATCGGCATCGAGTCGATCGACGACATCCTCTGGGACCTCGACCAGGCGCTTGGGCGCAGCGCCTGACCCGCGCTATCGCTTGCTGCCGCCGAGCAGGGCGGCGACCTTCGCCGGCTTGCGTTCCTCGCGCCGCGGCCCCTCGCCGGTCGGAGCCGCATCCTCGGCGGCCGCGGTCTCCGCGCTGCGTTCCTCGTAGGGCTTGCTGAAGAAATCGTCGACCGGTTCGGGAGTGGCGGCGGCCCTTTCGTGACGATCGCGCCTGACCGGGCGCTCGCGGCGGCTGCCGCGCTCGGCGCGTTCCGGTTCGAGCGACTGGACCGTGAACTTCTGCTTCGTCAGGCGCTCGATCGCGGCGACGCCGCGCTCGTCGGCGCCCGTCGCAAGCATGATCGCGAGTCCGGACGCGCCGGCGCGACCGGTGCGTCCGATGCGGTGGACGTAGTCCTCCGCGCCGAACGGGACGTCGTAGTTGATGACGACCGGCAACTCGACGATGTCGAGGCCACGCGCGGCGACGTCGGTCGCGACCAGCACCTCGACCGTGCCCTGCTTGAAGGCTTCGAGCGCCTTCATCCGCTCTTCCTGCGTCTTGTCGCCGTGGATCGCGTCGGCATTGACGCCCGCCTTCTGCAACTGGCGCGCCAGGCGGCGGCATTCGATCTTCGCGTTGACGAATACCAGCACCTGCTTGAGCCGTTCGCCGCCGGCGCCGCGCGTGCGCAGGATCTCGAGCAGTGCGTCGGTCTTCTGCGACTCGTGCACCTTGAACACTTCCTGCGTGATCAGCTCGGCGGTGGCGTTGCGGCGTGCGACCTCGATCAGCTGCGGATCGCGCAGGAAATTGTTGGCGAGTTTCTTGATCTCCTCCGAGAACGTCGCCGAGAACATCAGGCTCTGGCGCTCTCGCGGCAGCAGATTGAGGATGCGCGAGATGTCGGGCAGGAAACCCATGTCGAGCATGCGATCGGCTTCGTCGAGCACGACGATCTGCACCTGCGACAGGCTGGTGTTCTTCTGCTGGATGTGATCGAGCAGCCGGCCGGGCGTGGCAATCACGACCTCGACGCCGCTGCGCAGCGCGGCCGTCTGCGGGTCCATGTCGACGCCGCCGTAGACGACGGCGACGCGCAGCGCGGTTTTCGCTGCGAAGCGCTTGATGTTGTCGGCAACCTGCTCGGCGAGTTCCCGCGTCGGCGTCAGCACCAGGCCGCGCACCGGGTGGCGCGCCGGCGACATGCTGGTGTTCGCGAGCGGCAGCAGCCGCTGCAACATCGGCAGGCCGAAGCCAGCGGTCTTGCCGGTTCCGGTCTGCGCCGCGCCCATCACGTCGCGGCCCTTCAACACCATCGGGATCGCCTTGGCCTGGATCGGCGTCGGCGTCATGTAGCCCATCTCGGCAATCGCTGTCAGCAGCAGCGGATCGAGATCGAAATGGGTGAAGTCCTTCGGATCAGACATCAGGCGACGAGTGACGCGAAAACGGTGTCGTCCCGAGCCGGCGCGCAGCGCAGGTCGAGGGATCGCGATGCCGCGAGGCGCCGAGATTCCACGCCTTCGGCTCGGACCGACAAAGCGGCGATGCTGGACCTGAACCGGCGACCGGTCGGCGCCGTCGCCGCGGCCCCGTGCGGCCGCAAGCCGCCAGGGGACGACGGTACGTCTCGAAGCTGAAGCGTTGGTGGGCCGTGCTGGATTTGAACCAGCGACCAAGGGATTATGAGTCCCCTGCTCTGACCAGCTGAGCTAACGGCCCCCGATGAGGGCCGGCGTATTCGACCGTCGCTCACACGAACCCTATTCAAGGAAGCTCTTCAGCTTGTCGCTGCGGCTCGGGTGACGCAGCTTGCGCAGCGCCTTGGCCTCGATCTGACGGATGCGCTCGCGCGTGACGTCGAACTGCTTGCCGACCTCTTCCAGCGTGTGATCGGTCGACATCTCGATGCCGAAGCGCATGCGCAGCACCTTCGCTTCGCGGGGCGTGAGCGAGTCGAGCACTTCCTTGGTGACGTCGGCAAGGCTGTTGTACTGCGCGGCGTCGACCGGCGCCACCGTGGCGGTGTCTTCGATGAAATCGCCGAGATGCGAGTCGTCGTCGTCGCCGATCGGCGTCTCCATCGAGATCGGTTCCTTGGCGATCTTGAGGATCTTGCGGATCTTGTCTTCCGGCATCTCCATCTTGACCGCCAGCGTGCCCGGATCGGGCTCGGCGCCGGTCTCCTGCAGGATCTGGCGGCTGATGCGGTTCATCTTGTTGATCGTCTCGATCATGTGCACGGGGATGCGGATCGTGCGCGCCTGGTCGGCGATCGACCGCGTGATTGCCTGGCGGATCCACCACGTCGCGTAGGTCGAGAACTTGTAGCCGCGCCGGTATTCGAACTTGTCGACCGCTTTCATCAGGCCGATGTTCCCTTCCTGGATCAGGTCGAGGAACTGCAAGCCGCGATTGGTGTACTTCTTGGCGATCGAGATCACCAGGCGCAGATTGGCTTCCGTCATCTCGCGCTTCGCCTTGCGCGCCTTGGCCTCGCCCGTGGCCATCTGCTTGTACACCTCGCGCAGGTCCTTGAGCGGGAGCACCACGCGCTTCTGCAGGTCGGACAGCTTGCCCTGCAACTCGTGCACGGCAGGCAGGTTGCGCGCCAGCACCTCCGAGTAGGGATGCTCGCCGTCGGCCTCGCGCGAAACCCAGCGGGTGTTGGTCTCCGCGCCGGGGAAGTGCTTCAGGAAGTGCGGCCGCGGCATCCCGCACTTGTTGACCATGATCTCGTAGATCTGCTTTTCCAGGCTGCGCACCTCCTCGACCTGAGCGCGCAGCGAGTCGCACAGCTTCTCAACCATCTTCGCCGTGAAGCGCAGGCTCATCAGCTCGTCGAGGATGCGGGTCTGCGCCTTCACGTAGGCGGGCGACTTGTAGCCCTCCTTCTCGAACGCGACGCGCATCTTTTCGAACAGCTTGCCGACATGGTCGAACTTCTCCAGCGCGCGCACCTTCAATTCATCCAGCTGCGCCGCGGTCATGCCCGAGGCGCCGATATCGGTGTTGTCTTCGCCTTCCTCGTCGTCGTTGTCTTCTTCGGCCCCGCCCGCGCTCCGGCCGGTCGGGAAATCCTCGGCAGTCGGATCGACCAGGCCGTCGACCACCTCGTCGATCGGCAGTTCGACGCCGCGGATGCGCTCGGCGTGCGCGAGGATCTCGGCGATGGTCGTCGGGCAGGCCGAGATCGCCATCACCATGTGCTTCAGTCCATCCTCGATGCGCTTGGCGATCTCGATTTCGCCTTCGCGCGTCAGCAGCTCCACCGAGCCCATCTCGCGCATGTACATGCGCACGGGATCGGTGGTCCGGCCGAATTCGGCGTCGACCGTCGAGAGCGCTGCTTCGGCTTCTTCCTCAGCATCGTCGTCGGTCGCCGCTGCCGGCACGTTTTCGTTCATCAGCAGCGTTTCGGCATCGGGAGCCTGGTCGAAGACCTGGATCCCCATGTCGCCGAACGTGCTGATGATCGAGTCGATGGCCTCGGCATCGACCAGGTTGTCGGGCAGGTGGTCGTTGATCTCGGCGTACGTGAGGAACCCGCGTTCCTTGCCGAGCTTGATCAGAGCCTTCAGCTTGTTGCGCCTCGCCTCGAGATCCTCTTCGGTCCCGTGATAGCTGCGCTCGAGCGCTTCCTTGAGCGCCTTTTCTTTCGCGCGCCGGTCCTTGGCGCGTTGCTTGGGCGTCAGCTTTTCCGCGACCTGGACGGCGGGATCGACGGCATCGTCGCCGGCTTCCGGAAGCGCATCGCCCGCGTCGCCGCCCAATACCGGCTCGTCGGCGGACTTCGGCTTGCGGCCCGGCCGGCCCGCATCGGGCCCCTTGGCAGCCGGCTCAGGCCGGGCAACCCGTGCCGTCATGTCGACGACCGTTGCCTTCTTTCCGGCGCGCTCGGCAGGCGCAGCCGCCTTCTTCGCCTCGGGTCGCTTCACCGCGGTGCGCTTCTGAACCACGTCCTTCGCCTTCGTCACGGCGTGTTTCACCGGCTCGGTCCTTTTAACCATGATCCTGTAACCCGTCTCGGCCTTGGTTGCGCCGCGCAGCGGGCGGGCATGCTGCCGCCCACTGCACGCAACCTGGCTTCCGACAGTCCTGTCATCGAGGCGATTCGCGCCGCCAGTGCATTCCTGCGGAACACATTGGGCCCCGATAGTCCGGCGCATCGATGCGGCAGGAGGACGCGCACCTTCCGGCACCATTGCCGAGCCCGGCAACCTGCCCTTCGCGTCGATCTGCATCGGCGTTCCGCCGGTGCATTGCCTTCCTGCCCAAAGCGCCTCTTTCGCAGAATGTTGCCGACCATGCGGCCCTGCGGCGCCCAGCTGGCCGCCCATCGTGGCGGCCGCTCGTTCTTGACGGCGTTTTTCCGTCAGCCGGCGAGTCTAACGCAGCTAGACCGAATCTGGGGCTACCGGCTTCTCCTTCAACCTCGCCTGCCGCTCCGCCAGCTCACGCATTCGTTCGAGCCTTTCGCTCGTGGGCGGCATCTGCGCCAGAGACGCGAGTTCGTGCTGGGTGCGCCGCAGGTCCAGTTTCGCAAACGCGCCCGACAAATCGGCCCGGGCCCCCTCCAGATCGTCATCGAGCGCCAGGCTCTGCGTCGCCAGCGCGGCAAAGGTCCCCGCACTCTCGCTGCCGGCAAGAGCCTCGACGAGGGCGCCGCTGCTCGGCGTGCCTGCCCCGGCCGTCGCCGCCCGCCACGTCTCGACGATCTGCAGGTCGACGGACTCGGTGCCATCGAGAAAGTGATCGGCGATCGGCGCATTGAACTCGCGCGCCAAGACTGGAAACGCCAGTAGCCGTTTCAGGATCACCGATCGCAGCTCATCCACCGGCGCCCTGCCTCGGGCCGGTTCACCGCCGTGGCGCTCCGTGGGGAGTCGGCGCCACGGTTTCGCACCTACGTACGACTCGACGTCCGCGGCGGGGGTTCCGCTCACCTTGGCAAGTTCCAGCAGCAGTTGCAGGCGCAGCGCGCCGGCGTTCACGGTTTCGAGCATCGGCTTGGCCTCGGCAAGCAATGCGGCGCGATCCTCGGCGCGATCCAGGTCGCGCCCCTCCGACAGCACGCGAACCAGCCAGCGCGACAACGGCAAGGCGCGCGACAACTCGTCCTCGAAGGCGGCGGCTCCATGTGCCTTGATCAGGCTGTCCGGATCCTCGCTCTCGGGCAGCAGCACGAAACTCGCGCGCTTCGACTCGTTGACGATCGGAAGTGTGGCTTCCAGTGCCCGCCGCGCCGCCTTGCGGCCCGCGGCATCGCCGTCGAAGGCGAAAATCACGTGGTCAGTGAGGCGAAAAAGATTGCTCACCTGATGTGACGTAATCGCGGTACCCAGCGCTGCCGCCGATTCCTCGAAGCCGGCCTGCGCAAGCTGGATCACATCCATGTAGCCCTCGCAGACGATGGCCCGCTCCTTCCGGCGAATCGATTCCTGGGCTTCGAACAGGCCGTACAGCTCCTGGCCCTTGCGAAAGACCGGCGTCTCGGGTGAGTTGAGGTATTTCGGCTCGCCCGATTCGATGACGCGCGCGCCGAATCCAATCACGGCTCCGCGCCGGTTCCGGATCGGGAACATCACGCGGCCTCGAAACCGGTCGTAGCGCTTGCCTTCCTCGCCCGCGAGGACCAGCCCAGCCTCGACGAGGCGAGGATCCTCGTAGTCCGCGAAGACCTCGCGCAGTGCCTGCCAGGCATCCGGAGCGAACCCGAGGCCGTAACGGGCGGCCGTCGTGCCCGTCAGCCCACGGCCCTTGAGGTATTCGATCGCAGCCGGCGCCGCCTTCAGCTTGCGTCTATAGAACTCCGCTGCTCGCTGAAGGACCTCGACCAGAGAATTGGCGGCATTTGTCTTGGGTTGGTCCCCGATATCGACGGAAGACTCAGGCACCTTGAGCCCGGACTCCTGCGCCAGTTCCCGTATGGCCTCAATGTACGGAAGTCCGCGCAGGTCCATGAGGAAGCCGACCGCACTGCCGTGCGCGCCACAACCGAAGCAGTGGAAGAACTGCTTGCCCGGACTGACGGTGAAAGAGGGGTTTTTTTCGGAGTGGAACGGGCAAAGGCCGACGTAGTTCTGGCCCGCTTTCTTGAGCCGGACGTGGCGCCCGACGACGTCGACGATGTCGACGCGGGCCAGCAGGTCCTGGATGAAGCCTTGCGGAATCACCGGCGCATTATCGGCCGGGGCCGTGCGGGTCAGCCCGCGAGGCGCTTCTTGACCAGGGCGGATGCCTTGCCGACATCGGCACGCCCGGCGATTCGTGGCTTGAGCACCGCCATCACCTTGCCCATCGCCTGCGGACCCGATGCGCCGCTTTCGGCGATGACCGCCGCGATCGCCTGTTCGAGCTCCGTATCCGACATGTGTGGCGGCAGATAACCCTGCAGTAGTGCGAGCTCGGCCTGCTCCTTCTCGACCAGGTCGGCGCGGGCTGCCTGCTGGAACTGGTGGATCGAGTCCTTGCGCTGCTTGATCAGCTTCTCGATGATCGCGAGGACTGCCGCATCATCGGCCACGACGCGCTCGTCGACTTCCTTCTGCTTGATCGCGGCCTGCAGGAACCGGATCGCACCCAGTCGCGCCGAATCCTTGGCGCGCATGGCTGCCTTCATGTCCTCGGTGATGCGTTCTTTCAGGTTCATACCCGATCCCTGGGTGGCCGGCATGCGACCAAGACCGAGTGCTGCAGACTGCTAGTAGAGCTTCTTCGGCAGCATCTGGCTGCGCAGCCGCTTGAAGTGGCGTTTGATCGCCGCGGACTTCTTGCGCTTGCGCTCTGCGGTGGGCTTCTCGTAGAACTCGCGCGCGCGCAACTCGGTCAAAAGACCGCTCTTTTCGATCGTGCGCTTGAAGCGGCGCAGGGCTACCTCGAACGGCTCATTTTCCTTGACGCGAATGGTTGGCATGTATCTCCCGAAAGTGGCGACGCAAGCGGACGGAAAGCTTTGAATTCTAGCCAAATCGGGCGCGCCCGGCCAAGCCGCCCCGCCCGCCGCCGATAGACTCTCGGACCGATGGTCGTCCTCGGCATTGAAACCTCCTGCGATGAAACCGGCATTGCGCTGGTGAACGACGACGCCCGCATCCTCGCGCAGGCACTTCACTCCCAGGTCGAGATGCACCGGAGCTACGGCGGGGTGGTTCCCGAACTTGCCTCGCGCGACCACATCAGGCGAGTGCTGCCGCTCCTCGAACAGTGCCTCGCTGCGGCGCGCCTGGAGCGGACCGACATCGACGCGATTGCCGTCACCATCGGGCCAGGCCTTGCGGGCGCGCTGCTGGTTGGCGCCAGCATCGGGTACGCGCTCGGGTATGCGTTGCGCATCCCGGTGATCGGCGTCCATCACCTCGAAGGCCATCTTCTCTCGCCGATGCTTGCCAAGCCGGCGCCGGCGTTCCCGTTTGTCGCCCTGCTGGTCTCCGGCGGCCACACGCAACTGATGCGAGTCGACGGCTTCGGCCACTACGGACTGCTCGGGGAGACCCAGGACGACGCCGCAGGCGAGGCGTTCGACAAGACGGCACAGTTGCTCGGGCTTGGCTACCCGGGCGGGCCCGCCGTCTCCCGCCTCGCCGATTTCGGCGTGCCGGATGCGGTGCGGCTGCCACGCCCGATGCTTCATAGCGGCGACCTCAATTTCAGCTTCAGCGGACTGAAGACAGCGGTCCTGACGAGCGTCAGGGGCTTGGGAAACGTCTGTGATCAGGAGCGCGCGGACATTGCCCGCGCCTTCGTCGATGCGGTCACGGACGTTCTGGTCGCGAAGTCGCTGGCCGCCCTGCGCGCGACCGGGTTGTCGACCCTCGTCGTCGCGGGCGGTGTGGGCGCGAACAGGCAACTGCGCGAGCGTCTTGCCGAAGCCGCCGCGCAGGAGCACTTGCACGTGCACTTTCCGCCGCCCGACCTTTGCACCGACAACGGCGCAATGATCGCGGTCGCGGGCCTCGCACGCCTGCGCGCGAGCGAGTCCACCCCCAGCACCGCCTTCGCAATCAGGGCGCGCTGGCCGCTCGCGGTCAGTGCTTGACCGCGCTCGCCGCCTTTTCGCCGATGCGCCGCTCCTTGCCGAGACGCAGGTTGACGATGTTCTGCCGATGCCGGTACACGAGCAACGCGGTCATGATGGTGACGCAGATCAGGACGCCATCGAATCCCCAGCCGAATGCCTGCCCGAACACCGCGAGCAGCGCACTGACGATCGACGCCAGCGACGAATACCGCAGGAAGTAGGCGATCAGGAGCCAGGTGACGCCGCAAATCAGCGCGAGCCAGAAGTTGATGATGGCCAGCACGCCGAAGAAGGTCGCCACCCCCTTGCCGCCACGAAATCCGAAAAACAGCGGATATAGGTGGCCGACAAAGGCAGCGAGCCCCGTCACGGCAAGGCCCGCTTCGCCGACCCCGTAACGGGAACCGAAGATTTGCGCGAGCCACACAGCGAGCGTTCCCTTCAGCGCGTCGGCGAGCAACGTGATCAATGCGGCCGCGCGGTTGCCGGTGCGCAGAACATTGGTGGCGCCCGGATTGCCGGAGCCGAACGTGCGCGGATCGGCGAGCCCGAAGATGCGGCTCACGACGACTGCGAACGAAATCGAGCCGATCAGATAGCCGGCGAGCGCACACACCAGTGTTGCCACCACCGCCATCGCACTACTCCGCCAGAGCGCAGTCGACCGCGGCGGCACCGAGCGGGTTCGTCAGCGCCGCCGGCACGATGCCGACCAGATAACCGCGCCGGCCGCCGTTGATGTAGATGCGGTCGAGTTCGAGCACGCTGTGCTCGACGTAGACGGGCATCGGCTTGCGCACACCGAACGGAGAGGTGCCCCCGACCTGGTATCCGGTGTGACGCTGCGCGACCTCGGGCGGGCACGGCTCGATGCGCTTGCGCCCGATCTGGCGCGCGAGGTTTCTGGTCGAAACCTTGCGGTCGCCGTGCATCAACACCAGCAAGGGCCTGGCGTCTTCGTCCTGCATGACGAGGGTCTTGACGATCTCGTGCTCCGGGATTCCGAGGGCCGCAGACGATACCGCCGTGCCGCCGTGTTCCACGTACTCGTACACGTGTTCGCTGAAAGGGATCCGGTTGCGTCGCAGCCACTGCGTGGCGGGAGTCGCCGAAACGTGTGCCGGTTTCGCCATGCGCGCGGAGTGTATCGCCGGCCGGTCGCCCTAACCGCGCGGATGATGGCGCGCGTGGACGGCTTTCAGCCGCTCCCGTGCCACGTGCGTATAGATCTGCGTGGTCGAGATGTCGGCGTGACCAAGAAGAAGCTGTACCACCCGCAGATCGGCCCCGTGATTCAGAAGGTGCGTCGCGAACGCGTGGCGCAACCCGTGCGGGGACAGCGGGGCTGCGATTCCCGCCGCCGCCGCATACCGCTTGATCAGGCGCCAGAACATCTGTCGCGACATCGCACCGACACGTCGCGTGACGAAGACGACGTCACCGCCGCGACCCTTCATGAGGCTCGGGCGTGCTTGCGCGAAGTACCGCTCCATCCACGCGCGCGCTTCTTCGCCTATCGGCACGATGCGCTCCTTCGATCCCTTGCCGAGGACGCGCACGAGGCCGTCGTTGAGCGACAGCTGAACGAGCCGCAAGCCGACCAGCTCCGACACCCGAAGGCCGGTGGCGTAGAGCAGCTCGAGCATCGCCCGGTCGCGCACGCCGAGATCGGTCTCGACGTCCGGCGCGGCAAGCAACGCCTCGACCTGGGATTCGGAAAGTGCCTTGGGAAAGCGCGCGGGCGTGCGCGCGTTCACGAGTTGCAGGGTCGGGTCCGCGCGGACCTTGCCGTCGCGCAGCGCCCACCTGAAGAATCGGCGCAGGGTCGCCAGGCGGCGGTTTGCGGTCGAGGCGCGCGAACGTGTGAACTGTTCGGCAAGGTACGCCTGCAAGTCTGTCTCCCCCATCGCAAAGAGCGACCGTTCACCCAACCAGGCCGCGAGCGCCTGGAGGTCGCGCCGGTACGCCGCGAGAGAATTGCGCGCAAGGCCGTCCTCGAGCCAGAGCGAATCGATGAACGCATCGACGACCGCGGCGTTGTTGATCGGCACCGACTCCCTTCCGGGTGTGCTAACCGCCGAGCAGCGCCTTCTTGAGCGACGAGTCGGCGGGCTTCTCGCCGAGCCAGACACGGAGCAAGGCGGTGTAGAACGCTGCACCCGCGATGGGTTCGCCGCGCGGCTGGGCATTGACGATGATCTGGGTCCCGGTGTCCGGGACCCAGTCGAGCAGGATCGCATCGCCTTTCTTCGCCTCACCCATGCCCTTCAGCGTCGCCTGCATCTGCTCGATCTGCGTCTTGAGCGCGGCGAGCTGCGCCTCCGTATGGTTGGACTTCAACCCTTCGAGCAACGAGTTCGCGAAGGTCGTCGCGTCGACGTCGCGCAGCATGCCGATCGACATTCGGCGGGCACCCGTCTGAGCAAGCAACGTTGCCGCGTCGGCGGATTTTTGCGGCACGTACAGGCCCGCGGCGTATACCTTGAAAAACGCGCGGGTGCGCAACCCCGCTCCGTTGAGGACGAGCGTCTCGCCCCCTACGCTCGCGGTGGGCTCGAACTTGACCCCCTCCACGGCGACAGGCTGGGCGCAAGCGCCGGCGGCCGCGAGGACAAGCACCAGACAAGCCAGCGCGCGCCGCATCATGTCGCCTCGTGCGCCGTGCGGTTGTGCAAGCCCTTCGGCATCGGAAAGATGACGTGCTCGCGCACCCCTTCGAGCGTGCGCACGCTGCCGGCACCGAGTTCGCGCAGTCGCGCGACCAGCTGTTCGATCAGGACTTCGGGGGCCGATGCACCGGCGGTCACACCGACGCGCCGCTTGCCGGCAAGCCACTGCGGCTGCAGGTCGGCGGCCGTATCCACCAGGTAGGCGGAGACACCGAAACGTTCCGCCACCTCGCGCAGGCGATTCGAGTTCGAACTGGTCTCGCTGCCGATGACGATGACGATATCCACGCGCGGCGCCATGAACTTGACCGCATCCTGCCGGTTCTGGGTCGCGTAGCAGATATCGGCCCTCTTCGGTTCGGCGATCGCCGGGAAGCGCCGCTTCAGGGCCTGCACGATCGCCGCGGCGTCGTCCATCGACAGGGTGGTCTGGGTCACGTAGCCCAAGCGCTCCGGATCGCGTACGGCGAGGCGTTCGACGTCCTCGACCGTCTGCACCAGAAGCATGCCGTCTTCGGCCTGCCCCATCGTGCCCTCGACTTCCGGATGACCCGCGTGACCGATCATCACCACCTCGCGGCCCATCGCGCGCATCTTGGCGACTTCGACGTGCACTTTGGTGACCAGGGGACACGTCGCGTCGAACACACGCAGGCCGCGCGCCGCCGCTTCGCTCTGGACACTCTTGGCCACGCCGTGCGCCGAGAAGATCACGGTCGATCCCGGCGGAACTTCATCCATTTCGTCGACGAAGACCGCGCCCTTGGCACTCAGATCGGCCACAACGAAGGTGTTGTGGACGATCTCGTGGCGCACGTAGATGGGAGTGCCGTGCAAGGTGAGCGCGCGCTCGACGATCTCGATCGCGCGATCCACGCCGGCGCAGAACCCACGTGGTTGAGCCAGTACGACTTCCACCTAGATGACTCCGATCACGTGGACGGAAAAGCGCAGCGACCGCCCGGCAAGCGGATGGTTGAAATCGACCACCACAGCTTGCTCGTCGCGCCACTTGAGCACCCCGGCCAGCGTGCCGCGCTCCGGCAGGTTGAGCGCGATGACATCGCCGGCCTCATATTCGGCAGTTCGATCGGCGTGGCGGTCGAACGCAGCACGCGTCAGCGTCTGAACGAGCGCCGCGTTACGTTCGCCGAACCCATCCTCGGGCGAAAGCTCGAAGGCCACCCGTTGCCCTTCTTCGAGTCCCACCAATCTGTGCTCGAGTGGGGAAGCCATATGGCCGGCTCCAATTTGCACGGTGGCGGGGTGCCCGCCAAAGGTGCTAAAGATTTCCCTCTCGTCGCCGGGCGCGAGGATCGCAAGGCGATAGTGCAGCGTCACGTGCGAGTCGGGGCCGACTTTCTTCATGCAAGCACGACACCCATTGCTTGGTTCCTCATTCTAGGGGATCAGCGTGCCGATCAAGGACTGGCCGGCGCGGGAACGCCCGCGCGAGAAGCTGCTTGCGATGGGTCCGCAGGCCTTGAGCGAGGCGGAGCTGCTCGCGGTTTTCCTGCGCACGGGCGTCGCCGGCCACGACGTGCTCGAAATCGCACGCAACGCGTTGCATCGATTCAAGGGCCTGAACGGGCTGTTCGCGGCGGCACGTGGCGAAGTCGAATCGCTCGCGGGATTCGGCCCGGCGAAGTATGCGCAACTGGCGGCCGTGATCGAACTCGCGCGTCGCGCCCTGCGCGAGGACGTGCAACACGCGGCCGTGCTGGGCTCGCCGCAGAAAGTGCGAGAGTACCTGAGCCTCTCGCTCGCGCATGCAAAACACGAGATCTTTGCGGCGCTGTTCCTGGATGCGCAAAACCGCCTGATCGAGCATCGCGATCTTTTCCACGGCACGCTGACGCAGACCAGCGTCTATCCGCGCGAAGTGGTCAGGGAAGCCTTGCGCTGCAATGCCGCCGGGGTGATCCTCGCGCACAACCATCCGTCAGGCGCCGCGGAGCCGAGCCGGGCTGACGAACTGCTCACCCGCACCCTGCGTGAAGCGCTGACCCTGATCGACGTCAAGGTGCTCGACCATATCATCGTTGCGGGACCCGGCCGGACCGTGTCCTTCGCCGAACGCGGCCTGCTCTAGCCCCCACCTGGCTGTCTGGCTGGACGCCCCGGATTCGCTTAGAATCGCCAGCTTTTGCGAATATCCGCCCGAATCAGGGAGATCCGCCATGGCACGCGTGTGTCAAGTCACAGGCAAGGCGCCGCTGGTCGGCCATCACGTCTCGCACGCCAACAACAAGACCAAGCGTCGCTTCATGCCCAACCTGCAATATCGCCGGTTCTGGGTGGAAAGCGAGCGCCGCTGGGTTCGCCTGCGCATCACCAACGCGGCGCTGAGAACCATCGACAAGGTCGGAATCGACGTCGTGCTCGCCGACCTGCGCCAGCGCGGTGAAATCTAGCGGGCGGTAGCGGAGGATCATCATGGCCAAAGGCGCACGCGAAAAGATCAAGCTCGAGTCGACCGCCGGTACGGGGCACTTCTACACCACGACCAAGAACAAGCGCACGACTCCGGACAAGCTTGCGTTCGTCAAGTACGACCCGGTCGCCCGCAAGCATGTCGAGTACAAAGAGGTCAAGCTGAAATAGCACTTCGAGCGCGAACAAGAGGCCCGGCTGCGCCGGGCCTTTTCTTTGGCGGTCCCGGGGCAGATGCGACAGGTCGACCTCGCCTCGGCTGCGATAATCGCAGGAGTCCGAGACCGGTCAGAGAACTAGTTCGAGCGCAACGCGGTCTCAGGGACCGCGACGGGAAAAACTCACGGGGTCAAACGCCGTGCATCACCGGGTTCGGGCATGACATTGCGTTGCGCGCCCGCTATGGTCACCTGCGTGCCGCACGGCCAGAAGCGCGGACTGCCGTTTGGCGTCTCCGGCGCCGTGCAAGTACCGCTGGCAGGCGCCATCGCGAGCCAACAAACTGTGCGCCCCCAACTCTGACCCCGCCCTGCGATCCCGGTTGCTCTGAATGCTCGAAGTCCGCGAACTCGTCAAACGTTTCGGCGCGCGGGCGGCGCTCGACAAGGTCTCGTTCACGTTGTCGGCGGGACAGTTCACCGCGCTGCTCGGCCCCAACGGCGCCGGCAAGACCACGCTGTTCCAGGTCCTGACGGGACTGTTTTCCGCCGACGCCGGAGAGGTGTTTATCGCAGGCCGGTCACTGCGCAAGCACACGGTCGCCGTGCTGCGCCATATCGGGGTCGTATTCCAGCAGCCGGCATTGGACCTCGACCTGACGGTGCGGCGGAACCTGCAGTTGCAATGCGACTTGCACGGCATTCCGAGTGCGGAGGCGCGTGCCCGCATCGAGTCGGGCTGCACCGAGATGGGCATCGCTCCCGATCTCGACCGCAAGACACGCGAGTTGTCGGGCGGAACGCGGCGCAAGGTCGAACTCGTTCGTGCGTTGCTGCATCGTCCCGCGGTTTTGTTCATGGATGAGGCCACGGTCGGACTCGACCCCAAGTCGCGCCGCGACCTGCTGGCGGCGATCCGGCGCGCGGTACAGGAGCGCGGTACCTGCGTCTTGTGGGCCACCCACTGGGTCGAGGAAGCGGAGCAGGCCGACCGGGTGCTCGTGCTGCACCGGGGCAAGCTCCTCGCCGACGGCACGCCCGGCGCAGTCGCGCGGTCGCTCGGCGGCCCGACCCTCGAGGAGGCCTTCGTCGCCGCCACCTCCGCACAACCGGCTCCAGCCTGAACCTGGTCGGCAGATCGACATTTTGCGACGAACCAAGGAGACCATCGATGGCATCAAGGCGACACTTCCGCGCCGCGTTGTCCGCGCTGTGCCTCGCGGCCGCGACGACCACCGCGCATGGCAAGGACACGGGCATGGCCTTCGTTTCGAGCGAGAAGGACAACGCGCTCGCGGTCATCGACGTGAAGTCGCTCGCGGTGACGGGCACCATTCCGACCTGCAAGCGGCCGCGCTACATGCAGTTCCTGCCGGATGCGACGACCCTGATGGTCGCGTGCGGCGATTCGAACCGCGCCGACCTCATCGACGTGGCGGCGCGCAAGGTGGTGGGCAACGTACCGCTCGGCGACGATCCGGAAGCCTTCGATCTGTCCCCGGATGGCAAGTTCGCCTATGTCTCCAATGAAGAGGATGGAGCCCTGAACATCGTCGAACTTGCAAGCAAGAAGGTGGTCAAGTCGATCACCGTCGGCAAGGAACCCGAGGGCGTGAAGACATCGCCCGACGGGAGCCGCGTCTATGTCACATCCGAGGTCGCGAACATGGTGCACGTGATCGACCCGGTCGCGGGCAAGGTCGTCAAGAACGTGCAGGTCGGCATGCGCCCGCGCCGCCTCGCCTTTTCGGCGGATGGCGGTGAACTCTGGGTCAGCAATGAACTCGGAGCAAGTGTCAGCATTATCTCGACGCGCGACCTCACGGTGGTGCAAACGATCAACTTCGAGGTCAGGGGCATGCGGCCGGACGACATCAGGCCCGTCGGCATGACGCTGGCGCGCGACGGCAAGACCATGTTCGTGGCGCTCGGCCACGCCAGTCACGTCGCGTTCGTCGACGTCGCGTCTCGCAAGACGACGAACCTCGTGCTGGTCGGCAAACGGGCCTGGAATGTCGCCCTCAACCGCGACGGATCGCGGCTCTTCGTCGCCAACGGTTTGTCCGACGACGTGACGGTCGTCGACGTTGCGCAGGCGAAGGCGATCAAGACGGTCCCGGTCGGCCGCGTGCCCTACATGGTCATCGTGGATGATTGAGGGCGTCTGCCGCCATGCGGCCTGGCTGGCCGCGCTTGTGCTCGGGCTCGCCGCACTGCCTCTGCACGCCACGACGCTGACGATTGGCGTCCTCGCGCGTGCAGACGATGAACGCCTCGACCCGCACCGCGTCGAACTGGCCTACCTCGGCCATCCCGGCGGCCCCTTGTTGCAGTCGGTCGACGTCGCGATCAAGGAAAGCCAGTTCGAACTCGACGCCGCGGGGCTGCTGGTCAAGGTCGATGCTGTGCAGGCGCGCGATGCGAGCGAGGCAGCCACTTTGCTGCAGCGGCTGGAACGGTCTGGCGCCGCGGCGATCGTGCTCGACCTACCCGCAGAGTGGATCGCACGTGGCGCACCCGCCGTAAGGGTGCCTCTGCTCAATGCGGGCGAACCGGACGACACCCTGCGCGCTGGACAGTGTCAGCCCAATCTTTTGCACACCTATCCCAGCGAGCGCATGCGCGCGGACGCCTTGGCGCAGACTCTTGCATCACGCCGCTGGAGCCGGGTCCTGCTGCTGTACGGCCCGTCGCAAGACGATACGACACGTCTCGCGACGGTCCAGGCGTCGATCAAGCGCTTCGGACTGAAGCCCGTCGCTGCGCGCGCTTTCAAGCTCTCGGCCGATCCGCGCGAGCGCGATCTGGCGAATCCGCTGCTGCTCACCGCGAATGTCGACTACGACGTCGTCTGGGTGATCGACAGTGACGGCGAATTCGCACGCTCGCTGCCGTATCGCATTTCGCTGCCGCGGCCGGTCGTCGGTGACGGTGGGCTGTTCGCCCTCGCCTGGGCGCCCAACTTCGAACGCTTCGGCGCGCCGCAACTCGCACGCCGTTTCCTGCGCGGCGCGGGACGACCGATGACCGGTCATGATTGGGCGGGCTGGATCGCCACCAAGGCGATCCTGCAGGCGGCGCTGGACAAGGCGTTCACACCCGCGGCGCAATTGAAGGCCTTCGTGCAGCCCGGCTTCACACTGGATGGCTTCAAAGGGGTACGGTTGAGCTTTCGGACCTGGGATCGGCAACTGCGGCAACCGCTGCTGCTCACCGACGGCCAGGGCGTTGTCGCGCTCGCGCCCGCGGAAGGAATCCTGCATCCGTCCAATGTGCTCGACACACTTGGCGGCGATGCACCGGAAGGACTATGCAAGACACGATGACAGAGAGGGCGGCGGCGAACACGGCGACCGCCCCGAGCCTGGCGCCGCCGGCGCCCTTCCTGCCGCATGCAATGCGCGCTCTGCGCGGCCTGGTCGTACGCGAACTGCTGAAATTCTCGATGCAGTACGGGCGCCTGATCTCCGCCCTGGTGCGTCCCGTGCTCTGGCTTGCCGTCTTCGCCGCAGGGTTCCGCAACGTGTTCGGGGTGTCCATCGTCCCGCCCTACGACACGTACATCTCGTATGACGTGTACATCGCGCCCGGCTTGATCGGCATGGTGCTGCTCTTCAACGGCATGCAGTCGTCGCTCGCGATGGTCTACGACCGCGAGATGGGCCTGATGCGGCTGCTGCTCACCGCACCGCTGCCGCGTCCATGGCTGCTGTTTTCCAAACTCACGGCGACCGCGGTCCTATCCCTCGCGCAGGCCCTGGCATTCGTCGCGATCGCCTGGCTGCTTGGCACGGAACTCCCGCTAGGCGGCATCAGCGCGCTCCATGCGCTGGTGGCGATGGCAGGGGGCGCATTGATGCTGGGCGCGCTCGGGTTGCTCCTTTCGGTGCACATCAAGCAGCTGGAGAACTTCGCCGGCACGATGAACTTCGTCATCTTCCCGATGTACTTCATCTCGACCGCGCTCTATCCGCTCTGGAAGTTGCAGGAATCGGGTGCGCAATGGGTCTACTACGCTGCAAGCCTCAATCCGTTCACGTACGCGGTCGAGTGGATCCGCTTCGCCTTCTACGGCAAGGATGCCGGATGGGCGCCGGCCGTCGTGCTCGGGTGTGGCGTCGTGTGCTTCCTGCTCGCCTGCTGGGGCTACGACCCACAGCGCGGTTTTGGTGCCTTGACCAAGCGCGGCGGGCCATGACGACCATGCGTGTTGCGGCGATCTGATCGTGGAGTTGCGATCGATGGCGAAAAGCCTGGAGGCGGATGACTTGCCGCACGGGAATCGGCGCGCAGCGCTCGCATTGCTCGCCGCGAGCGTGTTCGCCCCGCGCGCGCTGGCGCAGTCAGGCGAGCGGTATCCGACCCGGCCGATCGTCCTCTGGGTGCCCTGGCCCGCGGGCGGATCCACCGATCTTTCGTTGCGCATTCTTGCCGACCTCGCGGGGCGCAACCTGGGTCAGAAGATGGTGATCGAAAATCGCGGCGGCGCCTCGGGCACGCTGGCGATGCCCGTGCTGCAGCTTGCAAGCCCGGATGGGTACACGATCGCGCAGCTGCCGCAGACGATCTTTCGCGCGCCGTACACACAAAGGGTCACCTGGGATCCGATTCGCGACGTGACCCCGATCATCCAGATCTCGGGCTACACGTTCGGCATCGTCGTCAGCGCGAGCAGCCGGTTCCGCAAGCTGGACGATCTGTTCGCCTTCGCGCGGGAGCACCCGGGCGAACTTTCGATCGGCACCAACGGCATCGGAACCACGCCACACATCGTGCTCGACGAGTTGTTCAACGCGCGCGGTCTGCGCTACCTGCACGTTCCCTACAAGGGCACGTCCGAGCAGATGCTTGCGGTCGTGTCCGGCCAGCTGATGGCCGGCGCAAACTCGACTGGCTTCGGTCCCTACGTCGACTCGGGCAAGTTGCGGCTGCTTGTAACCTTCGGTGGGCAGCGCTCGCGGCGCTGGCCTCACGTGCCGACCCTGCGCGAACTCGGCTTCCCCATCGTCGCCAACTCGCCGTATGGAATCGGCGGGCCGCGCGGGCTTTCCTCCGAGGTCGTCACCATCCTGCACGACGCGTTCAAGGCGGCACTGTTCGATCCGGTTCACCTGGCCGAACTGCAGAAATACGACCTCGAGCCCGCGTACCTCGGCCCCGCCGACTATGCACGCGCCTGTCGCGAGGCGTTCGCAGAGGAGAAACGCGTCGTCGAGCGCCTGGGGCTCCAGCGGGCCAGCAGTTGACGTACCGCGACTACATGTCCTGTAACGCGATGCCGATCGTTATGAAGGTGCGGTCGGCCGGGGCGAGATAGCGCCGCCCGACCGTCAGGTCGACCGCAAAACGTTCGCGCCTGATCCAGTGGCGCAGGCCTCCGTGGATGAGGCGCTCCTCGCCGGCGCTGCCGCCCGCCTCGGCGAACAGCGTCGTGCGGCGGATGATTTCGTGTTCCGCCGCCACGGCCCAGCGCGCGTGGGCGCCTTGACCGCTTTCTTTCACGGCACCCAGATTGAAGTGAACCAACGTGTCCGGCGTGGGACGCAGCGTCGTGAGCGCCACGATGTCCAGCGACCAGGTGTGCTCGGGCCCGCCTTCCTCGCCTCCGACGGCCGCGCTTCGATCGTCCCAATCCAGTCCGGCGATGACACCGGACCCGTAGCCGGATCGCTGCAGGTCGGTAAAAAGGTGCTTGTACTCGAGTTCGACACCGCGCGACCGCACCGACTGGTCGAACCGGCGATCGCGCGCGATGGCGAGTTCCACCCGGACCGCATTGCTCGGATCGAAGTTGTACTCGGGCTCGAAGCGGAACTCCTGGTATTTCTGCGACGACTCGAGCCACGATTCGATCCCGGCCACGTCGTAATCGTCTTCATCCGCCACGGCATCAGTCGCAACCAGATACGGGCGATCGCTGGCCTGCGCCAGCGAGGCGAGGAAGCAGAACAACATGCCCGCCAGCGCTCGCTCGGCAAGCACCATCCGCGTTTTCCAGGCCTCGTTCTGAAGCGGCGAGGATATCCTGCTCCGGCCAAAAAAAAGCGCGCCAGACCGGCGCGCTCCTTTGATCGCAGCGCGGCTATGCGGCGAGACGTGCCGGGGCGTAGCTGCGGATGCGCAACGCAGTTTCCTGCAAGGCGCGAATGCCGCTGGCTTCGGCGCGCGCGATCCAGTCCTGCAGATGCGCAAGCATCTGCTCGCGCGAAGCGGCCGACCGACCCCACACTGTGGCAAGCTCGGCACGCATGTCGACGAGCGTCTTCATGACGCCGCTCTGTGCGAGTACGTCGCGCAGGGTCTGCTGCTGCGCGGGAGGAATCGCCCCGACGTCGCTCTTGCGCAGCCACCGCTTCAGGGCCGCAAAGCGCTGGCGGTCCGCCGCCGAGACGCGCATCTTTTCGAGTTCCTCGAGATAGGCACGGCGCAGATCACGCGCGTAGCGGGCAAGCAGGTCGTAGCGATTCGAGATCACCGCCTGCAACGTGTCGAGGTCGATGCCGGCGCGTGGCCGCTCGACCTTGGGGACCGGCGCCACGCGCAGGACCTTTGCAAGCCCCATCTTCTCCAGCGTACGGATGTACAGCCAGCCTAGGTCGAACTCGTACCACTTCGACGAAAGACGCGCCGACGTCGGATAGGTGTGGTGGTTGTTGTGCAGTTCCTCGCCGCCGATGAAGAAGGCCCACGGAACGATGTTCGTGCTGGCATCGGCAACGTCGTAATTGCGATAGCCCCAGTAGTGGCCGACCCCGTTGATGATCCCGGCGGCGAAAATCGGGATCCACATCATCTGCACGGCCCAGATGGTGAAACCGGCCCACCCGAACAGGATCCAGTCGATACCGAGCATGATGCCGACGCCCTGCCACGTGAAGCGCGAGTAGACGTTGCGCTCGATCCAGTCGCTTGGAGTGCCGTGGCCGTAGCGCGCCAGCGTCTCGCGATTGGCCGCCTCCGCCATGTACAGCTCCGATCCTTCCCAGAACACCTTCTTCAGTCCACGTGTCTGCGGGCTGTGCGGGTCCTCCGCGGTCTCGCACTTGGCGTGATGTTTGCGATGCACCGCGACCCACTCGATTGTCTGCATGCCCGTCGTCAGCCACAGCCAGAGACGGAAGAAGTGACTGGCAACCGGATGCAGGTCGAGCGCGCGATGGGCCTGTGAGCGGTGCAGGAAGATGGTGACGGAAGCGATCGTGACGTGAGTCAGGGCAAGCGTGGCAAGAATCATCTGCCACCAGTTGAGCCCCAGCACGCCCCCGTCCATGAAATCGAAGAAATACATGCGCACTCCAGCAGGACGCCGCACCCAGAATGCTCCGGGGCGACCGTCGAGTCAGCAAAGAATTTGGATCGCGGCCTCCCCTACAACCGCCCCAGGATTCTAACGGCGGACCCCCGCCGCCGGTAGGGGAAATTGGGCCGAAACTGACCCCGCTCAATCCCCTGGAGATGGAGGAGGGTTGACTTGGGTGACGCGGATTTCCCTTTGCGGATAGGGAATCTCTATATCCGCGGCACGGAACTGCTCCAGGATGCGCTGGGAGACTTCCGTTTGGATGTTCCCTTTGCCCTGCTCCGGATCAGATATCCACAGCCCCACCTCCAAATCGATGCCATCGGCACCGAACCCCGTGATGCCGGCGGCAACCGCGGGGTCCTTCAGGGCGCGTGGATGCGCCGCCGCAGCCTCGACGAGCAGCGCCATCGCTTTCTTCAGATCGGTGTCGTACGCGACGGAGACCTTGATCGCCACCCGCGATCGACGATCCGAGTACGTAAAGTTCGTTACCGGGGTCGAGACGAGCATCTCGTTCGGAAGGATGGCCTCCGTGCCATCGAGAGCGCGCAGGACCGTGTAGCGCGTGTTGATCTCGGCAACGACCCCCTGGTATCGGTCGACCGCGATCATGTCGCCGAGTCGCAGGCTGCGCTCGAGCAGCAGTACGAAGCCGCTCACGTAGTTGCTCGCGATCCGTTGCAAGCCAAACCCAAGACCGACGCCGAGGGCGCCACCGAAGACCGATAGCACCGTGAGGTCCATGCCGACCGCCGACAATCCGATCAGGACCGCCAGCAGCAGCAGGAGCGCCCTGGTCACGCGCGCGAGCACGACGCGCAGGTTCGAATCGAGCCGGCTCTTGAGCAGGCGGCCTTCGATGACCGAGCCAAGCCAGAGTGCCACCAGCACCGTCACGCCGAGCGAGGCCAGGCCCATGAGCACGGTCCACAGCGAAACCGGCGTCTTGCCGATCTGCAGCGTGGTCGTCTCGAGCCAATCGACGACGTCCGTCAGCGCGCCGCCGAGGCGAAGGGCCACGACGAGCCAGACCAGGAATGCGATTCCGCGCTCGAAGTTGGCAAGCATCGGCACCTGGCGGAAGGCGCCACGCAGGATGTAGACGACCAGTCTGATCGCGGCCATCGCAGCAACCAGCGTCATGGCAAGCTGCAGCAGCCGCTCGTCGCCCGCGCTCTTGAATACGCCGAGCGCGTGCAGGACTACCTTGCCGGCGAGCAATACCCCGAGCACGATCACCGGGAACGCGAGCCGCCTGAGGCCGCCGAGTGAAACGCGCAACGCCTCGCTCGGCCGGTTGCCGGCATCCTTGTGCGCCGCGTGGTGGCGCTCGACCCGCTGCCGCATGCCGCTCGCGACGATCCAACCGGTGGCCAGAGCAACCACGACCACGGCCGCGGTCCACGCGTGCTGTGGCCGCACGAGGCCTTCCGACACCGCGGTGTAGAGCTCGCGAATGAGCGGTTCGTTGTTCATCGGCGCTCCATGACCGCGGCGAAGAATCCGTCGGTTGCATGCACGTGCGGCAGCATCACGAACCATGGCGCGAACCGGCGCGTCGGGTCGACCTCGATGCCCTGTGCGGAGAGGACCTTGTCCGCCTCGAGCACAACGAACTCGGGCTGCTCGGCGATGAAATTCTCGATCACCTCCTGATTCTCCAGCGCCAGCAGGGAGCAGGTCGAGTACACGAGGCGGCCGCCGGGCTTGACGAGGCGACTCGCGGCACGGAGCACGTTGGCCTGCACGCCGTTGACGCGCGCGAGTTCGGTCTCGTCGAAGCGCCACTTGAGGTCGGGATTGCGGCGCAGTGTTCCACTGCCGGAGCACGGCGCGTCCACCAGCACGCGATCCAGCTTGCGCGCCAAGCGTTTGACGCGCGCATCGGTCTCGCTTGCGATCGCCGCGGGATGCACGTTGGACAGCCCGCTGCGCTTCAGACGTGGCCCCAGCCCCGCGAGCCGGCGCGCGTGCACGTCGAACGCGTACAGGCGCCCGGTCGAGCGCATCAGGCTTCCAAGCGCGAGCGTCTTGCCACCGGCGCCGGCACAGAAGTCAGCCACCATTTCGCCCCTCTTGGGCGCCACTAGGCGCGCGATCAGCTGGCTGCCTTCGTCCTGCACCTCGACCAGCCCGTTCTGATAGACCGGCCAGCGCACGATCGCGGGCTTGTTCTTCAACCGGATGCCGTCGGGCGAAAACGGCGTCGCGCTGGCCTCCACCGGTGCGCGATCGCGCGTGGGCTGGCTCAGTTCGGCGAGCACTCGCGCGCGATCGGATTTCAGCTGGTTCACGCGCAGATCCAGCGGCGCCGGTTCGGCCAGCGCGGCGAGCAGCGCCTGGGCGTCGTGATACTGCACCGTCACGCGCTGGAACAACCAAAGCGGGACCTCCGCGCGGACCGCGCCGGGTGCATGGGCGGTCTGCATCGACAGCGCACCGCGCACCGCGTGTTCGTCGCCGCGCAATGCGCGCGCATCGAGCGCGCCCAATCCGTGCTGGCGCGCGAGGGTCACGAGCGCGGCAAGGCGCGGCGCCCGGGCCGGCTGGGCGGGCTGCATGATCCAGCCGAGCGTGGCCAGGCGGCGCAACGCGTCGAAGGTCGCCTCGGCGATCAGGCCGCGATCACGCTGGCCGATCCGCGGATGCTGCTTGAAGTAGCGCGACATGATCGCATCGGCGGGACCGTCGAAGCGCAGCACGAGCGCGAGCAGCGCGGCCAGGTGATCCACGACGAGCGAGGTGACGCGCTGGCTCATGCCGCGAGCAGAACGAGTTGCGCCGTAGCGCCCGGCCGCGCACACACCCGGTCACGCTCGAGCCACACCTGCCCGGTCGCCACCAGCGCGACCGAACGGGGCAGCAATCGGTGCTCGACCTCGAGCACCCTGCGCTCAAGCGATTCCGCATCATCGTCGGGCCGGACGCTCACGACGCCTTGCGCGACGATCGGACCGGCGTCGACGTCGCTCGAGACGAAATGCACGGTCGCGCCGTGCAACCGGACGCCCGCCGCAAGCGCTCGGCGGTGCGTCCCGAGGCCCGGGAACGCCGGCAGAAGCGACGGATGGACGTTGAGCAGGCGGCCCGCGAAATGTTCGACGAAAGCGCGGGTCAGGACGCGCATGAAGCCCGCGAGCACGACCAAGTCCGGCCGGTGGGCATCGATCGCGTGCGCGAGCGCCACGTCGAATGCATCGCGCCCTTGGAAGTCGAGATGCGACAGAACCTGTGCCGGAACGCCGAATTCGGCGGCGACCTGCAGTCCCGCGACATCGGGGCGGCTGCTGATCACGGCGGCAATACGCAGTCCGAGCGCCCGCTCCCAATCTTCCGCGCGCGCGGCTGCAAGAAGCGCCCGCAGGTTGCTGCCCCGCCCCGAAATCAGAACGACGATGTTCTTCATCGTGAGCGATTTTACGGGCGCGCTGCGCTGCCCCGTGCAGACGGCGCCGAAAGCACCAGCGAAATCAAGGTTTTCCACCCCCGCTTCGTATAATCGAGAGGCCTCATGGAAAGGGCGCTGATGCAGATTTTTCGCGGCGTGCCCGCATACTCCGAACGAGTGCCCTGCGCGCTCACGATCGGCAACTTCGATGGCGTTCATCGCGGCCATCAGGAGTTGCTGCGCCAGGTCGTCCGGGCGGCCAAGGACCGCGCCATTGCCCCGGCGGTGATGACGTTCGAACCCCATCCGCGCGAGTTTTTTTCGCCCCAGGGCGCGCCGGCGCGAGTCGCCAATTTGCGCGACAAGATCACCGCGCTCAGCGGATGCGGAATCGAACGCGTGTTCGTCATGCATTTCAGTCGCGGTTTCGCCAGCATGAGCGCCGCCGATTTCATCGACGACGTCCTGGTGCGCGGTTGCCACGCGCGTTGGCTCGCGGTCGGTGACGACTTTCGCTTCGGCAGCCGGCGCACGGGTGACGTCGGTCTGCTGCGCGCGCATGCCGAGCGGGGCGGCTATGAAGTCGCGCAGCTGCCCACCGTCACCGAGGGCGCGGAGCGCGTCTCGAGCTCGGCGGTCCGTGCCGCCCTGCTCGAAGGCGACCTGCAACAGGCCGAACGTCTTCTCGGCTGCCCGTATTCGATTTCGGGTCGGGTGCTGCACGGAGCGAAACTGGGCCGCACGATCGGCTTTCCGACCCTCAACCTCCGCATCGCGCACAAGCGTCCGGCCGTGCACGGTGTCTTCGCGGTGCGCGTGTTCGGCATCGACGACAAGGCCTGGCCGGGAGTGGCGAGCGTTGGCCTGCGTCCCACGGTCGAACGGTCCGGGCGCTGGCTGCTCGAAGTCCATCTGTTCGACTTCGCAGCATCGATATATGGCAGGCTGGTGCGGGTCGAGTTCATCCAGCGCCTGCGCGCCGAGGAGAAATTCGGAACACTGGATCAGCTGACCGAAGCAATCCGCAACGACGCCGCGCAGGCGCGTGCCCTGTTTGGCAGCGTCGCGGCATCCTGAGCAAACCCGATTTCCAACTTGACTCGAAGAGTCCGAGGGGACCGAGCCATGGCTGACGCCGACAAGAAACCACCCGCCGATCCGGCGACCAAGAAGTACCCGCTCAACCTGCCAGACACGCCTTTCCCGATGCGCGGCGACCTGCCGAAGCGCGAACCGGGGTGGGTGAAGAGTTGGGAAGACAGGCACGTCTATCAGGCCGTCGCCGCCGCGCGTGCCGGCAGCCCGAAATTCATCCTGCACGACGGGCCGCCCTACGCGAACGCCGAGATCCACCTCGGCACTGCCGTGAACAAGATCCTGAAGGACATCGTGGTCAAGGTTCGGTCCTTCGCCGGGTTCAACTCGGTTTACGTCCCCGGCTGGGACTGCCACGGCATGCCGATCGAGATCCATATCGAAAAGAAGTTCGGCAAGAACCTTCCGCGCGCCGAGGTGCAGGAAAAGGCGCGTGCACACGCGACGGAGCAGATCGCGCTGCAGATGAAGGGGTTCAAGCGCCTCGGCGTGCTGGGCGACTGGGACGACCCGTACAAGACGATGACCTTCAAGACCGAGGCGGACGAGATTCGCACGCTCGGCCGGATGATCGAGCGCGGGTTCGTCTATCGAGGACTGAAGCCCGTCAACTGGTGCTTCGATTGCAACTCGGCGCTCGCGGAAGCCGAGGTCGAGTACCTGAACAAGAAGACGCCCGCGGTCGACGTCGCGTTCGAAGTCGCCGCCGCCGACGCAGGCAAGCTCGCTTCGACGTTCGGCGTCCCGTCGCTCGGCAAACCCACGTACACGGCGATCTGGACCACCACTCCGTGGACGATTCCAGCCAACCAGGCGCTGAATTTCCATCCGGAATTCACGTACGCGCTGGTCGACTGTGGCGACCGGTTTCTGGTGCTCGCCGAGTCTTTGGTGCAGTCGTGCCTGGAACGGTACGGCCTGAAGGGCCGGATCGTGGCGACGACCAGGGGAACGGCGCTCGAATTGATCCGCTTCAGGCATCCGCTCGCCGCGCTCGACAAGGGATACGAGCGCTGCGCGCCGGTCTACCTAGGGACCTACGTCACCGCGGACGCCGGCACGGGTGTCGTGCACTCCTCGCCCGCGTACGGCGTCGAGGACTTCGATTCGTGCAAGTCGTACGGCATGACGAACGACCAGATCCTGAATCCGGTCGGCGGCGACGGCGTTTATGCCAAGGACTTCCCGCTCTTCGGTGGCTTGAAGATCTGGGACGCCAATCCGAAGATCATCGATGCCTTGCGCGTTGCGGATCGGCTGCTTCATTTCGACACGCAGGAGCACAGCTACATGCACTGCTGGCGTCACAAAACCCCGCTGATATATCGCGCAGCGTCGCAGTGGTTCATCCGCATGGACGGGGCGACCGGTGAAACCCGGGGCGTGATGCAGACCGAGACCGTCGGCGAGACGCTGCGCCAGACGGCGTTGCGCGCGATCGATGCGACCGCGTTCTTCCCCGCGTGGGGCAAGGCCCGCTTGCACGGAATGATCGCCAACCGGCCGGACTGGTGCATCTCGCGCCAGCGCAACTGGGGCGTGCCGCTGCCGTTCTTCCTGCACAAGGAGACCGGCGCCCTGCACCCGCGCACGCTTGAATTGCTGGAGGCGGTCGCACAGAAGGTCGAGGCGGGCGGCATCGAGGCGTGGAGCCGCGCGACCGAAGCCGATTTCCTGCCGCCGGCGGAAGCGCAGCGGTACACGAAGGTCAACGACATCCTCGATGTCTGGTTCGATTCCGGCTCGACCCATCGCACGGTGATGCGCGGCTCGCACGCCGCAAAGCTCGCTTACCCGGCCGACCTGTACCTCGAAGGCTCCGACCAGCACCGCGGCTGGTTCCACTCGTCGTTGCTGATCGGTGCCGGCATCGACGGCCGGGCGCCATACAAGGCGCTGCTGACGCACGGCTTCGTGGTCGATGCGCAGGGCCGCAAGATGAGCAAGAGCCTGGGCAACGGCATCGATCCGCAGGAACTGGCGGACAAGATGGGCGCGGAGATCCTGCGCCTCTGGGTTGCCTCGGTCGATTATTCGGGCGAGATGTACATCGGCGACGAGATCCTCAAGCGGGTCGTCGAGGGCTACCGGCGTATCCGCAACACGTTGCGGTTCCTGCTCGCCAATACCAGTGACTTCGACGTGGCGCAGGACGCCGTCGCCATCGACGCGATGATCGAACTGGACCGCTATGCCATCGCGCTGACGGCACAGGTCCAGGCCGAAGTGCTTGCCTGCTACGAGCGCTTCGAGTTCCACCCGGTCGTCGCGCGGCTGCAGACGTTCTGTTCCGAGGACCTGAGCGCTTTCTATCTCGACGTACTGAAGGATCGGCTCTACACGACCCCGGCGCGGTCGCACGCGCGTCGTTCCGCGCAAACGGCCCTGTGGCATATCACGTCCAGCCTGCTACGGCAGATGGCGCCCTTCCTCTCGTTCACGGCCGAAGAAGCGCACCAGGTGTTCCAGCGCGCCGCGTCGCCCGCGGCCCCAACCTCGATCTTCATCGAGACCTACCACGAGTTGCCGCCGGTGCCGGGGCACGAAGCGCTGCTCGCCAAATGGAGCAGCATCCGCGCCATCCGGGCCGAAGTCCTGAAGCAGATCGAGGAAAAGCGCGAAGCGGGCAAGATCGGCTCCTCGCTGCGGGCCGAAGTGGACCTGCACCTGCATGGTGAACGCCACGCGCTTCTGGCGACGCTCGGCGAGGAACTGCGTTTCGTGACGATCACGAGCCGGGCCACACTGCACGTCGCACCCGACGCGGAGAGCCAGCGCATCGAGGTCACGCCGAGCTCGTACAGGAAGTGCGACCGCTGCTGGCATTGGCGGCCGGAGGTCGGCCGCAACGCCGATCATCCGACGCTGTGCGGACGCTGCCTCGACAATCTTTTCGGTGCGGGCGAGACGCGCAAGGTAGCCTGATGGCGACACCGATGCAGTCTTCCTCTTGGCGCCGCGATCTCGCGCCCTGGCTCGTGGTGGCGGCGATCGTGGTGGCGTTCGACCAGGCGACCAAGATCACCATCGAACGATGGTTCGACTTCGGCGATAGCACGCCGATCACGTTCTTTTTCAACCTCGTGCTCACCTACAACAAGGGCGCGGCGTTCTCGTTTCTCTCGGCTGCGTCCGGCTGGCAGGGAACGCTCTTCATGGTGATCGGGATCGCTGCCTCCGCATTCATCGTCTGGCTGCTGACCCGGCACGGCAAGCAGAAGCTGTTCAGCGCCGCGCTTGCGCTGATCCTCGGCGGGGCGGTCGGCAACGTCATCGACCGGCTCGCGTACGGGCACGTGATCGACTTCCTCGACTTCCATTGGGGCGGTTGGCACTGGCCGGCATTCAACGTCGCCGACAGCGCGATCGTGAGCGGCGCGGCGTTGCTGATCCTCGACGAACTGCTGCGCATGCGCAGAACCGCCTGACCCGGCGCGCGCATGGACCTCGCCGGCAAAAAAATCGTGGTCGGGATGACCGGTGGCATCGCCGCCTACAAGGTGTGCGAGCTAGTGCGGCGCCTGCAGGATCACGGTGCCGACGTGACTGTGGTGATGACACAGGGCGCACAGGAGTTCGTGACTGCCACGACCATGCAGGCGCTGTCCGGGAAGCCCGTGTTCACCGACCAGTGGCATCGAAGCGGCGCGCAGGTCGCCGACGCCATGCCACACATCGCGCTGTCGCGCGGCGCGGCTGCCATCGTCGTGGCGCCCGCGTCGGCGCACTTCATTGCGAAGACTGCGCACGGGCTCGCCGACGATCTCCTTTCGACGGCAGTCCTTGCCCGCAATTGCCCGCTGCTGGTCGCACCGGCGATGAACGTCGAGATGTGGAACAACCCGGCCACGCAACGCAATGTGCACCAGTTGCGCGTCGACGGGGTCGAGTTCCTCGGTCCCGCCAGCGGCGACCAGGCGTGCGGTGAATTCGGCAGCGGACGGATGCTCGAGCCGCACGAGATGCTCGAGGACATCATCGCGTTCTTCCAGCCCAAGGTATTGCGCGACCAGCGGGTGCTTCTCACGGCCGGCCCGACGTTCGAGCCGATCGACCCGGTGCGCGGCATCACCAACCTGTCGTCGGGCAAAATGGGATTCGCGCTGGCCCGCGCCGCCCGTGAAGCGGGTGCCAAGGTCACGATGGTCGCCGGGCCGACCTCGCTCGCGACGCCACGTGGCGTGCGGCGTATCGATGTGCAGACCGCGCAGCAGATGCTCGACGAGGTCCTCGCCTACATCGACCACGCCCAGATCTTCGTCTCCGTCGCGGCCGTCGCGGACTGGCGCGTCGCGAACCCGAGTCCCAGCAAGCTCAAGAAGACCCGCGGCGCACCGCCGGCGCTCCAGTTCACGCCGAACCCGGACATCCTTGCCCGCGTGGCCGCGCTGCCGAATCCTCCCTATTGCGTCGGATTCGCGGCCGAGAGCGACGACGTGATCGAGAATGCCCGGGCGAAACTGGCAAGCAAGGGCATCCCCCTCGTCGTCGCCAATCGCGCGCAAGACGCGCTCGGCGCCTCGGACAACGAGGTGCATCTGGTCGACAACGCCGGCGTCACGTCGTTGCCGCGCGACGGCAAGCTCGCGCAGGCGCGTCGCATCGTCGCCGAGATCGCCCGCCGGGTGAACGGATGAACACGTCCGATCAGGCGCCGAAGAACGGCGACTTCGTCGCCTACATCGAGGAACTCGAGCGGCGCCAGCTGCGTGCGCATCAGCCTTCGGCCCCGGCCGGCACGCCCAGCGGTGTCGAAGAGATCAAGCCCGATCCGGTCGCGACGGCAAACGCGACCACCCTTGCATCGGGGAAGGCGGTCACACCGGGCGTGCAGTCCTCTTCGGTCGGCCTGATCGCGATCGGGCTCGTGCTGGTGATCGCCGGCATGCTCCTCCAAGGTGGAATTTTTCTGATCGCATTTGGAATCTTCCTGCTCTGGCAGGCGCTGCGGGTTATCCGTCGCAACGCGCGGGCGACGGCACAGGGGACCCGGACTCAGGCGATGCAGGAGGTCGCGCGGCTGCTGTCCGCGCGTGCCGAGCGCAAGGGGCGACAGCGCAAGTGAAGCTCGACGTGCGGATCCTCGATGGCCGGCTGCGCGACCAGATGCCCCACTACGCCAGTGCGGGCGCCGCGGGACTCGACCTGCGTGCGGCGCTGGAAAGCGACCTCGCGCTCGCGCCGGGCGAGGCGCAGCTGATTCCGACCGGGCTCGCGATCCACGTCGCGGACCCGCGCTACGCCGCCCTGATCCTGCCGCGCTCGGGACTCGGTCACAAGCACGGCATCGTGCTCGGCAATCTCGTCGGCCTGATCGACTCCGACTATCAAGGCCAGTTGATGGTTTCGGCGTGGAACCGCGGTCGCGCGCCCTACGTGATCCGGCCTCTCGAGCGCATCGCGCAGCTGGTTGTCGTACCGGTGGTGCAGGTCGATCTGAACGTGGTCGAAGACTTCGCCGCAAGCGTTCGTGGTGCGGGCGGATTCGGGTCGACGGGCAGCACCTGACCGCGGCCGCTCCGCCGCGTTCCATCGCTAACCGAACATGTCGGCCCAGATCGTCTGCGCCCAACCGTTGCCGTAGGACGCTTCGAGGGTCCATGCCGCGCGGTCCTGCGTCGACAGGCCGCTCGCACCGGGCACGATTTCCATCGTCTTCTTCTCGGCCACATAGCGGTGCACGCTGGCGACGTGCACGGCCGTCCTGTCGTCGATGAAGCTGTAGCAGGTGTTGCTCATCATCGGCGCCAGCGGTGCGCGGCCGCTCATCAATTCGACGATCGCGGCGGCGGCAGTCTTGCCGTGCTGGTTCGCCATGTGCCCCGACTTCGGCATCGCAGGCGCGGACAAGGTGGCATCGCCGAGCACGTGGACGTACGGCACCTTGATCGACTCCATCGTGATCCAGTCGATTTCGCACCAGCGGTTGTTGGCGGTGATGAGTCCCGCATCGCGCGCGATGTTCGCGGCGCGCTGCGGCGGGATGAGATTGAGCACGTCGCCCTGGATGCGCTCGCCCAGGTCGAGCACGAACGCCTTGCCGCGCACATCCACCTCGCTCACCGTCGACTGCGGCCGGTACTCGACGACGTCCTTGTAGTCCTCGGCAAAGACACGGGAAAACAGCGGTTTCTTCGATACAAGATCGGGGTTGGCGTCGAGCAGCAGCAGCTTGGACCGCGGCTTCTTGTTCTTCAGGTACCACCCGATCTGACAGGCGCGCTCGTACGGTCCGGGCGGGCAGCGATAGGGCGCAAGCGGGGCACTCACGACCACCACTCCGCCGTCCGGCATCGCCTCGAGCTGCCGGCGCAGCGCGAGGGTTTGCGGCCCGGCCCTCCAAGCGTGCGGAACGGCTTCCTGCGCCGCGGCGTCCATGCCGGCCAGCGTCTCGTACTCGAACTCGACGCCCGGCGCCACGACGAGGCGGTCATACGACAGCCTCGCGCCGGACGCCAGCCGCACCTGTTTCCGGTCCGGGTCGATCGCGGTGGCGCTGCCGTTGACGACGTCGATGCCGTGCCTGCGCAGCCCCTCGTACCCGACGGTCAGATCGGCAAGTGTGCGGCTTCCGCCGAGCACCATGTTCGACATCGGGCACGAGACGAACTGGCGGTCGGCCTCGACCAGCGTCACCTGGATGGCACCGTCGGACCAGAGACGCACGTACTTCGCAGCCGTCGCACCGCCGAAGCCGGCCCCGACCACGACGACCTTACCGAGCGTCCGTCTTTCGCCCATCGCCGCGCACGCGGAGAGCGACGAGATCAACAAGCCGCCAGCGCCAGCCTTGAGCAGGTCGCGCCGCGTCGTCGGCCTGGTGCTCATGGTGCTCGTCACCGTGCCGGCTGGCGCGCGAAGTACCCGGCCAGCTGCTCGATCTGCAGGTCCGAATAGCCCTTGGCGATCTGCTGCATGACCGTCGCCGGCCGCTTGCCGTCGCGGAACGCCCGCATCTGTTCGAGGAAGTACGCCTTCTGCAGACCTGCGAGGGCAGGCATTGCCCCGCCGCCGCGCCCCATCGTTCCGTGGCAGTTCGCGCAATTGGCGGCGACGTAGCGGATCGGGTCAGGATCGCCCTTGGCGGTCGCCGCGGCGGGCAGCAGCACGCAGAGCGCGCCGCTCACCGCCAGTGCTCGTCTCATCACGTATCCCTCCGGAGCTTCGCACCCCGCCAGGATGCGCAGCCGCGCTACTGTCGGCCGGATCGGACGGTGCTGTCAACCGAGGCGGCACACCGCAAAAACAACGAGGCCCGGATGATCCGGGCCTCGACGGATGCGGAGCTTGCGACCGCTACTCGGAGAGCACCGGCTCGCCGCGGCGTGACGCCGGCGCATCGCCGCTGTCCGACGGCGGGAAGTCGAGCTTGATCTCCCCCGCCTCGTCCACTTCGACGTTGACGCGCCCGCCATTGACCAGCCGGCCGAACAACAACTCGTCGGCGAGCGCCTTGCGGATCGTGTCCTGGATCAGGCGCGCCATCGGGCGCGCGCCCATCACCGGATCGAAGCCCTTCTTCGCGAGGTGCTTGCGCAGCGCATCGGAGAAGCCGATGTCGACCTTCTTCTCGTGCAGCTGGTCCTCGAGTTGCATGAGGAACTTGTCGACGACGCGCAGGATGACTTCCTCGTTGAGCGACTTGAACGAGATGATCGTATCGAGGCGGTTGCGGAATTCAGGCGTGAACAGGCGCTTGATCTCGGCCATCTCGTCGCCCGCTTCGCGCGAGTTGCCGAATCCGATCACCTGCCGCTGCAGCAGCTCGGCCCCCGCGTTCGTGGTCATGATGATGATCACGTTGCGGAAGTCCGCCTTGCGGCCGTTGTTATCGGTCAGCGTGCCGTGATCCATCACCTGCAGCAGGATGTTGAAGATGTCCGGATGCGCCTTCTCGATCTCGTCAAGCAGAAGCACCGCATGCGGCTTCTTGCTGATCGCCTCGGTGAGCAGCCCGCCCTGGTCGAACCCGACATAGCCCGGCGGCGCGCCAATCAGGCGGCTCACCGCATGACGCTCCATGTACTCGGACATGTCGAAGCGGATCAGCTCGATGCCCAGCGTGAACGCGAGCTGCTTTGCGACCTCGGTCTTGCCGACGCCGGTCGGGCCCGAGAAAAGGAACGAACCGATCGGCTTGTCGGGCTTGCCGAGACCGGAACGTGCCATCTTGATGGCCGACGACAGTGCCTCGATGGCAGGGTCCTGGCCGAACACGACGTTCTTGAGATTGCGCTCGAGGTTCTTGAGCTGCGCGCGGTCGTCGGTGGAAACCGTCTGCGGCGGGATGCGCGCGATCTTGGCGATGATGTCCTCGACCTCGGTCTTGCCGACGGTCTTCTTGCGCTTCGACAGCGGCAGGATGCGCTGCGCCGCCCCGGCCTCGTCGATGACGTCGATCGCCTTGTCCGGCAGATGGCGGTCGTTGATGTACTTCGCCGACAGCTCGGCGGCCGCGGTGATCGCACCGGTGGAGTACTTGACGCCGTGGTGCTCCTCGAAACGCGACTTGAGCCCCTTCAGGATCTCGATCGTCTGCTGCACCGTGGGCTCGATCACGTCGATCTTCTGGAAGCGGCGCGACAGCGCGTGGTCCTTCTCGAAGATGCCGCGGTACTCGTTGTAGGTGGTCGCGCCGATGCACTTCAGCTGCCCGGTCGCGAGCGCAGGCTTGAGCAGGTTGGAGGCGTCCAGCGTGCCGCCCGAGGCCGATCCGGCACCGATCAGGGTGTGGATCTCGTCGATGAAAAGGATCGCGTGCGCGTTGCTCTTGAGCTGCTTGAGCACGGCCTTCAGACGCTGCTCGAAATCGCCGCGATACTTGGTGCCGGCGAGCAGCGCGCCCATGTCGAGCGAATAGACGCTCGACTTGTCGAGGATCTCGGGCACCTCGCTCTTGACAATCCGCCACGCAAGTCCCTCGGCAATCGCCGTCTTGCCCACGCCCGCCTCGCCGACCAGCAGCGGATTGTTCTTGCGGCGGCGGCACAGGACCTGGATGACTCGCTCGACCTCGGCTTCGCGGCCGATCAGCGGATCGATCTTGCCGTCCTTGGCGAGCTGGTTGAGGTTCATCGTGTACTGCTCGAGCGGCGAAGCCTGCTCGCGCCCCTCGGTCTGCTCCTGTTCCTGCTCCGCCTTTTCCTTCGCCTTCTCGTCGCCCTGCGGCGCCTTGGTGATGCCATGCGAAATGAAGTTCACCACGTCGAGGCGCGTGACGCCCTGCTGGTGCAGGTAGTACACGGCGTGCGAGTCCTTCTCGCCGAAGATCGCGACCAGGACGTTGGCGCCGGTGACTTCCTTCTTGCCGTTGGAGGTCGACTGCACGTGCATGATCGCGCGCTGGATCACGCGCTGGAAACCGAGCGTCGGCTGGGTGTCGGCTTCCGAGTTGGGCGGCAGGATGGGAGTGTTGTCGGCGATGAAGTTCTGCAGGCTCTTGCGCAGATCCTCGATATTGCAGGCGCAAGAGCGCAGCACCTCGGCCGCCGAAGGATTGTCGAGCAGCGCCAGCAGCAGGTGTTCGACGGTGATGAATTCGTGTCGCGCCTGACGGGCCTCGACAAAGGCCATGTGCAGGCTGACTTCCAGTTCCTGCGCGATCATGCTTCCTCCATCACGCACTGCAGCGGATGCTGATGCTGCCGTGAATAGCTGCAAACCTGTTCGACTTTGCTGGCGGCGATGTCGCGCGGATAGACACCACAAACGCCACGGCCCTCATGATGCACCTTGAGCATGATCTGCGTCGCCTGCTCGCGGCCCTTGCCGAAGAATTTCTGTAGTACACCCACCACGAATTCCATCGGGGTGAAGTCGTCGTTCAGCAAGATGACCTGGTACATGGGCGGCGGCCTGACGCGAGACGCCTTCTTCTCGACGACCGTGCCCGATTCGGACCGCTCACTCATACGCCGATTCTAGGAACTTCAGCCTCGTCGACAGGTAGTGAAAAAACAGTCCAATCATAAGTTAACTCGCACTCGGCAAAGCGTGCGCTTGCCATCGCATTGGCCGCGAATATTTGTCATCGCTCCAGTGCGGGAATTGTTCGCTGGCAGAGCGCCAGACCGATTGCGTCGCGGGCGCCCGGTCGCGCTTCGGACGTCCGACCTGCCCGATCAGGTTGTAGCCAAGCTCCACGCGGCCGGTGCGGCGGGATGGACGGCAAACAAGGGGTTTTTCGCGGCGCCACGATCCGACCTGCCCTGACCCACGGACGCAACAACCCGAACGAGCGGACATGTGAAGTACTTGACGATGGTGCGTATTTGCTCGAAGAATCTGCGGCCCGCTTGAAGAAAACGCGAACAAGCTATGGGTCTCCGTAGGCAGCCGGCACTTCGGCAGCTCGGGGAAGGGGAGGAGTCCTGGAAGAAAAGCCGCGACACCTCGGCGAAGCGTGCGGTAAGAAGGAAAGAAAATGGCAACAGGCACTGTCAAGTGGTTCAACGACGCCAAGGGCTATGGGTTCATCACGCCCGACGATGGCGGAGAGGATCTGTTCGCGCACTTTTCAGCCATCCAGATGAACGGCTTCAAGACCCTCAAGGAGGGTCAAAAGGTCGCGTTCGAGGTCGTCCAGGGACCGAAGGGCAAGCAGGCCTCGAACATCACCGCGAGTTCCTAGCTGCGGACACGCCCCGGACGTTCAACTCCGGGAGCCGGCTGCCCGCCGATTCGGGCCTGTCTTAGGTCGGGCCCTGGCCAACCCGACTGTGGCGGCCCTGCGACAGACCCGCAGGGCGGCGAGCGCGTCCCGTCCAGGGACTCCCGGTCACGCTACATGTTGCCGATCATCGCGTTCCCGAAGCCGGAGCACGACAGTTGCGTCGCGCCTTCCATCAGGCGCGCAAAGTCGTAGGTCACGGTTTTCTTCTGGATCGTCCTTTCCATCGAGCTGATCACCAGGTCGGCCGCCTCGATCCAGCCCATGTGCCTGAGCATCATCTCCGCCGACAGGATTTCCGAGCCGGGATTGACATAGTCCTTGCCCGCATACTTGGGCGCCGTGCCGTGGGTGGCTTCGAACATGGCCACCGAGTCGGACAGGTTGGCACCCGGTGCGATGCCGATCCCGCCGACCTGGGCCGCGAGCGCGTCGGAGATGTAGTCGCCGTTCAGATTCATGGTCGCGATGACGTCGTATTCGGCAGGTCGCAACAGGATCTGCTGTAGGAACGCATCCGCGATGACGTCCTTCACGATCACGTCGCCGTGTTTGGCCTTGATCTTCATCCACGGCCCACCGTCCAGCAGTTCGGCCCCGAACTCGCGCTGCGCCAGCGCATAGCCCCACTTGGCGAATGCCCCTTCGGTGAACTTCATGATGTTGCCCTTGTGCACCAGGGTGAGGCTCTTGCGCTTGTTGTCCAGTGCATAAAGGATCGACTTGCGCACGAGGCGTTCGGTGCCCTCCCGTGAGACGGGCTTCACGCCGATGCCCGAAGTGGCCGGGAAGCGGATCTTCTTGACACCCAGCTCCTTTTGCAGAAAGTCGATCAGCTTGCGCGCCTTGTCGCTCTCGGCTTCGTACTCGATCCCGGCATAGATGTCTTCCGAGTTCTCGCGGAAGATGACCATGTCGGTCTTCTCCGGCTCCTTGACCGGGCTGGGAACGCCCTTGAAGTAGCGCACCGGCCGGAGGCAGACGTACAGGTCCAGTTCCTGGCGCATGGCGACGTTGATCGAGCGAATTCCGCCGCCAACCGGTGTCGTCAGCGGCCCCTTGATCGAAACGACGTATTCACGCACCGCCTGCAGCGTTTCGTCGGGCAGCCACACGTCCGGACCGTAGATGCGGGTCGACTTCTCCCCGGCGAAGATCTCCATCCAGACGATCTGGCGTTTCCCACCATAGGCCTTGGCAACGGCCGCGTCGACCACCTTGATCATCACCGGAGTGATGTCGACGCCCGTGCCATCGCCTTCGATGTAGGGAATGATCGGCTGGTCCGGGACGTTGAGGCTGAAGTCCTTGTTTACCGAGATCTTTTTGCCCCTCGATGGGACCTTGATGTGCTGATACATGATGTCTCCGCGCGATGTCCGAGGGTGTTATGTTCGAGGACGACTGAAGCGGGCGCCGCCGGACTGCCGCCGGCGCAAGTGAGCGACGCAGTTTAATCCGCCGTGCCGTCGTCTAACCTTGTTCGACGTCAACCGGCGACTTGCACCTTCCGTTACGGCAGCCGACGCCCGTTCTACGCGCCGCATCCCGTAGCGGGCACCTCCGAACGTAGATCGAAAGGACCGCCATGAAGCAGCTGCTAGCAGTTCTCCTCACCCTGGCCTTTGCCGGCACCGCGTTGGCGCAAGCACAGACCGGCGGGGCGAAGACCGGGGGTAAGGCCGCCAGCCAGAGCACCGCTCACAAGAAGTCGGGCAAGAAAAAGACCACCAAGGCAAAGCCCAAGGCGCCGGCCGCGCCGGAAGCGAAGAAGTCCTGATCCCGCCGGCGCGCGTCCAGTCGACAGGGCGGGGTTGCGTCACCCCGCCCTGTTCGTCTCAGACGAGCCCGACGCCGACTGCTGGATCCTTCCGATGCCACGTATCGCCGCCGCAATCCCGCCTCTTCTGCTCGCCGCCGGGCTTGCCTGGGCACAGGCCGCGCCGCGGACCGTGCAACTCACGGCCGGCATCCACCTGATCACGGCGGAACTTGCGGCCGACGACCCGATGCGGATGCGCGGACTAATGTTCCGCGAGTCGCTGGCACCCAACCACGGCATGTTCTTCGTGTTCGACAGCAAGGGCGTCCAGTGCATGTGGATGCGCAACACCCTCATCCCGTTGTCCGTAGCATTCATCGACGACGACGGGCGGATCCTGAACATCGAAGACATGAAGCCACGAACCGAGGACAGTCACTGCGCGCGGGCGCCCGTGCGTTATGCGCTCGAGATGCAACAGGGATGGTTCGCGCAGCGGGGCCTGAAGGCCGGCACGATCATCGGCGGCATCTCGGCGAACAAGTGAGCCTGAGGGCAAACTGCGCTTGAAACCAAAAGGGGGCCGGGGGCCCCCTTTTAACGCCGACATGCCGCGGGGGTCAGAGACCGCCGTGCGACTGTCCGACCATGCAGTAGAGCATCGGGATCGACAGCAGCGTATTGACGCGCGACGTCAGCATGGCGACGCGCGCCGCCTTCGCCTTCTCGTCGGCGGCGACCTGAACGATGCCGAGCGCCTTCTTCTGGTTCGGCCAGATGATGAACCACACGTTGTAGGCCATAATCAACGCGAGCCACATGCCGGTGCCGATCGTGTACACCGGCGTTCGGAACGTGAGCGCCTGCACGAGGTAACCGTTCATGAGCGCCAGCAGCAGGCCCGTCACGACCGTCGCCAGAGCAGCCCAGCGGAACCAGAACAGGGCAGTGGGGGCAATCACCTTGCCGACCGCCGGTTTCTGCTCGTCGGGAATCTTTGGCATCGACGGAATCTGCACGAAGTTGAAGTACCAGAGCAGGCCGATCCACATGACGCCGGAGAGCACGTGCAGCCAGCGCATGAAGAATGTCGACCAGGTCATGTCGACCGAGATGAAATGCCCGCTGAGGGCACCGGCGAGGATGATGATGATCACGAGCAGCACGACACCCGCTATCACCGTGCGCCCGAGGGATTGGAGGATTGCGCCCATCGTTCGATCTCCTCTTGTCACTTTTCTCCGCACCAGCCACCGCGAGAGGCCTCTCCGGAGGGCGGCGAATCTAGCACAGCGACCTGTCGGCCCGGATCGCAGCGCTACTATTCGGCGCTCGAGGCGGGCGATGCCGTGCTCTCCACGCGAGCATGCACGCTGCCTTGCGCGAGCACGATTTCAATCGGCTGGCCCACGTTCAGTTGCCGCGCTTGCGTGACCACGCGGCCCGCGGCATCGCGCACGATGCTGTAGCCGCGCGTGAGCACGGCCTCGGGGTCGAGATGCGCCAGTTCGCCGCATATCCGCTCGAGCCGGGCTCTGTTGCCTTGCGCGACGTCCCGTCCGGCCCTTCCGATCGCGTCGATCTGCTCACGCAACGCGCGGCGCACGGCCGCGACGTCGGGACGCTCCCGGCGCAGGCGCTCGCGGTCGGATGCCAGTCTCACGCGCCCCGCCGAACATTGCTCGGCGGGGATGCGGCGCACCCGCAGGACCAACTGAGCGATCCGCGCGCGCAGACCGGCCAGTGGCGCCCGCGGAGCGAGCAGCGCCCGTTGCGCATAATCGAGCCGCTGCAGCCACGCTCCGAATCGTCCTTGTAGCGTGTTGCGCAGGCGCTGCACGCGGGCTTCGATCGTCCCCGCCAGCACCGCCGCATCGGGCGCCACGACTTCGGCCGCTGCGGTGGGCGTTGGCGCACGCAGGTCCGCGGCAAAGTCCGCGATCGTGAAGTCGGACTCGTGCCCGACGCCGACCACCACCGGAATGGCGCTCGCGCGGATCGCTCGCGCGACCGCTTCATCGTTGAACGACCAGAGGTCCTCGATCGACCCGCCGCCGCGCACGAGCAGCAGCACGTCGGCGTCCGCGCGCGCCGATGCGCGCTCGAGCATCGACGCGATCGCACGACCGGCACCGTCGCCTTGCACCGGAGCCGGGTACACCACGATGCGGCAATACGGCGCCCGTCGCCGCAGCGTGGTCAGCACGTCGCGCAGGGCCGCCGCCTGCAACGACGTGACGATCCCGATCGCCGACGGCATCGCAGGAAGAGCACGCTTGCGCGCAGCGTCGAAAAGGCCTTCCGCGCCGAGCCGCTCGCGCAGCCGCAGAAACGCCTCGTAGAGCCGCCCTGGCCCAGTGGGCGCCAGCGATTCGACGGTGAGCTGGTACTCGCCGCGCGGCTCGTACAGCGTCACCTGGGCGAGCACTTCGACCGCGTCGCCGTCGCGCGGGGCACTGCGTGCCAGCGCGTTGCGCATGCGGTACATCACGCAACGCACCTGCGCGCTGTCGTCCTTGAGGGCGAAATACCAATGCCCGCTGGATGCGCGCGCGAAACCGCTCACCTCCCCGCGCACCCGCACCAGCGGGAATCCGCGCGCCAGCAATCCAGCCACTGCGCGGTTAAGCAATGAAACTGTCAGCGGTTCCCGCGTGGCTGCTGGATTGGCGGACCCGGATTCAAGCGCCATGCGGCTCTCGGAGCAAAAGCTTTCCACAAAGCACGTGTTTGCGTAGGTCCGCGCGCGGCGCCGCCCTCGCGTCCACACGGTCATGCCAAGGGATTGATTCGGCAGGTGAATTCATCGTCGGCAGGGTAGCGAAACCAGGGAGATTCGTGCGGCGGCGCGCACTTGCAGCCTCCGCGCACGACTTGTCCACAATGTTGTCCACAAGATCGCGCCAGGAAGCCGCAAAACGCCGGTTCGCATGCCTCGACTAAACTGCGGGCGCTTTTTTTGCATGCGACGGAGATGCCCGATTGTTCGCGATCGTACAAAGCCTCGGCTGGCCGATCTGGCCGCTGATCATCGCATCGATCGTTGCCCTCGCGCTGATCATCGAGCGGTCGACCGTGCTCAGACGAGGCCGTATCGCGCCCGCGACGCTTCTGCAGGATGTGCTTGCGCTGCATGCGAAGCGCCAGGTCACGCCCGAAGTCGTGGGCCGTCTCGAGCAGAGTTCGCCTCTCGGCCGCATCCTCGCGGCAGGGCTGCGCAACGAACGCGCGCCGCGTGACATCGCCATCCACGCCGTTGAGAGTGCAGGCGCCCACGCTGCGCACGAGCTTTCACGGTACCTCACGCTGCTCGGGTCCATCGGTTCGATCGCCCCGCTGCTCGGCCTGTTCGGCACCGTGGTCGGCATGATCGAGATCTTCGCTTCCCAGCAGGCCGGCTCGAATCCGCAGCAGCTCGCGCAGGGCATCTCGCTCGCGTTGTATTGCACGGCCTTCGGCATCATCGTCGCCGTGCCGGCCGTGCTGTTCTACCGCCACTTTCGCACCCGGGTCGAGTCCTTCCTGGTCGACATGGAGCAGCAGGGTCAGCGCCTGCTCGACGCGCTCTACGCCGACCGGATGCCGAGGAGGACCTGATGCGCTTCCGCCGGCCGCTCGAAGAAGATCCTGAACTCAATCTCATCCCGCTGATCGACGTGATGCTGATCGTCCTGATCTTCCTCGCGGTCACTACGACCTATTCGCGCTTCTCCGAGCTGCAGATCGAGCTTCCGACCGCCGATGCAAACAAGACCCAGAATCGGCCGCAGGAAATCCAGGTCGGCGTCACGGCCGACGGGCGCATCGCGATCGAGCGCGTCCTGGTCGGCGTCACCGATCCGGGCGCCATCGCCGATTTGTTGGTGCGCGCGGCGCGCGGCAAGGACAAGCCGCTTCTCGTGATCAATGCCGACGCCCAGGCCCCGCATCAGGCGGTGATCAACGTGATGGAGGCAGCCCGCCTCGCCAATCTCCCGCGCATCAGTTTCGCGACGCAGCGGCAAGCCGCGGGCGGCCGGCGCTGAGGCGTGCGGCGATGGCGCTCCGGGCGCGCCTGCAGTCGTGGTTCGCCAAGGCCTGGCAGCGGCGCGGCGTGCTGGCGCGTGCGTTGTTGCCGCTTGCCTTGCTGCACGGCCTGTGGCGTCGCTTCGACGTCTGGCGGTACCGGGCGGGCTTGGCACAACCGCAGCGCCTTCCCGTTCCGGTCGTGGTGATCGGCAACCTCTACGTCGGTGGCAGCGGCAAGACGCCGCTGACGATCGAAGTGACGCGTGCGCTGCGTGCACGCGGCTGGTCACCCGGAGTGATCTCGCGCGGCTATGGCGCGGGGCGCGCCTCGCCGCGCGCGGTGCAGGTCAACGGCAGCGCCAGCGATTACGGCGACGAGCCGCTGCTGATCGCACGCGCCAGTCAGGTGCCGGTCGCCGTGGGAACGGATCGTGCCGCCGCGGCACGGCTGCTGCTGAATCTGAATCCGCATGTCGACGTGATCGTCGCCGACGATGGCCTGCAGCACCGCCGCCTCGCGCGCGACGTGGAGATCGCAGTCGTGCACGAGGCCGGTTTCGGCAACGGATGGTTGCTCCCGGCCGGCCCCTTGCGCGATCCACCGTGGCGACTGGACAGTGTAGATGCGGTCGTGTTGCACGGGTTGACGCCTCCGGTGCGGATCTACTCGCCGTTCTTTCGGATGAAGACATCGATTTCGTGCGCCTACCCGCTGAAGGACCCGGTGCGGCGTTTTGCGCTCGCCGACCTGGCCGCTGAGCAGCGCGTCGGCAATCAGACCTGTGTCGCTGCTGCTGGAATAGGCAACCCGGAACGCTTCTTCGCCATGCTGCGCGCCTTCGGCCTCGAGATCACGACGCTGGCGCTGGGCGATCACTACGACTTCGCCCGCAACCCGTTCCTCGACTTGAGGTTCGACCGGGCGTTCATCACCGAAAAGGACGCCGTAAAATGCGCGGCCAATACGTCGCTCGCCAACGATGCCCGCCTCTACGTCGTGCCGCTCGAAGCGCAGGTCGACGCGGCGTTGATCGACCTGATCGAAGCGCGCGTGCGGCCCACGCAGGAAACGCGCCACCATGGACCATCGCCTGCTCGAGATCCTCGTCTGTCCGATCACCAAGGGACCCCTGGCCTATGACCGCGCCAACCAGGAGCTGATCTCCCGCGCGGCCGGGCTTGCCTACCCGATCCGCGATGGCATCCCCGTGATGCTCGAAAGCGAGGGGCGCCGCCTCGACGAGCCCCCGGCGCCGGACGCCGGTTGAGCGGGCCCCGCGATGGCTGACTTCGTCGCGCTGATTCCGGCGCGCCTGGCATCGACCCGCCTGCCCCGCAAACCACTTGCCGACATAGACGGGGTCCCGATGGTCGTGCGGGTCGCGCAGCGCGCTGCACAAAGCGGCGCGACCCGTGTGGTCGTGGCCGCCGATGACGCCGAGGTCCTGGAGGCCTGCCGCGCCCACGGCGTGGCGGCGGTTCTCACCGCGAGCACGCATGCGACCGGCACCGACCGCCTTGCCGAAGCCTGTCGCCTGCTCGGCCTTGCCGGAAGCGATTTCGTCGTCAATGTGCAGGGTGACGAGCCTTTGATTCCGCCCGATCTCGTCGCGCAGGTCGCCGATCTTCTGGCGGCGAGTCCCGACTGCGCGATCGCCACCGCGGCACACACGCTGCACGATGCGACCGAGTTCTTCAGCCCGCATGTGGTCAAGGTCGTCACCGATCGGCGCGGCCGCGCGCTCTACTTCTCCCGCGCGCCGATTCCGTGGGCGCGCGATGCGTTTGCACTCGATCGCACCGCACTGCCCGCCGGAATGACGGTCTTGCGCCACGTCGGCCTCTACGCATACAGGGTGGCCTTCCTCGCGCGCTTCCCGGCGCTCGAACGGTCGCCGCTCGAGGCCCTCGAGAGCCTCGAACAACTGCGCGCGCTGTGGCACGGCGAGCGGATCGCCGTGCTGCCATTGGCGCACGGCCTGCCCGCAGGCGTCGACACACCGGCTGACCTCGAGCTCGTGCGCCGCGCATTCACCGCCTCCTGAGCGCAGCGCTCCTCTCGAAAGCCGGCGTTCCCACCAGCGGTTTTTGCGAGGCGTCAGGGTCTTGCGGTTAGAATGCGCCGCTTTGGCCGGACGCCGGTGGAAAAAGTGGCGCCCCCTGAGCGATGCAGCGATATCAGACAAAGGAACGGGGATGCGTCTGATCCTTCTTGGTCCGCCGGGCGCCGGCAAGGGCACGCAGGCGACGTTCATCAAGGAGCACTTCGGCATCCCTCAGATTTCCACCGGTGACATGCTGCGTGCGGCGGTGCGCGCCGGCACGCCGCTCGGACTTGCGGCAAAGAAGGTGATGGACGCGGGCCAGCTGGTCTCGGACGACATCATCATCGGCCTGGTCAAGGAGCGCCTCGAAGGACCCGACTGCCGCAGCGGGTACCTGTTCGACGGATTTCCACGCACGCTTCCGCAGGCGGAGAGCCTGAGGGAGGCAAACGTCCAGGTGGACTTCGTGCTCGAGATTGCAGTTCCGGACGAGGACATTCTCGAGCGCATGGTCGGCCGGCGCGTCCACCTGGCGAGTGGTCGCACCTACCACGTCAGGTTCAATCCGCCACGCCAGGAAGGCCGCGACGATGCCACCGGGGAGCCGCTGATCCAGCGCGACGATGACAAGGCCGAGGTCGTGCTCAAGCGGCTCGAGATCTATCGCGCACAGACGAGTGCGCTGATCGACTACTACGCCAAGTGGGCCGCCACCGGCGACGCCGCCGCGCCGAAGCACCGCAAGGTCGATGGGCGCGGACGGGTGGAAGAAATCAAACAACGCGTGTTCGACGCTCTGAGATAGCGTCGCCGGCGCCACCCCCGATTCCAGCAATCCCGACAAGGAGAACCTCATGTCTTCCGCCTTGATGCTTGCGCTCGTCTGCGGCCTTGCGGCCGTGGTGTTCGGCGCCTGGTCCATCTCGTGGATCCTCAAGCAACCCGCGGGCAACGCGCGCATGCAGGAAATCGCGGCTGCAGTGCAGACCGGCGCACGTGCCTACCTCAATCGCCAATACCGCACGATCGCCATCGTCGGTGTCGTGCTGGCGATCGTGATCTGGCTGGTGCCGCAACTCGGCCCGTGGACTGCCATCGGCTTCGTGCTCGGCGCCGTGCTATCCGGCGCCGCCGGCTACGCCGGCATGAACGTCTCGGTGCGTGCCAACGTGCGCACCGCCCAGGCGGCGACCCAAGGCCTGAATGCAGCACTGAACATCGCTTTTCGGGGCGGCGCGATCACCGGCCTGCTGGTGGTGGGTTTCGGTCTGCTCGGTGTCAGCGGCTTCTTTTGGCTCATCAGCGCGACGCACGCCGGCGCAGAAACACGCGAGCTGCTTCACCCCATGATCGGTTTTGCGTTCGGCGCATCGCTGATCTCGATCTTCGCGCGTCTCGGCGGCGGCATCTTCACCAAGGGCGCGGACGTCGGCGCCGACCTGGTGGGCAAGGTCGAAGCAGGCATTCCCGAGGACGATCCGCGCAATCCTGCCGTGATTGCCGACAACGTCGGCGACAACGTCGGCGACTGCGCCGGCATGGCCGCCGACCTGTTCGAGACGTTCGCGGTGACGGTCGTCGCCACGATGCTCGTCGGCGGGTTCTTCTTCAAGGATGCCGGCGCCGAGGGCGTCGCCGCGGGCATCGTCTACCCGCTGGCAATCTCCGGGGTCTCGATCCTCGCCTCGATCGTCGGTTGCTTCTTCGTCAAGGCGCGCGAAGGCGGCAAGATCATGAACGCGCTGTACCGCGGCCTGATCGTGGCCGGAGTCATCGCGCTCGTCCTGTTCTATCCGGTGACTAACTGGGTCCTCGGCCCCTTCGCGGCTCAGGCGGGCACCAGCGTGGGCAGCCTGTACCTGGCGGCGCTGGTCGGGCTGGTCCTGACCGGCGCGCTGGTCTACATCACCGAGTACTACACCGGCACACAGTTCGCGCCGGTCAGATACGTCGCCAAGGCCTCGACGACCGGCCATGCAACCAACATCATTGCCGGGATCGCCGTTTCGATGAAGGCGTGCGCCTGGCCGCTGCTCGCCATCTGCGCGGCGATCTTCGCTTCATACAAGTTCGCGGGCCTGTACGGCATCGCGGTTGCGGCGACCGCAATGCTGTCCATGACCGGCATCATCGTCGCCCTGGACGCATACGGACCGATCACCGACAACGCCGGCGGCATCGCGGAAATGGCCGAACTGCCGAAGGAGGTGCGCAACATCACCGATCCGCTCGATGCGGTCGGAAACACGACCAAGGCGGTAACGAAGGGCTACGCGATCGGATCGGCCGGACTCGCCGCACTGGTGCTGTTTGCCGACTACACGGGCGGCCTGGAGCAGGCAGGAATCAAGCCGGTGTTCGACCTGTCGAACTACAAGGTGATCATTGGCCTGTTCATCGGCGGCCTCGTCCCCTATCTGTTCGGCGCAATGGCGATGGAAGCGGTCGGACGCGCGGCCGGCGCGGTGGTCGAGGAAGTGCGGCGCCAGTTCCGCGAGATCAAGGGCATCATGGAGCACACGGCCAAGCCCGATTACTCGCGAGCGGTCGACATGCTCACGAGTGCGGCGATCAAGGAGATGATGGTGCCGTCCCTGTTGCCGGTGCTGGTCCCGATCGTCGTCGGCATCGTGCTTGGGCCGGAAGCGCTCGGTGGCGTGTTGATGGGAACCATCGTGACCGGGCTCTTCGTCGCGATTTCGATGACCACCGGCGGCGGCGCTTGGGACAACGCGAAGAAGTACATCGAAGAAGGCAACTACGGCGGCAAGGGCTCCGACGCACACAAGGCGGCGGTGACCGGCGACACGGTCGGCGACCCCTACAAGGACACGGCCGGCCCGGCCGTCAATCCGCTCATCAAGATTATCAACATCGTGGCCCTTCTCATCGTCCCCATCATCGCAGCGATGCATACCGACAAGCCGGCCGGATCATCGCTACAAGTGCCGGCCGTCGCGACCGCTGCGGTCGGCAGTCCGGCGCCGATGGCCGTCGCTCCGGGAAGACAGATAGAATCGGGGCATGGGTCGGACGGGCATGGAACACATTGAGACCGAAGGCGATCTCGCCCGCGGCATGGGACTCGCGATTGGCATGCTGATCGCCTTGTTCGCGGTGGGCATCGCGTTGTTCGTGCTTCAGCAGGGCGCCGCACACTCGGCCCAACAGGTGAAGGCCGCGCCCGGCACCGCGAACGCAGCCACCCCGGTCGCGAACCCGCCTCCCGCCTCCGCGGCAGCACACGCGCCGCAATAGCACCCCGGAGCGGATGACGGCGGTCCTGCGCGCCGCGAGCCCGGCCGACGTCCCGTCGATCGCCGCCATCTACAGCCACCACGTCCTGCACGGGCTCGCAAGCTTCGAAATCGAGGCGCCGTCGCCGGACGAGATGCGGCGCCGCTTCGAAGCGGTGACGGGCGCCGGCTATCCCTACCTCGTCGCAACCGAGGGCGATCGTGTCCTCGGTTATGCCTACGCGAGCGCGTTCCGCAGCCGTCCTGCGTATCGGTACACAGTCGAGGACTCGGTGTACCTCGACCCCGCCGCGACCGGGCGCGGCATCGGGCGCGCGTTGCTGCTTGCCCTCATCGAGGCGTGCACGCGCGCGCTCTATCGACAGATGATCGCAGTGATCGGCGATTCCGCGAATCACGCTTCGATCAGGCTGCATCGCGCATGCGGCTTCGATCGGATGAGCGTCTTCGTCGCCACCGGCTTCAAGCACGGGCGCTGGGTCGATACCGTCTTCATGCAGCGCGCGCTCGGCGAGGGCGACCGATCGCTCCCGTCAAATTGAAACGCGCAAACGTGCGAGCGCCGCGGTTCGTCGCCGTTGCGCGCGACCCGCTCACCCACGATTGTGGAACGGCGCCCGCTCTGCTTCGCTGAGCCGCGCGCATCGACGTTTCGAAACGGTCAATTCGCTGACACGAGGTTCGTGCGCGATTCAGCGGCGCCGCGCAGGATGCGCGCATGTGGTCAGGCTTGCTGCACGCGATCCGCCCTGCAAGTCTCGGAGCACCGATCGCTCTGTGCGCGCTTTTGGAGTCGGTTCTGATCGCGGCGCCGGGACTGGCCGGTGAGGCGGATGTCGACCTTGAGATCTACGGCCTCGCGCTTGGCGCGCATAGCCCGATCACATCGGATCCCGGGGCGGTCACCGGCGACGAGCGTGCGAAGCACCCGCTGGCGACGCACTCGGGCATGGATCTCTCGAGCGCCGATGCTCACTTTGCGTTGATCGAACTCCCCCCCGACGCTCAGGTCGCAGGGTCGGGCGGACGCCCGCATCACGCCTTCGGTTATCGCTGGCAAGGCGCAGAGTCGTGGCTGCGCGACCAGGGGCTCGACGCCCGCACGTGTTACCTCCCATTGATGCGCTTGCATAGCAGGATCAGCGCGAGCGGCAGTTCCGGGGCGGTCTGGGTCTACGGCCGCTGCACGTTCAGATAACTGTGCTGGTGCAGGTCGGACCGTACAATCGTCGGCCTCGTACGGGAGCCACGCATGCAGATTCGCGGCAATGTTTTTATCGTCACCGGCGGAGCGTCGGGCCTTGGCGGTGCGACATCCACCCTGCTCGCCACGGAAGGTGGCCAGGTCGTCATCGCCGACGTGCAGGCCGACAAGGGTGAAGCGCTCGAGCGCGAGCTCGGAGGCGGCGCGCGTTTCGTCCGCTGCGATGTGTCGAGCGAGAGCGACGGCAAGGCGACGATCGCCGCCGCACTCTCGCTTGGCACGCTGCGCGGACTGATCAACTGCGCCGGAATCGCCGCGGGCGAAAAAACCGTCGGCAAGGACGGACCGCACAAACTGGACTCGTTCGCACGCGTGATCGGGATCAACCTGATCGGGACGTTCAACATGATCCGGCTCGCGGCCGAGGCGATGTCCGGCTTGCCGCCGACAGCCGAAGGCGAGCGCGGCGTCATCGTCAACACCGCGTCCGTGGCCGCATTCGACGGGCAGATCGGGCAAGCCGCGTATTCGGCCTCCAAGGCGGGGGTGGTCGGCATGACGTTGCCAATCGCGCGCGATCTCGCCCGCAACGGAATCCGGGTGGTCACGATCGCTCCCGGCATCTTCGAAACACCGATGCTGCTCGGCATGGCACCCGAACTGCAGCAGTCGCTTGCCGCCCAGGTGCCTTTCCCCTCGCGCTTCGGCCGCCCGGGTGAATACGCACACCTCGTGAAGTCGATCCTCGAAAACTGCATGCTGAACGGCGAGACGATCCGCCTCGACGGCGCGATCCGCATGCAGCCAAAGTAACGGCGCGACCGACGACCCCGCCCCCGCGCGGACAGGGCGCGGCGGATGCGCGGTTGACAGGCAGCATGACCCGGATTGTTAGACTGGATATCTTTGCAAGCCGTTGTCCGGAGGATCGACCCCATGCCAATCAAAGTCGGAGACAAGCTGCCGGAAGGTCAATTGCAGGAGTTCATCGAGGTCGAAACGGCAGGATGCTCGCTTGGGCCCAACTCGTTCAACGTCGGCGAACTCGTACGCGGCAAGAGGATCGTGATCTTCGGCCTGCCGGGGGCCTTCACGCCGACGTGTTCCGCCAAGCACGTGCCCGGTTACGTGCAGCACCACGACGCGTTGAAGAACAAAGGCGTGGACGAGGTCTGGTGCATGTCCGTGAACGACCCCTTCGTCATGGGGGCCTGGGGCCGTGACCAGCATTCGACCGGCAAGGTGCGGATGATGGCGGACGGCTCCGCCGACTACACGAAGAAACTCGGCCTCGAGGTCGATCTCACCGCGCGCGGCATGGGCGTGCGGTGCCAGCGGTTCTCCATGCTGGTCGAAGACGGCGTCGTCAAGTCGCTCAACGTCGAGGCGCCCGGCAAATTCGAGGTCAGCAGCGCCGAAGCGATGCTGACCAAGCTATGAGGCTCGCGGTCGACGGAATCAGCCGCGCAGCACGAAGTCGCGCGGCCTGAAGCCCAGCAGCCAGAGCGCCGCAAAGTAGATTGCGCCTGCGGCCGCGATGACGGCGGCGAGCTGTATTGCTCTCGTCGCCCACAAGCCCTGACCTGCCTGCCAGTCGATCGTGGCGCGCGTCCAGCCGAGCCACGCGATCATCGCGCCCAGCGCCAGCGCAAGACGCAGCGCGAAGCCGCCCCATCCGGGCTGCGGAACGAAGATCCGGCGGCGCCACAGGCCGGCGAACAACAACGCCGCGTTGACACAAGCACCGAGGCTGACCGAAAACGCCAGGCCGGCGTGTCCTAACCACGGCACGAATGCGAGGTTGGCAAGCTGGGTCGCGATCAGGGCGCTGACCGCGATCTTCACCGGCGTCTTGATGTCGCGCTGGGCATAGAAGCCGGGCGCGAGGATCTTCACGGCGATCAATCCGATCAGGCCGACCGCGTACCCGATCAGGGCCAGGGCCGTCTGCTGCACGTCGTGCCACGAGAACTTGCCGCCCTGGAACAGCACCCCGACCAGTCCTTCCGCCAGCAGGCCGAGCCCGGCCGCCGCAGGCAGTGCGAGCAGGAGCGTCAGCCGCAACCCCCAGTCGAGAAGACGGCTGTAGTCGGCGCTGCGTTGCTCCGCGAACGCCGCCGACAGGCTCGGCAGCAGTACCGTGCCGAGCGCCACGCCGAGCAACGCGGTCGGAAACTCCATCAGTCGATCGGCGAACGCCAGCCAGGTCACGCTGCCCGTCGGCAGGTGCGACGCGATGTTGGTGTTGATGATGATCGACAGTTGCGCCACCGAGACGGCAAAGATCGCCGGCAGCATCAGCCGCAGGATGCGTCGCACGTTCTCGTCGCGCAGCCCGGTGAGAGGATTGCCGACGCGCGGAAGCATCCCGATGCGATACAGCGCCGGCACCTGCAGTGCGAGTTGCAGCACGCCGCCGATGACGACCGCCAGGGCGAGCGCGAGGATCGGGGTGGCCATACGCGGCGCAAGCCAGAGCGCGCACGCGATGAACGAAAGGTTGAGGACGACCGGTGTCAGCGCAGGGACCGCAAAGCGCTTGAAGGTATTGAGAGCGCCGGCCGCGAAGGCAACCAACGACATGCAGAGGATGTAGGGAAACATCCACCGCGTCATCTTGGTCGCGAGATCGAACGTCTGCGCGTCGTGCGCCAGACCGGTCGCGATGATCCATACCAGCGCCGGGGCCGCGACCACTCCGGCGAGTGAAACGAGCAGCAGCGTCCAGAACAGCGTGGCCGCCACGTGATCGACGAGGTGGCGCATGCCATCGTCGCCCCGTTGCGCGCGCGTGTCCGCGAGCACCGGAACGAAGGCCTGTTGAAACGCACCCTCGGCGAACAGGCGGCGCAGCAGGTTCGGAATCCGGAACGCGACGTTGAATGCGTCGGTCGCGCCGCTGACCCCGAAGACGCGGGAGATCAGCAGGTCGCGAATCAGCCCGGTGACCCGCGACAGCAGCGTCAGGCTGGAAACGGTTGCGGCGGCACGAAGGAGGTTCACCAGATCGGGAGACTGCGCAGCGAGTTCTGTGGGAGTGCGCGGTACGGACCGCGCTCCGTACCGCGCGATCAGCGTCTTTTTTGTTCGCGCCCGCGTGCGCTGGTATAGTTTAGGGCTTTTCGCGCGGCGGGCTTTTGCAGCATCAACATGCATCCTCGCCGAACCAGTGAACCAGGAGTGTCATGGCGAATACCAAACAGGCCCGCAAGCGCGGCCGCCAGGCTGTGATCCGCAGCGCTCACAACGCGGCGTTGCGCTCGCGCATGCGCACGGCAATCAAATCTGTCCGCAAGGCGATCGCCGGCGGCGACAAGCAGTCGGCCGCCGAAGTCCTGCGCAAGGCGGTGCGGATCATCGATTCGGTCGCCGAAAAGAAGATCGCGCACAAGAACACGGCCGCACGCAACAAGAGCCGGCTTGCAGCCGCCATCAAGGCAATGAGTTGAAGAGCTAGTGTGTGTGGCGGCCGCTCACGCCGCCTCCCGCGGTACTGGGCGCTGATACCGTTTGTCGGGCAGCGCCCTTTTTCTTTGTCCTTCGGTCGCTCTCAGTTCCCCGTCCAGGGCGATTGTGCAACGGTGACCTTGAGGGTGTTGTCGCGGGCGAAGTTCACGACGAAATCGAGCGCCATCACTTCGACCTCGCGCAAAGCCGGGTCGACCAGCACGCATTTCAGGCCGTCGAACGTAACGGGCTGGACGAAGGGTGAGTAGCCGATCAGGGCATCGCGGCCCGCCGCGGCACCGCCGGGCCGGAAACACGCCATCACGCCGCAGAGGCGCTCGGACCAATCACTAGGGCGAAAGAGCTTGCCATGGCGCGTCACGCCGTGGATCAGGAACTCGCCGAGACGCGGCAGGTCCGAAACTTTCCAGATTTCAGCGACGACACTCACGGGCAGATCCAACAGGTTCGACATGATTTTCACACCATCGGCAACGCCGGTTCTCGTGCAGTTCGTGTGATCACGCGACGCTCCCGGGACCTGGAATCGGAGATTCGGTCGGGCCGCCGGCGCGTCAGGAATGAGCAAGGTGCCCCCACCCCGTCGACTCGAGTCGATGCGCCCGCGCTCGAACGCAGACTAGCCAGTTCCCACGGCAGTCAACGGCCGCTTTTGCCTTGCGTTAACGGCCCTTTTCGCGCATAAACCGCGCTTATTCCACTTGTCCCGCCCCGCATGGCCAGACCGACCTCCAAGATTCTCGTCATCAATGACGAACCGCTGATCCTGAAGGAATTCCTCAAGGGCCTGAACGCAGCGGCGCGCTCGCTGGACAATCCTTTCGGCATCACGTTCATCGGAGCGTTGACCGCCAAAGAGGGCCTGCAACTGATCGAGCGCGATGGCGATGTGCAGATCGTCATCGTCGACGACAAGCTCTACGCGGTGGTCGAGGGCGGCCGCCGGGCCGTCTCCCGCAACGGCAACGGCAAGGAGGCAACGCGCAGCCTGCAGATGAGTGCGCTGAAGCTGGTGCAGAAGATCACGGGCCTGCGCCCGGAACTCGACCTGTACATCCTGATCGAAAAGGAAAAGGAGGACCAGGTCGTCGATGCCCTCTTCGCCGAAGCGGTCGACGGCTACTTCTATCGCGAGGAACGGGACTTCCGCGGTATCTATCGCATCCTGAACGCACAGATCGCGGAACGCGCCCGGACGCCGTTCTACGACGCGCTGCGGGCCTACGTGCTGGCGGCCAAGGACGCCTGGCACACGCCCGGTCACTCAAGTGGCGACTCGTTGCGCGGCAGCCCCTGGGTCAACGATTTCTACGAATTCATGGGTGAGCACGTTTTCGACGCCGACCTTTCGGTGTCGGTGAAGGCGCTCGATTCGCTCATGGAGCCGACCGGCGTCATCGCCGAAGCCCAACAGATGGCAGCCAAGGCGTTCGGCGCTCGCCAGACGTTTTTCGCCACCAACGGCACGTCGACCGCCAACAAGGTGATCCTGCAGACCCTGATCGCGCCGGGCGAGAAGCTCCTGCTGGACCGCAATTGCCACAAGTCGGTCCACCATGGCGTGGTGCTTTCCGGCGCGCGTCCGATCTACCTCGATTCCAGCGTCAACCGCAAGTACGGCGTCTTCGGCACGGTGCCTAAAGCGACCGTCCTGCGGGCGATCGAGGACCACCCGGACGCGCAGTTGCTCGTGCTCACCTCGTGCACCTACGACGGCCTGCGCTACGACCTCAAGCCGATCGTGGAGGCGGCGCACGCTCACAACATCAAGGTGTTGATCGACGAGGCCTGGTTCAGCCACGCCCGCTTCCATCCCGACCTGCGCCCGACCGCGCTCGAATCCGGCGCCGACTACGTCACGCAATCGGCGCACAAGACGCTGTCGGCCTTCTCGCAGGCGGCCTTCATCCACGTCAACGATCCGGGGTTCAAGGAACACCTGTTCCGCGAGAACTTCAACATGCATACGTCGACGAGCCCGATGTACAGCATGATCGCGAGCCTCGACGTGGGCCGCAAACAGGCGGTCCTCGAGGGCTACAAGCTGCTCGAGCGCACGCTGATGCTCGCCGACGAATTGCGCCAGCAGATCAATTCGACCGGCGCGTTCCGCGTGCTCGACCTGCAGGATCTGCTGCCGGAAGAAGTGAAGGACGACCACATCCTGCTCGACCCCACCAAGATCACGGTCGACATCTCCTCATGCGGACTCACCGTCGACGAGCTGCAGCAGGAGCTCTTCACGCGCTTCAACATCACGGTCGAGAAGTCGACCTTCAACACGATCACGCTGCTGCTGACCATCGGCACCACCCGCTCGAAATGCTCGCGCCTCTACGACGCGCTGATGCGCATCGCACGCGAGAAGCGAGCGCCGCGCCGGCTCTACCGCACGCCGGACATTCCGGGTTTCACCGAGCTCATGTACCTGCCGCGCGACGCGTACTACTGCGGCGGCGAGCTGATTCCGCTGCTGGACGACAACGACCAGCCGAACGCGAACCTGGTCGGGCGCACCTGCGCTGACCAGATCGTCCCCTACCCGCCCGGCATCCCGGTGCTCGTACCCGGACAGCTCATCACGGAGAACATCGTCGAGTACCTGATCCGTTACTTGCGGGTGCAGAACAAGGTCGAGTTGCACGGCGTCGTCTACCAGGGTTACTTCCCCAGCATCCGCGTGCTGATGGCGAGCGAGGAACGCCGGCTCGTCGCGCTGCGCGAGCCGGCCGTCGCGCGGATTGCCGCCTGAGTCCGCTCAGGTCGCGCGCAGGGTCGCGCCAACCATCGCGGCGCCTTTTTCCGCGATCATCAGCGTCGGCGAGTTGGTGTTGCCCGATGTGATCGTCGGCATGATCGAAGCATCGATCACCCGCAAGCCCGCGAGGCCGTGCACGCGCAGGTCGTGGCCGACGACAGCGGCCGGATCGCTCGCCGGCCCCATCTTCGCCGTTCCCACCGGATGGAAGATCGTGGTCCCGATGTCGCCGGCGGCGCGTGCGAGTTCGTCGTCGGTCGTGAGATGCGGGCCGGGCTTGAACTCCTGCGGCGAATACCGGGCCAGCGGCTCCGCCGCGACGATGCGCCGCGTCAGCCGCAGCGCCGCCGCCGCAACGAGACGATCGCCCGTCGTCGCAAGGTAGTTGGGCGCGATCGCGGGCGGCTGCAGGGGATCCGCAGAGCGAATCGCGATCGATCCGCGCGACTGCGGACGCAGGTGGCAGACCGAGGCGGTGAAGGCATCGAACGAGTGCAGCGGTTCGCCGAAGCGGTCGAGCGAGAGCGGCTGGACGTGATACTCCAGGTCCGGCCGCGTCACGCCGGGGTTTGAATGCGCGAACGCACCGAGCTGACTCGGACTCATCGTCAGCGGCCCGCGCCGGAACAACGCGTATTGCAGCGCCATCCCCGCCTTGGACCAGAAGCGCGCGGCCAGCGTATTGAGCGTCGCAACGCCGGAGAGCTTGAATGCCATCCGCAATTGCAGATGATCCTGCAGGTTCGCACCAACGCCAGGCAACGCGTGCCGGACCTCGATACCGTGGCGCTGCAGCAGTTCGCCAGGCCCGACGCCGGAGAGTTGCAGCAACTGCGGCGACGCGACGGTGCCAGAAGCAAGCAGGACCTCGCCCCGCGCGCCGATGCGGTTGCGCTCGCCGTCGCGCAGGACCTCGATGCCGACGCAGCGCTTGTCGTCGAAAACCAGGCGCGTCGCACGGGTCTGCGTGAAGACGGCAAGGTTGGGCCGGCGCCGGATCGGGTGCAGGAAAGCGTCGGCCGCATTCCAGCGCACACCGCGCTTCTGGTTCACGTCGAAGTAACCGCAACCGAAGTTGTTGCCGCGGTTGAAGTCGTCGGTGGGCGGGATGCCGACCGCGCCCGCGGCGGCGCGGAACGCATCGAGGATCGTCCACGACAGCCGCTGCTTCTCGACACGCCATTCGTTGCCGGCGCCATGCAGGGAATCGGCGCCGCCAAAGTAGTCCTCGTGGCGCACGAAGAACCCGAGCAGGTCGCCCCATGACCAGCCGGGATTGGCACCGTACCCATCCCCCGCACGCCAGCCGTCGTAGTCCTCGCGCTGGCCGCGCATGTAAATCATGCCGTTGATGGAGGAGCAGCCGCCCAGCACCTTGCCGCGCGGGTAACCGACCGCGCGCCCGTTCAATCCTTCGACCGGCTCGGTCTCGAAACACCAGTCGGTGCGTGGATTGCCGATGCAGTACAGGTATCCGACCGGAATGCGGATCCAGATGTAGCCGTCGTCGCCGCCCGCTTCGAGCAACGCAACCTGCATCCGCGGATCGGCGGAAAGGCGATTGGCCAGCAGGCACCCGGCCGTCCCGGCGCCGGCGATCACGACGTCGAAGGTGCCGAGGTCGCGAATCAACGAACGTTCCTCATGGCTTTCCTATAATCCGCGCAACGCGGCGTTGGCGTGCGCCGCGTTTTCTTTTCCGCAGCGAGCGTGCCGATGTCGCACTTGATGAACACCTACAACCGCCTGCCGGTTGCATTCACCCATGGCAAGGGAGCCTGGCTCTATGGCGACGACGGCAAAGAATACTTGGATGCGCTCGCCGGCATTGCAGTGAACGGCCTTGGCCATGCGCATCCGAAGCTCGTGCAGGCGCTCGCCGACCAGGCCGGCAAGCTCATCCACACCTCCAACATCTACCGCGTCCGCGAGCAGGAGCAACTTGCCGACCGCCTGTGCGCGATCTCAGGCATGCAGGAGGTCTTCTTCGGCAATTCTGGCGCCGAGGCGAACGAGGCCGCGCTGAAGCTGGTGCGTTTCTATGGCCACAAGCATGGCAATCCGCAAGCGCAGACGATCGTCATGCGCAATGCCTGGCACGGCCGCACCCTGGCGACGCTGGCGGCCACGGGAAGCGAGAAGGCCCGCCAGGGCTTCGACCCGCTGCCAAGCGGATTCATCCAGGTGCCCTACAACGATCTCGAGGCGGTCGAGCGTGCCGCCAGCGCCGATCCGCGCGTGCTGGCGATCTGGCTCGAGGTGCTGCAAGGCGAGGGCGGCATCAACATCGCCGACCCCACGTACGTGCGCGCATTGCGCGAGCTGTGCGATCGGCGCGGCTGGCTGCTCATGATCGACGAGGTGCAGTCGGGCACCGGACGCACTGGAAAATGGTTCGCCTATCAGTGGTGCGACCTCCGACCGGACGTCCTCACGGTCGCGAAGGGACTCGGTTCCGGGGTCCCGATCGGTGCCATCGCCGCGACCGGCCGTGGTGCCGGTGTTTTCGGCCCAGGCAACCACGGCACGACCTTCGGCGGCGGCCCCTTCGCCTGCCGGGCCGGTCTCGAGACGCTGCGCATCCTGGAGGAGGAAAACCTGCTCGCCAACGCCGCGGCGCAGGGTGAGCGCCTGCGCGACGGACTCGCGCGCGAGCTTGCGAATGTGCCGGGTGTGGTCGCGATCCGCGGCAAGGGGCTCATGATCGGTGTGGAGTTGGATCGCCCGTGCGCAGAGGTCGTGCGGCTGGCCCTCGAGGCGCGCCTGCTCATAAACGTCACGCAGGACTCGGTGATCCGGTTGCTGCCGCCGCTCGTCATCGACGCGCGCGAGGCGGACGAGATCGTCGCGCGCCTGGTCCCGTGCGTGCGACAGTTCGTTTCCTCCACGCGCAGCGCGGCATAGGTCTGGCATGCCGGCGCCGCTCCGCCACTTCCTCAGCTGCGAGGACTTCTCGCGCGCCGACTTCGAGCACGTGTTTGCGCGAACCCGCGTCATCAAGGACCGGTTCAAGCGCTACGAGTTCTACCAGCCGCTGCGCGATCGCACGCTCGCGATGGTCTTCGAAAAAGCCTCGACGCGCACCCGTGTCAGTTTCGAGGCCGGCATGTACCAGCTCGGCGGTTCGGTCATCCACCTGACCACCGGCGATTCCCAGCTTGGCCGGGCCGAGCCGATCGAGGACACCGCGCGCGTGATTTCACGCATGGTCGACATCGTGATGATCCGCACGTACGAGCAGTCGAAGATCGAGCGCTTCGCGGCATGCTCGCGCGTGCCCGTGATCAACGGCCTGACGAACGAGTTTCACCCCTGCCAGATCCTCGCCGACGTCTACACGTACATCGAGCATCGTGGCTCGATCGCCGGGCGCACGGTGGCGTGGATCGGTGATGCCAACAACATGGCCTACACCTGGTTGCAGGCGGCCGCACTGCTCGGGTTCACCGTGCGCGTCTCGACGCCTCCGCAATACGGCCTCGAGCCGGCGCGGGCCCGCGCGGGAGCGCACCTCGAGGTCTGCGCAAATCCGCTCGATGCAGCCCGCGGCGCCGACCTCGTGACGACGGACGTCTGGACCAGCATGGGTTTCGAAGCGGAAAACGAGGCGCGCCGCCGGGCGTTCGCAGGATGGCGCGTCGATGCCGAAGTGATGCGGGCCGCCAAGGCCGATGCGTTGTTCATGCACTGCCTGCCGGCCCATCGCGGCGAGGAAGTGACCGCGGACGTGCTCGAAGGGGCGCAGTCGGTGGTGTGGGACGAAGCCGAGAACCGCCTGCATGCCCAGAAGGCACTGATGGAGTACCTGTTGCTTGGGCGCGATGTGCAGTGAAAGGGAGCGCGGTCGAACCGCAGGAGTAGCGCCATGAGGAGGCGTGTACTGCTCGCATACGCCAGTGCCGGCGCCGCACTCGGCATCGCCTCGCGCGCGCACGCGCAAGGTTGGCCGAGCCGGCCCTTGCGCATGGTCCTGACGGCACCGCCCGGGTCGTCGATCGATTTTCTCGGCCGCCTCGTCGGCGACATGCTGAAGGAGCGGCTCGGGCAGCCAGTCGTTCCGGAGAATCGTGCGCAGGCCGGCGGCACGCTCGGGACCGAGCTCATCGCGCACGCGGAAAAGGACGGATACACCTTCGGCCTGTCCTTCACCGCACCCCTTGCAACGGCGCCGTATTTGTACTCGAGGCTCGCATACGACCCCGCGCGCGACCTGGCGCCGATCGTTTTGGTCGGTTCGGCGCCGAACATCCTGGCCGTGCCGGCCACACTGCCGGTGAATTCGTTCAAGGAGTTCATCGAATACGCGCGCGCGCGCCCCGGGCAGCTCAACTACGCCTCGGTCGGCAATGGCAGCACGTCGCATCTGGCGATGGAGCTTTTGAAGACGCAAGGAAGGATCTTCCTGGCGCACATCCCGTACAACGGAGCGCCGCCCGCCGTGCAGGCGATCGCGGCCGGCGAGGTGCAGGCGATCATGTCGAATCCCACGTCGTTGCTGCCGCTGATCACGGCCAGGCGCGTGAAGCCGCTCGCGGTCACCAGCCGCACGCGCTGGAGCCATATGAAGGAGCTGCCGACCATTGCCGAAAGCGGATTCGCCGGTTTCGAGGCTGTGGCATGGAACGGCTTTGTCGCGCCGAGCGGGATACCAGCCGGGTTGATCGAACGACTGAATCGCGAGATCAATGCCATTCTCGCCAACCCCGAGGTCAGGCCGCGCATCGAGGGCGCCGGCTGGGATGTCGTGGGCGGATCCCCGCAGCAATTCGCCGACTTCATGGCCGCCGAACGCGCGCGCTGGCGACCAGTGATCGCAAGCAGTGGAGCGCGGCTCGACTGAACCTGGGCAGCCATGGGAACCATCCTTCAGCACCTGCCAATCCGGCAACGGGTCGGCATCGCATTTTCCGGCGGCCTCGACACGAGTGCGGCACTGCTCTGGATGCGCCAGAAGGGCGCGATCCCGTATGCCTACACCGCCAACCTCGGCCAGCCCGACGAGCCGGACTACGACGAGATACCGCGCAAGGCGATGCAATACGGTGCCGAGAAGGCGCGCCTCGTCGATTGCCGCGCGCAGCTCGTCGCCGAAGGAATCGCCGCGCTCCAGTGCGGGGCGTTCCATGTCTCGACCGCCGGGCTCACCTACTTCAACACCACGCCGATCGGGCGCGCGGTCACCGGCACGATGCTGGTCGCCGCGATGAAGGAAGACGATGTCCACATCTGGGGCGACGGCAGCACCTTCAAAGGCAACGATATCGAGCGTTTCTATCGCTACGGTCTACTCGCCAATCCGGGCCTGAAGATCTACAAGCCGTGGCTGGACCAGGCCTTCATCGACGAACTCGGCGGGCGTGCCGAGATGTCGGAATTCATGCGCCAGTCCGGTTTCGCCTACCGGATGACGGCCGAGAAGGCCTATTCGACCGACTCCAACATGCTCGGCGCGACGCACGAGGCGAAGGATCTCGAGCGCCTCGACCGCGACATCACCATCGTCCAGCCCATCATGGGAACCGCGTTCTGGCGCGACGACGTGCCGATCAAGCGCGAGCAGGTGACGGTGCGGTTCGAGGAGGGGCTGCCAGTGGCCCTGAACGGCATGCGCTTCGACGACAGGGTCGCGTTGATGCTCGAGGCCAATCGAATCGGCGGACGCCATGGCCTCGGCATGTCCGACCAGATCGAGAACCGCATCATCGAGGCCAAAAGCCGCGGCATCTACGAAGCGCCGGGACTGGCGCTGCTGTTCATTGCCTACGAACGCCTGATCACCGGCATCCACAACGAAGACACGATCGAGCAGTACCGCGACTACGGGCGCCGCCTCGGCCGCCTGCTCTATCAGGGCCGCTGGTTCGATCCGCAGGCCATCATGCTGCGCGATTCGGCGCAGCGCTGGGTCGCGCGCGCGATCACCGGCGAAGTCACGCTCGAGCTGCGGCGCGGCAACGACTATTCGATTCTCGACACCGCATCGCCCAACCTCACGTACAAGCCCGAGCGGCTGACCATGGAGAGAGGCGAATCGAGTTTCTCGCCGCAGGACCGGATCGGTCAGCTGACAATGCGCAACCTCGACATCGCCGACACGCGGGAAAAACTGGTCACCTACTCCAAGGCGGGCCTGCTGTCGCAGGGGGACGACTCTCCCCTGCCGCTGATCCGGATCGAGAAGACGAGCGACTGAACTTCACACGATCAGGGGTTCCGGCTCGAGCACGACCCCGAAGCGTTCGGCGACCTTGTCCTGGACCTCGCGCGCGAGCGCGAGGATTTCGGCGCCGGTCGCTCCGCCGCGGTTGACCAGGACCAGGGCCTGTTTCTCGTAGACCCCGGCACGACCGCGGGTCGCGCCTTTCAGCCCCGCCGCATCGATCAACCAGCCGGCCGCGAGCTTGAAACGTCCCCCCGGCAGCGCGTAACCGACCAGCGATGGAAAACGCGCGATCAGTTCGCCGTGCTTTTCGCGCGAGACGACGGGGTTCTTGAAGAAGCTTCCGGCGTTGCCCAGCGATGCCGGGTCGGGAAGCTTGCGGCGGCGGATGGTGACGACCGTGTCGAAAATGTCGTGCGGAGTCGGACGGTCGACGCGGCGGTGTTTCAGCTCGTTCGCCACGTCCGCGTAACCGGCGATCGGTTGCCATCGTTTCGGCAGGCTCAATACGACCGCGGTGATCACGCGGCTGCCGAAATCGCGCTTGAAGATGCTGTCGCGATAGCCGAAGCCGCAGTCGTCGAGCGCAAGCGTCCCGAGGCGACCCGAATCGAAGTCCCAGGCCTGCAGGCTGTGAAAGCGCTCGGCGAGTTCGAGCCCGTAGGCACCGATGTTCTGGATCGGCGCCGCACCAACCTGGCCTGGAATCAGCGCCAGGTTCTCGAGGCCCGGGCGCCCATCCGCGAGCAGTGCCTCGACCGTTGCGTGCCAGTCTTCGCCGGCGCCAGCCTCGACCAGCCAGGCGTCGGCGGTGTCCCCGATGGCGCGCCGTCCGCGCAGGTCGACCTTGACGACCACTCCGTCGAAGTCGCCTGCGAACAGCAGGTTGCTTCCACCGCCAAGGATCAGGCGCTTGTGGCCGCGCAACACCGGATGCGCGCCGAATTCGGCGAGGTCGTCCGTCGTGCGGACACGCACGAAGAAGCGCGCCTTGGCGTCGACGCCGAACGTATTGAACGGCCGCAGCGCTGCATTTTCGAGGACTTCGAGAGGCATCGAGCCAGTATAAGAACGCCACCGGCGGGACTCGTAGGCACGGCCTCTCGGGCTCCCCACATGTCACGACATCGCGGTCCGTTTGATGCAACGCAGCGCCCGCGCAGCGGGCGACTAGCGGCGGGGCTCGTCCCACCGCTGGTGGGTTGAATTTCTGGGCTTTTTTGCATGATAGCGTTAATATGGGATGGTAGGCTAAAAAGATGAAGCCCCGTCTCCGTTCATACGATCCATTCGCGGAGCTGCATCCGGGCGTGCCTCGGCCGGCCGCCAACGATGCTGTAACGCCGCAGGCTCCTCTCACAACCGGCAACGGCCGGTCGGTTCTCGAGTCGCGTTATCCCGGCATGGTGCAGGCGATCTGCCTGATGTGGGGCTACGCGGAGTTGAACGCCTACTTCGATCGCCTCTGGCTCGCCGACGGATCGCAGACACCGATCGTTCCCGAGGCGATGTCCGAGTTAATGCTGCTCGCTCAGATCCATCAGGCGATCGTGCCACAGCGGCCTGGCCGGTCGTTGGCCACCATCTACGGAACCGACTACACGCGCGGCAGCCGCCGCGACGTGTGGGAGGACCTACCGAGGCGTCGCTGAAGCGACCGCCTCAGCGCACCAACCCGTCGCTCCAGCGTGCGTAGAGGCGCGCGGCGACCCGATTCATCACGGAGCACCGCTCCTCGACGCGCTCGAGCATCTGCTCCGCATCCTGTACGCCCGGGCCGCCGTTGACGCGGCGCTCAATCTCGACCTCCTCCAGCCAGGTCGGATCGTCGGTCCAGGCGCGGATCAGATCCGGCGTCATCTCGCAATGGAACTGCATGCCCAGGTGCGCGTACCCGGCACGCTCGATGACGTACGCCTGGCGCGCGCAGAGCGAACTGGCGAGGAAATTGTTCGCCTGCGGCGGCAGCGCAAACGTATCGCCGTGCCACTGGAACATCTCGATCGAACGCAACGCCTCGTCGCCGAACCAACGCGCCGCGACCGCCGCATCGGTGACGTGCACTTCGCCCCAACCGATCTCCTTCACCGAATGCCGCGTCACGGGTGCCCCGAACGCCTTCGCGAGCAGCTGTCCACCCAGGCAATGGCCGATGACCGGAACGCCCGCGGCGTCGGCCGCGCGCACGAGGCGGATCTCGTCTTCGAGCCAGGGCAAAGGGTCGTTGGCACTCATCGGTCCGCCCATCAGGCAGACGCCGGAGAAGGCGCGTGGGTCAGCCGGGACCGCCTCACCGCGATAGGGCTCGAACTTCCGCGACCGAATGGCACACCTGTCGAGCCAGGTCTCGAAAAAACCCGGTTCGACGTCGACCGCGTGCTGCAGGATGGCGACCGGGCGCACTTGCGCGCGCTCCGCTGGGTTCAGGCGACGTGGCGGGCGCGCCGCGGTGCCTGGAGCAGGCTGCCGAAGCGCGCGCGGATCGATTCCTCGATGCCCGCCGGGTCGAGTCCGACACTGGCCAGAAGGAGCGCCGGATCGCCGTGATCGATGAACTCGTCCGGCAGGCCCAGGCGCAACAACGGCCGCTCGATGCGCAATTCTCCAAGCGCCTCAGCGCAGGCCGATCCTGCGCCTCCCATGACGACGTTTTCTTCGACCGTCACCAGCGCGTCGTGGGACTCCGCCAGGCGACGCAGCAGATCGCGGTCGAGGGGCTTGACGAAGCGCATGTTGGCAACCGTGGCATCGATGGTCGCGGCGGCCGCTAGCGCCGGATGCAGCATCGTCCCGAATGCGAGGATCGCGATGCGTTGTCCCGCGGGCGCCGCCGATTCGCGCCGCACCTCGCCGCGGCCGATCGGCAAGGCCTTCAGTTCGGGGTCGATCGCCACGCCCGTGCCGGTGCCGCGCGGGTAGCGGACCGCCGCCGGCGCGTTCGAACGAAACGCAGTCGTCAGCATCTGGCGGCATTCGTTCTCGTCCGCCGGTGCCATTACGATCATGTTGGGGATGCACCGCAGGTACGAAAGATCGAACGCGCCGTGGTGGGTCGCGCCGTCGGCGCCGACCAGTCCACCACGGTCGAGCGCGAACGTGACCGGAAGGTTCTGTATCGCGACGTCGTGAATCACCTGGTCGTAGCCGCGCTGCAGGAAGGTTGAATAGATGGCGAGCACCGGCCGCATGCCATCGCACGCCAGCCCGGCGGCGAACGTCACGGAGTGCTGTTCCGCGATGCCGACGTCGAAGTACCGGTGCGGAAACTCGCGCTCGAAACGCACCAGGCCCGATCCCTCGCGCATCGCCGGCGTGATGCCGACCAGTCGCGCATCGTCACGCGCCATGTCGCATAGCCAGTCGCCGAAGACCTGTGTGTACGTGGGCTTGCCCGCCGCCGCTTTTTTGATGCCCTCTTTCGGGTCGAACCTGCCCGGACCGTGATAGAGGATCGGGTCCGCCTCGGCAAGCTTGTAGCCCTGGCCCTTCTTCGTCACCACGTGGAGGAACTGCGGCCCGCCAAGTTCGCGCAGGTTCTGCAGCGTCGGGATCAGCGAATCGAGATCGTGGCCGTCGATCGGGCCGATGTAGTTGAAGCCGAATTCCTCGAACAACGTACCCGGCACAACCATGCCCTTGGCATGCTCCTCGAACTTGCGGGCGAGTTCGAACAGCGGCGGTACCGGGCGCAGCATCTGCTTGCCGACGTTCTTTGCGGCCGCGTAGAACTTGCCGCTCATCAGCCGCGCCAGATACCGGTTCAGGCCGCCCACGGGGGGTGAGATCGACATGTCGTTGTCGTTCAGGATCACCAGCAGGCGGATGTTCTCGATCACGCCGGCGTTGTTGAGCGCCTCGAACGCCTGCCCGGCGCTCATCGCGCCGTCACCGATGACGGCGATGACGTGGCGCGGTTCGCCCATGTTGCGCGCGGCGACGGCCATGCCGAGCGCCGCCGAAATCGACGTCGAAGAATGTGCCGTGCCGAACGTGTCGTATTCGGACTCCGAGCGCCGCGGGAAGCCCGAGATGCCGCCGAACTGGCGCAGCGTCGGCATCGCTTCGCGGCGGCCCGTGAGGATCTTGTGCGCGTACGTCTGGTGGCCGACGTCCCACACGAGGCGATCGAACGGCGTGTTGAAAACGTAGTGCAGAGCGATCGTCAATTCGACCGTGCCGAGATTCGAGGAGAGGTGCCCGCCGGTCTTCGACACCGATTCGAGCACGAAGCCGCGCAGTTCCTCCGCCAGAGGCTGCAACTGTGTGCGGTCGAGCTTACGCAGCTCGGCCGGCGAATTGATGTTGGTCAGCAGTTCGGACATGGATCGATTTCGTGGCGCGCTGTCGCTCAGTGCGAGCGCAGGACGATGAAGTCGGCCAATTGTCGCAGACGCAGGGTCCGCACGGGGTTGACGACCCCTTCTATCTCGTCGAGCGCGGCGAGCGCGTCGCGGCGCAGCCACTCCGCACGCTCGCGCGCCGGGCTGAGCCCCAGCACGGAGACGTAGGTTGGCTTGTTCCTCTGCGCATCCTTGCCGGCCGTCTTGCCCAACACCTCGGATGTGCCCTCGACGTCCAGCACGTCGTCGACGATCTGGAACGCGAGGCCGATTGCGCGCCCGTAACGATCGAGCGCCGGCAGCGTCGGTGCGTTAATCCCTGCGGCAAGCGCGCCCATTCGCACGGCGGCCAGCAGGAGCGCGCCGGTCTTCTTGCGGTGCATGGCCTCGAGTTCATCCAGGTCGAGCGAGCGGCCGATCGAATCGAGGTCGATCGCCTGGCCACCGCACATTCCATCCGTGCCGATCGCGCGTGCGAGCTCGCCCATCAGTGCCGCGCGCACCTCGCCCGGCGCCGGCGCGTCCGCCAGCACGCGAAAGGCCTCGGCCTGCAGCGCATCGCCCGCGAGCATCGCCGTCGCCTCGTCGAACGCGACATGCACCGTGGGGCGCCCCCGGCGCAACACGTCGTCATCCATGCAAGGCAGGTCGTCGTGAATGAGCGAATACACGTGCACGAACTCGACCGCCAGCGCAACGCTGTCGAGCACTGCCGTCGGCCCGCCCGGCCGCGCACACTCCCCCGCGCTGTAGACGAGCAACGGCCGCACGCGCTTGCCGCCTCCGAGCGCCGCGTAGCGAATCGCCTGATGCAGCCGTCGCGGGGCGCGGTCGGCCGCCGGAAGCGCAGCCTCGGCGCACCGCTCGAAGCGTGCGAGTTCCCGCGCCAGCCAGCGCGCAAATGGTGCCTGCGCCAGCAGGGCGGCATCCACGGGCGACGCGGTCACCGCCCTAGCCTCCCTGCGAGCCGCGCACCTGGCCCGGATCGAGCGGCTTCAGCAAGTCGCCATCGAGCACCTTGATCTGCTCCTCGGCCGCGGCAAGGCGCGCCTGGCAGTACTTGGCCAATTCGGCGCCTCGCTGGTAGGCAGCGATCGAGTCGTCCAGCCCAAGCTGACCCGATTCCATGCGCCGCACCAGCGCATCGAGTTCATCGAGCGCCTGCTCGAAGGTCAATTCGGTGACCGGCGGCTGTGTGGCGGCGCTTTTCGCCATGCGCATGGCTCCTTTGTGCAGGCCGCGATTCTAGAGCCGTTGTGTCGGGCGCTCGCGCTGCGGGGGCGGCGCGCAACACCGGATTCCGCGCCGCCGCGCCGCTACACTGCCCCGCCATGCAATCGCTCTGGATGCTCGTCTCGGCACTCCTTTTCGCGTTGATGGCGGCGTGCGTCAAGCTCGCAGCAACGCAATACGGGACGGCGGAGATCGTGCTCTTCCGCTCGCTGGTCGGCGTCGTGGGCCTGTTCGCGTACGCGCGGGTCGCGGGCCAGCCTCTGTCGACCGGCGTCGCCGCCATGCACCTGCGGCGGAGTGCGCTGGGCGTCCTGGCGCTGGCACTTTGGTTCTACGCGATCGGCGCGTTGCCGCTGGGCACCGCGATGACGCTCAACTTTTCGTCGCCGCTGTTTTCGACCGCGTTCGTCATCGCGGCCGCGTTTGCAGGCGGGCGGCGCGTGCCCTGGATCCTGGCCGCCTGCATCGGCGCCGGATTCCTGGGCGTGGTGCTGATCCTGCGTCCTTCGTTCGGTACGGGCCAGGAAGTGCCGGCGCTGGTTGGATTGCTGTCGGGCTTCCTCTCTGCCGCCGCCTATTGGCACGTGCGCGAGCTCGGGCGAATCGGCGAACCGGAGTGGCGCACCGTCTTCTACTTTTCGCTTTGCGGGTCCGTGCTGGGCTTGATCGGCTCCGTGCCGAAGGGCCTGACGCGACATCACACGCCGGCTGGGCTTGTGACGCTGGTTGCCGTCGGCGTATGCGCCACCCTGGCCCAGCTCGCCATGACGCGCGCCTATGGGCGCGGCCGTACCGTGCTCACCGCCAACCTGCAGTTTTCCGCCATCGTCTTCGCGGCGCTTCTCGGCATGGCGCTGTTCGGCGACGACATCGGTCACGCGGGCTGGCTCGGCGTCGGCATCATCATTGCAAGCTGTGTGATCGCCACCGCCCTGGTCGCGCGCCGGCGGGCGGCACCGGTTCTCGAGGCGACCATCGCCACGGCAAACAAATGACCCCTTCCACCCTCGTCAGCGCCGAAGAACTCGCCGCTCATCTGAACGATCCCGCCTGGCGCATCGTCGATTGCCGCCATGACCTCCGCGATCATGCGTTCGGGCGGCGCGAATACGACGCCGGACATGTCGCCGGCGCATTCTTCGCCGACATCGAGCACGACCTGTCGGGACCAAAAACCGGCACCAATGGACGCCACCCTCTGCCTGCACGCGACAAGCTGGTCGAACTGTTCCGCGGATGGGGCCTCGGCAACCCGTCGCAGCTCGTCGCCTACGACGGCCAGGGCGGGCAGTTCGCGGTCCGGCTATGGTGGCTCGCACGCTGGCTCGGATTTTCGCGTGTCGCCGTGCTGGACGGCGGATGGCAGGCATGGCTTGCCATCGGAGCTCCAACCAGCCGCACGGCGCCTGCAGGTCAACAGGGGACGTTTGCGGCCGGCGCGCCGCTGGTCGAATACGTCGACGCCGCGTTCGTTCTCGATCATCTTGCGGACCCACGCACACTGGTGCTCGACGCACGCGCACCGGAGCGTTACGCGGGCGAGCAGGAACCGATCGATCCCGTCGCCGGCCACATTCCCGGAGCCATCAACCGGTTCTGGCAGGCGAACCTCGCCGACGGCAAGTTCAAGTCACCGTCTGCGTTGCGCACCGAGTTCGAGGCATTGCTCGCGGGGCGCAAGCCGTCGGACCTGATTCACCAGTGCGGCTCCGGTGTGACGTCCTGCCATAACCTGCTCGCGATGGAGATTGCCGGTCTGCACGGCACGCGGCTATACGCCGGGTCGTGGAGCGAATGGGTCGCGGATCCGACGCGGCCGGTCGCAGTCGGCCGGTCCGCTTGAACGAGCCCCGGTCGGACGCAAAGGAAAGGAGCCGCCGGCCGGCCGTGCGAATCGCGATGCGCTACACCAGGGTGCGGCGGAACCAGGCCAGGCATCGTTTCCAGCCGTCCTCCGCGGCCTCCTTGCGATAGCTCGGGCGATAGTCGGCATTGAATCCGTGCGGCGTGTCCGGATAGACGACGAACTCGCACCCGTTGTTGCCCGCCGCCTTGAGCGCGTCGCGCATCTTCTCGACGCTGTCGGTCGGGATTCCCTGGTCGGCTCCGCCGTACAAGCCCAGCACCGGTGCCTTGATCTGCGAGACGACCTCGAGCGCCGATTTGTCGCCCGGCGTGAACGCACGCGCCACGACGCCATACCAGGCGACGCCCGCATTCAGCTTCGGGTTGTGCGCGGCATACATCCAGACGATCCGGCCACCCCAGCAGAAGCCGGTCACGGCGAGCTTGGCGGCAGCACCCCCGTTTTTTGCCGCCCACGCTGCGGTCGAGTCGAGGTCGTCCAGAACCTGGGCATCGGGCACCTTGGCGACCAGCTCACTCATCAGTTTTCCGATGTCCGTGTACTTCGAGGGATCGCCCTGGCGCGCGTAGAGCTCTGGGGCGACGGCGAGGAAGCCCGCCTTGGCGAAGCGGCGGCACATGTCTTTGATGTGCTCGTGCACGCCGAACACCTCCTGCACCACGAGCACGGTCGCCAATCCGCTCCTGCCTGCCGGCATCGCGCGATACGCCGGCATCTCGCCGCCTTTGGCTGGAATCTTCACCTCGCCCGCGGTGAGGCCTTGCGTATCGGTCACGATCATTGTCTGGGCGACGATCGGCGTCACCGCCGCCGCAAAGCCGGCCGACAACGCGGTCTTCACGAATCCGCGCCGGTCGACGCGAAGCGGCGGAAGCAAGCTGTCGATCTCCTCGGCCGCGTCGCGCGGCCCGATCGTTTCATCCATGCGTGTCTCCTCGTCCGTTTGGTGGTTCAATGATCCAGGACGCCCGAATCCATGCAGCGGCCCTGGTGCGCTGACAGCGTAGGGCGCCATTAGAATCCGCTCATCCCATGGACACGTGCCGCGGCCTCAAGAGGGCCGCGGCCTTTTTTGGCTGGTCCGTCGAACCGAGGCGGTCCGTCAGGAGCTCCCGATGCCATTTGACGTCGAGTCGATCGGTACCCGATTCCGTCGCATCGCGCCAGCGGTCGATTACTGCTCGTTGCGGGTTCTCGATGAAAGCTCCTGGTTTCTCTGTGTCCGGCGCGACGTCGCCGAGCCGGTGCAGACGAGCCGCGACTTCGGTGCCATGGTCACCGTCGTCGACGGCGACGGGCTCGGATACGCCGCGAGCAGCGATCTCACCGACGCCGGCCTGTCCGCGATGGTCGCGCGTGCGCTCGAGTGGGCGCGCCTGAGTCGCGGCCGCAGCGTCTTCGACGGCGAGCCGCCCGCGTTGCCCAGCCCGCGCGGCGCTTATCGCTCGCCGGGCCTCACCGGATCCGACCTTGCGAAGGCCGATGCGATCGCCCTGCTGCAGCATGAATCCGCGGCTTGCCGGATCGACGATCGCATCGTCGACTGGGCGGCACAGCTCTGGAGCACACGCGTGCGCCAGCTGATGCTGACCGCGGATGGCGGCGAAACGTTGCAGGAATGGCGCTTCACGGTGCCGGGCCTGCACGTGACCGCGCATCGCGACGGCCTTACGCAGACACGCTCCTGGGGCGGCCGCCACAACGGCTTCTGCCAGCAGGGCGGCCTCGATGTCCTCGCGCGCTCGGGCTTCGCCGGTGCGGGGGCCCGCACTGCCGAGCAGGCGCTGCAGCTGCTCGCTGCGCCGAATTGTCCGGCGGGCAGGTTCGACGTGCTGCTGATGCCGGATCAGATGATGCTGCAGATCCACGAGTCGATCGGCCACCCGCTCGAGCTCGACCGGATCCTCGGCGACGAGCGCAACTATGCCGGCACGAGCTTCGTCACCCTCGACATGTTCGGGACCTATCAATACGGGTCGCCGCTGCTCAACGTGACCTTCGATCCGGCGCGCGAGTTCGAGTTTGCGAACTTCGCGTTCGACGACGACGGCGCACCGGCCCGGCGCGAACACCTGATCAAGGCCGGCATCCTCGTGCGCCCGCTCGGCGGGCTCGTCTCGCAGCAGCGCGCGCGGCGCACGCGCGCGTCGATCGAAGGTGTCGCCACCACGCGCGCAAGCAGCTGGAACCGGCCGCCGATCGACCGCATGTCGAACCTGAACGTCGAGCCCGGCGCGACGTCGTTCGCCGACATGGTCGCCTCGATCGAAGACGGCGTGCTGATGACCACCAATACCTCGTGGTCGATCGACGATTCGCGCAACAAGTTCCAGTTCGGGTGCGAATGGGGGCAGCGCATCCGCGGCGGCAAGCTCGCCGAGGTGGTGCGCAACCCCAACTACCGCGGCATCTCCGCGACCTTCTGGCGCTCGCTGTCGATGGTAGGCGACGCGGCCACCGTCGAAACCCTCGGCACGCCCTTCTGCGGCAAGGGCGAGCCCAATCAGATCGTTCGTGTCGGTCACGCAAGTCCCGCGTGCACCTTCGGCGGGGTCGACGTCTTCGGTGCGGAGCACTGAGCCCATGCAGGATCTTTTTTTCGGCCTTGTCGAGCGCGCGATCGGCGCCCTGCGCGGGCGGGAGTTCCTGCTCGCCAATTTCGCAGGCGAGATCTCGGACTTCGTGCGCTTCAACCATACGCGTGTCCGTCAGGCGATGACCATCCAGCAGGCCCACCTCGCGTTGACGCTGATCGACGCCAACCGGCACGCATCGATCAAGTTCACCTTGACGGCCGATCCGACCACCGACCACGCCGCCGTCGACCAGGCACTTGCCCAGTTGCGCGCCGACCTGCCGACGCTGCCTGCCGACCCGTATCTGCTCTATTCGACGGCGGTGAATTCGTCGGAGGTGGTGCGCGCGGGCAGGCTGCCGCAGGGCGGCGAGGCCATCGAAACCATCATCGACAGCGCACAAGGCGCCGATCTCGTCGGGATCCTCGGCAGCGGTCCGGTGTACCGCGGGTTCGCGAACTCGGCCGGACAGCGCAACTGGCACGCAGTCGACTGCTTCAACTTCGAGTGGTCGCTGTACCACGCGCAGGACAAGGCGGTGAAGTCGGCCTACGCGGGCACGGATTGGAGCGCGACCGATGCCCGGCGGCGCGTCGATGCCGCGCGCGAACGCCTCGCGTATCTCGGACGGCCGCCGATGACCATGCCGCCCGGAGTCTGTCGCGCTTACCTGGCTCCCGCAGCGGTCGACGAACTGCTGTGGATGCTCAACTGGGGCGGCGTGTCGGCGAAGGCCCAACGCACAAAACAAAGTCCGATCCAGCGTCTGGTGGAGAACGACAGGCACCTTTCCGATCGCGTGCACCTGCGCGAGAACACGCTGGACGGGCTCGCCCCCGCCTTCGACGCGGCCGGGTTCGTGAAGCCGGCGGCGGTACCGCTCATCACGGGCGGCCGCCATGCCGGTTCGCTGGTCTCGCCGCGCACGGCGCGCGAGTACGGGCTCGACGCCAACGGCGCCGACGACGACGAGACGATGCAGTCGATGGAGCTCGCCGCCGGCAACCTGGCGCAAGCCGACGCATTGGGGGCGCTCGATCAGGGCGTCTACGTGGGCAACGTCTGGTACCTCAACTACTCCGACCGCCCCAACGGCCGCATCACCGGCATGACGCGCTTCGGCACGTTCTGGGTCGAAAACGGCCGCATCGTGGCGCCGCTGACGGTGATGCGCTTCGACGACTCGCTGTTTCGAATGCTCGGCGATCACCTGGTCGACTTCACCCGCGAGCGCGAGTGGATCGTCAACTCCGGTACGTACGGACAGCGCTCCATCGAAACGAGCCGCGTCCCGGGAACTCTGTTGTCGGGGTTGAACTTCACGCTGTAGCGCTGCGGCGGCTCGATCGCAGGGCGACGTCGCGCGCCGCGGCAGGACCGATTGCGCGCGCGACAGGCACCGAATCGCGGGCTGCTCCCGCGGCGGGCGTTGACTCGCATGCTCCGCATGGCGATCCTTTTGCCGGCGTCGACGTGAGCAACGACGTGCGCAACACAGATCGTGAGTTCGTCACCGCTGGACCATTTCGAGCGCCAATCGCGCCGCGCGACATGGCGATACGGACCACCCGGCCTGACGGCCTCGGTGGACGTGTAACTGCTCTTCAATCGCGGGTAGCCGACCGCTGGCGGGTTTTAGTGCGCCTCGTCCCAGTTGGCGCCGACACCGACGTCGGCGACCAGCGGGACCTTCAACTCGGCGACCTCGCACATCAGCCTTGGCACCCGCTCGCGCACCGCGTCGAGCTCAACGTCGGGCACCTCGAACACGAGTTCATCGTGGACTTGCATGATGAGCCTGGTCCGGCGTTTGTCCTCGTGCAGCCAGCGCGACACCGCGATCATCGCCAGCTTGATCAGGTCGGCGGCGGTGCCCTGCATCGGCGCGTTGATCGCCGCCCGCTCGGCCGCCTGGCGGCGCGGGCCGTTTGGAGAGTTGATCTCGGCAAGCCAGAGCCGCCGTCCGAACACCGTCTCGACGTAGCCGTTCTGCTTGGCGAGCACTCGAGTGCGCTCCATGTACCGGGCCACGCCGGGGTAGCGCGTGAAGTAGCGCTCGATGAAATTCTTCGCCGTCTCGCGGTCGATGCCGAGGTTGGACGCGAGTCCGAACGCGCTCATGCCATAGATGAGGCCGAAATTGATGACCTTCGCGTAGCGGCGCTGCTCGGCGCTCACCTCGCCGAGAGGAACGCCGAACACTTCGCTCGCGGTGGCACGATGGATGTCCTCGCCCGCCGTGAACGCGGCCAGCAGCCCGGTGTCGCCCGAGATGTGCGCCATGATGCGCAGCTCGATCTGCGAATAGTCGGCCGAAAGGATCCAGCTTCCGGGCGGTGCGATGAACGCCTCCCGGATGCGACGGCCTTCGGGAGTGCGGATCGGAATGTTCTGCAGGTTCGGCTCGCTCGAGGACAGCCGGCCCGTGACGGCGACCGCCTGACCGTAGCTCGTATGCACGCGTCCGGTGGCCGGATTGATCGAAGCCGGCAGCTTGTCGCAGTACGTCGACTTGAGCTTCGCCAGGCCGCGATGCTCCAGCAACGCCTTCGGCAGCGGATAGTCGAGCGCGAGTTTTTCCAGCACCTCCTCGTCTGTCGACGGCGCGCCGCTTGCCGTCTTCTTGACGACCGGCAGCATGAGCTTGCCGAACAGGATCTCGCCGATCTGCTTGGGCGAGCCCAGGTTGAACGGCTGCCCCGCCAGGGAATGCGCACGCTCCTCGAGCTCCAGGATGCGCCGGCCGAGTTCGGCCGACTGCCGCGCGAGCGCGTCGCGATCGATCAGGACGCCGGTGCGCTCCATCTCGAACAGGATCTTCGACACGGGGATCTCGAGCTCGCCGTAGATGAAGCGCAGGGGCTCGTGCTCCTCGATGCGCGGCCACAGTGTCCGGTGCAACGCCTGCACGATCTCGGCCTCTCCGGCCGCATAGGGCGTCGCACTCTCCAGGGGCACCGCGTCGACTTCGATCCGGCCCGCGCCTTTGCCGCAGACATCTTCGAGCGTGACCGCCTTGCGGCCGAGATGGCGCTGCGCGAGGTCGGCGAGGTCATGATTGCGATGCGGCTCGAGGACATAACTTTCCAGCAGGGTGTCGTGGGCGGTACCCCCCAGGCGCAATCCGTGATTGGCGAGCACGTGCGCAGCCCGCTTCAACTGGTGTCCGAGCTTCTTGTGCTGGTCGCTTTCCATCCACGGTTTCAGCCGCTCCAGCACGATTGCCTGCGCGAGCTGCGCCGGCGCCGCCGCGTACCGATGTGCCAGCGGGACGTAGCAGGCGCGTCCGGACTCGACGGCAAGCGCGATCCCGACGAGACGTCCCTGCATCGGATCGGGACCCGTGTATGCGACGCTGATCGAGCTGACCGGCGCGGCATCGAGTCTTTGGAGCCACGCATCGAACTGCTCCATGTCGAGCAGGGTCTCGTACTCGGCGCTTGCCGCGACCGGCGCCGCCGTCGGCGATGCCACGGGCGTTGCTGCCGGAGCGGCGGCCGCGGGCACTGCGGGCGCATCGCGCAGCAACGCGCGGAACTCCCAGCGCGTGAACAGATCGTGCACCTTCGCACTGTCGACCTCGCGTACGCGCAGCGACTCGAGGTCGGGAACCTGCTGCGACAGGTCGCCATCGCTGCGGATCGTCACCAGAGTCCTTGCGGTCGGCAGCCACGGCAGGGCCTTGCGCAGGTTCTCGCCGATCTTGCCTTCCATGCTTGCTGCGGCCGCGATGACGCCTTCGAGCGACCCGTACTGCTGCAGCCACTTGGCGGCGGTCTTTGGCCCGACCTTTTCCACGCCGGGCACATTGTCGACCGAATCGCCGACGAGGGTCAGGTAGTCGACGATCTGGCGCGGCTCCACGCCGAACTTCTCGCGCACGCCGGCAACGTCGAGCGTTTCATTGCTCATCGTGTTCACCAGCGTCACGCGGTCGCTCACCAGTTGCGCCAGGTCCTTGTCGCCGGTCGAGATCACGGTGCGCAGCCCGCGCTCCTGCGCCTGCCGCGCGAGAATGCCGATCACGTCATCGGCCTCGATGCCCTCGATCTCGAGGATCGGCCAGCCGAGCGCCTCGACGACCTCGTGGATGGGCGCGATCTGGCGCGCCAGGTCGTCCGGCATCGCCGTCCGGTTGGCCTTGTAGTCGGCGTACAGGTCGTCGCGGAAGGTGCGACCCTTGGCGTCGAATACGCAGGCAAGGTAGTCGGCCGGCACCTGCTCGCGCAGCACCCTGAGCATGCCCACGAAGCCGCGGATCGCGCCGGTCGGCTCTCCGGCCGCGGTGCGCAGGTCGGGCAAAGCGTGGAAGGCGCGGTATAAGTAACTCGAACCGTCGACGAGTAACAGCGTCTTCACTGGAGATCCGAATGTTGGACCGTCAAAAGAATATTCCGAGCCTGCGTGCAGTCACGATGCCGGAGCGCGCCACGTCGCAGAAGGCACGCGAGTCCTGGCATATATGGGGAATTATCTCGGAGTTCGTCGAGGCCGCCGAGCGGCTCTCCGAAGTGCGACCGGCGGTGTCGATCTTCGGTAGTGCGCGCATCCGGCCGGGCATGAACCTCTACGAGCAGACCGAGCAGATCGCGCGCAAGCTGTCCGACGCCGGCTTCGCGGTCATCAGCGGAGGCGGCCCGGGGGTGATGGAGGCGGCCAACAAGGGCGCCTTTGCCGGCCGCTCACCGTCCGTCGGGCTGAACATCGAGTTGCCGTTCGAGCAAAGCGGCAACCCATATCAGGACATCTCGCTGCGCTTCCGTCACTTTTTTGCACGCAAGGTGGCCTTCGTCAAGTACGCGGCCGCCTACGTGGTGATGCCCGGTGGTTTCGGGACCCTCGACGAACTGTCGGAGGCGCTGACGCTGATCCAGACCCGGCAAGGACGGCGAATCCCGATCGTGCTCGTCGGGACCTCGTTCTGGAGCGGCCTGCTCGACTGGATGCGCGGCACGCTGGTCGGCGAGGCGATGATCGATGCACCCGATCTCGACCTCATGCGCGTCGTCGATGACAACGACGCGGTGGTCGACGCCATCTTCGATTTCTACGAGAAACGCGGCTTCGCCACCACCGCCGCCGAGCGGGAACAGCTGCTCCATCTTTAGCGCGAGGCGTAGAATCGATCGAGTGAAAACGTCCGCCCTGATCCTCACAGTGGCGTCCGCGCTGTTCAGCGCAGCTGCGCTGGCGCAGCACCCGTTGGACAAGCCGCCGGCGATGCCGCCGGAAGCGAAACCTTCGACGCCGCCTCCGCCGGCCAGCGCATCGCGGCGCACCGTCGCACGCCTGCCCGAGGCCGACCGCGCGAAGCAGGACCAGCCGTTGTCGGAACCTGCGCCGGACACCGAGCCCCCCGACAGCGATCTACTGCCACCCGCGCGCAACATCGCGCCGGAGACCCGCATCGAGCAGATACGGCAGGGCAACCGGGTGGTGGAGATCGTGGTGACACCGCAGGGCTCGTCGAGCAGCTACGTGATCGTCAATCGCGAGGGTCGCCCGCCGCTGACGACGCAGGAGTTGAGTTCGGGACTCTCCACGCCGCGCTTCCTGCGCTTCGACTTCTGACGATCTGCATGCCCCATCGGCCGCAACGCTGCGCCCAGTGGTGCGACACCGCGTGCGTTGCGCGGTGTCGCAAGGGCGCGGGTTCGTAAATGGCCGTCTTCACGCCGCTCAGCCGCGATGAGGTGCGCGCCCTGCTCGGGCACTACACGCTCGGCGCGATGCTCTCGTACGAGGGCATCAGCGCCGGAATCGAAAACACCAACTACTACGTCGACACCGAGCGCGGCCAGTTCGTGCTGACCCTGTTCGAGCGTCTCACCTCCAGGCAGCTGCCCTTCTACCTCGAATTGATGCGGCATCTGTCGGAGCGCGGCCTGCCGGTGCCGGCACCGCAGGAGACCCGTTCCGGCAGCCTGATCGAGGAGTTGAAGGGAAAGTCGTGCGCGATCGTGTCACGCGTCAACGGGCGGTGGATCGAAGCTCCCACACCGCAGCAGTGCGCGACCATCGGTGCGCTGTTGGCGCGCATGCACGAGGCAGCCCGCGATTTCGCGCACTTCCAGCCCAATCTGCGCGGCTTGGGCTGGTGGAAGAGCACGGTGCCGCAATTGCGGCCGTTCCTCGACGACGCGACGTTCGATCTGCTCGCCCAGGAGGTCGTGCAGCAGGACACGTTCCAGCGCAGCCCCGCCTTCGAGGCGCTGCCGCAGGGACCCGTGCACGCCGATCTGTTCCGCGACAACGTACTGTGGGAAGGCGACCAGGTGCGCGGCGTGATCGACTTCTACTTTGCCGGTTGCACGTTGTGGTTGTTCGACCTCGCGGTCACGATGAACGACTGGTGCGTGTACCTCGACGACGGCACCTGGGACCGGCCGCGCGCGACCGCGCTGATCGAGGCCTATCACGCGCAACGACCCCTCGGTGAACTGGAGCGCGTGCACTGGCGCACCGTCCTGCGCGCGGCGGCCCTGCGCTTCTGGTTGTCGCGCCTGTACGACCTGCACGTTCCGCGCACGGCCGCAGTGCTGAAGCCGCACGATCCCAGGCGCTTCGAGCGCACACTGCGTGTACGCATCGCCGACGACTGGTTGCCCTGGCCGCGATAATGTCGTTCCTGTGCGGGCGTGTGCAGTTGCGGCTGCGCGCGACCGCCGCCCGATGATTGGCGCTGCGAAACCCGGTTCCGTGCAGATCCGTTCCCTTCCCGCCTCGACCGGTGCCGCGTGGCTGCGCGACGGCTGGCGCCTGCTCAAGCGGCAGCCGCTCGGGCTCTCGGCGATGGTGGTGATGTACACGTTTGTGCTGCTCGTGCCGGCCACGATTCCGTTCCCGTACGTCGGGATCGCCCTGCTCGGCATCCTCTCGCCGTTCGCGACGGTCGGGCTGATGGCAGCCTTTCGCGAGGTCGCCGCGGCACGGGTTCCGAGTCCCGGCGTCTTCGCGCGGGCCGTGCAGGACGCAACCGTGCGGCGCGCCCTGTTCAAGCTCGGCCTGATCCACGGCGGACTGATGATCCTCGTCAACGCGTTGGCACAACTGATCATCGGCCCGCAGCCGGTTTCGACGGACCAGGAACCCCTCACGCTGGAGAGCCTGCATCTTGCCGACTTCGTCGTTTTCGCGCTGTTCTACACCCCCGTCATGACCGTGATGTGGTTCGCGCCGCTGCTCGCGGGCTGGCACGGCCTCGATGTCGGCAAGGCCATGTTCGGCAGCGCGGTCGCGTGCTGGCGCAACAAGGGTGCGCTGCTGGTTTATGGCTTCCTGATGACGTGCATCCTCGTCGGCGTGACGCTGGTGACGATGGCAGTGCTTGGCGCCTTCATGTCGGCGCAGACGCTGGCGTTGCTCGCCGCGCCGATCGGGCTCGCGCTCACCACCTACGTGCAGGCCAGTTTCTATCCGATGTATCGCTCGATCTTCGCCGAGGAGCCCGCGGCGGCGTAAGGATCTCAGGCTGCTTCGAGCTTCGCGATATCGAGCAGCAGTTCCTTCACACCTTGCGGCCCGAAGTTGATCTTCGCGCGGGCGTCGTTGCCGTTGCCCTCGAGCCGGATGATCACGCCCTCGCCGAACCGGGAGTGATGCACCGACTGACCGACGCGGAAGCCATGACTGGACATCGAGGCGTCGGCGCGCGCGGCAACCGGCGGCGCCGCCACGGTCGGTTCGTACCAGCGCCCGCGCCGCTCGCCCGCTGTGACCCGTGGCGTCAGCCATCGGCTGACCGGCTCGGGAATCTCGTCCAGGAAACGCGACTTGATGCCGTAGCGCGTCTGCCCGTGCAGCAGACGGCTTTGGGCGAATGAAAGATAGAGGCGCCGGCGCGCGCGAGTGATCGCGACATACATGAGCCGGCGTTCTTCCTCCAGTCCATCCTGCTCGGTCATGCTGTTCTCGTGCGGGAATAGGCCTTCCTCGAGCCCGGTGATGAACACGGCGAAGAATTCCAGGCCCTTCGCCGAATGCACCGTCATGAGCTGGACCGCGTCCTGCCCGTCACCGGCCTGGTTCTCGCCTGCTTCGAGCGAGGCGTGCGACAGGAACGCGGCCAACGGGGATGGCAGCGCGGCCGCCGCGTCGGCGCTGGCCGCCGGAGTGTCCTGGGCGTAACCCTCTTCCGCGAGGAACACCGCCGCGGCGTTGACGAGTTCCTGCAGGTTCTCGATCCGCTCCTGGCCCTCGCGCTCGGTCTTGTAGTGCGCGATCAGTCCGCTTCGTTCGATTGTCGCATCGACGATCTCCCTCAGCGGCAGGTTGCGGATCTGCGCGCGCAGACCATCGAGCAGCGCGACGAACGCGGCGAGGTTCGCACCTGCGCGGCCGCCCAGCAGCGGCACGGCCTCGACGAGGCTCTTGCCGCTTGCGCGGGCGGCGTCGGCGAGCTGCTCGAGCGTGCGGGTGCCGATGCCGCGCGGCGGGAAGTTGACGACGCGCAGGAACGCCGTGTCGTCGGCCGGCGTTTCGAGCAGGCGCAGGTAGGCCAGCGCATGCTTGACCTCGGCGCGTTCGAAGAACCGCAAGCCGCCATAGACGCGGTAGGGAATGGCGGCGCTGAACAGGGCGTGTTCGATGACACGCGACTGCGCGTTCGACCGGTAAAGCACCGCGATCTCGCTGCGCCGCTGCCCTTCTGCGATCAGGTTGCGGATCTCGTCAACCAGCCAGGCGGCCTCGTACCCGTCCGACTGCGCCTCGTAGATGCGCACCTTCTCGCCGTGGCCCTCGGAGGTCCAGAGGTTCTTGCCGAGGCGGTGCGCGTTGTTGCGGATCAGCGCGTTGGCCGCATCGAGGATGTGCCCGTGCGAACGGTAGTTCTGCTCGAGCTTGATGACGTTGCGGACCTGGAACTCGCGCTCGAAGTCCGCCATGTTGCCGACGTTGGCGCCGCGGAACGCGTAGATCGAGTTGTGCGTGAAGACGCCGTTGGCGATGAAGTTATGCGCGGCGTCGACATCGATGTCGTAGACGACCGTCGAAACCGGCTCGTGCCGTTCGACGCGTTCGACCGTATCGAGCGTGCCATCGCCGAGGAACAGCTGCATGCCGGGCTGCACGGCGCTGGCACGCGCGAACTGCAGCGTCTCGTCGGCGACGCGCGCCTTCTGCACCAGCTTGCCGCCGGTGACCTGGCTCAACTTTTCCGCCTCGCGCAGCGCGACGCCGTAGTTGGCACGCCAGAACTGCACGTACCACCCGCCGATGCCGTCGGTGACCGGCTTGACGTCGAAGCCCGCCTGGCGCGCCTTTTCGGCAACCGGCTCGCGATAGATGCGTACGTACGCGCGGTGCTGCGGCTTGCCGCGCCCGCGTGCGGCGCAAAGATGGAGAAGGACGTCGCCGTCGTTGGCCGCGCCCGAACTGAAAGTCTCGTGCGGTTCGGAGAGCAGCAACTGGTGATCGGCGAGCAGGCGCTTGGCCGCCGCATCGGTATCGAGCGATCGATACACGCGCGCCACCACCTTCGGATCGTCCGAAAGTCCGCCGCGACGTTCGTCGGCCTTGGGCTTGCGATCGCCGGCGAACGGCAACGTCGGCAGGCCGTAGCGCAACGAGAGCAGCATCTCCTGCACCCGTGCCTCCTGCACCGTGTCGAAACTGCCGACCACCCAGACCGCGTCGGCGCCTTCGCGCCGGCCGCGCCAGCGATAGCCGGGCACCGGGCGCAGATCCGTGCCCGGCCGCAGGTAGCCGCAGAACCCGAGCCGGTAGCCGACCTGCCGCTTGCGCATCAGGTACACGAAGAACTTCTCCGGCTGTTCGCCGACGGCGTAGCCGGCAAAGTGCGTGTGCTCCGGCGTGGACGTGACCTTGCGCCCGCCGCGCGTGTGCAGCGTGATGAGTTCGGTCGTGCCGGGGCGCTTGTGCACCCGGATCACGCGCGCCGGGCCGAACTCGCCGCCGCCGACGCTGGACCGCACCTCGTCGCCCGGCTTGATGTCCTCGATCGCGCGCGCCGAGCCGTCCGCGAGCGTGACCTGCGTGCCGGCGATCAGGCACTGATCGTCGTCGCCCACCGCGAAGATCGCGTTGGTCTTGCCGGCGAGGAGCTTCAGCCACCTGTACTGCAAGGCGTTGGTGTCCTGGAACTCGTCGACCAGGATGTGGCGGAAGCGCGCCTGGTAGTGCGTGCGCAGCGGTTCGTTGCGCATCAGCAGCTCGTAGCAACGCAGGAGCAGCTCGGCGAAATCGACCACGCCTTCGCGCTGGCACTGCGCGTCGTACGCGGCGTAGAACTCGATGAACCGGCGGTTGTACTCATCGTTCACCTCGACGTCGCGGGCGCGCAGGCCGGCCTCCTTCGCGCCATTGATGAATTGCTGCAGGTTGCGCGGCGGATACTTCTCGTCGTCGACGTTGAGCGACTTGAGCAGCCGCTTGATCGCTGCCAGCTGGTCCGTGGAATCGAGGATCTGGAATGCCGGCGGCAGTCCGGCATCACGATGGTGCGCCCGCAGCAGGCGATTGCACAGGCCGTGGAACGTGCCGATCCACATGCCGCGCGTATTGATGGGCAGCTGCGCCGACAGGCGCGTCAGCATCTCGCGCGCCGCCTTGTTGGTGAACGTAACGGCCAGCACGCCCTGCGGGCTCACGCGACCGGTCTGGATCAGCCATGCGATGCGCGTGGTCAGCACGCGCGTCTTGCCGCTGCCGGCGCCGGCCAGTATCAGCGCGGGTTGATCGGGCAACGTGACCGCCGCCAGCTGTTGTTCGTTGAGGTTGTCGAGCAGTTCCATGGAGAGTGCGGACTATACCGGCGCCTATAATCGTTTTCGATCATCCGTCGCCCCCGCTCACAAAAATTCGTCAGATGCACGCCAAGTACGCCCCCGCGGAAGTCGAAGCCGAGGCCCAGCGGCACTGGCGCGAAACCGGCGCGTATCGCGCCCGCGAGAACGACCCGCGTTTCCCCTTGGGCAAGTTCTATGTCTGCTCCATGCTGCCTTATCCGAGCGGCAAGCTGCACATGGGGCACGTGCGCAACTACACGTTGAACGACGTGCTTTATCGCATCCTGCGGATGCGCGGGTACAACGTCATGACGCCGATGGGCTGGGACGCCTTCGGCCTGCCGGCGGAAAACGCCGCGATCGACAAGGGCATCGCGCCGGCCCAGTGGACACGCGCGAACATCGCCGACATGAAGGCCCAGATGCAGCCGCTCGGGCTCGCATTCGACTGGTCGCGCGAAATCGCCACGTGCGATCCGTCCTACTACAGGTGGAACCAGTGGCTGTTCCTGAAGATGCTCGAGCGCGGCATCGCCTATCGCAAGACCCAGATCGTCAACTGGGATCCGGTCGACAACACCGTGCTCGCCAACGAGCAGGTGATCGACGGGCGCGGCTGGCGCTCGAATGCGATCGTCGAGAAGCGCGAGATCCCCGGGTACTACCTCGCGATCACGCAGTACGCGGAGGAGCTGCTCGCCGACCTCGGGGACCTCGACGAGTGGCCGGACAAGGTCCGGGTGATGCAGGAGAACTGGATCGGCAAGAGCGTCGGGGTCAACTTTGGTTTTCCGTACGACCTCGAGGCGCGCGCCAGCTGGCGCAATCCTCCGCCGGTTTCCAGGGGGCGCAACGAAGCAGACGACGGGGTTCCACCCCAGGGCCTGCTTCGCGTCTTCACCACCCGTGCCGACACCATCATGGGCGTCACGTTCGTCGTTATCGCTGCCGAGCACCCGCTCGCCACACGCCTGGCGCGGGACAACCCGGCGCTCGCCAATTTCGTCGAAGAATGCAAGAAGGGCGGCGTCGCCGAGGCCGAACTGGCGACCGCTGAAAAAGCGGGGATGGCGACCGGCTTCCGCGTCTCCCATCCCCTGACCGGAGAAAGCGTCGAGGTCTGGATCGGCAACTACGTCCTGATGAGCTACGGCGAGGGCGCCGTCATGGGCGTGCCGGGACATGACGAACGCGACTTCGCATTCGCGAAGAAGTACGGCCTGCGCATCGAGCAGGTCATCGCGGTCGAGGGCGAAAGCTTTTCGACCGACGCGTGGCAACCGTGGTACGAGGACAAGCAGCGCGGCCGCTGCGTCAACTCCGGCAAGTACGACGGCCTCGCCTACAGCGCGGCGACCGATGCCATCGCGGCCGACCTGAACGCGAAAGGGCTCGGCGACAAGCAGGTGCAATGGCGCCTGCGCGACTGGGGGATCTCGCGCCAGCGGTACTGGGGAACCCCGATTCCGATCATTCACTGCGCCCAATGCGGCCCGGTGCCGGTGCCGGAGCAGGATCTGCCGGTGGTTCTGCCGGAGCATCACATCCCCGACGGCAGCGGCAACCCGCTCAACAAGGACGCCGCGTTTCTCGCCTGCACCTGCCCGAAGTGCGGCAAGCCGGGCCGGCGCGAGACCGACACGATGGACACGTTCGTCGACTCCGCCTGGTACTACATGCGGTACTGCTGTCCGGACGCGCCGACCATGGTCGATGCCCGCAACGACTACTGGATGCCGATGGACCAGTACATCGGCGGCATCGAACACGCCATCCTGCACCTGCTCTATGCACGTTTCTGGACCAAGGTGATGCGCGACCTCGGGCTGGTCCGGTTCAACGAACCGTTCAAGCGCCTGTTCACCCAGGGCATGCTCCTGCACGAGAGCTACTTCCGCGCGGAGGAAAACGGCGCGCAGACGTGGTTCTACCCGCACGAGGTCGAAGTCACGCACGACGAAAAGGGGCGCACGACCGGCGCTATCCTCAAGGCGGACGGCAAACCGGTGCAGCTCGGCGGCACCGAGAAGATGTCGAAGAGCAGGAACAACGTGGTCGAGCCCAAGCAGGCGATCGCGAAATTCGGCGCCGACACGGCACGCGCCTTCGTCATGTTCGCCGGCCCTCCCGACATGAGCGCGGCATGGTCCGACGCCAGCGCAGCGGGTGTCTATCGCTTCCTCAACCGGCTGTGGAACACCTGCCATGCGCGCCAGGCCCAGGTAAGGGGCGCGGGCGGCGTCAACGGAACGCTGACCCCGCCGCTGATGGACCTGCGGCGCGAGATCCACGCCAATCTCAAGCAGGCCGACTTCGACTACAACCGGATGCAGTACAACACCGTCGTCTCGGCGGCGATGAAGATGCTGAACGCGATCGAGGACGCAGCGCTGGACGACACGCCGGCGTCCGCCGCCGTGTTGCGCGAAGGCTTCTCGATCCTGCTGCGCACGCTGTACCCCGTCGCGCCGCATATCACCCACGCGCTCTGGGGCCACCTCGGATTCACCCGCGACCTGGGCGATCTTCTCGACGCCCCGTGGCCGCAGCCGGATGCGGCAGCGCTCGCACGCGACGAGATCGAACTCGTGGTCCAGGTCAACGGCAAGGTGCGCGCATCGATCCGGGTTGCGGCCGAGGCCGGCGACGATGCCATCACGGCGACGGCGCTCGCCGATGCGAACGTGCAGAAGTTTCTTGAAGGAAAGCCCATCAAGTTCGCGCGGGTGCTCAAGCAACGCAACCTGATGACGCTCGCCGTCTAGCCGCGATGCGCCGCGCGCTCGCCGTCGCCCTTCCTTTCGCCTTCGCCTTCGCCGCCACGGCCTGCGGCTTCCACCTGCGCGGGTCACGCGAGCTGCCGTTTTCGACCATCTATCTGAGCGCCGGCAGCAACAGCGCGCTGCGCGCCGAACTGGCCCGCAACATCCGCGTCGGCACCTCGACCAAGGTGGTCGACGATCGCAGCGGCGCGGGCGCCGTGCTCGACATCCTCAGCGAGGCGCGCGACCGCGAGATCCTCTCGCTCAATGCGCAGGGGCGCGCGGCCGAATACACGCTGCGCTATCGCTTGAGCTTCAAGGTGCACGACGGCAAGGGCCACGAATTCATCCCCGCCACCGAAATCGCGGTCAAGCGCGACATCTCGTTCAACGACTCCGAGGTGCTCGCCAAGGAGAGCGAGGAAACGCTGATCTATCGCGACATGCAGACCGACCTGGTGCAGCAGATCCTGCGCCGGCTGGCCGCCGTCAAACCCGATGCAACTCAAGGTTGAGGCGCTCGCCGCGCACCTGGCACGCGGGCGGCTGGAGCGGCTCTACTGCGTAAGCGGCGACGAGCCCCTCGTCGCCGAGGAATCCATGGATGCGATCCGCGCGGCCGGGCGGACCGCGGGTTTCACGGAACGCGAGGTCCTGCACGCGAGCGCCAAGTTCGACTGGTCGCAACTCGCCGCCGCGGCAACCAGCCTTTCGTTGTTCGCCGCGCGCCGGATCATCGAGATCCGCCTGCCCGGCGGCAAGCCAGGCCGGGAAGGCGGCGAAGCGTTGCGCGCACATGCCGCCGCGGCCAGCGACGACGTGCTGACGCTGCTTGTCCTGCCGCGTCTCGACCGCACGACACGCACCAGCGCGTGGGCGGCGGCGCTCGAGTCGGCGGGCGCCTGGATCGACGTGCGCCGTGTCGAACGCGAGCAGCTGCCGGCGTGGCTGCGGGCTCGCCTGCAGCGCCAGCAGCAGAACGCCGACGCGGAGACGCTCGAGTTCCTCGCCGACCGGATCGAGGGCAACCTGCTCGCCGCCCGCCAGGAGATCGCCAAGCTCGGACTGCTGTATCCGCCCGGCGACCTGACGCTCGAGCAGGTCACCGAAGCCGTGCAGGATGTCGCCCGCTACGAGGTCTTCGATCTGCCGGCCGCCATGCTCGACGGCGACGCCGCGCGCGCGATGCGCATCCTCGGCGTGTTGCGTGCGGAAGGGGCGGCGCTGCCGCTGCTGCTGTGGGCGGTTGCGGAAGAAGTGCGCGCCCTGCTGCGCGCACAACAGATGATCTCGGCGGGCCGTGGCGTGGCCACGCTGGCGCGCGAGATGCGCATGTGGCCGGGCCGCGAGCGCCAGCTGGAGACCGTTGCCGCGCGCGTGCCTGCGCCGGTCGCGGCGACGCTGCTGGCGCGCTGCGCCGACATCGATCGCCTCGGCAAGGGGCTGCGCGCTCCGGCGCGCGATTCGGACCCGTGGCTAGAATTGGCCGGGGTGGTGCTCGATATCGCGTCCGGCGGACGCCCGCGAGCACCGGCAACCGCGTAGGGAAGGATCGGAGCATGAACGCGCCGGACACGGCGACGGCCGCGCAATCACTCGCCGGCTACATGGACGCGCTGGGCGCGCGCGCGCGCGCCGCGGCGACCGCCATGGCGGCGGCGTCGACCGCGGCCAAGGACCGCGCACTGCGAGCGATTGCGGCGGCCGTGCGCGCGGACGCCCCCGCGATCAAGGCGGCCAATCGCCGCGACGTGGACCGCGCCAGGGCCGGGGGCCTCGAGCCCGCGATGCTCGACCGTCTCGCGCTGAACGACGCGGCAATCGAGCAGATGGCGGCCGGCCTGGAACAGATCGTCTTGCTGCCCGATCCCGTCGGTTCGATCAGCGAGGTGCGGCCGATGCCGTCGGGCATCCGCGTGGGCCGCATGCGGGTGCCGCTGGGCGTGATCGGCATCATCTATGAGAGCCGGCCGAACGTGACCATCGATGCAGCCGGCCTTTGCCTGAAGAGCGGCAATGCGGCCATCCTGCGCGGCGGATCGGAAGCGATCGAGTGCAATCGCCGGCTCGCTGCGTTGATCGGCGACGGGCTCGCCGCAGCGGGCCTGCCGCGCGACGCGGTGCAGCTCGTCGACACCACCGACCGGGCTGCGGTCGGCTTGCTGGTGAGTAATCCGCGATACGTCGACATCGTGGTGCCGCGGGGCGGACGCTCGCTCATCGAGCGCCTGATGCGCGAGGCGCGCGTACCGATGATCAAGCACCTCGACGGCGTGTGCCACGTCTACATCGATGCCGACGCCGACCTCGAGATGGCGGTGCGCATCGCCGACAACGCGAAGACGCAGCGCTACGGCGTGTGCAACGCGATGGAGACCCTGCTGGTGGCGCAGCCGGCGGCGGCCGCGGTGCTGCCGCGCGTCGGCGCCGTCCTCGCCGCGAAGGGGGTCGAGTTGCGCGGCTGCCCGCAGACGCGGGAGATCCTCGCGCGGGCGGGTATCGCCAGCGGCGCCGCCACCGAAGAGGACTGGCGCGCGGAATACCTGGCACCGATCCTGGCCATCCGCACCGTGCCGGGCATCGATGCGGCGATCGACCACATCAACACGTACGGCAGCAAGCACACCGACGCGATCGTCACGCGCGACCATGCGAACGCGATGCGCTTCCTGCGCGAGGTCGATTCGGCTTCGGTCATGGTCAACGCCTCGACACGTTTTGCCGACGGCTACGAATACGGGCTGGGCGCCGAAATCGGAATCTCCAACGACAAGCTGCACGCGCGGGGACCGGTCGGCCTGGAAGGCCTCACGTCGCAGAAGTACGTGGTCTTCGGCAACGGCGAAGTGCGCGAGTAAGAGCAGGCTGGCGCGGCCATGCTCTGGATCAAGTCGCTGCACATCGTCTTCGTCACCAGCTGGTTCGCCGGCCTCTTTTACCTCCCGCGCATCCTGGTCAACCTCGCGATGGCGGAGCACGCCGGTCCGGAGCGGGACCGGCTGCTGCTCATGGCGACGAAGTTGTATCGCTTCATGACGCCCCTGGCCGTGCTCGCGATCGGATTCGGCCTCTGGCTGCTGGCGGGCTACGGCATCGGCCTCGGGACCGGCTGGATGACTGCGAAGATCGCGCTGGTGCTCGTCCTCGTCGGCTACCACGCGTGGTGCGGCAAGCTGTTGCACGACTTCAACCGGGGCGCCAATCGCCGTTCGCACGTCTGGTTCCGCTGGTTCAACGAGGTGCCCATCCTGTTGCTGCTGGCTGTCGTCATCCTGGTGGTGGTCAAGCCGTTCTGAAACGAGGAGTCGCGCGGCATGGAAAAGGTCATCGACTACTACTTCTTCGCCAACTCGCCCTACGCTTATCTGGGACATCGCCGATTCGGCGACATTGCCCGCGCCGCCGGCGCGACGATCCGGGTCCGACCGGTCGACGCCGCGAAGATCTTTCCGGTTTCGGGCGGCCTGCCGCTCGCCAAGCGCGCACCACAGCGCCAGGCCTACCGGCTGGTTGAACTCGAGCGCTGGCGCGACTACCTGGGGGTGCCGCTGAACCTCCAGCCCAGGTTCTTTCCGGTCCCGAGCGACGCGGCCGCACGGCTCATCGTGAGCGCCCTCGAGTCGTCCGAGACGGCCGCGTTCGAATTGGCCGGGCGCGTGCTCGCCGCAGTCTGGGCCGAGGAACGCAACATCGCCGACGAGGCAACGCTCATTTCTATCGCTGACGCAGCCGGGCTCCGGGGCAGCGCACTGTTCGAGCGCAGCAAGACCGCGGAGATCGGGGCCCGCTACGACGCGTTCACCGAAGAAGCGATTGCGCGCCAGGTCTTCGGCGCACCCACCTACTTCTATCGCGATGAGCCGTTCTGGGGCCAGGACCGGCTCGATTTCCTGCAGCGGGCGCTGGCGCGGTGACCGGGACGGAGACGTTCTTCGCGATCTGCCCGCGCGGACTCGAACCGCTTCTTGCGCAGGAACTCGCGGCATGCGGCGCGGCCGACTGCGCGCCCGAGCCGGGTGGCGTCGGTTTTTCGGGCAGCCTCCGGGTCGCGTATGCCGCCAACCTGCACTCGCGCCTCGCGAGCCGCGTCCTGTGGCGGGTTTTGCGCAGCGAGTACCGCGACGAGGACGACGTCTACGCTGCCGCGTGCTCGGTCGCGTGGGAGCAGTGGTTCGGTCCGGACGACCTGCTGCGCGTGGACTTCACCGCGACGCGCACGTCCCTGCGCAGCCGCGAGTTCGCGACCCTGCGCATCAAGGACGGAATCGTCGACCGGATGCGCGAAAGGACCGGCGCGCGCCCGTCGATCGATCGCGCCCGGCCGGACGTGCGCGTCTTCGCGCACGCGGCCGCGGCAACGCTCGACCTGTACCTCGATCTGTCGGGCGAAGCGCTGTTCAAGCGCGGCTGGCGGGCCGACAAGGGCGAAGCGCCGCTGAAGGAGAACCTCGCCGCCGGCCTGCTGGCGCTGGCCGGCTGGACCCCGGAGATCCCGCTGCTCGACCCGTTCTGCGGCAGCGGCACGATCGCGATCGAGGCCGCGGCAATCGCCGCCCGCAGAGCGCCAGGCCTGGCGCGGCGATTCGCCTTCGAGCGGCTGCGCACCTTCGAGGCGCCGATCTGGAGGGAAATCGCGGCGGAGGCGCAAGCCGCCGTCGACCCACGCGCGGCACCGGTGATCGTCGGATCCGATATCTCGACCGGTGTCGTCGAACTGGCGCGCCACAACGCCGCACTGGCCGGATTCGAAGCCTGGCTCGGCGACGGCCGACTGCAGCTGCGCGCCGGCGATGCCCGGGCTGTCGTGCCCTCGGCCGGATCCGGCCTGATCGTTGCCAACCCGCCGTATGGCGCGCAAAGCACTCCAAAGTCGGCGCCGGTCACGCGCCTGATGAGCGATGTCGCCGCCAACCTCAAGCGCAATTTTGGCGGCTGGACCGCCTGGCTGCTGAGTGCGGACCTCGACCTGCCGCGCCAGATGCGCCTGAAGGAATCGCGCCGCACCGTGCTGTTCAACGGCCCGCTCGAGTGCCGCTACTTCCGCTTTGAGCTCGTCAGTGGAACCTATCGCCAGGGCCCGGCCCTGAGTAACGCGGCCTGACATCGCGCCCGGACGGCCGTTCTCGCCCGTCGGAAGGAAGCTGCCACCTGACGAGACACCGATTGCGCCGATTGACGGGGAGACTCACAATGAATGGTGGGTCGGAGTCGAGGCGGTACGAATGTTCCTGCAGGTGTGCCCGGTTTGCGAGCATCGCAACCCTCGCGGCTCCCGCTTCTGCAACGAGTGCGGATCTCCGCTCCAGCTGCGCTTTTGCCCGGCCTGTCATGCGGCCGAAGATGCCGCATCGCTCGTCTGCCGCTCGTGCGGGGAGCAGCTTCCGGCGCTTTCGCTCGAGAGTCCCTTGCCGGGCGCGGCCGATGTGCTGCCCGATACCGAGAGCATCTGGAAGGCGGACGCACCGCCGCCGGGACTTCACCTCGCCCCTGACGATGGCATCGTGGTGACCGTGCACGGCGGCGCCGACGCGACGCCGAGGCTCGATGCCTTGCAGGGCGAAATTGCCGAGTTGACGCCCGTGCCCGAGCCGGATCCTCCGGTGTTGTCGGAGCGGATTGCCGAATCGAAGCCGCAAGCCGAACCGGACGCCCAGTCGTCGGTGCCCAAGACGAGGCAGCCCACCGTCATCGAACGCCTGCACGGCACACAGCCCGGACTCGACTTGCCGCTCGCGCAGACAATTGCCCCGCCGCCCGCGGCTGAAGGCGTGCAACCGAATGTCGAACTCACTGCGGAAAGCGAATCCGAGATCGAGATCAGCGCCGAGGCCGAGACGTTGGTCGAGGCCAGCGTCGCGCCGGTCACGTATCAACGACCCGACGAAATCTCAGTGGCCGAGGCGGTACCGATCGATGAGATGGCAGGCCAACTGCGCGGCGGGGCGTGGCGCAGTGCGATTCCGACCGAGGGCGACGCGGCGACACGACTGACGCCCGCGCTGATCCAGGCGCCCGCGCGCCCGGAACGACGGCTCTCGATGCACCGGATCGGGCTCGTCGTCGCGGCGGTCGGTGCACTCGCGGCGCTGGTTTATTCGGTGCGCCTCTCTCCCGGCACCGGGTCGCCGCCCGCACCGATTGATGCCTCCGCACCGCCACCCGCGGTGGTGCCCGCGCCGCGGGCGGCCGACGTAGCGGCGCCCGCCGCCAGTGTGGCGGCGATGCCCGACCCAGGTGCCGCGCGCAGCGTCGACGCCAGCCCGCCAGCGCCGCTGCCAGCCACCGCTCGAGGGGACTCGCGCGAGAACGCCCCGAGCGCGCCGCCCGCCTCGATCGCGCGGACGGAAGCGCAGGCGCCCGTCGCCGCCACGCCCGTGCCGGCGCCCCGCCCCGCACCGGCGCCGGCAGCAACCCGGGAGGCGACGGCGCCGCCCGTGATGAGAGCGCGCCGCCCGACGGTCGAAACACCGCGCACCTGCACGCCGGCCATCGCGGCACTGGGACTCTGCACTCTCGAATCCAACCCGGAAGGAAAATGATGCGCTCGATGTCACGGTGGGTCCCGATGCTGCTTGCCACGCTGCTGCCTGCGCTGCAGGCGCAGGCGGCGACCGAATACAAGATCGTCACCGCCTCCGAGCGCGGAACCTACATCCAGATCGGCCGCGACCTCGCGAAATTCGTCGCGCCGGCCGCCGACATCGCACTCGAGGTGCTTCCCTCCGCCGGCTCGGCGGAAAACGTGCATCGCCTGCGCTACGAGCCCGGCGTGAAGTTCGCGCTGGTGCAGTCCGACGTGTACCAGGCGTTCATCAACCAGGGCGCGGCCGGCAACGCCGAAGCGGCCGCCATCATCAAGCCGCTGCGCCTGATCATGCCGCTCTACAACGAGGAGATCTATTTCATCGCCCGCTCGGACTCGCCGATGAACTACGTGCACGAGATCCGCGACGCGAAGATCAACGTCGGGCCGCTGCAGAGCGGCACCGCCATGTCGGCAACGACGATCTATCGTTTGATGTTCAACCAGCCGATTCCCGAGGAGGCCACGTCGTTCCTGAGCAACGAAGACGCGCTCGTCAAGCTGGTGAGCGACAAGACGGTGGACGTGGTGATCGCCGTGGCCGGACAGCCGGCGAAGCTGCTCACGGACATGAAGCCGGAAGCCAAGTCGCTCATCAAGCTGCTCAAGATCGACACGAACCATCCCGCCACCAAGGCGGCGCTGAAGACCTATTTCGCGTCGTCGGTCCGCGTCGACAGTTATCCGAATCTGCTCACCGAGGACGTACCCGGCTTCGCGGTCAAGGCGTTTCTCGTCACCTACGACTACTCGCTGCCGAGCACGCTTGCCAATCTGTCGCGCTTCGCGCGTTCGCTGTGCGAGAACTTCGCGACGCTGCAGACGCAGGGGCATCCGAAGTGGAAGGAAGTCGACCTCGCGATGCCCGAGGTCGGCAAAGGCTGGATCTACTCGCCGCCGACCGCGAAGGAATTCAAGCGCTGCGCGGCGCAGGTCAAGCCCGCGCGCAAGGCGTGCACCACCGAGCAAAAAATACTGGGACTGTGCGAGTAGGCCGCCGCGCCGGCGGCGGCCACGGCCCGCGCCGCGCTATTTCGCGAGTTTCGCCGTCAATTTGATCTGCGGGCCGGCCAGCGCTTTCGAGACCGGGCAACCTTTCTTCGCCGCCTCCGCGTGCTCCTGGAATGCGGCATCGGTCAGCCCGGGCACGACCGCTTCGGTGGCAAGTTCGATCAGGGTGATCGTCGGCCCGTCGCCGAGGTGCACGGTCGCCTTGGTCCTGATGTTGGTCGGTTTCAAGCCGGCGTTGGTGAGCAGCGCCGAGAGGAACATCGAATAGCAGCCTGCATGCGCCGCCCCGATCAGTTCTTCCGGGTTGGTGCCCGTGCCGTTCTCGAAGCGCGAGGCAAACGTGAACGGCCCCGTGTAGGCGCCGCTGCCCAGGCTCATGGTGCCGGCGCCCTCCTTCAGAGTTCCTTTCCATTCCGCGGAAGAACTGCGTGTCGTCATGATCACCTCGCTGTGTGTGGAGTCAGCCTTGTTGCCGTTTGCGCAGCAACGCTTCGATGTCCGGCGCCAGCGACGCCGGCTCAACCGTAGGCGCGTAACGTTTGACCACCGTTCCCTCTTGGTCCACCAGAAACTTCGCAAAGTTCCACTTTATGGGCCCGTTGTCGGGAGTGGACGCCTTGAGGTGCTTGAACAGTGGATGTGCCGCTTCGCCGTTGACGTCGACCTTGGCGAACATCGGGAACGTCACGCCGAAATGGGTCGCGCAGAATTGGGCGATCTGTTTTTCAGTGCCCGGTTCCTGCGCGCCGAACTGGTTGCAGGGAAAGCCGAGTACATCGAAACCCTGCGCGCCATAGCGTTTCTCCAGCGCTTCGAGGCCGGCGTACTGCGGCGTCAGGCCGCACTCGCTCGCCGTGTTGACGATCAGAAGCGCCTTGCCCCGGAAAGCATCGAGGAGCTGCTCCCTGCCGTCGATGGTCCGGGCGGAAAAGTCGTGCACGTTGGCCAAGGCGCAACTCCGCGAATCGGGTTGGTGAGTGTACGCAAGCCGAGCCAGTGCTTCCGATAGCGGCGCATTCGCCGGCCGCGCGGTGCGTGCAATCAAGGGGCCACCCCAGCGCGGAAGTGGATCGCGCATCACCGCGATTTGCGCGGCTTGCAGGTAATCTCGCCCGGCAAACGGGAGTCGCACTCATGTCGGACCGCGCTGGACGCCAGTTCATTCGGCACCCAACCGAAATCCCGGTCGAAGTACATCCCGCCGACGGCGCGCCGATTCCGCATCGCGTGCGTAATCTGAGCGTCGGCGGGCTTTCGTTCCATGCCGACAAGGAGATGACGCTCGGCAGCGTCGTGAGCCTGCGCATCCCGGGCGTCGAGCCCGCCTTCGAAAGTGCCGCGCGTGTCGTCTGGTGCCGTCCTGTCGTGACCGGCTTCGATCTGGGCGTGGCCTTCCTCAATGCCGAAGATGCCTATCGCGCCCGCGTGGTCGAGCAGATCTGTCACATCGAGAGTTACCGCCGCAAGCTCATTTCGAACGAGGGCCGCACGCTCACGCCCGAGGCGGCCGCACGCGAATGGATCGCGCGCTTCGCGGACTCATTCCCGGATCCGGACGTGCACTAACTCTTCGGCGGTTCGGTGCCGCCGAGGTAGATCCGGTTCCACGTCGGGCTGATCAGGATCTCGTTGATGCAGACGTGCGCCGGCTGTTCGGCGATCCAGCGGATCGTGCGCCCGATGTCATCCGGCTGCAGCATGCGCGCGCGCTCCTGAGGCGTGGGCGGCACCGGACGCCGGTCCATGATCGGTGTCGCGACTTCGGCCGGGCAGATCGCGCATGCCCGGATGCCGTTGCCGCACTCCTCCATGTTGATGGTCTCCGACAGCGAGACCACCGCATGCTTCGAGCCGTTGTATGCGGCACCGACGAGCGCCATCGTGTGACGCCCCGCCCATGAAGCGACGTTGATCACCACGCCGCTGCGTTGTGCGCGCATCGCGGGCAGCGCTGCGCGCACGCAATAGAACGTGCCCGAGAGGTTGATCTCGATCACCTCGTCCCATCCCTTGACCGTCTGGTCGCGCCAGTACCGTTGCGGGTTGTTGAGGCCGGCGCTGTTGACGAGGATGTCGATGCGCCGGTGCCGCGCGAGGATTCCCTGCGCGACCGCCTCGACGGCGCCGGCATCCCGCACGTCGAGCGGAGCCGCCTCGGCGGCGCCCCCGGCCGCACGGATTGCCGCAGCCTCGCGTTCGAGCGCCTCGACGCGCCGGCCCGAAAGCACGACGCTCGCGCCGGCGCGTGCCAGTTCTCGCGCGGCCGCCAGCCCGATGCCACTGCCCGCGCCGGTGACCCACGCCACCGATCCTTGAAGAGCCATCGCAGATCTCCGTCGAAAGGACTGGACGCGGATTTACGCGGATAAACGCGGAAAAGGCAAGAAAGAGAATGCGGCGCAAACCCGCGCGAATCTGCGCCGTTCGAAGCGCCGGTTACCCGGCGAGGCCAAGGTGCTCGATGCCCTTGTGGATGCCGGCGACGCCGCCGTAGAGCTTCGAGTTGAGCTTGATCTGCAGGCGCAGATCGTTGACCGAATCGGCATTGCGCAGCGCGTCCTCGTAGGAGATCTGCTCGGACTCGTGCAGGTCGAACAGCGCCTGGTCGAAGGTCTGCATGCCCTGCTCGCGCGAACGCTTCATCACTTCCTTGATCTCCTGCACCTCGCCCTTGAAGATGAGATCGGAGACGAGCGGCGAGTTGAGCATCAGCTCGACCGCCGGCACGCGCCCCTTGCGGCTCTTGAACGCCACCAGGCGCTGCGAAATCATCGCGCGCAGGTTCAGCGACAGATCCATCAGCAACTGCGCGCGCCGGTCTTCGGGGAAGAAGTTGATCACGCGGTCGAGCGCCTGGTTGGTCGAGTTGGCGTGCAGCGTGCACATCACCAGGTGGCCCGTTTCGGCGAACGCGATCGCGTGCTCCATCGTCTCGCGATCGCGCACCTCGCCGATCAGGATCACGTCGGGAGCCTGGCGCAGCGTGTTCTTCAGCGCCACGCTCCAGCTTTCGCAATCCACGCCGACTTCGCGCTGCGTGATGATGCAGTTCTTGTGCGGATGGACGTATTCGATCGGATCTTCGATCGTGATGATGTGCCCCTGGCTGTTTTCGTTGCGGTAGCCGACCATCGCGGCGAGCGTGGTCGACTTGCCCGAGCCGGTCGCGCCGACCACGAGCACGATGCCGCGCTTGGCCATCGCGAGTTCGCTGATCACCTGCGGCAGGTTCAGCTCGTCCACGGTGGGAATGCGGTCGGCGATCACGCGGAACACGATGCCGACCTTGCCCTGCTGCACGAAGCTGGACACGCGGAAGCGCCCGATGCCGGTCGGGTTGATCGCGAAGTTGCATTCCTTGGTCGCCTCGAACTCCGCGGCCTGGCGATCGTTCATGATCGCGCGCACCAGTTCCGAGGTGTGCTGGGCGGTGAGCGGCTGGTTCGACACCGGCAGCACCCGCCCGTCGACCTTGAATGCCGGCGGAAACTCGGCGGTCAGGAAAAGGTCCGAGCCCTTCTTCGTCAGAAGCAGCCGCAGCAGATCGTGGACAAATCGGGTTGCTTGGTCGCGTTCCATTTGAACCTCAACGAGTCGCTGCCCTCAGGGACAGCGACGAATTCTCGAATCTCCCCTGCCCCGCTCCAGTGGCGGAGGGGCCGGGGGCGGGGACACTAACAAGCGACAAGCAGAACGACCTCAACCATCCCCGCCCTGCCCTGGGTGAATCCTCACCCCACGAACGCTTCCGGCTGTTTCGCGTACTGCCGCGCCTCGGCCGGCGCCACCACATTCCGACGGACGAGTTCCATCAAGGTCTGGTCCAGCGTCTGCATCCCGAACTGGCTGCCGGTCTGGATCATCGAGTACATCTGCGCAACCTTGTTCTCGCGGATCAGGTTGCGGATCGCCGGCGTGCCCACCATGATCTCGTGCGCGGCCACGCGGCCGCTGCCGTCCTTGATCTTGAGCAGCGCCTGCGAGATCACCGCGACCAGCGATTCGGACAGCATCGCGCGCACCATTTCCTTTTCCGCCGCCGGAAACACGTCGACCACGCGGTCGATCGTCTTCGCCGCCGACGACGTGTGCAAGGTGCCAAAAACAAGGTGGCCGGTTTCGGCCGCGGTCAGGGCGAGGCGAATGGTTTCCAGATCGCGCAACTCGCCGACCAGCACGACGTCGGGATCCTCGCGCAGCGCCGAACGCAGCGCGTTGGCAAAACTCAGCGTATGCGGCCCGACCTCGCGCTGGTTGATGACGCACTTGCGCGGCTCGTGCACGAATTCGATCGGGTCCTCGATCGTCAGCACGTGGCCGTAGAGGTTGTTGTTGACGTGGTCGACCATGCCGGCGAGCGTGGTGCTCTTGCCGGAACCCGTCGGCCCGGTCACCAGCACGAGGCCGCGCGGCTTGAGCGAGAAGTCGGCGAACGCGCGCGGCGCCTGCAGTTCTTCCAGCGACAGCACGCGCGAAGGAATGGTCCGCATCACGGCGGCCGCGCCGCGATCCTGCATGAACGCGTTGACGCGGAAGCGCGCCAGCCCGGGCAGGTCGAACGAGAAGTCGCACTCGAGGTTCTCGTCGAACGTCTTGCGCTGGCTGTCGTTCATGATGTCGTAGATCATCGCGTGCACGTCCTTGTGCTCGAGCGGCGGCAGGTTGATGCGCCTTACGTCGCCGTGCACGCGGATCATCGGAGGCAGGCCGGCGGACAGATGCAGGTCGGACGCCTTGTTTTTGACAGAGAATGCAAGCAGTTCGGAGATGTCCATCGCCAGATGCCGGGTTGGGTGAGGTCGGCCGCGCCCACGTGTGTCGTGCAGGAGCCGGCCGGCCAGTGCGCTATCGAAAGCGGACGCTAAGGCACGTCGCCACCGTCAAAAGCCGAAAAAAGACAAGTCGTTAGCGCGATTCTCGAGTTCATTATGTCGAGTTTGGACGAGACGCTGCAAGCGCGCGTGCGGCGCGTACACGAAAGGATTAGCGCTGCCGCCCGCGCCGCCGGTCGGGATCCGGCCTCGATCGGCCTCGTCGCGGTGAGCAAAACTTATGGCCCCGACCTCGTACTCGCGGCAACGCGGGCCCGATTGCGACGTTTTGCGGAAAACTACGTCCAGGAAGGGGTGGAAAAGATCGCGCGCGTACGGGAGGCGGCGCCGGACCTGGTCCTCGAATGGCACTTCATCGGTCCGCTGCAGGCGAACAAGACCCGGCCGGTGGCCGAGTCCTTCGACTGGGTGCAATCGATCGAGCGCACGCGGGTTGCGCAACGGCTCGCCGAACAGCGGCCCGCCGGCCTGCCGCCGCTCAACGTCCTGCTGCAAGTCAACATCAGCGGCGAGGAGACCAAGAGTGGTGTACCTCCCGCGGAAGTCGCCGCGCTCGCCGCCGCCGTCGCGGCACTTCCGCGCTTGCGCTTGCGCGGCCTGATGGCGATTCCGGCACCCGCATCGGCTCCTGCGGAGCAACGGCGGCCGTTTGCGCGCCTGCGACAACTGCTCGAATCGCTGCGCGCGCATGGCCACGATCTCGACACGCTGTCGATGGGCATGTCCGAGGATCTGGAAGCCGCCATTCTCGAAGGTGCGACGATGGTGCGCATCGGCGCGGCGATCTTCGGCGCGCGCGGTCCCTAGGCGATGGGCTCCGGCCCGCATCGGCGGGACATCGGCTTGGATGCCGCGGGCGCGCCGCTAGACTCGGGCTGCTGCTGAGATTTTCGACGTTACGGAGTACCGGGTGCAGACCGACGGAACGATGCTCGACGAGATCGATCGCATCCACGACGATGCGCCCGAGCGGGCCGCGCAGCTGCTGCGTCAGTTCGATCCTGCCGGCCTGCCCGTCCCGCGGCTGGGCCAGTTGGCGTTCCTGCTCAATCACGTGCTGGGCGAAAAGCTCGGACAGTGGAACGAAGCGGCCGAGCGCATTGCTGCGCTCGCCGCCCGCACCGACGCGCCGCCCGGCGTGTGGCGCCAGCTGTTCGCCGCGCAGACGCTGCGGGGCGACGCGCTCGGTGCCGCGTCCGCACGCATCGGCCTTGCGCGCTCCACCGGGGCGCGGGACAGCGACGCCAATACCGCCGGTGAACTGACCGTGCTCGCCTATGTCGCCGACCCGCTGGCCCACGCTGCCGATGTGCTCGCGCTCGCCAAGGCCGCCAACATCGACCAGGAGACACCGCTCGACGCCGCGCTCGCGGCCTGCTTCAACAACGTGACCGGACGCCTGCTTGACGCGAGCCGCAAGGTCACGCTCGGTGCGACCGAGCTGCAGGCGCTGCAGGCGGGCGCCGAAGCCGCGCGGCGCTTCTGGTATCGAGCCGGACAATGGCTGCAGCACGAACGCGCCGACTACCTGTGTGCGAAGGTCGAGCTGCGCATCGGGGCGGCGGCCGCGGCCGTGCTTGCTGCCGAACGCGGCCTGCGCCTGGTCGAAGCCAACGGCAACGACGCGATCGAACGCGCGTTCCTGCTGCTGCCGCTCGCCGCCGCCCACGCGGCCATGGGCGACCCGGCACGCGCGGCGACGCTGCGCGCCGAGGCCGACGCCCTGGCGGCGGGCTTCGACGACGACTTGCGCAGGGCGTACCGGCAGGACCTGGAAGAGCTTGCCCTGCCTGATCTCGAGCCATGAAGGGCGCGCAGAGGGTCGGATTCATCGGCGGCGGCAACATGGCCGGTGCCCTGATCGGCGGCTTGTTGCAGGCGGGCACCCCGCCGCACGACCTGTTCGCGCTCGAGATCGATCCGGCGCGCCGCGCGCAACTGGAGAAGCACTTCGGCATCGCCACGGCTGCCGGTGCCGACGATCGGTTGCAGGCGCAGGACGCGCTCGTGCTCGCGGTCAAGCCGCAGCAGATGAAGGAGCTGTGCGCCGCGCTGGCTCCCCGCATCGGCAACAAGCTCGTGGTTTCCATCGCGGCCGGGATCCGGGCGCGCGACATCGCACGCTGGCTTGGCACGCAGGCGATCGTGCGGGCCATGCCGAACACGCCGGCGCTGATCGGACAGGGCGTGACCGGACTCGCGGCACTGCCGGCGGTCGATGCATCACAACGCGCGGCCGCCGAGCGCATCCTCGCAGCGGTGGGGAGCGTGGTCTGGTTCGACGATGAAAAGGCACTCGATGCGGTCACCGCGCTTTCCGGCAGCGGCCCGGCCTACGTCTTCTACTTCATCGAAGCGATGATCGCCGCGGGTCGGGCAGAGGGTTTGACCGAACGACAGGCGCGAACGCTCGCCACGGCGACGCTTGCCGGAGCGGCGCAACTCGCCGCTCGCTCGGACGAGCCCGTTGCGGTGCTGCGTGAACGGGTGACGTCGAAAGGCGGCACGACGGCGGCGGCCCTGGCGAGCCTCGATGCCGATCGTGTCGGCGCAGCGATCGCGAAGGCGATCCACGCCGCCAGCGCGCGCGCGCAAGAGTTGGGGGACGAGTTCGGCCGCGGTTGACGCCGCAGCTCAGGTCGCCTGGCGCAGCGCGTAGTCGGCGACGACACCTGCGAAGACGGCACAGCCGAGCCACTGGTTGTGGCGGAAGGCGCCAAAGCATCCGTCCCGTTCGCGCGTACGGATCAGCGTGTAGTGATAGGCCGCGATGCCCGCGGCAACGAGCAGCCCCGCGTGGTACGGCCACCCCGCGCCGATGTACCGCCCGACCGCCGCGAGCACGGCCAGATGCACGCCATAGCACGCCATCACGATCGTGACATCGGCGCGGCCGAACAGGATCGCCGAGGAGTGGATGCCGATCTTCAGGTCGTCGTCGCGATCGACCATCGCGTATTCGGTGTCGTAGGCGACGACCCAGAACATGTTGCCGGCGAAGATCGCCCAGCCGAGCAACGGGACCCTGCCCTGCACGGCCGCGAAGGCCATCGGAATGCCGAACGAGAAGGCGATGCCGAGCCAAGCCTGCGGCAGCGGAAAGAAGCGCTTGAAGAGGGGATAACTGGCCGAAATCCCCAGTGCGACGAGCGCGTACAGGAAGGTGGTCGCGTTCAGAGGCAGCAGCAGCAGGCCCGCCATCGCCGCCAGCGCGAGGCCGACGAGCAGCCCTTCCTTCGGACCGACGCGTCCGGTTGCGACGACCCGCTGCGCCGTGCGCTTCACGTGTGCGTCGAAGTCGCGGTCGACGACGTCGTTCACTGCGCATCCGGCCGAGCGCATCAGGAATGTCCCGACCGTGAAGATGATCACCGGCATCAATGAGGGCGAGCCGTCCGCGGCGATCCAGAGCGCGGTGAGGGTCGGCCAGACGAGCAGCAGCGTCCCGATCGGTTTGTCGAGCCGGGTCAGCCTGGCATAGAGCATCAGGCGCGATGCGACGATCATGATGCGGATTGGTGCGTTGCGAGACCCGGCGTTTGTGCCGAGCACGGCAATGCCACTATCGTAACGGCCACGTCAAACATCACCAGAAGAATCGCGCGATCTTTGAGGAGCACACGATGCGTAAGTTGTTGTCAACCGCGGCAGTTGTCGCCGCCCTGGCTGTGACGGCCGGTCCGGCGGCCGCGCAGGTCGAGATCCAGTGGTGGCATTCGATGGCCGGCAAGCTCGGGGACAAGGTCACCGAGATCGCGGACAAGTTCAATGCCAGCCAGAAGGACTACAAGGTCGTCGCGGTCTACAAGGGCCAGTACGACGAGTCGCTGACCGCCGCGATCGCCGCCTACCGTGCGGGCAAGCCGCCGCAGATCGTGCAGGTGTTCGAGGTCGGCACGGCGACCATGATGGCGGCGCACGGCGCGGTGATGCCGGTCTACAAGCTCATGGCCGAAGCGAACGAGAAATTCGACCCGAAGGCGTACCTGCCCGCGGTGACCTCGTACTACTCGGACACGCTGGGCAACCTGCTGTCGATGCCGTTCAACAGTTCGACCCAGGTGCTCTACATCAACAAGGACGCGTTCAAGAAGGCCGGTCTCGACCCCGAGAAGGCACCGGCGACGTGGCCCGAACTGGTGCAGGACGCCGAAAAGCTGAAGGCGGCCGGCGTGCCCTGCGCCTTCACCACCGGCTGGCAGTCCTGGGTGCAGCTCGAGAGCTTCAGCGCCTGGCATAACGTGCCGTTCGCGACCCTGCAGAATGGCTTCGGCGGTCCCGGCACGCGGCTCGAGTTCAACGGCCCGGTGCAGGTCATGCACATCCAGAACCTCGCCGACATGGCGAAAAAAGGCCTCTTCATCTACGCCGGGCGCAAGGACGAGCCCACCGGCAAGTTCCAGAGCGGCGATTGCGCGATGGAAACGACCTCGAGCGGCTCCTACGCGAACATCAAGGCGACCGCGAAGTTCGAGTTCGGGGTCGCGCCGCTGCCCTATTACCCGAGCGTCAAGGGCGCGCCGCAGAACACCATCATCGGCGGCGCGACGCTGTGGGTGATGACGCAGAAGGATCCCAAGGTCTACAAGGGCATCGCCAGGTTCTTCACGTTCCTGTCGTCGCCCGAGATCCAGCTCGACTGGCACAAGTCGACTGGCTACGTGCCGATCACGCTCGCGGCGTACGAGATGGCGAAGAAAGAAGGCTTGTACAACGAGCGTCCCGGTTTCGACACCGCGATCATGGAGCTCACGCACAAGGCGCCGACGCCCAACTCGAAGGGCCTGCGCCTGGGCAACTTCGTGCAGATCCGCAACGTGATCGACGAGGAGCTCGAGGCTGCCTGGAGCGGTCAGAAAACGGCGAAGGCGGCGCTCGACGACGCGGTCCAGCGCGGCAACGATCTGCTCGACAAGTTCCAGAAGGCGAACAAGTAAACCGGCATGGCGCACCGCGGCGGCGCGGTGCACCACCCGGGTCCTCGCTCCCTCCCGCCGCGGCCATGGCCATGGAAAAGCGCGCTCGTTTCCGCTCGGCCTGGCTGCCGTACGCGCTGGTGCTGCCGCAGATCGCGGTGACCCTGGTGTTCTTCTTCTGGCCGGCGGCCGAAACGCTCTACTACTCGGTGCTGCTGCAGGACGCGTTTGCGTCCAAGATCCAGTTCGTCTGGCTGGACAACTTCGTCACGCTGTTCGAGGACCCGCACTATCTCTCGTCCTTCAAGGTGACGGCGGTTTTTTCCGCGCTGGTCGCCGTCGCGGGCCTCGCCGTATCGCTGCTGCTCGCCGTGTTCGCAGACCGCGTGCTGCGCGGCGCAAGCGCGTACAAGACCCTGCTTATCTGGCCCTATGCGGTGGCGCCCGCGGTGGCCGGCGTGCTGTGGCTGTTCATGCTGTCGCCCTCGGTCGGCATCCTCACCTACGCGCTGCGCAGCCTCGGCATCGACTGGAACTACTACGTGAACGGCGGGCAGGCGCTGCTGCTCATCTGCGTCGCCGCCGTCTGGAAGCAGATCAGCTACAACTTCCTCTTCTTCCTGGCCGGATTGCAGTCGATCCCGACCTCGCTCATCGAGGCGGCGGCAATCGACGGCGCCGGGCCCGTGCGACGCTTCTGGACCATCGTCTTCCCGCTGCTGTCGCCGACCGCGTTCTTCCTGCTCGTCGTCAATATCGTCTACGCCTTCTTCGATACCTTCGCCATCGTCGACTCGACCACGCAGGGCGGGCCGGCCCAGGCGACGCAGATCCTGGTGTTCAAGATCTACCAGGACGGCGTCCAGGCGCTCGACCTCGGCGGCTCGGCGGCACAATCGGTCGTCCTGATGCTGATCGTGATCGCGCTCACGGTGGTGCAGTTCCGCTGGGTCGAGCGCAAGGTGCAGTACTGACCCGCCGTGATCGAACGCCGCCCGTTCCTCACTTTCGTGCGCCATGCCGTGCTGATCGCGGGCATTGCGGCGGTGATGTTCCCGGTATATGTCGCCTTCGTCGCCTCGACGCTGTCTTTCGACGAAGTGATGCACGTGCCGATGCAGCTCTGGCCAGGGCACCACCTGCTCGAGAACTACGCGGCGGTGATCGCTCACGGCAGTGCGAAAGGCTCGAGCGCGCCGGTCGGCACGATGATGGTCAACAGCCTCGTGATGGCGCTCGTCATCGCGATCGGCAAGATCGCGATCTCCGTCATCTCCGCCTTCGCGATCGTCTACTTCCGCTTCCCGCTGCGGCAGACGTTCTTCTGGATGATCTTCATCACGCTGATGCTGCCGGTCGAGGTGCGCATCCTGCCGACCTACCAGGTTGCGGCGGACCTGAAGCTCGTCGACACCTACGCCGGGCTGACGCTGCCGCTCATCGCCTCGGCGACGGCGACATTCCTCTTCCGCCAGTTCTTTCTGACCATACCCGACGAGTACGCCGAGGCGGCGCGCATCGACGGCGCCGGGCCGCTGCGGTTCTTCTGGGACGTCGTGCTGCCGTTGTCGCGCACCAACATGGCGGCGCTGTTCGTCATCATGTTCATCTATGGCTGGAACCAGTACCTCTGGCCCCTGCTCGTGACGACGCAGGAGAGCATGTACACCACGGTCATCGGCATCAAGCGCATGATCCCGGGCGGCGACGCGGCGGCCGAGTGGCATCTGGTCATGGCCACCGCGATGCTCGCCATGCTGCCGCCGGCGCTGGTAGTGCTCCTGATGCAGAAGTGGTTCGTCAAGGGTCTCGTCGAGACCGAGAAATAGGCACGCCTGCCCGTCCCTCACCACTCCGCACCCGATCGATGGCCACCCTCGAACTGCGCGACGTCATGAAGAGCTACGGCGCCAATGCGGTGGTGCACGGCGTGTCGATGAACATCGACGAGGGCGAGTTCGTCGTGATCGTGGGCCCCTCGGGTTGCGGCAAGAGCACCCTGCTGCGCATGGTCGCCGGCCTGGAGGAGATCACCGCGGGCGAGATCGCGATCGCGGGCACCGTGGTCAACCGGCTGGAGCCGAAGGACCGCGACATCGCGATGGTGTTCCAGAACTACGCGCTCTATCCGCACATGAACGTGTACGACAACATGGCGTACGGTCTGCGCATCCGCGGCATGTCGAAGCAGGAGATCGATGCGCGCGTGCGCGATGCGGCGCGCATCCTCGAACTCGGTGCCCTGCTCGAACGCAAGCCGCGCCAGCTCTCGGGGGGCCAGCGGCAACGGGTCGCCATGGGACGGGCCATCGTGCGCCACCCCAAGGTGTTCCTGTTCGACGAACCGCTGTCGAACCTGGACGCCAAGCTGCGCGTGCAGATGCGGTTCGAACTGCAGAACCTGCACCGGCGCCTCGGCGTGACCTCGCTCTACGTGACCCACGACCAGGTCGAGGCGATGACGCTCGGCCAGCGCATCCTCGTCATGAACGCGGGTCGCGCGGAGCAGATCGGAACGCCGGCCGGGATCTACGCGAATCCGGCGACGACTTTCGTGGCAGGGTTCATCGGATCGCCGCCGATGAATCTGCTGCAGGCGACGGTGGCCGCCGATGGCGCGGCGCTCTCGGTCGACGGCGCACGCGTGACGTTGCCGCGGCCGGTCCCGGCGCTCGCCGGACGCAGCGTCGTGTTCGGCATCCGGCCCGAAAACCTGCGGCTGGCAGGAAGCGACTTCAACTTCGAGGTGGTGATGGTCGAATCGCTCGGCGCCGACCACCTGGTGCACGGTCGCATCGGCCGGCAGTCGATCATCGTTCGAGCGGGCGCCGACGCCAATCCAGGATCCGGCAGCCGTGTCGGCGCCACCTTCGACGCCGCGGCCATGCACTGGTTCGACCCTGCGACCGGCGCGCGACTCAACGCGTAGCCTCGGGAGAAAGCGCGCGCCAGTACTGCATCAGCTTCAGCGCGAAGCGCGTCCCCAGCGCCTCGTCTTCGTGCATGAAGTAGACGTAGGTGAGCGGTACCTTCTGCGCCGCGATCCGCTCCGCCCACACCCGCAATTCGGCGTCTTCGTAGTGGGTGCGCCGCAGGCGCACGTACGCCGACGTCGACGTGACCACGAACGGCGTGTCGCCCGCGTCCGTGTCGGCGACACACAGCATCGTGTCGTGGTCGTGCAGCGTCGCGTACACCTCGTCGTCCAGCCACGAGTCATGGCGGAACTCGAAGGCCGCGCGGGTTCCGCCGGGCAGCACCGCCAGGAAATCGCGCAGCCGGCCGACGTCCTTGCGCAGGAAAGGCGGCAGCTGGAACAGCAGCGCGCCGAGCTTGTCGCCGAGCACCGCCGCGCGGCGCAGGAACTCGACGGTATCCGGCCCCGCATCCTTCAGCCGCTTGTCGTGCGTGATGCTGCGCCGGACCTTGAGCGTGAAGGCGAAGGTGTCGGGCACCTCGGTGCGCCAGCGCTCGAGCATCGCCGGATCCGGCATGCGGTAGAAGGTGTTGTTGATCTCCACCGTGTCGAGGCGCCCGGCGTAGTAACGCAGCATCTCGTCGGCCGGCAGCTTCTCGGGATAAAAGTGCCCCAGCCACTCCTTGAACGAATAGCCGCTGGTCCCCGCAAGCATGCGCATCGCCGGTCCTTCCCAGTCGGCCGGGATCGTAGCTCCTCGCGGATTGCTTGAAGACCGGGTCTTGGCCTGAGCACCTTGTCATTCCAAGCAGCGCAGCGACGAGGAATCTCGAGCGCGTCGTGCGGAAAACAAATGCAAACGCGGATGACGCCGATCCATGTGCTTTTGATCCGCGTTCATCCGCGAAGTCCGCGTCAAGGTCCTTCTCGGAACGACAAGTGTCGCCGCGCTGCCTCACGCCGCCTGCGGCGGCAGATCGAGCTTGATCGCCCCGGGCAGCGGGCATTTGACGATGGCAAGGCGCAGCGCCTCGATCGCGGGCAGGCGCGTGAATGTCTTGCGCCAGACGAGCACGACACGCCGGTCGGGCGCCGGGTTGCGAAACGGCAGGTACTCGATCAGCGAGTTGGCGGGCGTCTTCTCCGGCACCGAGGTCTTCGGCAGCACCGTAATGCCGAGCCCGGACGCGACCATGTGGCGGATCGTTTCCAGCGAAGAGCCTTCGAAGGTCTTCTGGATGCCTTCCGCTTCGGAGGAAAAGCGCATCAGTTCGGGGCACACGCCGAGCACCTGATCGCGAAAGCAATGGCCGGCGCCGAGCAGCAGCATCGTCTCCTTCTTCAGGTCCTCGCTCGCCACGCCGTTGCGCCTGCCGCGTTTCGCCCAGACGTGGTCGCGCGGCACCGCGACCATGAACGGTTCGTCGTAGACCGGTTGCATCTGCAAGCCGGACTCCGGCAAGGGCAGCGCGAGGATGGCGACGTCGATTTCACCGTTCTTGACCAGCTCCAGCAACCGTACCGTGTAGTTCTCGGTCAGCAGCAGCGGCATCTGCGGCGCGTCCTTCAGCAGCTGGCGCACGAGCGAGGGCAGCAGGTACGGCCCGATCGTGTAGATCACGCCGACGCGCAGCGGCCCGGTCAACGGGTCCTTGCCGGATTTCGCGATCTCCTTGATGCGCGCGGCTTCGTCGAGCACACGCTGCGCCTGGGCGACGATGCGTTCGCCCGCACTCGTCAGGGTCACGTCGTTGCTGCGTCGCTCGAAGAGCGGCATCCCGAGCTCGTCCTCGAGCTTCTTGATCGCCACCGACAAAGTCGGCTGGCTGACGAAACAGGCTTCGGCCGCACGTCCGAAGTGGCGCTCGCGCGCCACGGCAACGATGTACTTGAGTTCGGTCAGGGTCACGGGTGTTCAGACCATAGCAAACAGGATCGTCAGCCGGAAAAAGGACACGACCCGGATTACGCGGATCGACGCGGATAAAACATCCGCCTTCATCTGCGAAAATCCGCGTCAAGCCCTTATCAGGCGTCCAGCAGAGCCGCCTTCGTTCCGAGCCATCGCCGCGTGTGTTCGGCCGCCAGCGCCGGGTACTGCTCGAGCAGTACCGTGGCGGCGTCGCGGGCGATTTCAAGCAGGGCCGCGTCCCGCTCCAGGTCGGCGAAGCGCAGCAACGGCACGCCGGCCTGCCGCGCACCGAGCACTTCGCCGGGGCCGCGCAACTGCAGGTCGCGGCGCGCCACCTCGAAGCCGTCGGTGGTTTCGAAGATCACCTTCAGGCGCTCGCGCGCCGCCTCCGACAGCGGCTCGTCGAACAGCAGCACGCAGTAGCTGCGGATCGCGCCGCGTCCGACGCGCCCGCGCAGCTGGTGCAGCTGGGCCAGCCCGAAGCGCTGCGCGTGGTCGATCACCATCAGGCTCGCGTTGGCGACGTCGACCCCGACCTCGACCACGGTGGTCGCGACCAGGACGTCGATCATGCCGGCCGCGAACGCCTGCATCACCGCGCCCTTTTCTGCCGCGGGCAGCTGGCCATGCAGCAGGCCGAGGCGCAAGTCGGAAAGCAGCGCACGGGTCTGTTCGTACATCGTGGTGGCGGCGGTGAGCTCGACGCCGGGCTCCAGCTTTTCGCTCTCGTCGACGAGCGGACAGACCCAGTAGACCTGGCGGCCCGAGCGGACCTCGCTGCGAATGCGCGTCAGCACTTCTTCCCGCCGTGCGGTCGACACGAGCTTGGTCATGACCGGCTGGCGCCCGGGAGGCATCTCGTCGAGCACCGAGACGTCGACGTCGGCGAGGTAGCTCATCGCCAGCGTGCGCGGGATCGGCGTCGCCGAGAGCATCAGCAGATGCGGCGCGACGGCCGCGTCGCGCAGCGCGAGGCGTTGCGCCACGCCGAAACGGTGCTGTTCATCGACGATCGCCAGCCCGAGGTGCGCGAACTTCACCTTGTCCTGCACCAGCGCATGCGTCCCGACCACGAGCTGCGCCGCGCCCTGCGCGATGCCGGCATGCGCCGCCCTCTTTTCTGCCGCCGTGAGCCTGCCGGTCAGCCAGGCGACGTGCACGCCGAGCGGCGCGAGCCATTGTTCGATGCGGCCGAAGTGCTGCTCGGCGAGGATTTCGGTCGGCGCCATCAGCGCGGCCTGGTAGCCGGCGTCGATGGCGCGTGCCGCGGCGAGCGCTGCCACGACGGTCTTGCCGCTGCCGACGTCGCCTTGCACCAGCCGATGCATCGGCACGCCGGATTCCAGATCGCGTTCGATCTCGCGCCAGACGCGCTGCTGCGCGCCGGTCAGCGCGAAGGGCAGCGCGGCGCGCAGCCGCCCTTGTATGTCGCCGGAGGCGATCAACGGTGGCGCGGCACGTGCCGAACGGCGCGCGCGCATCGAACGCAGCGTGAGCTGCTGCGCGAGCAGCTCGTCGAAGCGGATGCGCCGCCAGAGCGGCTCCTGGCGTGCCGTCAGTTGCATCTCGTCGGCGCCGGCCGGCGGCTGGTGCAGATCGCGCAGCGTCGACTCCAGCGGCGCCAGGGCGAAGTGGACGCGCAGGGCCTCGGGCAGCGTGTCGGTGAGCGCGACGGCGCGCAGCGCGTGCTCGATGCGCGTGCGCAGCCACTGCTGCGAGATTCCCGCGCCCGCGGGATAGACGGGCGTCAGGCGGGTCGGCAGCGCCTCCGCGGCCGCGCGCACGCGCGGATGCACCATCTCCAGCCCCAGCGTGCCGCCGCGCACGGCGCCCAACGCCCGCACGCGCCGTCCGACGGCCAGGCTCTTCGCCTGCGACGGATAGAAGTGCAGGAAGCGCAGCAACACCTCGCCCGTTTCGTCGGCCAGCCGCGCGGTGAGCTGGCGCCGGCCGCGGTAGCTGATTTCCGAAGCGACGATGTCGCCTTCGACCTGCGCCTCCTCGCCGCCCGCGAGTTCGGCGATCGGCGTCACCCGCGTTTCGTCGACGTAGCGCAGCGGCAGGTGCAGCAGCAGGTCCCAGTCCGTCGCCAACCCGAGGCGCGCGAGCTTGGCGGCGCTGCCGCTGTCGGTCGCCTTGGTGGAGGCCGGCGAAGGACGTGCGCGCGCCAAGTTGCCTACAGGACGAGGATCGCCTCGACCTCGAACTGCGCGCCGCGCGGCAGGCTCGCCACGCCGATGGTCGAACGGGCCGGGTAGGGCTGCGGCACCATCTCGGCCATGATCGCGTTCGCCTCGGTGAAGCGCGCGAGGTCGGTCAGGAAAAGCGTGAACTTGACGGCGTTGGCCAGCGAGCCGCCGCTTGCGCGCGCCACCGCATCGAGGTTGCGGAATGCCTGCCGCACCTGGGCGGCGAAGTCGCCGCCGACGATCTCCTTGGTGGCGGGATCGAGGCCGATCTGGCCCGACAGGAACACGACGAGTCCGGTCTTGACCGCCTGCGAATACGGGCCGATGGCGCCGGGCGCGTTCGGGGTCGAGATGATTTCCTTGTTCATGTTGATCGGCTCCTTGGCGACGTGATCGGGGCACGCAGTCTACAAGTCGCCTCAACGCGAGACCGCGAACGGCCCGCCTTTCTCGAGCGCGCGCTGGTAGGCGGGCCGCGCGTGGATGTGGCCGAGGAAGCCGAGCAGGCGCGGCCGGGTGGCATCGAGGCCGGCCCGGGCGGCGGCCGCCTCGAGCGGGAAGCTCATCTGGATGTCGGCGGCCGTGAACTCCGGGCCGGCGAACCAGGGGTACTTGCCGAGCTCGCTCTCCATGAAATCGAGCTGCGCGCGCAGCTGCGGCTCGATGAACGCTGCCCGCGTGCGGCCAGCGACCCCGCGCACGATCGGGCGGATGAAGAACGGTATCGGCGCCCGCTCGATGCGGTCGAAGACGAGCTTCATCAGCAGCGGCGGCATCGCCGACCCTTCGGCGAAGTGCATCCAGTAGAGGTAGCGCAGGCGCTCGGGCGTCCCGGCCGGCGGGATCAGCCGCCCGCCGCCGTGCCGCTCGACCAGGTATTCGAGGATCGCTCCCGACTCCGCGAGCGTGAGGCCATCCTCGGTGATCACTGGCGACTTGCCGAGCGGGTGGACCGCGCGCAGCTCCGGCGGAGCGAGCAGCGTCTTCGGATCGCGCTTGTAGTACTTGATCTCGTACGCCAGCCCGAGCTCCTCGAGCAGCCAGAGCACGCGCTGCGAGCGCGAGTTGTTCAGATGATGGATCGTGATCATGACGCGCCTCGATGTGCCGGCCGCATTGTCGCGCGCGGCGTGGCACACGCGCACGCGTCAGTCGGTGCGCGCGATTTCCTGCGCGAGCCGCGGAAGCAGCGGCACGGGCAGGTCGTGTCCCATGCCCGGGATGATCTCGAGCGTCGCCCCGCGGATCTTGCGTTGCAACTGGTAGGCCGCAGCGACCGGAACCAGCGGATCGACCGCGCCGTGCACGATGTGCGTGCGGGCGGAGATCCGGCCGAGCATCGGCGTCCGGTCGCCGTCGGCCGCGATCGCGATCATCTGCCGCGCAACCCCCGCGGGATGCCAGGCGCGCGCGACGATCGCGCGCATGCGCTGGCGGAACATCTCGGGTTCGGTCCGATAGGCGGGGCTGCCGATCAGCGAGAAAAGGTGCTCCAGGTAAGCCACGATCGCTTCCGGATCGCGCGCATCCGCCGGCCGCCTGAGCAGGGCGGCTCGAATGTGTGCGGACGGATGAGGCAGCGCACGCGAACCCGACGTGGTCATCATCAAGGTCAACCGCTTCACGCGCTCGGGTCGCAGCACCGCCATGTGCTGCGCGATCATGCCGCCCATCGACGCGCCGCAGACGTGCGCGCTGTCGATGCCGAGGGCATCGAGCACGCCGAACGCGTCGTGCGCCATGTCGGCCAGCGTGTAGGCGGTCGGGATGCGCATCCCGAAGAAGTAGCGGATCGTGGCCGCGAGCAGGTTGGGTCGGCCGAGATGATCGAAGCTCTGGCTCAGGCCGACATCGCGGTTGTCCGGGCGGATGACGCGGTAGCCGCGCGCGACGAGGTCGCGCACCAGTTCTTCGGGCCACGCCACGAGCTGCATGCCAAGGCCCATGAGCATCAGGAGCGGCTCGCCGCGCCCGACGTCGTCGACCTCGAGCGCGATGCCGTTGGCGGAAATCTGCATCGAAGCCCGCCGCTCAGTCGCCCGCTTCCAGGGGCTGATCGTCGGTGTTGAAGAACCAGGGCCACGCGCCGCGCGCGTCGAAGCGCTCCCACTTGGCAGGGTCCTGACGCAACCGGTCGGCAATGGCGAACAGCGCGAGCGGGTTCAAACCCATGCCGAGGTGGCTCGCCTGGACCTCGATGTTTTCGGTGTGCGGTTCCGGATCGTTGATACTGCATTGCCAGGCGACGATGCCGTCGGTCCTGCTGTAGATCGACGTCGTCGGCACGCGCGGCGCCTTGCGTAGCTGCGCGAGCTTCTTCGGGTGGTGCCCCCGTTGGTCCTCGTTGAGGAATTCGAACAGGAGCCGCGCATTGGTCGCGCACGGGTGGCCCGCGAACGGCGAGCCGAGGGTGATCACACAGCGCACATCGGCGGTGAATTCCTTCGCCAGCTCGCGCGCATAGACACCGCCGAGGCTCCAGCCCACCAGGCTCACGCGCGTGCCGTGCGACTGGACCACCTCCTTCACCAGCGCACGCAAGCGCGCCAGCACGCCCTGGCGCGGGCCGAGGTTGAAGCCCTGGCTCCACGCGTAGGGCGTGTAACCCCGATCGCTCAGGAACGCGCGCAGCGGCAGGGTCGTGAGATCGCCGGCACCGAGGCCCGGCAGCACGATGACCGGGTGCCCGTCGCCTTGCGGCAGACGGCGCAGCCACGGGATCGCCGCGATCAGTGCCGCGTATTCCCACAGCGCCCTGCTCTCGAGCAGCAACAAGAGCGGCCCAGGCGCCTTCAGATCCTCCGGATCGAAGCGCGGACCGTCGTAAGCCGATTTGCCCATGCGTCGCAGTTGTCCGACAAATTGCCCTGAACGGGCCGATGGTATCGGCTCGCGCCGGGGTCCAACGGAGCGGACGCTCCAGAAATTTCGACTTTGGGGCGGCCCGACCCCGCGCAAGCGGCTGGAAGAAGCCGCAATTTCGCTTCCGGGATGCACCCTTGGCGCTTATCGACGCGCGGCCGCGCGCGCGCGCGGCGTCGCCTTGCGCACCAGGCGCGCGGGTCCGTGCGCCAGCCGCGACAGTCCGACAACCGTCTGGCCGACCGCGCGCTTCGCCAGGACGGGCACGACGTCGGCCGCGATGCCGGCCGCTCGCTTGTTGACCGCGCGCGCCATGCGGCCGACCGAAGTCGTCATCAGTCCGGTCGCGGTGTCGACGGCCGAGTCCACTGCGCGGCCAAGCGCCTTGCGCGCCGATTTCGCTACGCTCGGCTCGGCCGCCGATGCGGCGGCTTCGTCGCTCTCGCTTGCGAGCGCGCGCAAGTCGTCGAATGCGACCGCGATCGAGTCGGCGATCAGGCGAAGGTCGGGAACCGCCTTGGCATCGGCCATCAGGCCGAAGTCGAGCGACTGGTCGTAGCTCTGCACGGTGATGTTGAGCGCGAGGCCGTGCACGACGACCGAGGTCGGATAGTTGGTGAGCATGCGCGCGCCGGCGAGATACAGCGGCACGTTCGGCCCGGGTACGTTGGAGATCGCGACATTGGCGAGTTGCGGCAGCCGGTCCGCGACCCGGGCCTTGCCGTACAGCCGCGTGGCGGCTTCCATCAGCCAGGGCAAGCCCACGGAAGGAAAATCCGTCGGCAGGATGCTCTTCACGCTGCCCATCGACGCCTTCATCGCCGCGGTCGCCTGCTTGATGTGGTGCAGGCGCTTGAGCGGATCCGCGATGTGGGTGCCGAGGCTGACCGGCGCGATCGACGCCTGGTTGTCCGACTTCGTGTCGCCGGACTGGCGCAGCGACACCGGCACCGCGGCGATCAGCGATTTGCGCGGCAGCGCGTGGTGGCGCGCGAGATAGCGTCGCAGCGCGGTGCTGCAGAGCATGAGGACCATGTCGTTCAGCGTCGCTTCCTGCTCCTTGCCGATCGCGCGCAGTTCATCGAGCGGCACGCCGACTGCGGCGAACGCGCGTTCGTCCGTGACCGTCACGTTGAGCGGCGTGCGCGGTGCGAGCGTGAAGTTGCCGACGCCTTTCCTGCCAGTGACGAACCGGGACCTTGCCGCAGCCTGCTTCGCCGCCTTGGACAAGGTGCCGACGGTGGCCGGAAGCGTCCGCACGAGGTGGCTCAGCTGGTGCACCTGGTTGGCGATGGCGCCTGAAAGCATCTCGGCGAGGCCGAGCCGGTACCGCTTCGGCCGCGCCGATGCCTTGGCCGCGACGTCGCGGGGCGTTTCAGTCACGTCGAGCAGGACGCTCGCCAGCGCGACGGCGGCCTGGCCGTCCACCGCGGCGTGGTGCAACTGGGTGTAGAGCGCCACCCGCTTGCGGCCATCCTCGCCCGGCGCGAGCCCTTCCAGAACGTGGAATTTCCACAGCGGCCGGCTGCGGTCGAGCAGGACCGGATGGAGTTTCCCGACCATCTGCTCGAGGTCTTTCAGCTGGCTCCCCTTGGGCAGGCGGATCTCGACGATGTGCCGGTCGAGGTCGGGCTGGGCGTCCACCCACGCCGGATTGGCGAGCTGCAGCGGCATCCACCAAAGCCGGCGCCGCAGCGCCGGAAGCATCGGCAGGCGCCTGGCCACGTGGCGCCGCAGGTCGCGCACGAACCTGCCCTTGTAGCCGGTGGGCAGTTCGAACACGTGCAGGGCGCCGACGTGCATCGGCATCTCGGGGGTCTCGAGGTACAGGAAGGACGCGTCGAGGCCGGACAGCTGTTTCATTACAACCTCCCGGGTGCATGGGAAGGACCCGATCGGATTGTGCGGCCGAAACGGTGCTGTCGACTATTTGTCAAAGCAGGCAGGGCAAAGCTGCTCTAACATCGATCTCACTGTCCGTCGTCGCCAAACGAGAAATTCCATGCGCAATGCAACCGAACTCATGGTCCAGTACGCGGCTTACCACCGCGACCAGCGCAACATCACCACGCACTACGTCGGCATCCCGCTGATCGTCTTCGCGGTCGGCGTGCTGCTCGCCAGACCGGGTTTCGAGGTGAATCACCTTGCGCTGACCCCGGCCTGGGTCGTGTGGGCCGCCTCGTCGCTCTGGTACGTCACGCGCGGCAATTTCGTGCTCGGCATCGCCGTGAGCGCCCTGAACGGCGCGTTGATCTTCCTCGCGCAATGGTTCGCCGGCGGGAGCATCGCGGGCTGGCTCGCGTGGGGTATCAGCACGTTCCTGTTCGGCTGGCTGCTGCAGTTCCTCGGCCACTACTACGAGGGACGCAAACCCGCGTTTGTCGACGACCTGGTCGGCCTGCTGGTCGGGCCGATGTTCATCACCGCGGAGTGGCTGTTCTCGCTCGGCCTGTGCAAATCGCTCGCGGCCGAGATCGAATCGCGCGTCGGCCCGACGCGCCTGCGCGACCTGACGCAGCCGGTGTCCTGACACCGCCCCCGGCGCACGCCGGGATCCAATTTCCTCTTTTGCTCGTCAGCGCGGGCCCGACCTGCGCCGGGGGACGCGGGCCTTCGGGCCGCGTCGATTTGACTCCATCGGGTGCCGCAACTCGCGCGATTGCGTCGCGCATGCGCTCGGCATGATCACCCGCGACAGGGGGTAGACCGCCCGCGGTCCGGGCGCGCCCGCCAAACGATCAACCCAGCAGAGGTGCGCGGTGAAGCTCGACGACCGGTTCGAACAGGCAGCGGTGGCGGCAGCCAGCGCTGCCGCACGCGCGCGGCAGCGCCTGCGCCTCGGCGACATGCTGGTCGCGCAGAATGTGATCTCCGCGGTGCAGTTGCAGGCGGCGCTCGACGAACAGCGGCGCAGCGGTCGCAAGCTCGGCCAGATCCTGATCGAGGACCGCATCGCCGACGAGTCGACGATCGCCGACGCGCTCGCGCAGCAGATGAAGGTGCCCTACGTCGACCTCACCCTCGACAAGGTTTCGCCGCGCATCGCCCGCCTGTTGAACGAGACGCAGGCACGCAAGTTCCGCGCGCTGCCGATCGATGAGGTGCGCGGCGTCGTGCGCGTCGGCATGGCCGATCCGACCGACCTTTCCGCGTTCGACGAGATCCAGCGCATCCTGGCGCGCGACATCGACCTCGTCGTCGTGACCGAGACGCGCCTGATCGCGGTGGTCGACCGCCTGTACGGCAGCAGCGAGGAGACGCTCGGTTTCGCCAAGGAACTCGAGCTCTCGATCGGCGACCAGCCGGTCGACCTCGCCGTCATGCCGGTGCAGGCCGGCGCCGACGATGCGCCGGTGGTCAAGCTCCTGCAATCGCTGTTCGACGATGCGCTGCGCGCGCACGCTTCCGACATCCACGTCGAGCCGCAGGAAAAGCGACTCGTCATCCGCTTCCGCATCGACGGGGCGCTGCAGCTGCACACCGAAGCCGAATTGCGCATCGCGCCCGCCGTGGTGCAGCGGCTCAAGCTGATCGCCGGCCTCGACATCGCCGAGCGCCGGCTGCCGCAGGACGGCCGCTTCGTCGCCAAGGTGCGCGGCCAGAACGTCGACATGCGCATCTCGAGCATGCCGACCCAGTACGGCGAGGCGGTCGCGCTGCGGGTCCTGCCGCAGCAGCTCGATCTCCTGAGCATCGACAAGCTCGGCATGCCGCAACGCGTGCTCGAGCGGGTGCACGAACTCGTCGACGAGCCGCACGGCATGCTGCTGGTGACCGGTCCGACCGGCTCGGGCAAGACCACGACGCTCTACAGCGTGCTGGCGCAGATGAACTCGCCGGACGCGAAGGTGGTCACGGTCGAGGATCCGGTCGAGTACCGCCTGCCCGGCATCAGCCAGGTGCAGGTGCACGAGAAGATCGGCCTCACGTTCGCCACCGTGTTGCGCTCGACGCTGCGCCACGATCCGGACATCGTGCTGGTCGGCGAAATGCGCGATCGCGACACGGTGGAGACCGGGCTGCGTGCCGCCATGACCGGCCATATGGTGCTGTCGACCTTGCACACCAACGACTCGGCCTCGACGCCGATCCGCCTCGCGGACATGGGCGCGCCGACATACCTGATCGCGACCTCGCTCAAGCTGGTGCTCGCGCAACGCCTGGTGCGCCTGACCTGCCCGCATTGCGCACAGCCGCACAAGGCGAGCGCCCAGGAGCACGCGTTCCTGCGCGCGGTGATCGGCGCGGCCGCCGACGTGGCGCTGGACGGCAGCACGCCGCTGCGGATCGGCTCGGGCTGCAATCACTGCAACCACACCGGCCAGAGCGGCCGCCATGGCGTCTACGAACTGCTCGACATGACGCCGCGCGTGGTGCGCGCGCTGCTCTCGCAGGACAGCAATGCGTACATGCAGGAAGCGCGGCGCGAGATCGGCCAGCTGTCGCTCGCCCATCACGCCTGCGAACTCGTCCTGCGCGGCGCGACGACGGTGCGCGAGGTGATGCGCAGCATCGGCCGCGTGCACGACGCCGAGCAATAGGCAGCCCGCCATGCCGCAATTCGCCTACTCGGCCCGCTCCGCAAGCGGAGAGAAGATCGACGGGGTGCTCGATGCCGGCGACACGAACGCGCTCGCCGAGCTGCTCTCTGCGCAGGGCCTGATGCTGTTGCGCGCCGAGGCGCGCACCGCGACCAACGCGGCAGCGGGCGGGCTGTTCGCCCGCCTGTTCGGCGAGCGCATCAAGCTGGTCGACCTGATCCTGTTCTGCCGCCAGCTGGCGACGCTGCTCAAGGCCGGCGTGCCGCTGTTGCGCTCGTTGCGCGGCCTGGAGGAGTCGGCCACCAATCGCCGCTTCGCGCAGGTGCTGGCCGACCTGCAGCAGCAGCTGGAGAGCGGACGTCAGCTGTCGGCATCGATGAAGCAGCAGCCGGCGGTGTTCACCAATTACATGGTGAGCACGGTCAAGGTCGGCGAGGTGACCGGCCGGCTCTCGGAGGCGTTCCAGGGCCTTTATACCCAGCTCAGTTTCGAGCGCGAGAACCGCGAGGCGGTGGCCGCCGCGCTGCGTTATCCGTCGTTCGTGCTCGCGATCGCGGCGGCCGCACTGATCGCGGTCAATATCTTCGTGATCCCGGCGTTCGCCAACGTGTACCGCACCTTCAAGGCCGACCTGCCGCCGATCACGCTGCTCCTGATCGCGGTCTCGGACTTCATCATCCATTTCGGCTGGCTGATGGCCGCGCTCGGCATCGTCGCGGCGATTGGCTTCGTCGCGTGGTTGCGCACGCCTGGCGGGCTGCGCTTCTGGCATTCGTTCCTGCTGCGCCTGCCGATCGTCGGCGCGCTGATCCACAAGGCGACGCTGGCGCGCTTCGCGAAGAGCTTCGGCCTGGCGCTCAAGGCCGGTGTGCCGGTGGTCGACGCGCTGAACGTCGCCGTGGAGACGAGCGGCAACGTCGTCATCGGCGAAAGGATCGCCACGATGGGACTCGCCGCGGAACGCGGCGAGTCGCTCGCGCGTGCGGCCCGCAACACGGGGGTGTTCACACCGACGGTGCTGCAGATGTTCGCGGTCGGTGAAGAAACCGGTGCGCTCGACGAAATGATGACCGAGGTCGCGGAACACTTCCAGAAGGAAGTCGACTATGCGATCAAGTCGCTCGGCGCGCAGATCGAACCGATCATGATCCTCGTGCTCGGCGCGATGATCCTGGTGTTCGCGCTGGGCGTCTTCCTCCCCATGTGGGACCTGTCCCGCGTCGCGATCAAGTGACGACGCGCGACGCGAGTCGTCATCACGAGCCGGAAGCGAGGGATCTCGGGGCAGAACGAAGAGCGACGCCGGAGCAAAGGCGGGATCCCCCGTCGCCTTGCTCCGCGGAAGGAAAGGGTGGGCGATTACTCAGACCTTCGTCCTCCCGCGTTTCTGACAACACAGACCCCCCGCATGCGACGCTTCTGACGCGGAACTGTTGCCGGCCCGGCGGTTCGCAAAGGACCTCAGCCAGGTGCAAGGTCGCGTAGGGGCATTTCCTACACCCGAGGGTACGTTCCACCGAAATGCCCGGAACTCCCGCACCGGGTGGTCGCTTATCACCCCTTCGGCTCGGTCCGGAATACCGAACAATCCGATCCGTAGCAAGCCGTTCCGCTCAAGCCCTGCGCGGAATGAACCGTAGATCCAATCAGGCGCGGAGTCCGGACCTCCTGGCGGCTTCTCGCGCGGCAACCGCAAAGGGAACTGTCATGTCGCAACGCAAGCAGACTCAAGCCGGCTTCACGCTGGTGGAACTGGTGATCGTCATCCTCATCCTCGGCATCCTCTCGGCCGTCGCGCTGCCGCGGTTCGTCAACCTCGGCATCCAGGCGCGCCAGGCCAAGGCGGACGCCGTGTACGGCGCGGTGCGCGCGGCGACGCAGATCGTGCGTGCTGCGGCACTCGTCAACAACGCGACTGGCGCCACCGGCACCGTCACGCTCGACGGCGCGACCGTGAACACGGTCTACGGTTTCCCGGAAGCCAGCAACGCTGGCATCGTGTCGGCTGCGGGCTTCACCAACGCCGGTGCCGACGACAAGCTCACGATCACCACCGCGGCCGGCGTGACGACGATCCAGGTCAACGGCGCGACGACGGCGGCGCAGTGCCAGATCACCTACACCCAGGCGACGGCGGCCGCCGCGGCGTCTTCGGCCGAGGTGAACACCGGCTGCTGACGCGGCAGGTCTGGCCGGACCTGCGAGGTCCACACCCAAGCGCGGCGCCGCTGGCAACAGTGGGCGCCGCGTTCGCTTTCGAGCCGACGATGACTCGCCTCCGCGGTCCCGGACTGCCCGTGCACGCACGCGGCTTCACCCTGGTCGAGCTGATCATGGTGGTGCTCCTGCTCGGTATTCTTTCGTTCTTCGCTGGTTCGCATCTGAGCGACCGCAACCAGGCCAACGCGCGCGGCTTTGCGGAACAGGTCGCCTCGACGCTGCGCTTCGCCCAGAAGGCGGCAATCGCGCAACGGCGCAACATCTACGTCAACATCGACACGACCGCGCGCCGCGTGCGCGCGTGCCTCGACGCGTCGACCTCCTGCGCGAGCCCGCTCGCGAGCCCGGGCGGCGGCTCGCTCGACATCACGGGCGCCAGCGGGCTCACGCTGACCAGCGGCGCGACGCAGTTTTCGTTCGATGCGCTTGGACGCCCCTCGTTCACCAGCAATCTCGTACTCACCAGCAGCGCGAACGGCTCGACCTTCACCGTCACCGTGCAGACGGAGAGCGGTTATGTGCAGCGGAGCTAGCCGCCGCATTTCCTCCTCCGCCTGCGGGGGAGGGTCAGGGCGGGGGGTGAAGAGCGGGAATCACGCTCCGGGCCCTCACCCCTTCCCCCACCCGCACGCGCGGGGGAGGCGAAAAGGGCCGGGTCGCTTCGCGCTTGCGCGCGGGGCGACCTTGGTCGAGGTCGTGCTTTTCATCGTCATCGTCGCCACCGCGCTAAGCACCGTGCTGGGCACGCTCGCGCTCACGGTGGGCCGGTCGTCCGATCCGCTCGTCGCGCGCCAGGCGCTCACGGCCGCCGAATCGTTGCTGGAGGAAGTGATGGCGCAGCCGTACACGGCGAACGATCTCGACGGTGGACCGGACGCGATGGGGCCGGAGGCCGGCGAATCGCGCTTTTCCACGACGTCGCCGTTCGACCATGTCGACGACTACGCGGGATACACGGAAACCGGCATCTACAAGCCCGATGGCACCGCAGTGCCAGGGTTGAGCGGATACAACGCCAGCGTCGCGGTCGCGAACCAGCCGCTCGACGACATTCCGTCGGGCGAAGGGTTGCTGGTCACGGTGACGGTCACGGGACCGGGCGGCTATTCGGTCTCGGTGAGCGGGTTTCGGGCGCGGGTGTCGCCGTGAGGACGAGCGCGAGTCTGTGCCCCCACCCATCGCGCTTCTCGCGCGGTTTCTCGTTGGTGGAACTCGTGGTCGTCATCGTCGTGCTCGGCATCCTCGGCGCGTCGGTCGCGGTCTTCATCAACAACCCGGTGCGCGGATTCTTCGCCACGGCGCGGCGCGCGCAGCTCACCGACGCCGCCGACACCACCGTGCGGCGCATGATCCGCGACCTGCAGTCGGCCACGCCGAACTCGGTGCGCATCACGGCCAGCGGCTCGACGTTCTACCTGGAATACACGCCGATCTCCGACATGGGGCGCTACCGCTACGCCACCTCGGGCGGCAACGACCCGACCGGCACCAACGTCCTCGATGTCACCGATCCGACCGATACGTCGTTCCAGGTCCTCGGGCCTCCGGTGAACGTACCTGCCGCGGCCAAGCTCGTCATCTTCAACCTCGGCTACGGCAGCTCCGACCTCTACGCCGGCGGCAATCGGCGCGACGTGACGACCGCGGCCGGCTCGGCGAGCTCGATCACGTTCACCTCGACCGGAAGCGCGTGGCCGGCGGACTCGCCCGATCATCGCTTCTACCTCGTCACGACGCCGGTGACCTACGTCTGCGCGCCGGTCGCCGGCGGGACCGGACGGCTCGATCGCTACAGCGGCTATGCGCTGCAGGCGACCCAGCCCGCGAGCACCACGACGCTGCCACTTTCGACCGCTTCCGACGCGCTCATGCTCGACAAGGTGAGCGGCTGCCTGTTCGAGACGACTCCCGTGCTGGCCAACCTCAATGCGGTCGGCATCACGCTGCAGCTGACCGACAGCGGCGAAACCGTCACGCTGTACGCGCAGACCTACCTGGACAACACGCCATGAGAGCGCCGCGGTCCGCCTCCGGCTTCGCGATGATCACCGCGATCTTCCTGCTGGTGATCCTCGCCGCGTTCGCGTCGTTCGCCGTGAGCTTCGCGACCAACGCCGCGGCCACGCACGCGGTGGCGGTGCAGGGTGCGCGCGCATATCAGGCCGCCAACGCGGGGCTGGAATGGGCCGGCTACCAGGTCAAGGATCCCGACAACACGCTTGCGCCGGGTGCGACCAACCTGCCCGACTGCTTCGCCAACAAGACGCTCGCGCTGCCGGCGGCGATGGGCAGCTTCACGGTGCAGGTCAGCTGCACGCGTTATCCGTCGTTCTCCGCGACGCCGAATTTCAACGAAGAAGGCGACAAGCGCAGCGCCTATTACGTGATCGTCTCGATCGCCACCCTCGGCACGCCGGGGACCGTGGATTACCTGGAGCGCAAGCTCGAGTCGCGCATCGAGAGGTGCAAGGACCCGGCGGGAACGGCGCCCAACTATGCGTGCTGATCTCCCTTCGCGCCTGAACCGATGGCTGCGCGCACTGGCGCTCGGCTGCGCGCTCGCCCTCGTCGTCCCCGGCGCGCTGGCGCAGATCGCGTTTCGCGCCGGCACCAGCGCTTCGGTCACGAGCGGCACCACGCTGACGATCAACGTGCCCACGGGCACGACGGTCAACGACGTGATGATCGCGAGCGTCACGTTCCGCCCTTGCAGCAGCAACGACGGCAACAACTGCACCAAGACGATCACGCCGCCGACGGGCTGGACCCTGGTCGACTCGATCGACCAGAAGAGCGGGGGCGGAACCGGGGGCTACGGCGTGCGCCTCTTCGTCTACCAGCGCGTCGTGACCGGCACCGAGCCGGCGAGCTATACGTGGACGTTCGGCGGATCGCCGGCGCTCACCGGGGCCGTCGGCGGGATCCTCACGTTCGATGGCGTCGACAATTCGAGCCCCGTCGTCGCCACCGCAGACCAGGCCAACGGCGCGAACCAGAGCCAGCCGGCGCCGAGCGTCAATGCGGGCGGCGTCAACAACACGCTGCTGGTGACGACGCACGCCACGCTCTCGTCCGGCACGTTCGCGCCGCCAGCGGGCATGACCGAGCGCGTCGATCGCGCCTCGCTCACGACGCCCGACGACCTGGGACTGTCGCTGGAGATGAACACGCTCGCGTTCACGGGCACGGGTGCCACCGGAACCAAGACCGCCACGCTTTCCAATCCCCCGGTCGCGGATGACGGCGCCGCCGAATCCCTGCTGCTGCGCCCCGACACGAGCGTGGCCACGATCCCCGGCGGCTTCAACGCGTTCGAGACCTCGACGGCCGCGGGCGCCATCACCGGCGTGATCAAGACCAAGATCGCGGGCACCTCGTTCTCGCTCGCGGTGGTGGCACTCAATTCGACCCGCACCGCCGTCCTGACGACCTTCGCCGGCACCGTGACGACCGAACTGATCGATGCCAGCAACAACACCGGGGCGCTCAACGCGACCACCGGCTGCCGCAGCACCTGGACCAGCATCGCCACGCTGTCGCCCAACCCGACCTTCATCGCGTCCGAAAACGGCCGCGACACGGAGACGTTCCTCGCGAACAACGCGTATCGCGACGTGCGCGTGCGCGTCACCTACACCAACGGCAGCACCACCGTGGTCGGCTGTTCGACCGACGACTTCGCGATCCGCCCGGCCTCGTTCGCCAACGTGCAGGCGACGGACGCCACCGACACTACGACCGGCGTGACGCGCGTGCTGAACAACGCGGCGACCACCAGCGGCGTCGTGCATCACGCCGGGCGCGCATTCTCGCTGGTGGGCGCGGCGGTATCGTCGACCGGCACGACCACCTCCGGCTACAACGGCACGCCGACGCTCGGCGTCACGACCTGCACGACTCCGGCCGGCTGCATGGCGGGATCGATGTCCTCGACGCTCACCGCAACCGCGGGCGCGGTCACCGGCACCGCGACCTACAGCGAAGCCGGGGTCATCACGGCGACCCTGACCGATTCGACGTTCGCGGCCGTCGATGCCGCCGACTCGACGCTCGCGGAGCGCACGATCAGCAGCGCCGCGATCACCATCGGCCGCTTCGTGCCCGAGGCATACCGCCTGTCGGCCTCGACCACGCCTGCGTTCGCGCCGCCGCTCTGCGGCGCGGGGCCAGGGTCGCAATCGTTCGTCTTCGTCGGCCAGAACTTCACGCTCGGCACCACGCCGGTCGTGCTCGCGACACCGATCAACGTCGGCGGCACCGTGCTCGCCAATGCGCGCCCCCGCTTCGGCACCAGCGCCGTGACCACCAGCGTGACCGCGACCGGGGCACCGGTGGCGCTCGCCGGCAGCGTCAGCGCAAGCGGCGTCGCCACGTCGGCCACCGCGACCATCTCGTTCACCGGCACCAGCTTCAATTTCACGCGCGGCACGACGCCGGTGGCGAGCTTCACGCCGACCATCGGCATGACGGTCGATGTCAGCGATACGACCGAGACCGGCACCGCCGGCAACTCGGCGATCAACGACGAAGCGACCCTGAGCATCAGTCCGATCGCGTTCAGCCCGGCGGCGAGTCCGTTCTACTACGGGCGCGCCGAGCTCTATCCGACCGTCGGCGACTACCGGCGCGACCTGATCGTGCCGCTCGAGATCCAGGCGTGGAACGGCCTCGGCTGGATGCCGCTGACGGCCGCCGCTGCGTGCATCAGCGCCGGTGCGACCACGTTCGCCTACAGCCAGCCGACGGGCGCGCTCGCCGGTGCGGGCGGCGCGTTCAACTGCGCGACCGAGGTCACCGGCACGGTGACGACGAGCAACGGCCGCGCGTCCATCTCGTTTGCGAATCCCCCGTACAGCGCATCGACGCAGCCTTCCGCCATGACCGTGACGCTGAACCTGCTGTCGACTGCGTCCGGCCAGAGTTGCAGCGCGCCCAGCACGAGCACCGCCGCGACCACGGCGGCGATGCCGTGGCTCGCATCGCCGGGCGGCGCCAATCCGAGCGCTCGCGTCACGTGGGGCCGGGTGCGCGGCGATTCGATGTTCGTGCGCGAGCGATTCGACTGAACCCCGGGAGCCGACGCGGATTGACGCGGATATGAAGCGGATTTCTTCGCCTTATCCGCGGTAATCCGCTTGCCTCCGCCTCATCCGCGGCAAGGGCCCTTTCCCGCTCTACGGAGGCCGCCCGCGTGTTCCGCGCGTTCCTCCCTGCGACCCAACCTCCCGGAATTCCAGGCTTTTCCTCCGATAACGGGCGCTTCGACTACCTAGGATCGGCATTGGGGACCACCTCGCCCGCGCGAGGGGGTCATAGGGTTATGGGTGAGAGACATGGCTTCGACAGCAAGCTTGGGCACACCTTGGCTTCGCCGCCTCCGGCGCGCACGGTGGTCAGCCGGGGGTGCGTTCGTCGGTGCCCAATGGATCGGCACCGATCTCGTGCTCGCCAGAGTGCACCAGGATGTCGAGCGACCGGAGGTCGATCGCATCACGATCGTGCCCGCGCCCGCCGAGTCGCGTAGCGACCTCGTGCGGCATCTGGCGGAAAGCGATCTGCTCGGCGGTGCAAGCCTGGTCGTGACGCTGGCGCCGGGACAATACGACCTGCATCAGGTCACCGCCCCGTCGGTGCCCGCCGAGGACGTCCGCGATGCGTTGCGCTGGCAATTGCGCGGCAGCCTCGCGTATCCGCCCGAAGAAGCGGCGCTCGACTACGTGCGCATTCCGCTTGGCGTCGCCGCGCGCAACAAGGAGACGCTGCTCGCCGTCACTGCCCACCGCCCGACCGTCGAGGCCGCGACCGCCCCGTTTGCGACCCACGGCTTGTTCGTCGAAGCCGTCGACATCCCCGAGTTCGCGCAGCGCAATCTCGCGCGGCTCGTCGGCATCGAAGGCACCAATGTCTGGCTCGGCTTCGAGCGCGAGACCTGCCTGCTCACCGCGCACCTGGACGGCGAACTCGCGTTCGCCCGCCGCATGCTGCTGCCCGGTGCGAGCCACAACGCGATCGATGCCGACTCGCCGGATGCGGTCGCGCACGTCACCGACCGCATCGTGACGCAGGCCCAACGCACGCTCGACACGTTCGAGCGCCAGTCCGGCCTGCCGCCGGTCACGCGCATCACCGTGGGCCCGCATCGGCACGCGGCGTCGATCACCGACGCTCTGGCCGATCGCACGGGGCTCATCGTGACGCGCTTCAATGCGAACGCCATCTTCGACTTCGGCGCCGACGCGTCGAACCTCGCCAACGAGGTGCCCGCTGCGGCGCTGCCCGCGATCGGCGCCGCGTTGCGCGTCGACGAGGACGCCGACGCCGGCACCCTTGCTGCCTGGGGCCGGCGCATGCGCGCGGCGTTCAAGCGCGCAGCCTGAGGCCTCGCGATGGCGCAAAACATCAACCTGCACGCGACCGGACGCCGGCGGCCCGCGCCGATCTCGCGCGCGGGCGTTGCGGCGCTCACCGTGCTTGCGCTGGCCGCCGCCGGCGTGCTCTATGGGCTGGAAGCGCGCCGCCAGGTGCATCTGCGCGCCGCGGCCGAAGAAGCGGAACGCGCCGCGAGCCGGCTGGAGAAGCAGCTCGCCGCCACGCCATCGGCTGCCAAGCACGCGCAGCAGGATCTCAATGCCCTCGAAGGCGAAGTGGTCGCGCTCGAAGCCGTCGCCCTGCGTCTCAGCTCCGGTGCGCTGGGCCGCACGACCGGGTTCACCGCTCCGCTGCGCGCGCTCGCGCGCGGCAGCACCGACGGTGTCTGGTTGACCGGCATCCGCTTCGACAACGCCGGCAACCAGATCGCGCTCGAAGGCAAGGCGCTCGACGCGGCGCGCGTGCCGGCATTCATCGAGCGCCTGCGCCGCGCGCCGCAGTTCTCCGGCTCGACGTTCGCGACGATCGAGCTGAAGCCCTCCGAAGAGACCGGCGTGCGCGCGCCCGCAGCGCTGGTGCGGTTCCGCCTCGCGACGCCAGCGGTCGAAGCGGACAAGACGGCCGGAGCGAAGTCGTGAGGCGCCGCCTGCAGCGCTGGTGGACACAGCGGTCGCCGCGCGAACGCTGGCTGGCCATCGTCGTCATCCTGTGCGCCGTGGTCGCGGCGCTCGACGTCGGGGTGCTCGGGCCGCAGCGCGCGCAGTCGAACAAGCTCGCCCGCCAGCTCGACGCCGCGCAGGACCGCCTACAGCAGGTGCAGGCGCAGGCCGCGCAGCAGGCGAGCGAAAGCGAGACCGAGCTGCGCCAGCGTCGCTTGAACCTGGAGCAACGGCGCGCCCGCGCGATGCAGGTGATCAGCGACGCGCAGATCGATCTGATCGCGCCGCAGGAGATGACCCGGCAGCTCGAAGCGATCCTGGTGCGCCATCCGACGCTGCGGATCATGGGCATGAATACGAGCAGCCCGAAGCCTCTGGTGGAAAACGCGAGCGCCGGCAACGCCGCCATCTTCCAGCATGGCCTGGAAGTTCAGATCGAAGGTCCGTACCTGGACCTGCTCGGATACCTGGACGCGCTCGAGCGCGCGCCCTATCGCCTCTACTGGCGTGAACTCGAAATCAAGGTCGGCGCGAACGGAGTGCCCGTGACGCGCCTGGTCTTCTTCACCCTCTCGCGGGAGTCGGCATGGTTGCGCCTGTAGCGGAGCGAGCGGAGACACCGGCTCCTCCTCCTCATCTTGGTCGCGCGAGCTGGGTGTTCGCGCTCAGCCTGGCGTTCGCCCTTGCCGGCCTCGTGCGCGCCGAGACGCTGATCGACCCGACCCGTTCGCCGCTGGGCGAGCGCGCCGCGGCCGAGGGTCTTGCGGCCGCCGCCGACGCCACGCCGCCGCCGGCCACGCGCCTGCAGATGATCGTGCGCGGGCCCGGCGAAACGCGCGCCGCGGTGATCGACGGCAACAAGGTGCGCGTGGGCGACAGCGTCCGCGTGCGCGGCGGCACCGCCCGCGTCGAACGCATCACCGACACCGGCGTCGTGCTCGCGCGCGGCGACGAACACGAAACCCTGCAACTGCTTCCAGGCATCGAGCGATCCGTGCAGTGCGCGCGCCGGCCTGACTCGCAACGGCCCGGCGGCTGTTGAAGAAAGGCGGAGTGACCGATGAAACCCGACCTTGATGCGCTGCTGGAAGACCCGCCGGCCATCGCACTCGTCGCACCGTGGACCCTGGTGCTGCTCGGCGTGATCCTCGCGCTGCTGCTGACCGGCTGCGCCACGCCGCCGCGCAGCAACGAGAACGCGCTCATGCCCGAGGTGCGCGCCGCGCTGAGCGAGCCCGCCCAGCCGAAGCCCGCGCCGCTGCCGCCGGCAGTGGCCAACGCGCTGGTGCCGCCGGCCGATCTTTCGCTGCCCGCGCTCAACGGCAGGACCGCCGAGCCGCGCTTCGACCTGAACGTGGTCGGCCTGCCCGCAGCGCAAGTGTTCGCCGCGCTCGCCAAGGACACCCGGTATTCGATGCTGGTCGACCCGGCTTTGACCACGCCGGTCACCGTGAACCTGAAGGACGTGACGCTCGTCGAGGCGCTCGAGACGCTGCGCGAAATGTACGGCTTCGAGTACCGGGTGCAGGGAACGCGCGTGTTCGTCCAGCCCGCCACGCTCACGACGCGCCTGTTCCAGGTGAGCTACCTCACCGCGAACCGCGCCGGCCGCAGCGACGTGCGCGTCACGTCGGGCTCGATCACCAATCCCGGCAACACGACCAGCGGCGCCGCGCAGGCCACCAACGTGCCCACGCCGACCACCATCTCGCAGGAGTCGAGCCACATCGTCACCCAGAGCAAGAGCGACCTGTGGGCCGAGCTGGAAGCATCGCTGCGCCTGCTCGTCGGCGTCGACGGCAAGAGCGACCGGCAGGTGATCGTGTCGCCCCAGTCGGGCGTCATCGTCGTGCGTGGCCTGCCGAAGGAATTGCGCGCGGTCGAGTCCTACCTGCGCGCGGCACGCCTGAACATCGAGCGTCAGGTGATGCTGGAGGCCAAGATCGTCGACGTGCAGTTGAGCGACGGGTCGCAGACCGGCGTCAACTGGGCCGCCTTCATCAACGGCAACAATCACCGCGGCAGCATCGGCCCGATCAACCCGGGCACCACGCTCACCAACAACGGCGCGCTCGGCAGCGGCGACCTGACGGCGACGCCGGGCTCTTCGCTGGCGCTGGCATCGACCGCCGCCAACGGCCTGTTCGGGCTGGCCTTCCAGACCAGCAACTTCGCCGCCCTGCTGCAGTTCCTCGAGACGCAGGGCAACGTGCAGGTGCTGTCGAGCCCGCGCATCGCCGCCATCAACAACCAGAAGGCGGTGCTCAAGGTCGGCACCGACGACTTCTTCGTCACCGGCATCACCACCACGACCACGGCGTCCTCGACCGGCAACGTCACCTCGCCGACGATCACGGTGCAGCCGTTCTTCTCCGGCGTCGCGCTCGACATCACGCCGCAGATCGACGAGAACGCCAGCATCATCCTGCACGTGCACCCGTCGGTGTCCTCGGTTTCCGAGCACAACAAGGTGCTGAACCTGGGCGACCTGGGCGGCACGATCGTCCTGCCGCTCGCTTCCAGCACGGTGTCCGAGACCGACACCATCGTGCGCGTGCGCGACGGCGCCATCGTCGCCATCGGCGGGCTGATGAAGGCCTCCCGCGCGTACAACCGCGACCAGCTTCCGGGCGCCGGCGACATTCCCGTGGCGGGCAACCTGTTCGCCTCGACCACCCACGCGACCCAGAAGAGCGAACTCGTGATCCTGATCAAGCCGACCGTGATCAACTCGGACGCGCAGCTGGATGCGCTGCGTGACGAGACGCTCGATCGCCTCGACGCGCTCGCGGCGCGGCCGGATCGGATGTAGGCGCGGCCGGGAACCGTCATGTACCGCGAACACTTTCGCCTGACCACCGCGCCGTTTTCGATCACGCCGGATACCGCGTTCGCGTATTCCTCGCGCGCGCAGCAGGAGGCACTGAACACGCTGCTGCTGGCGATCGACGACGGCCAGGGGTTCATAAAGATCACGGGCGAAGTCGGCACGGGTAAGACGCTCGCATGCCGGCGCTTCCTCGCTGCGCTCGCGGCGCGCGATGCACCGATCGAGACCGCCTACATCCCCAACCCCTGCCTGTCGCCGCGCACGCTGCTGCTCGCGATCGGCCTCGAGCTTTCGCTGCCGCTGCGTCGCGATGCGCCGGAGCACGAGCTGCTTGCCGCGTTGAACGCGCATCTGCTGCAGGCCGCAGCGGCGGGACGGCGCGTGGTGGTCTGCCTCGACGAAGCCCAGGCGATGCCGTTCGATGCGCTGGAAGCGCTGCGCCTGACCTCGAACCTCGAGACCGAAGCGCGCAAGCTGATCCAGATCGTCCTTTTCGCCCAGCCCGAACTCGATCGCAAGCTCGCGCGGCAGGACCTGCGCCAGCTCGCCAGCCGGATCACGTTCCAGTACACCCTGGGTGCGCTGTCGGCCGACGAGACGGAGCGCTACGTCGCGCATCGGCTGCGCATCGCCGGGCACAGCGGCGATGCGCTGTTTCCGCCCGCCGTCACGCGCCTGCTGCACAAGGTGACGCGCGGCGTGCCGCGCCTCATCAACATCGTCGCGCACAAGGCGCTGCTGCTCGCCTACGGCAGTGGCGCCCTGCGCGTCGAACCCGCGCACGTCCGCGCCGCCGCGGCCGACACGCCTTATGCGAGCCGCCTCGGACGGGCAAGCGGCCTGATGAACGGATTTGCGTCGATGGTGCGCCAGTGGCGCGTTGGAGCGTCGTCATGAGCGTGCTGAACCAGATGCTGCGCGATCTCGAAAAGCGCGGCGCCATGCCCGCGGTCGTCGCGGCCGCGGGCACCGCGACCGTCGCGCGCCCGGCGCTTGCCTCGCCGCCACGTCCGGCCGGCACGCGCCGCCGCTGGGTCTGGGCGGCGGTGCTCGCGATCGCGGCCGCGTTCGTCGGCATCCATTCCTGGCTCGGCTACCGGGTGCAGCAGTCCGCGACCCCCTTCGCGCCGCTGGGCGCGCACCAGTTCGCCGCGGTCGCCGCGCCTCCCGTCACCGACGTGCCCGCGGTCTCGACGCCGCCTGCGTCGGTGGCGCCGGCCCCTGCGGCGGGCTTCAGTGCGCCGGTCCCGCCGACGCCGGCGCCCGCCGACGCCCCTGCGCCGCCGAGAGCAGGCGCCGCCACCGAGCGGCCGCACCGGAACCATGTTGCAGCGGCGCGCACGCAGATCGCTGCGGCGGCAGCAAGAAACGAACCGGCGCCCGCGAAGGAGACGATGCCCGCGCCCATCGCAGCCGATCCCGCTGCGGAACAGATCGTCGCTCCTTCGAACAGCGAGATGACGCGCGACGTCGATCGCGCCGCCGACCTGGTCGCACGAGGTCGTTCGACCGAGGCGATGCAGCTCCTGGTCCAGGTGCTCGACCGGCACCCGACCAACGGCGTGGCGCGCAGCAGCCTCGCCGCCCTGCTCGCCGAGGCCGGCCAGCGCGAACCGGCCTTGCACGTCCTTCTCGCCGGCAGTGAGGTCGATCCGTCCAGGTTCGCCATGCCGGCGGCGCAGTTGCAGGCCGAGATGGGCGACGTGCAGGGCGCCCTGGTGACGCTCGCGCGGGTGCCACCGGGCCGCCGCAGCGCCGTTTACGAAGCCCTGCATGCCGGCCTCGCGCAGCGTGCCGGCGATCACATGACGGCCATCGCCTCCTATCGCCGTGCGCTCGCGCAGCCGCAGTCCGACCCCGTCTGGTGGGTGGGCCTCGGTGTTTCGCTCGAGGCAACCGGCGAGCCCGCCGAAGCACGCGACGCCTACGCACGCGCTGCCGCGCAGCCTCGGCTCCCGGCCGACGTGCGCCGGTATGTCGCGGAACGGCTGGCGGTTCTCGACTCGCGGTCGCAAGGGCGGCGCGCGGCGCTGGCGGACGTGTTCTGAGTCCACTCCCTCCCCGGCTTGCCGGGGCGAGGGCGGGGCTTCGCGAAGCACGAGCTTCGCGCCGCAACAGCCGGGCGTGCCTGCCGGCGCGGCCGTGGACGGCTGGGGAAGTGCCACACACAGGTTCCGGCAGCTCGCTCGGCGCGCGATGCAGGCGAACGTGTCCTGAGGAAACAGCGCGGTGCCGGAGGCGGCCCCTCCCCAACCCTCCCCCCGCGGCGCGGGGAGGGGTAGAGCACGTGCTTTAGGATTCGACGCTTCGCCCTGCGCGCCAACTCCCTTCGATGCGCCTGAGACGGATTCGCGAGCGGATCCTCGGACGGCCGCGTGACCCGCTTTCCGCGAAACAACGCCATTCGATGGCGCTGGTCGCATTCCTCGCGTGGGTCGGGCTCGGCGCCGACGGCCTGTCTTCGAGCTGCTACGGCCCCGAGGAGGCGTTCCGCGCGCTCGGGGTCCACACGCACTTCGGGCTCTATCTGGCCATCGCCACGGCACTCACCGTGTTCGTGGTCTCGTTCGCCTACAACCAGATCATCGAGCTGTTTCCGAGCGGCGGCGGCGGATACCGCATCTCCACCGACCTGCTCGGCGCCCACCCGGGCCTCGTCGCGGGGTCCGCGCTCATCGTCGACTACGTGCTCACGATCGCGATCTCGGTCGCGGCCGGCGTCGACGCCGTGTTCTCCCTGCTGCCCGCCCACTGGGGCAGCGTCAAGCTGGAGATCTCGCTGCTGCTGATCGCGATCCTGCTGGTGCTCAATCTGCGCGGCGCCAAGGAGTCGATCCGCGTCCTGCTGCCCATCTTCATGGGCTTCTTCATCACCCACGTTCTGCTGATCGTGGTCGGCGTCGGCGAGCGTTTTGCCGCCGTGCCGACGCTGATTCCCGACACCGTGGGCGAAACGTTCTCGCTTGCGCGCGAAACCTCGTGGTTCTTCGTTGCCGCGCTGTTCCTGCGCGCCTATTCGCTCGGCGGCGGCACCTACACCGGCATCGAGGCGGTGTCGAACAACGTGCAGACGCTTGCCGAACCGCGCGTCGAAACCGGCAAGCTGACGATGCTCTACATGGCGCTGTCGCTGTCCTTCATGGCCGGCGGCGTCCTGCTGCTCTACCTGGTGCGCGGTGTCGCGCCGGTGGAAGGCCAGACCCTGAACGCGGTCGCCTTCAGCGACGTGCTCGTCATATTGGGGTTCGAAGGGACGCCGAACGTCGTCGCGCTGACGGTGGTGCTCGCGTTCGAGGCCGGTCTCCTGTTCGTTGCCGCCAACACGGGCTTCCTCGGCGGCCCGAGCGTGCTTGCCAACATGGCCGCCGATTCGTGGCTGCCGCACCAGTTCCGCTACCTGTCGTCGCGCCTCGTGACGCAGAAAGGCCTGGTCGTCATGGGCATTGCGGCCACGGTCGTGCTGGTGATCACGCGCGGGGAGGTGAGCGTGCTGGTGGTGCTGTATTCGATCAACGTGTTCATCACGTTCACCCTCGCGCTCGCCGGGCTCGCGCGCCACTGGTGGCGGCGCCGCCGGGACATGGGCCGCAAACGCTGGCTCGCGCGCATGGGGCTGTCGCTGCTCGGCCTTTCGATCTGCGCCGGCATCCTCGTCGTCACCATCGTCGCCAAGTTCTTCGAGGGCGGCTGGCTCACGCTCGGCATCACGGCGCTGGTGATCATGCTCTGCATCGCTGTGCGCAAGCACTACGACGAAGTCAAGACGCGCATCCGCGCGCTCGATGCGCAGTTCGAGCAGGTCCCCTACGGCAGCCAGACCACGCCGCCACCGCTTGCGCCCAACGAGCCCACCGCAGTGTTCCTGGTCGGCTCCTCCAAGGGCGGCGGCATGCACGCGCTGCTGCGCGTCCAGCGCATGTTTCCGGGGCTGTACCGCAATTTCGTCTTCGTCAACGCGCGCACGGTCGACGCGCAATCCTATGGCGGCGCCGAACGCCTCGCGGCGTTGAAGATCGAAGCGAACTCGACGCTCAGCTATTTCGTCAACCACTGCCGCAGCAACGGCCTGGCGGCCACGTCGTATCTCGTCTTCGGCACCGATCCGGTCGACGAACTGGTGCAGCTCGCGCAACGCGTGCAGAAGGAGTTCCCGCAGGCGGTGTTCTTCACGACCAAACTCGTGTTCGACGACGAAAACTGGCTTTCCCAGTTCCTGCACAACCAGGCCGCCCTCGCGCTCCAGCAGCGCCTGAGCCTGCAGGGCCAGCCGATGGTCATCCTGCCGCTGAAGCTGTAGTGAACCGGGAAGACCGGGGCCAGACGCGGATCATGATTGCTTTATCCGCGTTCATCCGCGGAATCCGCGTCACAGTCCTCTCTTCTCGGCACGCGCGAAAGAAAACGCGGGTCGAGTCCGGGGGAACTCGCCCGCGCCTGAACGCCGCCCGGGGGAGGCGGCGGTGAAACGGTGCGGCGGAAACCGGTCAGCGGGCTAGAGCGACGCGGGCTGCTTCGCTTGCGTGTCGGCCAGCGTCGCCGACGACTCTTGCCGGCGGTCGGCGGTGACCGTCACGCGCTCGAGTTCGACCACCGGGCGCTCCGCAAACGCCTGGATCCCGGTCACGTAAGAATCCAGCGCGGCCACCACGCCCATCGTGATCAGAAGTCCGGCTGCGACTCCGAAGATCCACGTCTTGGTCTTTGGCTCGTTCATGGCGTTTTCCCTGGAATGCAATGGCAGAACTGTTGCCGCGTCGTTCCCGAGCACTGTAGGGAGCCCGTACCCGCATTGCGAGCGGCGTGCGATGAAGCGCGCCGGTCGTGGCCCGGATTGCAGAATCCTGTCGCGAGCGGCATTCGATCGACCCTGCGTGCGACGGAACGGCCTGCAGGCCGATGAACCGGGTCAGCGACGGGCGCGCCGGCGCGGCGCGCTCTTCAGTTCGGCACGAAATGCCAGCGGTTCCATCGGGCGGCCGAGCAGGAACCCCTGTGCTTCGCCGATGCCGGCCTTGCGTGCGAAGGCGAGCTGCTCCTCGGACTCGATGCCCGCCGCGATCACACGCAGCCGAAGCCGCTTGCCGAGCGACGCGAGCGCGGCGACGATCGCGCCGTCGCGGTCACCCACGGCGGCGCCGCGCAGGAATTCGCCATTCAGCTTGAGGCCGTCGATCGCGACCTTGCGCAGCGCGGACAGGCTGGCGGACCCGGCACCGAAGTTGTCGAGCACGACGCGCACGCCGGCGCCGGTCAGCGCGGCCAGGGTCTCGACGGCTGCCGTTTCGTTCATGCGCATCAGCGCGGATTCGTTGACCTCGATCTGCAGCCGGGACGCCGCCAGGCCCGTGTCCTCGAGGGCGCGTCCGACCAGCCCTGCGACGGAGGTGCCGCGGAACTCGCGCGGCGCGAGGTTGACGGCGACCGAGAGCTCGCGCGGCCACGTCGCCGCCTGGCGGCAGGCGAGGTCGAGTACGCGCGCACCGATCGGCACGATGAGTCCGGTCTCTTCGGCGATGTCGAGAAACGCCTCGGGCGCGAGCAGGCCGCGCTCGGGGTGCTCCCAACGCAGGAGCGCTTCGGCCCCGATGACACGCTTGTCACGCACGCGCACGCGCGGCTGGAACAACACGCGAAACTGGTCGCGTTCCAGCGCGGTGTTCAGTTCCGCTTCCAGCCGCAGGCGGCGCGCCGAGCGATGCGCGATGTCGGGGTGGAAGAACTGATAGAGGCCGGTCCCGTGCTCGCGGGCGTATTGCATCGCTGCAGCGGCCCGCGCCAGCAGGAGATCGCCGGTGGCGGCGTCCTCCGGCAGCACGGCCACACCCAGCGCCGGCGCGAGACGCAGTTCGTGATCGCCGAACGGCAGCGGCGCATCGAGCGCGGCGAACAGCTTGCGCGCCACTGTCGCGGCATCGTGGCTCTGGCGCAGGTTCGAAAGCAGCAGCGCGAATTCGTTGTCGCCGACGCGGGCGACCGTATCCGATCCGCGCACGGCCACCTGCAGGCGCTCGCCGACCTGCTGTGCCACCGCGTCGGCGGCTGCGTGGCCATGCGCCTCGCGCACCTCGGCGAGGCGGCCGACGCCGATGCAGATCACGGCCGCGGGTTCGCCGCGTGCGAGATGAGTCTTCACCGCGCTGTCGAGCCGCTCTTCGAGCGCGTGCCGGTTGGCGAGTCCGGTGGCGCGGTCGCGCTTGCGCAGTTCTTCGGCCTGCGCCTCGGCCGCGCTGCGTTCATATAGAGCGGCCACCAGACGCTCGTTGGCCCAGGTCAGCTCGGCCGAACGTTCATGGACGAGTTGCTCGAGGTGGTCGAGCCGCTGCACCTGGGAAGACCCGCCATGCGTGCACGGCGGAGCTGCGGAATCGAGATCGGCGGGGGAATGGCGATCCATGCTGTTCCTTGTACGGGACGCGTGCGCACGCGGCGACGCGATGCCTAACCAGCTTACGCACCGAGGGAAACCGCGAAGCGACGAAAAGGCGCGCACGCGCGGTGCGCTTCCTGTCGCTCCGTCGCACCTGCCGGAGCACCGCGGAAACGCGCGTCGCGCAGCGGCGCGACGCGTACGGGCGATGCCGAAGAGCGGAATTGCCTGTGCGATCCGCGGCGGTTAACCAGCGAAAAACAGGTACCAGCCCTCAAGTGTCGGCCGCGCTGACCGAAAACAAGGATGAGCGGGTTTGTGCCCGCATCGGGACCCGCAGACAACAGGTGGTCGCTTGATCATATTTCTCGACTTCGACGGCGTGCTGCATCCCGATCCGTGCCGGGACGAACAGTTGTTCGAACATGCGCCGCGCCTGGCGCGAGCGCTCGAAGAATTTCCCGAAGCGAGCGTGGTGCTGTCGACGAGCTGGCGCACGTTCCTCAACTTCGAGCAGCTCGTGGTGCCTCTCGAGATCGACCTGCGCCGGCGCGTGATCGGCGTGACGCCGCGCTTCGCGGATTTCTCGCCGCAGCGCGAACTGGTTCCCTATCGCCGCCAGGCCGAGTGCGTGCAGTGGCTGAACGAGAACGGCATGAACGACGCCGCGTGGCTTGCCCTCGACGATCGCACGTCGTGGTTCGTGCCGTACTGCGAGAACCTGGTGGCGTGCGATGCGCTGGTCGGCTTCGACGACGAGGTCGCCGGTCGCCTGCGCACCGGACTGCTGCGCGCACGCCGGCAGATGACGCTCTCGCTCGACGCGATTCTCTGACGAGCCGCGTCGGTCATCCCGCTCGGGATGACCACGGCGCCTGTCATTCAGCGCCGCCGGCTGAGCCGCGGCCGAGCAAACTCAGCCTTCGAGCAACGAAGGCCTTCGACGCGGACAAAAGTCCATTCGATCCGCCTGAATCCGCGTAATCCGCGTCGGGTTTTTGTCCCGTGCACAGCGGCGAGGAAGCCCGGCATGCGAACGACAACGCCCGCCGCCGGGCCTTGGCCTGGGACCGCAGCGACGATCCAGCCTTCAGTGCGCCGCGCGCACGCGCTCGCGGATGTCGAGTTCTTCGATCTTTCGGTAGAGGCTCGACAGCCCGATGCTCAGGCGCTGCGCGGCGAGTCGCCGGTCGCCGTCGGTCTCCTCGAGCGCGCGCACGATCACCTGCGCCTCGAAGCGGCGCATCTGCGCGCGCAGCGAGTTGGGCGGCGGCGAACCGTTGTTGGCATCCTGCGATACCGGCACGCAGTCGGCATCGAGGAGATGGATATCACCGGCCACGACGTCGACCGCGGCGTGCGCGAGGGCGGCCCGCGCTGCGGCCACGTCCGGGGCCACCTCGACCGTATGGCCTGCTTCGGTCAAGTTCGCGCGCAGCTGGTTGAGCGCGGTTCCGGCATCAAGGAGCAGGATATGCATGCGAAACACTTCCCCATCGAGTCGTTCCAGCCGCACTAACAGGCCCGCCCCGTGGGTTATTCCCACGATCGTTTTTGACATCGGCATGACAGCGCGGCTAAGGTGCAGGCACTTCGATGCCGCACGACGCCTCCGCCGCGACCGGTCCGGTCCGCACGGTCGCCGCCCTCGGAACCGCGCAGACGCTGGCCTGGGCCTCGTCCTATTACCTGCCGGCGGTGCTTGCCGCGCCGATGGCGCGCGACCTCGACGTCTCGACCGCGACCGTCTTCGGCGCATTCTCCGTGGCGTTGATCGTCGCAGCGGGTGTCGGTCCCTGGTCGGGGCAGATGATCGACCGCCACGGCGGCCGGCCGGTCTTGATGGGCACGAACCTCGTGTTCGCGGCCGGCCTGGCCGGACTTGCGCTGGCGCAGGGTGCCTGCGGATTGTTTGCCGCGTGGGTCGTGATCGGCGCCGCGATGGGCGCCGGCCTGTACGAGGCGGCGTTTGCGACTCTCGTCCACCTGTACCGGCTTCTGGCGCGCAACGCCATCACGGGGATCACGCTGATCGCGGGCTTTGCGAGCACCGTGGGCTGGCCCCTGACCGCACTGCTCGAAGCGAAGCTCGGATGGCGCGGTGCGTGCCTGGTGTGGGCCGGCTTGCACGTAGCGATCGGACTGCCGTTGAACGCCTCGTTGGCGCGCACATCGCTCGATGCAGGAACCGAGGGAGGCCAGCGTGGTTCGGCCCGTCCGAGCCTGGAGGACGAGGTCATGACCGCGCGCCCGGTGCTGACGACCGTCCTGCTGGCGCTGGTATTCGCGTTGACCTGGTTCATCAGCACGGCGATGGCCGCGCACCTGCCGCGCGTGCTCGAGGCCGCCGGGGCGACGATGGTGGCGGCGGTTTCGGTCGGCGCGTTGGTCGGCCCGGCGCAGGTCGGCGGGCGCCTGCTCGAGTTCGGCCTGCTGCGCCACGTTCATCCCCTGCTCTCGGCACGTCTGGCCGCCCTGGCGCATCCGATCGGCGTGGTCGCGCTGATGGCGGCGGGCGCTCCCGCCGCGGCAGCCTTCGCGATCCTGCATGGCGCGGGCAACGGCATCCTCACGATTGCCAAGGGCACGCTGCCGCTGGTGTTCTTCGGTGCCCGGGGATATGGCGCGCGCCAGGGCTGGATGATGGTCCCCGCGCGCATCGCCCAGGCGCTCGCACCGTTCCTGTTCGGCTTGGCGGTCGATCGCTGGGGCGGACGTGCGTTGTGGGTGTCCGGCGGACTGGGCCTGGTCGCCTTTGTCGCACTGCTCCTGCTCGGACGCCGTCAACTCGTCGTTGGGTGAAATCAACCCCTCCGCAGGGGCGGCAACCCGCCCTTGCGCGGGGCCCTATCATCACGAGTTCGCGCCGCGGCACCGGCTGGACGGTACTGCCGGGCGAGGGGATTCCAACGAACGAACCAGACGGAGGCATTGGAACGATGGCCGGGAAGAAGAACGCGGCGAAGAATGCGGACGCCGCAAAGAGTGCGGCAAAGGACTCCGACACCGGAAAGAAGGAAAAGCTCAGCGGCAAGGACTACGACAAGGAGATGTACAAGCTCCATGTCGAACTGGTGAAGCTGCAGGAGTGGGTGAAGCACGCCGGCGCCAAGATCTGCATCGTCTTCGAGGGTCGCGACGGCGCCGGCAAAGGCGGCAGCATCAAGGCGATCACCGAGCGCGTCAGTCCGCGCGTCTTCCGCGTCATTGCGTTGCCGACGCCGACTGAGCGCGAGAGGAGCCAGATGTTCATCCAACGTTATCTCCCGCACATGCCGGCGGCGGGCGAGATCGTCATCTGGGATCGCAGCTGGTACAACCGCGCGGGCGTCGAGCGCGTGATGGGCTTCTGCACCGAGGAGCAGGCGCGGCGTTTCCTCACCCTGACGCCGCCGATCGAAAAGACCTTCGTCGAGTCCGGCATCATCCTGCTCAAGTACTGGCTGGAAGTGAGCATGGAGGAGCAGACGCGCCGACTCGAGTCGCGCATCGACGACGGGCGCAAGATCTGGAAGCTCTCGCCCATGGACGTCAAGTCGTACACGCGCTGGGACGACTACACCCACGCGCGCGACGAGATGTTCAAGGCAACCGACACTGCCTGGGCACCGTGGTACGTGGTGAATTCGAACGACAAGCGGCGGGCGCGCCTGAACCTCATCACCCACCTGCTGAGCAAGATCCCCTACAAGTCGGTGCCGCGCGAGAAGGTCAAGCTGCCCAAGCGAAAGAGGGACAAGGCGGGGGAGCCCGACTACCCGCGCAAGTTCATTCCCGAGGTGTTTTGAGGTAGGCGGCCAGCGCCATCTCCACATTGGCGAACAGGCGGTCCGGGCCGAGAGCCAGGCCCAGGCGGGACCGCCTGACCATGTCGAGCACGTGTGGGTTCAGGCCGGCGAGCCACAGCGCGACGCCGTCCTCGCGCAGTTTCTCCTCGGCCTCGGCAAGCATCTTCAGCGCGGTGTATTCGATGTCGATGACGGCGCTGCCGTCGAGCACCACGATCGTGGGCTGCGCCGCTTCGATCAGCGGCAACATCTGCTCGCCGACCCGCTGCGCGTTCGCGAAGAACACGCGGCCCTCCGTGCGCAGGATGAGCAGGCCCGGCCAGGTCTCGTCGTTCGGGTGCTCCATCGAGAGGGGGCGGAACACGTTGGTTCCGCGCTTGCGGCCGACCGCGTAAACCGGCGGGTTGTACGCACCGTACGCCAGCGCCAGCAACGAAACGACCACCGCGACGATGATCCCCTTCAACGTGCCGAGCAGCAGCACGCCCAGCACCGCGCTCGCCGCCCAATGGAACTCCGCGCGGCGCACGTTCCAGATCTCGCGAAACTCGGCGGGCTTGAACAGCTCGACGGAGTAGACGATCACGATCGCGGCGAGTGCCACCTGCGGGATCAGCGCGATGAGCGGCGCGAGCAGCAGCAGCGTTGCGAGCGCGACGGCAGCGGTGACCAGCTCGGCGACCTGGGTCCGCGCGCCCGAGCGGCGGTTGACGGCCGTCTGCGACGTGCCGCCGCCTGCGGCCATCGCGCCGAACAGGCCGCCGACCACGTTGGCCGCGCCGAGGGCGAACAGTTCCTGGTTCGGCACCAGCGCCGGCTCGCCGGAAGCGCGGAACGCCCGCGCCGCGGCGACGGTTTCGGTGAAACTCACCAGCGCAATGCCTGCCGCGGCCGGCCAAAGGTCGGCGAACAGGTGCCACGCCGGCGGCACGAGTTGCGGCAGACCGCGCGGCACGTTGCCGACCGTTTCGACGCCCGCTTGCGCCAGCTCGAACAGGCTCGTCGCCGCGATCGCGACGGCGAAGGCGACGAGCGGTGCGGGAACGCGCGGCACGAAGTGCTCCAGCCCGAACAGCAGCGTGAACAGCACGACCGCCAGCGCCAGCGTGATCCAGGAGGTCTGCGGCAGGTGCTGGGCGATGGACACGATGTCGCGCAGGAAGCCCGCCTTCTCGATGTGAAAGCCGAGCAGCTTCGGTATCTGGTCGACCGTGATCACGAGCGCGATTGCTCCCTTGAACCCGACCAGCACGGGCTCGGAGATGAAATTGGCGACGAAGCCGAAGCGCAGCACGCCGGAGACGATCAGCATCGCGCCCACCAGCAACGCCATCGCCGCGCTGGCGGCGATCAGGTCGCCGGCGCCCGCACCGGGCGCGACCTCGGCAAGCTCGGCGGCCACCAGGATCGCAATGGTGGTCGTGGTGCTCACGCTGAGCGGTCGCGAGGTTCCGAGCACCGCGTAGATCACCATCGGCACGAGGACGGTGTACAGGCCCACCTGCAGCGGCAGTCCGGCAATCGCCGCGTAGGCCATCGCCTTGGGAATCACCACCGCCGAAGCGGTCAGCCCCGCGGTGACGTCGACACGCAGCCAGCCTTTCGAATACTGGCGCATCCACTGCAGCGCCGGCACGAGACGCCGCAGTGAACTGCCTCCCCCGCCTGCGGGGGAGGGCTGGGGCGGGGGCCGCACGCGCTGCCCTAGGCGGCTCGCAGCGCGCAGGCGCGTGTCGCCAGCTGGGTGATCTGCTTCCAGTCCCCCGCCTGCACCGCCGTCTTCGGCGTGAGCCACGACCCGCCCACGCATGCAACGTTGGGCAAGGCCAGGAACTGCGGCGCCGTCTCTTCGCTGACGCCGCCGGTCGGACAGAACGTCACGTCCGGAAACGGCCCGTGCATCGCCTTCAGCATGCCGATGCCGCCGGCCTGCTGTGCCGGGAACAGCTTCAGCTGCCGGAATCCCGCCGCGCGCGCGGCGATCACGTCCGACGGCGTCATCACGCCGGGCAGCAGCGGCAGCTTGGTCTCGTGCGCACCTTGCACCAGCGCGGGCGTCAGGCCGGGACTGACGCCGAAGCGGGCGCCCGCGCTGCGCGCGGCCTCGAAGTCCTCGGGCGTGGTGATCGTGCCCACGCCGACGATCGCGTCCTTGACCTCGCGCGCGATGGCGCGAATCGCCTCGATGCCGGCCGCGGTGCGCAGCGTCACTTCGAGCACGCGCACGCCGCCGCCCACCAGCGCGCGCGCCAGCGGTACCGCATGCGCGAGGTCCTCGATCACGATCACCGGAATCACCGGTCCCACCCGCATGACTTCGAGCACGTTCATGGTTTCCTCGTCTAGCGCACGTCGAGTGCGAAGTGATCGTGGATGCGGCTGCGTTCCGCGTGCGCCTGCGCGCGCGGCGGCAACACGTAGGTCATGGCGCCCTGCTCCGCGCCGGCGGCGTTGGCACGGAAGACGTCGAACAGTTCACGCCCCATGCCGTACCGGTTCTCGCTGAGGTCGACGCTTTCGACCGGACGGCGCGCGAGTTCCTCGTCCGCAACCAGCACCCGCAGCACGCCCTGTTCGCCGTCGACGCGGATCACGTCGCCGTTTCGCACCTTCGCCAGCGGACCGCCGGACAGGCACTCGGGCGTGACGTGGATCGCCGCCGGAACCTTGCCGGAGGCGCCCGACATGCGGCCGTCCGTCACGAGCGCCACCTTGAATCCCTGGTCCTGCAGCACGCCGAGCGGCGGGGTGAGCTTGTGCAGCTCGGGCATGCCGTTGGCGCGCGGGCCCTGGTAGCGCACCACCGCGACGAAATCGCGCTTGAGTTCGCCACGATCGAACGCGTGCATCAGTTCGGCCTGGTCGTTGAAGACGATGGCCGGCGCTTCGACGACGCGGTGCTCGGGCTTGACCGCCGACACCTTGATCACTGCGCGGCCCAGGTTGCCGGTGAGAAGCTTCAAACCGCCGTCGGCGGAGAACGGCTCGCCTGCGGCGCGCAGCACGCCGCGGTCGCCGCTTTCTTTCGGCGCCGGACGCCAGGTGATGTTGACGCCGTCGAGGAAGGGTTCTTCGCGATACCGCTCCAGGCCGCCCTCCCCCGCGACGGTCGTCGCGTCGGCGTGAACCAGCCCCGCGTCGAGCAACTGCCCGATGAGGTAGCCCATGCCGCCCGCGGCGTGAAAGTGGTTCACATCCGCGCTCCCGTTGGGATAGATCTTCGCGAGCAGCGGCACGACCGCGGAGAGGTCGCTGAAATCGGTCCAGTCGATCAGCACGCCGGCCGCGTGGGCCATCGCCACCAGATGGATCGTGTGATTGGTCGATCCGCCCGTCGCGAGCAGCCCGACGATCGCATTGACGATGCAGCGTTCATCGACCACCTTGCCGATCGGCGTGTACGCATCGCCGAGCGCCGTCATCTGCACCACGCGGCGGGTCGCCGCCTCGGTCAGCGCGTCGCGCAGGGGCGTGTTCGGGTTGACGAACGCCGCGCCCGGCATGTGCAGCCCCATGATCTCCATCAGCATCTGGTTGGAGTTCGCCGTGCCGTAGAACGTGCACGTTCCCGGGCTGTGATACGACTTCGATTCGGATTCGAGCAGCTCGTCGCGCCCGACCTTGCCCTGCGCGAACAGCTGGCGGATCTTGGCTTTTTCGGCGTTCGACATGCCGGATGTCATCGGGCCGCCCGGCACCAGGATGGTCGGCAGGTGGCCGAAATGCAGCGCCCCGATCACGAGGCCGGGAACGATCTTGTCGCAGATGCCGAGGCACAGCACGGCATCGAACATGTTGTGCGAGAGCGCCACCGCAGTCGACATGGCGATCACGTCGCGCGAGAACAGCGACAGTTCCATCCCCGGCTCGCCCTGGGTCACGCCGTCGCACATCGCCGGCGTGCCGCCGGCGAATTGCGCCACCGCCCCGGCTTCGCGCGCCGCGTTCTTGATGATCTGCGGAAAGCGCTCGAACGGCTGGTGCGCCGACAGCATGTCGTTGTAGGCGGAGACGATGCCGATGTTCGGCTTGCGCGCCTGGCGCAGGGTCAGCTTGTCATTCGCCTCGAAGGCGGCAAATCCGTGGGCAAAGTTCGTGCACGAAAGGGCGGCGCGCGCCGGCTTCTTGCTCGCGGCGTGCTCGATGTGGGCGAGGTAGACCTCGCGCGTCGGCCGGCTGCGGTTGCGGATGCGGTCCGTCACTCGCTGGACCACGCTGTTGACGGGAGGTGTCGGCATTTCGGGTTCCCGGAATGTTGGCGATCGGACGATCCGAGCAGGCCCGGACCGATGCTTGCGCGGTCCACGGGCCGATGCGCGCAATCCCTTTCGAATATATACCCCCGGAACTCCCTCCTTCGTGGCAGCTCCCAGTATCGATTTCGCGTCCGCATGTTCGAACAGCTTTCGTCCGTCGATCGCATCCAGGGGGTTTGATGTCAGGTGGTCTCGACGCCCGCAAGCGCTGGTGGCTCTGTATGTGCTCTGTGCGGGCGTGCTGATGATCGTGCTCGATACGACCATCGTGAACGTCGCATTGCCGCCGGTTCGCGCCGACCTGCGTTTCAACGAGACTGCGCTCGTATGGGTCGTCAACGGCTACATGCTCACGTTCGGCGGCTTCCTCCTGCTGGGCGGCCGGCTCGGCGATCTGTACGGGCATCGCCGCGTCCAGGTGCTGGTCGACCAGTGATCACCCCTTACACGGTCGCGTCCACGTTCCAGGGCGGCGGGCCGCTGATCGTGCCCAGCGCCGCCGGTCGATATCCGGCGTCGCCGATCCAGCGTGCGACCACGCTCGCGTGCACGGTGTCGCTGGTCGCGACCGAGCGCGGGCTCTGCGCCAGCTTGTCGAACGGAAACTCCTTCCAGGGCGTATGGATGTCCTGCTGGAGCGTCTGCGGCTGCGGCTGCGCGGGCAGCGGGTTCGCGAACCTGACGCCGACGCTTCCCAGCCTGGCGATCATCCAGCCCAGCGCTTCGTCCGACAGGCGCGATTCCTTCTCGGGATAGCCGCCGCCGACATCGGCATGCGCGCCCACGAACCACGTTTCTTCGATGCCTGCGCGCGGCGTCCAGCGCGTGACCGGAAAGTCGGCGCGCAGCTCGTCGATGGCCATGGCGTGAAAGCCGCGCTCCACCTTCGCGCTCAGGTCCTGGTCGACGAAACGAAACAGGTCGTAGCGCCGGTCGTTGACGTACGTCGGGATGCCGAGCGATCCGACCGTGTCCCACACGGCGACGGCCTTCAACGGAACATCCGCGATCAGGCTGTTCGGCTGCAAGGGCAACGCGATCACGTTCTGGATGAAGTCGATGATGTAGCCGGCGATCGCGTTGAACAGGCCGTGGCCCTGCAACGACAGGGTCTTCGACTTCGCCCACGCCGCGGCCGCAAGGCGGTACGCGTCCTCCTTGTTCGTCGCGTCGTAGGTGCGCGAATCGAGCAGGCCGATCTTGGTGATCATCCCGGCCAGCGCGCGCGCGGTGTATGCCCCACGGCTGAAGCCGTTGATGAAGATCGCGTCCCCCGGCTGGTACGCGCGCGAGATGAACGTGTAGCCGCGGATGATGCGCGAGATCACGCCGACGCCCAACACGCCGCCGAGCGCCTTCGTCACCAGATTGGACGAGTCGCCCACGCCGTGCAGGTACTTGGCCGTCTGCACCACGTTGCCGCCGGCGTCGGCATAGAGCTTTTCCTGTTCGTTCTTCAAGGCCGAGGTGCCGGGCGTAGGCTGCCCGGCAATGTTCGAGAACAGCTTGATGACGTTGGTGACCGCGGTGTCGGAGATCTCGCCGGCCGAGTCGTCCGAGTCGAGCGCGGACTGGCCGGTCGTCTTGTCGGGGCCGTTCCAGGTGCCGTCGGCACAAAAGATGATGTTCTTCGCCATGCGCATCTCCTCTTACTTGGCTAGCAGGAAGTAGTCGAGCAACTGCACGCCGCCCGCGCCACCGAGCGGCACCAGGATCGCCTTCACCAGCGGCTGGTCGAACAGATCGGCGAACGCGCCGCGCCGCTCCGCCTCGACGCCCGCGATCAACCCTTCCATCGGCTTGGCGAGCTTCGCGAGATCGTCCTTCGCGCCCTGCAGCCAGCGCAGGTCGGCGCGCATCCGCCCCAGCGCATCGCGGCGCGCGCGGTCGGCCGAGAGCTTCAGCACCGTGGCGAGCGTCACCAGCCAGAGCAGGTAGAAACTGAACATCAGCGCGACGCTCGGCGTCAGTGCCCAGTTGTCGAACAACCGGCTGTGCGCGACCACGAGCACGGCAAGCACGATCGCGGGCAGCATGATGAGCGGCGCGATGTCGGCGCTGCGGCGCGCGAGGATCTGGATGTCGATCCAGTCGTCGAGCAGGGTATGCGTGTTCGCGCCCGCGGTCGTGATGCGCGTGCGCCACGCCGCCTCGAGCGTCGGCCCCATGCCGGCAGCGAAGCGTTCGATGACGTGGTCGGGGTACACGGAGCGGCCGCGCGCGAGATGGGATGCGAAGCGGCACGCCAGCATCGTCGCATCGGCGGTCGCGACCACGAGCAGCACGAACGCCACCACCACCAGGACGATCGTGCCGCGCATCAGCCCGCGATGTTCGTCACCGCGCACGGGTACTTCGAGCCGATAGCCGTCGCCGAACGCGCTGAACAGCCAGTAGAGGAACACGCCCGTCAGGGCGCTCCAGAACAGAACACGCACCAGGCGCGCCCAGCTGCGCCCCCGGTGGCGGTAGTCGATCCACAGCGTCTCGAAGTCGACCACCTGGCCGCGCGGATAGCGCCAGGTCGCGATGCTGTAGTTGCGCATCCAGACACGCAGGCTGGTGCTGCGCGCCATGCGGAACAGCGTCGATTCCTCGAAGCCGAGATCGGCGCTCATCCGCTCGGCGGTGGTCAGCGTGCCGAACCAGGCGTAGTCCATCGCGGCAAGGGCCGCCAGCAACGCGAGCAACCGCAACAGCTGCGAGGGCCAGCCGCTTGCGCCTTGCAGCCACAGCACGGGCTCGAAGATGCCGAACGCAACCGATGGCACCTCGGCGAGCGCGACCGCTACCGCGACCAAAAGAATCAGCAGGCGAACCGCGATGCCGGTCGCAGGATGGTCGCCGACCCAGCGCGGCGGCTTCAGCGGCGAATGGCTCACGAACCAGCATGGCCCCGGATAGATGATCGAAAACGCCGCGGCACCGGCGACCGCGGACCAGACGAGCGCGTGCGCGATCGTCACGTGCCCGGGCCAGACGAGTTCGATCAGCGAGGCGAACGCGAAGACGAGCGCCGCGCAGTGAGCGGCGACGAACGACGCCACGATGCGCCCGTCTTCGCCGAGCTTGAGGACCGGGTGCGCGAGGCTCTCGCGTGCCCGCCGCACTGCCGGGGTCGATGGCCGGAACGCGAGCAGCAGCACCGCGGCGGCCATCAGCGCTGCGACGCCGATCTCCTCGGCCAGCGTCGGCGCCTCGCTCCCAGTGCCCGCTCCGTTGCTCAAGGTCCCGAGCAGGACCGGACCATCCAGGCCGATTTCATACAAGCGCGGGTTGGCGAGTGCGTTCGCGATCTTCGGCAGCAGCGCCCCGTCCACCGAACCGCCGGCCGCGAGGCGCGCCGCAAGGAAGGTCGATGTCTGGGTGACGTCGCGGAACGGCGGCGCGGTGCCTTGCAATGACGCGTCGTCGAACCCGAGCGGCAGGCTGGTCGCGACGATCAGGTTGCGTGTGAACGGAAGCGTGCGCGGGTGCAGGAAACGCGCGTCCAAATCGGTGGTGAAGAACGTCTTGTCGGGAAAGGCATCGTGCAGGGCCTGCAGCGCGAGCAGCTTGTCGTGCACGTCGCTGCCAAGAATCCCGATCGCCCCGACCGGCGCTTCGCCCCGGCTCGTATGGGCCAGGTCCTCCGCGAGCCGGCGCAGATAGTCGCGCTGGTCGCGCGACTCCGGCCACTCGACCAGGCTTTTGTCGCCCGCCGCGGCGGGCTTGGTGTCGTCGTTCGCGATCACCCCGTCGATGCCGCGCAGGTAGTTGTGCACCTCGACCGCGACGTGCGTCGTGGTCGCGCCGAGGCGCGCGCGCAGGCGATCGACCAGCGCCTGCGCATGGAGCGAGTCCCACTCGCTCAGGAGCACGACGCGGCCGCCGTGCGTGCTCGCCCCCCGTGCGTTGAGCTCGCTGATGAGAAGCGAAACCAGCGCGTCCTCGCCTGCGATGGTGCTGCGATACGCGAAGGTGGCCGGGAGGTCGGTACCGATGACCCGCTTCAACTCGCGCTTGATGAAGTCGAGCAACTGCGTGTCGAACGGCTGTGTCGCCTCGTCCGTGGGCACGTCCACGCCGAGCGATGGCGCATCGGCGGTGGCCGCCGAGTTGAAGATCCGCGCGAGCGCGAGGTAACGGTAGCCATCGACGGTCGGCGGCGACAGCGTCGCGGGGCTCGCTTCCCTGAGTTCTTCCACCGCCCGCCGCAATGCGTCGGAATTCGACGGCCCGATCACCGCGAGGTCGGCGCACGGCGTCTGGGAATCCTTGCGTGCCCGGCCTGGCAACGCACACCCGGCGGCGAACTGCTCCAGCAGGCGTGCGAAGTTGTCGAGCTTCGGCTCGCGCAGGCCCGCTTCATCGACCCACAGCAGCAGCACTTCATCGTATGCGCGCCCGCCCGCGCCTTTCGGCGCCGTTTGCGGCGGCTGCAGGCGCTCGTACGGAATCGCGACACGGCGGGGGCGCCGCCCCTTCTCCTCGCTCACCTGCTCGAAGTCGATGAGCTCGATCTGTTCGGCGTCGTTGGGGACGTAACCCTGCGCGTTCAGTCCCGCGAGGATCGCGTAGCGCGTCCGCCGGCGCGCCTCCTCGGCGCCGACAAAGGGATTTCCCGGAAGCAGCACGGGCAACAGCAGGCGCTTCGTATCCGGTGCCTCGGGCCATTTGCGGATCAAGTGCGCCACGGACCGGCGCTGCGCGAGTTCCTGTTCATCGCACTCCGGCGGCAGCGGGGGTTGCCGGTCCTTGCAGCGCGCGACCCGCTCCGCTTCGAAACGCTGCAAGGCAGTGAAGGGATCTTCCCAGAGCCGCGCGTCGATCTGCAGCGAATGCGCCGCCCGGTATTGCGCTTTGGCCGTCTCCGGCGGGCGCAGCAACTCGAACGGTTTCTGCACCAGCAGCACGCTCGAGATGAACGCCACCACGACCGCCACGGCCGTGAATGGGAAGGCGTTGCTGCCGGTCGGGCCGGCCATGGGTTGTTCTTGGCGGGCGGCGTATTCAGGGGCCGCAAGATTGCGCCGCCAAGCGGATCAGGGCAAGGTGAATCTTCCCTCACCCTGCCCCTCCCCCGCGGCCGGGGGAGGGATGTCGGGAACTAGGAACAGCAGGGACCTTGGCGCTCGTGACTCTGGAAGCTGCTAGCCGTGCGTCGGCCCGCTGCGCGTTCCCGCTTCAAGCGTCGGCTGTTCGCCGATGCCGCGCGCTTGCGCGATCGCCTCGTCTTCCGAATAGCCCAGGTACATCAGGTAACGCGCGTACGAGCCTGGCACGAGTCGCGTGGCGCCGCTCGTTGCGGCTTGCAGCGTCGGCTGTTCGCCGATGCCGCGGGCTTGCGCGATCGCCTCGTCGGTCGAATAACCCAGGTGGCTCAGGTATTGCGCGTAAGAGCCCGGCACGACTCGCGTGGCGGTGTCGCTGCCGGGTGCAGCCGGCAGCATCGCGCAGGCGCTGGAGTCGCCCAGCACGTGGCAGCTGTACGCGGTGGCGCCGGTGTCGGCCATCGCGGACGCTGATCCCAATGCCAGAAGAACGGCACCGCCGAGGGAAAGAAGGTGACGATGAATCAGGTTCGACATGTTGTTTCTCCAAAGACAGGTTGACCTGGTGATCGAACGATGAACGCACCAGCTTGCGAGCGCATTGCAGAATCGACCGCGGTGTGTTTCAAACGACTTCTGGATTGCGGCGCCGGAAATCGGGGCGCAAAGGGGGGCGCCAAGAATGCGCACGTTGGATATCGCAGACGGAGCAAACCATGTTGCTGCGACAAAGTTTCGTCCTTCCGCGCCTGTTCGCCTTGCCGAGGCACGTGCAGGCGCTGCCGCTCGACATCCGGTGCAGCGAGCGCAAGGCGCTGGACACCGAGTTGCGCACGCATGCGCGCGCATTCGCGGCGCCGATGATCGCGATCACTTCGCTCGTGGTGGCGGGCTTTCTCGCGGCCTGCTTTGCGCCGCTGTGACCGGCGCCGGGCCGGGCGGGATCAACTGCGCAGCGCGCTCGCGAGGCTGCGCGCGATATCGCGCGACACCAGGGGCTTGGCCAACACCTCGAACACCCCGGCATCGCGTGCGCGCTCGGATAGCGCCAGCGTGACGCAGGCGTTCATCAGGACTTCGGGAGAGTCTTCAGGACCGCGACGGACCGGACCGCGGGCGGTGCACCGGCGCGTCCATGCACCGGGGCGGAGCCGATCGTCGACCTCGAGGATGCGTCCGGGCGGCCACCTCTTCGTGGTCGCCCGGACGGCGCTGCGCTGTTCGTCACTTGCCCGGCACGAACTTGCTCACGCTGTACAGGTTGTGTTGCAGATCGTTCTGGCCGAACAGGAGTGGCACCGTGTCGTTGGTGAGGTAGAGCGGCAGCAGGTTCACGTAGAACGGGCTGCCCGGGATCGCGCTGGTACCGCCAGGCCAGATCGACTCGGCATGCACGCTCGGCGGACTGCCTTCGCCAACGAAGCGATTGACCGGTCCGTGGGAGAACATGAAATCGTTGTAGCTCTGCGCCCGCGGGTCGTGGTTCGATGCGTCGACCGTGCCGAAGCCGCCGTCGGTGGGGAACCCCGGCAGCGCGTCGCCCAACGGATGCGGAAGCGCACCGAACGCCGGCGGAATGTTGAACTGTCCGCCGAGCGGGTGTCCGAACACGATCCGGTGCAGCTTGCCCCAACGGTAGTCGTCCAGGTTGGTCGAGTTGCCGAAGGCGGGTGCGAAGTCCGGACCGGCAAGCCGGGTCAGCGCATCGCTCATGCTCTTCAGGATCAGGATGTCGCGCCGATCCTCCGCCGACGCGGAAGGCGCATTGAAGAAGTTGATGCCCGAGGCGCCGATGCCCGGTTGCGGGCGCTCGAGCAGTCCCTTGAGCGCGGTCATCGCGAGTTGATCACCGGGCTTGGGCAGCGAGACGCCAGAGGGCAGCGGCACGCCGTCGAGCGTCGCGTCGATCGTGTTGCGGATGAACTGCCCGCGCCAAACGCTGTACAGCGTGGCCGCGACACTCTGGGCGATCTCCTGGCCCGACGGCGACCCCAGCACGCCGTTGCGGTCGGCCGCGTCGTAACCCTGCGGAATTCCCGTCGTTGCCGCGAAATTCCATGTCGCGAGCCGTCCTATCGCGGCCTGAACCGCCGGCAGGGAAGCGAGCGCTTTCAACGACGCGTCGGTCGAGGTGGCACCGCGCGCCAGTGCCTGCTCGATGAGCGGCACGAAGTACGGCGCGTCCGGCAACACGACGTCGGCCTGGATCGCCTGCATGTCGCGGAACGACACGGGTCCCGCCCCAACCTTGCTGCGGATGAGTTCGGTAATGCGCCCCGCGCGCAGGCCGAAGTCGTAGCCCGCGTTGAGGTAGTAGATCCCGCCACCTGGACGCAGCTGATTGAGCGGGTTGTTGTCGCGCACGGTCCCGGCGGGGTCATTGTTGGCGTTGACGAACCAGCCCGCTGCCGGATTGATCAGGTGCGGCATCTCGCTGTCGGGCAGGATCTCGTACGGGATCGCCTGTCCGGGCTGCGGATGCTGCACCGGCAACCATTCATTTCCACCAGTGCCATCGCGGATGAACCACGGCGGAAGTCCCGTCACAGCTCCCGCCTGCAGATCCTCGCGCACCGGCACTTCGGACGACGCGAAGTAGGCGATGTTCCCGTAGATGTCGGTGTACGCAAAGTTTTGCGTGCCGGAGTCGAACCACTGCCGGCCGCGCTGGAAGTCCGCCAGGTTGCGCGCGCGGTTCCAGGTGTAGAACGTATCGACTTCGCGCGTGCCGGAAAAGCCGGTGTACTGCACGCTGATGGCGGTCCCGCCGGCCTGATCCAGGCTCACGATCGGTCCATTGTTCCGCCGCGGCACGATCAACGTGGCCGGCGGGATGCTGCCGCCCGGGGGAACGGGCACCACGTTGTCGGGCACGCCGTCGCCGATCACGTTCACCTTGTACGCCTCGGGGATCGGGATCACCCACTCCTTGTTGCCTTTGTACACCGTCGAAAGCCCGCTCGGCGAGGTCGCGTCGGCAACGATCTGCTCCTGATAGATATCAGTCACATCCAGCGGGCTCACCGTGGCGCCCCACGCGATGTAGCGGTTCTGGCCCACGATCACGAAAGGCACGCCGGCAAAGCCGCTGCCCATCACGTCCGAGTCGCCACCCGTCAAGTGGATCGGATAGAACGTCGATGGAGCGCCCAACTCGAGATGCGGATCGTTGGCCAGCAGCGGCAGGCCGTTCACCGTATGGCGCCCCGCAACCGCCCATTGGTTGGAGCCCGGACGATTATCAAGGTCGAGCCGCTGCTTGAAGAACGGCAGGTTGCGTACGCGATCGAGATAGGCGCGGCACAGCGCAGCGGCACTATCGCCGATGCCATGGCCGTGGCCCGGCGGATGCCCGTGTGGAGGCGGCGCCGTCCCGACTGAAGCGTCCGGGACCGTCGACGCGAGGTAGAACGGCTGCGATCGCCACAGGTCCTCGCTGAACAGCGTGAACCCCGTTCCGTCTCCCAGCACGGGATCGAAGACCGCCGAATACGTCTGCAGGGCAACCGTGTTGTCGATATCGTCGAGCCCGAACGACAGGCCGAAGGTGATCGATTTCGCCACCGTCAGCGAGTCGAGCGCAGTCCAGGGCTGGAACTTCGTGATTTCCAGCGCTCTGTACTCGGGCGGCAACCGAGGATGCGCCGCCACGTAGGCGTTAACGCCTTCGGCATAGGCATCCAGCGCCGCGCGCGCCGTGGCAGAGATCACCGTCAGCGACCGCTCCGCCGATCGACGGATGCCGATCGTGCGCAACTCCACGTCGCCCGCCAGTGCGGATGGCCCGAGCAGCTCGGCCAGCGTGCCGCTGGCCTGCCGTCGGTTGTAGTCCATCTGGAACAACCGGTCCTGTGCATGCACGTAGCCCTGCATGAAGTACAGGTCGTGATCGTTGTTGGCCTTGATATGCGCGATGCCATAGATATCGCGCGAGATCTGCGCCGCCGCCTGTAACCCGTCCAGGTTCGTCGGCGGACCGGCGTGCGGGTTCTGGGCCGCGGCTGTGCCCGCAAGCACGGCGCAGACGGCGATCATGAATGTCTGTCTTCTCATCAGATGCCCCCCTCGGTTTCGTTCCCTGCCCTGTGGCCCGCCGGCAGCCGGCCGGATCTGACGGCCAGAAACCGCGTAGTCGTCGCGCGAAAGGACGCACTGGCCGACCGAGACGCCGAGCTGTTGCAGTGACCATCCTCGCGTGGCGTTGCCCGCCGAGGGCGGGTGCGTGTCAGAGGTCCTCGGGCGAACCACTGCGAAGCGGTTAATCGGTGGTCCTCGACAACCGAAAACACCTCCGCTCTCGACACACAGAAACGCGGCCATTCGATCACTGGTCAACCCTTGCAACATTGCGCCAGGTCAACACTGCGCGCAAGCGAGGCCGGGACCCCGCGTGCGGGAACGCCCGCCGTGACGGAGTGTGCCCATGCCCGCCCTCGTACGGATCGGCGCCCCGAAATCGCAGCGCAAAGGAGGGTGACAACGAGTCGCCGCTGTGACCGGCAGCGCGCCGGCCGGATCAGCTGCGCAGCGCGCTTGCCAGGCTGCGCGCGATTTCGCGCGACACGAGAGGTTTCGCCAGCACCTCGAACACCCCGGCATCGCGTGCGCGTTCCGAAAGCGCGGGCGTGACGTAGCCGCTCATCAGGACCACGGGGATGTCGGGTCGTATCTTGCGGATCTCGGCCGTGAGCTCGGAGCCGGTCATGCCGGGCATCGCCTCGTCGGAGAGCACGGCATCGAACCGGTCCGGCTCGGCCCGGAACAATTCCAGCGCCTCGGCGCTCGACGAGATGCCGACCGCGTCGTAGCCGAGGTCGGCCATCATCTCCTCGCCGAGTCGAACCAGCGCCACCTCGTCGTCGACCAGCATGATCGTTTCGCCCGCGCCGGCGGCCGTCGGTTCTTCGACCTTGGCCGGCGCCATGACCGTGCACTGCCAGGGCACGTAAACCGTGAACGTCGCACCCGCGCCGGGGGGGCTTTCGACGTCGATCCCGCCGCCGAGATCGGACACGATGCCGTGTGCGAGCGACAGCCCGAGGCCCGTGCCGACCCCGACTTCCTTGGTGGTGAAGAAGGGATCGAAGATGCGGTCGATCACGCGCGGGTCGATGCCGGTGCCCGTGTCGGCGACCCGCAGGCGTACGTAGGCACCTGCGCGCAGGGCGCATGTCGTCACGGTCCGCGGCGCGTCGAACTCGATCGTGTCGACCGAAACCGTCACGGTCCCTTCGCCCTTGATCGCCTGTACTGCGTTGCTGCACAGGTTCATCACCACCTGATGCAACTGCGTGGGGTCGCCGATCACGCCCGCATCGCCTGCCGCCAGGGTCCGCTCCAGGCGTATGCCGGCCGGCAGGGAACCGGCGACGATCTCGAGCACTTCCGTGATGACCGCCTGCACGTGCACCGGAACGAGTTCGCCCATGCCGCTGCGGCTGAATGCCAGGATGCGCTCGACCAGGGCCTTGGCGCGCGCCCCCGCGCTCATCGCCGCATCGATGTAGCGGCGCAGCGGCGTGTGCTCGGCGGCTTCCTTCTGCGCCATCTCGCCATAACCGAGGATCGCGGCCAGGATGTTGTTGAAGTCGTGCGCCACGCCGCCCGCGAGCGTGCCCATCGCTTCCAGGCGCTGGGTCTGGCGCAATTGCTCTTCGAGGCGATCGCGCTCGGCCTCGGCCCGCTTGCGGTCGGTGATGTCCTCGATCGAGCCCGCCATGCGATAGGCCCGCCCGCTTGCGTCGCGCACGGCGATGCCGCGATCGTGATACCAGCGCCATTCACCATTGAGATGGCGCATCCGGTATTCGACCTCGAAGGTTTTCGTCCCGCCGCGCAGATAGTCCGATAGCGTGGCGCGTACCAACGCCCGGTCGTCCGGGTGATAGGTCCACTGCGCGATCCATTGCCGGCGCGGACGCATGGGCTCACCGGCTTCGCGTCCGAACAGTTCCTGCGCCCGCGCCGACATGAACACCATGTCGCTTGCGAGGTCCCAGTCCCAGACGCCATGGTTGACGCCGGCGACGGCGAGCTCGTAACGCTCCTCGGACTGCCTGAGCGCTTCCTCGGCGCGCTTGCGCGCATCGATGTCGCTCACCGAGCCGGCGATGCGCAGCGGCCGCCCCTCCGCGTCGCGCACCGCAAGGCCGCGCACGCGCACCCAGCGGTAGTTGCCGTCGAGGTGGCGCACCCGGTACTCGGTCTCGAAGAGCGGCGTCCGGCCTTCCATGTGCGCCTTCATCGCGGCGCCGCGTCGTTCCGCGTCGTCCGGATGCACCTGGACCAGGCGGAACCACGCGTCCTTCGACTGCACCTCGGTGCCCGGCGGCAGGCCGTACAGTTCGCGCGCGCGCGCCGAGGCGAACACGAGGTCGGTCTTCTGGTCCCAGTCCCAGATGCCGTCGTCGGAGCCCGACACCGCGAGCGCGAAGCGCTCCTTGATCGCGCTCAGCGATGCCTGCGCGGTTTGCAGGCGTGCGAGCTTGCGCGTGAGAAGCACCAGAAATGTCGCGGCCAGCGCGGCCAGGACGACAGTGCGCAGCGCGGTGCCGAGCGCCTGTGACCGCCACGGCGCGAGCGCGACCTCCGCCTCGCGCGTGACCATCACCGCGAGCGGGTAATCGGCGACCAGATGGATCGTCGCGAAGCGCTCGATGCCGTCGGCACCCGTGATGCGCATCGGCGCGAGTTCCCCCGCGGCGGCACGGGCAAGGAGCGAATCGAAGCGCGGCATGGGTTGTTCGGGCGATCCGCCGTCGGGTGGACGCGGCGCAAGCATCGAGCCGCGCGCGTGCAGCAGCGCGATCCTCGTGCCGCGCTCCGGTCGCAGGTTGCGATAGAAGTCTTCGTAGTAGCCGACGCGCATCCCGGCACCGATCACCCCCGCGAACTTGCCCGCGGACGTGCGCAGGCTGCGACCGAGCGGAATCATCCACTGGCCGTCGCCCGGCTTGTATGCCGCTTCGCCGATGCCAAGCTCGATCGTCGGGTCGTCGCGCAGCTGCGCGAAGCCGGGGATCTGCGCGATGCTGTGGACGCTCTGCGGCGAACCCGGCTCGAGCCACGAGACGGCACGTACGTCGCCTTGCGCGTCGGCGAGCACGAAACCGTCGACCTGGATCAGCCCGACCGCCTGGTCGCGCAGATACCCGTTCAGTTCGTCCGGCGCGAGTTTTGCCAGGCGCGCGCGCTGGTACTCGGCGGCGATATGTCGCAGCACCACGTCGACCGCTTGCACGGTGCGCGCGGTCTGCTCGGCGATGATGCGGGCCTGGGTTTCGAGATCGCGCGCGGTGTCTTCGACCGCCTGGTTGTACGTGCGCACGATGTCGAACGCCGCGAGCGCGACGATGACGCCGATGATGGCCGCGCCGATCCAGGGGACGGCGCGGCGCCTCCAGGCCGGGCCGAGCGCGACCCGCCGCACGAGTCTCATCCGCCGTTGCGTGCCAGGCGCTCGACCGCCGCCAGCAGCGCATCGCGCTTGACCGGCTTCGGCAATACGCCCGCGACGCCGAGCTTGCGCGCACACGCACCCTCGCACATCACCGTCGAGAAGAACGTCCCCGACAGCGCGAGGATCGGCTCGCCCGGATTTTCCTGTGTCACGCGTTGCACCAGTTCCGTGGCCCCGCAGCGGCTGAACGGCACATCGACGATCGTGAGAAGGGCGCGTTCGACCGGGGCCGTTGCGCCGTTGCGCCCACTGGTGACGTTATACCCGGCTGCAACGAGCCACTCGCGCAGCAGGTCCAGCATCGCGCCGTCGGCATTCGTGACGCGGATCAACGGTCGCGGGCGCGACCCAGTCGGCGCCAATTCCTCGTCTCGCATCGAGCAACGCTACCGTTGCCGCGCCATCACGGACAAGCGCTCGCGCATTACATCCGTAACTTTGGCCGCCGGTGTGGCGCGGCAAGGAGGAAAATCCTCGCACCGCGCCGTGTAAGCGGCAATCTTCGCCTGCCGTTTGCGCGCGCTTCTGCTGGGGTCTCTCCCATGGACGATCGGATCACCATCGGCGAAATGGCCGACGGCGCTCTTGGCAGCGGCGGTACCGAACGCCCGCACGTGGTCGCGCTCGACGACGATCCTGCCGTGCGCACGCTGCTCGCCGACTACCTGGGCGGCAACGATCTGCGCGTCACCGCAGTCGCCACGGGCAACGAGCTCGCGGCCGTCCTCGAGCGCGACCCCGCGCATCTCGTGCTGCTCGACCTGCGCCTGCCGGGCGAAGACGGCATGCAGATCGCGCGCCGCCTGCGCGAGCGCTCGTGGACGCCGATCCTCATGCTCACCGGGCGCAAGGAAGAGGCCGATCGGGTCATGGGCCTCGAGGTCGGCGCCGACGACTACCTGACCAAGCCCTTCAGCCCGCGCGAATTGCTCGCGCGCGTGCGCGCCCTGCTCCGTCGTGCCAAGGGGCACGCGACGGTCGCCGACAGTATTTCCAAGGTGCGAGCGATCCGGTTCGGCAGCTGGGAACTGAACATCGGACTGCGGCGCCTGAAATCCGCGGATGGAAGCTCGCTCGAACTCAGCAACGGCGAATTCAGCCTGCTGGCGGCATTTCTTGCGGTGCCGGGGCGGGTTCTCACCCGCGAACAGCTGCTCGAGCTTTCGCGCCTTCACAACGCCGAGGTCTACGACCGCTCGATCGACGTGCAGATCCTGCGCCTGAGACGCAAGATCGAAGCCGATCCGGCACGTCCCAAGTTCATCCGCACGTTGCGCGGGCTCGGATACGTGTTTGAAGCGAACGTCGAAGTGACGCGCTAGCGCAGAGCGTTCGCGTACACGGGCCCAGATTGCTCGCCTGCGTGCGGCGCTATTTCAGCTCGACCATGATCACGTGGGTCGGCGTCGTGCCGACGTTCTGTCCGACGCGTACCTGCGCGTCGGACCACATCACGTCGCCCGACTTGAACTCGCGCGTCAACACCTTGCCGTCCGGCAGCGTGAGCGTGCGCTTGAACGGGCCGAGCGCGTACAGGACGAAGGCGGGGTGGCCGTGTTGCGCCGTCTTCTGCCCTGGCAGGTCTCGGTACTCGAGCACACGAACACGCTCGTTCTCCAGGATGACCTTGTACTTGTCGGCGTCGGTGGCGATCGGATCGGCCGGCGCCGCCGCGGTGAGCGTCAGGGGAACAAGCAGGACGAGCGGCAGGGACTGGCGCAGCAGCAAGGGTCGCTTTCGGAGTCCGGGGGCGCCCGATGATGCCCCGGTTTCGCGCGCGCGAGCGGCTGCCGGGCCACCGCAACGTCGTTGAACCGTTTCGTCTTTGCAGGTGCTCTTCGATCCAGCCCACGGCACAAGAAAGCGGAGCTGCGAGCAGGAGAGAAAGGAACGCGACGACCCAGTTCGCGAGTTCCGCGTCACCGGTGATCGAGCTGACCAGCTGGAACGCCACGCTGCCGGTTGCCACGTACGCCAGTACGGCGCAGAGCGTCGCAACGATCTTCGGGTTCACGGCCAGCAGCCTGCGGTCCTAGAAGCGAGCCTTGATCCCGACGAACACACCGCCGGGAAGAATCTGCACGACAAGGGGGGTGTCGCGCGAGTGCGCGTACCACCCCCACAGTCCACCCACGGCCCAGCCGGCGAGCACGTCGCTCTGCCAGTGCGCCTGATCCTTGATGCGCGCCACGCCGACGTAGATCGGCAGCAGGAGCAGGCCATAGGTCGCCGGGTGGTCCCCGCCGTACTCGAAGAGGTAAGGGGCGACCAGTGCGGCGGCCTGCGCCGCTTCTCCGGAAGGGAAGCTGTGGTTCGAATCGTGCGCGAAGAATCGGCACGGATCGTCGGTATCCGCCGGTCGCATCCGCGTGAAGGCGCGTTTCATCACCTCCACCGAGCCGGCCGTGAGGAGCCCGGCATCCATCCCTTGCCAGGAGGACTTTCCGAAACGCGACTCGGAACCTTCCCACAGCGCCGCGCCAACCTGCGCTAGGGTCAGGCCGTCCATCAGAGTGCGATAGACCGTGGGATCCCAGATCCCCGCATTGTCCTTGGTCCACTTGTGGTCGATGACTGACCAGATGCACGAGCTGCCCGCCAGAGCTGCCGGGGACTGGATCGCGGCGAGCGCGAAGGCCAGCACCGCGAGCAGCGTGCGCAGCACCTTCCTGTCGACACCGGGGCACACCTGCGACCGGCACGCATGGGCTGAGGTCGACGTCATCCGGTGCACAGCGCGTTCATCGAAGCACGCGCAAGGGATGCACGGGGCCGCGCGCCGAGCGCACCCACCGCGCACCATGATTCCGGCGTCGGTGCTCAGGCTACTCAACCCGCCTGAGACTGCGCTGAATACCTTAGCGCGACGACGCTGACATTCGCGGTTCTGCCCCGCGGTAGGATTGCGTCCGGCAGTGATTTGCGAGCCGGCTGGCTGCGTCGCTGCTGCCGAACGCAACCGACAAAGGGAGAACGACAATGAAGCGCATCATGATCGTGGGGGCGATCGCCTTCTTTGCCAGCAATGCGGCCTGGGCCGCGAACGCGGCGTGCGAATCGCAGGCCGCGGAGAAGAAGCTTGCCGGTGCTGCAAAGACGAGTTTCATGAAGAAGTGCGAAAAGGACGCGATGGATGCAGCACACAAGTCCTGCGACGCACAGGCCGCGGAGAAAAAGCTGTCCGGGGCCGCGAAAAACAGCTTCACGAAGAAGTGCGTGACCGACGCAACTGCGCCCGCCAAATAAGCGACCTGAACGGCAAACGACACTGCACGCGGGCCGAGCCGGCCTGCACGCAGGTCAGGGCGCGCGTTGTTTGGATTGCGCGCGGGTGCGAGCGCTCCATGGCGCGCCCGGCGACCGGGCATAACGCTCGATGACGTAGCCGCAGGGACCAGCACCACGCCCATCAGACATGCAAGGAGTGTCTCGCAGGCGTGCGCGTCGAGTTCCGGCCCGCGCCATATGGGCACGACCGATGCGACGACCCGGATCACCTTCCAGACGCGACCCGCGTGCGAGGAGGCCTTCGTTGCGCCCGATTCCCCGATCCGTACCGACCCGCGACGTCTGCGGTTCACGCGAGTTGCCGTGAACTGCGTGCGCTGGCCAAGGCCAGATGCCGCGTGGGCTTGGCAGGACATACCAGCGTCTCACGCATTTGTGTTCCGTCAAGCGCGGCGCTTGTTCCTCGTGTCCTCGTGCATCTGCGGGTCTACCGTCATTCACGATCCGTTTGATGGAGAAAGGGCGATGACGAAACTGAAGGCAGCCTTCCTCGCGGCAACCGCGGCGCTGGGGATGGCTGGCGCTGCGCTCTACGCGCGGGAGCCGGACGAGCGCCCCGATGGCATGGGTCCGTGGATGATGGGCGACTACGGCTACGGACGCGGCCCCGAAATGCGCGGATCCGGCATGGGTCCGGGAATGATGGGTGGCTGGGGCATGGGCCGCGGTTTTGCAGGCGGTGCAGCGCTGTCCTCGCTCGACCTCTCCGACGCCCAGCGCAAGCAGGTGCTCGCGGTCATGGACCAGGTGCGCAAGAGCAACTGGGAGTTGATGGGCAGGATGCAGGACGAGATGGCGAAGCAGCGCGACGCCTTCCTCGATGCGGACAAACGCGATCGCGCGGCGATTACCGCGGCAAACAAGCGCATGTTCGAACTGCGCCAGCAGATGCTGGACAACTCTCTTGATGGCACCGAGAAGATCGAGAAGATCCTCACGCCGCAGCAACGCGAGCAGTTGAAGAAGCGCTGGGGCCCGGGCTGGATGATGGGCTTCGGCGAGTGACGCGGTTGGCGCGAGTCGCGACCGGCCGCTTCCAACGGCCGGCCGGCGCTATCGCTTCGCCGCCGCGAACCGCCTGAGAGGTCAATCCGCGAGCGCCGAACCCTCGCGAACGCAAGACAGCGAATCGCGTCGGAGCGCTCAATCAGCGCGCAGCGTGCGGCCGGTCAGCGTTCCAAGCAGGGCAAACGCCGCGAGCCCGACCACCACGGCACCGAAATGCTGGGCGATCGGCAGCAACGCACCGCCGTGCGAGACGAAAAAGCCGGCGACGACGGCCGGGACACCCATCGCGAGATAGGACACCACGAACACCACGGAGAGCACGCCGGCGCGCTCATGCGCCTCGGCGGTCGGCAGCACGGTGCGCATCGCGCCCTGGAAGCCAGCTCCGAAGCCCGAGCCCGCGAGCGCGGTGGCGAAGAAGAAGCTCTCGCCCGAGCGCGCGCCGAGCGCGCCCATCGCCGCGGCCGTGCCGGCGATGAGCGCGAACGCGCCGTAGGCCATCACCAAGCGCGGCGCGCGCGACGTGAGCGCCAGCACGGTGGTGGCGCCGCTGCCCGCGAAGGCGAAAGCGGCGATGCCGCTGGCGAGCGAAGGGTCGAAACCGAACACCGAGCGTATGAGCGCCGGGATCAGCGAGGCGTAGAAACCGGCGAGCGACCAGGCCGCGACCAGCGCCGGTACGGCGACGAGCATCGGGCCGCGCGCCGCGGCCGGAAGTCCGAACTGCGGCTTCAGCGACGCGACCGCGCCCGCACGCCGCGTCACCGTCTCGGCCATGAAGACGACGCCGACGGCCTGCAGCACGAACACCGTCGCGAGCACGAAGTAGACAAGCAGCGTCGGGGCGGGCAGGTAGTGCACGAACAGACCCGCGAGCAGTCCCCCTGCGCCCGTGCCGATGGGCGGCGTGACCGCGTTCGCGACCGCGCCGCGCGCCTTGTCGAGGTCGAGCATGCCGGCGCCCACGGCGCCGAGCGCGGCGCCGGTGGCAAGGCCCTGCACAACGCGGGCGAGCAAGAGCGCTCCAACGCCGTCCGCGGTGGCGAACATGAGCATCACGACGGCCTGCACGAGCGTGGCGACGATGAGCACGGGCCGACGCCCGACGTGGTCGGAGAGCCTCCCCGCGACGAGCAGGCTGCCGAGCAGCGCGAGCGCGTAGATGCCGAAGATCTCGGTCGTGGTCAGGGCCGAGAAGCCCCATTCGGCCTGGTAGACCGGGTACAGCGGCGTGGGCGCAAGCGAACCGGCCAGGAAAGAAGCGGTGATCGAGGCCAGGAGCAAGAACGAAGCGCGGGGCGGGAGCGTGCCGGCCGGGGCGGCGCGGGTAACCGTCGTTGCCGTGCAGTGATCCATGGCATCTCCTCGAACGATGACTAGACAGAACTGTCTACCTGTTGCAACTGTACAGACCTGTCTGGTACAGTCAAGCGCTGTTTCGCCTGCACGTCGCAAACGAGGGATGCCGCGATGGATGAAACGACTTCAGTTCGCCAGCCGGCGCGGGAGCGCCTGCTCGCCGCCGCCGAGGAACTGTTCTATCAAGAGGGGGTGCAAAGCGTCGGCATCGACAAGGTGATCGAGCGCGCCGGAGTGGCCAAGGCCTCGCTGTACAGCAACTTCAAGGGCAAGGAAGACCTTGTGCGCGCCTACCTCGAGGCGCGTTTCGACGCACGTCGCGCCGCGATCGAGGCCAAGCTCGCGCTCCACGCTGCCCCCCGCGCCAGGCTCCTTTCCGTGTTCGACGCCATGGCCGAGGCCTTCGCGAAGCCGAATTACCGCGGCTGCGCCTTCATGCGCGCGACCGCCGAGATGCCGGCCGAGGCGAGCGCGCGTCAGGTTTGCGACGACGCGCGGGGCTGGACGCGGGGAATCTTTTTGGGGCTCGCGAAAGAAGCCGGCGCGGCCAATCCCGACACGCTCGCCAGGCACCTGCTGCTGCTCTACGACGGGGCCGCCGCATCGGCGCAGATGGATGGCGATGCCGCGGCTGCCGCGGCAGCCGCGAAGGCCGCCGCCGTGCTCCTCATCGACGCGGCCTGCTCGAAGCGGGCGCGCTCGCTCGCGCGACGCCGCACGCCGTATTCACGGGCCAGGGCTTAGACCCCACTCTCATGCCAGGCTCGAGTCCGGCATCGTCGAGGAAGGGTCGCCTGCCGCTCGACCGTTCCGACGGCTGGGTCGGCCGCGCCGGACCTCGCGCCCGGACGCGGAAGGGTTCCGCGCCCGGCATCTCGATCATCTCGGTCGCCTGCCCGTTCGGACGGTGCTGCTTCCGGCCGAGGGTCTTGGTATTCACCGGATCGCCTTTACGTTCAAGCATGCACCTTGGCGGTACGACGGTGGGCATGAGTGACCGTTGAAGGAGCAGGAGACCGGCGAAATGACGAACGCGAGAGACCCCGCAGTATGGATGTGGGCGCAGGCGTGCGAACTGATCGACCAGGCGGAACGCCTGCACCGGCAGTTCTTCCGCCCGGCCGCGTCGGCCCGCGCCTTTGCGGTGTGGGAACCGCCGATCGACGTTTTCGAGGACGGGCACGAACTCGTCATCGTGGTGGCGATGCCCGGGGTGGCGGCCGATCGCGTCGCGGTGAGCTTCGAACCCGGCGCAGTGTTCGTCCGCGGCGAACGCGCGGTATCGGTGCGCCGGCCCGGTTACGCCGTCCGCCGGCTCGAAATTCCCTACGGCGGATTCGAGCGGCGGATCGCATTGCCGCCAGGCCGCTTCGAGGCGGGCGCGCCTGAACTCGTACAAGGTTGCCTGGTATTGACGCTGCGCAAGCTGGGCGGGGAACAGAGATGAACGAAACCCTGGATTCGAACCAGACGGACCGGAGCGCGCCGCGCGCCGAGAACGAACCGGCCGGCCGCGCGTCGTCTGCGGGCCGCATCCCGCCGATCCCGCAGGATGCGCTGATCATCCTGCCGGTGCGCAACGTCGTGGTGTTCCCGAGCACGGTGATGCCGCTCTCGCTCGGGCGCGCACGCTCGCAAGCCGCGGTGCAGGAGGCCGTGCGCCTGGAGCGCCCGCTCGGCGTGTTGCTCCAGAGCAAGCCCGAAGTGGAGGAACCCGGGCCGGAGGACCTGCACTGGGTCGGCACGAGCGTTGCAGTGATGCGCTACGTGACGGCGCCCGACGGATCGCACCACCTGGTGGCGAGCGGCCAGCGCCGCTTCCGCGTGCTGCAGTTCCTCGACGGCTTTCCGTTCCCGGTCGCGCGCGTCCAGTACATCGACGATGCCAACCGTGCCGATCCGGAGATCGAGGGCCGTGCACGGGCGCTGAAGCAGCGTGCGTTCGAGACGCTGCAGCTGCTGCCGCAAGTGCCGGCCGAAGCGGCGAGCGCGCTGCAATCGCTCGACGACCCCGCCCAGCTGGCCGACGTCATCTCCAGCCTGGTCGACCTGCCGGCCGAGGAGAAGCAGCCGCTGCTCGAGATGTTCGACCTGCGTGCGCGGTTGGACCGCCTGCTCGAGGTGCTCGCGCGCCGCATCGAGGTGCTGAAGGTGTCGCAGGATGTCGCGCAACGCACGCGCGAGGCGATCGGCGACGTCAACCGCAAGCATCTCCTGCGCGAGCAGATGCGCACGATCCAGAAGGAACTCGGCGAAGGTGAAGAGACCGCGGCCGAGATCGAGGAGCTCGAAAAGAGCATCGCCGACGCGCACATGCCGGAGGAAGTGGACCAAGCAGCACGCAAGGAACTGCGCCGGCTCCAGCGCATGCCCGAGCAGGCCGCCGAGTACTCGATGGTGCGGACGTACCTCGAGTGGCTGACCGAACTGCCGTGGACGGTGGCGCAGGAAGCACCGATCGACATCGCCCAGGCGCGCCAGGTGCTCGACGCCGATCACTTCGGCCTCGACAAGATCAAGAGGCGCATCCTCGAGTACCTCGCGGTGCGCAAGCTCAATCCGAACGGGCGCGGGCCGATCCTGTGCTTCGTCGGGCCGCCGGGCGTCGGCAAGACCTCGCTCGGCCAGAGCATCGCCAAGGCGACCGGGCGCAAGTTCGTGCGCGTCAGCCTGGGCGGCGCGCACGACGAGGCGGAGATCCGCGGGCACCGGCGCACGTACATCGGCGCCCTGCCGGGCAACATCATCCAGAACATCCGCAAGACGGGGACGCGCAACTGCGTGATGATGCTCGACGAAGTCGACAAGATCGGCGCCGGCGGTTTCCACGGCGATCCGAACGCGGCGCTGCTCGAAGTGCTCGACCCCGAGCAGAACAGCACGTTCCGCGACACGTACCTCGCGGTGCCGTTCGATCTCTCGCAGGTGCTGTTCATCTGCACGGCGAACGTGCTCGACACGATCCCCGGGCCGCTGCGCGACCGGATGGAGGTGATCCAGCTGCCGGGCTACACCGCGCAGGAGAAGCTGCAGATCGCCCGCCGTTACCTGGTGCCGCGCCAGCTCGCCGCGAACGGGCTCGATGCCACACGCTGCACGATCGACGACGCGGCGCTGAACGCGATCATCGACGGCTACACGCGCGAGGCGGGCGTACGCCAGCTCGAGCGCGAGATCGGCGGCGCGTTCCGCAGCGCCGCGATGCGGATTGCCGAAGGACAGGTCGAACGCGTCGCGCTGACGCTCGACGACGTCGCGCCGATCCTCGGCCCGCGCAGGTTCGAGGCCGAAGTGGCGCTGCGCACCGAGATGCCCGGCGTCGCGACCGGCCTCGCGTGGACGCCGGTTGGTGGCGACATCCTCTTCATCGAGGCGGCGCGCACGCCCGGCAACGGCCGGCTGATCCTCACGGGCCAGCTCGGCGACGTCATGAAGGAAAGCGCGCAGGCGGCGCTTTCGCTGGTCAAGGCGCGGGTCGCGGAGGGCGACATGCCGTTCGAGAAGAGTGATATCCACGTCCACGTGCCGGCCGGCGCCACGCCGAAGGACGGTCCGAGCGCAGGCGTCGCGATGTTCGTCGCGCTGACGTCGCTCGTGACGGGGCGACCGGTGCGCAAGGACGTCGCGATGACCGGCGAGATCAGCCTGCGCGGCCTGGTGCTACCGATCGGCGGCGTCAAGGAAAAAGTGCTCGCCGCGTTGCGTGCCGGTGTGACGACGGTGCTGCTGCCTTCGCGCAACCAGCGTGACCTGGAAGACATCCCGGCCGATGCGCGCGCACAGTTGAAGTTCGTCTGGCTGGAGACGGTCGACGATGCGATCGAGGCGGCGCTGACGCCGGGGCGCCTGGCGCAGGGGCGAGTCGACACAGTCTCCTAGACCGACTGCCGTGTCATCGCGCGGGCATTGGCTGTCGTGCCATCCCGAGCGAACGCGACGAGGTGTCTCGCCCCTCCGACACCGAGATTCCTCGCCTGCGGAATGACATGCTTCGAGGGCGTTTGCGGCGACACGGTACGGCGTTGCGTCACCGCCGCCCGCCCACCTCGTCGAGGTGAACGAGCAGGTCGGCCGGATCTTCGTAGACGCGGATCGCTCCTGCCTGGCGCAGTTCCTCGCCGCCGTAGCCCCCACTGAGCAGTCCCACGCCCAGCGCGCGGCAGCGGCTTGCAGCCAGCATGTCCCAGATGCTGTCGCCGACCACGACCGCGTTCTCGATCCGGCCCCCCAGCCGCTCGTTGGCGGCGAGGAAGAGATCCGGATCCGGCTTCGCGTACTTCACCTGATCGCGCGTCACGACCGGCGTCGACGCAGGATCGACGCCAAGGCTCGCCAATCCTGCCGCGGCGGTCTCGATGCGTCCGCTGGTGGCAATCGCCCAGGCGATGCCCGCGCGCGACAACGCAGCGAGCAGTTCGCGCGCACCGGGCAGCGGCCGGATGGAAGCGGCCTGCTCTTGAATCGCGCGCGCATGGCGCTCGCGCAGCCGCTGGACCAAGACTTCGTCGATGTCGAGGCCCGTCTCGCGCAGAAGCTGATGCGTGAACAGCCCGCCGCTCATGCCGATCTTGCGGTGGATGCGCCACACCGCTAGTTCGATGCCTTCGGCGTCGAGCGCGCGTTTCCAGGCGAGGACGTGCTGGTAGACGCTGTCGATCAGCGTGCCATCCAGATCGAACAGGAAATGAGGCTCGATGCGCACCGGAGTCTTCCTGGGACAGTCTTCAGAATCGCTGGACGTGCCGCCGCACGGGCTTGCTTACTTCGGAACGCTCTCGGAGATCGCGGCCGACCGAGCTCGCGGACGACGGGACTGCCGTGGTCGCCCGACTCGCCCACCTCTTCGGAGCGGCGTCAGACGGTAGCAATTTGTACCGGATCCCGCCAAGCGAAGGGTCGCGCTTCGATCAGAGCCGCGGCGAGGACCCGGGGGGTACCGAAGAGCTGTCTTTGCCAGCCATCCCGCAAGGTTCGGTTAATCGGAGACTTATCCTGGCGCGGCCACAATTAGAAGTTTTTTGCATGCATGGCGACTTCTCGATTGACCCGACGGAACACGACACGGACTCAGGAAGCACCGCGAGACGTTGCGAGGGCGGCTTCTCCACCCAGACGGCGCTCGTGGTTCGCTCGCGACGAGGCTGCCAGGCTGCGACGCAAGGTGGCCAGATCTCCCAAGGCGCCGGCGGAGCTCGTCAGGGAAGTCGGTCGTCTGAAAGATCGTGCCTTCAGGCTGTCGCGGCACGATGCGAAGCGCATTCAGGGCGCGACGTTCATGGCCATCGCGAAGGCGGTCAAGACGGGAGTTCTCCGCCGCACGACGGGTGGTCGGCTTATCGCTGCCTGAGTCAGGCGCGTGCCGGCTCCTGCTTGCCGCACGGATTTCCGGGCGAACTCATTGCCCGACCTTCTTCCGGGATCCGGATTAGTCGCGCCTGAATGCCACGCGTCAGGCATTCGGACGCTCTCAACCTTTCGTCGCACCGTGCCGATTTGAGCCACAGGCGCGGCAAAAACCGAGTCCGCGAGCAAAGAGGAAGTTCATGTCGATTCAACCTATCTCGACTTCGACCTCCAACTCCAGCGCCAGCAAGGCGGCAGTCGAAGAAGTAACCGAAACCGCCGCGCAAACGGCGCGCGAAGCCGCTCACGGCGATCACGGCGCTCAACGCCTGCTCGCGAAGCGAGCCGCCGCGGCGCATGCGTCATCAGAGGCCGCCTCATCGAAAGCGCCGCCTGTCAACCCACAAGGGCAGCTGACCGGGACCATCGTCAACACGGCCGCCTGATCACAGGGCCCTTTCGTCAGGCTGCCCACTCACGCTTCGCCCAAGAGTCACGGGAGTTTCGGAAATCTGGCCGGACCCTCAGATTGTTGTAGCGATCAGTTCGGCGACGCGACCGCAGTTGGCCGCCGCGGCGTGAGGCGAACGAGGTCCTGCGCATAGGTCGCGAACGCGGCTGCGATCATGTGAAAGACCATCATCCCGCGTGAGGCGTAGTAGATCTCGCAGGGAGCGTCGAACGTCGCCCTGCCGGAGTAGACCGTATTGGACAAGACGCGCTTCTGGGTCCGCGCCAAGGCGTCCACTCGAGATCCGCCGAAGATGAACGGCTTGCCCGAGCGAAACGCGTCGATCCCCGAGCGAACGTATACATTGTTTCGCTCCAGCTTGGTCAGCTTGCCCTTGGCCATCCAGATGCAAGTGAGCTCGGCCGACGTAGGCTCGACGAGGAAACCGCGACGCGCGATATCGCCTCGTTGCCCTTCGGGTATCCACGACGCGTAACGAAACGGCGCTCTCGTATTCAGGACATAACCCGCGACGAGTTCGTCACCACGAAAGAAGCCGCGCGGCCGCGCCTGAAGCAGATAGTCGATCGGGATGGCATTTCCGCCCATGGATTCGAATGTTTTCGCGAACGCTTCAAGTTCGGTGGCTGACGTGAGAATTCGAGTGGTCAACTTCATCGCGCCATGCGAATGGACAGGCGTCTTCTGCGAAGGTGACGGGGTAACCGGAGGCTCGGCAGCGGGGCCGTCGATTTTTTCTCGCAGCCGGGTCAGAGGTCCTTGCTCGCTGAACAGCCGGTCGTAGACGCGCTCGTAGTCTTCCCACTCGGTCCCGAAAATCCGGTCCAGGACGCGCGTTCCCAATCCGTAGTTGCCTGTGTACCTGGCGTGGTGAAGTGAATGGTAGGTCGTGCTGGTCAACACCCTGCCAAGGAAGCGCATGTAGTGCTTCGACTTGAGCTCGAAGTTGGCATGGGCGAAGGAATTGATGACCAGGTAGCCGACGTACCACGCCGCCACGCCGAAGAAATTCAGGCTGA
>DATJUX010000020.1:0-180232 GCA_035502095.1 Burkholderiaceae bacterium
GCGCTTGAGTCCCGCCATCTTCAGTCCCGCCATCTCGACGAGTACGCCTTCGCGAGCTGACGAATGAGAGTCTCCAGTGCCCAAATTCATCCCGCGGCGCGCGCCACTCTCAAATTTCAAGTCCCGCGGCGAGAAATAAATCGTTCGACATGCGGTGCAACGCCCGGTACCCTTCGACTGCTTACATTGAGTTGCGCTCTTCCTCCGGCTTTCTCTGGCTCGCTGCGGTTCAGTGGCAGCGACGCATCCAGGTCTTCCCAGGTCTACGTTTCTTGATTGTCGGCTTGCCACGAGGTGTTCTCGCGGCAAATGACTGGTTGACTTTCAAGGAAATGAAACAATGGCTATCGGCACCGTCAAGTGGTTCAACGACGCCAAAGGCTTCGGATTCATCACGCCGGAAGATGGCGGCAAGGATCTGTTCGCGCACTTCTCCGAGGTTCAGGCGGGCGGCTTCAAGTCGCTGACTGAAGGTCAGCGCGTGGAGTTCGTTGTCAAGCAGGGCGCGAAAGGCCCGCAGGCGGCTGAAATCCGGATCATCTGATCCATCTTCTGCGGGAGGGCACCGACTGCGGTGCTCTCCCGATATTCCACCCGTCGGGCGGACGTGCGCGGCGCTACTCAAGGTCGCAGGCCGGACGGAGATCCGCTTCGCAGCGGCTGATCGTGGCGAACCGGCTGCGCCGGCTCGCCTTCTTTGTTCTTTTCTCGGGGGCAGTGCTGTGGCAAAGGAAGAGCATCTCGAAATGAATGGTGTCGTCAGCGAAGTCCTGCCTGACCAGCGTTTCCGCGTGACGCTCGACAATGGCCATCAGCTCGTCGCGTATTCGGGCGGCAAGATGCGCAAGCACCATATCCGCATCCTGGCCGGCGACCGGGTCTCGCTGGAACTGTCGCCGTACGACTTGAGCAAGGGGCGGATCACGTTCCGCCACCTCGACGGTAGGGGGCCATCCGCTCCCCGCCGGCGTACGAAATGATCGGTGTGGGAGGGCGCATTCGCCCGATCCCGCGCGCCATGATCAGTTGGATCCGGACGACGGAGCGTGCGATCGACGGCTGACGTCGCTGCGCTGACTTCCATACCTGCCTAAGCTTCACGGCAGCACTCCAGTGCCCGGCTTCACCTTGCCGGGCGTCTTGCGGCCGTTCAGGCACAGCGCTTGGACGCGGATCTGGGTGTGTCGAACTGCGAAGTCATTCGGGCTCGTCGGAGGGACCGACCCCTCCGGTGAGAGAGAAGAACACGTCCCTCTGCCTCTCGTGCTCCGCTGCAGTGTCTGCGCGTCGCGTGGCATCGCGCGGTCGAATTTTCGACAGCGAGCCGATGACCGGGTCTTCGGCCGTGGTTCCGTTCCATCCAGTGATGGCCCGAGCGCGCGCTCACGCGGCGCGGGACAGGAACCGCCGACAACCAGCCGGCAGCGCCGGCGAACCCGAAAGGACCCGACCATGAACATGCCGACCCCGCTGCGACGCCTCATCTCAGCTATCGCCGCGTTTGCATATCTGGGCTTGAGCGCCGCCCAGGCCGCCCCATCGGTGGCAGAGACTTCCACATCGGAGGCGCCCCGCGTCGTGCACGCTACGTCTTCGACCCCGATGACACTAGAGCCCGCGCAACGTCCGTTGATGGCGCCCGACTGCACGCGCGTTCAGTGCTTCTCCCGGTCCGAATCGCCTGCGGCCGGGGCCTTCAAAGACACCCATAGCGAGCAACCCGTGCTGATGGCGCCCAACTGCACCACTTGCGGCTTCTGGTTTGCGCTGGACGCACAGAACGCGGTCCGCGCTTGACGCATCCGCGGGTTCACGAGGTCCGCCGCTCCGGGTCGCGCATGAAGCTCGACTTGCAAACGACGTCGATCTTGGAGCGGTCGTTGCTTCGATGAACGAAGCCCGGACCTCGAGCGCCCAAGCCGCTCGGATCGCGCGCCGTGCACGCGATTTACGCGGAACCGAACTCCAGGGACTCCCCGCAACGGCCCTGCAGATGCGGCGACCAGTGCGTTCAGTGGGCCTCCAGAACCACGACACTGCGTGGCTGCGCGACGAAGTGGTGATCGGCCTCGACGGCGTCCTGTTGGCCGGGCGGTGCAACGTCCCTCGGTGAGGGCAGCGCCGTGTCGACCGCGCGATGCCAGCGGCAGCCGGCCAGCGTCGGGACGGCCACAGGGCGGGCGGTATCGGACATGTTGAGAATGACGTGCAGCGGCATTTCGCCGTCGGCAACTCCGGCGAGCGTGAAGGCCAGCAGCCGCGCGCTGCCGTCGTGCCATGGCGGCTGGTCCAGGACTTCGCCGTGCCACGCGATGTCGGGCAGGCGCGCGCCCGGCGCCGGCCGGCCAGTGAGAAAGCGCCGCCTGCGAAGGGTGGGATGGCGCTTGCGCAGTGCGATCAATTCACGCACGAACCGCAGCATGTCGCCGTTGATCTCGATCAGCCCCCAGTCGAACCACGACAGCTCGTTGTTCTGGCAATAGCCGTTGTTGTTGCCACCCTGGCTGCGCAGCACTTCGTCGCCCGCCAGAATCATCGGCACACCTTGGCTCAACAGGAGGATCGCCATGAAGTTCCTGGCCTGGCGGCGGCGCAACTCGACGACCGCCGCGTCGTTCGTTTCACCTTCGACGCCGCAGTTCCAGGACAGGTTGTCGTCGCTGCCGTCGCGGTTCTCCTCGCCGTTGGCCTCGTTGTGCTTGCCGTTGTAGCTGACGAGGTCGGCGAGCGTGAAGCCGTCGTGGCAGGTGATGAAGTTGATGCAGTTGGCCGGCAGGCGGCCATCGTCGGCGTACAGATCGCTCGAGCCCGCAAGGCGCGTGGCCAGCTCGCCGATGATTCCCGGCTCGCCGCGCACGAACCGGCGCACCACGTCGCGATAGCGGCCGTTCCACTCCGCCCAGCGCATGCCGGGGAACGCCCCGACGTGGTACAGGCCGGCAGCATCCCAGGCCTCGGCGATCACGGGCCGCTCGACCAGAAAGCGCGACAGCGCGATGCTCCACGGCAGCGGCGGGTTGGCGAGCAGCGCGCCGTCCTCGCCGCGTGCGAAGACGCTCGCCAGGTCGAAACGGAAGCCGTCGACGCCGAGTTCTTCGGTCCAGTACTCCAGGCTGCGCACGATGAAGATCGTGACGAGCGGGTGGTTGCAGTTCACCGTGTTGCCGCAGCCGGTGTAGTCCCTGTACCGACCCGGGTCGCCGGGTTCGTGGTGGTAGACGATGTCGTGGCCGATCGCCTTGAAGTGGATCGTCGGCCCTTCCGCTCCACCTTCGGAGGTATGGTTGTAGACCACGTCGAGGAGCACGCCGATGCCGGCCTCGTGCAGCGCCTCGACGCACGCCCGGAACTCCTGCGGCGCACGCGCCGGGTCGACGCAAAAACGCGGGTGCGGAGCGTAGAAGCCGTAGGTGCTGTAGCCCCAGTAATTGCGAAGACCGCGCGCCGCGACCGCCGGCGGCACGTCCTGTTCGTCGAACGCCATGATCGGCAACAGCTCGACGTGCGTGATGCCGAGTTGCTTCAGGTACGGGATCTTTTCGACCAGGGCGGCAAAAGTGCCGGGGTGGCGGACGCCGGACGAAGGGTGGCGCGTGAAACCACCGACGTGGACTTCGTAGATCACCGCTTCGCTCAAATCCCAGGCTGCCGGCGACGCTGCCGTTCCGCCGTCGATCGGCGGCGCGACGATGCCGCGCAGGCCGCGACCAGTCGTTGCGCCGTCACTCCTGGCCTTTCGGTCCCAGCAAGAATCGCTGACTGCCCGGGCCCACGGATCGAGCAGCTCGGGCGTCGAATCGAGCGTCTGCCCTTTGCCGGCGACGCGCCAGGCGTAGTGCACGCCGGTTCCGACACCTTCGACGTAGACGTGCCAGAAGAAGAACGTGCGATGAATGTCCGGGTCGAGTGCGATCACCTGCGACGGCACCTCGCTGTCGGCGGCCTCGAACAGGCGCAGCTCGACCGCCGCGGCGTCGCGAGAGAAGATGCAGAAGTTGACGCCGCCGGCATCGGGTATCGCGCCCGCTGGGAAATACCGGCCAGCATGTGTTGCATAGCGGCTCATCGGTTATTGCCAGATCATCTGCGCTTCCCGCGCGTCCTCATCGGCGATCTGCATCAGGCCCAGGCCACCGCCGGTGACGATATCGCAGCCCGAGGCGCTTAGGGCCGAGCGCATGCGCTTGACCTCCTGTGCGGATTCACGCTCACTTGACCAAAGGCAAAGTAAAACGACCCCGCCCGCCCCACTCTTGGATTCAACGTCGTCAGGGTCGCCAGGTCAACGGAGGAGGTTTCGATGCCCGCAAATGCAGCCAGTCGCTTCGTCTACGTGTTCGGCGCGGGCCGCACCGACGGTTCGGCCGAGATGAAGAACCTGCTCGGCGGCAAGGGCGCCAACCTGGCCGAAATGTGCCGGCTGGGGATTCCAGTGCCGCCGGGCTTCACCATCAACACCGAGGTCTGCACGGTGCACACCGAGCGCGGTGCCGAAGCGGCACTGGCGCTCATCGACGCCGAGGTTCGCGACGGCATGCGCCTCATCGAGCGTGCCATGGGCAAGCGCTTTGGCGACACGGCGGATCCGCTGCTGGTTTCGGTGCGCTCGGGGGCCCGCGCATCGATGCCCGGGATGATGGACACCATCCTGAATCTCGGCTTGAACGACGAGTCCGTTCCGGGCCTGGCGCGCAAGTCCGGCAACGAGCGTTTCGCGTGGGACTCGTACAGGCGCTTCATCCAGATGTACGGCGACGTGGTGATGGGCTTGAAGCCGGCGAAGAAGGAGGACCACGACCCATTCGAGGTCATCATCGACGGACTCAAGGATCAGCGGGGTGTTGAACTGGACACCGAACTCGATGCGGCCGACCTGAAGGAGCTCGTCGCGCGATTCAAGGCGTTGATCCGCGCGCGCCTCGGACGCGACTTCCCCACCGACCCCTGGCAGCAGCTGCGCGGTGCAGTGGTGGCGGTGTTCGAGAGCTGGAACAACGAACGCGCGCGCGTCTACCGCGAGCTGAACGACATCCCGGCCTCGTGGGGCACCGCGGTCAACGTGCAGGCGATGGTGTTCGGCAACCTCGGCAATGGCAGCGCCACGGGCGTGGCCTTCACCCGCGACGCGGGCACGGGGGAAGATCTGTTCAACGGTGAGTTCCTCGTCAATGCCCAGGGCGAGGACGTCGTCGCCGGCATCCGGACGCCGCAGCAGATCACACTCCTGGGATCGCGCCGCTGGGCCGAGCTGGCGCGCGTGGGCGAGGAGGAACGGCGTGCCCGCTACCCCTCGCTCGAGGAGCTGATGCCCGGGATCTACGCCGAGCTCCTGCAGGCCGAGACCGCGCTCGAGAACCACTTCAAGGACATGCAGGATCTGGAATTCACGGTCCAGGAGGGTCGCTTGTGGTTGCTGCAGACGCGCAGCGGCAAGCGCACCGGGGCCGCCATGGTGCGGATCGCGATGGAGATGCTCGAGCAGGGTCTGATCGACGAAAAAGCGGCGCTGCTGCGCGTGGTGCCGGACCGGCTGAACGACTTGCTGCATCCCGTGTTCGATCCCGCCGCGCTGCGATCGGTCAAAGTCATCGCGCGCGGCCTGCCGGCGAGTCCCGGTGCGGCCAGCGGACAAATCGTGTTCTTCGCCGACGAAGCCGAGGACTGGTGCCGGCGCGGCCGGGACGTGATCCTCGTGCGACAGGAAACTTCTCCCGAGGACCTGCGCGGCATGAGCGTCGCCAAGGGCATCCTCACCGCGCGCGGCGGCATGACGTCGCACGCGGCCGTCGTCGCGCGAGGCATGGGCAAGTGCTGCGTTTCGGGCGCGGGCGCCATCCGCGTCGACCCCAAGACACGTACGCTTACGATCGACGGTCGCGCGTGGAACGAAGGCGACTGGATCTCGGTCAACGGCGCCACCGGCGAGGTCTATGACGGGCGCATCGAAACACGCGATGCGGAGCTCACCGGCGATTTTGCCAAGCTGATGGCGCTGGCCGAACGCCACAAGCGCCTCGAGGTGCGCGCCAACGCCGACACGCCGCACGACGCGCATGTGGCGCGCCGCTTCGGCGCGACCGGCATCGGGCTGGCCCGCACCGAGCACATGTTCTTCGAGGGCGAGCGCATCGTGGCGATGCGCGAGATGATCCTCGCCGACGACGAACCCGGGCGCCGCAAGGCGCTTGCCAAGCTGCTGCCGATCCAGCGCGCGGACTTCGCGGGGCTGCTGCGCGAGATGAGCGGCCTGCCGGTGACGATCCGCCTGCTCGACCCGCCGCTGCACGAATTCGTGCCGCACGACGAGGCCGGCCAGCGCGTGATCGCTCAGCAGATGCAGGTGCCGCTCGCGCGGATCCGCATGCGCGTCGACGAGCTTACCGAGTTCAACCCGATGCTCGGGCATCGGGGCTGCCGCCTCGGCATCACCTACCCCGAGATCACCGAGATGCAGGCGCGCGCGATCATCGAGGCCGCGCTCGACGTCCGCGCCCAGGGCGCCCCGGTCAAGGTCGAGATCATGGTGCCGCTGGTGGGCACCGTGCGCGAGTTCAACGCGCAGGCGGCGGTGATCCGACGCACGGCCGAGCGGATATTCGCCGAGCGCGGCGAACGCATCGACTTCCTGCTCGGCACGATGATCGAGACGCCGCGCGCTGCGCTGATCGCCGACAGCATCGGACGCGCCGCCGAATTCTTCTCGTTCGGCACCAACGACCTGACGCAGATGACGATGGGCTTCTCGCGCGACGACGCCGGCAAGTTCCTGCCCGAGTACCTGAAGCTGGGCATCTACGAGCGGGACCCGTTCCGTTCGATCGACGTCAAGGGTGTCGGGCTGCTGATCGAGTCGGCCGTCGCAAAGGGCCGGGCGGTGCGGCCAGGCATCGAAATAGGGGTGTGCGGCGAGCACGGCGGCGACCCCGCCTCGGTCGCATTCTTCCACCGCGTGGGTCTCGACTACGTAAGCTGCTCGCCGTTCCGTGTCCCGATCGCTCGGCTGGCCGCGGCACAAGCCGCGATCGGCGGCTGAGCGCAACGTATATGCACTTCAAGTCCGCGCGGCCAGAAATAAATCGTTCGACATCCGCCGGCGGGCGCTGTATTGTTCACACGCTTACGTTGAGTTGCGCTCTTCCTCCGGCTTTCTCTGGCTCGCTGCGGTTTCAGTGGCGACGCGTCAGGTCTTCCCAGGTCTACGTTTCTTGATCGTTGGCTTGCCGCGAGACGTTTTCTCGCGGCAAAGATTTATCTCGACTTTTTTAGGAAACGAGACAATGGCTATCGGTACCGTAAAGTGGTTCAACGACGCAAAGGGCTTCGGCTTCATCACGCCTGAAGACGGCGGCAAGGATCTGTTCGCGCACTTCTCCGAGATCCAGGCGGGCGGCTTCAAGTCGCTCAGCGAGGGTCAACGCGTCGAGTACGTCGTCAAGCAGGGCGCCAAAGGCCCGCAAGCGGCGGAAATCCGGCCCGTCTGATAGGCGTTCAGGGAGCAGTCGCATGACTGCGGCGGCTCCCGGACTCCAACCGGCGCCGCGCGACGAGCGTGGCGCCATTCGCGGACTGCCGGCCGGCGGGATCGATCTCGGTCGGCATCTCGTCGCGGTCGCCCGGGCTGCGGCTTGCTTGCGAGTTCCGACCACGGTGGCGCGCCGGGTTGATCCCTCCCGCGCGCGTGATCTGGAGCACGGAGAGATGTACCCCCGTGTGCGACCCGGACGAACCATTCATTTTGAAGGGCAGCGCAAATGGCACGAGGAACGACTGCACCGACCAAAACCTTCCATTCCCCGTTGCTGATCGACTGGACGGAAGAAAAACTTGTCGCGCTCGAGAAGGATCAGCTGTTGAATCTGCTGGCGAACCTCGAACACCAGTTCTCCATCGGCAGGCTGAATGAGGCGACGGCCGAGATAATGCGGAAACGCATCGGCTCGTTTCTGACCAAGCGCAAGAGCGGCAAACGCGTCGACAAGGCCGGCGCCTGAGGTGCAGTCGCCTCGCCTGGCTGATGTCTTGCCAAGGGCCGATTGACCGCGGTCGCCCAAGTCGGCCGATCGGAGATCGAGCCAGAGCCGGCGGCCGCATGCCCTACCGCTCCGGTAGTGCGGCGTGTAGATCGTTGACACCGCCTGCGACGGGGGTGCCGTCCACTTCCGCGGTTCAATGCGAGTAGCAGCACTCGCACCGCGTTCAAGTCGTGGCGAGCTCCGCGGCGAGGCGGCTCACGAGCTGCAACAGCTCGTGGTTCACCGCCCGTGCCTGCGACGAGAGCGCTGCCATGTCGGTGCTCGTGGCAACCGACTGTTCGAAAACCGCCAACTGTTGCGCAAGCTCCGAGCAGCCCAGGGCCGAGCACGCACCGCGCAGCGCGTGACACGCGGCCAGCCAGCGCAACCGGGTGTCGTCGCCCGGGGGGCCCGACAACTCAGGTATCCCGCCGCGGTAGTTTTCCACGAACATGGCCAGCAACCGGATCAGCATCGCCGGCCGCTCGCCGACCTGGCGCAGCGCTGCGACCAGGTCGAATCCGTCGATGTCTGTCAGCCGAGTCAGCAAGGCATCGCTGCTGCGCGGCTCGGCGTCGCGTATTTGTGCGGATCTGAGCTGCCCTTCGGAACGGCCGCCCGGAAGCGGCAGCCAGCGCTTCAGCGTCGCGTACAGCGCGTCGGGGTCGACCGGTTTGCTCAGATGATCGTTCATGCCCGCATCCAGGCAGGCCCTGCGATCATCGCTGAAGGCATTGGCCGTCATCGCGATGATCGGCAGGCCACGACCCACGCGCCGACGCAGCTGCCGCGTAGCTTCGAGCCCGTCCATCACCGGCATCTGCACGTCCATCAGCACCACGTCATAGGGCCGCGTGGTCGCCAGTTCGACCGCGCGCTCGCCCTGGTCCGCCGTTTCCACCGCCAGGCCGGTTGCTCTTAGCAGCTCCGCGGCGACCTCGCGATTGATCGGATTGTCCTCGACCAGAAGTACACGTTGCCCCGCATGGCGCTCGCGCAGGAGGTCTTCCGCGCCTTCGACCGGCTCGGCAACCGCATTGGCCGCAACGCCGGTCCCGCGCAGCACGCGCACCAGCGCATCGCGCATCGCCGACGCGGTGATGGGTTTGACGAGCACGGCGTCGAAGCGCCCGTCGTGGGCCTGCTGCCAGAGGCTCGAGTCGTCGGAGGCCGAAACGAGGATTGCAGGAGGCATCGCGTCGCCAAGCATGCGACGGAGTTGCCGCAGCGTCTCGATGCCGTCCGGCGGCGCCATGCGCCAGTCGATCAGCATCACGTCATAGGATCGGCCCGCCGCTTTCTCGGCCTGCATCCGCAGCAGCGCGGCCCGCCCGCTCTGCTCGGCGTCGACCAGCAGGCCCAGCGCCCGCAGCCGCGCGCGAAGCACGGCGAGCGATTCGGGCAGGTCATCGACCAACAGCGCCCTCAGTCCCTTCAGCGCAAGGCCGTTCGCGCGCCGGCCGGTTTCGTCGGCACGGCCGAGCCAGGCCGTAAGCCAGAAAGTACTGCCCACGCCGGGCTCGCTGCGCAAGCCCACCTCGCCGCCCATCATTTCGGCCAGGTGGCGCGTCAGCGCCAGGCCGAGGCCCGTGCCGCCGTGAGGCCGCGTAGCGGAACTGTCGGCCTGCTCGAAAGCCTGGAACAGCCGCCTCTGGCGCTCAGGTGCCACGCCCACACCGGTGTCCTGCACTTCGAAGCGCACGTGGACGCGGTCCCCTTCCTGCGCAAGAAGGTCGCCGCGCAATCGGATCCACCCGCTGCGCGTGAACTTCACGGCGTTTCCAAGCAGGTTGATCAGGGCTTGCGACAGCCGCGTCGGGTCGCCTTGCAGGCGTTCGGGCAGGTGGTCGGTGTCCAGCACTAACTCGAGCCCCTTGGCGCGTGCCGCGGCGCTGACCATCTCGAAGGCGCGCGACAGCAACTCGTCGAGCGAGAACTCCGTGTCATCCAGCCGCATCTTGCCGGCTTCGATCTTGGACAGATCGAGGACGTCGTTGATGATCTGAAGCAGGTGCCTGGCGGCGTCGTCGATCTTGCCCAGCCGTTGTCGTTGCAAGGGATCACGGCTCTCGCGCGCCATCAGATGGGTCAGTCCGATGATGGCATTCATCGGCGTGCGGATCTCGTGGCTCATGTTCGCGAGGAACGCGCTCTTGGCGCGCGTGGCGACCTCGGCCTGCTCGGCGCGGCGAGCCAGTTCTTCGTTGAGTTCGCGCAGGCGCACTTCCGCCGTCTTGAGTTCGGTGACATCCGAGACGACGACGTTGAATCCCCGCACCTGACCGTCGACCACGTCCGGAACGTAGACGGCGAGCGCGTAGCCGGTGGTGCCATCGGCCTTGACCAGGCTGCGTTGGAAGACCTGCCGCTCACCGCGCAGCGCGGCCCTGACGTATGGTTCATTGCTGCCAAACAGTTCCGGGCCCAGGACCTCCTGCATTCGCATGCCCACCATTTCTTCCGGTCGGCGCCCGAACCACTCCAGGTAGGCGATGTTCGCGAACCGGCAGCGCAGGTCGGCGTCCCAGTACGCCACCGTCGCCGGGATACAGTCGGCGACGGTGCGGATGAAACGTTCCCGTTGGGCGAGGGCGGCGTTGGCCGCCTCGAGTTGCGCGGTGCGCTCCGTGACGCGCTGCTCCAGCGTCGCATTGAGCTTGCGCAGTTCGTCCTCGGCCTGCTTGCGTTCCGTTACGTCGAGCACGGCGCCGATCGTGCGCATCAGGCGTCGCGACGTCGCTTCGCCCTCGAAGAACGACTGCGAGCGCGTCGTCAGCCAACGGACCTGGCCGTCCCGCCGCACGATTCGATGCTCGATATCGAAGCGTCCGTCGCCGCCGGGATCGTGGGCGCGCTGAACCGCGGCCCATACACGCTCCCGATCCGCCTCGTGTACCTGGGAGACGAACTTCGCCAGCGTGACCTCCTCGTCGGGTCCCCAACCGTAATTCGCCCGCTGTTCGGCCGACCAGTAGATCGTGTCGGTGGCGTGATCGTGGTCGAAGATCCCGAACTTGGCGACGCGGGCCGCCTCCTGCAGACGGTTGTCGCTGAAATACAGCGCCTCCTCGCGTTTCCGGCGCTCGGTGACATCGAGGACCACCCCGACGGTGCGTGCCGGTCGCCGCGGGTCGCCTGCGCCCTCGAATGTCGTCTGCGATCGCACGGCGAGCCATCTCACTTCGCCGTCGTGGCGGACGATGCGGTGTTCGATCTCGAATTCCCCTCCAGCGCTCGGGTCGTGTGCGCGCGCGATTGCGGCGTCGACCCGGCCGCGATCTTCCGGATGCACTTGGTCGACGTAGACCTGCAGCGAGACCCGCGATCCGGCCTGGATGCCGCAGATCCGATGCATCTCCGGCGACCAGAACAGCACGCCGCTCCGGTGATCATGGTCGAAGATTCCGAGACCTGACGCACGGACGGCCAGTTGAAGGCGCTCGTCGGCCTGATCTGCGGGGTGAGGCAGCAGGTTCGGCATTGCCATCGGTTCCTTCAATCAGTAGCGCAGACCAAGAGCGGCATATCGCGCCGACCAAACTGAAGCACGGCTCTCATTGCACCCTTATTGGATCGCGATTTGGAATTCCCGAACGGCGGGAAAGACCGCCTTGTCTCGAACACCGGTACCCCACGACCCGCCTTGATCGGACGCCTCGGGAACCGCTCGTACAGCGCCCTCAGCAGCGGCGCGGGATCGAGCAGCGGCGCGCCGCGACCCTCCGCGCCCGTTGCTTGAGGCCGGACGCGGCAAGCGGGAGCCGCCGACCCAAAGAGTGATGGTCGATGGTCCAGGCGTGCGCCCGTCTCGCCACCAGTGGCCGCTGGCCCGAGCGGCTGCGCCTCGAGTCGCATCCCGGCGGCCTGTCCGTCCGACAAGCAGAGCGGATAGCAACTCCTTTCCCGTGGCGGTGAGAAGGTGGCTTCTCCCTCACGGTCGACCAAGCTGGCTGCTCCGAGACTCGCTCAACCTGTGTGGAGCAGGCCTTGGGTCTTCGAGGTTGCGCCCTGCAGACCGGGAAACGTCATCGGCTTCCCGTCTCCGAGTTTTCAGAGGATACGCGTGGCGCCTGTGCTTTGCTTTCAAAGGGCTTGCGAGATGGCAGGCTCTTCCTGCTTCCGTCGCCGGCGGTACGCCGAGGCGCAACAGCCGAATCCGCCTCGATGTGGCGCAGCATGGCTGTGGCGAAGTCGAGGAAGGCGCGCACAGCCGCCATACGGCGCTGATTGCCGCCATAAAGCACATTGACCGTGGCCCCCGTTGACTTCCCAGTCCAACAGCACCGGGATGAGGCGACCTGCTTGCAGGTGAGCGAGCGTCATCAGTTGATTGAAGCGCGCGATCCCTTTTCCGGCCAGCACAGCGTCTAGGAGGAGCAGTTCACGGTCATTGCTGCTCAGTAGCCGCTGACCGTCACGGAGACCGTCTCGGCGCCGCGCTCGAATTCCCACAGATCGATCAGGATTCACGCGGGATTGCGCATCAGCATTCAGGGCATGCGCGCCGAGCTCACGCGGATGCTGAGGAATGCCATGCGCGGCACAGTAATCCGAGGCGCCACGCGCGTGACCCTCGTGCGCAGAACTGGCCTGCCGGAAGGGCCAAGGATCAACAGGCTAGAGCCGGGTGCGCGCGGGTTCTGTCTCAGCCGGCAGGTTTTGTCTGATTCGTTGCGGCTTCAACGCCAGCGCGGGGCGCTCGACGAACCGCCACGACAGCAGCGCCAGCGGCAGGGTGCCGAGCACACAGAGCGCGAGTGACAGCGCCCAATGTGAGTCAAGGCCGAGCAGCTCGTTCACGACACGCTGCACGGGGTACGCCCAAATATAAACGCCGTAGCTCAGGTCACCGAAACGCGTCACGAAGCGCGCCGGGCGGCTGGCGCCACGGCCGACACCGACCGCCGTGTACGCGAGCGCGGCCAGCGTGGCGAGCCGCAGCTCGGGGGAGTCCGGTCCGATCGCCAGCGCAGCGAACACGACGAAACCGATGTCGGGGCGCCACGCGATCGAATCGCGAAATTGAAACAGGCCGAAGCCGACGGCGAAGCAAAAGCAGGCGTGCGCGCCATGTGGAAGCAGAGCGCCGAGCCCTGAGAGAAGCAGTACGCCGACCGCGAGCATTAGCGGTGCGACCAGGCGTGGCGCTCTGGGGAGGAGCAAAGAGCTTGCCATCAAGGCGACATACATCGCCGCCTCATAGGCAAGCGACCAAAGCGGCGGGTTGACGCCGAGTTGCGGCTCGGGTTGCGATTGGAACACACCGGGCAGCTTGGGCGTCAGCACCAACGCGATGTTGGCGAGGTACGCCCACGTCTGCCGACTGGCGAAATAATCGTCGAGCGAAAGCGTCGTGAATGCGGGCCCGATGGCGAACATGGTGACGAGCACGACGGCGACGAGTCCCGGCAGCAAGCGCAGCGCGCGACGCGCGAGGAACCGCGGCATGTCGGGATCCGCCGCCCAACTCTGCGCGATCAGATACCCGCTGATGGCGAAGAACACCTCGACCGCGAGCGACCCGAGGAAAAACGGGCCGAGGAAGAGGCCGCCCCCTCCAACGCCGTAGGCGAGCGGCGAATGCGCCACGAGCACGACGAGGGCGGCGATTATCCGCACGTCGTCGAAAGAGTTGCCGCGGGCAGTCATCGTTTGCTCATCTCGTCGATCCGCGACAGGCGCCGAAAGCCGAGCCGGATTTTGGCGCAAAGGGTCGATAGTGTCCCGATCCGCGACATGCAGTCGCAACCCGCCGCGTTACGGAGTCTGTCGTACGCGCGTCATTTTCGTACGCGCGTTTTCCGCGCCGAAGGGGTCTCATTTCGCCCGACCAGAAGAACCGCGAGAACGGCGGCGGACCAGCTCCGATCGCCAGCCCCGTGAAGCACGGGGATTCAGATCATCTTCTGGTCCCTGTCGCGCAGATAGCGCTCGAGCGAGGAGATGATCTGTTCGATCCCTTCGAGGTTCGGATTCACGTCGAACGCACGGCGGAAGGACTTGAGCGCTTGCTCGGGATCGCCGAGCCTCAGGTAGATCTGGCCGGCGCCCGACAATGCACCGAAGTGATTGGGATTGCGCTTCAGCACTTCATCGCAGTCCTTCAGTGACTTCTCGTTTTCGCCCAGCAGGAAGTAGATCGTTGCGCGCTTGTTCCAGCCTTCGGCAAAGTCGGGCTTGCGAGCAATGATGGCGCTGAAGGTCGCGAGTGCGGTGTCGAACTCCGAGTCTTGCATCTGCTCCACGCCGCGCGCGAACAAGCTGTCGATGGCCGGGTCGCCGGAGCGGCTCCAAATCCGCCAGATCGCATCGGTGGCGGACGCACGAACGTGAGCGTCGGAATCGGTCAGGCGGCCGAGCAATCGATCCGCATCGTCCATCCGACCGATCTCGGCCAGGCGCTCGACGGCGCCGAGACGCACGCCCGTTTCAGGCGCTTCCAATGCCTTGAGCGCTTGCTCCCGCGTCAGCCCGGCTGCACGTGACGCGGACGCGGCAAGAGCCACCGCGAGCATCAGGATCAAGAGTCGAAGGATTCGCATGATCTGTCAGCGGGCCGTTCCGAACTGCGCTTCGCAACAGTACGACCTTTTCGGCACTCCGCTTCATGCAGTCGGGCAGGTGATGCACGGTGCTTTGCTTTCGTCCCTCATCAGGAGTGCTTCACGAAAAGTCAGGCAATCGCCGAGCAGGCGCTGCCGGTTGTTCGTTGAACGGCAATCTTGCCGCGCCGGGTGGAATCGTCGTCATACGAGAAGTGCTCAGGATTGCCGCCGCGCGAGCAGCTGGCGCTCGAGTTCGAGCAGGGGTTCCTTGAAGTTCGGACTCACCGCGGGTTGCGCATCGAAAGCCTTGCGTGCCAGTGACGCAAGCTCGGCAGCGCGGCCGCGCCTGCCGGCGCTGAGAAGGCACAAGCCGAGCTGTGCGCGCACCTCCGCCAGGAAAGGGCTGGTCTCGTGCTGTTTCGCATAGAGCGCGACGCTCCTTTCGAGCGCCTCCGCGCCAGCAGCGATCCTACCGAGATGACACAACGTACGACCGAAGTTCGCAAGGGTCACGGCCTGGTCGCCGTCACGCATCGCCCCACCCGGGTCCAGCCGGTCGTTGGTGTCGCGCCATCGCTCCAGGAATTGCAGTGACTCGGCGAAGCGCCCCTCGCGATACCGAACGATGCCTGCATTTCCCAACAGGGCGAGCGAAGCCCATGCGTCGTCGCCTTCCGCGGCGGCGAAATTCCGGAAACCCGACGCTAGGCGCTCATCGGCCGCTCGAAAATCGCCTGCCCACGCATGCATGAATGCGGAAAACCCCGCCTCCACGCGCGTGCGCGGGTGATCGTCGCCCAGCATGCTGCGCGTTTCTTCGTAGTTCTCGTCCGTGAGTTGCACGACACGCTCGTGGAACCCGGCGTCACACAAGGCGTCCGCAAGCATGCGCTTGATTTCTTGGCGTGATGCGACGTCTTGCTGGTAGTCGAGGAGCAGTTCTCCCGATGTCGTCATAAGTCGCCCGCCGCGCGCCACCTGCCCGTTCCAATACAGAGCCCACCCGAGCGAGAAATCGGCATAGGCGCGCCAGTGGCGCGGAACGCGCGCGCCCTGGCCGTCGAATGTGACCTTGATGCGTTCCAGGCGCTGGATGGTTCGTTCGTTGCGCCAGGTATCCAAGCGCGCGAGCATTCGCAGCATCTCCAGCTCCAGCGCGGCCGCTTCGATGCTCGAATCACCCTCCGATTCACGCAGCTTGGCAATGAGTTGATCCAGCGTCCGTTGCCCTTCAGCCGCCTGGTTCGACAGCAGCAACGCAAACGCGTAAAAGCGCTGCATCTCGACGACGCGAGGCGAGGTCTCTGATTCAGTGCGGGTGGCGATTTCGATCGCCCGCCGAAAGCCGGGCTGGGCCTCCTGAAAGCGTTGCTGCAGGTAGAGGATCTGCGCGCGCGCGAACAGGATATCGGCCTGGATCGGCGAATCGAGGCCTGTTGCCTTCGCGAGCGTCGCTTCGGCGATGTCGAGCTCCTTTTCCGCTGTCGCAAACTCCTGCCGCAGCACGAGGGCCCAGCCAAGCAGGGCTCGCAACTCTGCCGCTTCGCGAGCGTTGCGTTCGGGCAGCGTGCCGAGACCGCGCTTCAAAGTCGCGACGGCTTCGTCGAGTCTTTGATCATGGATCTGCGCTCGTGCCAGCAAGCCGACGGCCTGGGCCCGCTGCTCGGCCGGCGCCTCGAACCGATCCAGCGCAGCAAGCTGCTTCGCCGCGATTTCCGCGGCGTGCGCTCCCTGGCCGAGGCCGAGGAAGATGCTGCCCATCGCTCCAAGCAACTCCGCCTCGAGTTCGGGTTGCTGCGCGAACTGCCTTTCGATCTGGCGCACAGCGCGCCCCAACAGCAGCTCCGCCGGAAGGTGACGCAGTTCGTCGTCCTTGGGTCTCTCGCGGGTGGTGTTCGTGCGAAACACGTCGACGACGGATTCTTTTACCAGCCGCGCCCGTTCCGCCTCGGCGCCTGACCTGCGAGCTTGGAGTAGCGAGATTGCCGCGCTCGCGATCACTGCGACGAGCACAATGCAAGTGGCGCCCGCTGCCGCGCGGTGCCGACGCGCGAATTTGCCCATGCGGTAGGTGGCGGTATCGGGCCGTGCCAGGACCGGCTGGCCCGCAAGATGGCGCTCGATGTCGGCGACGAGAGCATCGACCGTCGAATAACGATCGCCCGGCGACGGCTTCAGTGCTTTGCCAAGAATCGTGTCCACGTCTCCGCGCAACAGCTTGCGCACAGCCAGGTCGGTCGTGGCCTGGCTTGCCGGGGTCGTATCCTGATCGGCAACGGTCGCGCCCGCTCCCCGCCGCGCAGGCCGCGTTCCCGTCACCAGCTCGTACAACAAGATGCTGAGAAAACGCAGATAGGACTCGTGTACCAGTGCCGTGGTATCGAGCACCGTGTTGCGCCCGCCGTCGCGCAACCGCGCCCGCGCAAGCCGCTTCAACTCGTTGTAGGACGCAGAAAACAACTCGTCCCGAGCCGCGACCTCCCCGCCGCGTGCGCGTTCGAGCAGGACCGTAATCGTCGCCATCTTCTCCTCGGGTCGATGGCACGGACGGGTCATTGGAGCGCGCTCTTTCGAGTGACGCGCAAGCGCTCAGACATGGGGCGTCGCATGTGGATCCTTCGCGCGAGAGGTTCGCGGCAGCGGAGCGCTTGCCGGAACCTATCGCATTCGAAGTGAGTCGGAAGCCGTGCGAGGCGGCCATAGTCAGCCGAACGGGGATACCAACCAGAACTCGTGCAGCGTCTAGTGTCACTACGGCATCCGAAACGTCGAGCGTCCCGAGTCACCATGGACGTGCCCGGCGTCGACGCGTCCCTCAGCGCAGGCTGACGGGCGCGATGGTGAGGTTGTACGTCACGTCCGTCGAGAAACCGCCCGAGGTCGCCAGGATGCGCAACGTGTGCCGCCCCTTGGACAGCGGCTCGAGCAGGACGTAATAGCCATCATCGACGGTCGGCGAGAACACGCCGGTAGGCGATTGGTCAGGACCGCCGCAGGGGACGACGAAGACGTTGTCAGCCGGCGGCGTCATCGCAAACGGTATGGAACGCACGCGACGCATGGGGACCGGCTGTCCATCCACGGCAACCGACAGGTGGTTTGCGGCATCGATGAAGGGCGCCACCGCGGCACGGAGCTGGGCCGTGTTCATCGGGCCTGCCTGGCCGCACAGGTTCGGCGTATTCGATACGACATTGTTGATCACGGGGAAGAAAAGCGCCTTGTCCGCCGGAACCAGGCAGTTGCGCACGGTGGCCGAGCCGCTGAAGGTGCCATGCAGGAACCAGATCGGACCCCTTTGGCCGACCATGCAGTGCTCGCCGGTGCTGTCGAGCACCGGATTGACTCCCGTTGGAGTGGAGAGGACGCTCTGCCACCAGGCCGCGCTGAGCGCGCTCCAATCCGTGCCGGCAAGGTCGAGGTCGCCGGACGACGATATGGTTTGTGCGGCAGCGTGGCCGCCGAAAGCAACGGTCAGTGCAATTCCCGCGGCGCAGACCACCCTTTTGGTCGCTTTGAGAACATGTGCCATTTCGGTATTCCTCCCTGGTTGAGCGGCGTCGATGCCGCGGTGCTTACATCCGCCTAAGACGAGTGTTAAGGCGGATCTCAGTCGTGGGCGACGTGGGGTTCAGCGCGCGACGTAAGCGAGTCGATGCGCGAGGCGGACAACGCAGGCGAACTCGCTGGCGATACGCCTCGCTGGGGCTGGGCGAGTGTGACTACGGAGTGATCCGTCTCTGAGCGAGGCGCCTCCGCACCCAGATACAGCCACGCCGGATGCGGATAGAACTTCGAGGCGTAGTCGTAGTCCTGGTGTTCGGACAGTCGCTTGACGATCACCGCGGGGTGCTCGCCCAAACGATGATCCGCAGTTTGCGCAAAAGCGAGCGGCGGAAGCGCCAAGAAGACAAAGATGGACGTTGAACGGATCGAGTTCATCGGCTGCTCCTGTGGGTTTGTGGCGCAAAAGGAACCCCTGCTTTTCTGTCGCGGTTTCAGCTGTTCGCGTGCGCGGAGGTTTGCGCGAATCCGACGCCGCTCGTCGACCCTAGCGGGAGCGAGTCGAAGAGCAGCGAAGCCGCCAGCACGAGCGCGACGAGCAGGATCGACGCGGTGGCCACGCCGGCCGGCGTGGTACGGGGCACGCGGTAATAGCTACTTTTCATGGTCTCCTCCGGCGCTGAGCAAGGAGACGGGCGTCCAGACCCGGCGGATCGCGTCGATTCGACTGTCTCGCTACCACAGACGGAGCGCGCCTGCGATTTAGGACAGCAGAGGCCGCGGAGGCCCGGGGGTGGTCAAAACGCCGTGGCGGCAACCCGGGTCGGATCAGCCGGTGCCAAGAGCGCGCGGCAACAGGGCGCCGTGGGTCGGATAGCGAGCCTCGGCGTCCAGGCGAGAGCGAGCTAGCGCGGACGTTGTGCTTGCTGGTGCACGTGCAGCCCGATTCGAGGAAGGCGCGGCCGCGCCGGTGTCGATGAAAAGAACGCGGGACAAGTCAGCCAGCGATCGGCGCGTCGGCGCGTACCAGCCCATCGGCGACAAGCTGGCGCCAAAGCGCAGTCGGAATCGGCCGCGAGAAACTGTTGGCGTTCTGACGCACTTCCGCCGGCGAGACGCCGCCCGGGATGACGCACACGATCGCGGGGTGCAACAGCGGGAACTGCAGCGCCGCGTCGCGCAGGGCCACGCCGTGCGCGATGCAGACCTTCTCGATGGCCGCGACCCGCTGCAGCACGTGCGGTGGCGCCGGGTCGTAGTTGTAGAAGGCGCCCGGCTTCGGGCCGGTGGCGAGAATGCCGGAGTTGAACGGGCCGCCGACGATCACGCCCATGCCTTTGCTCCGACAAAGCGGCAGGAACGATTCGAGCGACTCCTGTTCGAGCAGCGTGTAGCGCCCCGCCAGCAGGAACAGGTCGACGTCGCTGTTGCGCGCGACGGTTTCCGACACCTGCCACTCGTTGACGCCGATCCCGATGGCAGACACCACGCCCTGGCTGCGCAGGTCCGACAGCGCGCGCACGCCGCCTTCGAGGAAATCCTTCGTGCGCCTGGCGCTCGCCTCGGCGCTCCCGTGGGTGAAGATGTCGATGTCGTGGCACAGCAGCACGTCGACGCGATCGAGCCCCAAACGCTCGAGGGAGGCGTCGAGCGAGCGCATCACACCATCGTACGAATAGTCGTAGACGACGCGCCGCGACGGTACGTCGAAGAACTTGCCGATGCCTTCGCGTTCGTCGGGCGCGCAGCGTCGCAGGAGGCGGCCGATCTTGGTCGAGACGATCAACTCATCGCGTGGCCGTTCGCGCAGAAACGATCCGAGCCGCGTCTCGCCGATGCCGAGGCCGTAGAGCGGCGCGGTGTCGTAGTAGCGCACGCCGAGCGCCCAGGCTTCCTGCAAGGTCTGCAGTGCCTGCGCGTTGTCGATGGCCTTGTACAGATTGCCGAGCGGCGCGGTGCCGAAGCCGAGTGCCGTGAAGTCGAGCCGGCGGCCCGAGCGGCTGGTGAACGCGCGACGGGGAAGGGGGGACGATGCGGTCTGCGTCACGATGCGTCCTTTGGTTGATGCGTCATTGCGAGCCGGAGGCGAGGAATCCCGGCAAACCGATCGGCCGGGATCCTGCGTCGCTGCGCTCCGCGGGTTGACATTCGGCACCTGCCTCGAGGGGACAATGGGCGCGCGCCTCGGACAGTTGACTCAGGCGCCCGTCCTATAGAGCGCAGGTGGCGCGTCATAGCGGATCACGACCTCGCGTCCGGCGGCCAATGCTTCGACGGCTCGTTCGGCAGTGAAGGACGCGACATGGCCGTCCCAGGCGCTCGCGCCCGCGGGCACGCCGGACTCGATCGACCGCAGCCAGGCCTGGTCCTGCAGTCGATACGCATCGGCGAACCGCGGACGCCAGTCGCGCGCATAGCGGGTGGTCGCGCCCAGATCGAGGTGCGTTTCGGTATGAATCGGCGCCCGCAGTGAAATCGAACCGTGCTCGCACACGAGTTCGCAGCGCACGTCGTAGCCGTAGCCGGCGTTGTTGTTGATCTCGATGTTGACGAGTTGCCCCTCGTCGGTCCTGAGCACCATGAACACCGGCCCGACGCCATGGCCGAGCGCGGACATCGAAGGCTGGAAAGCGGAGACGGCCGAATACTCGGTGCCGAGCACGAACCGCGCGATGTCGAACTCATGCGGCGCCGAGTTCGTGATCGCCATCTGTCCCGTGAAACCGGTGGGCGCGCTCACGTTGCGATGGAAGTTGTGCATCAAGACGGGCGCGCCGACTCCTGCCTGCGTGCGGCGGTCTTTCATCTCCACGTACGAGGGGTCGAAACGGCGCATGTAGCCCACCTGGACCAGACGCTTCCCGAGCGCGCTCTCGGCCTGCAGGACGCGCAGGCACTCGGCAACGTCGGGCGAAAGCGGCTTTTCGCACAGGACCGGCTTTTTCACCCGCAGGGAAGCGAGCGTCAGTTCCGCATGCGTGTGGTCCGGGGTGGCGATGAGAACGGCATCGACGGCCTTGTCTTCGATGGCCGCGAGCGGAAGGGTCGCGACGTTGCGCGCGCCCGTGGCATCGGCGGCGGCGCGTGCCCTGGTCTCGTCGGCGTCGCAGATGCATCGAAGTTCGGCGCCGGGTATCTCGGAAGAAATGATCCGGGCGTGATCCGCTCCCATGACGCCCGCGCCGATTACCGCCACTCGTATCGTCACCGTATCACCCGGTTCGATGGACGTTCAGGCGAGCACGAGTCTGCGGCGCGCCGGAGGAAAACTGCGCAGCATTGAACGCTGGAGCGGCGTGAAGGCGCGCCGGCTCGTGAGCCGGACCGGCGCGCCGCGCTCCGCGGCATCGACGATGGCGAGCAACGCGCGCATGTCCGCCAGGCCTTCTCCGCTGTCGACGAGCGGTCGCGTGCCCTGGAGGATGCAGTCGGAGAAGCAGGCAATCATGCCGCTGAAGTTGTCGGTCTCCGGAACGTCGATCCGGTCGACCGCGGCGCCTCGCTTCAGCAGGATCGTGCGGGCAGCGCCGAACAGGTAGGCGTGCTGGAGCTCGAGCGACCCGCGTGTGCCAAGGACCTGGAACACATCGGTCGCTTCACTTCCGAACCCCGCATAGAAGCTCGCGATGCGGCTGCCCTCGAACCGCATCGTGGCGGTGATCCCGGCATCGACCTCGGCGAAGCGCGGGTCGTCGCTGTCACCCGCAGACAGGGCGTGCACTTCGACCGGTTCGCCGGCAAACACGTGGCGTGCCGCGTTGACGCAGTAGACGCCGAGATCCTGCAGCGGCCCGCCCCAATGGTCCTTCCTGAGGCGGTGATTGCCGGCGGCGATCTGGAAACAAAACGCGCTCCAGAAGTACCGCGGATCGCCGATGGCACCCTCGCGGATCATCTCCATGACCTTGATGGTCCCGGGATCGTTATGGAGCCTGTACGCGGTGACCAGGTGGACCCCGGCCGCGTTCGCGGCCGCCACCATCGATTCGGCCTCGGCGGCGGTCGTCGCGAGCGGCTTCTCGACCAGGATGTGGAGGCGGTGGTCCGCCGCCCGCTCGGCGTAGCGTGCGTGGCTCGAGTTGGGCGTCGCGATGTAGACGGCGTCGACCGCGCCGCTGCGCGCCATCGCGTCGAACTGTTCGTATGCGTAGATGTCCCTGATCCCGTAGAAAGCCGCGAGCTGCTTCGCCTTGGCGAGGTCGCCGCTGACAAGCGCCACGACTTCCGAGTTTCCGGTCTGTTCGACGGCGGGAAGGAACGCCTCCTGGCTGATCCAGCCCGCACCGACGACCGCGTAACGGACCTTTTTCACCACCGCTCCCAACCGACAGAACTCCCTCCCCCGCGTGCAAGGAGGGAATGCTCGAGCCTCACGACACCTTCACCGGCTTGCCGGTCTTCCAGCTTTCGGTGGCGGCATCCGCGAGCTTCTGGGCCTGCAATCCGTCGAAGCCGTTCGGCCGCGGATCGCGGTTGCCGGATTCGACCGCGGCGATGAACGTGTTGAGTTCGTTCGCATACGCCGCGGCGTAGCGCTCGAGGAAGAAGTGCTGGATCGGGTCGGCCTGGTAGCCGGCCTGGTTGAGCATCTCGACCGTCGTGTTGTGCACGTTCCTGGCGTGGATCATGCCCTTCGAACCGTGCACCTCCATGCGCTGGTCGTAGCCATACGTGGCGCGCCGCGAGTTGGTGATGACGGCGAGCCGCCCGGATTGGGTCTGCATCTGCACCGCCGCGGTGTCGACGTCGCCGGCCGCGCCGATCGCCGGATCGACGAGCGCCGCGCCCAGTGCATTGACCACCACGAACTCCTCGCCCATCAGGAACCGGGCCATGTCGAAGTCGTGGATCATCATGTCGCGGAACAGTCCGCCCGAGCCCTTCACGTATTCGGCAGGCGGCGGAGCCGGGTCGCGGCTGATGACGGTCACGATCTCGATCGCGCCGACGTCGCCGCGGCGGATGCGGGTCTCGAGCTCGGCGAAGTTGGGATCGAAGCGGCGGTTGAAGCCGATCATCAGGATCGACCTGTTCGCCGCCACGACCTTCAGAGTTTGCTGGATCAGGTCGACCGAGAGCGAGACCGGCTTCTCGCACATGATCGCCTTGCCGGCCTTCGACGCGGCCTGGATCTGTTCGGCGTGAAAGCCCGTGGGCGAACCGATCAGCACGGCGTCCACGTCCGGCGCCTTCATGATCTCGTCGACCGAGGCCACCTTGGCGCCGTGCAGGTTGGCGAGGTCCTGGGCAGCCTTGGGCAGGGCATCGGCGATGCAGGCCAGCTTGGCCTTTGGGTTCGCGGCGATGGTCCCCGCGTGCACCTTGCCGATGCGGCCGGCGCCGATCACACCGAATCTGATCGTCATCTGAGTTGCTTCCGAAAACGTGACTCGTCGAAGCGGGGTGACATGCTGCGCCCGCGAGACAGACCGGGCGGGGACCTAGCCCCGCCCGTGATTGCGCTTCAGCCGGTTACTTCGCTACGCAGGTCGCGACCGTTTCCGGCGTGCAGACGTCGAGGCCCGTGTAGGTCGGGTCCTTCGGCGCCGGCTTGCCGTTCGCCATCGCCTGCAAGGCCATCATGGTCTTGTAGCCCATCTCGAACGGCCGCTGGCCCACCTGGCCAAGCGACAGGCCTTCCTTCATCTGGTCGAGTTGTACCGGCAACGTGTCGGCCACGATCAGCGCCAGGGACTTCGAAGCGATCTTCGCCTTGTACTTGCCTACCGCGGCGCGGTTGGCGTCGGGAATGAACTGCGGGAAGCCGCCAGTCGGAATGAAAGCATCCAGGTTGGGGTTCTTCGCCATGATGTCTTCGAACTGCTGGACCGAACGCGGGAAGTCGTCGTCCGTGTAGAGCGGGCAGCCGTCGATCTCCTTCCACCCGTTCTGGCCGGTGAGGCGCACCCCCGGCGACGCCGCGGACTTCTTGCCGGACAGCGTGTCGCGGATACCTTGCATGCGCTCGTTGTGGTTGGCCGCCGCGGCGCCGCCGGACTGGATGCAGACCGTCCCGCCCTTCGGCTTGACCTTCATCGCGAGCTTGGCGAGATTGACGCCGATCTCGTAGTTGTGGGTTCCGATGTAGGCGACGCGCAGGTCCTTGTTCTCGGGCAGGAGGTCCGAATCCCAGGTCAGGACCGGGATCTTGGCCTCCTTGGCCGCCTTCAGCGCAACCGCCATCGCGGCCGCATTGGACGGCGAGACGGCAATGCCGGCGACCTTCTTCGCGACCAGGTCCTGGACGATCGCGACCTGTTCATCGCCGCCGCCATGCTCCCCCGGACCGATGTAGAGGCACTCGAACGCGCCGTTCGATTCCTTCTCGGCCTTCTTGCAGCCGTCGCGCGCCTGATCGAAAAATGGATTGTTCATGTTCTTCGGTACCAGCGCGAAAACCTTCTTGTCTGCGGCGCTGGCAGCGCCGGTGAGGCACATCGCATAGACAGCGACCGCTGCCGTCAGGACGGGTTTCAACATTTCGTGTCTCCTCTCTTTCTCCGCCACTGATCGACGGCAGTGGCACCGCTTTGCGCGCTACTTCCGGGTCCTCAGCCTTTCCCATGCAGCGGCAATGATCGACTTGCCGCCCGACTGCATCCCAAGAAGCACCGCGAGAATGATGAAGGCGCCGACGAACGCGCCTTGCCAATTCGAATCGATGCCGGCCATCAGCAACGCGTTGCGGATCACCTCGAGCAGGGCCGAACCGATGATCGCCCCGTACGCCGTGCCGGTGCCGCCGATCAGGTCCGCGCCGCCGATGACGGTGGCCGCGATGACTCGCAATTCGTACCCGGTGCCCAGTGCATTGATGGCCGACCCGTTGTAGCCCAGCAGCAGGATCGAAGCGAGCGACGCGCAGAACGAACAGAACACGTAGGCCTGGAACTTGATCCGGTTGACCGGCACTCCGGTGAGGCGGGCGGCACTCTCGTTGCCGCCGATGGCGAACAGGTGGCGTGCCCAGGAGGAGAAGATGAAGACGGCGCCCACGATCAGGCCGAGCGCGATCATGGTCCAGAACTGGCCGGAGAATTCCGGCATCCAGTCGGGCGCCCACCCTCCCGAGCCGACGCGCAGCGGCCATCTGAACTGGCCGATCGCCTTGACCGTTGGCGCATCGGGTCCAAACTTGTAGAGCATCTGGTTCTGCGAGACCACGACCGCGAGCGATCGGGCGATCGCGAGCATGCCCAGCGTGACGACGAAAGGCTGCATGCCTACGTACGCCACGAAGAAACCGTTGACTGCGCCGCACAATATCCCGGCCAGGAAGCCCATGAAGAAGGCGACGTACCACGGGTACTCCCAGGTCAGGAACAGGCCCGCGACGATGGCGACCAGCCCCATGACGGAACCGACCGACAGGTCGATGCCGCCGGTGATGATCACGATCGTCATGCCGAGCGCCATGATGCCGAACGGCGCGAAGTTGCGGGTGATGTTGGCGGCGTTGTCGGCGGTTGCGAAACTGGGCTCGGTGAGCGACATCACGCAGACGAGGATCAGTAGCGCGACCGAGACCCAGAACGACTGGCTCGTGAAAAGGGCGCGCAGCCACGTCGATTCCTTGAGGTGGACGACGTCGGCAATGTGAGCGTGCTCGGCGGCGGCGTGGTCGGTGTCAGGCGGCACGAATGGCTCCCGTGATCAGGCCGGTGATCTCCTCCGGCGAGGTTTCTTCGGTGCGCTTGTCCGCGACCTTGCCACCCCGCCTCATCACGACGATCCGGTCGCTCACGGCGAAGACGTCCGGCATGCGATGGCTGATGAGCATCACCGCGACGCCCTTCGCTTTCATGCGCCGGATGAGCTCGAGCACCTGTGCCACCTGGCGCACGGAGATGGCGGCGGTCGGCTCGTCCATCAGCACCAGCTTCGCGTTTGCCAGCCGCGTTCGCGCGATCGCCACCGCCTGGCGCTGACCGCCCGACATCTTGCGTACGAGGTCGCGCGGCCGGGTCTCGGACTTGAGTTCCGCGAACAGCTCGCCCGACCGGTCGATCATCGCCTGTTTGTGCAGGACCCGGAACGGCCAGACAACCTTCTTCAGTTCACGGCCGAGGAAAACGTTCTGCGAGGCGGTAAGGTTATCGGCGAGAGCGAGGTCCTGGTACACGACTTCGATGCCCATGGCGCGCGCCTGCACCGGCCTGTGGAAGTGGCAGACCTTTCCTTCCACGACGATCTCGCCTTCGGTGGGCGGGAAGTTGCCAGCGATGAGCTTGACCATGGTCGACTTGCCGGCGCCGTTGTCGCCCATCAGGCCGATCACCTCGCCCGCGTCGATCGTCAGGCTGAAGTCATTGACGGCGCGTATGGCGCCGAAGCTCTTCGCTACGTTGCGGATCTCGAGCAGCGCCAAATTCAGTCTCCCCCGGACATCGGATCGCGGCGCCGGACTCCCCAACCCGCGCCCGATGCCTGCCCTCGTTCCGAAAACAGCGTCATGCCCTCGGCTCCGATGGAGCCCAACCTTGCCCGGTTTCGGGCAAGGCGCGAACAATAACGCGTCCCGCAGGGAACGCGGGTGCCGTCCCCGTCGGCTGTTGCACGGAGCCCCCGGGGCGCCGCAAAGCCCGAATATGCCTTTCAGTGCGGGGCGGTTCCTGCGTCCGTTGGGCGTGAGTCGGGGAGAACGTAGCGCGCGCACTATCCTTGCGGCACGGCGACGAGAAAGCTGGCCTGCCCATGCCTGAAGAGTTCAAGTACGACGTTGCATTTTCGTTTGCCGGGTCGGACCGCGAAGTCGCGCGCGCCATCGCATCGACTGCGTCGTACAACGGACTGAAGGTGTTCCTCGACGAAGAGCACGTGTGGGAGAGCTGGGGACGCAATCTCAACGAGTATCTGGGCGCCATCTATGACGGCGAAGCGCGCTACTGCGTGGTGCTGATCTCGGCGGACTACTGCGCCAAGGCGTACACGAACCTCGAGAGGCGCCGCGCCCTGGATCGCGCGCTGGACAGTCGAGGCGAATACATCCTGCCGGTCCGGCTCGACGACAGCTGGCTCGACGGGCTCCCGAGGGCGACCGCCCACATGGATCTGCGGCAGATGAGCGCCGCAGAGATCGGCGCCGCGCTGGTACGAAAGGTCAAGGGACGCGACGTCGAGGTTCTGCAGCCAGGCGCCGTTGGCGGCCCGGCAGTCAACGTGGATCCCAGGGCAACTCTCGATTTACGCGCACGCGCCCCGGCGGGTCCCCTGACCTTCGCGCAAATCTCCGTTGCAGCGGAATGCAAGGCGTGGAAGCGGGACGACCAGCCTGCTGCCGGCGAGGCCCCGATGTTCCGCGACGGTTCCGGTTGTTACGAAGACCCGATCTTCGACCTCGTGATCGTCAACCGCGGCGCTCGGCCGGTACTGCTCACAGCGGTCGGCATCGAAGTGGTGGCGCTGAGTTGCAAGGCCGTGCTCTACTTGGGCGGCGGTGGCGCGCAACCGCTCGATCTTCAGCGCACGTATCAACTGCCCTTGCCCGACCTCTGGCAGGCGCTGGCCCAGCGGGTGCGCGAGTCCGGCGAGGCTGCCGCGGCGACGTCGAAATTCTCGGAGCGCGGCATCTCCCGACTGGCCGATCCAATCTGGATCGAACCCGACAAACCCTATCGATACGGGCTTCACCTGGTCGATTACACGAGCCTCTCTCCGACCGAGGTGGACTGTCACTTTCTGGCGCTGACCGATCTCGGCGAAAGCCGCTCGATGCGCTGCAGCTTGCGGTATGTCATCGGCGGCGACATTCCTCCACTGCAACGGTACCGCCGCATGTTGAGCGAACACGAATCGCAGGAACAGACGCATCGCGCCGTTGGCTATCTGAGTGGGGCGGAGCGGGAAGGCCAGCTCAGAAGCCTGGCCTATCGCTTGTGGCAGCGTGCGGGTCGTCCGGCTGGCCGCGACCAGGAATTCTGGTTCCAGGCGGAAGCCGGTCTTGGGTCGGAACTCCTGGCGGAGCGCGACCTGCACGGCGTACGCGCGAGACCGCTTCGCTTGCCGGCACCTGCGGCGTCGTGACCCGCGAACCTGCGGGCCGTTCCGCGACCAGGATGCCTCCCCGGGTAGCGATCGAGAGATCGTCAGCTGAGAAGGCTGGGCAAGTGCGCCCGCCTTCCCAGCGCCTCGACCGCCTCAACCCAGATCGAACCGATCCAGGTTCATCACCTTCGTCCACGCCGCGACGAAATCGCGCACGAACTTCGGCTGCGCGTCGCTGCTCGCATAGACCTCGGCCAGGGCACGAAGCTGGGAGTTCGATCCGAAGACGAGGTCGACGAGGGTTCCCGTCCACTTGATCTCGCCGGTCTTGCGGTCGCGCCCTTCCAGCACACCGGGTGTCGACGCCTTCTGCCACGCCGTGTTCATGTCGAGCAGATTGACGAAGAAGTCGTTCGTCAACGCCTGCGGCCGGCTGGTGAAGACGCCGTGCGGCGACTGCGCGAAGGTCGCTCCCAGCGCGCGCATGCCGCCGATGAGCACCGTCATCTCAGGGGCGGTGAGCCGCAGCAGTTGTGCCTTGTCGACGAGCAGTTCGGCCGCGGACTCCTCCAGCCCTTTGCGCGCGTAGTTGCGGAAGCCGTCGGCTGCGGGCTCCAGCACCGCGAACGACGCGACGTCGGTCTGCTCCTGCGAGGCATCGGTCCGGCCGGGCGAGAAGGGCACCTTGACGTCATGGCCGCCTTTCCTTGCTGCGGCTTCGATCGCGGCCCCTCCGGCAAGCACGATCATGTCGGCTAGCGAGATCCTCTTTCCACCCGACTGCGCGCGGTTGAATCCGGACCGGATGTCCTCGAGTACCGCCAGAACCTTCTTCAGTTGTGCCGGCTGGTTGACCTCCCAGTCCTTTTGCGGATCCAGGCGGAGGCGCGCGCCGTTGGCGCCGCCACGCTTGTCGCCGCCGCGGAACGTCGAGGCCGAGGCCCAGGCCGTGGTGACGAGCTGCGAAATGGAGAGCCCCGATTCGCCCACCTTGACTTTCAGCGCCGCGATGTCGTGCTCGTTGACGAGCGGATGGTCGACCGCGGGAACCGGATCCTGCCAAATCAGCTCTTCCTTCGGCACCAGCTTGCCGAGGTAGCGGACGCGCGGTCCCATGTCACGGTGCGTGAGCTTGAACCAGGCGCGCGCGAACGCGTCCGCGAACTCGTCCGGGTTCGCCATGAAGCGGCGCGAGATCTTCTCGTAAGCCGGGTCGAAGCGCAGCGAGAGGTCGGTGGTGAGCATCGTCGGCGCGTGGCGCTTGGACGGATCGTGCGCATCCGGGATCGTGCCGGCCCCGGCGCCGCCCTTGGCTACCCACTGGTGCGCACCGGCCGGGCTCTTGGTCAGCTCCCATTCGTAGCCGAACAGGTTCTTGAAGAAGCCGTTGCCCCACTTCGTCGGCGTCGACGTCCAGGTGACTTCGAGGCCGCTGGTGATCGCGTCGCCGCCCTTGCCGGTACGGAAGCCGCTCTTCCAGCCCAGGCCTTGCTCCTCGATGCCGGCGGCTTCGGGCTCGGGTCCTACGTTGCTGGCGGGGCCGGCGCCGTGGGTCTTGCCGAACGTGTGGCCGCCGGCGATCAGCGCCACGGTCTCTTCGTCGTTCATCGCCATACGCGCGAACGTCTCGCGGATGTCGCGCGCCGCGGCGACGGGATCCGGGTTGCCGCTCGGGCCTTCCGGGTTCACGTAGATCAGCCCCATCTGGACGGCGGCCAGCGGATTCGCCAGCTGACGGTCGCCGCTGTAGCGCTCGTCCCCGAGCCACTTGCCCTCCGAACCCCAATAGATATCGGTCTCGGGTTCCCAGATGTCGGTGCGGCCGCCGCCGAAGCCGAACGTCCTGAAGCCCATCGACTCCAGCGCGACGTTGCCGGCGAGAATCAGCAGATCCGCCCACGACAGGTTCGCGGCGTACTTCTGCTTGATCGGCCACAGCAGCCGGCGCGCCTTGTCGAGGTTGCCGTTGTCGGGCCAGCTGTTCAAGGGCGCAAAGCGCTGCGCCCCCGTGCCGGCGCCGCCGCGACCGTCGGCGATCCGATACGTGCCCGCCGCGTGCCAGGCCATGCGGATGAATAGCGGGCCGTAGTGACCAAAGTCCGCCGGCCACCACTCCTGTGAATCGGTCATCAGGGCGCGCAGATCCTTGATGACCGCGTCCAGATCGAGCTTCTTGAATGCTTCGGCGTACTTGAACTCCTCTCCCATCGGGTTCGACAACGAGGAGTGCTGGTGCAGGACCGACAGATCGAGCTGGTTCGGCCACCAGGCACGGTTGCCCTGGCCGCCCGCCGCCATCGTCGTCCGCTTGCTCGTGCTGCCCGTGAACGGGCATTTCGCTTCGTCTGACATGCGTGTCCCTTCAAATCCAATGTGCCTTCAGAAAGAAGGCGCCACTGCAGGATAGGCCGCGCCGAGTCGTCGAAGCAACGCAAACTTATTTATGGCGCCGATAGTTTTCTCCATCGGTCGATGTCATGAACGAGCGTGAGGTGCAACGCGTGACCCGGAAGCGGCATGCCGGGCTCTCCCGATAAGGCTACGACTGCAGGAATGTCCTGCCGCGCCGAAGGTGAGCATTTCGGCGTCACGAACGCGCGAGGGTCCCCTTTCGCGTTCGCTTCTCGGCGCGACCTACTTGCCGAGCCGTTCGAACCGGTACGCGACCTCGGGCCCACCCGCAACGTTGTAAGCGAGCTCGGCGACGAGGAGCACGAACGGCTCCACGAACCGCGCGGCTCCGAGCGCGCCGACAGCGACCGGCTTGCAGCCCGCGTCGCGGATCAGGGTCGGGGCGGCCTGCTTCGCTCCGTCGAACCGAGACTAGCGCGCGCCTGCAGCGAGCCGCGGCATGCCGCGGTACACACCGACGAGCCCATCGCAATAGGCCGTTCGATGGTGCGACCCCAGTGCCGGTCGACGTGCTCGCGACGAGTCCAAGTGCATGTCGGCACCCTTTACAGTCACGTGCAGCTCTGTCTCAGCCCCTCGCGCAAAGCCTTGATAGACATTGCGACTGAAGCCTCGGCGCGGTTTGTGCATTCAACGCCGGTCGGAAGCTCGGGGGAGCGAGGTCATGCTGCGAAGCATTCTGTTTTCCATTGCTTGTCTGTACGCCGTTGCCGGGTCGGCGCGGGCGAACGTCATCTACACGTACACCGGCAACGCGATCGACCAGGCCTCGCCGAACAATGCCAGCCAGCTTGGCAATCACATGAGCGTGACGCTGGAGTTCGCGGGCATTCTGCCGTCGAATGCATCCGGCCTGAGTGTATGTCCTTCAGGATGCGCCATAACCGTCCTGAGCTTCGACGCCCACGGCGGCGGTCCGATCGAAGCCTCCTCCACCAATGGCGGGCAGATGCTGAGCAGCGCACAGGTGTCCACCGACGCCAACGGCGAGATCGTCGGCTGGAGCATGACCTTCACGTTCCTCTCCGCAGCCATCGTGTTCTCGTCGACCGGACTTTCGGAGCCTGACCTTGCGGTCTCGGTGTTCGACCTGGGCGAGGTGCAGAACACCCACTGGGGTGCATCGACGTTGGGCGCGTGGACACCGGTCGCACAGCCGGTCAGCAGTCCGGGAACGTTGACGCTGGTGGTGCTTGGCGCCGCGGCGATACTGCTTGCGCGCACGAGAAGGACCGGGGCACTGCGCGCGCCGAGGACGCGCGTTCGCGCGTAGCCGCGGCCGAAGCTTCGGCGCCGCCGGTTGCTCGTTGCGGGCGAACGCGCCGCGCGCTTCGCGACATCCGTCTTTCGGGGCTCGACGTGACGCGGTCGACACAGACGTGTCGACGAGACCGGGGCTCCCTGCTCGGTCGGTCCTGAGTGCGCCGCGCGATTCGCGTGGCAGTAGCGCAAGAGCGAGGCGCCGGCGGCGGTGCCGCCCTCGGGTTCGGTCGCGCAGAAGGACGAGTCGCGCGGTGCATCGGTGCAAACCGCGGCGCGGCGTGCCGGCGCGTTCGATCGAGACCGCGCTGGTTGCGGGTCAAAGCAGCGGGGTCGTCATCGACCGCTCAGGTCACCACGATTCCAGAACCCGCAACCGTGGAGCTGGTTGGGCTTGCCCTTGCGGGCGCTGTACTCGCGTGGCGAACGCGCAGGACCTGAACGCGCTTGCTTTCCGATCAGGGAGACGCCCGCTGCCGCGGGCGCCGACGCAGCACTCCCGCGGCCCGTCTCAGCGGATGACCAGCACCGGCAACGTCGAGTGCGTGAGCACGCGCTGCGTCTCGCTGCCGAGCAGCACACCGCTCACTCCGGCGCGCCCATGCGAGGCCATCACGATCACGTCACAGCCGCTGTCCCGGGCAGTGTCGATGATGGCGCGCCACGGCTGATCCGTCTCGGCCATGCGGGTCGTGCACTCGACGCTTGCAGCACGGGCCGCAGTCTCGACCGCGGCGAGACGCGCGTTCGCAAGAGCTCCGACGCGTGCCTGAAAGTCGCTGTAGTCGCCCGGCTTGATCTCGCCGACGCTGGCGTAGGGATACGCTGGCACGGCGGTGAAGCCGACCAACGCGGCGCCGAGGTTGCGGGCGAGGTCGACCGCCGCGTCGATCGCCCTGCGCGACAGCTCCGAGCCGTCGGTGGTAACGAGTATTTTCGTCATCATCGTTCGTCAGCCCCCGCGAGTCGCCGCGAACACGAGCGATTGTCGCGGCGCCGGGGTTGCAGGCGTTGACTTCGGTCAAAGCATGTCATTGCGAGCCGCGAGCGAACAATCCCGGCGTTGCGGCCCCGAGATCCCTTGTCGCGTCCGCTGCCCGGGATGGGGCAGCGCAACGTCGATCTGCGTGATCTCGGCGCTCACCCGGCCCTGCGCCGCTGGATGGCGCCGATCGTCTGCACTCTCGCAAGCCGCGAGAAGAAGCATCACGGACGCCGCCATCGAGAGTCGGCGCTCCCCGAGTCTTGCCGCGCTCCTGGGCGTACTCACTTGATCGCCGCCGTGACCTCGATCAGCACTTTGCTTCCCTGCATCAGCTTCGCGCCCACGGTTGCGCGCGCCGGGGTGTGCTCGGAATCGATGCACTCGTCCCACACCTCGTTCATCGCCGCGTAGTCGCCTACGGAAGCGAGAAACACCCGCGCCGAGACGATGTCGCGCCGGCCAGCCCCGGCCTCGCCGGGGAGGCGATCGATGAAGCCGAGCACCTCGCGCGTCTGGCCGGCGATGTCCAGCGAGGCGTCCTGCGCCACCTGGCCGGAGATGTAGACGAGTTTCGCCGCGCCCAGGTCGACCACCGTCATCTCGCTGTACCGCGGGCCCTGCTCGAACCGCCGGATCTTCATCGAGTCCTCCTATTTCGCCGGCGTCGCGGCGATATCCTCATCGCGGTTCCACCAACCTCCGCCGAGCGCCTGTACGAGCGCGACGGCATCGGACAGGCGATTTGCACGCGCCTGCGCGACGGTGAGAGAGGCTTGCAGAGCGTTCTCCTCCGCGAGCACGACGGCGATGGAATTGACGTCGCCGAGTTCGAGCTGGCGCCGCGTGATTGCGAGCGTCGACTCGGCGGCACGCCGGGCCCGCTCGGCCGCCTGCAGCCCGCGCGCATCGGCGTCGATCGCGTGCAGGACATCGGCCACCCCCTGGTAGGCGGTGAGGACCGCGAGCCTGTATTGAGCCACCGACTCCTCGTACAGCGCGCGCGCCTGCGCCTCGCGATGCTGCAGCTGGCCGGCCTCGAACAGCGTCTGCGACACGCTGCCCGCCAGGGTCCAGAAGCCCGATCCGGCCATGAAGAGATCGGCGAGGCGGTAGGCCGACGAACCCCACGCGTTGACCCCGAGCAGGATGGTCGGCAGGCGATCCGCCGCTGCCACGCCGACTTGCGCGCTCGCGGCGCGCAGCTGGGCTTCGGCGGCCAGCACGTCCGGGCGGCGGTCGGGCAATGTGGAGAGCAGGGTGAGCGGCAGGCGCGCGGGAAGTTGCAGGTCGGCGAAGTGGAATTCGGCCGCGAGCGGCTCGCCCGGCAGGCGGCCGAGCAGCACCTTGAGCTGATCGCGCTGGGGTCATGGCGTTCGTCAATCGAGGCGGTGTTCGTGCCCCGGGTTTCCCGTTCACCTCCCGACTGCCGGTGCCTGACGGCAGCGTCACGTACGCACAGGCGTTCACGGCGCAACCGTTCGGCAATAGCCTGGTGACGATGACGCTGACCGCGCAGGACCTGAAAGACGTGCTCGAGCAGCAGTTCGCCGGATGCCGCGGTCAGTCTGCAAGCGCGACGCGCCTGATGCTGCCTTCGGCCGGGTTCCGCTACACGTGGGATGGAAGCAAACCCTGCGACGCGCGTGTCAGCAACATGTCCCTGACCGTCGATGGAGCGGTCGAGGTCATCGTCGACGAGAACGGGCGCGTTCCTGATCCCGACAAGGCCTACCGCGTGACCGTCAACAACTTCATGGCAAGCGGCGGCGATGGCTTGACGATTTTTCGCCGGGGCACGGCATCGGTCGGCGGCGCGCAGGATATCGATGCGCTCGTCGCTTACCTCGGCGGCTTCAGACCGCCGCGCGCGGCGTATGACCCGACCGCCTCGTCGTTGCAGAAGCCGCGCATCAAGAGAGTCAACGCACCCGAAGGTTCGGCGCGCTGTCCCGTCGACGCAAACGTGAATCCCTGACATCTCGGACGTACGCACGGCGGCTCTTGCAACTTCGTCATCCCGACCAGCGGACGCGACAAGGGATCTCGGCCTCCCTCACACCGAGACTTGGCGTTTCGGCGCGAAGCGACCTGCATCGCGCTTCCTGACACGACACCGCGGGTTCGCCTCGTGCGCCTTCATAGATGAACGGCATTCCCTAGTCGCCGGTGCTTCTTCGCGTGCCGGGCCAACGCGATGCCCGCTGCCTGATCGGCGACCGGTTTGCTCTACAACCGGGCACGCTGCCGAAAGCCCCGTCCTTGGCGGATCGCCGTCTTGCGAGGCGAGGCTTTTCCACAGCAAATGTGGACAACTCGCTGCCACATCTCTGCTTGCGACGCGAGGGCGCTACCAGAGTCCGTCGCGCATGACAAATTCCTCGTCGTACTAAGGCCGCATGCCGGTCGCCGACTGCCCGAATGCGGGGATGCCAGCGTAGGCGCGTGGATCGTGCGCCGGCACGATCGTGATCTGCGGATACCGTTCTGCGATCGCGGTCATCCTCGACATCGAGCGCTGCAGCTCGGCTGGGCCGGGATCACCTGCTGTCCCAGTTTGAGTATCGAGAGGTGTCCCGTCCGGAGGTGGTTCCGCCGGAGCGTGTCAGTCATCCGGACCACCTTCGCAAGTTGGTGGCCGACTCGATGTTGGTCCCGGCCCTGTACTGACCGGCCGGGTAGGCGTCGGCGAGTCAGCCGAGCTTCGGCGCGGATCGCTGCACGATGCCCATCATCTTGTAGATCAGCAGCGCCGCGGTGAAGTCGAACGCGTGAAAGCCCGGGATCGGCGCGAACTCCAGCAGGTCGAACCCGATGATGCGGCGCTGGCGCGCGACCGAGTCGAACAGCGCGAGCACCTGATACCAGCCGAGTCCGCCCGGCACGGGCGTACCGGTTGCCGGCAGCACGGAGGGATCGATGCCGTCCGTGTCGAGGGTGAAGAAGACGTTGGGCGGGAAGTCCGCCGGCAGTTCGATGGCGTCGATCCGTTCGCGCACCAGCCGGTCGGCGTCGATGTAGCGCACGTTGTAGCGCAACCGCGCGGCCCGCTCCTCCTCGGAGTAGGCGCGGTTCCCAAGCTGGAACAGCGGGACGCCCGCTTCGACCACGCGGCGCATGACGCAAGCGTGGCTGAGCGGATCGCCTCCGTAGCGGTCACGCAGGTCCGCGTGGGCGTCGATCTGCACGACCCCGAAGTCGGAGCGGCCCGCCGCGAGATACCCTTGCACGACACCCCACGTGACCGTGTGTTCGCCGCCGAGTACGACGGGCATTGCGCCGATCTGGAGCACGTTGGCGACCGTGGATGCAATCGTGGCGAGGACCTTCTCCGGCTTGCCGCGGCAGTCGATTGCCGGCCACGTGTAGATGCCGTCCGCAGCGGGCTCGCTGGTGCCGTCCCACCGCTCGAGCTGATTGGAAGCGGCGAGGATCGCCGCCGGCCCGTGCGCCGTGCCGTGCCCATACGAGACCGTCTTCTCGTACGGCACAGGCACCACGTGAAAGCGGGCCTGTTCGGGGGCCATCTCGCCGACCTCGATGCCGAAGAATCGCGGCGATCGTGCACCCCCGCGAGGATTCTTTGCTCCGGGCCGCCGTGACGGCGCGGATGCTTTGCGCGCGGACGTCGTTCGCTTCACGAGAGCCGCCCCTTGAAATCTTCGTAGCCGAACTCGCGCACGATGCTCAGCGCGTCGGTGGCCGAGTCCCAAAGCGCGATGGTGGGCAGGCGGATTCCGTTGAACGTCGTGGTCTTCACCATCGAATAGATCGCCATGTCCTCGAACACGAGCCGGTCGCCGACACGAAGTGGCCGCGGGAACGAATAGTCGCCGATGACGTCCCCCGCCAGGCACGTCTGGCCGCCGAGGCGATAAACGTGTGGGTGCTCGTGCGGCTCCCCGGCGCCGATGATGCGCGGGCGGTACGGGCCCTCGATCACGTCCGGCATGTGGCAGGTCGCCGAGGTGTCGAGGATCGCAAGCGGCATGCCGTTCCAGGGCAGATCGAGCACTTCCGCCACGAACACGCCGGCGTCGAGCGCGACTGCCTCGCCGGGCTCGAGATAGACCTGCACGTCGTGGCGGGCGCTGAACGCGCGAACGAGGTTTACCAGCCCGTCCACGTCGTAGCCGCTGCGTGTGATGTGATGCCCGCCGCCGAAGTTGATCCACTCCATGCGCGGAAGGAACTCGCCGAACTTGCGCTCGAACGCGTCGACGGTACGGGCGAGCGGCGCGAAGTCGTCTTCGAACAGGGTATGGAAGTGCAGGCCGCTGATGCCGTCCAACTCACCGTGAAACTGCGAGCGCGGGATGCCCAGGCGCGAGTTGGGCGCGCACGGGTCGTAAAGAGGGTTCTTGCCTTCTGAGCGCTCGGGATTCACGCGCAGCCCGAAGCGCAGCTGCGGCCGGCGCGCACGCGCCTGCTGGATCAGCGGCTGGAAGCGCGTCCACTGGGCGAACGAGTTGAACACGACGTGGTCCGAGATCTCGAGAATCCCGGCCAGATCGCGTTCGGTGTATGCGGCCGAAAAAGTGTGGACTTCGCCGCCGAACTCCTCGCGGCCAAGACGGGCCTCGTGCAGTCCGCTGGCACAGGTCCCGCGCAGGTGGTGCGCGACCAGCGGCGCAAGGCGCCACATCGCGAAGGCCTTCAGCGCGAGCAGGATCTTCGCCCCGCTCGCGCGCTGCACCTGGCCGAGCACCTGCAGGTTCTCTTCGATCGCGACCCTGTCGACCACGAAGCACGGCGAGGGCACGCGGGCGGGATCGAATCTGCGGAACCGCTCGGTGCGTGAAGACGGGTCAGCCACTTCGGCGGCGCACTTTCAGGCCATGGGCGCGTCGGGGGTTACCACGGTCCAGGGCAGCCCGTGGCGGTTCATGGCTTCCATGAACGGGTCGGGATCGAACTGTTCGAGATTGAACACGCCCTGGTTGCGCCATTTTCCGGTCAGCATCATCTTGGCGCCGATCATCGCCGGCACGCCGGTCGTGTACGAGATGGCCTGCGCGCCGACCTCGCGGTAGCAGGCTTCGTGATCGCAGATGTTGTAGACGAACGCGAGCTTCTCCTTGCCCGCCTTGCGACCGCGCACCAGGCACCCGATGCACGTGCGTCCCTTGGTCAGCGGCCCGAGGCTGGACGGGTCCGGCAGGAGCGCCTTCAGGAACTGCAGCGGCACGATCTCGCGCCCCTGGTACGTGACCGGCTTGATCGAGGTCATGCCGACGTTGCCCAGGACGCGCAGGTGGGTCAGGTAGTTGTCCGAAAACGTCATCCAGAAGCGGGCGCGCCGCAGGGTCGGGAAGTGCCGGACGATGGACTCGAGCTCTTCGTGGTAGAGCAGGTAGATCTTCCGCGCGCCGATGCCCTCCGGAAAATCGAACATGCGGTTCACCGCCAGCGGGTCGGTCGTCTGCCAGCTGCCGTTTTCCCAGTAGCGGCCGGGCGACGTGACCTCGCGAATGTTGATCTCGGGGTTGAAGTTGGTGGCGAACGGCTGGCCGTGGTCACCGGCGTTGCAGTCGATGATGTCAAGCTCGTCGATCGTGTCGAAGTGATGCTTCGCCAGGTATGCCGTGAACACATTGGTGGCGCCCGGATCGAACCCGCTGCCGAGCAGCGCCATGATGCCCCGGTGCCGGTAGCGATCGTGGTATGCCCATTGCCAGCTGTACTCGAACCTGGCGGTGTCGCGCGGCTCGTAATTGGCGGTATCCAGGTAGTCGACGCCTGTCGCCAGGCACGCGTCCATGATGGCCAGATCCTGGTACGGAAGCGCCACGTTGATGACGAGGGCGGGCTTCTCGCGCTCGATCAGGGCGATTGTCTGCGCGACTTCGTCGGCATCGACCTGCGCGGTCGCGATCGGGCGCTTGATCTGGGCCGCGATGCGCTTGCACTTCTCCTCGGTGCGACTCGCCAGGACGATCTCGGAGAAGACCTCCGGGACCTGTGCGCACTTGTGCGTGACGACCTGTCCCACGCCGCCCGCGCCGATGATCAACACCTTTGCCATGCGCACGATCTCCGCCTCAGTCTTCTTCGTAGTACGTGTACCCGCGCAGGCTCGCGCCGAACGCCTCGAGCACCGCCTGGCGCTCCATGACCGAGATGCGGCCGGCACGAACCGCCTGTTCGGCGGTGCCGCGGAACCGCTCGAGCAGCTGCTGCGGATGGTATTCGACGTAGCTCAGCACGTCGGCGATGCTGTCGCCGCTCATCTCGCGCTGGAAGTCGAACGTGCCGTCCTCGTTGATGCGCACGCTCGCCACGTTCGTGTCGCCCATCAGGTTGTGCAGGTCGCCGAGCGTCTCCTGGTAAGCCCCCACGAGGAACACGCCGAAGTAGTAGGGCTCGCCGTCGAGCAGCGGGTGCACCGGCAGCGTCTTGCGGATGCCGCGCGCGCCGATGAACTGGTCGATCTTGCCGTCCGAATCGCAGGTAATGTCGGCGAGGATCGCCTGGCGCGTCGGCTTCTCGTTCAGCCGGTGCACCGGCATGATCGGGAAGATCTGGTCGATCGCCCACACGTCGGGCAGCGACTGGAACACGGAGAAGTTGCCGTAGTAGATGTCGGAGAGCGACTGCTCGAGGCCGTCGAGCCCCGGCGGCACCCGTTTCACGTCGTGCAGCTCGCGCACGATTCCGCGCACGACCTCGAGAAAGATGTTCTCGGCGACCGACAGGGCGCGCAGCCCGATCTGACCGCGCTTGAACAGCTCGCGCAGCTCGCCGCGGTAGTAGACGGCGTCGTTGTAGCACTCCTGCACGTTGCGCGGACTGATGTCGCGCAGCGCCTCGCGCAGGTTGCCGATCAGCTCGTGCTCGCCCTGCGGGTCGGGCTCCGGTATCTGCCCGGGCTCGAAGTGCGTGACATCGAGGATGTTGAACAGCAGCACCGACGAGTAGGCGACCGTCGCGCGCCCCGATTCGGTCACGATCACCGGATGCTCGATGCCGAGCGGGTCGAGCACGCTCATGATCGTCTCGACGACGTCGGTGCAGTATTCGTCGAGCGAGTAGTTCTTGCTGTAGTCGTAGTTGGTCTGCGACCCGTCGTAGTCGACGGCGAGCCCGCCGCCGAGATCGAGGAAGCCGAGCGCCGCGCCCTCGCGCTTGAGCTCGGCGTAGTAGCGCACCGCTTCCAGCACGCCGTTGCGGATGTCGCGGATGTTCGGAATCTGCGAGCCCAGGTGGTAGTGCATGAGCTGCAGGCAGTCGAGCATCTCGTGCTGCCTGAGCGTGTCGATGAGGTCGACGATCTGCGCGGTGGTCAGGCCGAAGATGCTGCGATCGCCGCTCGACTCGTTCCAGGCGCCGCCGACGCGGGAAGCGAGCTTCACGCGCACGCCGAGCATCGGCCGCACGCCGAGCGCGCGGCTTGCCTCGAGCACGATCGGGAGCTCGGTCGGCGTTTCGAGCACGAAAAAGCACTGGTAGCCCAGCTTGAGCGCGTGCAGGCCGAGCGTGATGAACTCGGTGTCCTTGTAGCCGTTGCAGACGATGTAACCGGCGCCCGGCTCGAGGTTGGCGAGGGCTATGAGGAGTTCCGCCTTGCTGCCGGCCTCCAGCCCGTGCCCGTAACGCGCGCCGAAGCGCGCGATCTCCTCGATCACCTGGCACTGCTGGTTGACCTTGATCGGGAAGACGCCGCGATACCGGCCGCGGTACGACAGCGTCTGCATCGCCCGCCCGAACGATTCGTTCAGCACGGACACCTGGGCATCGAGGATGTTCTCGATGCGCAACAGCACCGGCATCTGCAGCCCTCGCTGCAGCATGCCGGCGATGATGTCGAGCAGGCTGACGCGAGCGCGCCGGCCGTTGAACGGCACGCTGACGCCGACGTTGCCGTCGGCGGAAAGGTCGAAGTATCCGGCGCTCCAGGCCCGGATTCCGTAGAGCTCCTCCGCTTCGGCAGAGCTCCAGTTGGAGGCGACGTGTGCTTTCAGTGTCCGCTCTTTCGATTCTTCGTCCCGCGCGCCAACACGGCCCCGCGAGAGGGGCGCATGTTGCCCGCTGGCGTCGCCGAGATCAACCGACCGACGGCGGGGATCTGGAGCGATCGAGGCGGCAACCTCCAAGGGCTCTTCAGGCGGTTGCCGAGCGGATCTGCGGACCATGGGCATCGTCTTGGCGTCCGTCGCGGCCTCCCCTGTTGGGGCATCGCCCGGCGAAATGGGATGGGCACGTCTCCGCAGCCGGGCGCCGCGCGCCAGGGGTCGCCGGAGCCCGGCGCAGGGTCACTTTGGCGCAGAAATGCGACAGGTATGTTGCCACGGGTCGTCCGCCGCCTGGAGCATCGGTGGCGCCCTGGCGATGTCCGCGCAGGCACCGGAAGGTTCGCGCTTGGTTCGCGGCAACCGGGCTCACCCGGATTGGGATTCCGACCTGCTTTGCCGCAGGGCTTACCCGATCGCGGTCGCCCCGCGTTGACGCGCGCGGCGCCGAACGTCGCCTCCCTTCGCCGTCAGCCGCACGTGGCGCTCCTGCCCGGGCGCGTGCTCGGTCTCGACCAGGCCACGCAGGTTTGCTTCCTCCCAGACCGGCAACCGTGGGCACGACGTGCGCCAGGCTTCCATGACCTCCAGATAGGGGCGGGTCCCGCTGCCGATCCACTCGAGCAGCTCGAGAACCAGGGCGTCGACCGGGTCACGCATGGGCGCGGCGGCGCGTGAGCGCGTCAGGATTGAGGACATTGGTCGGTGTCCCGGCCGCGAAGGCGTTGATCTGGTCGAACACGTCGGAGAACTGCAAATCGAACTCTTCCTCCGTGACGTAGCCGATGTGCGGCGTGCAGATCACGTTCGGCATCGAGAGCAGGGGATGCGCGACGTCGGTGAGCGGCTCCTGCTCGAACACGTCGACGGCCGCCGCACCGGGCCGGCCCGTGCGCAGCGCCGCCACGAGCGCGCCCGGTTCCACGAGACCGGCGCGGCTGGTGTTGACCAAAATCGCCGAGGTTTTCATCAGCGCGAGGTCGCCGGCGGTGACGATGCCACGCGTTGCGTCGACGAGCCGCATGTGCAACGACAGCACGTCGGTGCCCTCGAAGAAGGCCTGCTTGCTCGGTGCGACGAGGAAACCGGCGCCGGCCGCCGCGCGTCGCGAATCGGGCCTGGCCCAGACGACCACCGTCATGCCGAACCCGCGCCCGTAGTCCGCGACCGCCCTGCCGATGCGGCCGAAGCCGTAGATGCCCAGGGTCTTCCCGCGCAGCGTGGTTCCGACCCCGGCCTGCCAGCGACCGGCGCGCAACGATGCCACCTGCTGCGGCAGCTGCCGTGCCGCCGCGAGCACGAGCGCCCAGGTCAGCTCGGCGGTCGCATACGACGGCGTTCCCGGATGCTGGTCCGAGGACACCACGATGGCGTGCTCGGTGCACGCCGCGATGTCGATGTGCGGATACACGCTGCGCTGGCTGATCAGCTGCAAGCGCGGCAGGCGTTGCACCAGAGTACGCGTGATGCGCGTGCGTTCGCGGATCAGGACCAGGGCTTCCACGTCGCGCAGGCGCTGCGCGAGCACCTGCTCGTCTTCAACGTGGTCGTTCCACACCTGCACCTCGTGCGGCGCGAGTTTCGCGAAGCACGGCAGGTGGCGCAGCGTGTCGAACCAGTCGTCCAGGATCGCTATCTTCATGATGCGGCGGCGATTCTCGGCGCGTGAAGGCCATCTGTAAAATGAAACAATTGCAAGCATCGATGCAAGAAGCTGATGCGGATCGACGCGCTGGGCGTGCAGGCCTTCGTGGCACTTGCGGAGCACGAGAGCTTCCGGCGCGCCGCGGCGTCGCTGTTCATCTCCCAGGCCGCCATCAGCCGGCGCTTGAAGAACCTCGAGGCGTATCTCGGGGTGGAACTGGTCGAGCGCAGTACGCGCCGGTTCGCGCTGACCCGGGTCGGCGCCGGCTTCCTGCCGCAGGCCAAACGCCTTCTGGCCGAGCTGCACTCGTCGCTGCAGCAGATCCGTGAGACCGGCCAGCTGAGAGGCGGCGACGTCACGCTGGCCTGCGTGCCGACCGTGGGCGTCCAATACCTGCCCCGCATCATCGAGACCTACGCCCGCACCTACCCCGAGAACCGGGTTTGCGTTCTCGACCATTCTTCAGCCGGCGTGGAGCGCTCGGTCGCGGCGCGCGAGGCCGAGTTCGGAATCGCGATCGCGGGTCCGCATTCGCCCGAACTCACGAGCGAGCTGCTGCTCAAGGATCGGTTCGTCATCGTCTGCACGCGCGACCACGCGTTTGCCCGCGGCGCGCGCGTGACCTGGGCCCAACTCGCACAGGCGCGGCTGATCCTGCCGGGACAAGGCAGCAGCAATCGTCCCTTGCTCGATGCGCGGTTGCCCGAGTCGGTGAAGCTGCGTTCGCAGTACGAAGTGCAGCGCAGTTCGACCGCGGTGGGCATGGTCGCCGCGGGCCTCGGGGTCGCGGTCGTGCCGAGCCTGGCGATGCAGCCGGGCACTTATCCCTCGTTGCGCGTGATTCCGCTCGTGCAGCCGGTCGTCGAGCGCTCGTTCGCGCTCGTGCGCCGCAGGGGCGGCGTGCTGTCGCCCGCGGCCGAGGCGCTCGTCAGGATCGTGTTCAAGGAAACCCGGCCGGTCGTGACACGCGCACGCGCAGCCTGATCCGACCGGGCCGGATCAGGCGAACGTACTCGCCAAATCGGGGGACGACACTTCGCTCCGCCGCCGGCTTTTTTAAGAGAACGGTCATATCGTCGGTGCAGCGTTTCCGCGTCGATCAATTTCCAGAGCGTCGACCGTGGCTCAACCCGTATTCCGCTGGAGTGGCGAGCCGGTTGCCTTCATCGAAGACTGGCAACTGTTCGACAACAAGGGCCTCTATCTCGGCTGGATCGAGGCCGACAACTCCGTCTGGGCTGCCGACGGAGGCCATGTCGGCGAATTTCTCGACGGCAAGCATTTGTTCAGAACGACGACCGCGCTGCCGCGCATACCACGGCTCCCGCGCGCCGCGCGCGAACGTTGTCTCTCTCCACCGGGCGCGCCGCCGCCGAAGATCATGCCGCTTGGGCCGATGCACGGCTGGATCGATGCGTTCGAGTTGTTCTACCCGGTGCCGCCGCGGCGGGCTGTGCGCAACTAGCGACGTGCAACGCGTGCTTCGGAAGCAATATGCCAAGCTTCTCCAGCGGCAGTCTTGAGCTTGTCATTCCGAGCTCGAGAGGACAGCGAATGAGTGTGTGCCACGAGCCGCCGCCATTGCTAGACGGGCCGTGCGACAGACGTGTACCGGCGGCGCACGCCGCGGCCGTCACCGTCCTGGCTCGGGACCAACACCCGATCCGGCACCAACCGGTGCGGGCGCGACGAGCGGCGGCGCGTGTGAAAGAAAGATGCTCGCCCACACGGCGGTGCTGAAGTAAAGCGAGAGCCAGGGCACTTCTTCGCGCCACACCGCCCAGTCGCGGACGACGCGGCAGCTGGCAACGATCTCCTGGATCCCCGCGAGAGCCGACAGCGGCGCTTTGCCGGCCGCCATCGAAGCCTGCCACCGCGACAGATACATCGGCACGTCGATCACCACCATGAAGCCGATATAGCCGGCTCCGAACAGCACGACGGCGGCGAGGAACGACCGGGCGCGTTCGTCGAAGGCGGATCGGACACTCGTGAAAGCGGCGACGGTCACGAAGGCTGCCAGCATCCAGAGCGAGTTTTCGATCGCGTGGAGAAGGTAGTTGCGGGTCAGCACCGCAGACCACGAGAAGACTTCGGCGACCACGATCAGCGGCAGGACCGATCTCCCGATGTACGCAACGAGCCGCTGCGAGGTCGCGCGGCTTGCCTCGCCCAGCAACAGCGCGAACTGTGCGGCGAAGCAGAGTTCCGCGACGGTCGCCACCGATCGCCCGATCACGATCCTCGACAACTCGGTCTCGTAAAGACAGATCCGCGGCGCGTCTACCATCGGCAGAAAGGACCGGAAGGCGCAGCCGAGGACATAGACGGCGGCCAGCCACAGCAGCCACTGTCGCGTCGCCCTCACCGCGGGTGCCAGGGCGCCGTTGCGGCGCCAGAACAACCGCGCGGCGATGCCCCACATGACGAGGTTCAGGAGGGCGACGGCGGACAAGAGCGCCCACCAGATCAACGTCGGGTTGGTCACGACCTCGGAAAACGCGGGGGTAAGTTCATCGGCAGACGCTGGCGGCCGGGCTTCGGGGCGTTCGGACGGGGCGAATCATGCCGATAGCGCGGGGCCGCGTCCTCCCGCGCGTCGCAAGTTGGCGCACTTGCAAGATGACCGGGCTGGCGGCCGGGTATCAGGGCCCGGAGCATGTCATTCCGAGCCGCAGGATCTGCGTTATCCGCGTTTGCCTCGTGCTCTGCCCGGACGCGGTCGAGATCCTCGTCGCTGACGCTCCTCGGGGTGCCAGGCGGCCTTGTCCCCGGCTGTCACTTCATGCTGCTCGGGAGCGCGGCGAAGTCCGCGGTCCGGGTCAGCGACGTCAGCACGACCAGCAGCGCGGACGGTGCCGCAACCAGGCGGCGCGCTGCCAGGTCCAGCCATCCGCCGGCAGAGGTGACGCGGGCCGCGAGCTTGTCGTCGCTGCGAAAGAATTCGTTGCGCATGAGCCAGCGGCTGCCGTCGGGAGCCAGGCCGGCCAGCGCCAGCGTGCCCCGCAGCGTGTCGAGCAGGTTGACCTCGCGCTGGTATTCGATCTCGTCCTTCTGCACGACCGGCCCGACGCGCAGGCGCACGAACTCGGACATCGGAAAGCCGTTCTCGGCGAAGAACATCATCCGGAGGTCGGCGCTCTTGTCGAGGTAGGCGGTGTCGGCCATGTGGGCGTTGAAGTCCATGTCGCCCCAGCTGGCCACCAGGTTCCTTGCGAACATCGTCACCTCCAGTCTTTACGGGACGCGGTGCGCAAGGACGCTATACCCTGCGCACCGCATCGTCGCGCAGCGCCGAACCTTCAGCGCAGCTTGGCCGCGAGAACGTCGACCGGGTCGATCTGCGGCGCCTGCCTGAACAGCTCGGGCGTATTTGCCGCCAGCGCCTGCGCGATGGGGCCATTCAGGTGCGCCTGCCGCCCGGCGTCGTCGGCGAAGGCGTCGAACACCCCGAAGGACGAGGGCCCAAGGCGCAGTGCGAACCAGACGGTCGTGCGCTGCTCCTGGTTCGCGAGCTCGACCGCGTGGGTCAGGAGGTCCTGCACCGCGGCCTCCTTGCCCGGCTTGGCTTCGATGCGTGCGAGAAGTGCTTTGTGAACGGTCATCTTGTTCTCCATCGGGTTGACGCGACATCGCGCGAAACGAAACATAGGTGGCGCCACCCTGCGGCGCTATTGGCAAGATTGACATTGTTGGTATCGTTCTTGACATGATGCGCATCGACATCCTCACCCTCGACGGCGTCTTCGACAGCGGGCTGAGCGCCTTGCTCGACGTCTTTGGCACCGCCAACGAACTGGCCGTTGCCGGCGCGCCACTGCGGGTGCGCGCGATCGGCGTACGGCGGCAGGTGCGCACCGATCGGGGCCTGCGCGTACCGGTATATCCGGCCGACGACCGCCGCGCTCCCGACGTGCTGGTGGCTCCGGCGCTCGGCACCAAGACGCCGCAAGCGCTGCAGGCGGCACTGAAGCGCCGCGACGTGCGCGATGCCGTCAGCCTGCTGCGCGAACGCGGTGCCGGCGGCACGCTCCTCGCCGCCGCGTGCACGGGCACGTTCGTGCTTGCCGCTTCCGGCGTGCTCGACGGCCGCAAGGCCACCACGACCTGGTGGCTGGCCCCGTTGTTCCGCCAGCTATATCCGCAGGTCCACCTCGACGAATCGCGGATGTTGGCTCCGGAGGGCAGGGTGGTGACCGCCGGCGCGGCGCTCGCGCACCTCGATCTCGCGCTTTGGCTGTTGCGCCAGCACAGCCCGGCGGCGGCGAGTGTGGTGGCACGTTACCTCGTGATCGATTCGCGCCCGTCGCAGTCCAGCTACGTGATCGCCGACCACTTAGCGCATGCCGACCCGCTGATCGAACGCTTCGAGCAGTGGGCGCGGGCCCGGCTCGCCAAAGGCTTCTCGCTGTCCGAAGCGGCGCGCGAGGTCGGTGCCAGCGAACGCACCCTGGCGCGCCGCCTGCACCGCGTGCTCGGGAAGACGCCGCTTTCGTATTTTCAGGATCTGCGGGTCCAGCGCGCGGTGCATCGGCTGCAAACGAGCGACGCGAGCATCGACCGGATCGCAGGCGAGGTCGGCTATGCCGACGGTGTGACGCTCCGTGCGCTGCTACGCCGCAAGCTCGGCCGTGGCGTACGCGAGCTGCGCCGGCGGGATCCGTAACCGGGGCGCCTGCCGGCAGCCCTGTTCTACGCGCCGCCGGAGGTGACGGCGGCGTTTTCCTGCCACGAGCGCAGGGCGCGCAATAGCGGTCGCTTCTTCGATAGATGCGTCTGCATGCGGCGCAGGATGTCGTCGAGCGTGCGCATCGCATCCAGGATGAACGGGCCCTTGTTCAGCATGACGCACTCGGCCCGTTCGCTCATCGCCGCGTCGGTGATCTCCGAACGCGACGGCCGGCCGGTCTTGGCGAGCGACTCCAGCACTTGCGTGGCCCAGATCACCGGAATGTGCGCCGCCTCGCACGCCCAGAGAATCTCTTCCTGCACTTCGGCGAGCCGCTCGTAGCCGCATTCCACCGCGAGGTCGCCGCGCGCGATCATGACGCCGGCTGCGCCGTGTTTCATGGCGGCGAGCAGCACGCCCGGAAGGTTGTCGAACCCGCGTCGCGTCTCGACCTTGAGCACGATGCCGAGGTGCCCGGCGCCGAGTTCGTTCATGCGCGCGCGCAATTCGTCGACGTCGGTGGGAGCCTGCGCGAAAGAAAGTCCGACCAGGTCCGCGCACTCCACGGCGACCGCGAGGTCGTCGCGATCCTGCGCTGTCAGAGCGGGCAGGTCGAGCTGGCTGTCCGGCAGGTTGATGCCCTTGTCCACAGCCAGCTTCTCGCCGCCTTCGCGCGCATCGGTGATCTCGATTTCGAGTTCGTCGGGCGACGCATTGCGTACGACGCCGCCGATGCGGCCATCGTCGAACCAGATCCGTTCGCCCTTGAGAACCTGTGCAAAGACTTCCGGCAGGCTGCAGCCGATCGCAAGCCTCCTCTTGCGCGCGCGCGCATGACCCGGTGCGTCCGCGACGCGCTCGGGACGGGTCAGGTGCAGGACATCGCCGCGACCGAGCAGAACGAATCCCGGCCGCCGCGGCAGATCCGCAAGGCGGCAGACGGCGGGCGCGCCGTGGTGCCGATGCTCGAGGTCGGTTCCGGGTACCAGGTAGGTCGTGCGCCGGGACTCGAGCAGGGCACCGCCGCCCTCGCAATGCTCGACGACGAATTTCCGTCGCGAGCCCCGCGCGTCGGTGAGCCGGATGACGTCGCCGGCACGCAGCGCTTCGAGCCACCCGGCTTCAGCGGTGGCGTGGATCTTCGCGCCTTCGATCGTCGGGGCCGATGGGCTGCAACGAAGGCCGAGCCGCGCCGGCTCGAGAACTCGCCCGAATTCGTCGCGCTGCGGACGCAGCTTCAGCACGGCGGGGCCGGGTGCGAGCGCCGCGGTGCGCACCTTCGGGCCGCCGAGGTCCATGAGAATGCGAACGCGGCGGCCGGCCGCGTGAGCGGCGCGCCGCACGAGCGCCGCCATCGCACGCCACTCCGCGGCGCCGTCGTGCGCGCAATTGATGCGCGCGACATCCATGCCTGCCGCGACGAGTTTCTTGGCGAGACCGTAGTCGAGCGCAGCCTCCGACGGCATCGTCACCATGATGCGTACCCGCCGGCCCGCGGGCGGCGGGCCGAGCAGTGCCTGCGTGTGCAGGTCGAGAAGGGTCTGGCTGCGCCGGATCCCGGCCGGCTCGTCACGCGAATGCGATTCCCACGGCCGCCCTGCGAGACGGTGCAGTATGCCGAGCACCTTGTCGAGATTGGCGAGCACATGCGACTCGGCGCGGCCGAGCGAGGACACGCCGAGACGGGCGAGTCGCTCTTGCAGCGGACGCAGGTCGAAGCGGCGCAGGGCCAGGTAGTGCACCAGATTGCGTGCGCTCGCCGCGTGCGCGGAGTCGACGCTCGCCAGCGCGGACCGGAGCGTGCGCTCGTGGTCGAGCAACGACTTGCGGATGGCCGACAGCTCCTCGATCAGCGTGCCGCAGGTCGCGGCGTCCCAGCCGTCGTCGACCACGGGTTCGGGGTGCCTTCTCATTCCACGCGCTCGGCGATGCGTTCGCGTCCGGTTTCACAACCCACGCCGCGCCCGCGCCGCAGCAGACGCGTCGCAGCGAAGCCACTGCACTTTATCGTCGGCGCGAGACGCCGGGTGTGACGGCGCGATGACAAATCGCCGGCTCTTGCGCCAGGGCAAACAGACAGCCGATTGGAGACGCGCGGACCGGCCGGTTGCTTCGGCTTGCCGCGCCATAGCCGCACCCCGCCGTGCCTGCACGATCCGATTTGACCGCCCTCAACCAGACACGAACTGGGCCGAGCTATACGGTATGCGAGACGTGCGCGCGGTGGGGCCTCAAGTGAAGACCGATCAAATCCTGGTAAGCGGCATCGACCTGGCCACAGCGCGAGAACTCGCGCAGGAGAATGGTCTTTCCGAAGAGCGGGTCCTGGTCGAGATCCAGAGGGAGATCGACCGCTTGTCGCACTCGGGAAGCGTGAAGCAGTTCGTCGTCCTGCTCGCGATCAAGCACGTCCGGGCGGCGCTTGCTTCGCGGGTGGAGTGAAGCGCAGCCCTGACTGACGGGTGGCTCGCACCGCGCGCGGGACCCTATTTCAAGTGCCCCCCTTGTTGCGCGGCCAATTGGAGAACGCGAACACCCACAGCATGATCACGTTGATCACCGGCACGAAGGCGAACAGGCTCCACGCGCCCGCATACCCAGCCTTCGAGACGATCTTCCATGCCGGGATGATGATGACGAGGGCGAAGATGAGGGCGCCACCCCAATGCCATGAGCTTGCGTATTCCATCTGCATCGATACCTCCCGCTCGAGCGCAGCCGCACTACACCGGAATGTACGCTTGACCGATGTGAACTCCGGCCCGTCCGGCGGCCGGGTTCCGTGCCCTTCGAGGCGGCCCGCCGGCCGCCGGGACCCTTTGCCAAGGGCCTGGGCGGAAAGGTGCACGGTTTCTGAGCATAACGGCTCGGTAACGGCGGGTTCATATCGTCGGTTGCACGTCGCAAGGCGGCGCCGTGCCGGGACTCGAGGCCAGTCCGCACGAGATCATCAGTCTTGAGAGGAGGAATCGAGCAATGAGACTTCGTACTGTGTTGCGGGCGCTCTTTCTGGGCGGCGCGCTCGCCGCGGGAACGTCGGCGCAGGCCAACCTGCTGATCAACGGCAGCTTCGAGCTGGGCGGATTCGTCAACCAGGGCAACGACACGATGTCGCCGCCGGCCGGCTCGACGGTCATCACGGGCTGGACCGTCGTCGCCGATACGACGGCCTGGATCGGCCCGGCCAACCCCTTCAACCTGACCGCCAGCGACGGCAGCTACTTTCTCGATCTGACCAACTACCAGCTTGGTGCCCCGTTTGCCGGCGTGACGCAGACGTTTGTCACGACGCCGGGTGCGACGTATTCGGTGTCGTTCGATCTGGGCAGTTCGGACCAGTGGGGACTGCCGGATTCGCTCACGGCCAGCGCCGCCGGCACGTCGCAGACGTTCAGCTCGCCCGCGACGGGAACCAACACCTGGACGCATGAAGTGCTGCAGTTCGTCGCGACGTCTGCCAGCACCGCGCTGTTGCTGCAGGGCGCGAGCGGGTTCAACTACATCGGGCTGGACAACGTCGACGTGGAGCTGGTCTCGGGACCCGGGCCAGGTCCCGGGCCGGGGCAACTGCCCGAGCCGGGCACGCTCCTCCTGCTCGGCATCGGCCTGGCCGGTGCGGCAGCGGCGCGGCGGTTCAGTCTGTAGCGACGCTACGGCGCGCGCGCCGTGCCGGGTGCCGGCGCGCGCTGTGCGACCCACGCCGCGAACTGCGCCGCGGTCAGGGGCGGACTGATCAGCTCGCCCTGCAGCACGTCGCAGCCCTCGTCGACCAGGAAACGCATCTGGTCGTCGTTCTCGACACCCTCGGCGACGACGGTGAGCTCGAGACCCTTCGCCATCTGGACCACCGCTCGCGCGATGGCGGCGCTGCCGCGTTCGGCCGGAAGGTCCTGCACGAACGAGCGGTCGAGCTTCATGCTGTCGATCGGCAGGCCCTTCAGGTGCGCGAGCGACGAATAGCCGGTGCCGAAGTCGTCCACCGAGATGCGGATGCCCAGGCTCTTGAGGGCATCCAGCGTGCGCTTCACGGCAGCCAGGTCGTCCATCAGCATGCGTTCGGTGAGTTCGAGCTCGAGCCAGTCGCCAGGCACCTGCTCCTCGCGCAGCACCTCGCGCACCGCTTCGACGAAGCCGTCGGCATGGAACTGCATGCCCGACAGGTTGACCGCCATCGGCACGTCCAGCAGCCCGCGCGTGCGCCAGCGCCGCGCCGCTCGCGCAGCATTGCGCAGCACCCACTGGCCGATCGGCAGCATCAGGCGGCGCTGCTCGGCGAGGGCAATGAATGCCTCGGGCCACAGCAGGCCCTGCTCCGGGTGGCGCCAGCGGATCAAAGCCTCGACGCCTGCGAGCGAACCGTCGATCGCGCGCACCTGCGGCTGGAAGTGCAGCACGAACTCGTCGCGCTGCAGCGCCTGGGCCAGCTGGCTCTCGAGCACGAGCGCGGCGTACGCGGCGTTTGTCACCGCCGGATCGACGAACTGGTAGTTCGCGCGCCCGCGCGCCTTGGCGAGGTACATCGCGGTGTCGGCGTGCTTGATCAGCTCGGCGGGCGTGGTGCCGTCGGCCGGGTACATGGCAATCCCCACCGACGGTGTGACCGAGATCGCGCGCCCTTCGGCATCGATCGGGACCTCGACCGCAGCAAGCAGCTTGTGCGCGACCTCGGCCGCACCGTCGCGCCCGACCCCGACCAGCAGCACCATGAACTCGTCGCCGCCGAAGCGCGCGACGAGGTCGGTGGCGCGCAGGCATGCCGAGATGCGCGCGGCCGCCGTCTGGAGCAACGCGTCGCCCACGAGATGCCCCAGCGAGTCGTTGACGCGCTTGAAGTGGTCGAGGTCGATGAACAGCAGCGCCAGGGGCGCACCGTCGGCGCCCGCGCGCTCGATCTCGTGGGCAAGCCGCTCCACGAAAGCCAGGCGGTTCGGCAGGCCGGTGAGCACATCGTGGTGGGCGAGATACTGGATACGCGCCTGCGCGGCATGCCGGTCGCGCAGGTCGCGCACGATCGACATGCGGAGCCGCTCGTTGTCGTGAAACAGCGTGCGGCCGATGAACTCGACTGGGATGCGCGTGCCGTTCTTGTGGACGATCGCGCTCTCGTAGGCGATCTCCCGTTCGGCTGCGAGGATCGAGGCCACCTGCGCGGCCTGGTCGGGTGCGATGAAATCGAGCGCGCGCCGCCCGCGCAACTCGTCCAGCGCGTAGCCGACGAGCGCGCACAAGGGCGGGTTGGCGTCCGTAATGACGCCGTCCTTGAGGAAAGCGATGCCCTCGGCGCTCGCCTGCATGAACTTGGCAAGCCGCTCCTCCGACGCGCGCAGCGCCCGCATCGCTTCGCGGTGCTGCGTGATGTCGGTGACGATCACGAACGCACCGAGGGGACGGCCACTCGAGCCCAGGTGCGGCAGCACGTTGACCTCGATCCAGCGGCGCGTGCCGTCGGCCGCCTTGAGCTCCCGTACGTAAACCACCGCGCGGCTCTCGCGCACGACCACGTCGATCGACGGTTGCACCTCGCGCGCCGCCTCCTGCCCGATGATTTCGGGAAAGGTCTTGCCGACGATCGATGCCTCGGTGAGGCCGAAGGCGCTGGCGTAAGCGCGGTTGGCGAAGCGGCAACGCTGGCCCATCTCGGGTGCGTCGTAGTAGGCAATCATCGCCGGCACGCTGTTGGCGAGCAGGCGGAAGACCTCCAGGCCGCCGTCGAATGCGGCGAGTTCGGCGGCGATCTCCGCGGGGCTGGCCATGCGCGCCATCTTAGTGTGCAAACCCCTCGGCGCCATGGCGGGACGCTTACGGTTGCGGCCGGAAGCGACGAATCCGTGAATATTCACGCGCTCCGTACGACCAACCCCTGCGTATGTACTCCTGGGAATTTCCGATTGTTCCCAATGGAGGCCGGACCCGGGCAGCGATGTCGTGCTGCCTGTTTTTGCCGGCAAACCCTCGCTGTCCCTGGGGAGTGACGCGATGATCCAGATCCACCAAGCCGCCGCTGCGCAGTCGACTGGTGTGGCGCTGCACGAGGATTCCGAGCAGGCCGTCGCCGATGGCGCCACGGCCGACGCAGTGCCCGACGACACACAAACGCCGGGCGGCGATCCGCTGGCGAAGTTTGCTGCGATGTACGGGATGCACGAAGACGTGCAGCGGTTCGCGGCGCCGCCGAGGCAAGGCGGGACGACGGAAGAAGTACCGGCGCCCAAACCGGCGGACAAGGAAGCCGAGGTGCAAAGGCAGGCGCAGGCGCTGATGAGCGAGGGCGTCAAGCTCCTGTTGGCAAAGCGTTACGACGAGGCGATCCGCAAGTTCGACCAGGGTTATCGCCTGTATCCGAGTCCGAACTTCGTGCTGAACAAGGCGGCGGCGCTGTTCGATTCCGGCCGCTACGCCGAGGCGCGCGAGCAATACGAGAAATATCTCTCCTACCCCGATGCGCCGCGCGCGGACGAAGTGAAGGAGCAGCTGCAACGCATCGACGACGAGTTGGAGAAGGCGGATCCGGGCATGAAGCACGCGCGCAAGGAGGCGCAGGCGCTGAACGACGCGGGCCTGAAGGCCCTGAAGGAGCATCGCTACAACGAGGCAATCGAGCTCTTCGACCAGGGGTTCCGCATCCGGCCGCATCCCACCTTCATGCTCAACAAGGCCGCCGCCTTGTTCGACTCGGGCCGCTACGCCGAAGCCAAGCTGGCATACGAGCAGTACCTCACCTATCCCGACGCACCGCGCGCCGACGAGGCGCGCAGGCAGATCGAGCGGGCCGATGCCGCGCTCGGCGGACAGCAGGTCACCGCCGCGGACGTGGTCGAGGCGCGCAAGCAGCTCGAACAGGGACAGAAGGCGTTCGCGGCCGGACGCTACGACGAAGCGCTTGCCGCGTTCCAGGAGGCGTACGCGCACAACCCGATGCCGGAGTCCAAGTTTTACCAGGCCTCGTGCTTCGAAAAGCTCGGTCGTCCCTACGCCGCCGCCGACGCCTACGCGGAGTATGTGCGCATCAAGCCCGACGCGAAGGACGCGGCGCAGCTGACGCGCCGCGTCGAGCAGCTGCGCAGCGACGCCGACAAGCAGCCGATCACGCAGAGCGGCCTGGCGGGCGGCCAGGAATGGATGTCGCGCGGCCTTCGCCTGCTGCGCGCGCACCGTTATGACGAAGCAGTGGAAGCGTTTCGCGCCGGATTCCGCACCTATCCGAGCGAAAAACTGATCTTGAACGAAGCCGCCGCGCTGCTCGACAGCGGCCGCTACGCCGAGGCGGCGCGCGCCTACGAGCGCTACCTGGCCACGCCCGATGCACCGCGAGCGGACGAAGCGCGCGCTGCGCTCGAACAGGCGCACGCGGGCATGCAGACCGAGCAGGCGCGCGACGCGTTCGATGCGGCCCAGCAAGCCGTGCTCGACAAGCGTTACGACGATGCGCTGAAGCTGTTCGAGAAGGCGTACGACCTCAAACCGCTGCCGGAATTCAAGTACAACCAGGCGCGCTGCCTGGAGATGCTCGGGCGCAACTACGCGGCGATCTCGCGCTACGGCCAATATCTCGCCGCAAGCCCGGACGCGAAGGATGCCGGCAAGGTGCGCGGCCATCTCGCCGAACTGCGCGTAAAGGCCGATGCGTCGCCCATCACCGCGAGCGGCGAAGCGGGCGGCTACGAGTGGATGACGCGCGGCATGCGGCTCTCGCAGCAGCAGAAATTCAATGAGGCGGCCGCGGCGTTCCAGGAAGGGTTCCGCACCTACCCGGACCGCGACTTCATCCGCTACGAGGCGAAGGCGCTGCTCGACGCGGGCCGGTACGCCGACGCCGATCTCGCGTATCAGACCTATCTCGCCGATCCGCAGGCGCCGCATGCCGATACCGTGCGGGCGGAACAGCGGGAAGCGCGCTCCCATCTTGGCGGCGAGGCCGCGACGGCGACGGGTGTCGCCAAATCGGAGCGCATGATGGAGGAGGGCAGGACGCTTTATTTCGCCGGCCGCTATAGCGATGCGCTCGAGGTGTTCAGGGACGCCTACGCGTTGAACCCGCGCCCCGAGCTCCTCTACAACCAGGCGGGTTGCCTGGAAAAGATGGGTCTGCGCGAGCTCGCGGCATCGAAGTTCGGCGAGTACCTGGAGGCGGCACCGAGTGCGGCCGACGCAGGCGTCGTAAAAAAGCACATCGAGACGCTGCACGCCAACGCGCTGAAGGCAGCGCAAGAGGCGTTCGATCGCGGGCAGGCCGCGTACTTGGCAGGTCGCTATCCCGAAGCCGCGCGCGCCTTCGCCGAAGCCTACGAGCAGAAGCCGTTCCCGCAGATTCTCTACAACCTGGCGGCTTCATACGAGAAGGCGGGAGACATGGCCCGCGCGGTGGAGAACTACCAGCTCTACCTGAAGATGTCCCCCGACGCTCCCGACGCCGACAGGACGCGCAAGCACATCGAAATCCTGCTCGCGAAACCGGCTGGGCAATGAGGCCTGGCGCCGCCGGATAGCGTTGCGCGACCTGCGGACGGCGCCGCTGCCGGCGTTGCGGTGCCGGCCGCCGCGCCCTCCGCGTCGCGCACCGATAGGCCGCTTTTCCGCGGCGGGTACCGTCGAAACACCAAACCGTGACCGTCCGGGGCAAAATCGCCCCCGAGTTTGCCGTCCGTCAACCCCGAGCCAGGAATTCCAATGCGCGGGATCGCTCGCTCCTTTATGTTTGGCGCCGCTGGAGCAGGTGCAGCCTGCTTCTGGACGCGAATTTCATCAGCCACTTCCTCCAACGAAGGAGCAGTCGCGCCATGAAGCGAGTGGCCGTGTTGACCAGCGGTGGGGACGCGCCCGGCATGAACGCGGCGCTGCGGGCGATCGTGCGGGCCGGCGTCGCCCGCGGATGGACCATGGTCGGCGTGCGCCACGGATACAGCGGACTGACCGACGCCGATTTCGTCGAACTCGGTGCGCGCGACGTCGGCGGAATCATCCAGCAGGGCGGCACGATGCTCGGCTCCAGCCGTTGCCTGCCGATGAAGACCGACGCCGGCCAGCAGCAGGCGGTCGACACGCTGGCGCGCCACGATATCTCGAGCCTCATCGTCATCGGCGGCGATGGCTCGCAGAGGGGTGCCTGCGCGCTCTCGCGCAAGGGCGCGCAGGTCGTCGGGGTCGCATCGACCATCGACAATGATCTCTACGGAAGCGATGTCAGCATCGGCGCGACCACCGCGGTCGACGTCGCGCTGGAGGCGATCGACCGGCTGCGCACGACCGCCTCCTCGCACGAGCGCGCGTTTCTGGTTGAAGTCATGGGGCGCAACTGTGGGTACCTCGGAACGATCGCGGGCATCGCCGGCGGTGCCGAGGCGATCGTCATTCCCGAGATGCAGACCGACCCGGAGGCGATCGCCGCCGAACTGCGTGCCTGCCGCGAGCGCGGCAAGCGGCATGCGATCGTGGTGGTGGCCGAGGGGGCGACCTACAACGCAGAGAGACTCTCGGTGTACTTTCGCGAGCACGGTGAGCGCCTCGGATTCGATCTGCGCGTGACGCGGCTCGGTCATGTGCAACGCGGCGGGAACCCGGGTGCGTTCGATCGGATGCTGGCGACGCGGCTCGGCGTGGCGGCCGTCGATTGCGTGGCGGAGGCTGCGCACGGCGTCATGGTGGGCCTGCTCGGCGGCAAGGTGGTCGCCACGCAGCTGGAGGAGGTCGTGTCACGGAAATCGACGCTCGATCCGACCCTGCTTTCGCTGGCCCGACTCCTGGTCCAGTAGCGGGTCGACCCGGCTCGAGCCATTCAAACGGAGAGATGCTGTGCAACTGAGCGAAATATGCGTACTCGACGTGGTGTTCTGCCCGCGCAAGACCACGATCCTCGAAGCCGCGCGGCTGATGCGGCAGCACCACACGGGCGATCTCATCGTCGTCGACGAGGCGGACGACGAACGCACGCCGGCGGGCATCATCACCGACCGCGACATCGTCGTCGACGTGCTCGCCAAGGGTCTCGATCCCGCCACGACGGTCGTGGGCAATGTCATGGTCCACTTCTCCCACCTCGTCGTGGCGCGCGATACCGACGATGCCATCGAGGCGGCGGAGCGCATGCGCACGCACGGCGTGCGCCGCCTGCCGGTCATCGATCACGCGGGTTTGCTGGTGGGCGTGGTGACGCTCGACGACCTGCTTCAGCTGCTTGCGCGCAACGCAAGCCTGCTTGCCGATATCGTCACCAAGCAACAGGCGCAGGAACATCGGTCGCGGCGCTGACGCCCGGCGCTGTGCCGGCGCACTGCGTTGTCCGGGCGTCATGGGTCGACAGGCAGCGCGTCAGCCTTGCCGTCCCTCGGCAGGGTCTTCCTCTTTGGGCACGAACACGACCCCGGTCTTCGGGTTGTAGTCCATCAGTCCGGCAAAGCGACCCCACTCGACCATGGTTTCGAACGTCTTCTCCGGATTGTCGTAGGGCAGGGCGGTCGCGATGTCCTTGACCAGGCGATGGGCGTCGATCTCCTCGGACACCTTCAGCAGCGCGAGAATGATGTGGAAAATGCGGAGCTTGAAGAGCTGCTCCGCGAAGATCCTGCGGCGCGCGGCGCGATCGGCCGCGACGAACCGGCGCCCGAGGTCGGTGAAGCGGACCTCCTCCTTGGGAGTGTCGATGAACTCGAGTATTTCCGCCGCCTTCACGATGGCGATTGTGTCGCCGAATTCGCGGCCGATTTCGTGCGAGATGTCGTAGATGTTCGAGAGCTCCGGCGAATCCTCGAGGATGCTGAGGAGACCGACGATTTGCGCGACCGGCACGAGAGGGATCGACTCCATGCGCGACCTGGCGCGCGAGACGGGCTGACCAGCGACCGGACGCTCGGGCGGCAGGTCGGGCAACGTCATGGTCGTGATGGACTCGTGAATTACGCTCACGAGCCGCTGGAATTCCACGTGCTTCGTGTCGCGCGGATACGGCAACGGGTTTTCCAACACGAGGCCAATCCGTCCGGGACTCGGGAAGACAACCATGATGCGCGTGGCCATCTCGACCGCCTCCTCGATGTTGTGGGTCACCATGAAGACCGAACTCAGTCCGCTGCCGGGACTGCGCCACAAGCCGATCAGTTCCTGCCGGAGGTTTTCCGCCGTCAGGACGTCGAGCGCGCTGAAGGCTTCGTCGAGGCAGAGGAGCTTGGGCCGCGACACCAGTGCACGCGCGATACCGACCCGCTGCCGCATGCCGCCCGACAGTTCGCGCGGATAGGCGGCGTGATAGTGGCCCAGACCGATCAGGTCGATCGAATGCGCAACGGCTGCGTCGCGTTCGGCACGTTCGATGCGGCGCGACATCAGACCCACCGCGACGTTCTGCTCGACCGTGAGCCACGGATACAAGGCGAAGGTCTGGAAGACGATCGAGGCATCGCGATTGAGGCCGCTGAGCGGCCGGCCGTCGGAAAGAACACGTCCGGACGTCGGCGCTATGAGCCCGGTCAGGCAACGGAGAATCGTCGACTTGCCCGAGCCCGACTGTCCCAGCAGGGCGAGGAATTCGCCGCGGTTTACCGCAAGGTCGATGTTGTCGAGGACCTTCAGCTCATGCCCGCTGGCGATCGAGTAGGACTTGCACACGGCCACGAGCTGCGCGACTGGCTGCGGGGCCTGACGAGCCGGCGGCGTGGTTGCGGTCACGGTCAATCCAGCTTGAAGCGCCTTTCGGCGAAGGCATACAGGCGCCGCCAGATGAGCTTGTTCATCGCGATCACGAAGAGCGACATCACGGCGATGCTGGTAATGATCAGCGGCGTATCGCCGGACTTCGTCACCGCGGCGATGTAGGCGCCCAGTCCGTCCGCCTCGAGCGTCGTGTCTCCCCAGGCGGCGAATTCCGCGACGATGCTCGCGTTCCACGCGCCACCCGCCGCGGTGCAGGCTCCCGTGACCCAGAACGGAAAGATCGCGGGCAGGATCAAGGTTCGCCAGAGGTTCCAATTGCGCAAGCGATAGACGCGGGCGGCCTCCGCCAGGTCGTTCGGAATCGCCATCGCCCCTGCGATGACGTTGAACAAGATGTACCACTGCGTCCCCATCGCGATGAGCAGGATGCTTCCCCAGTTGAGCGAAACGTGGTTTGCAACGAAGAAACCGACCACGATGGGGAACGTCATGTTGACGGGGAACGAAGCACCGACTTGAGCTACGGGCTGCGCAAACCGGGCAATGGTCGGATGCAGGCCGATCCACACGCCAACCGGCGTCCAGACGACAGTCGCCAGCACCGTCATGGCCGCGACGCGCAGGGCCGTCAGAAACCCGAGGCCGACGATCTTTCCGAGGACTGCCCACGTGACCGCGACCAGAACGGCCTCGGCGGCGGCAAGCACGCCTCGGAGCGCCTCGAGGCCGATGCACGCAACGACGAGCCAGACGACCGCGCGCCGAAGCGCGCTCCATTGCCACTCGCTCATCCGATATGCTGCAGGCTCGGTTCTTGCGGCAACCCGGCGTATCGCGTCCGCGAGGGGTGACCAGAGTCGCGCGTTCGCCCACGTGAAGACGTAGGCATTCCGCAGCAGGTTGTAGGCCCACGACGTGGGCGGCGTCGCCGACTCCGTCAGTTCGATCTTGAACCGGTCCGCCCATGCGAGCAGCGGCCGCCAGACCAGTTGGTCGCTCACGAGGATCACCGCCAGCATCGCAACGATCGCCCCGGCCGCGGCGATATCGTCGCCATGCTCGATGGCCTGCGCCATGTAGGACCCGAGCCCTGGCAGCTTGATGTCCTTGTTCATCACGCTTATCGCTTCGCTTTGCGCGACGAAGAACCAGCCTCCTCCGAACGACAACATCGAGTTCCAGATCAGGCTGTGCATGGAGGCCGGCAGGTCCACGGTCCTGAAGCGCTGCCAGCGGGTCAGGCCGCAAGACGAAGCGGCCTCCTGCATGTCGGTGGGGATGGTGACCATCGAATGGTAGAAGCCGAAGGCCATGTTCCACACCTGGCCTGTGAAGATCGCGAAGATGGCGGCGCATTCGACGCCGAGCAGGCTTCCAGGAAAGAGCGCCATGAACGCGGCGACGGTCGCCGAGAGGAAGCCCAGTACGGGCACCGATTGCAGCACGTCGAGGGCCGGCAGGATGAACGCGCGCGCACGGCGACTCCTCGCGGCGATGTAGCCGACCGTGATCGCGAACGAGAGCGAAAACGCAAAGGCGATCCACATCCGCAGCAGCGTTCGGCCGGCATAGTAGGGAATCAGCCTCAACGACGCGTCGATCGGCTGGACCGCCAACGGATCGAAATGGACCAGCATGCCCTTGCCAAAGTGCAATGCGCTCCACAGGATGCCGAACACGGCAACCATCACGACGACATCGACCCAGCCGAAGGTTCGCGGCGCTTCGATCGCTCTGAGTTGCGGCGCGATGGCACTCATTTGCGCGCTTGGTATGTGGGCGGCGCCTCGTTCGGGGGGTCGTCCGCAGATCCCGAGGACCGCGACCCGGGGATCGGAAAGTTCGGCCGGGTCATCCGCAGCGGCTTCGAGCTGTCAAAGCCGGACCTCCGCATTCATGGCTGCCCCCGGCCGAATTGCACGCAGCGCGCGCGGCGCCCGACTGCGCTTCCAGCGGATCAATCCGCGAAGAGCCTGAACACATCGCGAACGGCGACGGCTGCGCTCAGCCGTTCGCGGAAGCGTTGTTCCGAGAGGATATTCGACGCATCGGCCAGAAGCTTCAAGTGTGCGTCGGCTGCAGGGTGCGGGACCAGCAACGCAAGCACGTGGGACACCGGCAGGTTGTCGGGAGCGGCGAAGTGAATTGGCGACCGCAGGCGCCCGTAGAACACGCGTATTTGCTCGAGTCCGTCGATACGCGCGTGCGGGATCGCGACGCCGCAACCCAACGCGGTCGATCCGGCCTGTTCGCGGCGCGAGAGGCAGTGCGCCACCAGGGATTCGTCCAGACCATGATGGACGAGCATGTGCCGCCCGATCGACGAGAACAGTTGTTCGCAATCCAGAACATCAAGACCGAGTCGGATGTCCTGCGGCAACAGGTGCGCGGCCAGCATCTTCACGTCGATTCCATCGCCCGACAATTGCTGACACGCAGGTGGGCCCTTTCGTACGAGCAAACGCATGGCGGCGTCCATTCATCGGTGTTCGGCGCCGATCCTAGGACGAGATGTGTAATTTCTCCGTAAGGATTTCTGGCGCTGGCCGGGAAAAGTCCTGCGCCGCGCGAGGTCCGGGGCCCGGATTCGGTTCGTTCGGACCGCGCCGCCCAGAAACGCTCGCGAGCGCTTCATTAATATGCGAGCCCGTCCCCCCGAACATGCAAAGGAGACCGGTCAATGCGTATTCTCATCGTCGGTGCAACCGGCACGATCGGCCGCGCCGTGGCGTCGGCCCTGGCGGCCGGCAGCGAGATCATCGGCGTCAGCCGCAAGAGCGCGGGCGTCTCGGTCGACATCTCCGACCCGGCCAGCGTCAAGGCAATGTACGGTCGTGTCGGCAAGCTCGATGCGGTCGTGTGTGCGGCGGGCTCGGCGAAATTCTCCCCGCTCGGCCAGCTGAGCGACGCGGATTTCCGCTTCTGCCTCGACAACAAGCTGATGGGGCAGGTGAACGTGGTGCGCTTCGGCCTCGAGCATGTCTCTGACGGCGGTTCCTTCACGGTCACCTCCGGAATCCTCGCTCGTTCGCCCATGCCTGGCAGCGGGGCGATCAGCCTCGTGAATGCGGGTCTCGAAGGGTTCGTGCGCGCCGCGGCCCTCGAGGCGCCGCGCCGCATCCGGGTGAACGTCGTCAGCCCGCCGTGGGTGACCGAGACGCTGCGTGCGCTCAAGATGGACCCGTCGCAGGGGCTGCCCGCCGCCGTCGTCGCGCGAGCCTATGTCCGCAGCGTTACGGGTACTGAATCCGGGCTCACGCTGGAGCCTGCCTCATGGTCGGAGCGGCTGGATTGAGGCGCTTTCCCCGCAACGGGATCGGCACGCTGACCCGTTGCGTCGCTCTGCTGGTGCTGGCGAGCATCCTGCCCGGCCAAGGCGCATTGGCCAACGGTGCGTCGGCTGCGGCGAACTTCTTCGCGAACCTCAGGCGGCTCGGCTACGACACCAAGCTTGAAGCGTCCTCGACCGCCGACGAGCGGACGCTGGTCGACGGCCTGTATCGCCTCGAAGACAGGTCGAGCGGCGAACTTGTCGGGCTGATCACCGAAAGCGGTGACATCCTCGGCGACAGCACCGGATGGCGGTGGATTACCGCGCAGGAACCGCGTCCGCTGTCAGCGCAGGAAGCGGCCCGGCTGCGCGCCGAGGTGATCGACAGCATCCAGTGGCAAAAGCTGGTCAAGGTCGCGTACGGCGACGGCGGCGGGCGCCGCATCGTCCTGCTTTCGGCGGTCAACTGCCCGTTCTGCGCCAGGATGGAAGACAGCCTCGCGCGACATGCCGGATCGATCGACACGACGTTCTACGTCCTGCCGATGTCGCTTTCGCGGTCGATCACCACCGACGACGGACGGGCGTCGTGGCGCAAGGCCGTGAACCTCTGGTGTGCCCCGGACGGAGCGACAGCGTGGCGGCACTATTGGGCGACGCACCAGGTGACCGAACGCACGGGATGCGCACTGGACGAGGTCGCCGTCTTCAGGACCGCGCGCAATTTCTCGACCGTGTTGTCCAGCATCGGGGTGCACGTGCGTGGCACACCCGAATTGATTCGCGAAGACGGATCGGTGCTCGGTTTCCCACCCGAGCCCGACGCGCATTTTTTCCGCGACGTCCTCGGGTCGAAGGGGCTGAACAAACTCGAGCCGTCGCCGCCCGACGCAGGCCACCGGCGCTGGCTTGACGCGACGCACTGAGCGGCCCGTCCAAGCTCAGGCCTGCCAGACCCCGCAGCCCGACTCGCGCAGGTCGATCGCCAGCTCGACCTCGAGCGCGCGCGCGCCGTCGTAGGGCAGGGGGTTGTAGATCTCGTACAGGTCCGGCCGCAGCCACAAACCGAACTGCTGCACGAATCGGTTGGCCTGGATGCCGGCCTTGTGCTTGTCGAAGCGCAGGTCGGGATCCAGTCCCGTCATGCCGACGTAGAAGCACGGTTTGCCCGCGATGTAGCCGGGATTGGCCTTCTTGAAACGTCCCTCGTACAGAACGTCCTTCGAAAGCTCGACCACGTAGACATGGTGACGGTCGCGGCGCGCCATGACGCGAGCATGCCGGAATCGTTCACGTGTCGCGAGCTACGCCCGCGCCGAGCGCGGTCGCCGCGAGCATCTGCACGACCGCGCCGGGCAGCGCGATCTTGCGCACGGAGAGCAGTTCGTCGAGTGAAAGATGCAGCCCGAGGCCGAACACCAGCAGCATCACGCCAATCTCGGCGAGCTGGCTCCGAGGATCAACGCGAGGGCGAAACCCGCCGCGAGAGTCGTGACGAGTGGAACGGAGTGCTGCATGCGCGCTGTCGAAGCGGACTGCGATTCGCTGCGAGCTGCGATTCTGCCCGCCAGTGAACGCGCTCCCGCGGTCGGCGGCCGTAGGGACTGCCGAAGAGGCTCATCGCTCCCTCCGCCGCTTCGCGGGGGCGGGGATCTTCTCGCGCCTACCAGTCCACGACCGTTCCGTCGGGCATCACGGCGTGACGCGTCGCCAGCGTCTCTGGCGCGAAGGGATGCTTTGCGCAGGCCTTTTCGTCGACCTCGACGCCAAGCCCCGGGGCTTCGGGGATCTGCCACGCCCCATCGACCATCCTGATCGGAGTCGAGGCCACCTCGCCATACCAGGGGACGGCACCGGACATCTCCTCCTGGATCACGAAGTTCGGCGTCGCGATGTCGAAGTGCAGGGCGGCCGCCCCTGCGATCGGACCGAGCGGGTTGTGCGGAGCGATGCCGATGCCGGCTACCTCCGCCGCCGCGGCGATCTTGCGCGCCTCGGCGATCCCGCCGGTATGGGCGATATCCGGTTGAGCGATGTGGATGGCGCGCAAGCGGAACAGCGGGTCGAACTCGGCGCGGCCGATCAGCCGTTCGCCCGCGGCGATGGCAACCGACGACTTCGCGGCGACCTCTTTCATCGCCTGCGGGTCGCCCGGCGGCACGGGTTCCTCGACGAACAGCGGCCGGCCGCCTTCGAGCGCACGGATGTAGTCGAGCGCCGCCGCCGAGGAAGCCGGCCTGCCGTGGAAGTCGACCATGATGTCGATGTTCGGACCGGCGGCCGCGCGCAGCGCGGTCATCAGCTTGCCGACGTGATCGATGGCAGGCAGGGATGCCGTGTAATGCGTGTAAGGGATGAACACCACCTTGAGCGCGCGGTAGCCCTTCTCGATGACGCGCAGCGCCTGCTCGACCAGGGCATCGGGCTGCATGGTCTCGTATACGGCGCGCATGTCGCCCAGTCCCAGGTGCGTGTAGACCGGCACGCGTTCGCGCGTCTTGCCGCCCAGCAGGCGCCACACCGGCACGCCCAGGTCCTTGCCGAGAATGTCCCACAGCGCGACCTCGATGCCCGAGATCGCGCTGGCGCCGATGACACCCATGCGCCAGAAGCCGTGCTTGTGCATCACGCGCACGGCCTGTTCGATGTCGCGCGGATCACGCCCGAGCAGGAGCGGAGCAAGATCCTCGACCGCGCCCGCCACGGCGCGTGTCTTCCACTCCAGCGTCGCTTCGCCCCAGCCGTAGAGGCCGTCGTGATCCGTCTCGACCTTGACGAAGATCCAGTTGCGCATCTCCGCGTTGACGATCGTGGTCCTGACGGCGGTGATCTTCATGCCATGGGCGCGGCGAATAAAATCATACAAGCGTGCAGCAGCACCCTTCGAGTTTGCGCCTCACGCCGCTCGACGTCGCCGGCCGGCGGGCGTGCCGACGCCGTTGTGGCCGATCCCGGCGAGGTCATGGGTGGCGACCTCGATCAGCCCGAGCATCGCCGCGCGGGCAGCCTTCGGCTTGCGCAGGCGGATCGCCTCCAGCACATCGCCGTGCGCGGCGAGCGTGCGCGCGTAGGATCGGGTCAGCGACGTCGTCAGCCGGAAGGAATTCGACAACGCGGCCGCAATGACGCTGCCGAGCTGCGCGAATACCGGGTTCTTGGTCGCGACCAGGATGGCGAGATGGAAATCGAGGTCGGCGCCGGTGCACGCTTCCAGGTCGTGCGGATGGCTCTTGCACATGCGCTCGTAGGCGGATTCGATGCTCGACAGATCGCGCCCGGTCGCCCGCAGCGCGGCGAATTCGGCCGCGGCCGGCTCGATCACCGCGCGCACCTCGATCAGCCCGCGGATGAACGCCAGGTCGGGCTCGATCTCGCGCATCCACGCGAGGATGTCAGGATCGAGGCGGTTCCATTCCTCTTCGGCACGCACCAATGTGCCGACGCGCTGCCGCGGCTCGATCAGGCGTTTGGCCGTCAACACGCGCATCGATTCGCGCAGCGCGGTGCGGCTGGCATTGAACTGCTTGCGCAGGGTCTCTTCGGAGGGCAGCAGGGTTCCGGGCCGGTACTCGCCCGCCAGGATGCGCGTGGCCAGCGTCGCCGCCATGTGTTCGCCCAGCGAGCGCTCGGCGCGCCGCGCTGCGCCCGCTACGGGCCGCTTGGCTCGCGTGCGCGCGCGCGCCAGTTCCGGCAACCTCGCCTCCGAACGTTGATCGATGCAGTATTTTACGGCAGAATAAATCACACCAGAGAGAACGGGGCGCCGATGCGCGATGGTCGCGCGCGAACGCCCCGTCGAACCGGAGACAAGGCCATGACGACGATGACGCGGCAAAAAGCTCTTGTGGCGGCGACCACGCTGGCGCTGACAGCCCTCGGATGCGCGCCCGCCTGCGCCACCGACCCGGTGGCCAAGTGGTGCGCGGGCGTGAAGATCGCCGCTTTCCCCGGCGGGCCGCAAGGCGGCGTGTTCGCCAACAACGTCTACAACGGGTTCAAGCAGGCGGAACTCGATCTCGGTCCCACCGTGACGTACTACTTCTCCGACTGGGATCCGAACAAGATGCTCACGCAGATCAAGCAGGCCATCGCCACCAAGGTGGACGGCATTGCCACGTATGGGTTCGGTGGCGACGACGCCACGGATCCGCTGGTGGAGCAGGCATACGCGCAGGGGACCATCTTCACCACGCTGAATACGTCGCTGCCCAAGGCACAGCCGAAGTTCGCGGCGCGCGGCCTCGGCTACGTCGGGGCGCCCAACTATTCGGCCGGGTTCGCGCTGGCCGCGGAAGCCACCAAGCGCGCGAACCTCAAGAAGGGCGACAAGGTCTTTGTCTGGGGCCTCAAGGGGCAGGGCGGTGATCGCGGGCAGCGAACGGTCGGCGTGATCGACGCGTTCGAAAAGGCCGGCGCCACCGTGATCTATCAGGAGATCGACTCCGCGACGAACGCCGAGCCGAACGCCGGCACCGCGACATTCGTCGGTGTGATGAAGAAAAACCCGGAAGTGAAAATCGTGGTCACCGACCATGGCGGTCTCACGTCCAACGTCGGCGTGTACGCCAAGGCCGCGTCGCTCGAGCCCGGCAAGGTGCTTTTCGCCGGCTTCGACATGTCGCCGAACACGGCCAAGGCGGTCAAGGAGGGTTATCAGAACCTGGTTATCGACCAGCAGCCGTTCCTGCAGGGCTATCTGCCGATCCTCAACATCTGCCTCACCAAGAAGTACGGCTTCTCCGGCCTCGACGTGAACACCGCCGGCGCGTTCGTCGACAAGACCAACGTCGACGCGGTTGCGCCGCTCGCCGCCAAGGAGATCCGCTAGGCACGCGACAGCCGGCGCGGACCAGTCGGCTCCGGAGGGTCGCGCGGTCGGCAGGCACGGTAGGAGTTGCCATGGCGTCTGCCGAAGCGCGCGTCCCGGTCATCGAGTTGATCAAGGTCTCGAAGACTTTCGGCGAAGTCCGCTCGCTGTCGCAGGTGGACTTCGTCGTCTACCCGGGTGAAATCGTCGGCTTGCTCGGCGACAACGGTGCCGGCAAGTCGACGCTGGTCAAGACCATCACCGGGTACCACCGGCCCGATCCGGGTGGAGAAATTCGCTTCAAGGGCCAGCCGATCGAAGACTGGTCGGTCGCGCGCGCGCGCGACCTCGGCATCGAGACCGTGTACCAGGAGCGTGCGCTGGCCGAAAAACAGCCGATCTGGCGCAACATGTTCATGGGGCGCGAGCCCCGCACCCGCTGGGGATTGCTCGACGTCCGGAAGATGCGCAACGAAGCCGCGCGCCTGATGAGCGAACACATGGGGTTCACCTCGGCGGCGGTTCATCCGGACAACGTCGTCTCCACCATGTCGGGCGGCGAAAAGCAGGGCGTCGCGATCACGCGGGCGCTTTATTTCGATGCCCAGCTGGTGGTGCTGGACGAGCCGACCATGGGGCTTTCGCTCACGGAGACCAAGAAAACGCTCGATTTCGTGCAGGGCATCAAGCATGCAGGCAAGTCGGCGATCTTCATCGATCACAACATCTTTCACGTCTATCCGGTGGTCGATCGCCTGTACATCCTCGACCGCGGACGGGTGGCCGGAACCTTCAGCAAGAGCGAGATCACGATCGACGACCTGATCGAACGCATGCATCGGGTCGCTCGTTCCGGGTCGATCCACTGACGCGGCGATGACGACGACCGTCGAAAGCGCACCCGGCGTCAAGACCAATCGCGCCGCGCCGCCTTCGTTGTTGCGCCGCTACGGCTCGCAGATCGGAATCCTCGGCGTTGGCCTGGCGATGTGGGTCGCCTTCATCATCGCGGCCCCGAGCGTGTTCCTCGACCCGGATATCTACAAGGCGTTCGGGCAGACCACGCCGCTGTTTGCCGTCATCGCGCTTGCGCTCACGTTCGTGGTCATCACGGGCGAGATCGATCTCTCCTTCCCTTCCATCATGGCGCTCGGCACGGCGGCGTTCTGCCTCATCGTGCGCGCCGGGATGCCGCAATGGGTCGGACTGATCGCGGGCTTCGCCACCGGCGCGTTGTGCGGGTGGATCAATGGCGCCCTGGTGGCACGACTGAACATCCCGTCGCTGGTCATCACCATCGGCACATCGTTCCTGTACCGCGGGCTCGAACTGGTACTGATGAACGGCACCGGCGTTCCTCTGACTCAGGAGAACTATCCGACGATGCACCTGCTGTTCAACTCCAGCATCTCGGGCGTGCCGATCCAGTCGCTCTGGACGGTGCTGCTGGCCGCGGTGCTGTGGGTGCTGCTCAATCGCACGCGTTTCGGCGCCCATGTGTTCCTGGCCGGCGACAACGCCACCAGCGCTCGGTTGACCGGCGTGGACGTCGCGAGCGTCAAGACGCGCGCCTTCATGCTGGTCGGCATGGTGGCGGTGTTCGCCGGGCTGATGACCTCGTTCGTCGGTTACTACTTCTGGCCAACCACGGGCGACGGCTTTCTGCTCAATACGATCGCTTCCGTTTTCCTCGGCGGCACCTCGGTCTTCGGCGGTACCGGCAGCATCGTCGGTTCGCTGGTCGCCTCCTACATCATCGGCGCGATCAACGCCGGCATCGTTTCGGCGGGCATCAATGCGTTCTATACCCAGCTCGCCTTCGGCCTCGTCATCGTGGTGTCGGTGGTCGTGCAGACCATCATCGACCGCCGCGTGCGCCGCCAGTCCATGGCCGGGTTCTAGGCATGGCAGGGCGGCTCGACGGCGAGCACGTCTTCGTCACCGGCGGTGCCAGGGGCATCGGCGCGGCGATCGTCGCGAAGTGCCTGCATGAAGACGCGCGTGTCTCGTTCATCGACATCGACGCCGATGCAGGTGCCGCGCAGCTGAAGGCACTCGCGGCGTTCGCCGGCAGGATCAGTTTCGGCAGCGGCGACGTGCGCAGCCTGTCCGACGTCGAGCGCGTCCACGCCGCGGCCGTCGCCAGGCTCGGCCCTGTCACCGGGCTCGTGAACAACGCGGGCCGCAACGCGTACGCAGATCCGGTCGCGATGACCGAGGCACAGTGGGACGACGTCTTCGCGATCGATCTGAAGTCGGCATGGCTGTGCAGCCGCGTCGTGCTGCCACACATGATCGCCGCGCGGCGCGGCAGCATCGTCAACATCGCCTCGCTGCATGCCGACCTGACGTATCCGGGCATGTTTCCGTACGCGGCCGCGAAATCGGGCTTGGTCGGCCTGACGCGCAGCCTGGCGCTCGAGGTCGGGCGCCATCTCATCCGGGTCAATGCCTTGAGCCCGGGCTACACCGAGACCGCGCTCGTGAAGGAGTGGTTCGGCACGCAACCACCGCAGAAGCGCGACGAGGTCCTGGCCGTGCATCCGCTGGGTCGCATGGCGGCGCCGATGGAGATCGCCAACTGCGTCGCGTTCCTCCTCTCCGCGGAGGCGTCTTTCGTGACCGGCGCGAATTGGCGCGTCGATGGCGGCTTGGGCGCACGCTTCGCGTAGAAGCGGCGGCTTCGGCGCGACGCTCGAGCGAGGATCGATGTCGACGACCAATCTCAAGCGGGAGCTGTTCCAGCAGCTGGCACGCGTCGGCATGGCGCTGTCGAGCGGCACGCGGCTCGAGTTTCTCGAGCTGCTCGCGCAGGGCGAGCGCAGCGTCGACCAGCTCGCCACCCGCACCGGCGTCAGCGTGGCCAACACCTCGCAGCACCTGCAGAAGCTGCGCCAGGCGGGGCTGGTGATCGGCCGCAAGGAGGGGCAATTCGTCTTCTATGGACTCGCCGGCGACACCGTGGTCGGGCTGATGCAGGCGCTGGGCCGGGTCGGCGAAACGCACCTCGCCGAAGTCGACCGCATCGTGCGGCTCTATCTTGCCGCGAAGGACGACATGGAGCCGGTCCCGGCGAAGGAACTGCTCGACCGCGCGCGCAAGGGTCTCGTCACGGTGCTCGATGTCAGGCCACCCGAGGAGTTTGCCGCCGGCCATGTGCCCGGCGCCGTGAACATTCCGGTGCACGAACTCGAGAGACGCCTGGGCGAACTCCCCAAGCGCAAGGAAATCGTCGCGTACTGCCGCGGGCCGTATTGCCTGATGTCGTACGAAGCGGTGCACCTGCTGCGCAAGAAGGGCCTGAAGGCGCGTCGCCTGAAGGATGGATTGCCGGAGTGGCGCTACGCAGGATTGCCGGTGGAGCGCTGAACCTCGACCCGACCAGGCAGTTGCTTCACCTTTGCTCCGAGTGCCGGAGCGGCCTCTTGTCGTCGATCTCCTTTTCGTTCCGCCCCGCCTGCGCGGCCTGACGATCGCTCTCCCCGACCAGTGATGCGTGCAGCGATGCGCTCACCCGTTCCGAATCGGCGCGGATGAGTTCGAGTTCATGTCGCAGTTCCCGGACCTCGCGGCGGAGCAGGGCGCCTTCATCTTCGGACATGGGTGCGACCTGCTCTGGCTCGAAGTCGCCCGTCTCGTGTGCCGTCGGCGCGGATCCGGGCCTGATGTGCGCCAGCGTGGTCCGGATGATCGCTTCGACCGTGCGCGGGTCCCGCTTGATCTTGCCCATCAGCATCGCCCCCTGGACGACGGCGATGCAGAAGTCCGCTATTTCTTCCGGCCTCGCTTGCGTGGAAGTCCCGCCCGCCGCGCGCTCTCGGATGAAGAACGCCGCGAGGTTGCTGCGCATGACTTCGAAGATCAGGTTCAGGTCCTGGCGCACGAGTTCGTCCTTCTCGGTCACGCCACTGCCGATGGTCCCGAACGGACAGCCGCGCGTCATGCCGAAGTGCTTGTGCGACTCGAGATGGACCCGGAACCAGCGTTCCAGATCCTCCCAGGTCGCGATCTCCGCGCAAGCCGGATTGCGCCCGGCGCGGATCTCCTCGAGGTAGTTCTCGAGCACCGCGTGCACCAGCCCTTCCTTGCTGGCGAAGTAGTAATAGAACTGCCCCTTGCCGGTGCCCGACGCTTCGATCACCTGGTCGGGGCTGGTTGCGGCGACGCCCCGGGCATGGAACAGGTCGCTCGCGGCCCGGATGATGTTCAGCCGGGTCTGCGCCCCCTTTTCGGACCGAGGTTTCATTGCGATCACCGAGTTTTGTACTGATGCGTACATTTTAGGTGCGAAGGAACATGCCTGGCTAGGGGTAGGCGCCCGCCGGTTGTACCTGATCCCCGTCACCAGGGTTCCCATGGACGGAGAGCCCGGCGCGCGACGGGTATCGAGCCGGTCACGCGCTCCGGTTCGTGCGAGAGGATCGGTTTTGGACGGATCGGTCCAGAGGCCGTGCAGACGGGCGCGTCGGGTTGGAAAATTCCTGCACCAACTTCAGCCGACTCTGACCGGGCGACCCGGGCGAATCCTTTTGCGATTCCTTCATGATTCGTGACGATGAGAGCGGCGAAGCGGCCTCGAAGGCATCGCCTATTGCCCGCTCCGCAAGCTGGACGAGTGGCAGCGGCTCGCTTCGAAGGGCCTACCTCATCAGGTTTCGCCGCACCGACCGGGACCCGCATGGTCGCGGCGAGCGACTGGCTCTTCCGTTGATCATCCTCAACGAGCGCGGGCGGGGCCCGGAAATGCGGCGCAGCCCTGGCGTACCCTCGCTATCTCGCGCGACGCCGCGTTGTGGCGAAGCGCCGAGTGCCGGGAGGCTGGGCCGTGAAACGGGGTTTTTGCGCATCGCTGATGATCGCGCTGGTGCAGAGTGCAGCGGCCGCGCTGGCGGGCGATGCGGCCGCAGGCAAGCGGCTACATGATGCGAACTGCACGGGCTGCCACGATGCGAGCGTCTACACGCGCAAGGACCACGCCGTTCGTTCTCTCGATGCGCTGAAGGACCAGCTGGACGGTTGCATGCACATGGGAACGAAAGAGTTCTCGAGTGCCGACAAGCAGAACCTGATCAAGTACCTGAACGATCGCTTCTATCGCTTCCCATAGCAGGGCCGACAGCGGACAGCGCGAAGTCCCTTCCTCGCACGCGGGGAGCGTGTTGCTCAGCGGCCAGAAGGACGCATGCCTTGCTTCCTCTTTGAGGTCGACAGTCACTGCGAGAGCGGCAGCCTGACCGCTGCCCGCGCGACTTCCGATGGCTTGACGAGGACGACCGTCGACGCCGAGACCGGCTTGTCGTCGGCGCCCGTGGCGGTCACGACGAGCCGGCATTGACCCGGCCTCAGGTTCACGCGCGCCCAGGTCGTGCTCCCTCGGATGGCCGCGTCCTCGACGATCTCGCCCGGCGCGTCCTCCAAGGTGACGTTGCACGTGAAGTTCCCGGCCCGTTCGGCGTTTTCGATCGTCGCCTCGATCGAGCCCGGCTGGCTGGCCGCCTGCTGCGTCTCCTGGCTCCTGTCGACCTGCGCCTTGAGCGCATCGAGCTGCGACTTCACGTCCTTCTCGAGCTGGGCGAGGTTGCTCTGGAACTCGCTCACCCAGTCCTTGGTTTCCTGCGCCACGATGCTCTCGACGGCGACGCGAAAGTCCTTTGCCTTCTGGACCATCGCGCCGACCTGGTCCGCGCCGGGGTCGAGCCGGAGACCGCCGTGAGCGCGATCCAGTCCATGCGGAACTCCTCGAGACGTTTGCGGATCTCCGACGCGGCCAGGACGTAGCGCGCCCAGCCGGTCGAAAAGCCGAACGCACGGTCGATCCCGATCAGCGCGGCCGCGACGCCCACCAAAGCCGAGGCCCACAACCCGGAGGCCGTCGCGGCACTTGCGGTCACCCAGTTCGCATCGCGAGCGATGTAGGAGACGATCGGCAGGAGCCCGGCGCATGCGGTCAGGATGAGCGCCCACAGGCGGATCCAGCGCGAGAGACGTGCCTTCCACTTCTTCTTGTCCCAGTACCAGGCGATCGCGTTGAGCGCTTCGCTTTCGACGTACGTGAGCTGGTCATCCAGGGACTTTTGAATCTGGTCGCACTGCCAGTGCAGGACTCCGGAGCCCGCAGCCTGGATGTCGTTGCTCTTCGGGTGCGTCCCGCCGCTGGTCATTTCCCCCTCCTGGGACGCGAGGTCGCCGAGGCTCGGCGATGCAAGGTGTCGACGCGCGTCTTCTCGTTGACGGAGTCTAGTTCCCGGTCGCGGCGTCGCTGCAGGGGTATCGGCGGAAAGTGACGGCCCGCACTGTGCGCGCCTGCGACGTCCGGGCAGACTCGGCCGCATCCGCTTCGAGGCATCGATCGCGATGAAGCGAACCGCTCACGCAGCCCACCTCTCCGGTGAACCGAAGCCGGCCCGCAGACGCGGCACGCAGGCGACCATCCACGCAGCGCCACCCCGCGTCGTTGCTCTGCCTGGCCGCACCCGGGCAGTCGCCGAGATGACCACCGCGGCGCCGGACCCGCAAGCATCCGAGAGCGTGGACCCCAGGCTGCGACGGTGGCTGCCTCTGGCTTTGCCGCTGTTGGCAGCCTTCATGTGTTCGATGATCGTTCTGATCTGGTCCGCAGTCCTGTAACGAGTCCCCCAAGTGGCAAAGCCGTGACGAACGTCACGGACGTCGCATGACCCCCGCGTGACCCTCGGCTCTAGGCGGTCCGTGTTCGGACGCAAACAATCGATTGCCTCACTTGCGCAGGAGGCAACGAATGAAACTCGAGGGCAAGAGCGCCTTCATCACCGGTGCCGCAAGCGGTATCGGGAAACGTATCGCCGAGGTGTTTGCGGAGGCGGGCGCGTCTGTGGCGATCGCCGATCTCGACCAGCGGGCGGCCGAAGCGATGGCGATCGAGCTGCGCGGCCGCGGCACGTACGCGATTGCCGCGGCGGTCGACGTGACCGACGAGGCGGCGGTCGACGCGGCAGTGGCGCGCGCGGCGCGCGAGTTCGGCGGCCTCGACATCCTGGTGAGCAACGCGGGGATCCAGATCGTGGCGCCGCTGCAGGAATTCGCATTCGCCGACTGGAAGAAGCTGCTCGCGGTGCATCTGGACGGGGCCTTTCTCACCGCGCGCGCGGCGATGCGGCGGATGATCGCCGCCAGGGGCGGCGGCACGATGCTCTTCATGGGCTCGGTTCATTCGAAGGAGGCGTCGGTCCTGAAGTCGGCCTACGTGACCGCAAAGCATGGGCTCGCCGGCCTGACGAAGGTGATTGCCAAGGAGGGTGCGCCGCACGGCGTGCGCGCCAATCTCATCTGCCCCGGGTTCGTGCGCACGCCGCTCGTCGAGAAGCAGATTCCGCAACAGGCGAAAGCGCTCGGGCTCACCGAGCAGCAGGTCGTGCGGGACGTGATGCTCAAGGACACCGTCGACGGCGAGTTCACCACGGTCGACGACGTCGCGCGGGTGGCGCTGTTTCTCGCCGCGTTCCGGGACAACGCGCTGACCGGGCAGTCGATCATCGTGAGCCACGGCTGGTTCATGCAGTAGCGCCGCGGCCGCCGCGCCCGGGCGGTCGCACTGCAACAGCCGCGACCGCATCAACTGCAAGCTCCCGCGCAGCGTCTCGAGACGCCGAGCCCCGGGGATCAGGTCGACGTCGGTCTCCTACCGGTGGTAGTGATCGCATGAGACCGCCCCGGTCTCACCGTTCGCGACTTTGCCAGGGGTTGCCGAAAACGTGTCCCAGATGCGGGGCAGTCGGCTGTCCTCGTTCGTTGCGCCTTCGATCTGGTACGAAGCCGTGGCGCCGCCGTAGAGAAAATCGCGCGCGGCAATTGGAGCGCCAACAGGGACTTGCGGGGCGGGAGTCGAAGTGCTTGTCATGAGCGCTGCGTAGGTGTTCAAAACTGGGCTGCCGGCGTGTCTGAAGCGACCCGGCTGGAGTCCGCGCCCTCAACGCGCTGCGGTCCGCCGCGTGGAGCGGGATAATGCGTGGCGTTCGGCTGACATGCTGCTTCGCAGGTCGCGCGTTGCGCGATCCGAGTTGCGTGAGAATGCGCGCCGCGAGGCCGGCGCGGACCCTGGTGCGGCGATGCACTGCCCGACCCGGCCACGTCCATGGCAGGGGCATTGGCGGGCATCCTGGGGCGCCGATGTCGATCCGCCGGCCCCTCGTTCGACGTTCAGGTAGCGACCGCCCCGCGTCGCCCGACGACAATCGAGGAGATGGAACCATGCGATTTCTATCGATGATCCGCATCGACGAGAGCACCGGACAGATGCCCAGCGAGCAACTCATGCACGACATGGGCAAGCTGATCGAGGAGATGACCCGCGCGGGCACGCTGGTCAGCACGGCCGGACTGCGCCCGACCGCCGAAGGGGTGCGGGTACGCCTGCGCGCCGGCAAGCTGTCCCAGGTCGACGGCCCGTTCACCGAAACCAAGGAGGTGGTCGGCGGCTTTGCAATCCTCGAGGCATCCTCGATGAACGAGGCCATCGAGTTGACCCGCCGCTTCCTCAGGATCCACGGAACTGAGTGGAACGTCGAGTGCGAAGTCCGGCAGCTCGCGGGGCCGGAGTTCGGTGCCGAGGCGCGAAAGAGGTGAGACCTCGCGCGGATCGGGACGCGCCGTGACCCGGGCGCCCGCCATGTTTGCGGCGCGCTGCCGTCACGTCATTGCGTCACCGCGGGGAGTGTCGCGCAACGGGAATGCAAGTTGCTTGTCGTAGTTCCAATGGAAATCGCCTGGCCCCACCTTCCTTTGCGCCACTGGCTGCTGCTCGCGGTCGTTGCGTCTGCGATCTTCATCCACTATCGCGGGCGCGACCGGTTCGAGTTCAAGCGCGCACTCGACTTCACCGTGCTGCTGGCACCGATCAACGCGCTGCTGCTCATCTTCTCGCGCGTGCCGCGGCGCGCCTACATCGATCCGGCCCGTTTTCCCGAACTGCGTCCCTTGCAGGACAACTGGCGCACCATTCGCCACGAAGCGATGCGACTCAAGGATGCGGGCGCCATCCGCAAGGCCACCAGCTATAACGACATCGGCTTCAACTCGATGTTCCGCAGCGGCTGGACACGCTTCTATCTCACGTGGTACGGGCGCGAACCGCAGTCGGCGCGCGAGCTTTGTCCGCAAACGCTCGCACTCATCCGCGCCATCCCTTCAGTGAAGGCCGCGATGTTCGCGTCGCTGCCTCCGGGGGCGCGGCTCGTGCGACACCGCGATCCTTATGCCGGATCGTTGCGCTACCACCTCGGGCTGCTCACGCCGAACGATCCGGGCTGCTACATCGTCGTCGACGGCGAGCGCTATAGCTGGCGCGACGGCGAAGCGGTGATGTTCGACGAGACGTTCATCCACCATGCCGAGAACGCGACGGGGCACGAGCGCGTGATCCTGTTTTGCGACATCGAGCGGCCGCTCTACGGCGCGCCGATGCGCTGGTTCAACCGCCTGTTCGCGCGCAACGTGATGGCTTCGGCCGCGACGCAGAACACGGCGGGCGAAGACGTGGGCGGCCTCAACCGCGCCTTCGAATACATCTACCGTGTGCGCCTGAAGGCGAAGGCGCTCAAGGCACGGCACCGCACCGTCTACTACGCCGGCAAGTGGCTCCTGATCGCCGGCCTGGTGTGGGCGGTCTTCTGGTGATGCGCGCCGGCGTCTGATCGCCCGTGCGCAATGGCGCCCGATGCCTCAGTGACGATGTTCGTGATGGACGTCCGGGAAGTGGGGATGGCGGTGGGTCAGCGGCTCGTGTGCGTGCGGATGCGCGTGCGGCTCCCTGCCGTCCCAGGGGAAGGCGTGCTCGTGACCGTGATGGTCGTCGTGCACGTGTGAGTGCGTGTGTTCGAGCGGGACGTGTGTGTGCGGGTGCTCGTGCCGCTCCGTCAGGTGCAGCCACACGCCGGCGGCCATCGACCCGGCCGCGAGCCAGAACTCCGGCGTCGCGGGTTCGGCGAAAAGAACCATCGCGATCGCTGCGCCGATGAACGGCGCGGTCGAAAAGTAGGCGCCGGTACGGGCGGCGCCGAGACCGCGCAGCGCAAATACGAACAGCACAAAGCTGACACCGTAACCCAGGAAGCCCGTCAGCAGCGCGGCAGGTACCGCGTGCCACGCGACGCTGCCGGGTGTGAACAGGATGTACAAGAGGGTGTTTACCGCCCCGGCCGCGAGGCCCTTCGACGCTCCGACGAACACGGGATCGGCGGCGGCGACCTTGCGCGTGAGGTTGTTGTCGATCGCCCAGCACAGGCACGCCGCCGCGATCGCCAGCGGCCCGAGCGCACCGCGCCAGTCGGCGGCGCCCGCGGACCACGACAGGACGATGCCGCCGCCGACGATGAGCAGCATGCCGAGCACGATCCGCCGATCCGCGTTCTCGCGAAAGACGATCCACGCCAGCAGCGCCGTCAGCACGCCCTCGAGATTGAGCAGGAGCGATGCCGTCGATGCGGCCGTCCGTGCAAGGCCGAGCATCAGCAGGACCGGCCCGAACAGGCCGCCGGCCAGGATCGCGCCGCACAGCCAGGGCCCGTCGCGCGCGCGCAAATGCGGCGACGTCCAGGCGCGATCGCGTGCGAGTCGAACCGCGGTCAGGCCGGCCCCGCTGCCAAGGTAGAGCAGGCCTGCAAGGAGCAGGGGAGGCAGGTCACCCGTGAGCTGCTTCGCCAGCGGCGTGCTCGCCCCGAACAGCAGTGCTGCGCCAAGGGCGGAAAGGACGGCCGGATGGGCGAGAGAGGACTTCATTTTCGCGGCGGACCTGCGCGCTGACTTCGCGCGCGCATTGTCCGCCGCATTCTTGCGCACGGTCCGTGCGGACCGATGCGACGGCGTCGAAGCCGTGTTCCGGTCAGAACTTGCGTGACGAGCCGTGGCCGCCGAACAGGGGCGAGGAATACAACTCGACCAGGGCGCGCGCGTCGAGCACCATGTCCTGGCCCGGCTGGCCGCGCTTGATCATGTCCTGCACCCATTCGCCGTACAGTCGCATCGAAGCGCGCTCCCACAGCACCATTTCGTCGTAGGGCACCGTGTAGACCTCGCTGCCGGGCTGGCCCAGGGCGACCTTGCGCGCCGGTGCCGATGCCTCGTCGAACGCACGCCCGACCTGCGTCGACAGCTCGCGTCCGGAGTTCTGGTCGATCACCGCTTTCAAGTCGGGGGGCAGGCTCTCGTACTTCGCCTTGTTCATCGCGAACACGAACATGGACGTGTACAGCGCCGGCACCAGCGGATCGGTCTCGGTGTGGAAGTGCGCGTACTCCTGCAGCTTGATCGCGGGCACCACCTCCCAGGGCACCGTGGCGCCGTCGATCACGCCCTTGCTCAATGCGTCGGTGATGGCCGTCACCGGCATCGGCACGGGGGTCCCGCCCAGGAGCTCGACCATGCGTGCGGTCAGCCGCGTTCCGGCCCGGATCTTGAGACCGCGCAGGTCATCCAGCGTGCGCACCATCTTCGCGCGCGTGTGGATGAAGCCGTCGTCGTGCACGTGGAAGGCGAGCGGCTTGTAGTCCTTGAACTCGTCGGTCGCGAACTTCAGGTAGTAGTCCCAGGCCGCGCGCGACGTGGCTTCCGCGCTTTTCGACATGAAGGGCAGCTCGAAGACCTCCATGATCGGAAAACGTCCGGGCGTATACCCGGGCAGCGTCCAGACGATATCGACGGCTCCGGTGCGCACCTGCTCGATCAGCTCGGGCGGCTTGCCGCCCAATTGCATCGACGGATAGATCAGGCAACGCAGCTTGTCGTGCGAATCGTGTTCGATGCGGTCGCACCAGGGCTTGATGAACTTCTGCTGCGCCGTCGAGCCCGGCGGCAGGAAGTGGTGGATCCGCAGCGTGATCGGCTCCGCCGTCGCGCTGCAGGCGAGCAACGCGCCAGCGACAGCGAGAAGCGCTCGCGTGATCCTGCCCGGTCGATTGCGATGATTCATGCGACCCTCGTCCACCTTTCGTCCTCGGGGCGCGTGCGCGCGTGGCGCCCGGCGTCACCCGAGGTTCCAGTCGAGCAACGTAGCGCATGAGCGGCCGATACTAGGCCGAAAAAACGGGCTTTTCCCGAACCTCCTCTGCCGAAATCCCGCGCGACCTGTCAGGCTCACGGCCCGGGGCACCGCCTTCGTGCCGGTTCGAAGCACGCGCGCCCGGCGGGCGGGCGTCACTCGGCAGTGACCGCGGCCTTCATCTTCCAGTAGATGTCGGTCAGGACCTTCGCCTGCTCGGGTTCGGACAGGAGATCGAGCGGCGCGTTCGGCGCATTGGCGCCCTGGATCTTTGCGAGCGGGGAATCGTCGAACGTCGTCGAGCTGACGGCAATCCAGAAGATCAGGCAGCCCCTGCTACGCGCTGCCTCCAGTAGCGCCGGCAATTCCTTCTCCCGGATGAACGGGGAGTCGAGAAAGTCCTGCGTGACCAGGAACACCGCGACCCGCGCCGACTCGAGTGCCTTGCGTATCTCGGCGAGCCAATTGGAGCCCGGTCGTATCTCGGTGTCGTCCCAGACCCGGATCAGCTCCTTGTCTTCGAGCGGTCGCAGGAACTGCTTCAGTTTCTCCAGCCACTTCGCGTCCTTGTGGCTGTAACTGATGAACACGGGCTTCGTGACCTGCACCTTGGGCGCGACGAAGTGCAGCAGGTAAAGGACCCTGCGTGACGTGTCGACCTCGTACGTGATCTGCAGCGATGGAGCCGGGTGCGAGTAGAGGCGGACGCTGCCGTCGCGGCTGATCGGGCGCGTGCGTCCGGGGAAGGCGTCAGGATCCGCCGCCAGCGCGTCCAGCACCTCGAACAGCGCGGCCATCGTTTCGGGCGGCAACTCCCTCCGGCTGGCGCGTCCGCTCTCCGAGTACTGGATCGCGTAGGGTTCAGCAGCTGCCGCCGCTTCAGGCATGGCGGGCTCCGGCCTGTATTCGCGCGGCGTCTTCGACGCGGGCGCGCACCTGGTCGACGCGGATGCTTCGGGCCGCGGGATCCACCGTGAACTCTACTTCGACCCGACCCTCCTCGGCGCGTCCCGGCGTCGAGGCGCCGGAGCCGGCGGGTCCTGCCCCCGGTGCGAGTCCTTGACCGGTGCTCAGTCTGGCCACGAGGTCTTCGAGATCCGTCCGCTCGCGGACATCGAGCGCGCTCCTCTGCGCCGCCGCGTCGCTCTCGAACGTCACCGCATAACCCGCGGGCCGGTCCCCCGCGCTCTGCAGCAGTGCGTCGCGTCGCTCCTTGGCGATTTGCACGGACTCGATCGTCGCCGCGCGCTCGAGGAGCTGCGACGGGACCGGCACTGACCCGGCGCTGCCCGCTCGTTGGCGCAGATCGCTCAGAGCCTTGCGCAACCCTTCGGCGTCCGCAACGATATCCATGCGCTCGCGCTGGTTCCGCAGGTACCGGGTCGCGAAAAGCAGCCCGGAGACGAGCGCGAAGAAGACGATGTAGATCACATCCGCCTGCTGGCGCTCGCTGACGAGAAGGCCGAGGATGGCGATCACCAGTGCCGAAGCGCCCAGGAGGGCAAGCAACACGCCGCGGGCCAGGCTGATCCAGCGGCGCTTGCGGCTTTCTTCCCACAAGGACCGGGACAGATCGCTCAGACCGAGTTCCTTGAGTTTGGCGTTTTCCCGGGCGAGCCTGAGAAAAAGAGGGAAGTTGAGCGCGAGCGAGACGGCACCGACGAGCAGGGACAAGGCGAAGACGACAGCCGCTACCTCGAACTGTACGATCATGCAGAACAGGCTCACCACGGCGAGATCGACGCTTGCGACGAGCGCCCGAAACGACCGTCGCTCGAAGCGCGTCAACCTGAAGGTGTCGACGGCACCCGAAAGCGCGTCGATCGCGGCATCGAGTCCCTTCGAATCCAGCGCGATAGTGCGGGGTGCCATCGCATCCATCGGGTCGCCCGTGTCTTCAAGCGGCCCGCGATCCTTTGCAGGCAAAGATTAGCCACTGGCCGCGATGTTTGTGATGCCTTCTTACAACGCACCGGCAACCGGGCGGATTGGTCGCCTGGTTCCTCGAGGGCCGGCGTCGCGCATGCGTCGCCGACGGGCACGCCCGCCCGTGGGATCGGCGGGTCGAGGTCGTCCGCGTACATCCGGAATGGTCGCGACCTGCGGCCTTGACCTGGGTCACGGCCGGAGCGGGCCGGGCAACCTACGATGACAAGAAGAGCTGACCCCGTGCTCCGGGTCGATACGGCTCTCCAGGCATGACCAGCGCAGGAACATCGACGCAACCCCGAGCACCGTTCATCGATCGCTCCCTCGGGCCTGGATTCAACCTCGCGGAAGCGCCGGGCCTGAGCGAGATCGAGGCCGCGGCACGCCTCGCGCGCGACGGCGGCAACGAACTCCCGGCGCAGGGACAACGTGCGCTGCTGGCCATCGCGGCCGAAGTCGTGCGTGAGCCGATGTTCCTGATGCTGGTGGCGGCGGGAGCGCTCTATCTCGTGATGGGCAAGCTCAGCGATGCGCTGCTGCTGCTTGGTTTCGTCTTCGTCGTGATGGCGATCACGATCGTCCAGGAGCGCCGCACCGAGCGCGCCCTCGACGCGTTGCGCGACATGTCCAGTCCGCGCGCGCTCGTCGTGCGCGACGGCGTACAGCGACGCATCGCCGGCCGCGAGGTCGTCGTCGGCGACATCGTGATCCTGGGGGAAGGCGATCGTGTCCCGGCCGATGCAATCCTGCGGCGCTCCGCACACCTCACGGTCGACGAATCGCTGCTGACCGGCGAATCGGTGCCCGTGCGCAAGCGGGCGGCTCCGGAGGTCCGCACGCTGGACGCGCCAGGCGGCGAGGATCTTCCGTCCCTGTTCTCGGGAACCCTGGTGACGGCCGGGCAGGGCGCCTGCGAAGTCGTGCGCACCGGTCCACGCACGGAGCTCGGCAGGATCGGCCGGGCCCTGAAAGAGGTCGAGCAGGCGCCGACGCCGCTGCAGGCTGAAACCGGACGCATCGTGCGGTCGCTCGCGGCGGTCGGCCTCGGCGCCTGCCTGGTCGTCGTCGTCGCGTATGCGCTCACGCGAGGCGGCATGCTGCAGGCTTGGAAGGAGGGCGCGCTGGCCGGAATCGCGCTGGCGATGGCCATCCTGCCGGAAGAGTTTCCGGTGATCCTGGCGGTGTTCCTCGCGCTCGGAGCGTGGCGCATAGCGCGCAACCAGGTCCTCACACGACGCATGCCTGCGATCGAGGCATTGGGTGCGGCCACGGTCCTGTGCGTCGACAAGACCGGGACCTTGACGCTGAACCAGATGAGCGTCGCCCGGCTCGTGGCCGAGGGCCGGACCGTTGATCTCGCAGCAGCCGCGCAAGCGTTGGCGCCGCCCTGTCGCACGCTGCTGCGCATCGCCGCGCTCGCGAGCCGGCCCGAGCCTTTCGACCCGATGGAACGCGCGCTGCACGCGGCGCTCGAGCGTCTCGGCCCGTCGGCGCGGCAGCCGGCCGGCCGACTGGTGCGCGAGTATCCGCTTTCCCCCGAACTGCTCGCGGTGACGCACGTCTGGGCGCGCCAGGAGAGCGGGGAGATGCTGGTCGCCGCGAAAGGCGCCCCGGAAGCGATCACGAGGCTGTGCCGGATGGCGCCGGCTGCTGAGCACGAACTCGCGCGTCGCGTAGCGGCGCTTGCGTCCGAGGGCTTGCGCGTGCTCGGCGTCGCTTCCTGCACGCTTCCCTTCGGCTCGCTCCCACAACATCAGAAGGATTTGAACCTGCAATTCGTCGGCTTGATCGGCCTCGCCGATCCGTTGCGCGCCGACGTACCCGCGGCGGTGAAGGAGTGCCATCGGGCCGGCGTGCGCGTCGTGATGATCACGGGGGACTACCCCGCCACGGCGCAGGACATCGCGCGACGGGCCGGGCTCGAGAATCCCGCAGCCGTGCTCACCGGTTCCGAGCTGGGCGCGATGAGCGATCGCGAACTCGAGCTGCGCGTTCGCGACGTCAACGTCTACGCGCGCGTCGTCCCGGCGCAGAAATTGCGCATCGTGGCGGCACTCAAGGCGGGCGGCGAGATCGTCGCGATGACGGGCGACGGCGTGAACGACGCGCCGGCGCTCAAGGCTGCGCACATCGGCATCGCGATGGGAGGTCGAGGCAGCGACGTCGCGCGCGAGTCCGCCTCGCTGGTGCTGCTCGACGACGCCTTCGCTTCGATCGTCGCCGCGATCCGCCTCGGGCGGCGCATCTACGACAACATCAGGAAAGCGGTCGCGTTCACGCTCGCCGTGCACGTGCCGATTGCGGGCCTGTCGATGATCCCGGTGTTCCTGCCATCGTGGCCGCTGCTCCTGCTGCCGGTCCACATCGTGTTCCTCGAACTGATCATCGACCCGGCGTGCTCGCTGGTGTTCGAGGCCGAAGGCGCGGAGGCGAACGTGATGCAGCGTCCGCCCCGGCGCTCCGCGGACCGGCTCTTCTCGCGCTCGATCGTCGTCGTCGCGCTGTTGCAGGGGCTGACCGTGCTTGCGGTCTGCCTGGCGATCTTCACGCTCAGCCGCGGCGAACACGGACCCGACGCGGCGCGGGCGCTGACGTTCAGCGCGCTGGTCGTGTCCCTGCTCGCGCTCATCCTGACCAACCGCTCCTGGACCCGCTCGACGCTCGCGATGCTCTCGGCGCGCAATCCGGCGCTCTGGTGGGTGGTTGCCGGCGGCAGCGCGGTGCTCGCCGCGGTGCTGCTGCTCGCCCCCGTGCGAGCCCTGTTTTCGTTCGACCCGGTGCATGCCGACGACATCGCCCTGAGCCTGTTTGCCGGGTTCGTCTGCCTCTCATGGTTCGAAGTGTTGAAGCGCATGCGCTGGTGGCGGCACATGCAGGGCATGGCGTAGCGAGGAGCCGCGGCGGCAACGGGTTTCCACGGCACGCCAACCCCGGCTTACGGCCCCGTCGCCACGGATCGTCAGGCCGGGGCCGCGTTGCCGATTGCAACGACCGGCTGTCGCCGGCCGCGCCTGCGATAGGCGTGCGGAACCAACCACCCGATCCCGGCACCGGTCGCGCCGGCGGTCGTCAGCAGGAGCGGTATCTGCTTTCGAAGGAGCTCGGCCATCCTGGGTTCTGCGGCTGCGAACAGTTGCGCGACCACCCACTGGAGGATGACGAAGATCGCGCAAAGAGCGACTGCTTCGGCCCAGCGCAGCCAACCAGGCTCCGCGTTGCGATCGGCGTAGTCGTCGGCCATCCAGGCGATCGCAACCGTGACGAAGAACGTCATGAATTGCCACGGCCAGCGGTCCAAGGAGACCAGCCACGCCGCGCGAAACGCACCGGGTGTCGCAAGCGCCTGGAACACGTTGCCTTGCGCATCGAAAGCGAAGCGGAGCAGCAGCGCAACCAGAAATGCGGCGACGGCCGCCAAGGCTGCCGAGGCGGCATAACCGGCGACCGGACGCCCGTCGCCCGCATTGCGGCGCGCGAACGGCCAGGCCGACTTCGGATAGATCGCCGCGACCACCGCAATCGCGTAGATGAGCGGAACGAGAATCATCAGCCGCACCGGGTTGCTGAGCGGCGTCGGGTCGAAGAACCGGCGCGTCATGAGCGGGATGAACAGCATCGCCAGGAAGACCAGGCCCATCACCAGGACGATGTCGTTCGCGCTGAGCGGATTGCGTGTCGCCGGCAGTCCCGAGAAACCCAGCTGCGTGAGTGCGGCGAGGCGCTGCGAGTGATTGCGGCCTTCGCTCAGCACGCCGCCGCTCACATAGTCGCAGAGATCGCGACGCAGGTCGGTGACCTCGCTCGCGATCCGTTTGCGCATGCGCGACAGGAGTGCCGAGTCGTGGCTGCGATCGAGCTCGGCGAGCGCCAGCGGTTGCAGCACCTCTCGCAACGACTCGAGGCGGGTGCGAATCTCGCCCAGGGTTGCCTTGTGCTCCTCGAAGTAGCGACTGTATCCGCGCGCGGTCTCCCAGGCTTGCACCTGCGCGAAGAGCGCGACCGCTTGCGCCCAAGGCTGCCTGATCGTATTGGCCGCGTCCTGCAACCAGGAGGCATCCACGCCGAGTCGGTTCAGCGTCGGCAGGAGTGCCTCGAGCACGTTGGGCGACGGAGCGTAGGTCGCCGCGCGCAGCCGGCCGCTCAGTTCGCGCACCTCGAACGGGATGTTGCCGACGCGCTGAAACCATTCCTTGACGTTGCTGTCGATCCTGCCCAGCACCGGCACGTGCGGCAGCAGCGACGTCAGCAGCAGGGCTGACAGCAGCGGCCCCGGCAGGATGCCCTCGATCATGGTGTGCTCGACGCCGAGCACCTTCAGAAGCTGCGCCGCGTCGATCACGGTGAAGCCGCCGCCCAGCAGGATGAAGAGCCCCGTCATGGCGACCAGATAGCCGCACCACGCCGACCAGTAGCGCCAGAAAGTGGTGGTCGCGCGCATCGGCCGGGGAATCTTGAAGCGGTCGGCGCCATAAAGCAGCACGACCGCCGCGCCGAAGACCCACTGCATGACCAACGAGGGATCGGCGGTTGTCGGTTGAACCACGGCAGGACTCCAGGGCGTTGTTTCGGGTCCCGCGAAACTATCGGCTTCCCGGCGGCGTTGCCTCATCCACTTGAAGGAGGGCCTTGCGCAGGCGGCAGGTCGCCACAGAACAACGGCCTGTTGGCATCGGCCGGACTGGAGCGCACCACGAATGCGTGGTGCCCGTCGCGCAGCGTGCTCAGATCGACTTCGACGGTGTTGTTGAGCGTCAGGAACCCGTCGCCGTCGCGCCGCGTCAGCACCCGGTCGGTCAACGCGTAGGCCGGTCGCTCGCTCAGGTTCGCGCACGATCCCTGGTGGATGTATGCATACAGGTGCACCGGCCGCCAGACCCATCCGGGGACGCCGCTCACCTTGAGCACGACCTCGGTGTGATGCTCGCGCGCCATGAGCACGATGTACGCGACCTCACCGGCATTGAAGGAGGTCGCGGTCAGGGCGATGCGCTGCACGTCGGCCTTGTCGCCTGCACCGGGTGGCGGCGACGTCGTGGCCGTACAGGCGCCGAGCAGGGCCGACGCGATGGCAGCGCGCACGCCCGCCGATCCGAGAACCATGATCCGAACCATGACCTGCCGCTCCCGAATAGGCATTCTCGCCCGTCGCGGGCGCGCCGTCGTGCCGACGCGGCTGCGGAACGCCGGGACGCTCCCAGTTGGGAGCGTTACGAGTGGGAAACGACCTGTCTTGGCCCGCTCTCCGGCGCGAATTTCAATGCAGGCACGCGGAGCACTTTCGTGCAACGCGTCCCCTGACCCCTTGGAGAAGATCATGCCCATCAATGCAATTCCACTCGCATCGTCGGTCTCGGCCGGCCTGCTGGCGAACGCCTCGGCGCACAGCCACGGCCTGCTCGGTACCGTCGCCATCGACGACTGCGGCACCGTCGTTCCCCACAAGATTCCGGGCACGAACCCGCCGCCCCCGCCGCCGTTCCAGTCGGTGCAGCTTGCGGACGTGTCGTCGGTCTCCTTCAGCGAAGACGGCCCCCGGTGCGGCAACGAGCCGCGCAAGTGGCCGTTCCCGCCTCCGCCGCCGCTGCCGCTGGTGAGCGATCTCACCCAGTCGCTCGGCCTCTGAGCGTCGATGTTCTGCAATCCTCCCTCCTGAGCGGGGGAGGAATCATCGTTGGCGGAATCCGGGAAGCCTTGCCTCAATGTGCAGCGGACGCCGGCGCAGGATCCGACCCGATGCGGCGCAGACGTGGTGGCACGTACCGTGTGCAGCGCCGGTTACCATCCGGACCGCGGCGGGTAAAGCCGCCTCCCCGGCCGACGCCCGGCTCCGCCAAATCGAGTCACGCGCCCGTTTCCGAGCTGGAGACCATGTTGAGATCTCGCTTCGCCGCACTGGTGCTCATCGTCGCAGGAGCGCTCCTGCTGCTATCCAACCTCGGCCTGATGCCGCGCCTCGGGCCGCTGTTTCATCAATGGTGGCCGCTGCTGCTGATCGTGCTCGGCGTGCTGATGCTCGTGCAACGCCTGTAGCGCGCGAACGCCTGGCTCCGGCTGGCGCGCCGCGGGCGTGGCGGGCTACCCGGACCCTTCGAGCTGCGAGAAGCGCACGGCCATGATGTCGCGGGTCGAGATGCGGCCGTCGTCGTCCTTCTCGACCAGGATCAACTTCTGGTCGTCTGCAAGGCCGGCGGGAATCATCATGCGGCCTCCGGGCTTGAGCTGATAAAGCAGCGCCGGTGGAATGAGGTCCGGTGCAGCGGTCACGATCACCTTGTCGAACGGCGCATGTTCGGGCCAGCCGCGGTTGCCGTCGCCAACCCTGATTTCGATGTTGGAGTAGCCCAGGCGCGCCAGCCTGCGCCGGGCGCCGAGTGCAAGCTCCTCGATGATCTCGACGCTGTAGACGCGCTGCGCCAGCTCCGCCAGGATGGCCGCCTGGTAGCCCGCGCCGGTGCCGATCTCCAGCACGGTGTCGGTCGGCGCGAGCTGGAGCAGATCGGTCATCGCCGCGACGATGAACGGCTGCGAAATGGTCTTGCCGAATCCGATCGGCAAGGGCGAGTTCGCGTAGGCGTGCGGCTGCAGTTCAAGCGGCACGAATTCGTGGCGCGGGATCTTGCCGACGACCTCCAGCACCCTGCGATCGAGCGCCGCCTTGCCCAGGTGGGCGCTGGTATAGATCGTGGTCGCCGCGATCTCGACCAGCATGAGGCGGCGCATGGCCGTGGGATCGGAGTCGCTCATCGTGGTCTTTATCGGCGCTTGCTGCGGATCTTCGCACTTTGTCGCACCCGCGGGTGGATACGCCACGTCTTCGCGTCGGATCGACTGCGACACTGCCGTGGCGCGCGCCGCGGATATCTCCGTCACCGCATCGGGCCATCGGAGGCAGCCGTCGGGGCGCTTGCGAAGGTTGACTCACGTCAACGACCTGCGGTGTTGAACATTGTGATTCGACCCCGTTCGGAGTACGAATCGCATGGTGGAGCAAAAGTCGAGAGGCACATGGAAGCCCTGCGGAAGCCAAAACTGCAGTCGCACGACGCGTCGCTGCGGCGTTTGTCGTTCGTGATCGTGACGCTCGTGCTCGGCCCGACCTTGGTCCCGGCGGCCTTGGGCGCCGACACGGGCGAGCGCATGGGCGAGGAGATCGTCCAGAAGCAATGCTCCAGCTGCCATCAGGAAGGGCTGAACGGTGCGCCAAGGATCGGCGACCGCGCGGCGTGGATTCCCCGCATGAGCAAGGGACTCGATGTACTCGTCAGGTCGGCCGTGCACGGACATGGCGCGATGCCTGCGCGCGGCGGTATGGCCGACCTGAGCGATCGCGAACTCGAGAGTGCGATCGTCTACATGTTCAACTACGGCGTCGCCAGGATCGAGTCGTCGCCTCCCGTGGCGCGCATGGCCGCCGATCCGTTCCACAAGTCCATCACGGGCGCGGACGTTTATCTCGGCGTCGTCCGGGCCGAATCGATGCCCGCGGCGCAGCGGCCGGCGAGCATCGCGAGCGGCAAGGGCTACTACCACGTGAACATCTCGCTCGTCGACGAAGCGACCAAAGCGCCGGTGCAACAAGCGGTGGTGCGCGTCAGCGTCACCGATGCGGTCGGCATCGAGACGAAGACGCTGGAGGCCGTCTCGCTGAACGACTCGATCAGTTATCGCGGCTATTTCCGCATGACTGCCGGCAGCACCTACACCATCACCGCGCTCATCGAGCGGCCCGGAATGGCCGGCGTCGCGGAGGCGAAGTTCACGTACAAGCCGTGATGAATACTCGGTAGCGCTGCCACGCTTGCGTGGCGAGAATCCGCCTGACCTGATCAGGGCGAAGCCGAGATGCAGATTCAAGCGCGCATGACGGTGGCGGCTGCCACGAGCTTGGACACGGAACTCGTCGCTGCGCCGGCCGGCGAGACGGTGGCAGGCTTCATGCCAGACGCCGGCGACGAAGTGACCGTTGCATTCGAACCCATGACCTTGCGCGCGCCTTACGTAGTGGGTGCGCTCTGGAACACCCGGGACGACGTGCCCGCGAGCGCGAGCGGACCGGCGACCGGACACCGCGCGATCCACGAGGCGGCCAAACAGCCGTGACCCGACAGGCGCGGGGGTTGGCGGAGGTTTGACCGCCCGCTGATCGGGCTAGCATCGGTGCGCCCCGGCTTTCCAGCGATGTGCCGATGAACGACCGCCGAAGCGACTTGCCCGCGACCGAAAGCGGACCGCAACCGGCCGATGCGCCAAGCCGGACCGCGCAGGGTGCAGCACTCTTGCGGGCCGCGCACCAGGTGCTGGAACGGCCGGTCGTGTTCGAGGATCCGATCGCGTTGCAGATCATCGGCGCCGAGATCGCCGGCCAGATCGCACTCGACAGCGACCTCTACCGGACACCCTGGCGCGTTTCGCTGCGCGCGTTCCTGGTCGCGCGCAGCCGTTATGCGGAGGAAGAGCTGGCGCGCGCATTCGAGCACGGCACGAGGCAATACGTCGTGCTCGGAGCCGGCATGGATACGTTTGCCTACCGCAACCCGCACGGCGCGCAGTTGCGCGTGTTCGAGGTCGACCATCCGCGCACGCAGGCGGGGAAGCGCACCCGCCTGCAGGCGCAAGGCATCGCCTTGCCTCCGTGGCTCGTCTTCGTGCCGGTGGACTTCGAGAAGGACTCCCTCGCCGAGCGGTTGCGCGCTGCCGGGTTCGACGCCGCGGCGCCCGCCTTCCTGTCCTGGCTCGGCGTGTCGATGTACCTGACACGCGATGCGGTCATGCAGACGCTGCGCTTCGTGGCGCTGGGCTGCGCCCGCGGAAGCCAGATCGTCTTCGACTATTCGGTGCCTGACGACGCGCTCGGCGAAAGCGAGCGTGCCGCACGGGCGCGACTTGGCGGGCGCGTCGCCGGCATCGGCGAACCGTTTCTCAGCCACTTCGATCCCGCCTCGCTGGCGCGCGAGCTCGTCGCGCTGGGTTTTTCCGCGACGAGCGACTTCGGCGCGCAGGAGGCGAACGAGCGCTACTTCACGAACCGGACCGACGGCTTCAGCGTGCGCGGGTCGACGCGCATCATGACGGCACGCGTCTGATTGCAGACGCTCGTGCCGGCAACGTGCGCGGTGTAATGTCGCTTTCCGCAAGGCCGGTGACCCAGGAAAGGAACGCGCATGTCCCAGAGCACCGTCGTGGCCAGTTCGCTTGCCGCGCAGATCGAAACGGCGGCGCGCGCCGTCGAGTCCCGCGTCATCGCGTGGCGGCGCGACTTTCACGAGCATCCTGAACTGGGCAACCGGGAATTTCGCACCGCGGGCGTCGTGGCCGAACACTTGCGCCGCCTTGGTCTCGACGAGGTGCGCACCGGGGTCGCGCATACGGGCGTCGTCGGCCTCCTCAAGGGCGCGCTGCCCGGTCCCGTGGTGGCGCTGCGTGCGGACATGGACGCGTTGCCGGTCACCGAGGAGGTCGATGTCCCCTTTGCGTCGAAAGCGCGTACCACGTGGAATGGCGAGTCCGTCGGCGTCATGCACGCGTGCGGACACGACTGCCACACGGCCATCCTGATGGGCGTCGCCGAGGTGCTGTCCGGATTGCGCGCGGGCCTGCGCGGGTCGGTGAAGTTCATCTTCCAGCCGGCCGAAGAACTGCCCCCGGAGGGCGAGGAGGGCGGCGCGAGGATGATGATCGCGGAAGGCGCGCTGGAGAACCCGAAGCCGCAGGCGATATTCGGGTTGCACGTGACCTCGCGGCTGCCCGCCGGCGTGCTCGGCTACCGCCCCGGCCCGACGATGGCGAGCGCGGACCAGTTGAAGATTACGATCGAAGGCCGGCAGACGCACGCGGCGATGCCATGGCTGGGTGTCGATCCCATCGTCACCGCGGCGCAGGTCGTGCTCGGATTGCAGACCGTCGTGAGCCGCCGCCTCGACATCACCAGGGAGCCCGCGGTCGTGACGATCGGCATGATCCGCGGCGGCTTGCGCGACAACATCATCCCCGATTCGGTCGAGATGCGCGGCACGATCCGCACGTTCGACGAGACGATGCGGAACGACGCGCACGAGACGGTCACGTATCTCGCCCAGGCCATCAGCCGCGGTTCGAACGCCGGCTGCGACGTCTGCATACGCAAGAACTATCCGGTCACCGTCAACGACCCGGCGCTGACCGAGGCGATGACGCCCACGCTGCGGCGTGTCGCGGGTTCCGACCGGTCGTTGCTGGTGCCGAAGGTGACCGGCTCCGAGGATTTCTCGTTCTTCCAGCGCATCGTGCCGGGGCTGTTTTTCTTCGTCGGCGTAACGGAGTCCGGCACCGAGGTCGACAAAGCCGCGCCCAATCACTCCCCGCGTTTCCGCGTCGACGAGAGCGGCCTGCTGCTGGGCCTGCGCGCGCTCGCGCACGTCGCGTGCGACTTCCTCGAAACGGCAGCGACCGCGCGCGGCGCAACTTCGGAGACGAGGCACCCGGCCGCGGTCTCGGCGGGCTGATCGCCCGGCTGCCGGAGAGCAGCCGGGGCCTCGCCCGCATGAATCGATGGTGCGGGTCGACTAGAGAACTTCGCAGAACCGCAGGACGACCTGCGCCGGATGACGCGCACCGGTGCCGACGAAAATCCGCTCGTTCATCCAGCGCAGCGCCGGCGCGGCGGCTTCCAGGCGCGGCACGCAGCGGAAGTAGATGGCCGCCGGATCCACCGGCTCGCCTCGCATCAGCTGCGCGACGAGTTCAGGCTGTCCGGTCCGGATGGCGTTGTTCTCGACGTAGATCCGGTCCCCGGCATCGGTTTCGAGAACGTAGCGCGCGTGCAGGATGGCACAGCCGGCGTGGACGATCGACTGGTAGTCGGCCCCGCCCGGCAGCACGCGCGCGCGCCAGCCATCCGTGATGCCGACCGCGTGCCCGCCCCTGATCGGAACCACGCGGCGCGTCACCGTGCCGACCGGGCCTACTTCGATCGGCCTGTCGACATCGACCCAGAGATCGACGCACGGGCGCAAGGCCGGGACGGGAAGCCCGGTTTGTTCGGGCACGCGGGAAGGCTCGTTCATACCGCGACTCCTTGCTGACGTGACGGCGGCGCGCTCCCGCCCGGGGTGACATGAACCGCTGCATCTCACAGCCCGACCGAGAACAGCACCGCGTTGTTGATCGCGTACACCGCGCCGTCGGGCCCGATCGCCGTCGGCGTGTACGACTCGGCAATGCCGCTGGTGAGCGCAATGCTTTCGGTGAACCGGTCGAGCGCGAGGTTCCACCGGTAGAGGCGGCCGTCCTCGCTGTTGACCAGGATCGAGTTCGTGACCGGATCGACCGCCGCCGTGTTGATGCACCACTCCTTGACGCCGCCGGGATAGTCGGGATCTGGTGTCGGACCGAGCTGGGTGAGCAGCTCTCGCATCACCGGGATGCCGCTGATCGCGTCCGGCTGGGCCTGGTTGGGATCGAGCACAGCGACCCGGTTCAAACCGTCGCCGGTGCCGACGCCGCCATAGTTGTTGTACTTGGTCGCGAGCAGGTAGGCGGACGGTCCCGCGTAGCTCGGCACCATGGTTGCGGGCACGATGGAAGGCGTGTCGTCCCATCCGAACGAGCCGGGGGTCTTGGCCGCGCTCAACGCGGCATCGAAGTGCAGCATCCACCCGCGGAAGTTGTGCGCCGGGGCGTTCGACTCCAGCACGCCGAAGTAGACGTCACCGTCGGGTCCGATGGTCGGCGACGAGGTGGCATCATCGTCGATCCAGGCGGGCGCGCCCGTGGACGGATCGACGAGCGCGATCCTGCCGAGCATGGCCAGCGTCGTGCTGTCCAGAACGAGCAGATATCCCGTCTGGCGAGTGCCCGATGCAGGCGTGTTGACGGCGACGTACAGCCTGCTGCCGTCCGGCGACAGCGCGGGGGCACTGTTCATGGCGACCTGGCCGATCGAGGGGTCGCTGGCGGCCGCGCTCGCGGCGATCCATGCGCCGCTGCCGTCGGCGCCGACGCGGGCAATGCCGCTGACGAGTCCTGCCGGATTGGCCGCGGACACGATGAAGCCGAAGAACACGTTGCCCGCCGCGTCCGGCGTGAGCGGCGTGTTGATGCGAACCGCGTTGTCGAAAACCGCCGGCGCCATGGCGTAGGCCGCGTCGCCATAGAAGACCACGGTCTGGACTGCCCCGGGCACGGTGTCGACCGCATCGCGGAACATCAGTCGCCCGCCCGAGCGTGGCGCAACCATTCGGTCCGTCGCCGTGATGCAGGCGCTGAAGCTCGGTACCCAGTCGTGCGCCGGGAGCACGTAGTCGCTGTCGACCGACCAGAGCAGCAGGCCGTTCGAACCGAGCCTTGCCTCGATACGGAAGCCGCCGGTTGCACCCGTCTTCACCGGGACGAACACCGTGTTGTGAGTGCTGATCGCGGGCGAGCCATAGTGGATCAGCAACGACGTGCCCGAATACTGCGGCGCCAGGTCCACCGGCGCCCGCCAGCGGATCTGGTTGAACGTCTGGCTCGCGATCGCACCCAGCGCCGAATGCTGGGCATCGCGCGCATATCCCGGCCACGGCGGGCCGGATACGGGCGGTCCCGGGGGCAGCGTCGGCGGAGGAGGCGGAGGAACCGGAGCGGGCGCGGCGGTGCTGCCGCCGCTGTCACACGCGCTCAGCAACGGAACTGCCAGCGGCGCACAAAGGAGCAACCGTGCGAGCGCCCGGCGGCGGGCATCCGGGACCTGCGTCGGCGCCGGAAAAGACGAGGAGCGACGATTCCGCATGGCGCGCGATTATCGACCGTCGCGGCCGGAGGCGGGCGGCAAACCGTGGCAGGATGCGCGCACATTCTCGAATCGGGATAACCATGGACGACGCGGCCGCCGACCGGCAACTGATTCGTGAGCTGATCGAAAACTGGGTCGTGTGGCGCGACGCCGGGATGTGGGAGCGTTTTCGTACCGTGTGGCACGACGACGGGCGCATGATGGCCACGTGGTTCCAGGGCAGCGCCGCCGAGTTCATCCGGGTGACGCAGGAAGGATGGGATCGCGGCGTGAGCATCCTGCACTTCCTCGGTGGCAGCTCGATCGACGTCGTCGGCCAGAGAGCCGTCGCCCAGACGAAGATGACGATCTCGCAGCGCGGCGATGTCGACGGGGAGTTATGCGACGTGGTCTGTACCGGCCGCTTCTACGATTTCCTCGAAAAACGCGCAGGCCGCTGGGGCCTCGTGCTGCGCCAGCCCATCTACGAGAAGGACCGCCTCGATCCCGTGTACCCGGGGGCGCGCCTCAGGCTCGATCTCCCGTTGCTGGAGCAATTCCCGGCGGGGTATCGCCATCTGGCGTATCTGCAGACGCGCCTCGGCTTCAAGGTGAAAGCCGACATGCCGGGCTTGAAGGGCCGGGCGGTCGAGGCGCTCTACGAGCGAGGGCTTGCTTGGCTGCGCGGTGACTCGCTCGAGGACTGAACTGCCGAAGCTGGCGTGTCGGCGAGATCCCGCGTCGCCGTGGCTCCTCGCGATGGCACGAGTCGCACGACCTTCAGTGGCTCGTGGTGGCGCGAGCCACGCGGTCCTCTTCCTGCAACGCCTTGCGCACGCGCCGCCAGGCGACCAGCACAAGCATTGCGCCCGCCGCGGCTGCGGCGAAAGACACGCCCGTGCGGGTCGAGGCATCGAGCATGGAGACGAGTGCGGCCACGAGCGCGCTGGCGCCGATGAAGCCAAGCCGGATCCACAGTCCTACCGCGAACAGCGTACTGCCCGGCTCGGTGGCGCGATCGGCCGCGTCGACCACGTCGCGCGAGTAGAAGAACTCATGCATTCGATGGCTCCTTGTCTGGATCAGCCGAACCGTCGGGTCGGCGCACGGTCGAGAGTGCGCATGCGCGTCTCGAGCTCGTAGAGGCTTTCCGAGGTCGCCAGATACGCTTCGACCTCGCGCTGCCGACGCCGGTCGAACCACGCGTCGATGCGAGCGAGCAAGCCGCACGTTTCCGGCGCGTTCTGAACGGGTCTCTTTTTCATCGGTGCTCCTTCCGGCAACGACGATCGCCGTTGCGTACGGACACAACATAGGAGCGCCATGCACCGGAGTCCAATTCCGCTTTTGAATTCCGCGAATCGGCAGCGCCGATCGCGGCACGACCGCGAGTACGGATCAGGGCCGGACGGCCGGTGTTTCCACCTCCATGCCGCGCGCACGCCACATCAGGTAGAGCTCGAGCTCTACGAGTTCCGGTGCGCCGAACGGATAGGTTTCGGCGCGCACGCCGGCAAGGCAGTTGCGCAGCCGGCGCTGCAACGAGCCGAGGCTCTGCCACTCGAGGCGATAGAGCGGATAGCCGGTCGGATGGGCCTGCGTGATCGGATTGCCCGCCAGCGTGCGCGACCAGTTCTGATCGTGGCATTGCGCGCAGGACAGGTTGAGCTGCCCCTGGCGCCGCTCGTACGCCACGCGGCCGCGGTCGAGGAAGGGCTGCAGCGTCGCATCGGCCTCGATCCGGATCGGCGTCCCGCGCGACTGGCGCGCGACGTAGGCGGTCAGCGCGAGCAACTCGCGGCTCTCGTAGTCGAACGGCGCCGCTTTCTGGGCGCCGGTGCGGCAGACGTTGATGCGCTGTTCGAGATCGAGCGGACGCGCCAGCGCGGCATCGAACGCAGGGTAGCGGGCCGCGACCCCTCGCATCGTCGTGGCGGCGTCCCCGTGGCAGTTGGCGCACGCGACGCCGGCGGCGCCGTCCTTGCGCGTCCACAGTGCTTCGCCGTCGAGCAGCCAGAGCGTGGCGGGGTTGGCCGCCTCGTCGTCCTGCATCGCGCGGGTTTGCGCGCTCATGAACTCGTAGCCCGAGCGGCGCTCCTCGGCCGCGATTTCGGCGGCGCCGCTCGGGCGCAGCAGCGCGAGGACCAGCAGCAGGATCGGGCTGCCGCTCAATCGACGGCGATGGGGGCGGTCGCGGTCAGCGCGAAGTCGTTGTCGCCGGTCCATTTGAACTCGAGCGTGCCGGTTTCGGTCGCGACCGTCGTGAACGCAAGGAGCGGATTGGCCGAGATCGCGGGGAAAAGATCGGCGCGAAAGATCTCGGTGCCGTTGTACGTGCAGACGAACTGCGTGATGATGTTGCGCGCGATCGGCCGCCCGAAGTTGTCGTGGCGGAATCCGCTCTCCATCGGGTGGCCGACCAGGGTGCGAATCTCGATGATCTCGCCGCGCTTCGCCTTCGGCGGGACCGTCACCACCGCGCGTGCCACTACGAGATCTCCTCCGCGCAGGCGGCGACGGTGACGATCACGTCCTGGCTGGCTTGCCAGAAGGAACCGTCGCTGAGTTGCGCGATCGCGATCACGGTCTGCGAATCCGCGAGGCGGATCCGCGTCGAGAGGCCGGCACGGCCAGCGCGCGGCCCGAGGGTCGCGCTGATGACGTTCGGCTGCGGGTTCTTCTCGTTGAAGACGTGGATCGCCTTGACGTGTTCGGCCGGCGTCATCGGACTGTCGACCGAGACGGCGAGCGCGATCACGTTGCCGTTGTCGATCAGCGGCGGCAGGTCGAGCTTGACCTTGCCGCGCCGGATCTCGGCGTCGCCGACCACCTTGCGAATCGCCTCCTGCATCGTGGCCGGCGTCGCCTCGGAGGGACGGCAGTGCACGGCCAGCGCGATGGCACCGGTTGCAAGCAGGAATTCGCGCCGTGTGTTCATCGAAGGTGACCGGCAGTTGGGATCTCGGGGATTCGTAGGGCCGGGATTCCTCGCTGCGCTCGGAATGACGGTCTCGTGGCTCGAAACGTCGGCGGAGTCATTTCAACGTCAGAAGATACGCGACGACGTCTTCGATCTGCTGTGCCGTCAACACCGTCTTGCCTTTGAATGCCGGCGCGACACGGGTCAGGGCCTCGGTGCGGAAGTAGGACGGCATGACCGTGGCGGGATTGATGCGGCTGGAGTCGACGAGCCGCAGGCGGATCTGGCCTTCCGACAGACGCGCGGCGGTTCCGCGCAGGTCCGGCGCCACGGTGCCCTGCCGGCGCACCTCCGGGAAGGGTCCGCTGTGGCAGAGGAGGCACAGGCCGGCGTTGCGGTCGGCGACGATGCCGCGCCCGCGCGCGGCATCGCCTCTGGCGCCGGTGAGCGAATCCGGCATCGCGTCGCCGGCGAGCGCCATCACCAACGCGACCGCCACTCCAACCAACGCCGCCTCCGCGTCACACCAGGGTGATGCCGTGATTCTTCAGGGGCACCGTGCGGATGCGCTTGCCGGTTGCACGATACAGCGCGTTGAGCACGGCCGGCGCGGCCACGCAGATCGTCGGCTCGCCGACGCCGCCCCAGAAGCCGCCGGACGGCATGACGATCGGTTCGACCTTCGGCATTTGCGCGATGCGCATCGAGTTGTAGACGTCGAAGTTCTCCTGTTCGATGCGGCCGTCCTTCACCGTGCACTCCTGCTCGAACAGTGCCGACAGCCCGTAGACGAACGAACCGGCAATCTGGCGCTCGATCTGCGCCGGGTTGACCGCGTAGCCGGGATCGGTCGCGCACACGATGCGGCGCACCTTCACCTTCGAGCCGTCGGTGACCGAGATCTCCGCACATGCGGCCACGTAGCTGTTGAACGCCATCATTTGCGCGAGCCCGCGGTGGATGCCGGCCGGTGCCGGTTGGCTCCAGCCCGCGCGTTCCGCCACCGCGTTGAGGACCGCCAGGTGCTTCGGCGACCTGGCGAGAAGCTTGCGCCGGAATTCGAGCGCATCCTGGCCGGCCGCCTCGGCGAGCTCGTCCATGAAGCATTCGACGTAGATCGCGTTCTGGTTGATGTTCACGCCGCGCCAGAAGCCCGGCGGCACGTGCGTGTTGCGCATCGCGTGATCGATGAGCAGGTTCGGCACGTCGTAACCGAACGTGAACTCGCCCTTCGGGTTCAGCCCCTGGAACGTGGCCGGATCGCGGCCGTTGTCGAGCGCCTCGGGTCGCGCCGACGCGAGGATCGACTGCCCCGAGATGCGCATGTGCAGACCGGTGAGGTTGTTGCCGGCGTCGAATGCGCCGACCAGCTTGCATTGCGTGACGGGATGGAAGCGGCCCTGGCGCATGTCTTCCTCGCGCGTCCAGAGCAGTTTCACCGGCGTGCCGGGAATCTGCCTGGCGATCAGGACCGCCTGCACCACATAGTCCTGGAACGCCCCCCGCCGGCCGAAGCCACCGCCGAGGTTGATCTTGTAGACCTCGCATTTCTCGGGCGGCAGGCCGGAAGCGCGCAGCACGGCGCCGAACGACGATTCGCCGTCCTGCGTCGGCACCCAGACTTCGCAGCGCTCCGGCGTGTAGCGCGCGGTGGCGTTCATCGGTTCCATCGGCGCATGGTTCTGGAACGGATACGCATAGGTGGCTTCGACCTTCTTCGCTGCGCCGGCGAGTGTCGTCTTGACGTCGCCGTTCTGGTTGCCGACGAAAGCCTGCTCGGCCGTGAGGCCTTCGGCGAGCATGTCGGCGATGGTCGCGCTCGACACCTCGGCGTTCTCGCCAGGATCCCATTCGATCGGCAGCGCATCCAGTGCGGTCTTCGCCTGCCACCACGTATCGGCAACCACGGCGACGCCGCTGTCGCCGACCTGCACGACCTTGCGCACGCCCTTCATGCCGGCGACCTTGGCGGCGTCGAAGCTCTTCACCTTGCCGCCGAACACCGGGCATTCCTTGACCGTGGCGTTCAGCATGCCCGGCATCCTGAGATCGGCGCCGTAGACCTGCTTGCCGTTGACCTTGTTCACGGTGTCGAGGCGCTTGAGCGGCTTGCCCGCGATCTTCCAGTCCTTCGGGTCCTTGAGCTTGACCTCCTGCGGCGGGTCGAGCTGCGCGGCAGCCGCTGCGACCTTGCCATAGGTGGTCTTGCGCTTCGACGGCGGATGCGTGATGACGCTGGCCGAAGCGACGCATTCGGCGGCCGGGACCTTCCAGTGGTTCGCCGCGGCGGCGACCAGCATCTCGCGCGCGATGGCGCCGCCCTTGCGCACGTATTCGTTCGACTCGCGAATGCCGCGGCTGCCGCCCGTGGAGAAGCTGCCCCAGATGCGCTTGCGCGCGACGCTCTGGCCCGGTGTCGGGTACTCGGTGGTCACCTTCGACCAGTCGCAGTCGAGTTCCTCGGCGACGAGTTGCGCCAGGCCGGTGAGGGTCCCCTGGCCCATCTCCGAACGCGCGATGCGGATGACGACGGTGTCGTCGGGCTTGATGACGACCCAGGCATTGACCTCGGTCCCGGGGGGCTTGTGCGCCGCCATGGCCTCGAGCGGGATGTGCAGTCCGAGCGCCAGGCCGCCGCCGGCCGCTGCGCTGTCGATGAGGAAATCGCGCCGCGAAATCGCGTGAGTGGCATGCATGGCAGCCTCCTACGCCTGCGTGGCGGCGTGGATCGCTTCCCGCACCTGCTGGAAGGTTCCGCAGCGGCAGATGTTGGTGATCGCCTCGTCGATGTCGGCATCGGTGGGCTGCGGTTTCTCCTTCAGGAGCGCGGCCACGGCCATGATCATTCCCGACTGGCAGTACCCGCATTGCGGAACATCGTGATCGACCCAAGCTTGCTGCACCTTGTGCAGCTTGCCGCCCGCGGCAAGGCCCTCGATGGTGGTGATCTTTTTGCCCGCCACGGCGCCGATCGGCATCACGCACGAGCGCGTGGCGACGCCGTCGATGTGCACGGTGCACGCGCCGCACTGCGCGATGCCGCAGCCGTACTTGGTGCCCGTAAGGCCGATCTGCTCGCGGATGGCCCAGAGCAGAGGCGTGGTCGGATCGGCGTCGACGTGGTACGTCTGGTTGTTGACGGTAAGTCGGATCATGGTGTGGCCCCCGTATGAGGTTCGCGATCGTCCCGAGGCCCGTTGCCCGGCCGGGCCGTCTGCACATGAGACCGCGAAACTTATTCCTCGGCACGGCCCGACGACAATCCCAGTAAGGTAGGCGTCAGGCGTCGAGGCTCCGACCGGGCGCTGCTACGGAGGGGAGGATGCGCTGCGCGCGCATCGATGCGACGCAGGCGTTGCGGCAGAGGCGAGGGACGTCGCGCCTGCGAACGGCGCCGCGAAGGCGGTACTACGCCGGCAAGGATGCGCGCGCGGTATTGCGGCCCGCATGCGCGCGCGCGATCGGTGCCGCCGTTTCGTGCGTGCGGCCGGCGTCGAGCTGGAACAGGCTGATCGCCTGCGCCAGGGAGACCGCGAGCGACTTCATCGACTCCGACGCGGCGGCCGATTGCTCCACCATGGTCGCGTTCTGCTGCGTCATGCGGTCGAGTTCCTCGATCGCGCGCTGCAGCTGCTCGATTTCGGTGGCCTGCGAGGTCGATCCGGCGTTGATTTCTGCGATCAGCTCCGAGACGTCGCGCACGCGGGCGACGATCTGCTCCATCGTGCGGCCGGCGGCGACCACGAGGGTCGAGCCGGACTGGACGCTGCTCACGCTCGCGTGAATCAGCGTCCGGATCTCGCGCGCCGCCTCGGCGCTGCGATGCGCGAGCGCGCGCACTTCGCTCGCGACGACGGCGAAGCCCCGTCCTTGATCGCCGGCGCGCGCCGCCTCGACCGCCGCGTTCAGCGCGAGGATGTTGGTCTGGAAGGCGATCGAATCGATGACGCCGATGATGTCGTTGATCTTCTTCGAGCTCGCCTCGATCGCGCCCATCGTGGTGACGACCTGGCCGATCACCTCGCCGCCCTCGGAGGCGGCGTCGGAAGCCGAGGCGGCCAGCTGGTTGGCCCGGCCGGCATTGCCCGCGCTTTCGCGCACGGTCTTGGTGATCTGCTCGACGCTGGAGGCGGTCTGCTGCAGGCTGCGCACCGCCTTGTCGGTGCGCTGCGCCAGTTCGTGGCTGCCGGCGGCAATGTCGCTCGAAGCGTTGTGAATGCCTTCTGTGCTGCTGCGCACCCTGCCGACGACTTCGCGCAGCGCATCCGTCATCGCCGACAGCGCGTTGAGCAGCTGCGCGGTTTCATCCTTGCCCTTGACGCGCCGGGCGGCCGAGAGGTCGCCGACTGCGATCGCCTGCGCGATGCGAATGCTGTCGTTGAGAGGCTCCGTGAGGCGGGCAATCATCGCGCGCGCGAAGTAGACAGCGAGCGCCAGCGCCAGCGCTGCCGCGGCCCACACCAGCATCACCTGCCGTTGGGCGCTGGCTTCCGCGTCGCCGATCACCGCGCGCGTCAGGTTCTCGTACCGCTCGTCGAGGCGCTGCAGCCCGTCGTTGACCTGGTTGATCGTGGCGCGCGCCGAGAGCAGGCTGTCCAGCTTTGCGCCGGCAGCGAGCCCCGCCGTGAGCTCGCCCATCCTTGCATCCAGCGCCGCCGCTTCCTGCGACGTCGCCGCAATCGCATGCACGGTGTCGGCGGCACGGCGCAGCGCCTCGGCGGCTGGCGCCGCGAGCTTGCCGGTGTCGACGGCATCGGTCGCGCCATCGACGAACTGCCGGTAGTTCTTGCGTGCCGCGCTTGCCTGCAGGTGCAGCGGAAACGCTCCCGCAAGCTCGCTCGAGCGGCGCGAGTCCATCGCGGCCTGCATGAACAGAAGCACCACGAGCGGCAGCACCACGAACGCAAACTGCAGGGAGATCTTCGGGCCCCATCCGACACGGATATTCGTCACGGTCACCTCGCTTGGGTTGTTCCCTGCTCGCGCGCAGCCGGGGCGCGCTACTTGAGACTCACGACGTTGACGCCGCTTCCGGGTGCGGCAGCGACGTAGCCGACGCCGCCGGGCGTTCTCTTGACGAACTCGATCACCTTGGCGTCGGTCGCTTTCACGGGCGGCGCGGTCAGGCCGTCGCGGTCAGGCCGTCGCGGAACGACTTCTTGGTCCACGCCGCGGCGTATTTGATTGGTTCGAGCTTGATCACCTGCGCCAGGAATGCGGCTTGTGCCGCGTCGATGCGATTCTCGCAACGCTGACCGGGCTTTCTCGAGTCGACCTCGCCGATCGCTCGCCACTGCGCATCGAAGAGGACGATGCGGAAGTCGTGCACGATGTGATCGTGGTAGGTCCAGAAATCGAGATCCAGCCGGCGCGCGATCTTGCGTGTCGTGACCGTGTCACCCGTGAGAAAGTGCCAGTTGCCGCGGTCGAGGTGGCGCCGCGCGCGGTAGTCGCGCCACTCGGCCGGCCCGTCGTTGCCCGGGTCGTAGCTCACGACCACGAATTCGGCGTCGACCTTCATGGCATCGAGCCTGCGCTGGATGTCGCCGAGCACGAGGGTCGTCGTTCCGCACACCTTGCGGCACTCGGTGTAGGCCATCGTCATCACGACGACCGGTGCGTGCAGTGCCGTCAGGCGCAGCGGGCGTCCATCGCTGTCGGTCCACGCAAAGTCCGTCAGGTCGGAACCCAGGGACCACCCGGCCGAGGCCGTCGCTGACGCGACCGCAAGGAGCAATGCGAGCAGGTATTTCAGCGGGCGATTCATCGCGAAACGGCGCGGACGAGCCGTTGGATCTTGGCGGGTCCGGCCGCGGCACGATCGTCGGAAATGCCGGGCCAATGCCGCGGTGGCGAGCGCCGGCAGCGGGGCGCCGTAGCAACATCAGCGCGGGACGATCGTGGTGCCCGTCAGTTGCTCCTGCGCCTCGACCAGCGAGGGCACGAACTTGCGGCCGTGCCCGAGCGCGCTCGCGAGCGCGAGCGATTGATGCACGGCTTCGCCGACCACGGACGGAACCGCGAGGTTCTCTGCCATGTGCGTGTAGTAGCGGATGTCCTTGCGCGCATTGTCGAGTTCGAACTTGAGCCCGCCGAGGTCGCCGGTCAGCGCCTTGGCCATCGCCTGGAAGATCCCGGAGTCGACCATGCCGGCGGAGATCAGCTCGACCAGCTTGCGCAGGTCGATGCCGGCCTTCTGCCCGACGCCGAAAGCTTCGGCGGTGGCGGTGCAGATCGCCTGCGCGATGAAGTTGTTGAGCAGCTTGATCGTGTGGCCTGCACCCGGACCGCCGACGTGGAAGACGTTCTCCGCGAAACACCGCAGCACGGGCTCGATCCGGGCAAAGTCCGCCGCGTCGGCACCGACCATCACGTTGAGCCTGCCTTGCTCGGCTTCGACCGGCGAGCGCGCGAGCGGCGCATCGATCAGCCGCACCTCCGCGCGCTCCGCCGTTGCGCGCAGGCGCGCGGTCGACGCGGGCTCGCTGGTCGAGCAGTCGACCACGATCAGCCCCGGCCGAGCCCCCGAGAGCACGCCTTCGGGTCCGGCCACGGCAGCCTCGACCTCGGGCGAGCCCGTGACGCACACGACGACGACGTCGCTTGTGCCGGCGAGTTCACGCGCGGAAGCGCATTCGCGTGCGCCCGCGCCGAGCAGGTCGGCTACGCGCTCGCGGTTGCGATGCACGGCCAATGCGAGCGCGTGGCCCTTGAGCAGAAGGTTGCGCGCCATGCCGTGGCCCATGAGCCCGGAGGCGCCGATGAATCCGATCCGTGCCATGTCGTTTCCTCAAGCGAGCCGGTCATTGCAGGCGGCGGCCCGAGGCGCCGTCGAAGACGTGCACGCGCGCCGCGTCGGGCACCAGGTACACGACCTCGCCCGGGCGCGCGCTGACGCGGCCATGCGTGACGACGGTGAGTTGCCGCCCACCTACGTCGACCAGCAATTCGGTCTCCGCGCCCGTCGGTTCGACCACCACGACCCTGCCGGCGACGCCGCTCGCGGCGAGCCGCAGGTCGGTCGGGCGCACGCCGTACTGCACGGCCTGGCCCGTCGACGCGCCCGCGCCATCGGGCACCGGCCAGGCCGCGCCGAGCGCCTCGACCGCGTGGTCGCGCGCCGTGCCGGTGAACACGTTCATCGCCGGCGACCCGATGAACTGCGCGACGAAGAGGTTGCTCGGACGGTCGAACAGCTCGAGCGGCGTGCCGACCTGCTCGATCATTCCGTCGTGCATGACGACGATGCGGTCGGCCATGGTCATCGCTTCGATCTGATCGTGCGTGACGTAGACGGTGGTGGTCTGCAGACGCTGGTGCAGCTGCTTGATCTCGGCCCGCATCGCCACGCGCAGCTTGGCGTCGAGATTGGACAACGGCTCGTCGAACAGGAACACCTTCGGATCGCGCACGATCGCGCGCCCCATCGCGACGCGCTGGCGCTGGCCGCCGGAGAGCTCGCGCGGAAAACGCTCGAGCATCGGGTCCAGGTTCAGGATGCGCGCTGCCTGCGTGACGCGCGCGTCGATCGTGCCGCGGTCGGCGCGGCGCAGCCGCAGCGAGAAGCCCATGTTCTCGCGCACCGTCATGTGCGGGTAGAGCGCGTAACTCTGGAACACCATCGCGATGTCGCGATCCTTCGACTCGAGATCGTTGACGACGCGCCCGTCGATCAGGATCTCGCCGGCGGTGATCTCCTCGAGTCCCGCGAGCATGCGCAGCAGCGTGCTCTTGCCGCAGCCCGAGGGGCCGACCAGCACCACGAACTCGCCGTCGGCGATGTCGATGCTCACGCCGTGGATCACCTCGGCGCCGCTGCCGAAGCGCTTCCGGACGTCGCGGAACGACAGCGCGGCCATGCTCAGCTCTTCACCGCGCCGGCCGTGAGGCCGGAGACCATGTAACGCCTGAAGGCGTAGTAGATCGCCGCCGGCGGCAGCGCGTAGACGAGTCCGGTCGCCATGAGGAGCTCCCACGGCGAATCGTCGGCGGCCAGGAAGTTGCCGAGCGCCACCGCAAGCGTGACGCTGTCGTCGCGCGAGAGCAGCAGGAAGGCGTACAGGTACTCGTTCCACGCGAGCAGCAGCGCATAAGTGCCCACGGCGACCAGCGACGGCACCATCAGCGGCAGGTAGACGAGGCGGAACAGCTGCAGCGGCGAGGCGCCGTCGATGCGCGCCGCCTCGTCGAGCTCCCAGGGCAGCTTGTCGCTCGCCTGCTTGAGCACCCAGATGCAGTACGGCGCGGCGATCGTCACCATCGCCAGGATCAGCGCCCACTGGTTGTTGAGCAGGCCGTAGTTGCCCATGGTCTTGTACATCGGTACCGCGAGGAAGGCAGCCGGGATGAAGTAGGTGAACAGCGCCAGGTTCATCACCAGCCGCCCGCCGCGCACCTTGAGGCGGCTGATCGCGAATGCCGCCGCGGTGGCGACGAGCAGCGTCAGTGCGCCGACCGTCAGAGCGATCACGAGCGAGTTGCCGAGCTGCACCCAGAAGTGATTGAGGTAGAAGTGCTGCTGGTGGAAGACTATCGAGAAGTTCTGCAGCGTCGGATGGGTCGGCCACAGGCGGCCGGAGGTCGCCGAGTCGCGGCCCGAAATGGCGAACAGCAGCAGGTGGTAGATCGGGATCGCGGTCCACAGGAACACCGGGATCCCGATCAGCAGCAGCCGCGCTTCGGCCGCGATCGCCTTGCGCTTCATTTCGAGAGCCGCTTCATCATGAAGTACACCAGCGGCAGCACCAGCGGCAGCGCGACCACGATCGAGGCCATCGCGAGGTCGACCTGGTCCAGCCGCAGGTAGCGGATGCCGAGCGTCGCCAGCACGTGGGTCAGGTCGGCGGGTCCGCCGCCGGTGAGCAGGTAGACGCTGTTGAAATCGCCGAGCGTCCAGATCATCGAAAGAATCGTCGACGTGAGGTACAGGCCGCGCAGCGAGGGCCAGGTGATGAAGCGGAATTTCTGCCAGCGCGTGGCGCCGTCGACCGACGCGGCCTCGTATTGCTCGCCGGGAATCGCGAGCCGGCCCGCGACCAGGATCAGGGTCCAGAAGGGCAGCGACTTCCAGACGTGCATCAGCATCGAAAACCCGAGTGCCAGCGTCGGATCGTTGAGCCAGTTCGGACCGTCGAGGCCGGTGAGGCGGAAGATGGTGGTGTTGATCACCCCCCACTCGGGGTTGAGCATGAAGCGCACCGACAGGATGGTCGGGATCGACGGCACGGCCCAGGGCAGGATGAAGAGCACGGCCAGGATCCGGATCCACCAGCGCGCCTGGACGAAGAATCCGGAAAGCGCGAGAGCGGCCAGCATCTTCAGGTTGATCCCGACCACGATGAACACGATCGTGTTGATGGCGGTGCGAAAGAAGATCGGATCGTCGATCAGCTTGACGTAGCTCGCCGGGTGGCGCGCCAGCCACAACCCGTAGCACACGGGGTACAGCACGAACACGGCGAACACCACGACGTAGGGCGCGATGAGCGCGCGCCCCCAGAACTGCCAGCGGTTGAGGCCCTTGCGTGCGGCGGGGGCGGGCAGGGCGGCGGCGCTCATGGCGGTGACGCGTCACTGCGAGCGGACGCGAGGAATCCCGGCCCTGCGACGGCCGGGATTCCTCGCCTGCGGCTCGGAAATGAAGGGTTCAGTTCTGGCTTCCCGCGACGGCCTTGATGCGCGCGATCATCTCGTCGACGGCCTTGTCCACCGGCACCTTCTCGTTGAGGATGCGGTTCATCGCCTTGGCCCAGACGTTTTCGTTGTTCAGGACCGTGAACTTGTAGTTGCGGGTGAACTCGAACGGCACCGTGCCGGCCATGAACTGGTTGTAGACGGCCAGGCGATGCGGATCGGCCTTCCAGAACGCGCTTTGCTGCGCCTGCTTCATGACGGGGAACCAGCGTCCGAGCGCACCTTCGACATACGGCGTGAGATTGGCCTCCTCGAGCATGAACGAGACGAACTGCTTCGCGCCCGCCTTGTTCTTCGCGTCCTTGAAGATCACGCCCGTCTTGACGGCCGCGCGGTAGACCATCCTGGTGCCGTCGGGTTTCTTCGGGAACCCCGCCGTGGCGATGAGTTCGGTGTAGTTCTTCTTCGCCTGCGCGCGCTGCTCGTTCGTAAGCGTGGTGTTGTTGGCGTCGTCGAGCCACTTGGCGGCGATCGAGATGGTCGCGTTGTGGGTCAGGATGATGGTCTTGTTGTGGAAGGCGACGTTGTTGTCCGGATCCTTCCACGTGGTCGACGACGGCGGCGTGCAGTTCTTCATGTACGGCGCGGTGTAGTCCGTCATCGCGTTGATGAGACCCTGGCGCACGGCCGGGTCGTCGACCTGCACCTTGCCGGACTCGCTCACCAGCTTGACGTTGTAGGCATCCATGAAGGTCAGGAACGAGTAGAACGAGTCGCTCGAGTCGACGCCCATCGGAAACCCGGTGCCGAACACGCGCGTGCCCGTCTTCTGCCGATACGCCGGCTGCACTTTGTCGCACCAGAAGCCCCAGTATTCCTTCCACGTGGTCGGGATGTCGCTTTCCTTGAAGCCCGCCTCGGCCAGCATGTCCTTCCAGTACTGGATGTGCATGGTCTGCTGCTTGATCGGGAAGGCGTAGTAGGCGCGCGTCTTGGTCTGGTCGTTGTAGAGGAACGTCGTCGCCAGCGCGGCCGGCTCGAAGTGGGACCGCAGCGGGTCGATCACGTCGGTGATGTCTGCGAGCTTGCCATCGAAGGCCCACTTGGCCGTGACCTGGAAGTCGTATACGTCGGCGTAGGCCACGTCCGGCGGGCTTCCGGAATCGAGCGCCGAGACCGTCTTCGGGATCATGTCCTGCACCGGGTACTGCGACAGTTCGACCTTGATGTTCTTGTGCTTCTCTTCGAACTTGCGGATGGCTGCGAACAGGGCGTCGTCTTCCGCCTTGTAGAAGCCCTTGACCCACCACACGGTGAGTCTTTCCTGCGCGTGCGCCGGGACGGCCAGGGCAACAACAATGCCGATCGCGGCCGCGATCCAGGTCCTCATGGGTGCTCCTCCTCGTGTCGGGCCGGCCTGCGTGCGCCGTGCCCGGTTGTGATCGCAGCGTGCCCGCAGGGCCGGCGGAAGTCAAACCTTGGCGTACCGAGCCGGCGGCGAGGCAGCGGCGTGCGACGGCGCGCCGCGATTCGGTGAGTAAGATCGCCCCGCCAGCATGGGCTGGCGCGAGTCCCGGAGAGGCCACGCCATGAAGACACAGCAGCAAGTCGCACCCGGCGCCGCTGCGCCGTCGGTCGATCCGCTCTGGTACAAGGACGCCGTCATCTACGAAGTGCACATCAAGGCGTTCTACGACTCGAACGGCGACGGCATCGGCGACTTTCGCGGGCTGACCGAGAAACTCGACTACATCGCCGACCTCGGCATCAACACGATCTGGGTGCTCCCGTTCTATCCGTCGCCGCTGCGCGACGACGGATACGACGTGGCCAACTACAAGAGCGTCAACCCGTCCTACGGGACGGTCGAAGACTTCCGGGCGTTCGTGCGCGAGGCGCACAAGCGCGGTCTGCGCGTCATCACCGAGCTCGTCATCAACCACACGTCCGACCAGCATCCGTGGTTCCAGGCGGCGCGGCGCGCGCCCAAGGGCTCGCGCAAGCGCAGCTACTACGTGTGGAGCGACGATCCGAATCGCTACGCCGGCACGCGCATCATCTTCACCGACACCGAGAAGTCGAACTGGTCCTGGGACGAAGTGGCGCAGCAGTACTACTGGCATCGCTTCTTCAGCCACCAGCCGGACCTGAACTTCGACAACGCGGGCCTGCGCCGGGCGGTGTTCCGGATCATGCGGTTCTGGCTCGACATGGGCGTCGACGGCTTCCGCCTCGACGCCATCCCGTATCTCGTCGAGCGCGAGGGCACCAGCAACGAGAACCTGCAGGAGACGCACGCGGTGATCAAGGAGATGCGCCGCAAGCTGGACGAGAACTACACCGGCAAGATGTTTCTCGCCGAAGCCAACATGTGGCCGGAGGACGTGGGGGAGTACTTCGGCAAGGGCGACGAGTGCCACGTCTGCTATCACTTCCCGGTGATGCCGCGCATGTACATGGCGATCGCGATGGAAGACAGCCTGCCGATCGTCGAGATCCTGCAGCAGACGCCCGAGATCCCCGCGGATTGCCAGTGGGCGGTGTTCCTACGCAACCACGACGAGCTGACGCTCGAGATGGTCACCGACCGCGAGCGCGAGTACATGTGGAACACGTATTCGCCGGACAAGCGCGCGCGCATCAACGTCGGCATCCGGCGCCGGCTGGCACCGCTCGTGGACAACGACCGCGCGCGCATCAAGCTGTTGCACAGCATGCTGCTCTCGATGCCGGGCGCGCCGGTCCTCTACTACGGCGACGAGATCGGCATGGGCGACAACATCTATCTCAACGACCGTGACGGCGTGCGCACGCCGATGCAGTGGTCGTCGGATCGCAACGGCGGGTTCTCCCGCGCCGATCCGCAGCGCCTCTACCTTCCTGCGATCCAGGACCCGCTCTACGGGTACGGGTCGGTCAACGTGGAAGCCCAGCAACGCGCGCCGTCGTCGCTCCTCAACTGGACCCGCCAGATGCTCGCGTTGCGCAAGTCGACGCCGGTTTTCGGGCGCGGCACGTTCACGCTCCTGCGCCCGGCCAATCGCAAGGTGCTTGCCTACCTGCGCGCGTACGGCGACGAGACGGTGCTGTGCGTGGCGAACGTGAGCCGCTCGGCGCAGCCGGTCGAACTGGACCTGGCGCGCTTCAAGGGCAAGGTGCCGGTCGAGATGATGGGCCGCGCGCCGTTCCCTGCGGTCGGCGAGCAGCCCTACGTGCTCACGCTGCCGCCGCACGGCTTCTATTGGTTCCTGCTCGGCGCCCAGGCGCCGTCCGGGGAGTCCCGCGCGGATCGGCCAGCGGTCGAGACGCTGCCGGTGGCGGTCCTGTTCGATACCTGGAACAGTTTCTTTCCCAATCGGGTTGCGGCCTGGCGCGTGCCGCTCGCGGAAAAAACGCGCGCACAACTCGAGACCCAGCTGCTTCCCCCATTCGTCGCCGCGCAGGCCTGGAGTCCGGCGCGGGGCGGAGCGCCGCGGGTGGTGCGGATCGTCGGACACGCGGTGCTGGCATCGCACGGCGCCGGGCAGCGCGAGCCATGGCTGCTCGCGCAGGCGGATATCGAAGGCGACGGCGGGCGGGTGCGCGGCTTTCTGCCGCTTGCGCTCGGCTGGGAGGATCGGTCGGGCGAGCGGGTCAGGCAGCTCGCCCCCGGCGCGATCGCCAAGGTCCGGCAACAGGCGACGGTCGGATTGCTCGCCGATGCATGCGGCGATCCGCTGTTCAACCAGGCGGTGCTGGAGGCGCTCGCCGATCGGCGCGAACTCGAGGCGACCGGCGGCAAGGTGCGCTTCGTTCCGGCGCCGGACTTCACCGAGTTCGCCGCATCCGTGCGCGACACACCGGCAGCGGTGCGGACCCTTGGCGCGGCCGAGAGCACCGTGGCGATCCTCGGCGAGCGGCTGGTCGTGAACTGGCACCGGCGTATTCGTCCAGGCGTGACACCGGACCTCGAGATCGGCCGCCAGCTGGCCGGCATGGTCGGTGCGACGCACCCGCTGGCGCTCGTCGGCCGCGTCGAGTTCGTCGGCGCAGACGGGTCGGTCGCGCCACTCGGTACGGTTGCCGCGCAACGCCGCTGAACGACACGACGGTGCGGTGCTGGCGCCGTGTCAGGCGCGCGAGCCGCCTATGAAGGCCGCGAGCAGGCGCTTGAGCGCCCTGCCGTGTGCCTGTCCGAGCGAAGCCTCCTGGGCCGAACGCTGGCGTCGCACCGTGCCGCGCAATCCGGTGACCAGTGCCAGCCCCGGGTCGGAGATGTAGACCAGCACGCGCCGCAGATCCTGCGGATCGACGGCGCGCTGCACCAGCGCATCGGCGACCATGCGGTCGACCAGTTTCGAAAGTGTGGGCAGGCGCATCGACAGCGTCGCCGCGAGCCACGACATCGGCCGGCCGCTTTCGTCGGCCAGTACCTCGAGCACGCGCCAGTACTCGACGGGGATACCCTTGGGACGCAGCACCCGCTCGAGATCCGCGGTGGCTTTGCGGGCGGCCTCGGAAAGGAGACTCTGCAGGGACGGCGTGCTGGACGCCGTCTTGCGGTTGCCGGTGCGAGCGCGCGACATCGGTCGCATTCTAGTGTTCCGCCCGCAGCGAACGTCGTGGAGTCTTCGCGATTGTCGGCAGGACCATGATGGCCCACACTCGCCACCGCAGACGACGAGAGGCCGAATGATTTCGCAGGGGTGGGCGGACCTTGCCCAGCGCGCGCGCCCGGTGGCCGTGCGCAGCCGGCGCGCGCCCGATGACGGCGCCGGCTCGTACGCACCCAGCGCGGACGATGCATTCCGGGTCGGCATGCTGATTCCAATGTCCGGCGCCGCGGGTCTCTGGGGTCCGTCGTGCCTCGCGAGCGCCACGCTCGCGACGGAGGACTGGAACCGGGCGGGCGGCCATCACGGGCGGTGCGTGCGCCTCGTCGTCGTGGATGCAAGCGACGAATCGGCCAGCCTCGAGGACGATGTCGAAGACGTGACCGCGCAGGGAGGCGTCACGGCGATGGTCGGCATGCACACGAGTTCGGTGCGTGAGCGGATCACCCGCGTGCTCGACGGCCGCCTGCCGCTCGTCTACACGCCGCTTTACGAGGGTGGCCCGCTGCCAAGCAACGTGATGGCGATCGGCGAGACGCCTGATGACCAGCTTCTGCCCGCACTGGCGTGGCTCGGCGCGCGCTATCGCCTGACGCGCTGGTATCTGCTCGGCAACGACTATCGCTGGCCGCGCCGCACGCATGCCCTGGCCAGCGAGGCCCTGGCGAGCGCGGGATGCGAGGTGCGCGGCAGCCGGTTCGTGCCGCTCGGCGCCTGCGATGCCGAACGAACGGTCGACGAGATCCGGCGCAGCGGTGCGCAGGCGGTGCTCCTGTCGCTGGTCGGGCAGGACGCGGTCGAATTCAACCGGGCTTTCGGTGCGTGCGGACTTGGCGCGCGCATCCTGCGGCTGTCCTGCGCGATCGAGGAAAACGGCCTGCTCGCGATGGGCCCGGACTGCACCGACGGCTTGTTCGTTGCGGCAGGCTATTTCGCCCGTCTCGGCACCGATCGCAACCACGCCTTCAGGGAGCGGTACTGGACGCGCTTCGGTGATCGTGCCCCAGCGCTCAACGCGCTCGGGCAGTCGACCTATGAAGGCGTGTCCTTCCTGCGCGCGCTGCTGTCGGGCACGCGGCGGCGCGGCGCCGAGGTCGAGTTCGCCAGCGTGCGCGGCACGCGCTGGCGCAGCAACGCCGACAAGGCAACGCCGATTTACCTCGCACAGGCCGAGGGACTCGCGTTGCGGGTCGTCCGCGGGTTGACTCGGATGGTGTCCTGAGCGCGGCGCCGCCGCGCGGCGGCCGCGGGCGAACTCAATTCTCCGGGAAGACGGGCCGGAACGGGCCGCCGAGGAACTCGGTCGAATCGTCCGTCGGGTGGCTGAAGACGACGGTGACGACCCGATCGTCTTGCGCGCCGTCGGCGCCCAATCCGAACGTCATCCACGTGTCCGGTTCCAGCAGGTCGCCGGCGATGGGTGCCGGTGCCGGGACGACCTGTGCCTCCCGATCCTCGACGCCATCGGCGGACTGCCCCGACGACCGCTCGGGTTCCGGCGCCAGTTCCGGGAAAGACGCGGGATGGGTGCTCACGCTGGTATTAACGCAATCCCGCCTCGGAACCGGACAGGATGCGACCAGGCGAGCGCCTGACAGGCCGCTGACGGGCGGGGCTCGGCAGACGGGACGTGGTCGTCGAGGCCTGCCGCGACCTGATCGAACGCGGCCTTGACCCACGTCAGGCGGCGTTTGCGGAGCTTCGCGCCATGGGGAGCCTGCCGCCTTATTGTTGAGCCATGGACATGCCCGTTGCCACGCCTGGGATCGTTGCGTCCGGACCCGACGTCGAAACCAGCCCGGGAACCGAAATCGCCCCCGGGGTATCGACGCAGAGCCCGCATCTCGCCGAGCCGATTCCACTCGCCAACATCGACCGCGCACTGCGGGCGGCCGTGGCGCGTGTCAGTCGGGGCATCGCCTGGCCATCCCTGTTCGCCGCCTACTCCGACTGGCTGTTTCACCTCGCGACGGCGCCGGGCAAGCAGATGGAACTGGTCGCGAAGGCCGCGCGCAAGCAGTCGCGCCTGGTGCGCTATGCGGTCGAGAGCGCGCAGCAGGAATGCGAACCGTGCATCGAGCCGCTGCCGCAGGATCGCCGGTTCAGGGATCCGGGCTGGCAGACCTTTCCGTTCAACCTCGTCTATCAGGCGTTCCTGCTGCAGCAGCAGTGGTGGTGGAACGCGACCACCGACGTCAAGGGTGTGAGCGAGCATCACCAGCGCGTGGCCGCCTTCATCGCGCGCCAGGCGCTCGACGTCGTCAGCCCGTCGAATTTCGTCGTCACCAACCCGGAAGTGCTGCGCCGCGTGGCCGAAACCGGCGGCGCCAACCTCGCTCGCGGGCTGGCCGACTGGTGGCTCGACTTGCTCGCCTTCGCGAGCGGCACCCGGCGCCGCGACGCCATGGCGTTCACGCCCGGACGCGACGTCGCGATCACGCCCGGCAAGGTCGTGTTCCGCAACGACCTGATCGAGCTGATCCAGTACACGCCCGCGACCGCGCGCGTTCACCCCGAACCGGTGCTGATCGTGCCGTCGTGCGTGTTGAAGTACTACATCCTCGATCTTTCGCCGCACAACTCGCTGGTGCGCTACCTGGTCGAGGCAGGTCACACGGTCATGATGGTTTCCTGGCGCAACCCGGACATGCGGGATCGCGACCTCGGGGTCGACGACTACCTGCGCCATGGCATCCGGGCGGCGATCGACGCGGTATCGCGCATCTGCCCGAACGCCGGCATCCACGCGGCCGGTTACTGCCTGGGCGGCACGTTCCTCGCGGCCGTCGCGTCCGCCCTGGCGGCGGCCGACGACAACCGGCTCGCATCGATCACGCTCATCGCGGCCGAGGTCGATTTCACCGAGGCGGGCGAGCTTTCGATCTTCATCGACGAGAGCCAGCTCGCCTACCTCGATGACCTGACGTGGGAGCAGGGATATCTGGACGGGCAGCAGATGGCCGGTGCGTTCATGCTGCTCAACTCGGCCGATCTGCTCTGGTCGCGCAACGTGCGCGCGTACCTGATGAACGAGCCGCCGCCGGCGACCGACCTCGCCTCCTGGAATGCCGACACGACCCGCCTGCCGCACCGGATGCACTCCGAGTACCTGCGCGCGCTGTACCTCCGCAACGACCTCGCTTCGAGCCGCATGTGCGTCGACGGGCGTCCGGTCGCACTGTCGGACATCCGCGCGCCGATCTTCCTCCTCGGCACGGAGCGCGACCACGTGTCGCCCTGGAAATCGGTCTACAAGCTGCACCAGTATGCCGACACCGAGATCACGTTCTGCCTGACCAGCGGCGGACACAACGTCGGCATCGTCAATCCGCCCGGCGTCGCGGGCCGGCATTACCGGATCGGCACGTCATCGTCGCAGGACCACTACGTCGACCCCGATGTGTGGGTCGCGCGTACGCCGCCAGAGGAAGGTTCGTGGTGGCCCGCCTGGCAGGGTTGGCTGGCGGCGCGTTCCGGTGCCGCGGCGGAACCGCCTGACATGGGCGGTCACGACAAGCTGGTTCTGGGTGACGCGCCCGGCTCGTACGTCCTGATGCGATGACCATGAGCAAGCCGATCTGGCTGGAGCAGTACCCGGCGGGAATCGCCGCCGAGGTCGACGTGCATCAATACCGCTCGCTCAAGGAAATCCTGGAGACGAGCTGCCGCCGGTTCGCGACTCTGCCGGCCTATAGCAACATGGGCACCGTCATCACCTACGGCGAGCTCGAGTTGGCGAGCCGCGCGTTCGGAGCGTACCTGCAGAAATGCGCCGGGCTGAAGCGCGGCGATCGGGTCGCCATCATGATGCCGAACCTGCTGCAGTACCCGGTGGCGCTGTTCGGCGCCCTGCGGGCCGGGTTCACGGTGGTCAACACCAACCCGATGTACACGCCACGCGAGCTCGAGCACCAGCTCAAGGACTCCGGCGCGACCGCGATCGTGGTGCTCGAGAACTTCGCCGACACGCTGCAGCAGGTGATCGCCCGCACGGCGGTGAAGACGGTCATCACCACCCAGGTCGGCGACATGTTTCCGCCCGCCAGGCGCCTGCTCACCAACTTCGTCGTCAAGCACCTGAAGAGGATGGTGCCGCCGTGGCGGATTGCCGGCACGATCGACTTCCCGAGCGCGCTGCGTGCAGGGCGCACGCGCACGCTCGAAGATGTCGAGCTGGGCCCGGACGACATCGCCTTCCTGCAATACACCGGCGGCACCACAGGCATCGCCAAGGGCGCGGTGCTCACCCACGGCAACCTCGTTGCCAACCTGCAGCAGGTGTCGGCGTGGATCGCACACGACCTGATCGAAGGCAAGGAGACGGCCGTCATCCCGCTGCCGCTCTACCACGTCTACGCGCTCACCTCGAATCTGGTCTTCATGAAGATCGGCGCGCACTGCGTGCTGATCACGAATCCGCGCGACCTGCCCGCCTTCGTCAAGGTCCTGAAGAACCTGCGCTTCACGGCGATCGTGGGCGTCAACACGCTCTACAGCGCGCTGCTCAACCACGCCGGGTTCGCCGAGGTCGATCTGCGCAACCTGAAAGTCGCATCGGCCGGCGGCATGGCCGTGCAGCGCGTGGTGGCCGAACGCTGGAAGAAGCTCACCGGCGTCCCGCTCGTCGAAGGTTATGGACTGACCGAGACCTCGCCGGTGGCGATCTCGAACGCGCTCGACATCGAGGACTGGACCGGCACGATCGGGGTTCCGATTCCCTCGACCGACGTCGCAATCATGGACGAGGAGGAAAAGATGCTCCCGTTCGGCGAGGTGGGCGAGATCTGCATCCGCGGCCCGCAGGTGATGAAGGGATATTGGAATCGCCCGGACGAAACCAGCAAGGTATTCACGCGCGGAGGATGGCTGCGCACCGGCGACATGGGATTCATGGATGCGCGCGGCTACGTTCACATCACCGACCGCAAGAAGGACATGATCATCGTGTCCGGCTTCAAGGTGTTCCCCAACGAGATCGAGGACGTGGTGGCGATGCACCCCGGCGTGCTCGAGGTCGCCGCCATCGGCGCGGACGACGCCAAGTCGGGTCAGGTGGTCAAGATCGTGGTCGTGCCGAAGGATCCGGCCCTGACCGAAGCCGAGCTGATCGCGCACTGCCGGCAGCACCTCACCGGATACAAAGTGCCGAAGCTGGTCGAACTGCGCAGCGAACCACTGCCCAAGACCAACATCGGCAAGATCCTGCGCCGCGCATTGCGCGAACCGGCCCCTGCCTGAGCACGCCGCCGCGCGGTGTCCTCGCGCGCCCGCGCGCCGTCTCGCGCCCTTGGTCCGCCCGCGCGGTTCGGGACTGATATATTCGATCGGACCCGGAAGAGGGGGATGCGGAGAGAGCGATGCGGCCAGGCCGGCGCGAGTTCGTCAAGCTGAGCGGCGTTTTCGCGACGCTGGCCGCGATCGGGCTGCTCGGCGAGGACGAGGCGCGGGCGCAGCAGCTGGCGTGGAACAAGGCCGCCTTCGAAACCAAGAATCTCGCCGACACGATCAAGGCGCTCGGCGGCAGCGGCGTCGCCGAGAGCAAGGACATCGCGATGACGGTGCCGGACATCGCGGAAAACGGCGCCGTGGTTCCGGTCGCCGTGGCGAGCGCGATCCCCGGCACGCAGACGATCTACATCCTGGTCGAAAAGAATCCGAACATGCTCGCCGCTGCCTTCACCCTGCCGCCGGGTACGGAGCCGGGGATCGCGACGCGCGTCAAGATGGCCCAGACGTCCAACGTGGTGGCCGTCGTGAAGGCCAACAACCAGTTCTTCGTCGCCAGCAAGGAAGTGAAGGTCACGCTCGGCGGCTGTGGCGGTTGAAGCGCCGCCGCCGCGAGGCAGATAGAAGGGAACCGCATGCCAGATCCGATGCGAATCCGCGCCAATGTGCACGCCGACGGCGTCGACGTGCGCGTGCTCATGAGCCACGAGATGGAGACCGGCCAGCGCAAGGACGCCGACGGCAGCATCGTGCCCGCCCACTTCATCTCCAATGTCACCATTACACATGCCGGCAAGACGGTGCTGAGCGCCGAGTGGGGACCGGCGGTCTCGAAGAACCCTTACCTGCAGTTCAAGTTCCAGGGCGGCAGCAAGGGCGACGAGATCACCGTGACCTGGGTCGACAACAAGGGCGAAACGCGCACCGACAAGGCCACGATCGCCTGAGCGCAGGAGATGCCATGGGTCGAGACCGGGCCGCCGCGTTCGCGGGCGCGTTGACCAGTGTCGCGCTCGTGTTGCTCGCGGGCGGCGCGGCGGCGCAGAACAGCACGACGGACGAGATCGCGCGCTATCGGCAGATGCTGCAGGATGGCAATCCGGCCGAACTGCTCGTCGCGCGCGGCGAAGATCTCTGGAAGACCGCGCGCGGGCCGAACGACGTCTCGCTCGAGCGCTGTGATCTCGGGCTCGGTCCCGGTGTCGTCAAGGGCGCGTACGCGCGTCTCCCGCGTTACTTCGCGGACGCCGACCAGGTGCTCGACTTCGAAGGGCGCCTCGTGTACTGCATGGTGACCCTGCAGGGTTTCGCGCGCGCCGACGCGGTGAAGAATCCCTTTTCCGGGGTCGGCGAGCGCCAGACGGATATCGAGGCGCTCACCGCCTATGTGGTCGATGCATCGCACGGCATGAAGATCGACGTGCCGCAGGAGCACCCCCGGGAAAAGGCGGCGTTCGAGCGCGGCCGTTACTTGTTCTACATGCGCGGCGGCCCGTACGACTTCGCCTGTTCGACCTGCCACGGCGCCGACAACCAGCGCATTCGCCTGCAGGACCTGCCCAACTTCGAGAAGAGCGAGGCCGCCCGGCGGGCGTTCGCGCAGTGGCCGGCGTATCGCGTGTCGCAGGGAGCGCTGCGCACCATGCAGTGGCGCATCAACGACTGCTTCCGGCAGCAGCGCTTTCCGGAACCCATTTTCGTCTCCCAGGCGACGATCGATCTCATCACGTTCCTGGGCGTGCGCGCGAACGGCGGCACGATGGAAGCGCCGTCGATCAAGCGCTAGCGGGGACGTGATGAACGCGCGCAACTTCCTCGCATGCGGAGCCCTGATCGCGCTGGCGGGTGCGTGTGCCACGCAGCGCTACACGCCTCCGACCGACCAGGAGACGCTCGCGGTGATCCGCGCGGGTTTCCAGGATCGCGGCATCGCGAAGGTCGATCGCCTGAACCAGACCGAGCTGCAGGCGGCGTGCAGCAAGTATCGCAACAACCCCCCGCTGGAGGTGCGGGCGCAGCTCGAGAAGGCGGCGGCGGCGAGCGTGAAGTACCCGGGCGACGGCAGGTGGCTGGGCGACTTCAAGCAGGGCGAACGCATCGCGCAGACCGGGGTCGGCCTGCAATGGACCGACACCGCGACCACCGTCAACGGCGGCAATTGCTACGCGTGCCACCAGCTGACGAAGGAGGAGATCTCCTTCGGCAACCTCGGCCCGTCGCTGTACCACTACGCGAAGACTCACGGCACCGGCGAGCCGACGCTGCGCTACACGTGGGGCAAGATCTGGAACACGCACGCCTACCACGCGTGTTCGCAGATGCCGCGCTTCGGCGACGCGGGCATCCTGACCGAAGAACAGATCAGGCACGTGATGGCGCTGCTGCTGGATCCCGACTCCCCGGTCAACCGGTAGGCCGGCTGCGGTGGACTTCGCGCGCGTGCGATCCGCCATGCACCGGCGCTCGGTGCACGCGGGCCTTTGGGCAGTCGGGAGGATCGGCGCCTGATGCACCGGCGCGAATTCCTGCAGGTTCTTGCCGCGGGTGCCGCGGCGGGCATGCCGCTCGCGTCGCCCGCGGTGCTCGCGCAGCAGCCCGACGCGGCGCGCCGCCTCTATGACCTGCCGCGCTTCGGCAACGTGCATTTGCTGCACTTCACGGATTGCCACGCCCAGCTGCGCCCGCTCTACTTCCGCGAGCCGAGCGTGAATCTCGGCGTGGGTGCCGCGGCCGGCCAGCCGCCGCACCTCGTCGGCGAACATCTGCTCCGTTTTTTCGGACTCGCGCCGCGCTCGATCGAAGCGCACGCGTTCACCTGCCTCGACTTCGAGGCCGCCGCGCGCACCTACGGCAAGGTCGGCGGCTTCGCCCACCTGGCGACGCTCGTGCAACGCCTGAAGGCTGGCCGCCCCGGCGCGCTGCTGCTCGACGGCGGCGACACGTGGCAGGGATCGGCGACGTCGCTGTGGACCCGCGGGCAGGACATGATCGACGCCTGCAAGCTGCTCGGCGTCGACGTCATGACGGCGCACTGGGAGATGACGTACGGTGCCGGGCGCGTGCTCGAGGTGATCGAGAAGGACCTCGCCGGCCGGACCGCGTTCGTGGCGCAGAACATCGCCACGGCCGACTTCGGCGATCCGGTGTTCCCGGCGTACGTGATGCGCGAAATGAACGGCGTGCCGGTGGCGATCGTCGGCCAGGCGTTTCCGTACACGCCGATCGCGCATCCGCGCCACTTCGTCGCCGACTGGACGTTCGGCATCCAGGACGTGCGCATGCAGGCCTGCGTCGACGAGGTGCGCGCGAAGGGCGCGCAGGCGGTAGTCGTGCTGTCGCACAACGGGATGGACGTCGACCTGAAGATGGCCCGGCGCGTGCGCGGCATCGACGCCATTCTCGGCGGACACACGCACGACGGCGTGCCGGCACCGACCATCGTCGCCAACGCGGGCGGCCCGACGCTGGTGACGAACGCGGGCAGCCACGGGAAATTCCTGGCCGTGCTCGACTTCGACGTGCGCGCGGGCAAGGTCGCGGATTTTCGCTACAAGCTGCTGCCGGTTTTCGCGCAACTGCTGCCGGCGGATCCGGCGATGACGGTGCACATCGACAGCGTGCGCAAGCCGTTCGAAAGCCGGCTCGCCGAGAAGCTCGCGGTCTCCGAGACGCTGCTCTACCGGCGCGGGAACTTCAACGGCAGCTTCGACCAGCTTATCTGCGATGCGCTGCTCGAGGTGCGTGGCGCGCAGATCGCGCTTTCGCCAGGCTTCCGCTGGGGGCCCACGCTGCTGCCCGGCCAGCCGATCCTGATGGAAGATGTCATGGATCAAACCGCGATCACGTATCCGTTCACGACGCTCACCGAGATGAGCGGGGCGACCATCAAGTCGATCCTGGAGGATGTCGCCGACAACCTGTTCAATCCCGATCCCTACCTGCAGCAGGGCGGCGACATGGTGCGCATCGGCGGGTTGACGTACGCGATCGAGCCCGCCGCGACCGTGGGCCGTCGCATCTCCGACATGCGACTCGACGGGCGACCGATCGACGCTGAGCGGACCTACAAGGTGGCCGGATGGGCACCCGTTGCCGAGGATGCGCGCGGGATGCCGATCTGGGAGGTGGTGGCGGCCTATCTGAGGGCGCACAAGACCGTGCGCCCGCGCAGGCTCAACGAGCCGGTGATTCGGGGGATGGAGGGGAACCGAGGGATGTCGGCTTGAGAAGCCGGGAACACCCGGCTCCTCGTTATGCTTCCAGCCCCGGAAGCGTGGCCGAGCGGTTTAAGGCACCGGTCTTGAAAACCGGCAAGGGGCAACCCTTCGTGAGTTCGAATCTCACCGCTTCCGCCAGAACTCAGAGCCGAACCGACAGCAAGAGGGGGCGACAATGAACTCGGTCCTTGTGACTGGCGCTGCGCGTGGCATTGGGCTTGAGTTCTGCCGACAGCTCGTCGCGCGAGGCGACTCGGTCGTCGCAACCTGTCGTCGATCTTCCGACGAGTTGCGCGCGGTGAAACTTCGGATCGTCGACGACATCGACGTGACGAGCGACGACGCCTGCGCGCGGCTCGCGCGCAATCTGCAAGGGAAGCCGATCGATTGGGTCGTCCTCAACGCGGGCGTGTTCGAGTCCACGTCCCTCGGCAGCCTCGAGTTCGAGCGCATGCGGCACGAATACGACGTCGATGCTCTCGGGCCGCTACGAATCACGCAGGCGCTGCTGGCGAACATCCCGCGCGGCGGGAAAATCGCTCTCGTGAGCAGCCGCGCGGGCTCGATCGGCGACAACTCGTCGGGCGGGATATACGGGTATCGAATGGCCAAGGCAGCGCTGAACATGGCCGGTGTCTCGCTCGCGCACGATCTCCAGGCGCGCGGCATCGCGGTTGTCCTGCTGCATCCGGGCGTGGTGGATACCGAGATGCTTCGTTCGGGCATGGATGCGCTGGGGCAAATGGTGCGGTCCGCCGACCTGATCACTCCGCGCGTCGCCGTGGAGGCCATGTTGACCCGTATCGACGAGCTGACGCTTTCGAGCAGCGGACGTTTTCTGCACCGAAATGGCCAGGTGCTTCCCTGGTAGGTGCCGCGCTCGACTGGCGGATGAAGGAGCACGAAGCATGTTGCTGAACGGCCGCCGCCGATTGATCATCGCGATACCTGCCTGGCGGGGCTCGCGTACACCCGGACTGCGGCAACGCGGACGAGCGAGGCCGCGCGCGAACTCGATCGGCTCGGTGACTTCGAGGTCGTTCCCGGGCCGCCCGGCGCCGTCATCGGTGTCCCTCACGGCACGGCTGATAGCGGCACGCTCGACGCGGGGCGCGCCATCTGCAAGCGGTTGGGCTGGGCCGGCGTCTTCGTCACCGGATTCTGGGACGCGAAGACGCGACAGCGCATCAACGTCAACCGGCCGACCGAGTGGTTGATCGGGCCTGAGTCCTAGGTGCTTCGGGAATGGCGCAGCGATCGCGCGGTCGCCGCGAACGCCCGCTACGCCCAACTACCGGGCGGCGTCGACGATCTCGAAAATCGCGGACAAGGGTTGCGCGATCGAGCATTCCGGGCGGTGTACGGCAATCGTGCGTGGCGACTCGCTAATGCCGAGTGCCTGGCCGATGCCGTTGCATCGGCGCGTTGGGCGTACCGTGATCGTGATGCGGGGTGGTGCCGGCGGTTGGCCACGAGCAGTCGGGCCAGTGTTAACGCTCAGCGAATCCACTGTCGGAATCCGCACCGGGCATTGCCGATAGTCGGAATTCTTTACAGCTGGGCAAACCTTACAGCGCCGAGAGGCTGCAACTCGTTGATTCCACTCAGAGGCGTTTCCATGAGCCCGGTTCTTGCATAACCCTCTGCATCGCCCACTTCGGCGTTTCATGCGGAGGTTTTGGTTGAACTCGATCGTCAAGGTGTTGTTTGGCGCCGGTCTTGGCGCGATCGCCGGATGGGCCGCGGCCTCTCCAGTGAGTGTCAGCGACTCGACGACGTCGATCGGTCCTCTGACTTACTTTGCCGACACGTTCACCGAGTCAGGCATGGCGGGGTCGCTCAATCTCGACACCGCTGCGCCAACGCCTGGTGTGCAGGTCAACGAAGCGCTTCTGGCGGTGGGGGACAGCGGCCTGACCGACGCCTCGCAGACGTTTACCCTGAGCTTCGATCTGACGCTGGATGGCGTCACGCACACGATGACGCAGACGATGCTGTGGACGGTCACGCCGAGCCAGGATCAGACGCTCGCGGCCGCCGCGAGCAGCGGCGTACTTTTCGTGACGGGCGCCGGCAACTGGCTGGTGACGCTCGACTCGTTTCAGATGACTGCGGACTTCTTCGGCAACTACGCTACCCCGGTCACCGCGGATTTTGCTGCGGTTCCGGAACCGGGCACGCTCGCGCTGTTGTCGATCGGGTTGCTCGGCGCGAGCCTGGTCGCAGCGCGCCGCCGCCAGCGCAGCTGATCCCCGCAGCGGGTCATCAAGAAGCGCGCCCCTCGTCGGGGCGCGCTTTTTTGTGGGTCCCTGCAAGCACCGTCGAGCGCGGCGTCCGACCCTGATCCGCTACTTCTTCGCGCTCTTCGGCTCGACTGCGATCGCGACCGCCTCGGTATAGGTGGCCTGGATCTGGTCGCCGACCTTGATCAGCTTGAACTGCTCGGGGTCGCGCACCTGCATTTCGACAGTGCGATGCGCGCCCTTCAGCGTGACGGTCTGCGTGGTGTCGTCGAGCTTGACGACGTTGCCCACGACCTTGACCTGGCGTGCAGCGCCGGCCGCGGGGGTTTCGCCAGGTTTGGCCGTGGCGGCACCGCCGCTTTCGGTCATGCCCAACGGTTGGCCGCCGCCTTTTTTCAACTCGACGACGAGCGCTTCGGCGTACTTGGCCACGACCTTGTCGCCGACCTTGAGCTTGTCGAAGTTCTGCATCTCCGGCGGGGCGACCATGCTCATCGAGTCACCCTTCGGTCCCTTGAGTTTGATGGTGCGCGTGGCCTTGTCGATGCCGGTGATGGTTGCCTCGGCTTCGATGGTCTGCGCGGCTGCGGCCACGCCCGGCCCGGTGGCGGTCGTCGCCCCGGCAGTCTGCGCCGAGGCGGTTTGTGCAATGACGAGCGCCAGCGCAAGGGTCGCGGCGGGGATCAATCCATTCATTCGTAGCTCCGGTCGTTAAGGGCGTTGGAGTTGGCTTGCGTCCGCGAGCACAGGGTGCCCGCAGGGTGCCGGAGCATACCGCCCTCCGCGCGCAACCGTTTTCGGCCGCGCGCCTGCAAGAGCAGTCCCGTGCGTTAGCGCACGGGATGTCTGAGGAAACCCGTTCGCTTCAACGGTTGGGCGGCACGCTCATCAAGTACCAGCGCGGCGCGTCTTCGTCGTCCATGTAGAAGTGCGGGTCGAGCAGGCTAGGGCCTGCGAAGCCGGCCGGCGCGATGTAAGTGCCGCCGTAGGTGGGGCTGCTCCCGCCATAGAAACGCGTCTGAAATTGCGGCGTTGTCCCGCAAGCGGAAACGAGCGGGAGCAACGACAGTGCGCAGATCGCTTTCAGCATCGTGTTTCTCCAGTACGACGGCGTGTTCCGGTCTTGACGGCTGCCAGTCCGGCGCAGCGCCCCGCTCGCAAAGAATAGCCTACGGGCCAATGGGCGGAGCAGGTCTCCGCACCAAGTCTTGCGGCAGGCTTGCGCCGATGCAAGCTGCCTGTTACGACGCATCGGGTCCGAGCGCTTGGACACGCTCGAAGGAGCCGCTCCGCGTCGACGCGAAGAGCGCATCGATCGTGCGCATGTTGACGATCGCATCGTCCAGTGCCGCCGCGTTCGGCTGCTCGTGGCGCACGGCGTGCGAGAACGCCTCGGCCTGCAACTGGTACTGGTCCGCTACGGGCAGCGTCGTGATCCGTCCGCAGCTGCCGTCGAGCGTGCTCCCGTCATCGATGCGGTAGCGACACGGCACGTCGGGCGGCGCATTGAACGGGATCTCGATCTCGATGCGGCCGCGCGTTCCGGCGAGCACCACGCGCTGGAACGACGCGGCCTGCGTCGACACCGAGAACGTCAGCTGGCGCCCGGCGCCGAAATCGACCAGCCCCCCCGTGTTGCGATCGGTGCGGAACGTCGGGTCGAGATCCATCGTGGCGGTCGCACGTTGCGGATCCGCCTCGAAGAACCAGCGCCCCGCGACGATCGCGTAACAACCGATGTCGTACAGCGCCCCGCCACCGATGTCGGCCTGGTTGCGGATGTTCGCCGGATCGTCGTTGAAGTAGCTGAATCCCACCTGGACGAAGCGCAGCGCGCCGATCGCTCCGCGCCGCACCTGTTCGCGCGCTTCGATCCACTGCGGGTGGAACCGCACCATGAAGGCCTCGCGGATGTGGACCTTGTGCGCGAAGGGCCGCAGGACCTCGAGGTCGGTGGCGTGCAGCGCCATCGGCTTTTCGCACAGCACGTGCTTGCCGGCCTTGGCGGCCGCAAGCGTCAACGGCACGTGCAGGTGGTTCGGCAGCGGGTTGTAGACGGCCTCGATGTCCGGGTCGGCCAGCATCGCCTCGTAGGAACCGTACGCCTTGGCGATGCCGAGTTCGGCGGTGGCGCGCTGCGCGCGCTGCAGGTCCCGCGATGCGAGCCCGGCCACCACGAGCGAGCGGCTCTTGCGCATGCCGGGAATGACCTTCTTTGTGCCGATGAGTGCGGACGAGAGGATGCCCCAGCGAACCGGTTCCAATTCTGTCTCCCCCGGAGAGTTTTTCGGGCGCGCAGCTTACGCCGGCGCCAGGTGCGCGCGCAGCCAGTCGAGCGTCGCATCCCACGTGCGCCGGGCTGCCTCCGGATCCTTGAAGTTGAACACGTGTCCCGCGCCGGGCACGACGATGATTTGCACGTCGCGTCCGCGCGCCGCGAGCGCGCGCTCGAGGCGCCGCGATTCCTCGACCGGTGCCGACGTGTCGTCCGCGCCATGGACGAGCAGGACCGGCGCGCGCAGCGTGTCGACGTAGGTCATGGGCGAGGCCCGGTGCAGCATCTGCTCGAACTCCTCGTCGGTCGTCGCCCCCGACTCGCGGCGGAAGTACCACTCGATCACGCGGAACGCGACCCGAAAGCCCCAGTCGTTGCGCTCGGTGTCGAACCACATGCGGAAGTCCGTCACCGGATAGTACGCGACCACCGCCCTGACATCGGGCGCGTGCGCCGCCATTAACAGGCTGTAGATGCCGCCCTGGGAGAAACCGAGCGCCGCGATGCGCGCCCGATCGACGCGCGGCTGCGCGCGCACGATCTGCAGCGCGGCGACCGGATCCGATGCCTCGCGCCAGGCGAAGGTGTTGCGCTGGAACGTTCCGTCGATGAGCCGCCAGTAATCGACCGCGACGGCGAGGTAGCCATGCGCGGTGAGATCGCGCGCGACTCCTTTCATGTCGGCCGCGGTCCGCCCGGCTTCCGGGTGCACGATCACGGTTGGAAATGGGCCGAAACCCGGCGGCTGCGCCCACTCCAGATGCACCCGCAGCGGCCCGCGCGTGACGTCTTCGGTCCACGTCGCGATGCCCGGCGGATCGCGCTCGGGGTAGATGAGATAATGATTCATGCAGCCGCTCGTGATCACGAGCGGCGCAGCGACATTGACCGCGATCCGGGCGAGGCCGCGAGCAAGCGAGCTCATGATGCCCCGCGTTGCAGAGCCAACCGGGCGTCCGCGCGGTACGAACATCAGCGCAACGTCGCCGCCTGTACAGCGTTCGACAGAGCGCTTTGGCGAGAAATCGCGCGACTCGACACTGGAAATCGAAGCGGTTCTTCTCGAGCAGCCATGGTGATCGGACGGCGCTAAAGTTGCGCTTCCAAGCCACGACGCAGTCTGCCGAGCGCCGGTCATGAACACAAGAAGCCTGCCTTTCGACCCCGCCCGCCTGCCGGCTGACCGCCTGCCGGCGCTCTTGCAGGCGATGCCGAAGGCGGAACTGCACATCCACATCGAAGGCTCCCTGGAGCCCGAACTGATCTTTGCGCTGGCACGGCGCAACGGTGTGCCGCTCGCCTATGAGAGCGTGGAGGCGCTGCGCGCTGCCTATGCATTCACCGACCTGCAGAGTTTCCTCGACATCTACTACGCCGGTGCGTCCGTGCTGATCACGGCGCAGGACTTCGAGGACATGGCCTGGGCGTACTTCCAGCGCGCCGCGGCCGACCACGTGCGGCGCGCCGAGATCTTCTTCGACCCGCAGACGCATACCGAGCGCGGCGTGCGGATCGCGACTGTGATCGCGGGACTGGCGCGGGCGCAGGCGCGTGCGCGTGCGGAGCTCGACATCCAAAGCGCCTTGATCCTCTGTTTCCTGCGCCACCTCAGCGAGGAGGCCGCCTTCGAGGCGCTCGAGGAGGCGTTGCCGTTGCGCGACGCTTTCGTCGGCGTCGGGCTCGATTCGTCCGAACGCGGCCACCCGCCGGAGAAGTTCGCGCGCGTCTTCGAGCGCTGCGGCGCTCTTGGGTTGCATCGGGTCGCGCACGCGGGCGAAGAGGGGCCGCCGGCCTACATCCGCAGTGCGCTGGACGTGCTCCACGTCGAGCGCATCGACCACGGCGTGCGTTGCCTCGAAGATCCGGCTTTGGTCGAACGGCTGGCGCGCGCGCGGGTCCCGCTCACCGTGTGCCCGTTGTCGAACGTCAAACTGTGCGTGTTCCCGACGCTCGCCGACCACAACCTGCGCCGGCTGCTCGATGCGGGGTTGCAGGCCACCGTGAACTCCGACGACCCGGCCTATTTCGGCGGCTACGTCAATCGCAACTATCTCGAGTGCTTCAAGGCGCTGCCGCTCGATGCGACGCACGCGTACCGGCTCGCGCGCGCGGGATTCGACGCGAGCTTCTGCGATGCGGGCGAACGGACCGCGCTGGTCGACGCGGTCGACCGCTTCTTCGCCGGCGCGTAGCGCGGCGGCACGGGACCGGGGCGCGAGAGTCGATCGATGCACCTTGCTGTCCGGGCGAGCCTGCTGGATTTCAGCGCCGATCCTCTGCACGCCGGGAGCGCGCTGCGTTTCGTCGATGACGGCGTGCTGCTGGTCGATGACGGCCTCATCGCAGCCCGCGGCGAATTCAGCGCGTTGCGGTCGCGCATCGACGCGCACACGCGCCTGCTCGACTACTCGGGATGCCTCGTCACGCCGGGCTTCGTCGATACGCACATCCACATGCCGCAGGTCGATGTCATCGCCTCGCCCGCCGCCGGGCTGCTCGACTGGCTCGAGCGCCACACCTTTCCCGCCGAAGCGCGGTTTGCCGACCCGGCCGTCGCAGCCGAGGCCGCGCGGTTCTTCCTCGACGAACTCGCGCGGCACGGCACGACCAGCGCGCTCGTCTTCGGCACGTCGCACGCGGCTTCGATCGAAGCGCTGTTCGAAGAGGGCCTGCGCCGCAATGTCCGCTTGATCGGCGGCAAATGCCTGATGGACCGTTTCTGTCCGGAGCCGCTGCGCGACACGGCCGAAGGCGGTGTGCAGGAGAGCGCCGACCTCGCCGCACGCTGGCACGGGCGAGGGCGGCTCGCGTACGCGATCACACCGCGGTTTGCGGCCACCTCCACGCCGCGCCAGCTCGGACTTGCAGGAGAACTCGCGCGCAGCCGGCCCGAGCTGTACATCCAGAGCCACGTCGCTGAAAACCTCGACGAGATACGCTGGGTGAAAGAACTGTTTCCCGAGGCGCGCAGCTACCTCGACGTCTACGATCGTGCCGGCCTGCTGCGCGAGCGCGCCGTGTATGCGCACTGCATCTGGCTGGACGGCGATGACCGGGCGCGCATGCGTGCCTCGGGCGCCGCGGCGGCAGTGTGCCCGACGTCCAACTTGTTCCTCGGCAGCGGCTTGTTCGACTTTCGTGCCAGCACGGACGCGGGCATGGCGATCACGCTGGCGACCGACGTCGGCGGCGGGCAGTCGTTTTCGATGCTCGCGACCATGCGCGCGGCGCACGACGTGGCGCGCCTGAAAGGCGTGCCGCTCGGCGCGGCACAACTCTGGTACTGGGCCACGCGGGGCGGCGCGCGCGCGCTCGGCTGGGAGGACCGGGCCGGCGCGCTGGAAGCGGGATTCGATGCGGACTTCGTCGTGCTCGATCCGCGTGCGACGCCACTGCTCGCGCGTCGCACCGGGCGTGCAGAATCGCCCGAGGAGTTGCTGTTCGCGCTGCTCGTGCTCGGCGACGATCGTGCCGTGCGCGAGACGTTCATTGCCGGCCGCGCCGGCAAACCGCAGGTGGAGACGACCGGATGAATCTGCGCCGCACGCTCGAGCAGGCATGGCGCATGACGCTGCGCGACTGGCGCGCCGGCGAATTGCGCCTGCTTGCCGCCGCGCTCGTGATCGCGGTCGCGGCCGTGGCAAGCGTCGGCTTCTTCGTCGACCGCATCCGGCTCGGCCTGGAGCGCGACGCGACGCAGCTTCTCGGTGCCGACGTCGTGGTGTCGAGCGATCAACCGCTGAACGCGGACCTCGCCGACCGAGCACGCCGCGACGGCTTGCAAGTGGCCTACACGGTGGTCTTTCCGAGCATGGCGGTGAGCGCCGTCGATCCGCGGCTGAACAGTCTCTCCGCGGTGAAGGCGGTTTCGTCCGGCTATCCGTTGCGCGGCGCGGTGCGCATCCAGCAGTCGTTCACCGCTCCGGACCGGCCGGCGAACGGAATTCCGGCGCCCGGCACGGTCTGGGTCGACGGCCAGGTCGCCGCGACGTTGCGGCTCGAGCCGGGCGGCCAGCTCAAGCTGGGCGAGGCGACGTTCACGGTGACCGAACTGATCTCCATCGAACCCGATCGTGGAGCGGGGTTCCTCAACTTCGCACCGCGCGTGATGCTCAACCTCGCGGACCTGCCGGCGACACAACTGATCCAGCCCGGCTCACGCCTGACGTACCGGCTGCTTGCCGCCGGCGAGCGCGACGCGGTGCGCGCGTACTCCGCCTGGTTGAGCGAGCGCATCGGGCGCGGCCAGCAACTCGAGTCGCTGGAGAGCGGCCGGCCCGAGATGCAGCGCACGCTCGAGCGCGCGCAGCGTTTCCTGTCCCTGGTGGCGCTGCTGGCGGCGATAATCGCGGCGGTCGCGGTGGCCGCGGCCGCGCGCCGGTTCTCGCTGCGGCACCTCGATTCGTGCGCGATGATGCGCTGCCTGGGCCTCGGGCAACGCGACATCTTTCGCCTGTTCGCGCTCGAATTCCTCTACGTAGGACTGGCCGCGTGCCTGCTCGGTGTCGCGGCCGGATTCGGTTTCCACTTCGTCCTGCTGCAGGTGCTGGGCCCGGTGATCAAGGCGCAGCTGCCGCTGCCTTCGCTGCTACCTGCCGCGCAGGGATTCGTCTGCGGCCTGCTGCTGCTGCTCGGATTTGCCCTCCCGCCGCTGGCGCAGCTGCGCGCGGTGCCGCCGCTGCGGGTGCTGCGCCGGGATGTCGGAATGCCGACCACGCGCGCAGTGCTCGGTTATGCATTCGGCATGCTCGGGTTCCTCGCGCTGCTGATGTGGTCGTCGAACGATCTCAAGGTGGGCGGCCTGACGGCGGGCGGCTTTGGGCTCGGCGTGGTGTGTTTCGCGCTGGTCGCTTGGGCGGTGCTCAAGTTGCTCGTGCCGCTGCGCGCGATGACCGGGCGCCTCGGCATCTCATGGCGGTTCGCGGTTGCGGCCGTGCAGCGGCGGCCGGTCGCCACCATCGTGCAGCTGGTCGCGCTCGCGGTGGGGTTGATGGCGCTGCTGCTGCTGACGGTCACGCGCACGGACCTCGTCAACGCATGGCGCCGCGCCGTGCCGCCGGACGCACCGAATCGTTTCATCGTCAACATCCAGCCCGACCAGGTCCCCGCGCTGGAGCAGCGCCTGCGCGCAGCCGGCATCGACGATGCGCCGCTGCACCCGATGATCCGTGGCCGCCTGATCACGCGCAACGGCGCCCCGATCGGCCCCCAGGACTACAGCGACGAACGCGCGCAACGGCTGGTCGAACGCGAATTCAACCTCTCCTACACCGATACGGCGCCCACGTACAACCGCATCGTCGCCGGGAGGTGGTTCGCGCCGGGCGCCGACGAACTGTCGATCGAGGAGGGCATCGCGCAGACGCTCCGCATCAACCTCGGCGACACGCTGACGTTCGACATTGCCGGCACGCCGGTGAGCGCGCGGGTTACCAGCCTGCGCAAGGTGAGTTGGGATTCGATGCGCGCGAACTTCTTCGTACTCATGCCGTCCCGGTTGCTCGAGAACCAGCCGAAGAGCTTCATGACCGCCTTTCACCTGCCGCCGGACCAGGCAAGCCTGACCGGCGACCTTCTGCAGGCGTTCCCCAATCTCACGATCGTCGACACCAGCGCCATATTCCGTCAGATCCAGGCGGTGCTGGACCAGGTGATCGCCGCCGTCGAGTTCCTGTTCGCCTTCACGCTCGCGGCGGGAATCCTGGTGCTGTACGCCGCGCTCGCCAGCTCGCACGACGAGCGGGTACGGGAGGCCGCGCTGCTGCGCGCGATCGGCGCGTCGCGCGCACAACTCGCGCGGGCGCAGACCGCCGAGATGGTCTGCCTCGGGGGCCTGGCGGGCCTGCTCGCGGCCGGCGGCGCCACCGCGATCGGATGGGCGCTGGCGCGCTTTGCGTTCGAGTTCGAGTACGCGGTGACGCCGTGGGTGTTCCTGCTCGGTACAGTCGGCGGCGCCGTGTGCGCGCTGATCGGCGGGTGGATCGGCTTGCGCAACGTCCTCAAGACGCCGCCGCTCACGACGTTGCGCGAATCATGAGCGAAATCGATCGCACCTACGTGCCTGGCGCCGCGACGACCCCATACGAGCTGCTCGGCGGCGAGGCGGCGGTGCGCGCGCTCGTCGAGCGTTTCTACGACCTGATCGAACAGGACCCGGCCTATGCGGGAATCCGCCGCCTGCACGGTGCCGATCTCGCGGGCGCTCGCAACAAGCTGTATTGGTACCTGAGCGGCTGGCTCGGCGGACCGGACCTTTATATCGAGCGGTTCGGCCATCCGAGACTGCGTGCGCGGCACCTGCCGTTTTCGATCGGCGTGCCGGAGCGCGACGCGTGGCTGGCATGCATGCACCGTGCGATGCAGGACACGGGCGTGCCGGATGGCCTGCGCGAGGCCCTCGCCGGCGCGTTCTTCAAGACGGCCGACTGGATGCGCAACCGGCCCGAGTAGGCGCTCCTTGCGCAAAACGGTCGAACCGACCGCATGGCTATGATCGGCGACGGAGAACTCTCGTGTCCGACCCACTGACAATCCTGGCTTCTGTTGCGGCGGTGCTGGCAGCTGCCGTCGTGGTACTCGGCGTCGTCGCATGGCGCGCGCGCACCGCCGCGGCGTTCGCGCGGCTGGACGATCTCCAGCGACGCACCGACCAGGCGAGCGAACGGCTGGAGCGCGAACTGCGCGCGGCCGTCGAGGGCGCGGCGAGCGGCCTGCGCATCGAAACCAGCCGGCGCCTGAACGAGATGCAGACGAGCCTCGCCAACCTGCAGACCACGCAGCTCTCGGCCTTCGGCCAGCAGACCCAGCAGCAGGCCGCCGACCTCGGCAACGCCGTGCGGACGAACCTGATGGACGTGCGCCAGACGCTCGAGGCCCGGCTGCTCACGCTGCAGCAGGGCAACGAGGCGCGGCTCGAACAGATGCGGGCGACCGTGGAGGAGAAGCTGCAGTCGGCGCTGGAGACGCGGCTGGGCGAGAGTTTCCGTCTCGTATCCGAACGGCTCGAGCAGGTCCATCGCGGCCTCGGCGAGATGCAGGCGCTCGCGCAAGGCGTGGGCGACCTCAAGCGCGTGCTCTCCAATGTCAAGACGCGCGGCATGTTCGGCGAGGTCCAGCTCGCCGCACTGCTGGAACAGGTGCTCGCCCCCGACCAGTACGAGCGCAACGTGCGCACGCGGCCCGGTTCGCGGGATCCGGTGGAATTCGCGGTCAAGCTGCCGGGCAGGGACGACGGCCGTCCGGTCTGGCTGCCGATCGACGCGAAGTTCCCCACGCACGACTACGAGCGCTTGCTCGCGGCGCACGACGTCGCGGACAAGGAAGCGGTGGAGACGGCGGCGCGTGCTCTCGAGCAGCGTATACGGCTGGAGGCGAAGACGATCAGGGAAAAATATGTCGAGCCGCCGCATACCACCGACTTCGCGATCCTGTTCCTGCCGACCGAGGGCCTGTTCGCGGAAGCGCTGCGCCGCCCGGGCCTGAGCGAATCGCTCAATCGAGAATTGCGCATCGTGATCGCCGGTCCCACGACGCTGTTCGCCATGCTCAACTCGCTGCAGATGGGCTTTCGCACCCTGGCGCTCGAACGCCGCTCGGCCGAGGTCTGGCAGGTGCTCGGCTCGGTCAAATCGGAATTCGCGAAGTTCGGCGATGTCCTGGCCCGCCTCAAGGGCCAGCTGGCCACGGCGTCAAAGACGATCGACGATGCGCAAGCGCGCACGCGCCAGATGCAGCGCAAGTTGCAGGACGTCGAGTCGCTTCCCGCCGGCGCGCAGGCGCCGCTGTTCGAAAATACCGATGCCGGGTCGCGCGTTTTGCCTGCATCGCTCCCGCGTACCACCGAACCGCAGCGCTGACTCGCGCTCTGCGCTGACGCGACCGCGCAGCCCATGGTTGCGGGGTGCCAACAACGTCGTGAATATTCTGCAACCGCGTTGTCAACGCGTTCCGCTGCGGTTCTAATCCCCGCCACTCGAGAGAGTGGAGCGCTGATGCAGGCAAACGCGGTTGTCGACAGCGACGAGCGGGAAGAACTGGCGCGCTACCGGGACGCCATCGGCCTGGTCGGTGACGGCTTCTTCGTTCTCAGCCCCGAATGGCGATTGATCGAGGTCAACGCTGCGTTGTGCGCGATGTTCGGACGCACCGCCGCCGAGTTCGTCGGCCATAGCCCGCTGGAGTTCGTGGCCGAATCGGACCGGTCCCTGTTGCGCGAGACGCTCGAGCGCATTCCGACGAGCGCGCAACGGCGCACGCGCTACGAAGCGCTGCGTGCCGACGGCAGCGCGTTTCCGATCCTCGTGCGCGCGGCCACCCATCGCGACCGTGCGGGCGCCGTGCGAGGTTCGGTCGGCTTCGTGACGGACCTCTCGGAGTTCGAGCAGGCAGAGCGCGCGACCGCGCGGTCGCAGCGTGAACTGACCGCGATCCTCGACAACATGCAGGACACGTACTACCGCGTGGATGCGGGCGGTTCGCTCGTGCGCGCGTCGAAATCGCTGCAGCGGCTGCTCGGATACACCGAGAGCGAGGCGGTGGGTCGCGATATCGCGACCTTCTATGTCCAGCCCGGGGATCGCGCCCAGTTCCTCGCGGCGCTGCAGGCCGGTGGCGGTTCGGTGTCGAACTTCGAGACGTGGCTGCGCCATCACGACGGCAGCAAGGTGCGCGTTTCGACCAACGCGCATCTCCTCTTCGATGCGGCGGGCAGCGTGATCGGCGTCGAAGGCACGGCACGCGACATCACAGACCTGCATCGAGCGCGCGAGGACCTGCGCCTGGCTGCGCAGGTGTTCCGCGCCGCCACCGAGGCGATCCTGATCACGGACCCGGAGTTCTCGATCGTCTCGATCAATCCGGCGTTCGCCGACCTGCTCGGCGTGGCGAGCCGCGAGGCGATCGGGCGCCCCCTGCTGGCGTTCGCCCTGATCGATGGCGGCAGTGCCGGTGAGCGTGAACTGCGCAACGCCATGCTGGTGCGCGGCCAGTGGAGCGGCGAGGTGTGGAGCCGCCGCCGCGACGGGATCGGCTTTCCCTGCTGGCTCAGCCTGTCGGCGGTGCGCGACGAAAACGGCAACGCCACGCACTGCGTGGCGATCCTGTCGGACATCACCGAACGCAAGGCGACGCAGGCGCGCTTCGAGTTTCTCGCCCACCACGATCCGCTCACGCTGCTGCCGAACCGGTTGCTGCTGCGCGACCGGGTCGAGCAGTCGATCTCGCGCGCTGCGCGCAGCCGGACCGCGCTCGCGCTGCTGTTCCTGGACCTCGACGGTTTCAAGCGCGTGAACGACGACTTCGGGCACCAGACCGGCGATGCCGTGCTGCGCGAAGTCGGGCGCCGGCTGCTCGGTTGCGTGCGCAACACCGATACGGTCTGCCGTCACGGCGGCGACGAGTTCGTGATCGCGCTCACGGATCTCAGCGATCCCGCGTACCTGCCGGAGATCGCCAACAAGCTGCGGCACGAGCTGCAGTTGCCGATGCGGATACAGGGCGGCGAAGTGCGCATGCGGTGCTCGATCGGCGTGGCGTTGTACCCGCGCGATGGCCGCGATCACGACGCGCTGCTCGCGCACGCCGACGGGGCGATGTACGCTGCCAAGCGGCGCGCGGATTCGCAGCCGGCGCACGGGTGGCAAGAGGACAGAAACGACTAGGCGCGGATTGACGGACTTCTTGATGCAACCCGTGCAGTCCGGGTCGGGGCCCTTTTTCAGACCTGCGCCAGTCTTTCGAGCGCCGTGCGTAGTGTTTCGTCCTTCTTCGCGAAGCAGAAGCGCACCACCTGCGCCTCGAACGGCTGCTGGTAAAAACCGGCGACCGGGATCGCGGCGACACCGTGGCGCGTCACCAGCGTACGCACGAAGTCGGCTTCGCTGGCGTCGCTGATCGCGGCGTAACGCGCGAGCGCGAAGTACGTTCCCTCGCAAGGAAGGACCTCGAATCGCGATGCGCGCAGGCCGGCGCAGAAGAGATCGCGCTTGGCCTGGTAGAACGCGGGCAGCCCGAGGTAGGGCGCGGGGTCGTGCAGGTACGAGGCGAGCGCGTGCTGGGCTGGCGTGTTGACGGCGAACACCATGAACTGGTGCACCTTGCGTATTTCGGCGCTGAGGTGCGCGGGCGCGCACGCGTAGCCGATCTTCCAGCCGGTCGCGTGAAACGTCTTGCCGAAGCTCGAGATCACGACAGCGTTAAGTGCCAACGCCGGCGACGCCGCGATCGAACGATGCGGCACGCCGTCGAACACGATGTGCTCGTACACCTCGTCGGACAGCACCAGGATGCCGGTTGCCGCGACCAGTTCCTCGAGCGCGCGCACATCCTCGACTTGCAACGTGCGGCCGGTCGGGTTGTGTGGGAAGTTGAGCAGCAGCAAACGCGTGCGCGCCGTGATGGCGCCGCGGATCCGTTCCCAATCGGGTGCGTATCCGCGTGTGTGATCGAGCGGCACCGGCACCGGCGTACCGCCCGCGAGCACGATCGACGGTACGTAGCTGTCGTACACCGGCTCGAGCACGATCACTTCGTCCCCGGGCGAGACCAGAGCGAGGATGGTCGTCATGATCGCCTGCGTCGCGCCGGCGGTCACCGTGATCTCCGTGTCCGGGTCGTAGCGGTGGCCGTAGGCAGACGCGACCTTGGCGGCGATCGCGCTGCGCAAGGCTGCGACGCCTGCCATCGGTGCGTACTGGTTGTGCCCGTCAGCGAGGGCTGCCGCATAACAATGCTTCAGTTGCGGATCGCAGTCGAAATCGGGGAAGCCCTGGCCGAGGTTCACCGCTCCGTGTTCGTTCGCAAGGGCGGAAATCACGGTAAAGATAGTGGTGCCTACGCCGGGCAGTTTCGACCTGCCCACGCGAGCGGCAGCGGCGGCGCGCGGTTTTTCCTGGTCCATGCGGATTCGATGCGTTGGTGGCGATGCCCTGGGCCCGCTCGCTGTGGATTCTACGTTTTGCGGCGCACGCGAAAGCGGCTCACCGGCCAGCAATTCGTGTGACCGTGCCGAAATGTGCGTGGCAGACTGCGCGCCGGGCGAGCCTTACTCGCCGGCTCTTCCCGCGATGATCGTTGCCACCGGATCGAAGGTATTGCTGCGACACGCCGAGCTCGCGGATCGGGAACGTGCCTATGCGTGGTACGCGCACTCCGATCTGACGCCCTCGTTTCTCGGTCCGCCGCTCTATCCCGACCATCCCGTGCCGGGCTACGAGGCGTTCTGCGAGGACTACCTGCCGTTCTTCTTCGACGGCACGCGCCCGTTCGACGGCCGCGCGCTCATGATCCAGTCCAGCGGCGCCGACGTCGGGTTCCTCAGTCACGGCCCGATCTCGCTCCTGCACGACGTGGCCGAGATCGAGCTGTGGTTCGGTGGCCGCGCCTTGTGCGGCAACGGGCGCGGCGCGGAAGCCCTCACGCTGGCGTGTGCGTGGATGCAGGCGACGTTCGGCATCGATCGCTTCCTCTTGCGTCCTTCGCGCCGCAACGTGCACGCACTGCGCGCCATCCGCCGCGCCGGATTCCGCGAGACGGATCTCGCCGCGGCGGAGGTGGTCCGCCAGTTGCAGCTGCCGCCCGGCGAGTATGCCGACGAAGCGCTCCTGTTTCGCACGCTGCCGCCGCCGCCGGCGCGGTTGCCCGTGCAGCGCGACCGGATCTACGTTTTCGTCGACAGCGAGTTCACAAGCCTCACCGAACCGCGCCTCATCAGCCTGGCTGCGGTGGCGACCGACGGCGCTAACTTCTATTGCGAACTCTCGGATTGGCCGCGCGCGTCGTGCAGCGAGTTCGTGCGCACGACCGTGTTGCCGCTTCTCGATGGCGATACGGTGCCCCATCCGGCGGCCGCCGAGTCATTCACGCGTTGGCTCGCCGAGCGCGCGGCAGCGGCGCCGGTGACCCTGGTTTCCGACTCGGGCTTCGATCGCTGGGCACTCTCAGACCTGCTCGGCCGTGAGGACCTTCCGCCCGGCTGCGTGTGGGCTCGGGTGCCGATCCACTACGAGCAACTGGATGCCGCCGTCGAGGGACTCGGCTTGCGCCGGCACCATGCGCTCGACGATGCCCGCGCGCTACGCCACATCATCCTCGAAGAGCAGCGCTGAGCCCGCCGCACGCGGCGGGAGGATCTTCAGGCGAGCCGCGCGCGCGCGAGCAGCGGTGGCAAGCAGCGCCTTGTCCTTGGTAAAGAGAACCGCGGCGTGCGCCGCATATGCAAGGTCGAGGAATTTCTGATCGGCCGGGTCGGCGCAGCGAACCGGCGCTGCGGTCGCGACACTTGTCAGCTCCGCAAGCGCCTGCCAGTGTTGCAGCAGCCTGCGCCGCGGCTCCGCGTCGAGGCCGAATCGAGGTCGCGCGAGTACAGCGTCCAGTTCCGCATCGGTCTCCGCCGAGCGCACTGCCCGCAGGTCCCGCCGCTCGAGCGCGGCCCTTAGCGGCCGCGCGGCGGGATCGTCGAAGACCCAGCAATCGAGAACGACGTTCGTATCGACGACGACGCGCGGCACGCGCGTGGCTGTCACGGAAACACGGGGATCGCGGGATCCTCGCCGCGGTCGGCAACGGTCGGGTCTTCGCGCTGCACCAGCTTGTGAATCTCGTCGACCCGATCCGCCGGCACGTCGACCATCAGCAGGATCTTGCCGGAGTCGAGATCGCGCTTGAACGGCGCCAGCTGTTTGCTCGGCACGGAAAGACCGATCAGAGTCGATGCCCAGCTGCCGAACATGCCGCCGAAGATCGTGCAGCCGATCAGCGTGCCGACGCCGAGGTCGAGCCCTTCGGGTGGCGAGATCATCAGATAGGCGCCCAGCAGGACACCGCCCGCCAGCCCGAGGGCAGCGCCGAGCTGCAGGCTGTGTTTCAGGTCGGAGGTCTGTGCCACGGTCGCGGCATGCAGCTCGCCGAGCGACATGCCGTCGCGGCCGATGAAGTGCATGCACTTGTCTTCGATCCGCGCGAGCAACAGGTCATTCGCGGTGCGGATCGCGCACGCCAGGTCGGGAAGGACGAAATACAAGCGTCGGCGCATAGCTTCCTCCAGTAGCCGCCGCGAATCCTCTTGCGGCGCGACCCCGGCGCTGCGGCAATCGCTGTGCTTTCCTGCACGCCTGCTGTTTGCGCCGGGGCCTGCGCCCGCGGGCGAGGCTCCGTCAGCGTTCATGCAATTCCGTCGGTGTTGGTATAGGAGCCTTGTCAACCTAAGTCAAGGCTCAATTCAGATCGAGCGCGTGCGAGCGCAACTCGGCAAGCGAAACCACCTCGAGGGCGCGCTCGTGCGACGCGGCAAGCACGACCGGCGGCGCGACGCCGGCACGCAACGCTTCGCGCCAGCGGGTGACGCACAGGCACCAACGATCGCCGGGCACCAGGCCGGGGAAGTCGAACTCGGGGTGCGGCGTCGAAAGATCGTTGCCGCGCGCACGCGAGAAGGCCAAAAACGGTTCGGTCATCTGTGCGCAGACCGTGTGCGATCCGACGTCCTGCGGCCCGGTGTGGCAATAGCCGTCGCGGTAGAACCCGGTGCGCGGGCGCTCGCAGCAGCAGGCGAGCGGCTCGCCCAGCACGTTGCGGGCCGAGGACGGCCGATCGTCGTCGCGCATCGTCAGTTCGACGTCTCGACCACGGACTCGATCCAGGCCGACGCCTCGTCGAGAAACGCGGTGAGCGCGCGATTGATGGCCGCGGCCCCGGCGGCGGCATCGGGGGCGGCTGCGGGCGCACTCTCCACGAACGTATGCCGTCCGAGCAGCCGGCGCTGCCTGCGGTCGACGACTTCGACCACGACGGAGATCCGGCCGACACCTCCACCGCCCGCGCTCAGGTCATGCACGACGTCGTCGACGACGACATTGACGAGTACGTCGCCCGACACGCCGCTGCCGAGCCGCGTGACGCTCGTGAACGCCTGCCGTGCCTCCATGCGCTGCACGAGCAACTGCGCCACGCGCAACGTGGGCCGGTCGGTCCACTCGTTGTATTGATAGAAGGCACGCTCGCCGCTGGCGCGCGAAAACGACATGCCGTAGGCGTTGCCGACCGCGTTGCTCGAGATCGGGGAGACGACGACCGCGTGCGGGATCGGTTGCGCACGCGGAGCAGGCGTGGGTGCACCATCCTCGAAGCGGTAGTAGCTCTGCGCGCTGCGTTCCGGGAGTATCTGCCCGCAGCCCGCAAGCAGCACGAGGGTGGCACACACGACGCGCCACACGACTAGTGCTCCCCAGGCCCCAGCTGCTCCTTCGACGGCCCGAGCAGCGCGGATGCGGGGTCGCGGAAGCGGTCGAGCGCTCGGTTGAACGCCTCGACGCTCGAGCGCAATTCCATGGCAATGACGGTCAGGTCGTCATCGGTGGCGTCGCTGGCGCGATCGATCGACGCTGCGATGCCCTTGCTTTCGCGCTCGAGCGACTGCGCGGCGGAGGTCATGGCCTGGAGCGCGGCTTGCGCGTCGGCGAGCGCCGGTTCGATGTTCCTGCCGGCCAGTTCCGCCGCGGAGGCGATGCGATCGCTGGCGCGGCCGACGGAGGTGACCGCGCGGTCGAACGCGGCCATCGTGTGGTCGAGCGTGACGAGCCGCTTGTTCAGGCCAGCCGTCAGGTCGCGCAGGTTGCGCAGCGCTTCGCCCATCGCCTCCCGGTTTTCGGCGCGGAACGCGCGGTTGAGGTTGTTGATCGCCTCGGCCGCCAGATCGCCGACCTGGCTGAAGCGACCAGTCAGGTTGTCGGCGTCCGACTCGCCTTCGGCGATCACCGGATAGGTGGCACCTGGGGGAACCTCGACCAGCGGGAAGCCGGCATTGGCAGGGGTGACCAGGTTGATGCTGGCGATGCCCGTGATCAGGTTGCGCGTGACAATGGCAACCGTGTCCTGCGAGACGGGCACGCGCCGATCTACCCGCACCGTGACGCGCACCCGGTTGACCGATTCGGTCAGCGCGATGTCCTCGACGCGGCCGACCTTGATGCCGCGCACGGCCACGTCGCCGCCCAGCTGCAGGCCGTCGAGCGACTGGTGCTCGAAGAAGATGGTGTAGTAGGAGAAGTCGCGCCGCGAGCCGAAATCCTGCAGCCAGAACAGGCCGGCCGCGACGGCGGCGAGCAGCACCAGGATCGCCGCGCCGACGAACGTGTACCGCGCTTCAGCCTCCATCGTCGCCTCCCTCGAGCATTGTACGAACCGCGAAATACGCGCGCACCCATGGATCGTCGACGTGCATCACCTCGCGCACGGGACCATCGGCGCGCACGCGGCCTTGGGCGAGAACGATGACGCGATCGACCGCTCCGAGCAGCGTATCAAGGTCATGCGTCACGACAAACACGGTGATACCAAGGTCATCGACCAGTCCGCGCACCATCGAGTCGAACGCGCGCGCGGTGATCGGGTCCAGCCCGGAGGTCGGTTCGTCGAGGAACAGGACCTGCGGCTCGAGCGCGAGCGCGCGTGCCAGGGCCGCCCGCTTGCGCATGCCGCCGGACAGTTCGCTCGGCAGCTTGTTGGCCGCCGACAGCGGCAGGCCCGCCTGAGCAAGGCGCAGGCGCACCTGCGCGCGCACCAGGCGGGGCGGCAGCTGCTCGTGCTCGCGCATCGGCGCCGCGACGTTCTGCGCGACCGTGAGCGAAGACCACAGCGCGCCGTCCTGGAACAGCACGCCTATACGCCGTCGCACCGCGTCGACTTCGTCCTCCGCATCGGCCCACATGTCCGTGCCGAGCACGCGCACCGTTCCCTGGTCCGGCCGCCGCAAGCCGATCATTTCCCGCAGCAGGACCGACTTGCCGCTGCCGCTTCCGCCGATCAGCGCGACCAGGGTCCCCGCGGAAATGCTGAAGCTGACGCCGGCATGCACCCGCTGCTCGCCGAAGCGGGTGGATACGTTGTCGACCTCGATGACGCCCAACTAGATCCCCAGGCGCTGAAAGATCACCGCGAATGCGGCATCGAGCAGGATCACGGCGACGATGCTCTGCACGACCGTCGAGGTGGTGGCGAGGCCGACCGCGCGCGTATCGCGGCCCACCGTCATGCCCATGCGCGCGCCGATCAGGGCGATGAAGAACGCGAACACCGGCGCCTTGGCGAGCCCGACCACGACGTGCTTCACCGCCAGCGCTTCACGCAGGCGCGACAGGAAGGTGGCTGGCGTGATGTCGAGCATCGGCTCGGCGATCCAGAGCGCGCCGAGGATCGACATCGCGTCGCCGATGAACACGAGCAGCGGCAGCGCGACCATGAGCGCGAGCACGCGCGGAACGACCAGCACGTGCTGCGGCGACAGGCCGAGCGTGCTGATCGCGTCGATCTCCTCGCCGAGCCGCATCGCGCCGAGTTGCGCGGTGAAGGCCGCGCCCGACCGGCCGGCGACGATCACGGCCACGATGATCGGCGCGAATTCGCGCGTGGTCCCGATGCCCACGCCGTCGACCACGAACAGGTTCGCGCCGTACTTCTCCGCCTGCAGGCCCAGCAGGTACGCGATGACGATGCCGATCAGGAACGTCACCAGCGCCACCACGGGAATGGCGTTCAATCCGCATTGCTCGAACTGGACTGTGAGCTCCTTGAGCCTGAGCCGCATCGGGTTGCGCACCAGTTGGGCCAGGGCCTGCGTCGTCTCGCCGAGAAAGGTGACGTGCCCGGCGCACATGCGGCCGATCTCCACCGCGGACAGGCCGAACTGCCCCAGACCGCCGAGGCGCTTGCGGCGCGGCAGCGCCTCGCCTGCATCGCCGAGCCGGAACACCCGCTCGACCACACGTTGCGTCACGGGTTCGAAGTCGTGCAACTCGACCTTGGCGGGGGTCAGGCCGGCAGCGCGCAACGCCTCCGCCAGTGCCCACGCCGCCGAGGTATCGATGCTTTCCAGGTCGGCGCCGGCGAGGATCACGCGCGGGGGAATCGCCTGGGCCCGCAGGGCCCGCTCGATCGCCGCGAGGTCGGGCAGGTGCCAGGCGCCGCGCAGGGTCAGCCGGGCGCGACCGGACGGGTCCGTTTCGAGCGCACACCAGCGCGCATGCGCCGGCTGGGGATTGGCGGGCATCAGGCCGGGACTATGCCTGAGCAAGACCAGGCCGTGCCATGCCCGGCCCGGGCGATGCGTGTGTCAGCCTCCGCGCGTCTGCGGCCTGACCTCGATGCGACGGTTGTGGAAGCGGCCTTCTTCGGTGGCGTTGGTGGCGACCGGACGCGCGTCGCCGTAGCCCGTTGCCGACAGCCGTTCGCGCGGAACGCCGCTTGCCACCAGGAAATCGGCGACCGCCTGCGCGCGCTGGCGGGAGAGCAGCATGTTTGCTTCGGCCGTGCCGGTGCTGTCGGTGTGGCCGGCGATCTCGAGACGTACGGTCGGTGCCAGCCCCTTGATGACCAGCGCGGCCTTGACCAGGACCGGCTTGGCGTCCGGCGGAATCTCGGCGCTGCCCGATGCGAAATTGACGGTCGGCAGGTTGAGCGCGACGAGGACGGCATCCATCGGCGTGCCGGCCCTGATCGCATCGAGCGCCGCGATCGCGCGCGCGTTGGCCGCCTGCGTAGCCCCTGCCGTGTCGAACGGGGCTGGCGGAGGCGGGGGGGCGGACGAAGGCACACACGCACGGATCAGCAGCACCGTAATGAAGCCGAGCACCAGGATGGGCCACGCCTTGTCCCGGAAACCAACCGGCTCGGGGCGATCGAGGATCGGCGGAGCTTCCGCGGAGCCTGCGGTGTCGTCGTGCATGCTTTCCCCTGTGGTGCCTGCCTTGTTGTTGTGAGCCGGCGGGGACCTGCGCGTGCGGGGCCCCGCGGCCTGCGGCGTCATGCGGCCAGCAGCTGGCGCAACACGTACGGCAGGATGCCGCCGTGCTGGTAATAGTCGACTTCGATCGGCGTGTCGATGCGCAGGGTGACGGGGACCTCGCGCGTCGTGCCGTCCGCGCGGCGAATGACCAGCGTGCAGTCCTGCTGCGGCTTGATGGCCGACTCGATGCCGCGGATGTCGAACGTCTCGTCGCCCGTGATGCCGAGCGACTGGGCGCTGTCGCTGCCCTTGAACTGCAGCGGCAGCACGCCCATGCCGACCAGGTTGCTGCGGTGGATGCGCTCGAAACTGCGCGCCACGACCGCCTTCACGCCGAGCAGCTGGGTCCCCTTCGCCGCCCAGTCGCGCGACGAACCGGTGCCGTACTCCTCGCCGCCGAAGACGACCGTCGGAACTCGGTCGCGGATATAGCGCATCGCCGCGTCGTAGATCGACATCTGCTCGCCGGAGGGCTGGTGCAGCGTGAGGCCGCCCTCGACGCGGCTGCCGTCGGCCTTGGGCGGAATCATCAGGTTCTTGATGCGCACGTTGGCGAACGTGCCGCGCATCATCACCTCGTGATTGCCGCGGCGCGCGCCGTAGCTGTTGAAATCGGCCTTGATCACGCCGTTTTCGATCAACCAGCGGCCTGCCGGCGAGGTGTCCTTGATCGAGCCGGCCGGCGAGATGTGATCGGTGGTGATCGAATCGCCGAATACGCCCAGCGCCCGCGCATCGCGTACCTGCGGCATCGTTCCCGGTTGCATGGAAAAGCCGGCGAAGAAGGGCGGCTCGGCGATATAGGTCGACCGCGGCCAGTTGTACGTCTGGCCCGTGGCGGACCCGATCCTTTCCCACAGTTCGCCCGGCTGCGTCTTGACCTTGCCGTAATTCGCCTGGAACGCCTTCGGATCCATGGCGAGCTTCATCAGCGCGTACACCTCTTCCGACGAAGGCCACACGTCGCCGATCCAGACATCCTTGCCGTCCTTGCCTTTGGCGAGCGGCTCCGTCATCAGGTCCTTGAGCACGGTGCCCGTGATCGCGTAAGCGACGACCAGCGGCGGCGAAGCGAGGAAGTTCGCCTTCAGGTTGGGATGGATGCGCGCTTCGAAGTTCCGGTTGCCCGAGAGCACTGCTGCGCAGACTAGATCGTTGCGGCCGATGCTGTCGTTGATCTCGGCGGTCAGGTCGCCGGAGTTGCCGATGCAGGTCGTGCAGCCGTACGCTGCCACCGAAAAGCCGAGTTTTTCGAGATACGGCAGGAGCCCGGCGCGCGTCAGGTACTCGGTGACGATGCGCGAACCCGGCGCGAGCGAGGTCTTGATGTGCTTCTTGACCGTCAGGCCCCGCTCTACCGCCTTCTTCGCAAGCAGGCCGGCGGCGATGAGGACGCCCGGATTGGACGTGTTGGTGCACGACGTGATGGCAGCGATCAGCACATCGCCGTTGCGCAGCGCCAGTCCGCTGCCGGTCTTGAACACTTGGCCGAGCTTGTCGGCCGGCTGGTTGAAGCCGTTTTCGGCGACCGGCTTGGAGAAGAGCGACGCGAACGTCTTCTTCACGTTGCCGATCTCGATCCGGTCCTGGGGACGCTTCGGTCCGGCAAGCGAGGGCGCGACCGTGGCGAGATCCAGGACCAGATGCTTGCTGTAGTCGATGTCGCCCGCCTTCGAAACCCCGAACAGGCCTTGGGCCTTGAAGTAGCCCTCGAACGCGGCGATCTCCTGACGCGTGCGACCGGTGCCCTCGAAGTAGGCGATGGTCTTCTCGTCGACCGGGAAGAAGCCCATCGTCGCGCCGTACTCCGGCGCCATGTTGGCGATGGTGGCGCGATCGGGCACCGACAGCGACGAGGTTCCGGCGCCGAAGAACTCGACGAACTTGCCGACCACCTTTTCCTTGCGCAGCATCTCGGTCACGGTGAGCACCAGGTCGGTGGCGGTGACGCCCTCGCGCAACTTGCCCTTCAACTCCACGCCGACCACGTCGGGTGTGAGGAAGTAGACCGGCTGGCCGAGCATGCCGGCTTCCGCCTCGATGCCGCCGACGCCCCAGCCGACGACACCGATGCCGTTGATCATCGTCGTGTGGCTGTCGGTGCCGACCAGCGAATCGGGATAAAAGATGCCGTCGCGCTGGTGCACGCCGCGCGCCAGGTACTCGAGATTGACCTGGTGCACGATGCCGAAGCCCGGCGGCACGACGCCGAACGTATCGAACGCCTGCATGCCCCACTTCATGAACTCGTAGCGCTCGCGATTGCGCTGGAACTCGAGTTTCATGTTGAGGTCGAGCGCGTCCTTGCTGGCGAAGTGGTCGATCATCACCGAGTGGTCGACCACGAGATCGACCGGTACCAGCGGCTCGATCGTCTTCGGATCCTTGCCGGTGCGCGACGCCACGGCGCGCATCGCCGCGAGGTCGGCGAGCAGCGGCACGCCGGTGAAATCCTGCAGCACGACGCGGGCGACGATGAACGGGATTTCGTCCGTGCGCGGCGCGTTCGCCTTCCAGTTGGCGAGCTGGCGCACGTGCTCCTCGGAGATCTTCTTGCCGTCGCAATTGCGCAGCACCGCCTCCAGCACGATGCGGATCGACACCGGCAGGCGCGCGACCGAAGGAAATGTCCTGGCGAGAACGGGCAACGAATAGAACCTGCCGCCGGGCCCTGCCGCCGGCCGGAAGTCCTGCAACGTGCCGAAGAGATCGTGACTCATTTGCTCTCCTTCAAGCGAATCTGTACGTCGTACATGAGACCCTTGTCGTCCTGGCATTCTCCAGCGCCGCCGCGGCCCTGGATCATGCCCCGGAAATCGCAGCGCAGGCCGCTGCCGTCTGCCGCCTTGAGCAATGCCTTTGCTTCCTGACCATATGGATTGTCGACGGTGCCGCTGCTGACCCCGACCGTGCCGAAGCTACCGCCGGAACCAAAGCCGACGCCGAAACCGCTCCAGAAAGATGAATGAGCAGCCGAGGTGTACAGCCAGGTACCCGTGTACACGGTCGATCCGATAGCCACAATGAGATCGGCCTCCGTGCTGCTGCGCTCGATCGCCTCGCCCGTATAGATGGTCCCGCTGTTGCGCGGCATGAGCGTCAGGGTATAGGTCGACATGCAGCCGGCGAGCAAGAAAAGGGTCGCACCGGCAAGGCCACTGCGCGTCATCGTGGTGTGCCTGCGGTTTGTTGACGCTCCGATCGCCACGTTGACCAATTCTTCCCCAGGGGGGGTCAGATCACCATCATGTCGACGAACTCGTTGACAGGGGTCGCGTCGAGCCGTGCCGGGTCCTGGCAGAGCTCGAGCAGGGCGCCGGCCTGCTTGGTCGGAAACACACGACCCAGGTTGGTCTTGAACTTGTCCATCAGCACCGGCATGCCCTCCTTGCGGCGTCGCTTGTGACCGATCGGGTATTCGACCGCCACCTCGTCGAGCTTCCTGCCGTCGCCGAATTCGACCGTGAGCGCATTGGCGATCGAACGCTTGGCGGGATCGTGATAGTCGCGCGTGAACTGCGGGTCCTCGACACACTCGATGCGCTCACGCAGGGCGTCGATGCGCGGATCGGCCGCGACGTCGTCCTCGTAGTCGGCCGCGGTCAGGCGACCGAAGATGATCGGCACCGCGACCATGTACTGGATGCAGTGATCGCGGTCTGCCGGGTTGGCGAGCGGGCCCTTCTTGTCGATGATCCGGATGCACGCCTCGTGGGTGCGAATGGCGATCTTCTTGATGTCCTTTTCGGTCTTGCCGAGCTTCTTCATCTCGGCGTGGATGGTCATCGCCGCCTCGACGGCCGTCTGGGAATGGAACTCCGCCGGGAACGAGATCTTGAACAGCACGTTCTCCATCACATAGGAGCCATAGGGGCGCTGGAACTTGAATTCATTGCCCCTGAACGACACGTCGTAGAAGCCCCACGTCTTGGCCGATAGCACGGAGGGATACCCCATCTCGCCGGTACGCGCGATCAGCGCGAGGCGCACGCCGCGGCTGGTTGCGTCGCCGGCCGCCCAGCTCTTGCGCGAGCCCGTGTTGGGCGCGTGCCGATAGGTGCGCAGCGACTGGCCATCGACCCAGGCCAGCGACAGCGCGTTGATCGTCTCGTCCCGGGACAGGCCGAGCATCTGCGCCGCCACCGCGGTGGTCGCGACCTTCACCAGCACGACGTGATCGAGACCCACCTTGTTGAAGGAGTTCTCGAGCGCGATGCAGCCCTGGATCTCGTGCGCCTTGATCATCGCGGTCAGCACGTCGCGCACCGTGAGCGGGCGCTTGCCGGCGGCGACCGCCGTGCGACTCAGCCAGTCGGCCAGCGCGAGGATCCCGCCCAGGTTGTCGGATGGATGACCCCACTCGGCAGCGAGCCAGGTGTCATTGAAGTCGAGCCAGCGGATCATGGCGCCGATGTTGAAGGCGGCCTGGACCGGATCGAGCTGGAACTGGGTGCCGGGCACCTTGGCGCCGTTCGGCACGACCGTTCCGCGCACGACCGGCCCCAGCAGCTTGGTGCACGCCGGATACTCCAGCGCCTCGAAGCCGCATCCGAGGGTATCGAGCAGGCAGTAGCGTGCCGTGTCGTACGCCTCCTTGCTTTCGATCTTGTAGCTGCCGACGTAGTCGGCGATGTCGACCAGCACCTTGTCCGGCTGCGGACGTACGTTGCTGATATGGGCACCCATGCGTGGATCTCCTCTCGATCTATTTCGTGGCGGGCGCTTTCGCCTCACAGTGCAGCGGCTCGTCCAGCAGCCCGGCGAACTCGAGCAATGCCTCGTTACCCTTTTCGTGCCAGTTGACCTTGCCGTCGGCGCTCTCGGCGGCGATGCCGGAGGCTACCCGCTTGCGCGTGACCTCGACCCGGTTGCCGAGATAGGTCAGCCACGCGGGTTCGGCAATCTTCTTCGGGTGATAGTTGACAAGTACGGTGCGGCCGTTGGTGCAGTTCCATTCGCGCGTGATCGGCTTCGGTTGTGCCGGCCTGGTCTGCGCAAGGACGAGCCCGGGCACCAGCGCCGCCACGACGATCACCGCGCCAAGCGCCGGCCTCTGCGCGCGGCCGTGCTTCACTTGCGGCTTGCGAGCGGCACGAATTTCAGGTTCTCCGGCCCGATGTAGTTGGCGCTCGGGCGGATGATCTTGTTGTCGATGCGCTGCTCGATGACGTGCGCGCTCCACCCGCTGGTGCGCGAGATCACGAACAGCGGCGTGAACATTTCGGTCGGCACGCCCATCATGTGGTAGCTGGTGGCGCTGTACCAATCGAGGTTCGGGAACATCTTCTTCTCGCGCCACATCACGTCTTCGACGCGCGCCGAGATGTCGAACAGCTTCATGTTGCCGGCATCCTGCGAAAGCCGCCGCGCCACTTCCTTGATGATCTGGTTGCGCGGATCGGCGATCGTGTAGACCGGATGGCCGAACCCGATGATCACCTGCTTCTCGGCAATTCGCTTGACAATGTCACGCTCGGCGTCGTCCGGCGTGTCGTAGCGGCCGATGGTGTCGAACGCAAATTCGTTGGCGCCGCCGTGCTTCGGTCCCTTGAGTGCGCCGATCGCGCCGGTGATTGCCGAGTACATGTCGGAACCGGTGCCGGCGATGACCCGTGCGGTGAAGGTAGAGGCGTTGAACTCGTGCTCGGCGTACAGGATCAACGAGGTGTGCATCGCCCGCACCCAGAGCGGCGATGGCGCGCGGCCGTGCAGCAGGTGCAGGAAGTGGCCGCCGATCGAGTCGTCGTCCGTCTCGACGTCGATGCGACGACCCGAGTGCGAGAAGTGATACCAGTAGAGAAGCAGCGAGCCGAACGATGCCATCAGGCGGTCGGCTATGTCGCGCGCTTCGGCAAGCTTGTGCTCCGGACCCTCGGGAAGCGCGGCCCCGAGCGCCGAGCACGCCGTACGCAGCACGTCCATCGGATGCGTGCTGGCGGGGATGCACTCGAGGATGTCCTGCACGGCTGCAGGGATGCCACGCAAGGCGCGCAACTTGCGCTTGTACGCGGCAAGCTCGGCCGCGGTGGGCAGCCTGCCGTGCACGAGCAGGTGCGCGATCTCCTCGAATTCGCACTGTTCGGCGATGTCGAGGATGTCGAAACCTCGGTAGTGGAGGTCGTTGCCGGTGCGGCCGACGGTACACAGCGCAGTGTTGCCGGCGACGACGCCCGACAGGGCGACCGACTTCTTGGGCTTGGGCGCCACGGGCGTCTGGACATCAGACATGGATCGATCCTCTCCGATTCACTTCTTCCTGGCGAACAACGCGTCGAGCTTGCTCTCGAACGCGTGATAGCCGATCACCTCGTACAACTCCGCGCGCGTCTGCATCTGCGGCACCGCGTCGCGCTGCGTCCCTTTGCGGCGGATCGTGGTGTAGACGTCGAGCGCGGCCTTGTTCATCGCACGGAACGCCGACAGCGGGTAAAGCGCCATCGCGACGTCGGCGGAGCGCAGCTCCTCGAGCGTGTACAGCGGGGTGGCGCCGAACTCGGTGATGTTGGCCAGCAGGGGCACCTTGACCGCCGCGGCAAAGCGGCGATACGTCTCGAGATCGTTCGCGGCCTCGGCGAAGATTCCATCGGCGCCCGCGGCGACGCAGGCGAGCGCACGTTCGATCGCCCGATCGATGCCTTCCACCGCAATCGCATCGGTGCGGGCGATGATGAAGAAGTCCTCATCGGTGCGCGCATCTGCCGCCGCACGGACGCGATCGGCCATCTCTTCGGCCGACACGATCTCCTTGCCGGGTCGATGGCCGCAACGCTTGGCGCCCACCTGATCCTCGATGTGCAGGGCCCCGGCGCCGGCCTTGCACAGCGCCTTCACGGTGCGTGCGATGTTGAATGCGCTCGGGCCGAAGCCGGTGTCGACATCGACCAGCAGCGGCAGGTCGCACACGTCGGTGATGCGGCGCACGTCGGTGAGCACGTCGTCGAGCGTGTTCAGGCCCAGGTCGGGCAAACCGAGCGAGCCGGCCGCGACGCCGCCGCCCGAGACATAAATCGCGCGGTAGCCGACCCGCTGCGCCAGCAGGGCGTGGTTGGCATTGATCGTGCCGACGATCTGCAGCGGTCTTTCTTCTTTCAGGGCGGCCCGGAACAGGGCGCCCGGCGACATAGGTTTCATCGAGCCCTCGGCGGTGGTTTCAGTTCGAGAACGGTGGCGTCGGAATCGCACGAAGGCGAGCTCGTCTGGCGGCGGCGAAGCGCACCAGGGCTCCCGCAATCGCTCGCGACATTTTCATGCACCGTGCAACGCGCACCTCCCCCGCGAAGAGGGGGACGGGCCAAGGGTGGACGACATGACTACGGGAGGAGATGGCTTACGCCGTCGCGCTCTTCGAGCAACTCCTTCAGCGTGTGATCCATCTTCGAACGTGCGAAGTCGTTGATCTCGAGACCCTTGATCACCGTGTACTCACCTCCCGCGCAAGTCACCGGCACGCCGTAGATGATGTCCTGGGGTATCCCGTAGCTGCCGTCGGAGGCAACGCCCATGGTGACCCAGCGGCCGCCCGTGCCGAGCACCCAGTCGCGGACGTGATCGATGGCGGCGTTGGCGGCCGAGGCGGCGGAGGACAGGCCGCGCGCCTCGATGATCGCGGCGCCGCGCTTGCCCACCGTCGGGATGTAGGTGTCGCGATACCAGGCTTCATCCTTGACGACCGTGGGTGCGGGCTGTCCGTCGATGGTCGCGAAGCGGATGTCCGGGAACATGGTGGGCGAGTGGTTGCCCCACACGGTTAGCTTCTCGATCGCCGCGAGCGGCTTGCCCGCGCGCGCTGCCAGCTGCGTGAGCGCGCGGTTGTGATCGAGCCGCATCATCGAGGTGAAGTTGCGCTTCGGCAGGGAGGGCGCGGATTTCATCGCGATGTACGCATTGGTGTTGGCCGGGTTGCCCACCACCAGCACCTTGACGTTGCGGCTCGCGACCTTGTCGAGACCCTTGCCCTGCGCGGTGAAGATCTGCGCGTTCGCCGCGAGCAGGTCCTTGCGCTCCATGCCCGGGCCGCGCGGGCGCGCGCCGACGAGGAGGGCGACGGAGGTGTCCTTGAATGCGCTGAGCGGATCGCTGTGCGCCTCCATGCCGGCAAGCAGCGGAAAGGCGCAGTCGTCGAGTTCCATCATGACGCCCTTGAGGGCCTTCTGCGCCTTCTCGTCGGGAATCTCCAGCAGTTGCAGGAAGACCGGCTGGTCCTTGCCGAGCATCTCGCCGGAGGCGATGCGGAACAGCAGTGCATAACCGATCTGGCCGGCGGCGCCGGTGACGGCAACACGTACGGGCGACTTGCTCATGGAATTCTCCGGGTCAGTAACAAGCGAGGGGACCGTGAACGTCGTGCAGGCAGTGAGCAACGCGAATCAGCCTCGGCGCGGGATGACCATCGCTTTGCGCCGCACCAACCATGACCATCGCTTTGCGCCGCACCAACCGAGCGGCAGTGTAATCCGCCGCGCACGAGGACCCGGTTGCCAGGATCGTTCCGCTTCGGTTCGGTACTGTAACTCTTATATAATATATAAGACAAGAATTTTGTGAGCATTTGCGGGCAACCAACGGACGAAAGTGCTCAAATGGCGGGCATGGTCGATACGGCTCACGGCGGCGCGACGGCCCGCGCGGTGGCGCGGCGGGAAGCGGTATTCACGCCCCTGTACAAGCAGATCAAGGGGTTGCTCCTGCAGGATCTCGATCGCGGGTCGTGGAAGCCGGGCGAACTGATCCCGAGCGAGATCGAGCTTGCCGCGCGCTTTCAAGTCAGCCAGGGCACCGTTCGCAAGGCGATCGACGAACTGGCCGCGGAGAACCTGCTGCTACGGCGACAGGGAAAGGGGACGTTCGTCGCGACCCATCACGAGCCGAAGGTCCAGTTCCGCTTCCTGCGCATCATGCCGGACGAAGGCGAGCCGGTCGCCGCGCAGAGCCGCTTCCTCGAATGCCGCCGCCAGCGCGCCACGGCGGACGTCGCGCGCTCGCTCGACCTCAAAGCGGGCGACGGCGTGGTCTACGTGCGGCGTCTTCTCTCGTTCAAGGGCGCGGCGATAATCGTCGATGACCTCTGGCTGCCGGGAGGCTTGTTCAAGGGCCTGACGGCCGAGCGTCTTGCCGAGTATCACGGGCCGCTCTACGGGCTCTTCGAGACCGAATTCGGTACGCGCATGATTCGCGCCGAGGAGCGGCTGCGCGCGTGTCGCGCGGAGCCGGAGATCGCCAAGCTGCTCAAGGTCGCGTCCGACGCGCCGATCCTGCTGGTCGAACGCGTTTCCTTCACCTACGGCGAGCGGCCGGTCGAACTGCGGCGCGGTTACTGCCTCACCGAACATCATCACTATCACAACACCCTGAGTTGAGCGTTCGAAGGACGCGCGTTTGTTCCGTCGCAGCAAATGCGCCAGAATAGAAGGCCCAGCCCGGGCCGCCGAAGCGAACGATAAAGAACGATGGCAAACGAGACCGCCTCTGCCCGCGTGCGTCCGCAGTTCCGCAACCTCGGCCTGGCGCAAATCAGGACCTACCGCCTGCCCCCGGCCGGGATCGTGTCGATCCTGCATCGCGTGAGCGGCGTGTTGCTGTTCCTCGCACTGCCGCTCCTGCTCTGGCTGTTCGAACTAAGCCTGAAGACCGAATCGACCTACGAACGGCTGCGCACGACGGCGGGCAACGTTGTGGTCAAGCTCATGTTGCTCGCGTTGATCTGGGCGATCCTGCACCACTTCGTGGCCGGCATCCGCTACCTCGTGCTCGACCTGCACATCGGTATCGCCAAGGAGCCGGCGCGCAAGAGCGCGCTGCTCGTGCTCGCGGTCAGCCTGCCGCTCGCACTGCTGGTTGGCCTGCGGATGTTCGGGGTTCTCTAGATGGCGATCGGAGCCAAACGCCTCGTCGTCGGCGCGCACTACGGGTTGCGCGACTGGCTGGCGCAGCGCCTGACGGCCGTGATCCTCGCCGCGTATGCGCTGTTCTTCGCCGTCTACGTCGCGATCGTTCTGTCGACCAAGGGCGCGCTCGGTTACGACGAGTGGGCCGGGATGTTCGTGCCGGTCTGGAGCAAGGTGCTGACGCTGATCGCGATCTTCGCGCTGCTCTACCACGCGTGGATCGGCATGCGCGATGTCTGGATGGACTACGTCCGGCCGACCGGAATCCGGCTCGGCCTTTCGCTGTTGACAATCCTGTGGCTGGTCTTCTGCGCCGTCTGGTCGGCGCAGATCCTCTGGAGCGTGTAATCGATGGGGCTGCCGCGCCGGCGTTTTGATGCCGTCATCGTGGGCGCCGGCGGTGCCGGCATGCGTTGCTCGTTGCAGCTGGCGCAGGCGGGATTGAGTGTCGCCGTGCTGAGCAAGGTCTTCCCGACGCGCTCGCACACCGTCGCCGCGCAGGGCGGCATCGGCGCATCCCTCGGCAACATGACCGAGGACCAGTGGCTGTGGCACATGTTCGACACCGTCAAGGGCTCGGACTACCTCGGTGACCAGGATGCGATCGAATTCATGTGCCGCGAGGCGCCGAAGGTGGTGTACGAACTCGAACACTTCGGCATGCCGTTCGACCGCAACCCCGACGGCACCATCTATCAGCGCCCGTTCGGTGGCCATTCGGCGAACTTCGGCGAAAAGCCGGTGCCGCGCGCATGCGCAGCCGCGGATCGCACCGGGCACGCGCTGCTGCATACCCTGTATCAGCGCAACGTCGCGGTGCGTACGCAGTTCTTCGTCGAGTGGATAGCGCTCGACCTCGTTATGGACGCTGACGGCGATTGTGTCGGCGTGGTCGCTCTCGAGATGGAGACCGGCCAGCTGATGGTCCTCGAGGGCAAGGTGACGGTGCTCGCAACCGGTGGCGCGGGCCGGATCTTCGCCGCCTCGACCAACGCTTATATCAACACTGGCGATGGGCTCGGACTGGCGGCGCGCGCGGGCATTCCGCTCGAGGACATGGAGTTCTGGCAATTCCATCCGACCGGCGTGGCCGGGGCGGGCGTGCTGATCACCGAGGGCGTGCGCGGCGAGGGCGGCATCCTGCTCAACTGCAACGGCGAACGCTTCATGGAGCGCTATGCGCCGACGCTGAAGGACCTGGCGCCGCGCGATTTCGTGTCGCGCTCGATGGACCAGGAGATCAAGGACGGGCGCGGCTGCGGCCCGGACAAGGACCACGTGCTGCTCAAGCTCGATCATCTCGGCGCCGAGACGATCATGAAGCGGTTGCCGTCGATCCGCGAGATCGCGATCAAGTTCGCCAACGTCGACCCGATCAAGGAGCCGATACCTGTCGTGCCGACCATCCACTACCAGATGGGCGGCGTGCCGGCGAACTATCACGGCCAGGTCGTGGCGCCGAAGGACGGCAATCCGAACGCGGTCGTGCGCGGCCTGTACGCCATCGGCGAATGCTCGTGCGTCAGCGTGCATGGCGCAAACCGGCTCGGCACCAATTCGCTGCTCGACCTTGTCGTGTTCGGTCGCGCTGCCGGCAATCACGTGATCGCTGCGCTGCGGGCGGAACCGAAGGACAACAAACCGCTGCCCAAGGATGCGGGCGAGGTGACCGCCGGGCGGCTGGCCGCGCTCGATGCGCGCAAGAGCGGCGAGCACGTGCAGGACGTCGCCAACGACATCCGCAAGACGGTGCAGGCGCACTGCGGCGTCTTCCGCACCGGCGCGCTGCTGGAGGAGGGCGTGCGCAGGACGATGGAACTCGAGGCGCGCGGCCGCAACGTCGCCTTCGCCGACAAATCGAAGGTGTTCAACACGGCGCGCATCGAGGCGCTCGAACTGGAGAACCTGATCGAGACCGCCAAGGCGACCGTCGTTTCGGCCGCGGCCCGCAAGGAAAGCCGTGGCGCGCATTCGCGCGACGACTACCCGGAACGCGACGATGTCAACTGGATGAAACACACGCTGTGGTATTCGGCCGGCAATCGCCTGGCGTACAAGCCGGTCGTCACCCAGCCGCTCACGGTAGAGACCTTCCACCCGAAGAAGCGGACGTTCTGAAGGGACGACGATGACTGCCGAGAGCAGTACGGAAAAGGATGCCGTGCGCGCCGCCGCTGCGGGCGCCCGGAGCGTACGGTTCGAGATCTATCGCTACGACCCCGACAAGGACGCCAGGCCGTACATGCAGAAGCTCGAAGCGCGCCTGGCGCCGCACGACAAGATGCTGCTCGATGCGCTGATGCGCATCAAGAGCGACTTCGACGACAGCGTTTCGTTCCGCCGCTCGTGCCGCGAAGGCGTCTGCGGTTCGGATGCGATGAACATCAACGGCAAGAACGGCCTTGCCTGCATCACCAACCTGCGCGACCTGAAGGAACCGATTGTCCTCAAGCCCTTGCCCGGGTTGCCGGTGATCCGCGACCTGATCGTGGACATGACGCTGTTCTTCAAGCAATACCATTCGATCAAGCCCTACCTGGTGAACGAGAGCACGCCGCCGGAGAAGGAGCGGCTGCAGTCGCCGCAGGAGCGCGAGGAGCTCGACGGCGTCTACGAGTGCATCCTGTGCGCGTGCTGTTCGACGGCCTGCCCGAGTTTCTGGTGGAACCCGGACAAGTTCGTCGGGCCCGCGGGTTTGCTGCAGGCGTACCGCTTCATCGCTGACAGCCGCGATCAGGCGACCAACGAGCGGCTCGACAACCTGATGGATCCGTACCGGTTGTTCCGCTGCCATACGATCCTGAACTGCGTCGACGTGTGCCCGAAGGGGCTGAACCCGACGCTGGCGATCGGCAAGATCAAGGAACTCATGGTGCGGCGGGCGGTGTGATGCGGCGAGGCCGGCACGCGCGTTGCTTGGGGAACTCCCGGCGGTGTACGGAACGGACGCGCGGCGCGGCGGTCGGAGCCTTCGAATGAGCACGAGTCTGGGCGAAACGGAACGGCGGCGCCTTTTCTGGCGCGCGCGCCGGGGGTTGCTGGAGAACGATCTCATCCTCGAGCGGTTCCTGCGCCAGGAGGGGGATACTCTCGATCGACGCGCGGCGGCCGCGCTCGAGCACCTGCTGGACCTCGGCGACGACGAGCTGCTCGACCTCCTGCTCGGACGCGCGGAGCCACGCGCGCCGCTGGACACGGAAGACGTGAGGACGCTGCTGGCGCGCCTGCGCCGCGTCACGGCCCGGCAGGCAAATTGACGGAGACACGCGAATGGCCCTGACCCCCTCGAAGGAGAAAGCGACACTCACCTTCAGCGACGGCACGCCGCCGCTCGAATTGCCGATCTACAAGGGCTCGATCGGCCCGGATGTGCTCGACATCCGGGCGCTGTACAACAAGACGGGCAAGTTCACCTACGACCCCGGGTTCCTGTCCACCGCTTCCTGCAATTCGTCGATCACCTTCATCGACGGCGACAAGGGCGAGCTGCTGTATCGCGGCTACCCGATCGAGCAGCTCGCGATCAAGTGCGACTTCCTCGAGGTCTGCTATCTGATCCTGAACGGCGAGCTGCCGAACGCCGAGCAGCGGGCGGACTTCGTCTACCGCGTCACCAATCACACGATGGTGCACGAGCAGATGCAGTTCTTCATGCGCGGTTTCCGCCGTGACGCGCACCCGATGTCCGTGCTGACCGGACTGGTGAGCGCGATGTCGTCGTTCTATCCCGACTCGATCAACCTGTGGGACGAGCAGCAGCGCCGCATCTCCGCGATCCGGCTGATCGCCAAGATGCCGACGCTGGTCGCGATGTCGTACAAGTACACGGTCGGGCAGCCGTACACGTACCCGCGCAACGAGCTCTCCTACACCGCGAACTTCATGCGCATGATGTTCGCCACGCCGTGCGAGGAATACCGCATCAACGACGTGCTGGTGCGCGCGCTCGACCGCATCTTCATCCTGCATGCCGATCACGAACAGAACGCATCCACCTCGACGGTGCGCCTGTGCGCTTCGAGCGGGACCAATCCGTTCGCCGCGATCGCGGCCGGCGTGGCCTGCCTGTGGGGCCCGGCGCACGGCGGCGCCAACGAGGCGGCGCTCAGCATGCTGTACGAGATCCAGGCCAGCGGCGGCGTGCAGAAGATCGGCGAATTCATCGCCAAGGTGAAGGACAAGAATTCGTCGGTGCGGCTGATGGGCTTCGGCCACCGCGTCTACAAGAACTACGATCCGCGCGCCAAGCTGATGCGCGAGACGTGCTACGAGGTATTGGGCGAACTCGGCTTGAAGGACGACCCGCTGTTCAAGCTGGCAATGGCGCTCGAGAAGATCGCGCTCGAGGACGACTACTTCGTCTCGCGCAAGCTGTATCCGAACGTCGATTTCTATTCCGGCATCGTGCAGAAGGCGATCGGTATCCCGGTGTCGCTGTTCACGGCGATCTTCGCGCTCGCGCGCACGGTCGGCTGGATCGCCCAGCTGAACGAAATGATCGCGGACCCGGAATACAAGATCGGACGGCCGCGCCAGCTTTTCACCGGCGCCGGCCGGCGCGACGTCACGCCGATCGGGCAGCGCTGAGGGGGCGCAGCGCCTCAGCGCAGCGATGCGTTGAGGCGGTCGAGCACCGCGGCGCCGGGGCACAGTTCGGCCCGGCCCAGCTGGTTGAGCGGCTTCTCGACCGTGTTCAGGTGGGCATGCAGGTCGTCGGCCTGCGGATCGATGAACAGCAGCCCGGTCACGATCTCGCCCCGCGCCTGGTGCGCCTGGATGTGATTCATCGCCGCCAGGCGGTCGCCCGGATCGTACCCATCGTGCAGCTTGCGCAGGCGCAGGCGCGACCCGTCGTGCTGCGTGATCTCGATCACCGAGCCGGGACGGTAGTCGGCTGAAAGCGGTGCACGGCGCGGCATGAAGTCGAGCCGGTTGACCGCGTCGTTGTGCTCGCGCACGTAGTCGTAGCTCTTGGTGCTGCCGGCGTGGTTGTTGAACGCCACGCACGGGCTGATGACGTCGAGGAAAGCGGTGCCGCGGTGCGCGAGTGCGCCCTTGATGAGCGGCACCAGCTGTTCCTTGTCGCCCGAGAAGCTGCGTGCGACATACGTCGCGCCGAGCTGCAGCGCCAGCGAGACCATGTCGATCGAGGCGTCCGTGTTGACGGCGCCACGCTTGGACTTCGACCCGGCGTCCGCGGTGGCGGAGAACTGGCCCTTGGTGAGGCCGTACACGCCGTTGTTCTCGACGATGTACGTCATGTTGACGCCTCGGCGCATCGCGTGCGCAAACTGCCCCAGGCCGATCGATGCCGAGTCCCCGTCGCCGGAGACGCCGAGGTAGATAAGATCGCGGTTCGCCAGATTGGCGCCGGTCAGCACCGAAGGCATGCGGCCGTGCACCGAATTGAAGCCGTGCGAGTTGCCGAGGAAGTAGTCGGGGGTCTTCGACGAGCACCCGATGCCGGAGAGCTTGGCAACGCGGTGCGGCTCGATGTCGAGTTCCCAGCAGGCCTGGATCACGGCGGCCGAGATCGAGTCGTGACCGCAGCCGGCACACAGCGTCGAGATCTTGCCTTCGTAGTCGCGCCGCGTGTAGCCGAGCCGGTTCTTCGGCAGCGTCGGATGGTGCAGGCTGGGTTTGGCGAGGTACGTCATGGTTCGGGCCCCTGTGCGCGCTCAGGCGGCCTTGCCGGGCTTGAGCGGAAGCACGTTGAGCTGGCGCGCCTGTTCGGCGATCGACGCCGTGATGAAGCGGGCGGTGATGGGCGTGCCGTCGTAGTGCAGGATCGGCACCAGGCGGGCCGGATCGAGTTCGAGTTCGTTGACGAGCAGGGTGCGCAACTGCGCATCGCGGTTCTGCTCGACCACGAAGACGGCCTCGTGGCCAAGGATGAACTCCTCGACCGCCGCGTCGAACGGGAAGGCACGGATGCGCAGTGCATCGACGTGCGTGCCGAGCTGCTCCAGGCCCTCGAGCGCCTCGGCCATCGCGGGGGCGGTCGAACCGAAGTAGATGACCCCGCAACGCGTCTTGTGCGAACTCCTGCGCGGCACCGACGCCGGCACGAGTGCCTTGGCGGTCTCGAATTTCTTCAGCAGCCGCTGCACGTTGTAGACGTAGTCGGGGCCGGCTTCCGAATAACGGGCGTACGCGTCCTTGGTCGTGCCGCGCGTGAAGTAGGCGCCACGCGCCGGATGCGAGCCCGGATAGGTGCGGTAGGCGATGCCATCGCCGTCGACGTCGAGATAGCGGCCGAAGTCCTTGCCGGCGTCCAGTTCCTCCGCGGTCATCACCTTGCCGCGATCGTACTGGCGGCTGTCGTCCCACTTCAGCGGCGCGGTCAGCCGCTGGTTCATGCCGATATCGAGGTCGGTCATGAGGAACACCGGCGTCTGCAGGCGGTCGGCGAGGTCGAGTGCCGCGGCGGCGAACTCGAAGCACTCGTTGGGATCCTCGGGGAACAGCAGCACGTGTTTCGTGTCGCCGTGCGAGGCGTATGCGCACGCGAGCAGATCGGCCTGCTGGGTCCGGGTCGGCATGCCGGTCGAGGGGCCGCCGCGCTGGACGTTGATGATCGTTGCCGGAATCTCGGCGAAATAGGCGAGCCCGATGAATTCGGTCATCAGCGAGATGCCGGGACCGGACGTCGCGGTGAAAGCGCGGGCACCGTTCCAGTTGGCGCCGATCACGATGCCGATCGATGCCAGTTCGTCCTCGGCCTGGACGATGGCGAACTTGTTCTTGCCGGTCTCGGAGTCCACGCGCAGGCGCGCGCAGTATCTCTGGAAGGCTTCGGCCAGCGAGGACGAGGGCGTGATCGGATACCACGCACACACGGTCGCGCCGCCATATACGCAACCGAGGGCGGTCGCGGCGTTACCTTCGATGAAGATACGATCGCCCACCTTGTCGCGCCGCTCGATGCGCAATGCGGCGGCTTCGTCGAGGTTCTCGCGCCCGTAGTGCAGCCCGCTCATGAAGGCGTCGAGGTTCGGCCGGATCAGCTTGTCCTTGCCCTTGTACTGCTCGCCGAGCAACTGCGCGATCACGTCGGGCTCGATGCCGAGCATCGCCGCCAGCGCGCCCACATACATGATGTTCTTCAGCAGCTGGCGCTCGCGCGGATCGGCGAACTTGGCGGCCGCAATCTCGGTGAGCGGCATGCCGATGGCATTGATGTCGGGACGGAACTTCGATGGCGGCAGTGGCTTGGTGCTGTCGTAGAGCAGGTAGCCGCCCGGTTCGATCTCGCGCAGGTCCTGGTCCCAGGTCTGCGGATTCATCGCCACCATCATGTCGACGCCGCCACGCCGGCCAAGCCAGCCGCGCTCGCTCACGCGCACTTCGTACCAGGTCGGCAAACCCTGGATGTTGGACGGGAAGATATTGCGCGGCGAGACCGGAACACCCATGCGCAGGCAGCTGCGCGCGAACAGCTCGTTTGCCGATGCGGAGCCCGAGCCATTGACGTTGGCGAACTTGACGACGAAGTCGTTGACGGCGCGGATGCGTGCGGGTTTTGCCATCATGCCGCCCTGCGAATGAAGGGCTGCGCGCCCACCAGGGTGAGATCGAGCAGGAACTTCTGCATGTCCCAGGCGCCGGTCGGGCACCGCTCGGCACAGAGCCCGCAGTGCAGGCACACGTCCTCGTCCTTGACCATCACGCGACCGGTCTTGAGCGTCTCGGACACGTACAGCGGTTGATTCTTGTTGAGGGCGGGCGCCCGCAGGCGCGGCCGCAGCTCATTCTCGGGCCCGTTCGCGGTGAAGTTGATGCAGTCGGTCGGGCAGATGTCGGTGCACGCGTCGCATTCGATGCAGGCCTTGGCGGTGAAGACCGTCTGCACGTCGCAATTCAGGCAACGCTGGGCCTCCCTGAACGCCGTCTTGGCGTCGAACCCCAGCTCGACTTCGACCTTGATGTTGCGCAGGGATTGATTGACGTCGCGCCACGGCACCTTGTAACGCGTGTCGGGTTCGACGGCGTTGTCGTAGCTCCACTCGTGGATGCCCATCTTCTGCGACACCAGGGTCACGCCCGGGGCGGGCCGATCGCGCACGTTGCCGCCGCCGAGAACACGGTCGATCGAGATGGCCGCGTCATGGCCCTGCGCCACCGCCCAGATGATGTTCTTGGGGCCGAGGGCGGCATCGCCGCCGAAGAACACCTTCGGCAGGCTCGATTGCAGCGTGACGGAATCGAGCTTCGGCAGTCCGTTGCGCTCGAACTCGATGCCGCAGTCGCGCTCGATCCACGGGAACGCGTTCTCCTGGCCGACCGCGATCAGCACCTCGTCGCACTCGAAGTCCTGGTCCGGTTCGCCCGTGGGCACGAGTTCGCGCCGGCCCTGCGCGTCGCGCACCGCGTTCACCTTCTCGAAGCGCATCCCGGTCAGCGTGCCGGCCTGGTGGAGGAAGCACTTCGGCACGAGGTAGTTGAGGATCGGAATCCCCTCGTGCTGCGCGTCCTCCTTTTCCCACGGCGAGGCTTTCATTTCCTCGAACCCGGAGCGGACGATCACCTTGACATCGGTTCCGCCGAGGCGCTTGGCGGTCCGGCAGCAATCCATCGCGGTGTTGCCGCCGCCGAGCACGATCACGCGTGGCGCGATCGAGTTCACGTGGCCGAAGGAGACCGATGAGAGCCAGTCGATGCCGATGTGGATTTTCGCCGCCGCCTCGCGCCGGCCGGGAATCTCGAGGTCGCGCCCGCGCGGGGCGCCGGAGCCGACGAAGAGCGCATCGAAGCGGCCGAATCCGCCGTCGAGCAGATTGCGCATGGAATCGATGCGCACGCCCCCGCGCATCTCGACGCCAAGGTCGAGCACGTAACCCGTTTCCTCGTCGATCACTTCCTCCGGGAGGCGGAAACGCGGAATCTGCGAACGAATCATTCCGCCCGCCTTCGGGTCCTGGTCGAAGACTGTGACGTGATAGCCGAGCGGCGCGAGATCGCGCGCGACCGTCAGCGAGGCCGGGCCGGCACCGACGCAGGCAACGCGCTTGTCATTCTTGCGCAGCGCCGGCTTCGGCATACGCGCGCGCACGTTATCCTTGAGGTCGGCGGCCACGCGCTTGAGGCGACAGATTGCAACCGGCTCCGGACGTTCGGCCTGGCGCTCTTCGACGCGCCCGCGCCGGCACGCCGGCTCGCACGGACGATCGCACGTGCGGCCGAGAATCCCCGGAAAGACGTTGGACTTCCAGTTGACGAGGTAGGCGTCCGAGTAACGACCCGCGGCGATCAATCGGATGTATTCGGGAACGGGGGTGTGGGCGGGACATGCCCACTGGCAATCGACGACGCGATGAAAGTAGTCGGGACGCCGTATGTCGGTGGCCTCCAAGACCGGTCTCCTGGATGCGCCGCGGCTCCGCGCACGACCGGATAGGGAAGGTGCTGGGCGACGGCGGCGAGTCTTTATTAAATTCAGTTTACGCCGGCCGGCAGGCCAATACTTGTGACGGCGCAAGTGTTGCCTTCATCGCACGGGCGCAAAGACAAGCATCACGGTCGACGCCCACTGCCTGCGATCGTCGTGACGCACGAGACGAGCGGGCCGGTGCTATCCTGCCGTCCCTTCGCGATTGCCCGCGAAGTGGTGGGAATTCGTTAGCAATCCGCAAGCCCGGCGGAGCCGGTAGCGGACGGAGGGTTCAGTCGAAGCCCCCGGCACTTCGAGCGCGAATCGCGCAGAAAGGTGAAGCGGCCATGATGCGACAGTTCCAGGTCAATTCGTACCTGTTCGGTGGTAACGCGCCCTACGTCGAGGACCTGTACGAGCGCTACCTCGACAATCCCGGCTCGGTGCCCGACAAGTGGCGGGCCTACTTCGACCAGATGCAGCTGGTTCCGGCCGCCGACGGTTCGAGCAGCTCGCCGGACGTCGCACACGCCCCGATCGTCGAATCGTTCGCGCAACGCGCCAAGGCGGGCACCCTGCGCCCGGCGGTCGCGCCGACCGACCTTTCGGTCGCACGCAAGCAGGTCCACGTCCAGTCGATCATCGCGGCCTATCGGTTTCTCGGCGCGCGCTGGGCCGATCTCGATCCGCTGAAGCGCCAGGAGCGCCCGTCGATCCCCGAGCTCGAGCCGGCTTTCTACGACCTGACCGAAGCGGACATGGACATCCAGTTCTCGGCGTCCAACACGTACTTCGGCCAGGAGCAGATGACGTTGCGCGAGATCGTCACCGCCCTGCGCCAGACGTACTGCGGCACGATCGGCGCGGAGTTCATGTACATCTCGGATCCGGCGCAGAAGCGCTGGTGGCAGCAGAAGCTCGAGTCGATCCGCACCACCCCGAGCTTCGACGCCGAGAAGAAGCGGCACATCCTCGACCGCCTGACTGCCGCCGAAGGCCTCGAGCGCTACCTGCACACGAAGTTCGTTGGCCAGAAGCGCTTCTCGCTCGAGGGGGGCGAGAGCTTCATTCCCGCGATGGACGAACTGATCCAGCGCGCGGGAGGCGGCGGCGTGGAGGAGATCGTCATCGGCATGGCGCATCGCGGCCGCCTGAACGTGCTCGTCAACATCCTCGGCAAGATGCCGAAGGAGCTGTTTGCAGAGTTTGAAGGCAAGCCGCCCGCCGATCTGCCCGCCGGCGACGTCAAGTACCACAACGGGTTCTCGAGCGACGTGTCGACGCCGGGCGGCCCGGTGCACCTGTCGCTTGCGTTCAATCCGTCGCATCTCGAAATCGTCGACCCGGTGGTGGAGGGCTCGGTGCGCGCGCGCCAGGAGCGCCGCGGCGACCGCGACGGCGACAAGGTGCTGCCGATCCTCGTCCATGGTGATGCGGCTTTCGCCGGGCAGGGCGTGATCATGGAGACGCTCAACCTGGCCCAGACCCGCGGCTACGGCACCGGCGGCACGGTCCACATCATCATCAACAACCAGATCGGTTTCACCACGTCCGACCCGCGCGATACGCGCTCGACGCTCTACTGCACCGACGTGGTCAAGATGATCGAAGCGCCGGTCGTGCACGTGAACGGCGACGATCCCGAGGCCGTGGTGCTGGCCGCCGAGCTCGCGCTCGAGTTCCGCAACGAGTTCAACCAGGATGTCGTGATCGACATCGTCTGCTTCCGCCGCCTCGGGCACAACGAGCAGGACACACCGGCGGTCACGCAACCGCTGATGTACAAGAAGATCGCCCAGCATCCGGGCACGCGCAAGCTCTACGCGGACAAGCTGGTCACGCAGCGCACGCTGAGCGCGGAAGAGCCTGACCAGATGGTCAAGCATCTGCGCACGGCGATGGACGAAGGGCGCAGCACGGTCGACCCGGTGCTTACCAACTACAAGAGCAAGTACGCGGTCGACTGGGCGCCATTCCTGAACCGGCGCTGGACCGATCATGCCGACACCGCGGTGCCGCTGGCCGAACTCAAGCGGCTCGCAGAGCGCATCACCACCGTCCCGGCGGGATTCAAGGTCCACCCGCTGGTCGAGAAGGTCATCGCCGACCGGCGCGCGATGGGCGAAGGAAAGATGCCGCTCGACTGGGGTATGGGCGAGCACCTGGCCTTCGCGTCACTGGTTGCAAGTGGCTACCCGGTACGCATCACCGGCCAGGATTCGGGGCGCGGCACCTTCAGCCACCGTCATTCCGTCCTGCACGACCAGCAGCGCGAGCGCTGGGACGAGGGCACCTACGTGCCGCTGCAGAACGTTTCCGAAAAACAGGCGCCGTTCACCGTCATCGACTCGGTGCTGTCGGAAGAGGCGGTGCTGGCGTTCGAGTATGGCTTCTCGACCGCGGAACCGAATGCGCTGGTCATCTGGGAGGGGCAGTTCGGCGACTTCGCCAACGGCGCGCAGGTGGTGATCGACCAGTTCATCTCCTCGGGCGAAGTGAAATGGGGGCGCCAGTCGGGGCTCGTGCTGATGCTCCCGCACGGGTACGAAGGGCAGGGTCCAGAGCATTCGTCGGCGCGCCTGGAGCGGTTCCTGCAGCTCGCGGCGGACAACAACATGCAGGTGACGCAGCCGACCACGGCGGCGCAAATCTTTCATCTTCTGCGCCGGCAGATGATCCGGCCGTTCCGCAAGCCGCTCGTCATCATGACGCCGAAGTCGCTGCTGCGGAACAAGGAAGCGGCCTCGCCGCTGTCGCAGCTCGCGCGCGGCGAATTCGAGACCATCATCGCCGAAACGGCGCAGCTCGATCCGAAGAAGGTCAAGCGCCTGATCGTCTGCTCGGGCAAGGTCTACTACGACCTCGTCAACGCGCGCGAGGAGCGCGGCGAAGAGGGGGTCGCGATCGTCCGCATCGAGCAGCTGTATCCGTTCCCGCACAAGACGCTGGCGGGCGAGCTGAAGAAGTATCCGCATCTCGCTGAAATCATGTGGTGCCAGGACGAACCGCAGAACCAGGGCGCCTGGTTCTACGTCCAGCATCACCTGCTGGAGAACATGGCCGAGGGCCAGAAGCTCGGTTACACGGGCCGGCCGGCGTCCGCCTCACCCGCGGTCGGCTACTACGCGAAGCACAACGACCAGCAGAAGGCCCTGATCGACGCGGCGTTTGCCAAGCTCAAGGGTCTGGTGCTCAACAAGTAACAAGGGGCGGCCGGCGCGCGGCGCCGCGCCCGCCGCGGCTTGATTCGCACTCGCTGCAGAAAGATCGCTGTCATGCCGATCGTCGAAGTCAAGGTCCCGCAACTGTCGGAGTCCGTCGCCGAAGCGACGCTGCTGCAATGGAAGAAGCAGCCCGGCCAGCCGGTCGCGCTCGACGAGGTGCTGGTCGAGATCGAGACCGACAAGGTCGTGCTCGAAGTGCCGGCACCCGCACAGGGCGTGCTCGCGCAGATCGTCAAGGCCGATGGCAGCACGGTCGGTTCGGGCGACACCATCGCGACCATTGACACCGAAGCCAAGGAATCCGTCACGACGCCGCCGGCGCCTGCGAGCGCGCCGGCTCCGGCCCGACCCGCCGCCGGGCCGGCCGCGGCCGCAGCCGGTCCGGCAGCGATGCCCGCCGCCGCAAAGCTGATGGCCGAGGTCGGCTTGAATCCCGCCCAGGTGGCGGGCACCGGCCGCGACGGCCGCATCACCAAGGGCGATGTGCTCGCCGCGCAGCAGGCGCCCGCCAAGGCGCCGCCACCGAGCCTGCCCGCAGCGGCTCCTTTCGCGGCGCGGCCTGCATTGCCCGAAGTGCGGGCGCCGATCGATCTGTCGATGCTGGCAGGCCGGCCCGAGCAACGCGTGCCGATGTCGCGGTTGCGCCAACGCGTCGCCGAGCGTCTCGTGCAGTCGCAATCGACCGCCGCGATCCTCACGACCTTCAACGAAGTCAACATGCAGCCGGTCATGGACCTGCGCAACAAGTACAAGGACCGGTTCGAGAAGGAGCATGGCGTCAAGCTCGGCTTCATGTCGTTCTTCGTCAAGGCGGCCGTGGCCGCGCTGAAGAAGTATCCGGTGGTGAATGCGTCGGTCGACGGCAACGACATCGTCTATCACGGTTTCTTCGATATCGGCATCGCCGTCGGTTCGCCGCGCGGGCTCGTGGTGCCGATCCTGCGCGATGCCGACCAGCTCACCTTCGCCGACATCGAGAAGAAGATCGCCGATTTCGGCAAGCGCGCGGCGGACGGCAAGCTCGGTCTCGAGGAATTGACCGGCGGCACCTTTTCGATCTCCAACGGCGGCGTGTTCGGGTCGATGCTGTCGACGCCGATCATCAATCCGCCGCAATCGGCGATCCTCGGCGTGCACGCCACCAAGGACCGCGCCGTCGTCGAGAACGGCCAGATCGTCGCGCGGCCGATGAACTACCTCGCGCTCTCCTACGACCATCGCATCATCGACGGCCGCGAGGCGGTGCTGTCCCTGGTGGCCATGAAAGAAGCGCTCGAAGACCCGGCACGCCTGCTGCTCGAGCTCTGAGCCGCAGCCCGCTTGAGGAGAGGATGGATCGATGAGCGCCGCCGACGAGCTCGCCAAGCTGCACGAGCTTCTGAACAAGGGAGCGCTGTCGCAGGCCGAGTTCGAGCAGGCGAAGGCACGCGTTCTGGCAGGCGGTGTCGCCGGCGCCGGTGCCGCGGTCAACCGCCTGCGGCTCTCGGACGACGACCGTTGGATCGCCGGCGTATGCGGCGGCATCGGGGCCCTGACCAACGTCGATGCGTGGGTCTGGCGGCTCGTGTTCCTGCTCGGACTGTTCCTCGGCGGGTTCACGGCGCTGCTGTACCTGCTGCTCTGGATCCTGGTGCCGCGCCAGGGGCGGTGACCAACGCGGCACGGGAATCGAAGGAGCGGCATGGCCAAGAATTTCGACGTGATCGTCATCGGGGCGGGACCCGGCGGATACATCGCGGCCATCCGCGCCGCGCAGCTTGGGCTCTCGGTCGCGTGCATCGACCAGTGGAAGAACGCCAAGGGCGGGCCGGCACCCGGCGGCACCTGCACCAACATCGGCTGCATTCCATCGAAGGCGCTGCTGCAATCCTCCGAAAACTACGAGCACGCACGCCATCACTTCGCCGCGCACGGCATCCAGATCGGCTCCCTGACGCTGGATCTGGCGCGCCTGCTGGCGCGCAAGGACACGGTGGTCAAGCAGAACAACGACGGGATCCTGTACCTCTTCCGGAAGAACAAGGTCGCGTTCTTCCACGGCACGGGGTCGTTCGTCGGGCATGGCGGTGCGGGCATCGAAGTCCGGGTCACCGATGCCGCGGGGGCGGCCGAGTCACTGGTCGGTCGCCACGTCATCGTGGCGACGGGATCCGATCCGCGCGCGTTGCCGGGCGTTGCGTTCGACGAACAGCGGGTGCTTTCGAACGACGGCGCCCTCTCGATCGCCGAGGTCCCGCCGCGGCTCGGCGTGATCGGCGCCGGCGTGATCGGACTGGAGATGGGCAGCGTCTGGCGCCGCCTCGGGTCGGAGGTCACGGTTCTCGAAGCGTTGCCTGCCTTTCTTGGCGCCGTCGACACGGACGTTGCCAAGGAGGCGGGCAAGGCCTTCGCCAAGCAGGGACTGAAGATCCACCTCGGCGCGAAGATCGACAGCGTGGCCGGGGGCGCTGCCGGCGTGACCGTCAAGTGGACCGACGCCGGCGGCGGCGCGCAGGTACTCGAGTGCGACCGGTTGATCGTGTCGATCGGGCGCGTGCCGAATACGCGCGGGCTGAACGGGGCCGCGGTGGGGCTGGCGGTCGACGAACGGGGCTTTGTCGCCGTCGACGAACTGTGCCGGACCAACGTTGCGAACGTGTGGGCGATCGGCGACGTCGTGCGCGGGCCGATGCTTGCGCACAAGGCGGAAGAAGAGGGCGTCGCGGTGGCCGAGCGCATCGTCGGCCAGCATGGACACGTCGACTTCAACACCATCCCCTGGGTGATCTACACCGCGCCCGAAATCGCGTGGGTGGGCCAGACTGAGCAGCAGCTCAAGGAAGCCGGCCGGGCCTACAAGGCGGGAACGTTCCCCTTCTCGGCGAACGGACGCGCACGTGCGCTCGGAGATACCACGGGCTTCGTGAAGATCGTCGCCGACGCCGCGACCGACCAGATTCTCGGCGTGCACATCATCGGCCCGCTCGCCTCGGAACTGATCTCCGAGGCGGTGGTGGCGATGGAGTTCCGCGCCGCCGCCGAGGACATCGCGCGCATCTGCCATGCGCACCCATCGCTCTCCGAGGCGACGAAGGAAGCGGCGCTGGCGGTCGAAAAGCGCACCCTGAACCTCTAGGTCGCGTGGTCGATCGCGGCGTCCGGTGCCGGGCGGTTCCAGGATCGGCCCGATGACCTTTGCCTCGCACCTCGAAACGGTCCTTGCCGCGCGCGGGTTTCACCTCGACCCCGCACAGCTGGCGGCGGCCGACCGCCTGGCCGATCTCGACGCGCGCTGGCGCGACTACAAGGCACAACGATCGAACGCCGTGACGCGCCTGCTGCGCCGGCCGCCGATACCGCGCGGCATCTACCTGTGGGGTGGCGTCGGCACGGGCAAGAGTTTCCTCATGGACAGCTTCTTTGCCGCCGCCCCGCTGATCCGCAAGGCGCGGCTGCACTTCCACGAGTTCATGCGCGGCGTGCACCGCGAGCTCGAGGAGGTGAAGGGTACGGTCGACCCCCTCGACGAGGTTGCGCGGCGCACGGCGCACCGGCACCGCCTGATCTGCTTCGACGAGTTCCACGTGTCCGACATCGCGGACGCGATGATCCTGCACCGCCTTCTCCTGCAGCTGTTCAGCCTCCGTGTCGGATTCGTGATGACGTCGAACTACCCGCCGGACCAGCTGTATCCGGAGGGGTTGCATCGCGATCGCGTCCTGCCGGCGATCGAACTGCTGAAGGAGCAGCTCGACGTGATCGCGCTCGATTCCGGCATCGACTACCGGCGGCGTGCCATGGAGCGCATCGAAACCTACCTGGTGCCGCCCGGTCCCGATGCCGAGGCGCGCCTGCAAGCGGCGTTCGAGCGGGTCGCGGAAGCCGATGACGACGCGCCGGTCATGTCGATCGAAGGGCGCCGCATCCGGGCGCGCCGGCGCGCCGGGGGCGTGGTCTGGTTCGACTTCGCGGTCCTGTGCGGCGGGCCGCGCTCGCAGAACGACTACCTCGAGCTCGCGGCCCGGTTTCACACGGTCGTCCTCTCCCATGTTCCGGCCATGTCGGCGGGCCAAGCCTCCGAGGCGCGTCGGTTCACCTGGCTGGTGGACGTGCTCTACGACCACGGCGTGAAGCTCATACTGTCGGCGGCGGCGCAGCCCGAGGCGTTGTATACCGCTGGTGCGCTGGCCAACGATTTCCGGCGCACCACCTCGAGGCTCATCGAGATGCAGACGAAGTCCTATTTGGAAACGCCGCGGCGCGACGTGGTGGAGCGGCTGGGATGAAGCCGCTCTGCGGCCTCGTCGTCGCCGGTGCGTGCCTTGCTGCCGGCAGCGCCCTGGCGGCGGGTGTCGGTGACACCTATCCGGCCGGAAGCATCTCCACCCGCGAGCAGGCGCAGAAGGCGCTCGAAGCGACCAAGGTCGCGGACCAGGAGGCCGAAGCGGCCTACCGCGACGAGATGAAACGTTGCGTGACGGTCTTCCTGCAGAACCAGTGCACCGAAGAGGCGCGGCGCACGCTCGGCGCCAAGAAGCGCGAGATCCGGCGCGTGGAGATCGAGGCGCGCGAGGTCAAGCGCCGCCTGGATGCCGACGATCGCGCCAGGAAGCGGGAGGAAGCAGGGGCGAATCGACAGCCCGAGCGCGCGCCGGCCCCGGTCCCCGATGCGGCGGCGCGCTCCGTCGAGCAAGCCGACAAGGACAAGGCCGCGGCCGCCAACCGTGAGCAATACCAGCAGCGGCAAAAGGCCCACGCCGAGGAGCAGGCGCAGCGCCAGGCGAGCGAGGCCGCGCAAGCCGAGCAGCGCGCGGCCAACGTCAAGGCCTTCGAGGAAAAGCAGCGCGAGGCCGCCGACTACGCGAAAAAGAAGGAAGACGAGCGCATCGCCAACGAGAAGCGGCGCGAGGATCGCCGCATCGAGCGCGAGCGCGCGCAGAAGGAACGCGAGGAACAGGCCAACCGCTGAGGGCGCGCACGTCTCAGGCGTCGGTCTTCGCCTTGGCGTTGGTGGGCGGGCCTTCGAACCACATGGTCGCCGTCGGCGAGCGCTTTTTCTGCTCCGGCGCCTCGAGTTTCACGATCGCAAGCGAAAGGTTGTCGCCGCGCCCCTGCGCGCGTTCGCGTGCGATGCGCACCAGGTGCTCGGACGCCTCGCGCGGCGCCAGGCTGTGCAGCAGCGAGGCGAGTTCGTGATCCTCGAAGTAGGCCCACAAACCGTCGCTGCACAGGAGAAAGGCGTCGCCGACGCGCAGCTCGCTCGCCTCGCAGACGGCAAGCTTCGGCTCGCGGCTGATTCCGAGCGCGCTTACCAGGATGTTCTTGTACTTGTGCGCGGCGACCTCCGCGGCGGACACCTTGCCCTCCGACAACAGCTTCGCCGCGTACGTGTGATCGTCGGTCCGGTGCACCAGCTTGCCGGCACGGAAAAAATAGAGCCGGCTGTCGCCGGCGTGCGCCCAGATCGCGTAGTCCTTCTTGACGATGAGCGCCACGATCGTGCTGTGCGGCTCCTTTTCGCTCGAGATGGCGGTGAGGCGGATGACCGTGTGCGCCTCGGTCGCGATCTGCTCGAGCAGCGCGCGCAGGCCGGAATCCTGGTCCGAGAGCTCCTGGAACAGGCTGTCGGCCGTGGCGATCACCTGGTCCGAGGCCATGCGGCCGCCGCTGCGGCCGCCCATGCCGTCGGCGACGATCGCCAGCAACGCGCCAGAATTGCGGCGGCTGGTGAGGATGGCAACACGATCCTGCTGGTCGGAGCGGTCGCCGATGTGCTCGGCGATGCAGGCTGAAACCTTGAAGCGGGACACGAGCGAACTGCGGCAGGGTGTGAGGACAGTCGATCGAGTCTATCAGCGCGCCGTGCTGCACAACGCGTGAAGTGGCGGGCACTTGCCCTGCTAGCATCGCGATCGGTTGGGTGCCGCCGCCTCGGTCGAAATGGGGGAGCGCGGCCGCTTCGGCATGGACAGCGAACAGATCAAGCGGCGGATTGTCGAGTTGCAGGTCGAACATCGCGATCTCGACGATGCGATTGCGCGCCTTGCGAGCCATTCCGGCGTGGACGAACTGAGCTTGCGCCGGCTCAAGAAGCGCAAGCTCCAGATCAAGGACGCAATCGTTCAGCTGCAGATGCAGCTGGTTCCGGATATCCCGGCGTGAGTGCCGGGCTGCCGCCGGGCGCCGCCGACGCGGTCGAGCAGGCGCGCCGCCGGGTCGCCGCGGCATTCGAGCGGGATGGCGTTCTGTCCCGCGCGGTGGCCGGCTTCGTGCCGCGCGATTCGCAGCGCGAGTTCGCGCTGGCGGTGTTCGACACAATCACCGAACGCGGCACGCTGATCGCCGAGGCCGGCACCGGCACCGGCAAGACGTTCGCCTACCTGGTGCCGGCGCTGATCGCCGGCGGCAAGACGCTCGTTTCGACCGGGACCAAGGCCTTGCAGGACCAGGTGTTTCGCAAGGACCTCGCCGCGCTCCGTGCGACGCTCGACCCATCGCTCGACATCGCGTTGCTCAAGGGAAGGCAGAACTACGTCTGCCTGCACCGCCTCCAGCGCGCCGAGGCCGAGGGGCAGCTGGCGTCGCGACAGGACGTCGTCCATCTGCGTGCGATCGGACAGTTCGCGCGCACGAGCGCGACCGGGGACCGGGCCGAACTCGGCGTGGTGCCGGAGAACGCCGCGGTCTGGCCGGTCGTGACCTCGATCCGCGAGAACTGCCTCGGACAGCAATGCCCGCGCTTCGACGATTGTTTCGTCTACAAGGCGCGCCGCGCGGCGCAGGCGGCGGACGTCGTGGTCGTCAATCACCACCTCTTTCTCGCCGACCTGGCATTGCGTGACGATTCGATCAGCGAGTTCCTGCCGGCTGCCGATACCGTCGTCCTGGACGAAGCGCATCAACTACCGAAGATCGCGGGCGAATTCTTCGGTAGCGGGTTTTCGCTCGCGCAAGCCGCCGAACTGGCGGTCGACATGAGGTCGGTCGGATTGACGCGCGCACCCGGCGGCGCTGCCTGGCCGGCGTTGAGCCAGGCGCTGGAGCAATCGGCACGAGTCGTGCGCCTCGCCCTCGCGGAGGCCGGGTTGTCGGCTGGGGCGCGCGTCGCGATCGACCGGCTGGCGCGGCGTGCGCAGGTGGGCAAGTCGCTCGCCGAAATCGAGCATGCGCTTTGCGCGATCGCAGCTGCCGTCGACGCCAACGCGGGCCGCGATCCTGAACTCGATGCGCTCGCGCCGCGCGCCGCGGCCCTGCGCACCGAGGTCGCCGGATGGATCGTTGCATTCGACGTTCCGGGGCCGGAGGAAACCGACCCGGGTTCAGCGCCGGCGCCGGAAGCGCCGCGCGCCGGCACCGACTGGGTGCGGTGGATCAACGTCTCCGCGCACGGCGCGCAGTTTCATGCGACCCCTCTATCGCCAGCCGAGACCTTCGCGCGCGTGCGGGCACAACAGCCCCAGGCCTGGGTGCTGACTTCCGCGACGCTCACGCTTGCGCAGCGCTTCGACCGGTTCGTGGAGGAGATGGGCCTGCCGCAGGCCCGCACGCGGCGGTGGGAGAGCCCGTTCGACTTCACGCGCCAGGCGCTGCTCTATCTGCCACCCCTGATGCCCTCGCCGCAGGCCGACTCATTCGCCGAGCAGGTGGCCGACTGCGCCTGGCCGGTCATCGCCGCTTGCGGCGGCAGGGCGTTCGTGCTGTGCACGACGCTGCGGGCGGTCGATCGCGTCGCCGAGCGCCTGCGGATGCGCATGCAGGCCGAATCGATCGACTTGCCGCTGTTGATCCAGGGCACCGCGACACGGCGCGCGCTGCTCGACGAATTTCGTCGCGCCGGCAACGCCGTGCTGGTCGGCAGCGTTTCCTTCTGGGAGGGGATCGACGTGCGCGGCGAGGCACTGTCGCTGGTCGTGATCGACAAGTTGCCGTTCGCGCCCCCCGACGATCCCGTGGTCGAAGCGCGCATCCGGCGCCTGCGGGCACTCGGCCGCAACGCGTTCACCGAATTCCAGTTGCCGCAGGCGGTGACGTTGCTCCAGCAGGGTGTCGGGCGGCTCATCCGCGACGAACGGGATCGTGGCGTGCTGATGATTCTCGATGACCGGCTGCTCACCAAGTCGTACGGGCGCATCGTGCTGGCGAGCCTGCCGCCGTTCGCGCGCACACGCGACCCCGAGCAAGCGTGCGCCTTCTTCAGCGCGGCGGGCGCGGCCTAGCAGCCGGCCGCATCACTTCGCGGCCTTGAGGAAGGCGGAGTTGGGATAGTTCTGGAGCAGGATCCGCTCGGTATCGTTGCGCAGCCCGTCCATGCCCAGCGATCCGTAGGCGCGCACCATGATGGAGAGCGCCTCTTCCGAGGCGGGGGCGCCCGAGTAGTCGCGCACGGCGGCCTGGGCACGCTCCGCGGCGGCGATGTACGCACCCCGCTCGAGGTAATAACGCGCGATGTTGACCTCGCTTTGCGCGAGCGCGTTGACCAGGTAGTTCATCCGCGCCGTCGCCTCCGGCGTGTAGCGGCTGTTCGGGTAGTGGACCGCGAGCTCCTTGAAGGCGTCGAAGGCCTCTCGCATCGCCTTCGGGTCGCGATAGGTCGGGTCGCGACCGAAAGCGTGTCCGAACAGGCCCAGGTCGTCGTTGAAGAGCGACAGGCCCTTGAGATATTGGACGTAGTCGGCGTTGGGATGATTCGGGTTCAGCTTCAGGAATCGTTCCGCCGCCGTCACGGCGTCGGCGGCCTCGCCTTCCTTGTAGTAGGTGTAGGCGATCTCCATCTCGGCCTGCTGTGCGTAACGTCCGAACGGGTAGCGCGCTTCGAGTTTTTCGAGCAGCTCGCGCGCCTTCTTCCAGTTGCCGGCCGCCATCTCGTCCTTGGCCTCCTGGTAGATCCGATCCGCGCTCCATTTCGCGGTCGGATCCTTCTCGAACGCCGAGCAACCTGCGAGCACAGCGACGAGAAGCATCGCCAATGCCAGCCAGGCGCCGATCGCGGCACGTCTCATCCCGTTTCCTGCACGTCTCGCACGACCGGCGATTATATTGACCGTCATGGTGGCCCGGATGCATCAGGAACTCGAGGAGGACGACGAGACGGCTTTGGTCGAGGCAGACGCGCAGAATCCTGCGGGCTCGTTCGCGCTGCCCGAGCGGCTCACCGTGCCCGCGGCAAGCACCGGCGAGCGGCTGGACAAGGCGCTGGCGCGACTGCTGCCGGAGGTTTCACGCAGCCGGATCAAGCAATGGATCGAAGGCGGCGCGATCCGGCTCAACGATCGCACGCCGGCCGCCCGCACGCAGGTGTTCGCGGGCGACACCATCGATCTTGCGCCGCCGCCCAGCCCCGAGGCGAGCGCGTTCGTCGCCGAGCCGATCGCCCTCGACGTCGTCCACGCCGACGATGCAATCCTGGTGCTCGACAAGCCGCCCGGCCTCGTCGTTCACCCCGCGGCGGGCAACTGGTCGGGCACGCTGCTCAACGGGTTGCTTGCGTACGACCCGCGCCAGGGGCTCCTGCCGCGTGGCGGAATCGTGCATCGCCTGGACGCGGGCACGTCGGGATTGATGGTGGTCGCCCGAACGGCGCCGGCATATCTCGATCTCGTGCGCCAACTGCAGGCGCGCTCGGTGACGCGGGAATATTGGGCCCTCGTGTACGGTGCTGCGCCGAAGGAGGGCACCATCGACGCCGCGATCGCCCGCGATCCGCGCCAGCCGCTGCGCTTCAAGGTCAGTAGGGCACCCGCCGCGAAGCCGGCCCGCACGCACTACCGTACGGTCGAGACGTCGGACGCTGCCGGGCAGGCGCTGAGCTGGCTGGTCTGCCGCCTGGAGACTGGACGAACGCACCAGATTCGCGTTCACCTCGAATCGATCGGCCTGCCGCTGGTCGGCGATCCGGTTTACCGCCGCGGTCGGCCTGGCAGCGATGCCTCGTTGGCCACCGCGTGGACCCGGTTCGCGCGCCAGGCCTTGCACGCGTGTCGCCTCGGCCTCATTCACCCGGTGACAGGTGAGCCGACGCAATGGTTCAGGGAGCCACCTGGCGACATGCGGGAGCTGATGACCTCGCTCGGTTTCCACCTGCGCCGTCGCGCCGGGTCTGTATGACGCTTCTCGAGCACACGATTGCCGCCGATCTGCCAGTCGCCGGTGTCCGGGGATTCGTCACGACGCGGGCCGGAGGGTGGTCGACCGGCCCATGGGCGGCGCAGGATGGAACGGGCGGGCTCAACCTCGGCTTGGGAAGCGGCGATTCCGCCGCAGCGGTCGTCGCGAACCGGCGTCACCTTGCCGCGCTGCTGCCCCAGGATCCGAAGTGGCTGCGGCAGGTCCACGGCGCGGTGGTAGTGGATGCCGAAGCAATCGACGCCGCGACCGCGGCCGACGCCTCGACCAGCATCACGCCGGGAACGGTCTGTGTGGTCCTGATCGCGGATTGCATGCCGGTCCTGATCGCTAGCCGGGATGGCCGCGGCGTCGGCGCCGCGCACGCAGGTTGGCGCGGCCTTGCCGCCGGTGTGATCCAGAACACGGTGCGCGCGCTGCGCACGCGGCTGAACGACCCGGGTGCGGATCTGGTTGCCTACCTTGGCCCTGCGATCGGACCGCGGCACTTCGAAGTCGGCGCCGAGGTGCGGCAAGCGATGCGGGCGAATCTGCCGGATGCCGGCGCAGCGTTCGAGGAGATCGGTAACGGCAAGTACCGCGCGAACCTGTTCGAGCTTGGCCGCATGGCGCTCGCGCAGGTCGGCGTGCAGGCGGTACGCGGCGGGCAGGATTGCACCTTTGCCGATGCGAGCCGCTTCTACAGCTATCGCCGCGATCGCGTGACCGGCCGGCATGCCGCAGTGGTCTGGATCGATGCAGAGCAGACAGAAAACGCCGCTGCGGGTTTGACACCCGGCGTGGGCTGAGGACAATCCGTTGCATACGCACGCATGATGGAAGCAGTGCACGCACCGACGCTGCGTATACATTGACCGGTGGGAGACGGCAGCATGGCAACTGCACGGGGTGCGCGGGCAACCGAGTCTGCGCCGAAGGCCCGCACCCGGACACGCGCGACGAAGGCGAGTGCGAAACGAACCGACGGCGCGGCCGGTCGCCCTGCGACGGAGACGGCCAGGCCCCACGCACCCGGCAATGGCGCCACGGGCAACGGCGCGACCGGCAACTGGTGGGCGGGTCTCGACCCCGCGCGTTATGCCTTGCCCAAGGTGCCGGGTTTCGCGATTTCTCCCGAACGGCTGCTCGAGTTGCAGCAGTCCTACGTGCAGCGCCTGAACGCGCTGTGGCGCGACTTCGTCGCCCATCCGCAGAAGCCTGCCGAGCCGATTCGTGACACCCGGTTTGCGGACGCCGCGTGGCAGAAGAGTTCGTGGGCTTCGTTTTACGCGCGCGCGTACCTGTTGAACGCGGACTTCATGAACCAGCTCGCGGAAAGCGTCGAGACCGATCGCAAGACCAAGCGACGGGTGAAGTTCGCGGTGTCGCAGTGGGTGGATGCCGCGTCGCCATCGAACTTCCTCGCCCTGAATCCGCAGGCACAGGAACGCATGCTCGCGACCAAGGGCGAGAGCCTGACCAGCGGGCTCGCCAACCTGCTGAAGGACCTCGGCAAGGGCAAGATCACGCAGACCGACGAGGCCGCATTCGAAGTCGGCCGCAACGTTGCAACGACCGCGGGCGCGGTGGTGTACGAGAACCAGCTGATGCAGCTGATCCAGTACCAGCCCCTGACGCCGCAGGTGCGCAAACGTCCGTTCGTGATGGTCCCGCCCTGCATCAACAAGTTCTACATCCTCGACCTGCAGCCGGAAAACTCGTTCATCCGCTATGCGGTGGAGCAGGGCAACACCGTTTTCGTGGTCTCGTGGAAGAACCCGCACGAGGCGGAGCGCCAGGCGACCTGGGACGATTACATCGAACTCGGCCCGATCACCGCGCTCGATGTGGTGCGGGCCATCACCGGCGAGCGGCAGGTCAACGCGCTCGGTTTCTGCGTCGGCGGCACGATCATCGCAGCGGCGCTGGCGGTGATGTCCGCACGCGGTGACGATCCGATTGCGAGCCTGACGCTGCTGACCGCGCTGCTCGACTTCGAGGACACGGGTGTGCTCGACGTATTCGTCGACGAGGCGCACGTGCGCATGCGCGAACGGGCGATCGGCGGAGGCGGGCTGATGCCGGGGCTCGAACTCGCCAACACGTTCTCAAGCCTGCGCGCGAACGACCTCGTCTGGAACTATGTCGTCAGCAACTACCTCGAAGGAAAGGCGCCGCCGGCATTCGACCTGCTGTACTGGAACGGCGATTCGACCAACCTCCCGGGCCCGATGTACTGCTGGTACCTGCGCAACATGTATCTGGAGAACAATCTGCGCGTGCCGGGCCGGCTCGTGTGCTGCGGGGAGCGCATCGATCTGAATCGAATCCAGGTTCCCGCCTATGTGTTTGCCGCGAGGGAGGACCACATCGTTCCCTGGAAAGCGGCTTACGCGTCGGCGCGGCTGCTCCCGGGCGATAAGCCGGGCAGCGTGCGCTTCGTGCTCGGCGCAAGCGGCCACATCGCCGGAACCATCAATCCGGCGTCGAAGAACAAGCGCAGCTATTGGGTCGCCAGCGACGGCGGGTTGCCTGCAAACAGCGAAGCGTGGCTGGTCGATGCGACCGAGCGGGCGGGCAGTTGGTGGAAGGATTGGGATCAGTGGCTGCGGCAGTTCGCCGGAGGCGAGGTGCCTGCACGCGCAAGACTTGGCAGTGAGAAGTACGCTCCAATTGAACCGGCGCCGGGCCGGTACGTGAAAGAGAAAGCTTAGGAGGGATACATGAGCAGCAATGCAGTGATCGTCGCGGCCGCGCGGACCGCGATTGGCAAGTTCGGCGGCACGCTCGCCAAGGTACCGGCACCGGAACTCGGCGCCATCGTCATCGGCGAGGTCCTCAAGCGCGCCGGCGTCAAGCCCGACCAGGTCGACGAAGTCATCATGGGCCAGGTCCTGACCGCAGGGTCCGGGCAGAACCCCGCCCGCCAGGCGCTGATCAAGGCCGGACTGCCGGTGGTGGTTCCCGCGCTGACGATCAACGTCGTCTGCGGTTCGGGCTTGAAGGCGGTGATGCTGGCGGCGCAGGCGATCGACCGCGGCGATGCGGAGATCGTGATCGCCGGCGGCCAGGAGAACATGAGCCTGGCGCCGCACGTGCTCATGAACTCGCGCGACGGCTTCCGCATGGGCGACGTGAAGATGATCGACTCGATGATCGTCGACGGCCTCTGGGACGTCTACAACAAGTACCACATGGGCATCACCGCCGAGAACGTCGCCAAGCAGTACAGCGTCGATCGCGGCACGCAGGATGCGTTCGCGCTCGCCTCGCAGCAGAAGGCGGCGGCCGCGCAGGATGGCGGGCGGTTCAAGGAAGAAATCGTCCCGGTGATGATTCCGCAGAAGAAGGGCGACCCCATCGCCTTCGAAGCGGATGAATTCATCAACAAGAAGACCAACGCCGAAGCGCTCGCCGGACTGAGGCCGGCGTTCGACAAGGAAGGCACGGTCACGGCCGGCAATGCGTCCGGCATCAACGACGGTGCCGCGGCGGTGCTGGTGATGTCGGAGGCGCGTGCGAAGGCGCTCGGCCTGACGCCGCTCGCGCGCATCAAGTCGTTCGCGACCACCGGCGTCGATCCGAAGATCATGGGCATGGGGCCGGTGCCGGCGTCGAAGCGCGCGTTGGCAAAGGCGGATTGGAAGCCTGCCGACCTCGACCTGATGGAAATCAACGAGGCGTTTGCCGCGCAGGCGTGTGCGGTCAACAAGGAAATGGGCTGGGACACGTCGAAGATCAACGTGAACGGCGGCGCCATCGCGCTGGGTCACCCGATCGGCGCATCCGGGTGCCGCATCCTGGTCAGCCTGTTGCACGAAATGAAGCGGCGCGGCGCGAAGAAGGGCCTCGCGTCGCTTTGCATCGGCGGCGGCATGGGCGTCGCCCTCGCGGTCGAACGCTGAACATCTCTCGAAGAGGGAAGGAGACGATCATGAGCAAAGTCGCATACGTCACTGGTGGTATGGGTGGCATCGGGTCGGCGATCTGCCGCAAATTCCATGACATGGGCTACAAGGTGGTCGCCGGTTGCGGCCCGACCCGCGACTATGCCAAGTGGATCGCGGAGCAGAAGAAGGACGGCTACACGTTCTACGCCTCCGCGGGCAACGTATCGAACTGGGAATCGACCAAGGCCGCGTTCGACAAGGTCAAAGCCGAGCACGGCGTGGTCGACATCCTGGTGAACAACGCCGGCATCACCAGGGATGGCGTATTCCGCAAGATGTCGCTCGACGACTGGAATGCGGTGATGGACACCAACCTGAACAGCCTGTTCCACGTCACCAAGCAGGTGATCGAGGGCATGCTCGACAAGGGCTGGGGCCGCATCATCAACATCTCGTCGGTCAATGGCGAGAAAGGCCAGTTCGGACAGACCAACTACTCGGCGGCCAAGGCCGGGATGCACGGCTTCACGATGGCGCTCGCGCAGGAAGTTGCCAGCAAGGGGGTAACGGTGAACACCGTTTCTCCGGGCTACATCGCCACCGACATGGTCATGGCGGTGCGCGAGGACGTACGCGAGAAGATCATCCAGACCATCCCGGTCAAGCGCCTCGGACGGGCGGAAGAAATCGGGTCGATCTGCGGGTGGCTGACCACCGACGATGCGGGCTTCACCACCGGCGCCGACTTCAGTTGCAACGGCGGCCTGCACATGGGCTGACCACGGGCCAGGGCGGTCCGCGATCAGGCGCGGACCGCGCTTTCCCGAAGCCGGTCGTCGGCAGGGTGCGTGAGCCCGGCTTTCGGGCTATAGAATGAACCCTTCGTTAATTCAAGATTCGCCCCAAGCCGGGTTGCGAGGGGCGCACGAGGTGTTCACGCATGGCCACGCGCCTGATCAAGAAATATCCCAACCGCCGCCTGTACGACACGCAGACGAGCACCTACATCACGCTGGCCGACGTCAAGCAACTGGTACTCGAGCAGGAAGAATTCCAGGTCGTCGATGCCAAGAGCAGCGAAGACCTGACCCGCCAGATCCTGCTGCAGATCATCCTCGAGGAAGAACAGGCCGGCATGCCGATGTTCACGCCGCCGGTGCTGTCGCAGATCATCCGCAGCTACGGAAATGCCATGCAGGGGATGATGGGTTCGTACCTCGAAAAAAACGTGCAGGCGTTCATCGACATCCAGAAGAAGCTGCAGGAGCAAAGCAAGGCGTTTTACGACTCCAACAAGGTCGGTCCGGACATGTGGGCGCAGTTCGTCAATATGCAGGCGCCGATGATCCAGTCGATGATGACCAACTACATCGAGCAGAGCAAGAACCTGTTCGTGCAGATGCAGGAGAACATGCAGAACCAGACGCGTTCGATGTTCTCCACCTTCCCGTTCGGCGCCCCGACCGACAAAAAGGGCGGGTGACGGCTCG
>DATJUX010000021.1:0-70434 GCA_035502095.1 Burkholderiaceae bacterium
GCAGTACCAGGACTATCTGACCCGCTCGCGCTGGTCGGATAACTTCCAGTCGGTCGGCCAGCTCAAGCAGGCGATCGGCGAGTGCGTGCAGAACCAGGCCGGCAGCTTCACCGCGCCGATGGACTGCGGCGTTGCGCCGGGTACGGCGGCCACGGGCCTGATGGGTGGCGGTTATGTTCCGACTACGTGGGTGCTTCCGACGCCGAAGTTTGGTGCGGGTGCCAACCCGGTTGTCGTTGCCCCGGGTACCGGCGTCATCACGATCACGGGCAACGCGCAAGCCGGCAACTGCGTCGTGACGCTGACCCCGGTGGTCAATGCCAACAACATCGTCTGGACGTTTGCCAACGCCGCACCGTGCAATCGTTCGCAGACCGGCGTCGCCACCTAATAGCAGTCGCTGCGTCTAAACGAGGGCCGGAGCAATCCGGCCCTCGCTTTTTTGTCGCTCGTTCGCTCGAGCGCCGCAGTCTCTAGCGCAGTAGTCCCTGCTGCCAGAACCTCGGTGCGAGGTCCGGAAACCGCGACGTCACACGCCACATCCGCTCGCTCTCGGGCTGCTGGGGGAGCGTGCTCGCCGTGTAGGCAAGCAGACAAAGCGTGCTCGCCAGCACGAACGCGGCAGTGCCGGCTGCGAGCACGGGCCGGCTCGCAACGCCCGTGGTTGCGGGGGTCGTGCGCAGGCCAAGCAGGATGCCGAGCGTCAACGCGTAGGCCGTCTGACTGACGGGCATGACGAGATTGCCGTCGACGAGTCCGTAGACGAGTCCGACAAGCGTGGCCGCGAGCGGCGCAAGAATGTCGACGTCGTTCCCGCGATCGACGTGCACGCTGCCATACACCGCCTGGCCAAGTCGCCAGATGATCCAAAGCAGGATCGCGAGCGCCGGAACTCCCCACTCCGAGCCGATCTGCATGATCCAGTCATGCGGGTGCGCCGCGAACGAATCACCGAGCGCCGCGAAGTTCATCGGGCCGACGCCGAGGAATGGCTTGTTGGTCATGATCTGCCAGGCTTGCGCCCAGAGCAGTTCGCGATCGCTCAGCGATGTGAGCTGCTCCATGCGCGATCGCAGCGTGGTGCCCGTGCCCATCCATGTGGGCACTCCGACGAACAGCAAGTAATAGAGGAGCACGCCCGCCAGCGCCGAACCAGCGAGCGCCAACAGGATCGATTTGCTCCGCGGCCAGCCGACCACAAACGGCAGCAGCGGCAGCACGAACCCGTATGCAAGCCAGATTGCCCGCGTTCCCAGCGCGACATTCACCGCCCATAGAAGGGCCAGCATGACGAGGCCGATCCATCGCAGTGCTGGTATCTCACGCGGGTCGGCAACGAGGGTCGCACAAAATGGCATCAGGAGGGCATATAGCGCACTCGGAAAGCGTGGATTCGCGTAGCCGAGGAGCAGTACGTCGAGAGCCAGCGGTCGCCCGAGCGCCAGCATGCCGACGTAGCGCGCGGTGATCCCGGTCACGTGAGCGACCGCGAGCGCAAGGCATGCTCGGCGGGCCCATAACGCAAGCCGGACCGGGTCGCGTGCCACGGCCGAAGCGGTGACAACGACCAGCACCACGAGCAGGACGTGCAACGAGACTTCGACCAGCGCAGGAACGACGAAGGCGGCGTCGAGCGCCGAGGTCAAGCCGATGGCGACCAGCACCCAAGCCGCGTACCCGATGCCGGTTCGAGGGACGAGCGCAGTTCGAAGTCGCGGCACGGCAGCTGTGACGATGCCGACGAGGCCGAGCAGGATCGTTTGAACCGCACGTTGCTCGTTGTGCCACGCCTCGACCCAACCGAACCCCCAGGTCGGTGCGACCAAGAGGTAGCCGAACCAGCCAGCGAGCAACGAAAGTTCGAGTAGCGGTTGGTTGGAGCCGACAACTTGTCCGCTTTTCGAAATGGCCATTGCGTACCGGAGGTCCTCCGGCCCCTTTGTATCGGCCGACACTAGCGCTTCTCCGCCCTCGAAGGAGCCAGCAGCATGCACCAAAGAGGCGGATCAGAACCTGTGAAGTACGGCCGATCTCGATCCCTGCCCCAACGCTTGCCGCGTCAATCCGCGTCCGGTCTCTCTTGCCACGCTGTCATCCCGAGCGACGCGCCTTTCATTCGGACGACTACGCGATCATCCCCCCTCCCAGACTCACCTCTCCCAGGTAGAGCGCGGCGTGCTGACCTGGGGTCATGGCCCATTGAGGCGCATCGAAGACGAGCTCGAAGGTGTTGTCCTCGACGCGCGTCACGGTGCACGGCGCATCTGCCTGGCGATACCGGCTCTTCGCGCTGAGGCGCGTGCCCACTGCCGGCGGCGCGCCGCTCACCCAGACCGCAGCGTCGGCGGACAGGCGATCCGCGAGCAGCCATGGATGCTCGTGGCCCTGCACGACCCACAGCGTGTTCGAGGCGATGTCCTTGCGCGCGACGAACCAGGGCTCGCCGCTGCCATCGCGCCGGCCGCCGATGCCGATGCCCTTGCGCTGTCCCAGCGTGTAGAACGAGAGCCCGACGTGCTCCCCGACGACCTGCCCCGTGTCATTGCGGATCGGTCCGGGCTTCATCGGCAGGTAGCGATGGAGGAACTCGCGGAACGGCCGCTCGCCGATGAAGCAGATGCCCGTCGAATCCCGCTTGGTCGCATTGGGCAGCCCGATCCGGGCGGCGATGCGGCGGACTTCGGTCTTGCGCAGGTCGCCGACCGGAAACAGCGTGCGCGCGAGTTGCGCCTGGTCGAGGCGATGCAGGAAGTAGCTCTGGTCCTTCGTGCCGTCGACACCGCGCAGCAGTTCGTAGCGCACCGGCAGGCCGGACGCCGCGCCCGGCACTTCGCGCACGCGCGCGTAGTGCCCTGTGGCGATGTGCTGCGCGCCGAGGCGCATCGCGTGGTCGAGAAACGCCTTGAACTTGATCTCCGCGTTGCACAGCACATCGGGGTTCGGCGTGCGGCCGGCGGAATACTCGCGCAGGAAGTCGGCGAACACGCGCTCGCGGTACTCGGCCGCGAAGTTGACGGCATCGAGTTCGATCCCGATCACGTCCGCGACGGCCGCGGCATCGAGGAAGTCCTGCCGCGTCGAGCAGTATTCGCCGTCGTCATCGTCTTCCCAGTTCTTCATGAAGATGCCGATGACTTCGAAGCCCTGCTCCTTCAGGCGCCAGGCCGCTACCGCCGAGTCGACGCCGCCTGACAGGCCAACCACGACGCGGTGTTTCACGGCTGTGTGTCCATAGAGTCGACGAGTACGCAGGCTGGCGGGCGAGATGGCACCACTGGATTTCAGGGACCGTCCCCGCAACGCGGGCGCGCGACGGCGCTTGCAAGGCGAATTCGCGTAAGCTTGATTTTAAAGAACGCGCCCGATTCGAATAAACATACAGGGGGGACAGCGATGCGCATGGGAGTTCCGCTGGAGACGCGGCCAGGCGAAACCCGCGTCGCCGCCACTGCGGAAACGGTCAAGAAGCTGGTCGGCGCCAAGCATTCGATCGTGGTCCAGGCCGGGGCCGGTCTGGCCGCGGCGCAGACCGATGCAGCATTCATTGCCGCAGGGGCATCGATCGGCACCGCCGCCGGTGCGCTCGGCGCCGACCTCGTGCTCAAGGTTCGCCTGCCCACCGGCGACGAACTCGCGCAGATGAAGCGCGGCGGCGCGTTGATCGGCCTGCTCGAGCCCTTCAACGCCGAGGGCATCGCGGCCATGAATGCGGCCGGGCTCACCGCCTTCGCGCTCGAGGCCGCGCCGCGCACGACGCGCGCGCAGAGCATGGACGTGTTGTCCTCGCAGGCCAACATCGCCGGCTACAAGGCGGTCCTGCTCGCGGCGGTCACCTATGGGCGGCTGATGCCGATGATGATGACGGCGGCGGGAACGCTCAAGGCGGCCCGCTGCGTCATTCTGGGCGCCGGTGTCGCCGGGCTGCAGGCGATCGCGACGGCCAAGCGCCTGGGCGCCGTGATCGAGGCCTCGGACGTGCGTCCCGCGGTCAAGGAACAGATCGAGTCGCTGGGCGCCAAGTTCATCGACGTGCCGTTCGAAACCGACGAGGAGCGCGAGATCGCGCACGGTGTCGGCGGGTACGCACGGCCGATGCCGGCTTCGTGGATGCAGCGCCAGGCCGCCGAAGTCGCGAAGCGGATCGCGTTGGCCGACATCGCGATCTCCACCGCGCTGATCCCCGGCCGCAAGGCGCCGATCCTCATCACCGAGGAGATGGTCAAGTCGATGAAGCCGGGTTCGGTGATCGTCGACATGGCGGTCGAGCAGGGCGGCAATTGCGCGGTGTCGGAGCTCGGCAGGACCGTCGTCAAGCATGGCGTGCACATCATCGGCCAGCCGAATCTGCCGGCGACCGTGCCGACCGATTCTTCGGCTCTCTACGCGCGCAACCTGCTCGACTTCCTCAAGCTCGTCACCGACAAGGAAGGCAACTTCGTCGTCAACCAGGATGACGACATCGTCGCCGCATGCCTGATGTGCATGGGCGGCGAAATCGTGCGCAAGGCATGAAGTCGTCCCGCGCGCCGCGGCTCGGAATGACCGGACTGGAGATCGAACCATGGAAGCCATCTCGCCCATCGTCTGGAACCTGATCGTCTTCGTGCTCGCCATCTACGTCGGCTACCACGTGGTCTGGAACGTCACGCCGGCGCTGCACACGCCGCTGATGAGCGTTACCAATGCGATCTCGGCCATCGTCATCGTCGGCGCGATGCTCGCCGCCGCGCTGACCGAGACCGGCGTCGGCAAGTCGATGGGCGTGCTGGCCGTCGCCCTGGCCGCGGTCAACGTCTTCGGCGGGTTCCTGGTGACGCGGCGCATGCTGGAGATGTTCAAGAAGAAGGAGCCCAAGGCGGGCGCGGACAAAAAACAATAAAGGGGCCGCACCATGGAACTCAGCCTGAACCTCGTCGTCCTGCTCTACCTGATCGCCTCGGTGTGCTTCATCCAGGCGCTCAAGGGCCTGTCGCATCCCACGACGTCGCGCATCGGCAACGGCTTCGGCATGGTTGGCATGGCGATCGCGATCGTCACCACCGTCGCGCTCATCCACAAGCTGGCACCGCACATGCTCGCACCCGGCATCGGCTGGATCCTGCTCGGCCTGGTGGTGGGCGGCGCCGTCGGGACGTACATCGCGCGCACGGTCGAGATGACCAAGATGCCGGAGATGGTCGCGTTCATGCACAGCATGATCGGGCTTGCCGCCGTCTTCATCGCGGTCGCCGCGGTGGCGGAACCCTGGGCCTTCAACATCGTCGCCAAGGGCGATGCGATCCCGCGCGGCAACCGGGTCGAGCTGTTCATCGGAGCGTTCGTCGGCGCGATCACGTTTTCCGGATCCGTGATCGCCTTCGGCAAGCTGTCGGCGAAGTACAAGCTGCGCGTTTTCCGCAGCGCGCCGGTCGTGTTCTCCGGGCAGCACCTGCTCAACCTGGTGCTCGCCATCGCGATGATCGGCTTCGGCATCGGCTTCGTCGTGAGCCAGGAATGGCTGCCGTTCATCGTCATGCTGGCGCTCGCCTTCGTGCTCGGCGTGCTGATCATCATTCCGATCGGCGGTGCCGACATGCCGGTGGTGGTCTCGATGCTGAACAGCTATTCGGGGTGGGCCGCCGCCGGCATCGGGTTCTCGCTCGAGAACCCCATGCTCATCATCGCCGGCTCGCTCGTGGGCTCGAGCGGCGCGATCCTCTCGTACATCATGTGCAGGGCGATGAACCGCTCCTTCTTCAACGTCATCCTCGGCGGATTCGGCGGCGAAGTCGGCGCGGCCGCCGCCACGACGCAGCAGCGGCCCGTGAAGAGCGGCTCGCCGGACGACGCGGCGTTCCTGCTCACCAACGCCGACTCGGTGATCGTCGTTCCGGGTTACGGGCTGGCGGTCGCGCGCGCGCAGCACCCGCTGAAGGAGCTCACCGACAAGCTGATCGCCCGCGGCATCAACGTGAAGTACGCCATCCACCCGGTCGCGGGCCGCATGCCGGGTCACATGAACGTGCTGCTTGCCGAGGCCGAGGTCCCGTACGATCAGGTCTTCGAGATGGAAGACATCAACTCCGAGTTCGGCGACACCGACGTGGTGCTCGTGCTCGGCGCCAACGACGTGGTCAATCCCGCCGCCAAGGATCCCAAGTCGCCGATCGCCGGCATGCCGATCCTGGAGGCCTACAAGGCGCGCCAGGTGATCGTGAACAAGCGTTCGATGGCGAGCGGCTACGCCGGCCTCGACAACGAGCTGTTCTACATGGACAAGACGATGATGGTGTTTGGCGACGCAAAGAAGATCATCGAAGACATCGTCAAGGCGACGGCGCACTGACAGATGATGAACCCACGGCGGCGGGCGTTACTCCACGTCGCTGCGATCGCCGGAGCTTCGACCTTGGCCACCCTGCGCCCGGCCGCCGCGGCCTCCCGATTCCCATTCCTCGAGGCGACGATCGCGCAGCTGCAGGCGCGGCTGCAATCCGACAAGCTCACGACGCGAGCGCTGACCAACGCCTATCTCGGCCGCATCGAGGAGATCGACCGGCGCGGGCCGAAGCTGAGTTCGGTCATCGAGCTGAATCCCGATGCGATGGCGCTTGCCGCCGAACTGGACCGCGAACGCAAGGCGGGCAATGTGCGCGGCCCGCTGCACGGCATTCCCATCCTGCTCAAGGACAACATCGCGACCGCCGATCGGATGGCCACGACGGCCGGCTCCCTTGCCTTGGTCGGTGCCAGGCCTCCGCGCGATGCGTTCGTGGCGGCCAGGCTGCGCGCCGCGGGGGCGCTGATCCTCGGCAAGACCAACCTGAGCGAATGGGCGAACATCCGCTCGCCGCGGTCGACCAGTGGCTGGAGCGCACGCGGCGGGTTGACGCGCAATCCTTATGCGCTCGATCGCAACGCAAGCGGGTCGAGCTCCGGCACCGCGGTCGCCATCGCGGCGAACCTCGCTACCGCGGGCATTGGGACGGAGACCGATGGGTCGATCGTCTCGCCGGCTTCGATCTGCGGCATCGTCGGGCTCAAGCCGACGGTCGGACTCGTCAGTCGCGACGGCATCGTGCCGATTTCGCAATCGCAGGACACGGCGGGACCGATGACGCGATCGGTTGCAGACGCGGCGATCCTGCTGTCCGCAATCGCCGGCTCGGATTCGCACGACGCCGCGACACAGGGCGCATCCGCGCCGCCCGACTACATGCAGGCGCTCGATGCGAACGGATTGCGTGGCGCCCGCCTGGGCGCAGTGCGCAATCTGCGCAACCTTCACCCCGGGGTCGTGACCCTGTTCGAGGCGCAACTGGAGGTCCTGCGTGCCGCCGGCGCGGAACTGGTCGATCCCGTCGAAGTCCGGAACATGGACAGCATCGATCCCTATGAGATGGAAGTCCTGCTGACCGAGCTCAAAGCGGGGCTCGATGTGTACCTTGCCGAATTCGGAAGCGGCGCTGCCGTCAAGAGTCTCGCGGACGTGATCGCGTTCAACGAGGCGAACCGCGCGCGCGAGATGGCGTTCTTCGGCCAGGAGTTCTTCGTGCAAGCGCAGGCAAAGGGGGATCTCACGAGCCCCGCGTTCCTCGAAGCTCTCGCCAGCAGCCGGCGGCTCGCGCGCGCCGAAGGCCTGGACGCCGCCTTCGCGCAGCATCGTGTCGACGCACTCGTTGCGCCGACCGGAGGCATGGCTTGGCTGACCGATCCGGTCAACGGCGATGCCACCACGGGCAGCTTCTCGACGCCCGCCGCGGTTGCCGGCTATCCCCATCTGACGGTTCCGATGGGCTTTGTCGCCGGACTGCCGGTTGCACTCTCGTTGGTCGGACCGGCCTGGTCCGAGGCGAAGCTGCTGCGTTACGGCTTCGCATTCGAACAGGCGACCCACGCGCGGCGCGCCCCGGCGTTCCCGCGCTCGGTGACGCCGCAGGCGTGAGGCGGGCGAGAAAGCCATAATTCCCGCCTGCTCGATCGTGCCGGCCTCGATTCGGCCCAGCAATCATGAAGGTCAAAGCCCCGCTGCGTCTCACGCTGCTTTCCGTGCGTGACCTGCTGGTGACGAGCGCGCCTTTCATCGTCATCGCGGTGGTCCTTCTGGCGCTGGCCTACGTCTGGCTCAAGCCGAACCCGCCCAGGCACGTCGTGCTCGCGACCGGCCCGGACCAGGGCGCCTATGCGGAGTTCGGCAAACGCTACGCGGCCGAGCTCAAGCGCTACGGCATCGAGGTCAAGCTCAGGTCGACCGGGGGCGCGACCGAAAACCTGCGCCTGCTGAAGGACCCCAAGGAGGACGTCGACCTGGCGTTCGTCCAGGGCGGCGCGAGCGAAGCGCTGCACGCGTCCGATGAACAAAACGACGGCATCGAACTGCAGTCGCTGGGCGGGCTGTTCTACGAGCCGGTCTGGATCTTCTATCGCGAGGACGCCGCGCGCAAGGTGCTGGGACCCGGCAAACGCGGGCTCGAGCCGGCGCCGGTGCTGACCGAACTCTCCCAGTTCAAGACTCTGCGCATCAACGCCGGCGCCCGCGGCAGCGGCACCGGCAATCTCATGCGCAAGGTGCTGTACGCCAACGGCATCGATCGCGACACGCTCAACCTGAGCCGGCTCGAGCCCACGCCGGCGGTCGTGGCGCTCCTGGAAGGCGAGGTCGATGCGGTGATGTTCGTTTCGGCACCGGAATCGCCGCTGATCCAGATGCTCCTGATGACGCCCGGGATCCGCCTGTTCGACTTCGTACAGAATGAAGCGTACGCGCGCCGGTTCGCCTTTCTCACCGCGCTGACACTGCCGCGCGGCGTGGTCGACCTCGCCAAGGACGTGCCGCCCACCGATGTTCACCTGGTCGCGGCGACCTCGACGCTGGTCACGCGCTCGACCACGCATCCGGCGATCCTGCAACTGTTCGTCCAGACTGCGCAGCGTGTCCACGGCGGCACCGGTTGGTTTGCCCGCGCCGGACAGTTCCCGGTCGGCCAGGACCCGGAACGGCCGCTCGCCTCGGAGGCGGCGCGTTTCTACCGCAATGGTGCGCCGGTCCTGCAGCGGTACCTGCCCTTCGGGATCGCCAACCTGATCGACCGGATGTGGGTCGCCCTGGTTTCCATCATCGCCGTGCTGATTCCGTTGTCGCGCCTGGTGCCGCCGATCTACCAGTTCCGCATCCGCTCGCGTGTGTTCCGATGGTACGGGCGGCTGCGGCGCATCGAGGAAGCCGCGGCCGCCGGTTCGGTGGCGCCGGTCAAGCTGATCGAGGAACTCGACGAGATCGAAACGCGTGTCGAGCGGGTGACGGTGCCGCTTTCGCACGCGGACGAGCTGTACGCGCTGCGTGGCCACATCGACATGGTGCGCGATCGCCTGCGTACGAGCGCCAGGAACACCTCCGAGATCCCGGACCGCAGCCCCGCGATCGATCCTTCCGCCGCGCAATAGGCCCGGCCTCCGCCGTCGCGCGGCCGGCCCGAACTGCCGATCGGCGGCGCCTCTTTGCCCGATCTGGCGCGGCTTTACGGCGCTTTTCCCCGGGTAGCGCGCCGTCGGCGGGCACCAACATCTTCCTTCCTCGTCACCGCGCGTTCGGCCGCCGTGTGCGCCGCCGCCTTGATCTGCCGATGGACGTCTCCGACTTCGCTTCGATCCACAACCACCACGAGCGCGCCGTGATGGAGGAAGTGCTCGCCCAATCGAAGATCCGTCCGAGTGTCGAGGCGCGGCTGCTCGCCGACATCGCATGCGTGGCGCTGAACCAGCTGCCGCCGCGTTATATCCGCCACGACGTCGACTTCAACTTCTATCTCACCGCCGCCGAGCGCGACCACAACGCGCAGCAGGTGCGCGATGCGGTGGCCTACGCGTTCGACTTCGTCGTCGCGCGCACGCGCATGCGACTGCCGCGCAACGGGCCGCAGACCGCCGTCGTCACCCGCGTCGCGCGCCGCCTGGTCGCGCGCCAGCGGTCCTCCGGACGAACCTAGGTCAGCGCTCCTCCATCTTGCGCAGGAAATCTCGAGGCGCTTGCCGATTCGTCGGCGAAGCGTTCCTCGAGGCGGCGCAGGCCGGCGATGCGATCGAGGCGGAAATTGCGGAAGTCCTGCCGCAGTTCGCACCAGGCAGCCACCGACCACGCATCGCCCCAGGAGAAGATGCCGAGCGGCCGCACGCGCCGTTTGATGCTGCCGTGGCCGTCGCGGTTGTCGAGTGCGATCAGGTGGCGCGCGCCGATGGCGCGCGGAACGTCTCGAGCCGTTCGCCCGGAACCTGGTCGACAAAGAAGCCGGGCGCACACAGGCGCGCGCCTTCGAGCGCGGCGCGCTTTTCGCGCGGCAGCGCGCCGGCGATCTCGGCCAGTGCCGAGCGGGCGCCGTTGGCCAGGCCCGGGCCGCCCCACGACTCGGCGAACCACGCACCGATCACCAGCGCGTCGACTTCATCGAAGTTGAACATGAGAGGGGGCAGGTCGAAACTGGCCGGGATGCGATAACCGACGCCGGCTTCATCGTTGATCGGAACCCCGGTCCCGACCAGGTCGGCCACGTCGCGGTAGATCGTGCGCTCGGAGACTTGGAGCCATTGCGCGAGCTGCGTGGCGGTGGTGAGACGGCGGCCGCGCAGGTACTGCACGATCTCGCACAGCCGGTCGGCGCGTCGCATCGGCCGTCAGCGCGAAGCTCACGCCTTGCGGACGGCGCGGGCGGCGGTTATGCCGCTCGCCTGGCTCTTGCGCTGGCGAGAAGTGCCACCATGGCAGCGCCTCGCCCGTGCGCGCCTGTGACATTGTCCGCGCTGACGCGCAACATTGCACGCCGCGCATCCTGCTGCCGTCGTGCTGACAACGTCGTTTCAGCAGGCCTGTTGCATGAAGCACCCGGATTTCGCCGTCCAGGGCGCGCTTCGTGCAGTGCGTCGCACGTCGCGCGCCCGGACCAGCCGGAGCGGCCATACTGCGCCTCACGCCGACTCTGCCGAATCATCGCCATGAATCCGTTGCGCCGATTGCTGAACCAGGGCCTGATCGCGGTTGCCTGCCTCGTGTCTCTGTTCCCGCTGCGCGCCGCGCTCGCGGCAACCGTGGTGGTCGGCAGCGGATCGATGGTCGACGGGTCGGGCACCATGATCGACGACGCGCGCGCCGTGTCCGGCTACACACGGGTCGTGGTTTCCGCACCGGTCGAAGTGCAGCTCAAGCACACCGGCGCGGAGAAGGCGGTCGTGCACGCCGACGACAACATCGCGACGCTGATCGAGACCCGCGTCGAGGGCGGCTGGCTGCACATCGAGACGACCAAGGACGTCTCGTTTCGCACCCGCAACAAGATCTTCGTCGTAGTGGAATTCAAGCAGCTCGATGCGCTCCGCGTCGACGGCTCCGGGGACGTGCTCGCCGACGACATCAAGGCGGGGATCTTCGAAGGCGTCATCCATGGCTCGGGCAACGTCAGGATCGCCAGGCTCGAGGCCGACACCGTCGCCGTCTCCATCGCCGGCAGCGGCAACTTCAATGCGCGCGGGCGCGCCGACAAGGTCGGTTTCGTGATCGAAGGATCGGGCGACGTCCTGGCCGAGGATCTGCTGGCCAAGTCCGCCGCGGTGCGCATCGCCGGCAGCGGCGACGCGCGCGTCAACGCAACCGAAACCCTGCAAGCGCGCATCGCCGGATCGGGCGACGTCCGTTATCGCGGCTCACCGCAGGTCGACAAGAAGATCGCGGGCTCGGGCGAAGTCAAGCCGCTGCACTAGCCCCGAACGCCCTCCCCCGCGGGCGGGGGAGGGGATGGTCGCTCTAGTTCGCCAGGCGGCGATCCAGCCATTCGATCCAGTGCTCCACGCGGGTCGCGGTGCCGCTCTGCAGGTGCGTGATGCAGCCCACGTTGGCCGACAGGATGGCAGCCGGCTCCGGCGCCTGCAAATTGCCGAGCTTGCGGTCGCGCAGGCGATACGCGAGCTCGGGCTGGAGCACCGAATACGTTCCGGCCGATCCGCAGCAGAGATGGCTCTCGCCGACGGGGGCGACCTCGGCGCCGAGCGCACCCAGCATGCCTTCGACGACGCCGCTGATCTTCTGCCCGTGCTGCAAAGTGCAGGGCGGATGGAACACGACGCGCTCGGCCGCGGCGTCTGGCCTCAGCCGCGCCTGCAGCGACCCGATCAGGGCGGGCAGGAGCTCCGCCAGGTCACGCGTCAGGTCGGCAATGCGCCGTGCCTTTTCGGCGTAGGCGGCATCGTTGCGCAGGAGATGACCGTATTCCTTCACCATCGCGCCGCAGCCGCTCGCGTTCATCACGATCGCTTCCGCACCGGCCTCCACGTGCGGCCACCACGCGTCGATGTTGGCGCGCATGTCGGATGCGCCGCCGGAGTGGTCGTTCAGATGATGGCGGATCGCCCCGCAGCAGCCCGCGTCCGTCGCCATCACCACCTCGATGCCCAGTGCATCGAGCACCCGCGCCGTCGCCGCGTTGATGTTCGGCAGCATCGACGGCTGCACGCAGCCGGCCAGCAGCAGCATCTTGCGCGGATGCCGGCGCGTGGGCCAGGTTCCGGTGTGCTGCCGCCGCGGCACCTTGTTGCGGAACGTCGCCGGCAACAGTGGCCGCACGAGTTGACCGAACTTCAACGCCGGGCCGAAGGCGGCGCTCGTAAGCCCTTCCTTCAAAGCACTGCGCAGCATGCGGTCGCGCGCCGGGCGCGGCACCTGCTGCTCGACGACGTGGCGTCCGATGTCGACCAGCCGCCCGTACTGGACACCCGAGGGGCACGTCGTCTCGCAGTTGCGGCAGGTGAGGCAGCGATCGAGGTGCAACTGCGTGGTCGCCGTCGGTGCCCTGCCTTCGAGCACCTGCTTGATCAGGTAGATCCGGCCGCGCGGTCCGTCGAGTTCGTCGCCGAGGAGCTGATACGTCGGGCACGTCGCGGTGCAGAAGCCGCAGTGCACGCACTTGCGCAGGATCGCGTCGGCTTCCTTGCCGTCGGGCGTGTCGCGGATCCACTCAGCGAGATTCGTTTGCATGCGAAAGCGACGCGCGTCACCGCCTAGAGGTTTTCGTACATCCGCCCGGGATTGAACAGCCCGTACGGGTCGAACTCCGCCTTCAGCCGCTTGTGGATCGCCAGGACCGGCGCCGCGAGCGGCGCGAACGCGCCGCCGCTCCGATCGCCGCCGCGAAACAGCGTCGCGTGGCCGCCCGCAGCCGCGGCGCGCTCGCGGACCTGCGCCGCCGGCGCGGTGGAGCGCAGCCAGCGCAACGCGCCACCCCACTCGACGAACTGCTCGCCGTCGAGCGACAGGGGCGGCGCGGTCGAGGGCACCGAGAGCCGCCACAACGGCGCATTGACCGCGAAAAACGCGTGGGTGTGTTCGCGCACGCCGCGCCAGAACGCATCGGCGCGCGCGGGTTCGACGGTTTCGCCGCCGAGGCGCACCGCCGCGGCGTGCACCGCCGCGGCGGCGCCGGAGAGGCGCACGTGCAGCGTTCCGCCCCGCCACGCGGTCGCCGAGATCGGCAACGGCAGCGCCGCCCAGTCGTTGACACGGTCGAGCGCCGCGGATGCGTCGAGATCCATCCGCTGTGTCGCCTCGCACACCGCCTTGGGCAGCACCTTGAGCGACACCTCGACGATGATGCCGAGGATGCCCAGCGACCCGGCGAGCGCGCGCGCCACGTCGTAGCCGGCGACGTTCTTCATCACGGTGCCGCCGAACGACAGCAGCTGCCCGCGTCCGTCGATGAGCTTGGCACCGAGCATGAAGTCGCGCACGCCGCCGTAAGTGGCGCCGAACGACGCGCGCCGCGGGCCCGCGAGCCCGGCGGCAACGCATCCGCCCACGGTCGCTCCCGCTCCGTAGTGCGGCGGCTCGAAGGGGAGCATCTGGCCGCGAACGTCCAGCGCCGACTCGAGTTCGGCGAGCGGCGTTCCGCAACGGACCGTCACCACGAGCTCGGTCGGTTCGTAGTCGACGATGCCGCTGTGCCCGCGCGGGTCGAGCACCTCGCCGCGCGGTGCGTTGCCGTAGAAATCCTTGGTGCCGCCGGCGCGGATCTGCAGCGGCTGCTTTCTCGCCGCCGCGGCACGCACCCGCCCGGCGAGCTCGTCGAGCATGTCTTGCATCAGAAGCGCGGCAGGTCGGGAAACCTCAGGTTGCCGCCGTGCACGTGCATCTTGCCGTACTCGGCGCAGCGCGCCAGCGTCGGAATCGCCTTGCCCGGATTGAGCAGGCCCGGCGGGTCGAAAGCGCGCTTGACCGCGAAAAACGCATCCAGCGTCGCGCGGTCGAACTGCTTGCACATCTGGTTGATCTTTTCGACGCCGACACCGTGCTCGCCGGTGACGGTGCCGCCCACCTCGACCGAAAGTTCGAGGATGGCGAACCCGAACGCTTCCGCCCGCGCGACCGAATCCGGGTCGTTGGCGTCGAACATGATGAGCGGGTGCAGGTTGCCGTCGCCGGCGTGAAAGACGTTGGCGCAACGCAGCCCGTATTCGCCTTCCATCTTCTGGATCGCACGCAGCACGGCACCGAGCTTCTTGCGCGGAATCGTGCCGTCCATGCAGTAGTAGTCGGGCGAGATCCGTCCCACGGCGGGAAACGCGGCCTTGCGTCCGGCCCAGAAGCGCAGACGCTCGGCCTCGCTCTCGGAGACCTTGAGCCGCGTCGCGCCGCTGCCGTCGAGCACGGCCTTCATGCGGTCGATCTCCTCGTCGACCTCTTCCTGGGTTCCGTCCGACTCGATGAGCAGGATCGCCTCGGCATCCGTGTCGTAGCCCGCGTTGACGAAGGGTTCGACCGCACCTACGGCCGGCCGGTCCATCATCTCCATGCCCGACGGGATGATGCCGGCCCCGATCACCGCGGCGACCGCGTCGCCGGCACGCTCGACATCATCGAACGAAGCCATGATCGCGCACGCGAACTGCGGCTTCGGCACGAGCTTCACCGTCGCCTGCGTGACCACCGCGAGCATGCCTTCGGAGCCGATCGCCAGCGCCAGCAGGTCCAGGCCGGGCGAATCGAGGCAACGACCGCCGAATTCCACGACGTCGCCTTCGATCGTGAGGGCGCGCACGCCGAGCACGTTGTGCACCGTCAGCCCGTATTTCAGGCAGTGCACGCCGCCCGAGTTCTCGGCGACGTTGCCGCCGATCGTGCAGGCGATCTGGCTCGACGGATCCGGCGCGTAATAGAGGCCGCATGGCGCCGCGGCCTCGGAGATCGCGAGATTGCGGACGCCCGGCTCGACCGTCGCCGTGCGGGCGCGCGGATCGATCTCGAGGATGCGATTGAACTTCGCCAGCGAAAGCACGACGCCTGCGCCATGCGGCAGTGCGCCGCCCGACAGGGATGTGCCCGCGCCGCGCGGAACGACCGGCACTTCCAGCGCGCGACAGCAGCGCAGCACCTGCTGCACCTGCGGCTCGGTTTCCGGGAGGACCACCACCATCGGCAGCTGACGGTACAGCGTCAACCCGTCGCACTCGTAGGGTCGCGTGTCTTCTTCGCGCCAGAGGATGCAGTGCGGGGGCAGGACCGCCCGCAGCGCGGCCACGACCCGTCGCTGCCGCTCGGCGTCGACCGGTCCGGTGCCTTCGATGGATAGCGCGTCGGGGACCGCCAGTTCAGTCGGGGCGTTCATTGCGCAGGTCCTCAGAGGTGCAGGATCTTGCCCGGATTGAGGATGTTGAGCGGATCGAACGAACGCTTGATGCGAGCCATCAGGTCGATCGCGTCCGGACCGTGCTCCGCCAGCAGGAAGTCGATCTTGTGCAGGCCGACGCCGTGTTCGCCCGTGCACGTGCCCTCCACCGCAAGTGCCTGCTCGACGATGCTGCGATTCAGGCGCTCGGCGGCCTCGACCTCGCGCGGGTCGTCGGGATCGAGCAGGATCGCGCAGTGGAAGTTGCCGTCCCCGACATGGCCCAGGATCGGCGCGAGCAGGCCGGATCGCTCGACCTCCTTCACGGCCGCGCCGATGCACTCGGCAAGGCGCGAGATCGGTACACACACGTCGGTGGTGTTGCAGCGGCACCCGGGCTTCAGCTGCAGGCACGAAAAGTAGGTGTTGTGGCGGGCGCTCCACAGACGCGTGCGCTCCTCCGGTGTGGTGGCCCACTGGAATTCGCGCCCGCCGTGCTCGAGCGCAATGGACTGCACCGTCTCGGCCTGCTCGCGCACCGAGGTCTCGCTGCCGTGGAATTCAAACAGCAGCAGCGGCAACTCGGGCAGGCCGAGCCTGGCATGCGCGTTGACCGCCTTGACGGTCAGCGCGTCCAGCAGCTCGCAGCGCGCGATCGGGACCCCCAGCTGAATGGTTGCGATGGTCGTGCGCACGGCGGCGTCGACGCTCGGGAACGAGCAGATCGCGGCCGAGATCGCCTCCGGCAGCGGGTACACGCGCAGCGTGATCTCGGTGATGATGCCCAGCGTGCCTTCGGAGCCGACGAAGAGCCGCGTCAGGTCGTAGCCGGCGCTCGACTTGCGGGCACGGCGCGCCGTGCGGATCACCTTGCCTTCGCCGGTCACGACGGTCAGCGCGAGCACGTTCTCGCGCATGGTGCCGTAGCGCACCGCGTTCGTCCCCGAGGCGCGCGTGGCGGTCATGCCGCCGATGCTCGCGTCCGCACCCGGATCGATGGGAAAGAAGAATCCGGTCGACTTGATCGCGTCGTTCAACTGCTTGCGCGTGACACCGGCCTGGACCGTGACGGTGAGATCTTCAGGGTTGATTGCGAGCACCTTGTTCATGCGCGACATGTCGACCGAGACGCCGCCTTGGACCGCGAGCAGATGACCTTCGAGCGAAGAGCCGACACCGTATGCGATGACGGGCACGCGATGCTCGATGCAAAGCGCCATGAGACGCGCGACGTCGTCGGTCGATTCCGCGAAGACCACCGCATCGGGCGGCACCGGTGCATAAGCCGACTCATCACGGCCGTGGTGCTCGCGCACCGCGGCCGCCAGCGACATGCGCGAGCCGAACGTCTGCCGCAGCTTCTCCGCGAAGCCCGCGGGCAGTGGCTTGCGCAGGCTCGAAGGCGTTGCAGGCGCGTTCATAATCTCGCTCTCCAGGTTTCATGCGGGACGCGGTCATTGTAGGCCGCGCTCGACGGCAAAAAATGGGCAAGCGTTTGACGCGTATCGCGACGCGCACGGGCGATGACGGCACCACGGGGCTTGGCGATGGGTCGCGCACGGGCAAGGACAGCCTGCGCGTCAAAGCGATGGGAAGCGTCGACGAGTTGAACTCGTTCATCGGCGTGCTCTTGACCGAAGCGATGCCCGAGTCCGTGCGAACCGACCTGCTTAATATCCAGCACGACCTGTTCGACCTCGGCGGCGAGTTGTGCATACCCGGGTACACGATGCTGCAGGCGACGCAGGTGGCGCGGCTGGATGCGCGCCTTGCCCATTACAACGCGGACCTGCCGCGGCTGGAGGAATTCATCCTGCCCGGCGGAGGTCGTGCCGCCGCGCAGGCACATGTTTGCCGCACGACTTGCCGGCGCGCCGAGCGCGATCTCGTCGAACTCGGCGCGCACGAGCCCGTGAACGAAGCGCCGCGCCAGTACCTGAACCGGCTTTCCGACCTGCTGTTCGTCCTGGCGCGGGTGCTCAATCGCGCGGCCGGGGGCGCCGACGTGCTCTGGCAGCAGCGCAAGAATCAGGCTGGCCAGGAGTAGGGGCCCCTCCCTGACCCGCAGGCGGGGAGGGGACATGCAACGGTCAGTGCGTCGAGGCGACAACGTCGCCAAAGACTTCCCAGATCTCGCCGTTGAAGCGGGCCAGTTGCTCCTGCTCGATCGGCGCGAAATCATCCGGGCTGGTGTTGATCTTGATGCCGGGAAGCAGCATCGGCAGTTCGAGGTTCTTCAGGTTCGCCGCCTGACGCATGATGTTTTCGCGCGACAGATCGTTTCCGCATTGCTTGAACACCTGCACCAGCGTCATCGCGACCGAGTAGCCGTACGCGTTGAAGTTGTCTTGAGTGCTGCCGTCCGGGTAGTACTTCTTCATCCATGCCACCCAATCCTGGTAACCCTTGTCGTTCTTCCATTGCGGATCGGTGACTTCCTTTCCATACAGGGCGGTGATCAGGCCCTTCGAGGCCTCGAGTCCCGCCGGTTTGAGCACGGATGCGGTCGAGTTCGAGACGTTGTTCAGGTAGTGGACCGGCGTCCACCCGAGGTCGTGCGCCTTCTTGATCGCCTGCGCTGCGAACTTCGGCGTGGTGATGTTGAAGAAGACGTTGGCGCCGCTGTTCTTCAGGTTGACGATCTGCGAATCCACGGTCGGATCCGTGACCTCGTAGGACTGCTTCATCACGATCAGCGACTTCTTGTCGCCCAGTCCGTCCTCGAATCCCTTCAAGTAGTCCTTGCCGTAATCATCGTTCTGGAAAAGGATGCCGATCTTCGGATCCTTCACCGTCGCAAGTATGTGGCGGGCATAGATGCTTCCTTCTGTCTGGTAGTTGGGCTGCCATCCCATCGTCCAGGGAAAGTGCTTCGGGTCGTTCCATTTCGATGCGCCGGTGGCGACGAACAGCTGCGGCACCTTCATCTGGTTCATGTACTTGTGGATCGCGGTGTTCGACGGCGTGCCGAGCGACTGGAAGATCAGCGCAACCTGATCCTGCTCGACCAGCTTGCGCGCCATCTCCACGGCCTTCGGCGGACTGTAGCTGTCGTCGTAGCTGATGTAGTCGATCTTGCGCCCGTTGATGCCACCCTGGTCGTTGATCATCTTGAAATACGCGCCGATCGACTTGCCGATCGTTCCGTACGCCGATGCAGGCCCGCTGTACGGGTTGAGGTTGCCGACCTTGATCTCGGTCGGCGTGACGCCGGGCGTCTGCGCCAGAACGGGCGCCGCGAGCAGCGCCGCGAGTGCCAAGAACCTTCTTACATGTCTCATCGTTGTCTCCTTGTTACGGCGTCGCTTGCATGCCCGGCCGATGTGTCGCCGGCGCCGTTTCTGGAACGCGGCGCCGGGCGAGCCGGTTGCGGATCAGCGCGATGGCACCGGCAATGCCGGTGGGCATCGCGATCATGAACACGATCAGGAAGACGCCGAAGATCGCCCACGGCGCCGCCTTGGAGATGTCCTGCGCGAAGTTCGGGACGAACTGGATGAAGAACGCGCCGTAGATCGCACCGGAGATCGACGCCAGCCCGCCGATGACGATCCCGATCAGCAGGATGATCGAAAGCAGGAAGTTGTACGAGTCGGGCGCGACGTAGGCGACGACGACCGCGGACAGCGCGCCGGCCAGGCCCGTGAGCGCGGCACTGACGCCGAACGTCACCGCCTTGACGACGGAGGTATTGATGCCCATCGCCTGCGCGGCGATCGGGTTGTCGCGGATGGCGACGATCGCACGACCCACGCGCCCGCGCAGCAGGTTGCCGCCGATCCAGAACGTCGCGAGCAGGATGGCGAGCGTGAGGAAGTAGAGCCATTGATCGGCGGTCAGCCGCAAGCCGAACGGCGCGGCCGGCTTGATCAGGACGATTCCCTGCGAGCCCCCGGTCCAGCGCTCGAAGTACTTCAGGATCTGCGGCACGGCGATGGCCAGCGCAAACGTCGCGAGCGCGAGGTACAGGCCCTCCAGCCGGAGCGCCGGCAGGCCGAACAGGAATCCGGCCGCCAGGCAGACGATCGCGGCGATCGGCAGGGTCAGGGCGTACGGGACACCCCAACGGTCCATAAGGATGGCGGCGACATAACCGCCGATGGCGAAGAACGCGCCGTGCCCGAGCGAGATCTGGCCGTTGTAGCCGGTGAGCAGGTTCAGCCCGAGCAGCGCGATCGCGTAGATATAGGCCTGCGTGAACTGGAACAGGCGGAAGTTGCTGAGCAGGAACGGCAGCACGCATGCGAGGATCATCGCCGCCACGAAGAACGATCGCCGCGTGTGTTCCGTGTTCATACGCGCTTGACCGTCGCGCGGCCGAAGAGCCCGCTCGGCCTGACGAGCAGCACCACGATGATCAACGCAAGGGCGACGCTGAACTTCAATTCCGTGCCGATGAAACTCACGTAGGTCCCGACCAGATTCTCCACAACGCCGACCACGAGCCCGCCGATGACCGCTCCGACCGGGCTCGTGAAGCCGCCGAGCGTCGCCGCCGCGAAGGCGTAGATCTGGACGCCGGCCATCATGTTGGGGTCGAGGAACAACACCGGCGCGACCATCATGCCCGCGACCGCCCCGAACATCGCCGCGAGCGCCCAACCGAGGGCGAGCATCCAGCCGACGCGGATCCCCGCCAGCCGGCTCGACAACGGATTCTGCGCAGCCGCGCGCATGGCCAGCCCGAGCGGCGTGAAACGGAAGAAGACCCAGATGCACGACAGGACGAGCATCGTCACGCCGATCTGGCCGAGATCGTGGCTCCCCAGCACGACGCTGCCGAGGCGCACGGGTTCCTTCGGGAACGGGCTCGGGAACGGCTTCTGCACGTACGAGAAGATCCAGCCCGCCATGCTGTTGAAGATCACGAGCAGCCCGATCGTCACGATGACGACGGTCAGGATCGGTGCGTTCGCCACCGGCCGGATCACGACCCGCTGCACCACCAGCCCGCCGAAGAACGCGATGGCGAGCGTGCCGAAGAACGCCGGCCAATAAGGCACGCCGGCGTTGATGAGCGACCAGGCGATATAGGTCGCGAACATCGCCATCTCGCCCTGCGCGAAGTTCACGACGTCGGTTGCCTCGTAGATCATCACCAGCGCCAGGGCGAGCGCGGCGTAGATGCTGCCGGTCGCAAGGCCGGAGACGACCTGCTGGATGAAGATGTCCATCGATGCGCCCGCTCAGTACCGGCTGCTGCCTCGCATCGCCGGCGCGGTGGGCTGGTTGCCCTGGCGTGGCATCTGATCGGTGCTGCTGTCGGCGGCGTTGAACCGGGCGACCAGGCGGCCGCATTCCGCCTGGCTCCCATTGCACATCGCCGAGGTCAGCGTGGTCGATTCACCGTACTCCTTCACGACCGTGCGCTTCACGACCGCCGGATGAGCGGCGGTGGGGGTCGGGCACTCGATCTTCGCCGCATCGGTCGCTTCCGGACCGGATGCGTCCCGGCCCTGACCGGCCGTGCCGCAGGCGCCGAGCGCGACGCTGGCGGCGAGCGTCGCGATTGCATGGAAGAGTGCCTTCATCGACGACCTCACACCGCGAACGCCTCAATAGCCAAGGTAAGAACGTCGGATCGCTTCGTTGCTCGCCAGTTCCTGCGCCGGTCCCTGCATCACGACGCGCCCGGTTTCGAGCAGGAACGCGTGGTGCGCGAGGTCGAGCGCGAGGGCGGCGTTCTGCTCGACCAGCAGGATGCCGACTCCGGTCTCGGCGTTGATCTTGCGCAGGATGCGGAAGATCTCGCGCACGATCAGGGGCCCGAGACCCAGCGACGGCTCGTCGAGCAGCAGCAGGCGCGGCGCGAGCATCAGCGCGCGGGCGATGGCGAGCATCTGCTGTTCGCCGCCGGACAGCGTGCCGGCGGCCTGATGGCGCCGCGCGCGCAACATCGGGAAGTAGCCGTACATGCGCTCCGTGCTCTCCGCCAGCGGCTCCTTGCTGCGGCGTGCCCACGCGCCGACCTGGAGGTTCTCCGCGACCGTGAGCTGCGTGAACGTGCCGCGCCCCTCCGGGGCGTGCGCGATGCCGAGTGCCGCGACGTCCTCGGTCGTGCACTTGTCGAGCGGATGGTCGTCGAAGCGGATGCTGCCCTCGGTGCGGACGAGTCGCGAGATCGAGCGCAGGATCGTGGTCTTGCCGGCGCCGTTGGCGCCGAGCAGGGTGGTGATGCCGCCGGGCTCGATCGTGAAGTCGACGCCGTGCAGCGCCTGCGTTCTGCCGTACCAGGCGCGCAGGCTGGCGACCTCGAGACGGCCGCTCATCGGCGCTCCGCTGCGGCCTCGGGCAGACCGAGGTAGGCGCGCAGCACCTCGCGGTCGCGCTGCACCTCCGCCGGTGGACCCTGCGCGATGCGCCGGCCGAAATCGAGCACGACCACCTTGTCCGAGACCTGCATCACGAGTCCCATGTGGTGCTCGACGAGCAGGATCGTGAGTTGGCGCTCGTCGCGCAGGCGCCGGATCAGCGCGGCGAGCTCCTGCACCTCATCGTGATTGAGCCCGCCGGCCGGTTCGTCGAGCAGCAGCAGGCTCGGTTCGCCCGCCAGCGCACGCGCGAGCTCGAGCCGCTTGAGCAGCACGAACGGCAGGTCCGCCGCCCGGCGATCGGCGAGGGCGGCAAGGCCGAGAAAATCGAGCAGCTGCAGCGCCGCGCGCCGGCTGGCCGCGTTCTCGCGTTCGACCCAGCCAAGGCGCAGCGCACTGCTGACGAAGCCGGCGCGTGTGCGCGGGTGCATGCCGACCATCACGTTCTGCGCCACGGTCATGCGCGGAAACAGCGCGAGGTTCTGGAACGTGCGGCCGATGCCGAGGCCGGCGATCGCATGCGCCCGCAGCGGCAGCAGCGGCGTGCCGTTGAACCTGATCTCCCCCTGGCTGGGCGTGTAGAGCCGGCTCAGGCAGTTGAAGAGGGTCGTCTTGCCGGCGCCATTGGGCCCGATCAGCCCGACGATCTGGCGCGCGTCGACTTCGAACGAAACGCCGTCCAAGGCCACGACCCCGCCGAAACGGACGCTGACGTTGTTGACACTGAGTATCGGCATCGAGCGGTCTCGGCACCCCACCACGCGCCCGGCGGGCACTGTACTGAATCGACCCTGCGCGCGCAATGAATTGCGCGGCTGCGCTGCAGCGCGACGCCGGGTGGCGTCGATGCCATCATCACTTTCGCGAGCATGGAGGGCGCAATGATCAGCACGACGATGCAGCAGATTCCCCTGTCGCTCAACCATGTGCTCGAGCGCGCCGGGCGCCTGTTCCCGCACGTGGAAGTCGTGAGCCGCCTGCCCGACAAGTCGCTGGCGCGGCACACCTTCGCGGAGTTTGCGGCGCGCGCCCGCCAGCTCGCGGCGGCGCTCGTCGCCGCCGGCATACGCAAGGGCGACCGCGTCGCGACGCTGTGCTGGAATCACTACGCGCACCTCGAGTGCTACTTCGGCATTCCCGCTGCCGGAGCGGTGATGCACACGCTGAACCTGCGCCTGGTGCCGGACGAAATCTCGTGGATCGCCGCGCACGCCGAGGATCGATTCCTGATCGTCGACGACGTGTTGCTGCCCCTGGCCGCGTTGCTGACGCACCGCTTCGAACGGACGATCGTCGTGCCGACCACGCGCGCCAGGGTGGCACCGGAACATACCGACTACGAGGCGTTCCTTGCCGGGGCGCCGCGCGGCTTCGCCAGTGCGCCGCACGACGAGAACGATCCGGTGGCGATGTGCTACACGTCGGGCACCACCGGTCGCCCGAAGGGGGTCGTCTATTCGCACCGTTCGACCCTCCTGCACACGCTGGTCGCGAACCAGCCCGATAACTGGGGCCTCGCTGCCGGCGACAGCGTGCTCGCTGCGACGCCGATGTTCCACGCCAACTGCTGGGGTGTGCCTTACGGCTGCGCGATGATGGGCATCAAGATGATCTTCCCGGGCCCGCATCTGCACCCGGGCGATCTGCTCGATCTTTTTGCCGCCGAGCAGCCCACTTACGCGCTCGGGGTGCCGACCATCTGGCTGTCGATGATCCAGCTGCTCGACAGCGCGCCGGAGCGCTACCGCTTGCCGCCAGGCATGCGCATGCTGGTCGGCGGTGCGGCGGTGCCGGAGTCACTGATTCGTGCCTACCGCCGCCATGGCGCCCAGATCAAGCAGGGCTGGGGCATGACCGAGATGAGCCCGCTCGGCACGGTCGCCTACATCAAGCCCGAGTTGCAGCACCTGTCGGAGGAGGAGCGATTCGCGTGGCACGCAAAGGCCGGCGTTCCGGCACCGCTCGTCGACCTGCGCCTCGTCGGCGAAAACGGCGAGTGCGAGTGGGACGGCAGGACCGTCGGGGAGATCCAGGCGCGCGGGCCGTTCATCACCGGCGGGTACCACAACACGCAGTCCGATCCGGAGCGCTTTACCGCCGACGCGTGGCTGCGCACCGGCGATGTTGCGACCATGGATGCGCATGGATACGTCAGCATCACCGACCGCGCGAAAGACCTGATCAAGTCCGGCGGCGAGTGGATCAGCTCGGTCGACATGGAAAACCTTCTGATGGCGCACGCGGCCGTGCAGGAAGCCGCAGTCATCGCGATCGCGGACGAGAAGTGGTCGGAGCGTCCGCTCGCCTGCGTCGTGTTCAAGCCTGGGAAATCGGCGAGCCCGGGCGACCTGCGCAGCCATCTGGCGACCCGGTTCGCTCGCTGGCAACTGCCGGAACGCTTCGAATTCATCGACGCGATTCCACGCACGTCGACGGGCAAGTTCTCCAAGATGCGACTGCGCGAAATGTTCCGCTAGACGAAGCATCCTCCCCTTGGTCATTCGGAGGAGCGCAGCGACGAGGAATCTCGGCCCGACGCAGGCCGGGATCGTTCGCCTTCCGCTCGGGATGACGAACTCCTGGAGCGCTGCACACGAGGCAGCCCGACCAGCCCGAGCGCGAGCGCCGTTCCGGCGAGAATGACGCAACCGCCGGCCAGCATCTGCAACGTCACGTCTTCGGCGAGAAACGCGCTGCCCCAGCACGTCGCGAAGACGGGGATGAGAAACGTGACGGCCGCGGCGCGCACCGCGCCGACGTGTGCGATGAGCCGGAAGTAGAGGAGGTACGCCAGCGCGGTGCACGCGACCGCGAGTGCGATCGCCGAGGCCCAGGCATCGAGAGGCGGCGAGTGCCCGGGCCAGGCGGCGGTCGCAAACGGCAGCACGACGATCGCCGCGGCGATCTGGCTGCCGGTGGCGACGACGAGCGCCGGGACGCCGCCCAGCCGCTTGCGCGCGAACGTCGCGCTGGTTCCGTAGGCGGCGGCGCCGAGCAGGGCGGCGCCGATCGCCAGCGTGACCTGCCAGCCGGTGCTGCCGGGGCGCAGGTCGACCTTGCCCCAGAGCAGCGCCGCTACGCCCAGCGCACCGATGCCCAAGCCGATCCACTGCGCCGGGCGGATCCGGTCGCGCAACCACAGCCGGCCGACCAGAGCGGTCCACAGCGGCGTGGTCGCATTCAGGATCGCGGCAAAACCGGCCGTCACGTAGAGCGTCGCATACGTGAAAAGCACGAACGGCAGTGCCGAGTTCATCACGCCCACGAACGCGAGCGCTGCCACATGGGTGCGAAGCGCGCGGCGCTCGGCTTGCAGCAGCAACAACCCGGTCAGGATCGCGGCTGCGACCGAAACGCGCACCTGCACCAGCGCGATCGGCCCGAATGCGGGCGCCGCGTGGCGCATGAAGAGAAAACTCGCGCCCCACAGCGCCGCCAGGGTCACGAGTTCGAGCAGGTCGCGGGTACGCATGGATCGGGCGCCGCTGGGATCCGGCGCAAGGTACGCCGCCTTCGCCGAGCAGCGCCATCCGTTTCCTGCGCCGATGCGGGATTCGCCAGCGCTGCCGGCTCATTTGCGCCGTGCCCGCAGGCCCGCGTCGCGCGTGGGCGGGGCGCGGCCGCGGGCTGCCAGCGCCTCGCGCAGGAGGTACTCGATCTGGCCGTTCACGCTGCGCAGTTCCTGCGCCGCGAGCGCCTCCAGCGCGGCCCACACCTCCGGGTCGAGGCGCAACAGGAAGGCCTTTTTCTCGGGGCTGGCCACGAGCTACACGGCCGGTTCCACGCCGCCGTCGCGCGCGCGCCAGCGGCCTACTGGTAAAGCGTGCCGGCATTGATCACGGGCTGCGCCTCCGATTCCGAACACAGCACAACGAGCAGGTTCGACACCATCGCCGCCTTGCGTTCGTCGTCGAGGTTGACGATTTCGCGCTCGGAGAGCCCGCGCAGCGCCATTTCCACCATGCTTACGGCGCCATGCACGATCTTCTGGCGCGCCGTGATGATCGCCTCCGCCTGCTGGCGGCGCAGCATCACCTGGGCGATCTCCGGCGCGTACGCGAGGTGAGTGAGCTTGGCATCCTCGACCACGATGCCGGCCTGGTCGAAGCGCTCCGTCAACTCGCGCGCCAGGGATGCGGCAACACGGTCCTGGCCGGCGCGCAGCGTCGGCTCGCCGTGGCCGAGGTCTTCGCCCTCGTCGTAGGCGAAGCTCGACGCGAGACGGCGGATCGCGGCTTCGGCCTGCACCTTGACATAGGTTTCGTAATCCTCGACGTCGAAGCTGGCCTGCGCGGTGTCGCGGATGCGCCAGACGATCGCTGCGGCGATCTCGATCGGATTGCCGCGCTTGTCGTTCACCTTGAGCTTGTCGCTGATCAGGTTGTGCGCGCGCAGGCTGATCTTCCGCTTGCGCAGGAACGGATTGGCCCATCGCAGTCCCGCCGAACGGTCGGTCCCCACGTACTCGCCGAAAAGCAGCAGCAGCGCGGCTTCGTTCGGCTGCAGCATGTAGAGGCCGGCGAAGGTCAGCACGCCGAGTACCAACGGCGCCAGTCCGATGAAGAGCTTGGACGGAAAGATCGGTGGCGAGAGGATCAGATAGAGCCCCAGCGCCATCAGGACCAGGCCGATCGCAAACATCAGGTAGCCGTTCGAGCTCCGGTGTGCGATCTCGGTGGTTCGAGTCGTCTGGTTCATCCCGACCCTCGTCGCTGATGTCAAAGTGATATCATTTTGATAGAGACGACCCACCCTGTCAAGGCCGCGCCGCCGGACGGTCGGAAAGGGTCGCGAAGGTCGGCAGACGTGCGATCGGGAGCGGCAAAGCGCCCGAACGGGACGACGTGCCGTGACGCCTGGGCGCCTCGCCTCGGGATCGGCCGCGAGCCTAAGCCGCCGCCCGCAGCCGCCGGGTGCGCACCGCGGTGGCCAGGCGATCGAGCACCCGCACGCTGTCGTCCCAGCCCAGGCAGCCGTCGGTGATGGACTGGCCGTAGGTCAGCGCCTTGCCCGGAACCAGGTCCTGGCGGCCGGCGATCAGATGACTCTCGATCATGAGACCGATGATGCGCCTTTCGCCCGCCTCGAGCTGCTGCGCGACATCTTCGACCACGCGCACCTGGTTTTCATGCTTCTTCTGGGCGTTCGCATGGCTCGCATCGATCATCAGTCGTTGCGCCAGGCCGTTGCGCGACAGCTCCTGGCATGCGGTCTCGACGCTGGCGGCATCGAAATTCGGCTTGGTGCCGCCGCGCAGGATTATGTGGCAGTCGTCGTTGCCCTTGGTCGAGACGATCGCAGAATGGCCGCCCTTGGTCACGGACAGGAAATGGTGCGCCTGCTGCGCGGCGCGGATCGCTTCCGCCGCGATGCGTACGTTGCCGTCGGTTCCATTCTTGAAGCCCACCGGGCATGAAAGCCCGCTCGCAAGCTCGCGATGCACCTGGCTTTCGGTCGTGCGCGCGCCGATGGCGCCCCAGGCAACGAGGTCGGCGATGTACTGCGGCGTGATCATGTCGAGGTACTCGCAGCCGGCCGGAAGGCCCAACTCGCTGATCTCCATCAGCAGCTCACGCGCGATGCGCAAGCCGTGATTGATGCGGAAGCTGCCGTCCAGGTCCGGATCGTTGATCAGCCCCTTCCAGCCGACCGTCGTGCGCGGCTTCTCGAAATACACGCGCATGATGATCTCGAGCTCGGGTGCGAGGCGTTCGCGCTGGAGCTTGAGCCGCTGTGCGTATTCGACCGCCGCGCGCGGGTCGTGGATCGAACACGGGCCGACCACGACCACGAGCCGGTCGTCCAGCCCGTGCAGGATGCCGTGCACGGCGTTTCGCGCGTCGAAGACGGTGCGCGAGGCCGCCTCGCCGCACGGGAATTCGCGCAGCAGATGCGATGGCGGAGCGAGCTCTTTGATCTCCTTGATGCGGAGATCGTCGGTCATGTAACGCATCGGTCGGACTCCATCCACGGCGGCCTCCTAAGCCCGGTTTCGCCGGCCCGCCTGGCAAAAAAAAACCGCCAGGGGTTTCGGGCCTGGCGGTTTGGGTCGAATTCGCGGTTTGATCAGGTGCGCTGCTCGACTCTTTCCGCCAAAGGCCGGAAAAAGCCGTAAAAGTGACGGAAGAAACGCGCGCAGGAAATCATGGGAGCAATGTAGCCGAGGGTCCTGCGCCGCGGCAAGCGGGTTGCGGCCCCGCGACGCCGAATCACCTAGAAGCGGTAGCGAACGCCGACGTTGGCGCTGTTCGTGAGGCCGAGCGAGGTGTCGTCGCCCTCGAAATAGTGGTCCGACAGCCGGTAGCCGCCGAACACGTAGACCGACCGGCTCAGCACGTAGTTGACGCGTACCCCGACATCCAGCGCCCGTCCGTGCGCGGTGAGCAGCGTGTCGGCGTCGAGGGTCAGCAGCCAGTCCTTCGCCAGCCGGCCCTGGCCGGCAAAGTGCATCTGCGGCAACCCGCCGAACCGGGTGCGATCGATGTTGAGCGCCGCCGCGCGCGTGGGATCGTAGTCACCGAGGCGGGCGGTCACGCCGACCTTCCATGCCCAATCGGTGCTTTCGAGGAACGTGTAGCGATAGGTGGCGCGCAGCGGGTCGAACGTCGTGCCGGCATCGGTCCCCGACAGGCTCACATCCGGTCCCGCCCAGCCGGCCGGCCGCGCGTTCGTCGAAAGCCAGACCTCGTGGCCCGCCAGGAGGCCGGTCGAAAGCACCAGTCGCGAATCGGCAAGCGGATCCCAGCGCGTGCTGCTAAGCGGCAGCGGGTCCGCCAGCTCGTACAAGGAGGAAGCGCCGGCGACCGAGCCGTGAAAGACCGACCCCGTGAACGGCGTCGATTCGTAGCCGCGCGCGGCACCGGACCAGGCAAACCCGATGCCGAGAAGCAACAGCCCTCCACGTACGCAGCCGATTCTCATAGCTCTCTCGAAGCAGCGTGACGCCCCGCAGGGTTTCATGGCATTGGAGCGCGGAATGTTCCTCTTGCCAATAGTCCGGCCGCATGAATTTCCACGAACGCAACACCGGGATCCCGCGGCGCCGCCCACCCGGTTCGTCGCATCTCAAGGGGCGAAGAAGTAGAGCGTCAGGTGAAAGAAGACCGGCGCCGCGAACGTCAGCGCGTCGAGGCGCTGCAACGTTCCGCGAGTCAGAAGAACGCCGTCATCGGTCCAGATCCGGGCGCCGAGGCTGCGCTCGACCGAAGTCAGAACCAGCCCCCCCATGAATCCCGCGACGACGATGGCGAGCGCCATGAGCGTCGCCTGCCACCAAGCGAATGGCGTCATCCTGAACAGCGCGGTGCCAAGCAGCACGGCCGCTGCCCCACCGGCGAGAACGCCCTCCCGGCTTTTGTTCGGATTCGATTTCAGCGGCGTGCGGCCGATCAGGGCGCTGGCGATGACCGCAAAGAGGTCCGAGGCCTGCAACACGACCAGGAAATAGAGCAGCAACATCGCGCCGCGTCCCTCGAAGCCGCCCAGTTCGAGCGTGACGATCGCCGGTGCATGGCTCACGCAATACACACAGATCATCAGACCCCATTGCACCTTGGCGATCCGCATCAGGTAGTGCTCGGTGTCCCGTCCGAGCGCCATTACGACCGGCAGAACCAGGAACACGTAGACCGGAATGAAGACCGCGTACATGGCGTACCAGTCCGCAGCGATCAGCAGGTACTGCACCGGGATCACGACGTAGAACGCCACCACCAGCGCCGCGTGATCGGACGCGCGGATCGGCGTCAGCGCGACGAACTCGCGCAGGGCGAAGAACGAGGCGATCGCGAACAGCACCAGCAGCGCGCCGCCGCCGAGCGTGAACGCGATGGCGAACAGCAGCACGATCGACCACGCGCGGCGGATGCGCGTGTTCATCTGGCCGATCCATGCGAGCTTCGCCGCCTCGCGCGTGCGGCGTACGAGCCAGGTGCCGAAGGCGGTCGCCGTCGCGAGCAGCAGGCTCAGCCCGGCCAGCACCACGAAGTAGGTCTCCTGCAGGCTCATGCGACCACCGCTTCCATCTCGGCCAGCGCGGCCACGGCGTCGCGGGCGCGTTCGAGGAAGGCTTCCTTCTCTTCGCCGGGAGCGAGACGGAGCGCCGCGCCGAAGCTGACGGTGCAGATGATCGGCACCGGCAGCAACGCGCCCTTCGGCATCGACCGATGCAGATTCTCGAGATAGACCGGGATCAGTTCGACCTGCGGAAATGCCTTGGCGAGGCGATACAGCCCGCTCTTGAAGGGCCCGGGCAGCGGCTGGGGCTGGCGGGTTCCTTCCGGAAACAGGATCAGCGAAAAACCGAGGTCGAGCGCTTCCTGCAACGGTTCAAGCGGGTCGGCATCGGGATCCTCACGCGTGCGATCGATCATCACCACGTTCAGTTCCTGCTGCGCGATCCGCTGCCGGATGCCGCCCGCGCCCCAGTAGTCGCGCGCCGCGACCGGCCGCGTGTTGGCGCGCAGCGCGTCGGGCAGCGCGGCCCACAGGACCAGCGTGTCCATGTGGCTCGAGTGGTTGGCGAAGTAGATGCGCTGGTTTGCGCTGGGCACGCTGCCGATCCAGCGCGGGTATGCGCCGACCAGCACCCGCACCAGCCAAACGAGCGGGGGGAGGAATTTGATCGGCAGGTTCAAGCCGTTTCGACGCGCCGTCGAAGACTACGATGCGGCTCGATTCACCGGCGCAGCGCGACGCGGTGGTTGCGGCGGCCTCAGGCCGTGCCGCCGACCGTCAAGCCCTCGATGCGCAACGTCGGCTGGCCGACGCCGACGGGAACGCTCTGGCCGTCCTTGCCGCAGGTGCCGATGCCGGTGTCGAGCTGCATGTCGTTGCCGATCATCGTCACCCGGGTCAGCGCGTCGGGGCCGTTGCCGATCAAGGTGGCGCCCTTGAGCGGCGCCGTGATGCGGCCGTCCTCGATCAGGTAGGCCTCGGCCATGCTGAACACGAACTTGCCGTTCGTGATGTCGACCTGGCCGCCGCCGAAATTCGACGCGTACACGCCTTTCCTGACCGAGCGGATGATCTCCTCGTGCTCATGCTTGCCGCCGAGCATGTAGGTGTTGGTCATGCGCGGCATCGGCAGGGCAGCGAACGACTCGCGCCGTCCGTTGCCGGTCACCGGCACCTTCATCAGGCGCGCGTTCAGCGTGTCCTGCATGTAGCCCCTGAGCACGCCATCTTCAATCAGCACCGTGCGCTGCGTCGGGTTGCCCTCGTCGTCCACGTTGAGCGAGCCGCGTCGTTCCGGCAGCGTGCCATCGTCGACCACGGTGACGCCAGGAGAGGCGACCCGATGCCCGATGCGTCCCGAAAATGCGCTGGAGCCCTTGCGATTGAAGTCGCCTTCGAGACCGTGGCCGACCGCTTCGTGCAGCAGGATGCCGGGCCAGCCCGGGCCCAGCACTACGGTCATCACTCCGGCGGGAGCGGGCTTCGCCTGCAGGTTGGTGAGCGCCATCGAGACCGCCGCGGCGGCGTAGCCCTGCAGCACGGCCTCGGTGAAGTAGCCGAGGTCCATGCGCGCGCCGCCGCCGGAATAGCCCTGTTCCCGCCGCGCGCCTTCCTCGGCGATCACGGTGAGCGAGACGCGTACCAGCGGGCGCACATCGGCGGCCAGCACGCCGGTCTCCTTGCGGTCCGATCGCGCGACCAGCACGACGTCGTACTCGGACACGACACTCGCCATCACCTGTTTCACGCGCGCATCGCGCGCGCGCGCGAACTGCTCCAGCTGTTCGAGCAGGCGCACCTTCGCCGCCGCATCGAGCGATGCGACCGGGTCGCTGCTGCCGTAGAGCTTCGCCTGCGGCCGGCTGGCAAGGCGGGCAAGCCGCGCGGTGCCGCCGCCACGACGTGCGATCGAGCGCACCGAGCGCGCCGCTTCGAGCAGTGCGTCTTCCGACAGGTCGTCGGAGTACGAGAACGCGGTCTTGTCGCCGGAGACGGCACGCACGCCGACGCCCTGCTCGATGCCGAAGCTGCCGCTCTTGACGATGCCTTCCTCGAGCGAATATGACTCGCTGCGGGTGTACTGGAAGTAGAGGTCGGCAAAGTCGGCGCGGTTCTCGAAGATGGTGCCGAGTGCGCCGACCAGCTTGCTTTCGTCCAGGCCGTACGGTGCGAGCAGGAGGCCGCGGGCGATCGCAAGGCGATCGAGGGCCGGATCGGTCAGGTTCATGGCTGTGGCCTTCGGAGGTCGAAACAACGGCGGCGCGCCGGCGGGCTGCGCTTCTTACTTCAAGACACGATGCGCGAGGGCCGGCAGGTCGCTGCGCATCTGGGCGATTATCTGGGTATCGACGGTACCGACCACAACCCCGGGCCCTTCGTCCTGCATCGCGACCACCTTGCCCCAGGGGTCGATCAGCATCGAGTGGCCGAACGTGGCGCGGCCGTTTTCGTGCCGGCCGCCTTGCGCGGAGGCGAGCACGAAGCAGAGATTTTCGATGGCCCGCGCGCGCAGCAACGTCTCCCAGTGGGCCCGGCCGGTGGTGGCCGTGAACGCTGCCGGCACCAGGATCAGGTCGATCGGGACCAGCGCGCGGTAAAGCTCGGGAAAACGCAGGTCGTAGCAGACCGACAGCCCGACCTTGATGCGCGGACCGCCGCCGGGCTGGAACTCGAACGAAGAAAGCTCGCGCCCGGGCACGATCGTGCGCGCCTCGTCGTACGACTCCTCGCCGCGCGAGAACGCAAACAGGTGGATCTTGTCGTAGCGCGCCAGCCGTTTGCCCGCGGGGTCGTAGACGAGCACGCTGTTCTTCACCCGGTCCGGCTGCTGCGCCTCGAGCGGGATGGTTCCGCCGACCAGCCAGATGCCGTGGCGCGCGGCTTCGGCCGACAGGAACGACTGGATCGGTCCCGCGCCATCGATCTCGCGCGCTGCCACCTTGTCGCGGTCCGAGCGCCCCATGAGGCAGAAATACTCCGGCAGGACGACCAGACGCGCGCCCGCGCGTACGGCCCGGCCGATCAGTTCGCCCGCGTCGCGCAGGTTCGCGCCGATGTCGGCCTTCGAAACCATCTGCACGGCGGCGACGGTGACGGTGGTGGCGGTGCTCACTGCGCAGGGGTCGATTGGTTCAGGAGGGCACCGGCGCCGGCGCTGTTGCTGGCGGCCGGATGTTCGAGCCGCTTGACGGTGGGATCACGCCAGGATCCGGTGACGTCGTATTCGAAGGAGAAAGCCTTGGAGAGCGGATCGCGGAGGAGCAATTGCGCGACGAACGTACCGAGTCCGATTGCCGGATTGGCCAGAAGAGCATACACGAGCGATGCCGACGCCGCGTTGATCTCGGGGAGCACGAGCACGTGCAGGTTCTGCGTTTCGGCGCGCAGGTCGCTCGAGCCCTCGATCAGCACGGTGGCGTTGGCGCTGCGCATGTGGACGTCGCGCGTCGAGATCACTCCGGACGCGATGCTCGCGGTGGCGGTGATCGAGTCGAAGGCGAATCCCTCGGAAAACACGTCGCGGAAGTCGAGCGTTATGCGCCGCGGCAGCGACTGCAGCGATAGCACCCCGAGCAGCCGGCCCGCGCCGGCATCGGCCTTGAGGAACTGTCCCTTCGTCGAGGCGAGCTTGAGCGAGCCGGAAAGCGACGGGTAATCGATGGAGAGCGGCGTGCCGCGCCAGCTGAGCTGGCCCTCGAGCGTGCCTTCGCCGCCGCGCAGCGCATCCGGAATGCCGAAACGGCCGAGCAGGCGGCCGGCGTCGTTGAATTCGACCGCGAGATCCAGTGCCATGGTGCGGCGCTCGGCATTGGGCTCGCGGTACCAGCGCCCGGTCGCGTGCATTCGCGCATCCGGATTCGAGATCTCGAGCTGCTGCAATTGCCACTGCGCTTGCTTGCCGGTCCCGGTGTTCTGCGCGATGAGCTCGAGACGCCCCAGCTTGTGCGACCCGAGTTCGAAGCTGTCGACGGCGATGTCGAGCGCGGGGGCGTCGTCGGGGGGCTCCTCCAGCACCTCGGACACCTGCTCGCGGTTGCTGTCCGGGATCAGGAGCCGGGTCAGGCGCGCGTTGATGCGGCCCGGGCTGTCCCCCTTGGGCATGCGCCAGGTGACCGAACCGGTGGCGTTGTCCGAAACCACGTTGGCAAGCCAGACGGTGTCGTCGCCCTCGGTCGTGCGCGTTGCGCCGAGGACGAGATTCGCAAGTGTCTTGCCGGAGTAGACCAGTTCGTCGATGCGCGCGCTTACCAGGTCGGGCAGCGGGACGGCACCGGTGCCCGACGACCCGCTGCTGCGCGCCTCGCCTTGCCTGGAAAGCAGCGGCGTCCACCGGTCTACTTCCAGCCGCGGCACGTCGAGCATCACGCGCAGGCCGGTCTCCGGCACCGCTTCGACGTCCGCCGGCGTCCAGCGTCCGACGCGGACGAGGCCGCCGACCACCTGCGCCGGGCCGCCGCGCGGCGTCGAGCGCGCGAGTTGCATGGCGAACTTGTCGTTGATGAACAATCCCACGCGATCCGTCCTGGCGCCGGTGGACGTCTCGCCTTGCGGCTCGATCTCGAGGCGTGTCGGCCATTCTTCGGCGGTCGCCTTCTGCAGCGGCGCGGGCAGGTCGAGCGACCACCCGGCAAACCCGGTCTCGACGTGCAGCTCCGGCCGTCCGCCGCGCAGCGTCAGCGTGCCGGTGTAGCGCGTCGTCCCCTGCGCGCGATCGAGAATGCGATGCACCAGTTCGACGTCGACCAGCCGACGCAGCCCGGCGGGCGTTGCCGTGCCGTTGCCGTTGATGACGATCGGGCCGTCGGCCCGCATCCCGCCGTCGACATTGATCTGGCCGCCGAGGAACCCGGCGGTGATGTTGGAGAGCTTGAAGTTGGATTCGCTGAAGTCGATCCGCCCGGCCGCCGAATGGAACGTCGGCACGTCCGGGATGAGCGCGACGTCGCCGCCCGCCAGCGTGATCGTGCCGTTGACCCGCGTGGCATGCATGTCCTTGAGCGGCACGTCGAGCCGGATCTCCGTCCCGGCGTTGCCTTCGGCACGCGTGTCGGCCAGGAAATTGCCCAGCCAACCGCCGATCGGACTGGTCGCGACGAAACGCAGGACATCGGCCGCGGTGCCGTCCGCGCCGAGGCCGATCAGGAGATGCGGATCCTGGGAAACAAGTTCGGGGACGCGCACTTCGATCCGCTCCAGCCGCGTGTCGAACACATGGGCGCGCTGGCCGATGAATTGCAGCTTGTTGCGCTCGACGCGCAGGTCGCCCTCGAGATTGGCGACCGTCGGCCACCGCGTCTTCGGCGCGGGCTCATCGGGCGCGAGCAGGCGCGGGGAGAGGTAGTCCAGGGCGACGTCGCGCAGGTGCGCCTGCACGAGAAAGTCGCCCGATCCGTTGGCGAACGGGAAATCCAGCAGGTCGCCGCGCAGTCGAACCGATGCGTCGACGGCTTCGCCCTCGGTGAACGCGGTGCGCAACCACGCACGCACGCCCGGACCGAGCACCAGCGGGGCGTAAAGATGGCCGCTGGCTGCCGCCAGACGCGTGACGCGCGCGGTGATGTCGAGCGCACCCGGACCCTTGCCCGTGCCGTGATAAGAGCCGCTGCCCGTGAGTTCGAGATCGGCGTTCGAAAGCAGCACCGAATCGACGTGCAACTCGAGGTTCGGCTCCGTCACCCACCCCGCTGCGGCCTTCACACGGCCGGGAGCGAGGCGCGCGGGCTCGAACACGCCGGGAAATTCGAGCACGGCGTCTTCGGCGTCGACGCTGACCTTGCCGCCCGCCTCGGTCGCAGTGAGGGACCCGCTGAGGTTCTCGAACCCGGGCAGGCCCGGCCGTGGCAGTCCGGTGCGCGTGGTGAGCGGATCCGCGTCGCGTCCCCGCGAGCCCAACTCCGCGAACCGGGTCGCGATGCTGTAGCGCAGCGGGGCATTCGGCGCCCGCTGCCAGGTCACTTCCAGGTCCGAAAGTTCGCCGTGCAACTCGCGCGCCGCGAGTTCGTCCTGGATGGCGGGCAGGACCGGCACGTGGCGGGCCAGGCGCAAGATCGCTTCGATGCGGATGCGGCTCGCGGTGAATTCGCCGCGACTCGGGGCGGCGGCGTCCGGCGCGCCCAGGTCGAACACGCCGCCGAACGGCGCGCCGCGCAGCTTCAGGTCCGTCTCGGGAAGCACGAGACCATCGGTGCCGACGATGCTGAACTTGCTGAACGTCAGCTCGCGCCCGCCTTGCCACGCGCCGGTGAGCGGAAGCTGCACGAATCGACCCTGGATGCCGGCGAGCCGCAGCGGCTCGTAGTCGCGCGCCAGCTGGACGTCGACGTCGGTCAGCGCCACGTCGGCCGTGATCCGCTGCACGTGCATCGGGTCGAACTGCAGCCATGCGCGCATGGCGCCCTGGGCATGGTGCAGATCGATCGACGAAGAGGGCAGGTGAAGCATCGCGACAAGGCGCGCGATGTCGGCGTAATCGGCCTGCGCGAAGATGCGGCCCGTCCAGCGCCTGTAATCGGAGATCCGTTCGAGCGTCGGGTGGCGGAACTCCATGCGCATCTCGAGCGTGCCGGCGAGATCGGACGGTGCACGCGCGCGCAAGGCCAGCCGATGGGTGAGCAGGCCGTGGCGGTATTCGATCTCGCCGTCCTCGATGTCGAGCACGGCCGGACCGTTTGGCCCCGCCTGCGTCTCGTCGACATAATGCAGCCGCATGTCGCGGATGGCGATGCGCTGCTGCGCAAGCACCCAGTCGAGCAGCCCGCCGTTCGGCGCGGGCGCATCGGGCTCGAGCACGAAGCCGGCGACGGCGAACTTGTTGCCGGGCAGGCGGCGGACCTCCAGCTCGGGCGTCCGGATCACGAGCGCGGTGAAGCGCGGTTCCCAGGTCGCGACGCTGGTCCACGAGAGCGTGGCCTCGAGCTGCGGCAACTCGAGCGCGACGTTGTCCGCGGCGTCGTACACGCGCAGGTTCGTGAGCCTGAGGTGCGGGTGGATGCCGCGCCACCCGGTTTCGATCTGATCGACCGCCACCTTGGTGCCGAGGATCCGGCTCGCAGCGGCCTCGATGCGGGGCCGGTACGAGTCGATGTGCGGCATCAACCAGTAACGCGTGCCGAGATATAGAAACCCGAACAGAAAATAGGCGATCAGCACCAGCAGGCCGATCGCCTTGCACATCCAAGCGAGCACGGCGACCGTGTGGTGTCCGAAGTGGCGCCGGGCAGTGCGCTCGGCCGCATCCTTGGCCCGCTCGACGGCGTCTTCGACCACCGCCTCGACGCGATCGAACGCGCCGGATGCGCCGCCATGCGAGGCACCGGGAGGCGGCGAGGATTGAGAGTCGTCGGGTGCCACGTTGAACTGAACTAAACGCGCGTCGGCCAGGTGCGCATGCACAGCGCCGAGACCACCATAGGCCGGGCCTCGCACGATGCCCGTGCACGCCACCCGGAGGAGCCCGGGCAGGCTATCACAGCGACGCCCGTCGCAACGTGTTCCGTGAGCCCCTGGATCGGCATTGGCCCGACGCCGCCGCCCCGCGCCGATCGCGTTACCGGCAACACTGCGTGTGCGACCATCCGCCGAGGCCTGGAGTTGGGCAGCAAAATGGCGCCCGCGTTCCCCACCCCAACGACGCACGATGGCAACGCTGCTTGCGGATTCTCCTTTCGTCGACCGGGCACTCGGTGCCGAACTCGGCCCGGGCGCGGACGCGGCGGCAAAACAGGAGCGCCTGCGCGAGTGCGCGGCAGCGCCCTGGACGGCGCAGCGCCTGGCCGCCGAACTCGACCAGCTGCTCGGCGCGACCGGCGCGGAGCCGACCGCCGAGGCTCTCGCGGCTTGCCTGCGCCGCCTGCGCCGGCGCGTGCTGCTCGGAGTGATCGCGCGCGACGTCGGCGGGGTTGCGCCGCTCTCCGAAGTCGTCGGCTCGATGACGGCACTGGCCGAGCTCGCAGTGCAGCGCGCGTTGCGCGTGCTCGGGCCAGAGCTGGCGCGTTCGTTCGGCGTGCCCGCGTCCGCCGCGGGAGCGCCGCAGGACCTGCTGGTCGTCGCGATGGGCAAGGCGGGCGGCGGCGAGCTCAACGTCTCGTCCGATCTCGACCTCGTGTTCGCCTATGACGCGGAGGGCGAAACGCGTGCGGCCGGGGAGTTCACCGAAGCGCAGCGCGCGCTTTCCAACCAGGAGTTCTTCGAGCGGCTGGGGAAGCGCCTGATCGGCGCGTTGTCGGACGTCGATGCGAACGGCTTCGTGTTCCGCATCGACATGCGATTGCGTCCGAACGGCGACTCCGGCCCGCTGGTCGTATCCAACGACATGCTCGAGGAGTACCTGATCCGCCAGGGGCGCGAGTGGGAGCGCTTCGCCTGGCTCAAGGGCCGCGTGATCTCGGCGCCGGTGTTCGCCGATGCCGAAGGCTTTGTTTCGCAGCGACGCTCGTTCGAGTCCATCGTGCAGCCCTTCGTCTTCCGCAAGTACCTGGACTTCGGTGCGATCGCGGCGCTGCGCGACCTGCACGCGCTGATCCGGGCCGAAACCGGCCGCAAGACCGCGCGCCGCGCCCGCGGCCACGACAACCACGAGGACAACGTCAAGCTGGGCCGGGGCGGCATCCGCGAGATCGAGTTCATCGCGCAGAGCTTCCAGATCGTGCGCGGCGGCCGCGACGCGCGCCTGCGCGACCGCTCGACCCTGCGCACGCTCGCGCTGCTGGGCATGCTCGGCCTGCTCGCACCCGACGTGTGCGACCGTCTCGCGCTTGCCTACGAATTCCTGCGCCGTCTCGAGCACGCGTTGCAGTATGTCGACGACGCGCAGACGCATCTGGTGCCGGACGACGCGGCCGGCCGCGAACGCATCGCGCGCCTCCTGCGCCTGCCGTCTGCGGCCGAGCTGATGGAGCGCTTCGGCCAGACGCGCGACTTCGTCGCCGCCACGTTCGATGCGGTCTTCGCGCGCGCGGGCCGCACCGCCGGCGACGCGGAGGCGCCGCTCACCGGCGAGGCGGCCGCGCAGCGCCTCGCGCTGCTCGGCTACCGGGAACCCGCCGAGTCGAGTGCTCTCATCGACACGCTGCTCGGCTCAAGGCGGGTGGTCGCGAGCGAAACCTCGCGCCGGGCGGTCGAGCGGCTCCTTGCGCGGGCCCTCGAGCCGATCGTCGACGCCGCGACCGCCGCGGTGCCGCCGCTCGCGCCGGACGAGTTGCTCACGCGTTTCGTGCGCCTGCTCGACGTGGTCGCGGGCCGTACCACCTACCTGGCGCTGCTCGCCCAGTATCCGCAGGCGTTCGCGCGCGTGCTGCGCCTGCTGGCGGCGAGCCGCTGGGCCACCGACTACCTGGTACGGCATCCGATCCTGCTGGACGAACTGCTGGACGATCGCCTCACCGACCTCGACAACGCGACGCCGGTGGACTGGTCAGCGTGGCGCGCCGACGCTGAGCATCACCTGGCGGAACTGCACGACGACGCCGAGCGCGCGATGAACGTGATGCGCGACGCGCACCATGCGCAGGTGTTCCGCCTGCTCGTCGCCGACCTCGACGGACGGCTTTCGGTCGAGCGCCTGGCCGATCACCTCTCGGCGCTCGCCGACACCGTGCTCGATATCGTCCTGCGCCACGTCTGGGCCGGCTTCGCGCGCAGACACTGCGCGGACCCGCACTTCGCAGTGATCGCCTACGGCAAGCTGGGCGGCAAGGAGCTGGGCTATGCCTCGGACCTCGACCTCATCTTCCTGTTCGACGATGCGCACGCGGACGCCGCGGAGGTCTACGCGTTGTTTGCGCGCCGGCTCGTCAACTGGCTGACCGTGCGCACGTCGAGCGGCACCCTGTTCGAGATCGACCTGCGGCTGCGTCCCAACGGCAACGCCGGTCTGCTGGTTTCTTCGCGCGATGCCTTCGAGCGCTATCAACGCAACGAAGACAGACAGGGCGCCTGGACCTGGGAGCACCAGGCGCTTACGCGGGCGCGTTTCTGCGCCGGAGAACGCGAGCTCGGCAAGCGCTTCGAGAGCCTGCGCGGCGAGGTGCTGGCACGTCCGCGCGACGCACGCGCGCTGCGCGACGACGTGCTCGCGATGCGTCGTCGCATGCAGGAGGGCCACCCCAACCGCACGCGCCAGTTCGACCTGAAGCACGATCCGGGCGGAATGGTCGACATCGAGTTCATCGTGCAGTACCTGGTGCTCGCGCATGCGCACGCGCACCCGCAACTGCTCGGCAACCTCGGCAACATCGCGCTCCTGCGCATCGCCGGCGAACTCGGACTGATCGACGCGGCGCTCGCGCGTTCGGTCGGCGACGCGTATCGCGGCTACCGGCGCCTGCAACACGGCCTGCGCCTGAACGCGCAGGCCGAAGAATCCGCGGCCGCGCGCGTCGAGCCCGAGCGCGTGCGCACCGAATCGCAGACCGTGCGCGCCTTGTGGGATGCGGTGCTCGGCGCCGGCTCGACCGGTCCCTGATCACGCCGCGGCGGCGCGGCGCTGCGCCAGCAGCCAGAGTGTCGCCAGGGCGGCGCACGCCACGAACGGTGCCGAGTACAGATTGAGGTCGTGCCAGCCGTTGGCCGACAGCAGCGCGCCCGATGCCGCCGACGAAGTGATCATCGTCAGGAACACGGCCAGGTCGTTCACGCCCTGCACCTTGTGCTTCTCCGCCGCCGTATAGGTCGTCGTGAGCAGCGCCGTCGCGCTCGTGAACATGAAGTTCCAGCCGAGGCCGAGCGTGCTCAGTGCAGCCCAGAAGTGCAGGTACGACACGCCGTCGTGCGCAAAGGCGACGGCGGCGCCCATCAAGAGGCAGCCGGCAAGGATCACCCGCGGCGCGCCGAAGCGCCGTACCAGGCTGCCGCTGAAGAAGCCGGGCGCGAACATCGCCACGACGTGCCACTTGATCACGTCGGCCGCCTCCGGGTAGCCGAAGCCGCACACCTTCATCGCCAGCGGCGTAGCCGTCATGAGCAGGTTCATCGCGCCGTAACTGATGGCGGCCGCGAGCACCGCGACCACGAACGCGGGCTGCGCTGCGATCTCGCGCAGGGAACGCGCCGTACCCGCCGCGGCTGCTCTGGGCGCGGGAATGCTCAGGCGCGAAGCGATCAGCAGAGCGAGCATGGCGGTCGCGGCGAGGGCCGCGTAAGAACCGGAAAAGACGACCGGCAATGCCGCGCGGGTCAGCTTCGACAACTCGGGTCCGATCACGCCGCCCGCGATGCCGCCTGCCAGGACCCATGAAATCGCGCGCTCCTTCAGCGACGCGTCGTACGCCTCGGCGACATCGGCCGCGGCGAAGCGCAGGTACTGGCCGAATGCGTTGTAGAACCCGACGATGAACGTGCCGCTGCACAAGAGGATGAAGCTGCCTCTGTGCACGGCTGCGGCGGCGATCAGGGTGCCGATGATCGCGCACACGGCGCCGGTCGTGAATCCGGCGCGCCGGCCGAAGCGGCCCATCGCCAGCGAGGCCGGCACGGTCATCAGGGCGGAACCGATGATGTAGGTGGTCACCGGCAACGTCGCCCAAAGCGGGCTCGGCGCCAGCGCGAGACCGGCGAGCCCGTTGACGGTGATGAGCGTGACCGAGTTGATGTAGAGCAGCGCCTGGCAGATGACGAGAAGGCGGATCTGGCGGCGTGCGCGCGGCGGGTCCGAAGTCACGGCCGGATTCTAAGGTCGCATGCGCGAATCCCGCGCGAAATCGCGCCTGCCGCGGCTAGAATCGTCGCCTCGATGAGGAGATGAAGATGTCGATGGCCGATCGCGACGGATGGATCTGGTACGACGGCAAGCTGGTGGCATGGCGCGACGCGACGACGCACGTGCTGACCCACTCGCTGCATTACGGGCTCGCCGTGTTCGAGGGCGTGCGCGCGTACAAGACGGTCGACGGAACCGCGATCTTTCGCTTGCGCGAGCACACCGAGCGGCTGTTCAACTCGGCCAAGATCTTCATGATGGATATCCCGTTCAGCCCGGAGCAGATCGCCGAGGCGCAGCGCGAGACGGTGCGCGCCAACAAGCTCGACTCCTGCTATCTGCGTCCGCTCGTGTTCTACGGGTCGGAGAAGATGGGCGTGAGTCCGAAGGGCGCCAAGGTGCACGTCGCGATCGCCGCCTGGCCATGGGGCGCCTACCTCGGCGAAGAGGGCTTGCAGAAGGGCATCCGCGTCAAGACATCGTCGTACGCGCGCCACCACATCAACGTCTCGATGGTGCGTTCGAAGACGGCGGGGCATTATGTGAACTCGATCCTGGCCAACCTCGAAGCCACGCGCGACGGCTACGACGAGGCGCTGCTGCTCGACACGAACGGCTTCGTCGCCGAAGGCGCGGGCGAGAATCTTTTCATCGTCCGCGGCGGCAACGTGTTCGAGCCCGAGATGGTCTCGGGACTGGTCGGGATCACGCGCGCGAGCGTCATCGAGCTCGTGCGCGAGCTCGGACTGGAAGTGCGGCCGATGCCGATGACGCGCGACGACGTGTATCTCGCCGACGAGGCGTTTTTCACCGGCACGGCGGCCGAGGTGACGCCGATCCGCGAGCTCGACGGGCGGCCGATCGGGCGCGGATCGCGCGGACCGGTGACCGAGAAGATCCAGGCGTTGTTCTTCGACGTGGTCAACGGCCGCTCGGCGAAATACAAGCACTGGCTGACGAAGGTGTGACGATGAGTACCACTGAACTTCCGGTCGTGGAGCTGGCGGCGAAGGACCTGCCGGCCTTCTGTCCGAACCCCAGCATGCCGGTTTGGAATCACCACCCGCGCGTGTTCCTCGATGTGAGCACGACCGGCGAAGCGATGTGTCCGTATTGCGGCACCCGGTACCGGCTGCGGCCCGGCGAGCAAGTTACCGGACACTGAGATTGCCCGGGCCAACGGACCGTCCGCGCGCACGAACGGTACGGCAGCCGTAACAAACAACCAGGTCTCATGTCGCGACTGACCAAATCCGTCCTGTTCGTTTCGGCTGCCGAGTGCGAGCAGGCGTTCTACGAAGCGCTCGAAGGTGCGGATGCCGACGCGGTCAACGAGCTCTGGCTCGACGATGACGACGTGTGCTGCGTCCACCCCAACGGCCCCCGCCTGCTCGGCTACGCCGCGGTCGCGGCTTCATGGCGGGCGCTGCTCTCGCATGGTCCGGTGCAGGTGCGCGCATCCGCGCGCAAGACACTCGAGACGCCGGCGGTGAGCGTGCACAACGTGATCGAGGAACTGGTCGTGTCCGAGGGCAACACGCAGCAGGTGGTGCACGTGATCGCCACCAACGTCTACGTCAAGACGCCCACCGGCTGGAAGATGGTCCTGCATCACGCATCGGGCGTGCCATCGGGTCAGGCGCGCGAGGTCGAGACGCCGGTCGGACCTCTGCATTGAGCATCGGTCGGGTTCGAGCGTTGGGAGCCGCTGATTCAGGTCTGCAGGAGCTGGCACAGCAGCTCGACGGAGGCGCGTACCGGGCGCCGCTCTGGTTGCCGGGCGCGCACCTGCAGACGATCGTTTCCGCGCTGGTCGTTCCGCGACCCCGCGTCGCATACCGCCGTGAGCGCTGGGACACGCCCGACGGCGATTTCATCGATGTCGACTTCGCACAACCCGAGCCGGCGCCGGAGGAGGGCGCCGCGCCGATCGTGGTGCTGTTCCACGGCCTCGAAGGCAATTCGGGCTCGCACTACGCACGCGCACTGATGCACGCGGCGGCGGATCGCCGCTGGCGTGCCCTCGTGGTCCACTATCGCGGATGCTCGGGCGAGGAGAACCGCCTGCCGCGCGCGTATCACTCCGGCGACTCGGACGAGGGCGACTGGATCCTGCGCCGCGTACACGCGCGCTGGCCCGCCGCGCCGCTGCATGCGGTGGGTGTCTCGCTCGGCGGCAACATGCTTGCAAAATGGCTCGGCGAGCGACAGGAGGACGCAGCTTTCGTGCGGGCGGCGGTCTCGATCTGTGCGCCGCTCGATCTTGCGGCCGGCGGCGCCGCGCTCGGCCGCGGATTCAACCTCGTGTACACGCGGATGTTTCTCGCCACGCTGAAGCAGAAAGCGCTTGCAAAGGCCAGGCGGTTTCCGGGCATCGCGCGCCCCGAGGCGATCGCGGGCGCCCGCAACCTGTACGACTTCGACAACGAATTCACCGCGCCGGTACACGGCTTTCGCGACGCCGACGACTACTGGGCGCGCGCGTCGGGCAAGCCATGGCTGCGCACGGTCAGAGTGCCGCACCTCGTGCTGAACGCGGTCAACGATCCGTTCGTTCCCGCGCCGAGCCTGCCGGGGCAATCCGAGGTCTCCAAGTTCGTTCGCCTCGAGCAGCCGCGCCAGGGCGGCCACGTCGGCTTTGCGCGCGGGCGACCTCCGGGCGATCTTGGCTTCCTGCCGGAGCGCGTGTTCGTCTTTTTCGCCGGGCGGTAGGCGCCGTGGACGACGCGGTGCGCGCGGCAATCGCGAAATGGCCGAACGTGCCCGCCGTCTTCGGATGGCTCGCGCTGACGGCACGCGGCGAATGGCGCATCCGCGGCGAACGGATCGAGAACCGCGCGGTGCGCGAGTTCATCGACCGCAACTACGCGGCTGACAACCAGGGACGCTGGTTCTTCCAGAACGGGCCGCAGCGCGTATTCGTCGATCTCGAAGCCGCGCCCTGGATCTACCGCCTTACGCCCGGCGAAGGACTGACCACGCATACCGGTGCACGCCCGCGTACGCTCGTCGCCGCTGCGCTGGTCGACGATGGGCGATTCCTGCTCGCGACGGATCTTGGTGCGGGGCTGGTTGACGATCGGGACGGGGCGCTGTTCCTGCGCGCCGTGACGGACTTCGCCGGCCTGCCACTTTCCGAACGCGGTCTCGAGCGCTGGTTCGAAGGCAGGGACGAGGCCTTCGTCGACGCGGCGGCGCTCGGGTTCGATTCGCCCGCCCGTCGCATCGAGCGCCTGCGCGCTCTCGACCTGCCCGCGCGGTTCGGCTTCGTGCGCGCACCGCGCGCGTGATCCGGCTCGACCGGCCGCACCGCGCGCCTCCACGCCGGGCGATCCGCGCCGCCCGCTGGTGGCGTGGCGTGCCTGCGATTGACGCCGCAACCCGGCTCAAGTAAGTTTGCCGGCCTGATATGAAGTAATTACTTCATTGTCGATGCGCTCGCAGCAGGGCAGGTTCGCGTGATCGCGCCGGGCGGGTACCAGCAACCCGCGCGGCTGGAGGCGGCGCTCGCCGCACTGGCGCGCGGCCCGCAAACCGTGGTCGCCGGCGGCACTGACGTCTATCCGGCCTGCGTCGGCGCGGAGCCGCCGGCCGTGTTGCTGGACATTTCGCGGCTCCCCGAAATGCGCGGCATCGAGCGCACGGCCGATGCGCTGCGCATCGGTGCCACCACCACGTGGAGCGACCTGGTGCGCCATCCCTTGCCTGCCCATGCGCGCGCGCTGGTCCAGGCGGCGCGCCACGTGGGCGGCGTCCAGATCCAGAACCGGGCCACGATCGGCGGCAATCTCTGCAACGCATCCCCGGCAGCGGACGGCGTTCCTCCTTTGCTTGCGCTCGACGCTGCGGTCGAACTTGCGAGCCAGCGCGGCCGGCGCGTAATCCCGCTCGACCGCTTCGTGCTCGGCAAGCGACGGACCGGGCTCGGCGCGGACGAGTTGCTGACGTCGGTCCTCGTTCCGGCGCGCTCGCCGAACGCGGTATCGACCTTTCTGAAGCTCGGCCACCGGCGGTACCTGGTCATCTCGATCGTCATGGTGGCCGTCGTGCTCGACTTCGATGCGCAGCAACGCGTCACCTATTGCGGCATCGGCATCGGCGCATGTTCCGAGGCCGCGCGCCGCCTGCCGCTCGTCGAGCGCGGCTTGCTGGGTGTCCTGCGCAAAGAGGTGCGCGCGCGTGCCGGGCAGTTGCTCGAGCCCGCCGCGTTCGCTCCGCTCGCGCCCATCGACGATGTGCGCGCAACGCGCGCCTACCGGCTCGATGCCGTGCGCTGCCTGGTCGAACGTGCGCTCGGCGAACTTGCCGAAGAGGCCGGTGCGTGAACAAGCCGACCGAACCGCTGGTCGCAACGATCGACTTCCAGGTCAACGGCCGCCCCTGCGCGCTTGCCGTTTCGCCCGCGAAGCGTCTGTCCGAGGTCTTGCGCGACGACCTCGGACTGACCGGGACCAAGGTCGGCTGCTCCGCCGGCGACTGCGGCGCCTGCACCGTGCTGCTCGAGGACGAGCAGGTGTGTGCGTGCCTCGTCCCGGTCGGGCAGGTCGCCGGGTGCCGCGTCGTCACCGTCGAAGCCGATGCCGCAACCGATCCGGTTCTCGCCCGCCTGCAGCGCGCTTTCATCGATCATGGTGCCGCCCAGTGCGGCATCTGCACGCCGGGCATGCTGATGGCTGCGGCCGACACCCTGCGAAGGGTCGAACGCCCGAACGAAGCGCAGGTGCTCGACGGGATCGGCGGGGTCCTGTGCCGTTGCACCGGCTATCGCAAGATCGTCGAGGCCGTTCTGGCCGCGGCGGGCGCGGTCCCGCAGCGAGAGGACGCAGGCATCGCGATCGCATCGACCGGTGCGGGCGCTGCCGTCGGCGCCCGGGTTCATCGCCTCGATGCGCTCGCCAAGGTCACCGGCGGCGAACGTTATGGCGCCGACATCGCTCCCGCCGAAACGCTGTGGTTGCGCGTCGTGCGCTCGCCGCACAGCGCCGCGCGCTTCGAGTTCGGCGACCTGGCGGCATTCGTTGCCGCGCATCCCGGCATCGCCGGTTATCTGACGGCGGCGGATATCCCGTTCAACCGATTCGCGATCTTTCCGGACCTGCGCGATCAACCCGCGCTTGCCGAGGGACGCACGCGCTTTAGAGGCGAGGCGGTGCTGGTGCTCGCCGGCACCAGGGAAGCCGTGGCCGCACTCGACGAAAGCGAGGTCCCGATCACGTGGCACCCCGCGCCGGCCGTGCTCGAGAGCGCGCGCGCGCTCGAGCCGGGTGTGCCGGTCGTCCAGGAACGCTGGCCCGACAACGTGCTGTGCCGTGGCCGGCTGGTGCGCGGCGACGTCGACGGCACGCTCGCCGCGGCCTCGATCAGGCTCGAATCGAGGCTGACCACCAGCTACGTCGAACACGCGTACATCGAACCCGAGGCAGGCTACGCCTCCTGGTCCGAAGACAACGGCCGGGAGCGCGTCACCCTCTTCGCGTGCACGCAGACGCCGTACATGGATCGCGACGAGATCGCCTCGATGTTCCAGCTCGCGCCGACCCAGGTGCGCATCGTTCCCTCGGCGGTGGGCGGCGGTTTCGGCGGCAAGCTGGACATCTCGATCCAGCCGCTCCTCGCGGCCGCCTCGCGCAAGTTCGGTCGCCCCGCCAGCATCGTGTACACGCGGCCGGAATCCATGCTCTCGACGACCAAGCGCCACCCGGCCGCGATGCGCGCGACGCTGGCGGCGAACGACGCCGGCGAACTGCTGGCCTACGATTTTCAAGGCGACTTCAATACCGGCGCGTATTCGTCGTGGGGTCCGACGGTCGCCAACCGGGTGCCGATCCATGCGTCCGGCCCGTATCGATTCGCCAGCGTGCGGGCACTGACGCGCGCCGTGCTGACCCACAACGCGATCGGCGGTGCCTTCCGCGGTTTCGGCGTGCCGCAGTCGACCCTGATCAACGAAACGCTGATCGACCAGCTCGCCGAGCAACTCGGCGAGGATCCGCTGGAGTTCCGCCTGCGCAATGCGTTGCGCGCCGGCGACGCGACGCCCACCGGCCAGGTGTTGACCGCCAGTGTCGGCTTGCGGGCGTGCCTGCTGGCGCTGCGCCCGGGGTGGGTCGAGGCGCGGGCACGGCACGATGCGTTCAATCGCACGCGCGTTCGTCCGCGGGTCGGCAACGCCGACTCGACGGACCCCCACCAGCGCTACGCGCAACGCAAGCGGCGCGGCGCGGGCTTGGCATGCATGTGGTATGGCATCGGCAACACCGTGATCGCCAATCCCTCGGCCATGCGGGTCGGCCTGCGGCGCGACGGGCGCTTCATGCTCTACAACGGCGCGGTCGACATCGGCCAGGGCACGTACACGATCATGCCGCAGATCTGCGCCGACGCACTCGGCGTGCCGCTCGCGCTGCTCGACCAGGTGCTGGCCGATACCGACCAGACGCTCGACGCCGGCAAGAGCTCGGCGTCGCGCCAGACCTTCGTTTCGGGAAACGCCGCGCGTCTTGCGGGACTCGACCTGCGGCGCAAGTTGCTGGCGCTCGCCGGCGCGGGCGACGATGCCACGCTGAGTCTTCACCCGGGCCTGCTGGTCGCGCGTGATGCGCGCGGCGAGCATCGCGTCGACCTCGGGGCGCTCGCCGTCGACGGGCGCGGTGACGTGGCGGCCGGTGAAGGCCGCTTCGATCCGCCCACCGTCCCGCTCGATGCCGACGGGCAGGGCGTGCCGTATGCGACCTTCGGCTTCGGCGCGCAGTTCGCCGAGGTCGAAGTCGACCTCGATCTCGGCACGGTGCGCATGCTGGCGGTGCACGCGGCGCACGACGTCGGCCGCGCGATCAATCCGACCCAGGTCGAGGGCCAGATCCACGGCGGCATCGCACAGGGCATCGGCATGGCCTTGATGGAGGAGTACCACGCAGGCCGCACCGACAACCTGCACGACTACCTGATCCCGACTGCGGGCGACGTGCCGCCGATCAGCGTGCACCTGATCGAGGATGCCGAACCGCTCGGGCCGTACGGCGCCAAGGGCGTCGGGGAACCGGCCCTGATCGCCACGGCGCCCGCGATCTTCAACGCCATCTACCACGCTTGTGGCGTGCGGCCGACCCACGCGCCGGCGACGCCCGACCGCCTGCGCGCGCTGCTGCGGGCGAAGGAACGACGATGAGCGAACGTGTCGGCGCCAACGCGCTCGGCGAGCAGTTCGACCTCGCGTTGACCGAGGCCGGCACGACGGCTCCGGTCGTGGTTGCGGCCAAGGCGCCCGAGAAGATGGCCGCCAACAAGGTGCTGTGCGATGCCTGCCCGGTGCTGTGCCAGATCAGCGAGGGCCGCCTCGGCGCCTGCGACCGCTGGGGCAACGTCGGCGGCACGCTGACGCGGATGGATCCGATCCTGCTGATGCGTCGCCCGGGCGCCGACATCGTCGCCTCGGGGCACGGCGCCTGGGAACGACAACTGCTGAATCCCGCCCCGGTCTTCGTCTCGGGTGTCGGCAGCGGCACCACCTATCCGGACTACAAGCCCGCGCCGTTCATCGTCGCGAGCCGGCAGGAGAACGTCGACATGGTGACGGTCGTCACCGAGGGCATCTTCTCCTACTGCAGCTTCAAGGTGAAGATCGATACCGATCGCTACCTCGGTCCCGAGCAGGCCACCGTGCGCCACGCGGGCGAGGCAGTCGGCCACGTCACCACCATCGAATACGGATCGCAGTTTCTCTCCCTGGGTGGCGTGCACCACCTGACCGGCGGCTCCAAGCGCGAGGGCCGCGTCACCTGCGACCTGATGCTGGCGCTCGGCAATCGCGCACCGGTCGACCTGGAAATCGAAGGCGGGGCACGCCTCACCGTCGAACCCGGCAAGGCGCCGATCGTCAACGGCGTCGAAGAGGCGCGCATGCGCGTGGGCTGCGGGTCGGCGACGATCGGCATCTTCGCCCGGCAGTGGTTCGGCCAGGTCGACGAGGTGGTGGTGGTCGACGATCACATCACCGGCGTGCTGAGCGAACACCAGGCGGGCAAGTGCCTCGACATGCGGCCCACGGGCCTGCGCTTGCGCGGGCGCAAGTCCACACCCGGGCGTTATTTTCAAGTCGCCAACCCCGGCACCGGTTGGGGCGGGACCGACATCAGTGATCCGTTGACGATCATCGAAAGCTGGGACGCGCGTGTCGCGTGGCCCGGACTGCGCCTGCTGATGGTTTCCACGACCGGCGAGCACGCGCAGTACTACGAACTCGACGACCAACTGGTGCCGCAGATCGCGCCGATGCCGGCGCCGGTGCGGCAGGTGGTCGAGCGGATCGGCGATAACTGCGAACCCGCGCTGGCGACCGTGCTGTTTCTCGCCGGTGCCGGCGGCAGCCTGCGCGCGGGGGTGACCGAGAATCCGGTCCTGCTGACGCGCTCGATCAAGGACCTGCTCACCCGCGTGACGCTGGGCGGCGCGCCGGCGTACGTCTGGCCGGGCGGCGGCATCACGGTGATGGCCGACGTCGCCCGGATGCCGGCGAATTCGTTCGGGATGGTGCCGACGCCGGCGATCGTGGCGCCGATCGAATTCACGATGCGGCGCGACGTCTACGCCGCGCTGGGAGGCCACGTCGACCGGGTGCGCACCCTCGACGACGTGCTGGCGCGCGAGCGTCATCGCCTGGTCGACTGGAGCGACGGCAATCCGTGGCCGCTGGCGGCGATCGAGGGTGCGCGGTGACGGGGCAGGGTCCGGTGCGGGCACGCTGGGCGGACGGGCGCTGGCATTTCCAGCACGGGCCGATCGACCTCGTCATCGGCGTCGATGGCCCGCAGCAGGTCGTGGCAGCGGCGATCGAGGCGTGCTGGCAGGCGTTCACCGGCGTCCTGCAGCGGCTGGTGGTCGAACTGCCCGCATTGCGCTCCGCGTGGACGCCGGAACTGGCGCTGCATGGACCCGTGTCCGCGCGCATGGGCCGCGCCTGCGCGCCTTACGTGCACCACTTCGGACTTTTCATCACGCCGATGGCGGCCGTCGCGGGCGCCGTCGCCGATCATTTGATCGTCACGCTGCGCGGGCACGGCATCGAGCGCGCGTACATCAACAACGGCGGCGACATCGCGCTCCATCTGACCGCCGGGACTTCGTTCGATGTCGGCGTGGTCGCCGACGCTCACGCGGCCGACCTCGACGGGGCGTTGCACATCGATGCGACACGGCCGGTGCGCGGTGTGGCGACCTCCGGCTGGCGCGGACGCAGCTTCTCGCTGGGCATTGCCGACAGCGTCACCGTGCTGGCCGTCGACGCGGCAGCGGCCGATGCCGCGGCGACGCTGATCGCGAACGCCGTCGACATCGCACATCGGGCGATCGAGCGCGCGCCGGCCGACAGCCTGCGCGACGACACCGATCTCGGCGCGCGCCTGGTCACGGTCGGCGTGCCGGCGCTTCCGGTCGCAGACGTGGAGCGCGCGCTGGACAACGGCCTCGCGTTCGCACGACGCTGCCACGACCACGGGTTGATCCACGCGGCACTGCTCACGCTGCAAGGACGCACGCGTATGCTCAACCCCCACATCGCCGAGGTCGCGCTCACATGACGATCGACGTTCGCCGCGTCTTGATCCAGGTCGAGACCATCTACCACGAGTTCGGTCCGCCGCCCGCCCGGCCGCAGGTGCGCGGCGCGATCTGCTCGGTCATCACCAATCCGTACGCCGGGCGCTACGAGCCGAACATCCTGCCGATGATGGAGGCGCTGAATCCGCTCGGCGTCGAGATGGCGCGGCGCCTGCTTGCCGCGATCGGCGTGCCGCCGGAAGGCATCGAGGGATATGGCAAGGGAGCAATCGTCGGCAGCGCAGGCGAGCTCGAGCACGGCGCGCTGTGGCACGTGCCCGGCGGCTACGGCATGCGCGAAGTGCTCGGGTGGAAAAACGGCAGGCCGGGTGGCAATGCCAAGGCGATCGTGCCCTCCACGAAGAAGGTCGGCGGGCCGGGAACTCGTCTCGATGTTCCGGTCACGCACATCAACGCGAGTTACGTGCGCAGTCACTTCGACGCCATCGAAGTGGGGGTGCCCGGCCACCCGCGCGCCGACGAGATGATCGTGGTGCTGGTGATGACGACGGGGCCGCGCGTGCACGAGCGCGTCGGCGGCCTGCGCGCCAGCGAGGTCAAGGGTGAAGACGGCCTGCGGTGACGCGGACGAAAGGGCGGGTTCGAGATGGCAGCCGACGTGCGCAAGCTGGTGGTGATGATCGACGAAACCCACAAGGAGATGGGACGCGAGATCAAGCCGCCGACGCGGCGCGCGCTCGCGATCGCCGTGATCGCCAATCCGCATGCCGGGCACTACTCGGAGAAGCTCGACGACCTGATGGAGATCGGCGAGGAACTGGGCGGCACGCTCGGGCGTGCCTGCATCGATGCGCTCGGCATCAAGCCGGCGCAGGCCGAGAGTTATGGCAAGGCGGCGATCGTGGGAGAGGCGGGCGAACTCGAGCATGCGGCGGCGATCCTGCATCCGAGACTGGGCGCACCGCTGCGCAAGGCGGTGGAAAAGGGAGCGGCCCTCGTGCCTTCCGCCAAGAAGATGGGCGGCCCGGGCACGGCGATCGACGTTCCGCTCGGCCACAAGGATGCGGCGTTCGTGCGCAGCCATTTCGATGCGATCGAGGCGCGCGTACCGGACGCGCCGCGCGCCAACGAGATCGTCGTCGCCGTGGCGGTGACCGACAGCGGCCGGCCGCTCGCGCGCGTCGGCGGCCTGCAGAAACACGAGATCAAGGGAGAGGACGGTTTGCGCTAGATCCGCTTCCCTCCCCCGCGTCGCGGGGGAGGGCCAGGGTGGGGCCGCACGGCTCGTGCATTTTTGGATTTCGAGGGTGGAGGAATCATGCAGATTAAGCAGTGGGCGGTTGCGATCGGCATCGCGGCGATGGCGGCGACGGGCGCCGGGCGCGCGCAGACGATCAAGCTGGGCGAACTCAACAGCTACAAGGCGCAGCCGGCGTTCCTGGAGCCGTACAAGAAGGGCTGGGAACTTGCGATCGAACAGATCAATGCTTCGGGCGGCGTGCTCGGGAAACGACTCGAGGTGATCTCGCGCGACGACAACGGCAATCCGGGCGATGCGGTGCGCGTCGCCGAAGAACTGGCCGCGCGCGAAAACGTCGCGCTCCTCTTCGGCACCTTTCTCTCCAACATCGGCCTCGCGGTGACCGACTTCGCCAAGCAGCACAAAGTCCTGTTCGTCGCCGCCGAGCCGCTGACGGACAAGATCACATGGCAGAACGGCAACCGCTATACGTTCCGCCTGCGTCCGTCGACCTACATGCAGGCGGCGATGCTGGTACCGGAAGCCGCCAAGCTCAGGAAGAAGCGCTGGGCGATCGTGTACCCGAATTACGAATACGGCCAGTCGGCCGTCGCGACGTTCAAGCAGCTGCTCAAGGCCGCACAGCCCGACGTGGAATTCGTTGCCGAGCAGGCGCCGGCACTCGGCCGCATCGACGCCGGTGCGGTGGTGCAGGCGATCGCGGATGCGAACCCGGACGCGATTTTCAATGTCACGTTCGGCGCCGATTTCGCCAAGTTCGTGCGCGAAGGCAACACGCGCGGACTGTTCAAGGATCGTGCGGTGTTCTCGATGCTCTCCGGCGAGCCCGAGTACCTCGATCCGCTGCGCGACGAAGCCCCCGAGGGCTGGTGGGTGACCGGCTACCCCTGGTACACCATCCAGAGCAAGGAGCACGACGCCTTCCTGCGCGCGTACCAGGCCAAGTACCGTGAGTACCCGCGCCTCGGTTCCGTGGTGGGATATTCGACCGTGCAATCGATCGCCGCGGCGATCAAGCGGGCGGGCAGCACGGATACCGAGAAGATGATCGCGGCATTCGAGGGTCTCAAGCTGGAAACGCCGTTCGGCCCGATCACGTATCGCAAGTCGGATCATCAATCGACGATGGGAGCCTTCATCGGCGTGACGGCCGTGAACCAGGGGCGCGGCGTCATGAAGAACTACCGCTACATCGACGGTGCCAGCGTGCTGCCATCGGATGCCGAAGTCGCCAAGCTGCGAGGCGCCGACTGAGCGGGTGCCCGGCGTCGGCGGCGCCCCGGTGCGCTCGGAGAGGTCGTAGCGCGCGGCGCCAGGCGCGCGCGATGCGGGTGGGTGTGGTAACCGGATCGCCGCCATGATCGGCAGCCTCGCGGCCCAGCTGCTCAACGGCCTGGCCGGGGCGTCCTCGCTGTTCCTGGTCGCCGTCGGCCTGTCGCTCATCTTCGGCGTCACGCGGATCGTCAACTTCGCGCACGGCTCGATGTACATGGTCGGGCTGTACGTCGCGTATTCGCTCGTCAGCGCATTCGGTGCGTCCGGGCCCGGCTTCTGGGGCGCGGTCGTGCTCGCGGCGCTTGTGGTCGGGCTGCTCGGCGCGCTGGTCGAGATCGGCGTCCTGCGCCGCGTCTACCAGGCTCCCGAGTTGTTCCAGTTGCTCGCGACCTTCGCGGTCGTCCTCATCCTGCGTGACGCGGTGCTGTTCCTCTGGGGACCGGAAGACCTGCTGGGACCGCGCGCGCCGGGCATGAAGGGAGCGATCGGCGTGCTCGGCCGTCACATACCGAGCTACGACATCTTCCTGATGTTCGTCGGTCCGGTCGTGCTGCTCGCGCTCTGGCTGCTGCTGCGCAGGACGCGACTGGGCATCCTGATCCGCGCCGCGACGCAGGACCGGGAGATGGTCGGTGCGCTCGGCGTCAACCAGAAGTGGCTCTTCACCGGGATCTTCGCGCTGGGTTCCGCGCTGGCCGCGCTGGGCGGCGCGCTGCAGATGCCGCGCGAGCCCGCCAATCTCGGGCTCGACCTGATCGCGATCGGCGAGGCCTTCGTCGTCGTGGTGGTGGGCGGCATGGGAAGCATCCCGGGCGCGTACCTGGCCGCCCTGCTCATCGCCGAGATCAAGTCGCTCTGCTACGGCATCGGCACGGCGCAGATCGCCGGCGTCGAGTTCGCGTTTTCGAAGCTCACCCTGGTGGTCGAATTCCTCGTCATGGCAGTCGTCCTGATCTCGCGTCCCTGGGGATTGCTGGGCAAGCCACAGGGCAGCGTGCGCGGCGCCTCCGCGACCGAGGCACCCCTGCGGCCGCTGACGCCGGTCGCATTGCGCAGCGGGTACGTGTTGCTCGCGGCGCTGGTGGCATTGCCGCTGGTCGCTTCCGCATATCCGTATGCATTGGTGTTGATGATCGACGTCCTGGTTGCCGTGTTGTTCGCGGCGAGCCTGCATTTCGTGATGGGGCCCGGCGGCATGCACTCGTTCGGGCACGCTGCGTATTTCGGCCTCGGTGCCTATGGGGCCGCATTGGTCCTGAAGGGCCTGGGGGCACCGATGGAGGTCGCGCTCCTCGCCGCGCCCTCGCTCGCGCTCGCCGGCGCCGCGTTGTTCGGGTGGTTCGCCGTGCGGCTGTCCGGTGTCTACCTGGCGATGCTGACACTCGCGTTCGCGCAGATCGTCTGGTCGGTGGTGTTCCAGTGGGACGAGGTGACCGGCGGCAGCAACGGGCTGGTCGGCATCTGGCCCTCGACGCCATTCGCCTCGAAGACCGCCTACTACTACCTGACGCTGGCGCTGGTGGGTGCGAGCCTGTTCGTGCTCAGGCGCGTGCTGCTCGCGCCGTTCGGCTACGCGGTGCGCGCCGGCCGCGACTCGCCGCTGCGCGCCGAGGCCACCGGCATCGACGTCGTGCGGATGCACTGGATCGCCTTTGCGATCGCCGGCTGGTTCTGCGGCCTCGCGGGTTCGTTGTTCGCCTTCGCCAAGGGCACGATTTCCCCGGAGACAATCGCGGTCGGGAAGTCGGTGGACGCGCTCGTGATGGTGCTGCTCGGCGGCGTGCAGTCGCTCGCGGGACCGATCGTCGGTGCCGCGGCATTTACTTGGCTGCAGGACACGATCACCCGCGCAACCGACTACTGGCGTGCCGTGCTCGGCCTGGTGATCCTCGCGCTCGTGCTCGCGTTCCCGCAGGGGCTCGCCGGCGGAATCGCGGCGCTCGGTGCGCGCCTGCGCTGGAGCCGCGTTTGAACGCGCTCCTGTCCGTGCGCGACCTGCGCAAGGCCTTCGGCGGCGTGGTCGCGGTTGCCGGCGTGTCGTTCGAACTGGCGCGCGGCGAGGTGCTCGCCCTGATCGGGCCGAACGGCGCAGGCAAGTCGACCTGTTTCAACATGATCAACGGCCAGCTCAAGCCGGATGCGGGTGAAGTCGTGCTCGACGGCGATCCGATCACCGCGCGGCAGCCGCGCGCCATCTGGCGGCTCGGCGTCGGCAGGACGTTCCAGGTGGCGGCGACGTACGGTTCGATGACCGTCGCCGAAAACGTGCAGATGGCGCTGATCGCGCGCGATGCGCGCGTGTTCGACTTCTGGTCGCGCGCGTCGCGCGTCCTGCGGGCCGAGGCGCTCGCGCTGCTCGAGGCGGTCGGCTTGCGCGCGCGCGCCGACGAGCCCTGCAGCACGCTGGCCTACGGCGACATCAAGACGGTGGAGCTTGCGATCGCGCTGGCCAACCGGCCGAAGCTGCTGCTCATGGACGAGCCGACGGCCGGCATGGCGCCACGCGAGCGCTCGGCGCTGATGGCGCTCACGCGGCGGCTGGTGCGCGAGCGCAACCTGGGTGTGCTCTTCACCGAACACAGCATGGACGTCGTGTTCGCCCATGCCGATCGCATCATCGTGCTGGCGCGCGGGCAACTGATCGCAAGCGGCGCTCCGCAGACGATTCGCGAGCACGAAAGAGTGCGCGAGGTGTACTTTGGCAGCGGCAAGCTGTTGGGCGCCGCGGCCGCGATGACGGTGGCCTCGTGAAGCGTGTCGTCCGGAACAAGGCGTGGGATCGCGGACATGCGCGGGGTCGAGATCCGAACGTCCTGGTTTCTGCGGAGCTCGCATGACCGCGCTCCTGTCGGTACGCGGGTTGAACGCCTGGTACGGCCGGGCGCACATCCTGTTCGACGTCGCGCTGGAAGTGGGCGCCGGCGAAGTCGTCGCCGTGATGGGGCGCAACGGCGCCGGCAAGAGCACCACGCTGAAGGCGATCATGGGTCTCGTTTCCCGGCGTTCCGGCGAAGTGCGGTTCGACGGCCGCCGGGTCGAGGCGCTGGAACCGTTCGAGATCAGCCGCGCCGGCGTGGGCTTCGTGCCGGAGGACCGGCGCATCTTCACCGATCTCACCGTGCTCGAGAACCTGGAAGTCGCGCGCAGGCCGCCGCGGGCGGGCGCGCCGACGTGGAGCGTGGAGCGGCTGTTCGCCTTGTTTCCCAACCTGCGCGACATGCCGCACCGGCTCGGCGATCGCATGAGCGGGGGCGAGCAGCAGATGCTCACGGTGGCGCGCACACTGATGGGCAACCCGCGCCTGGTGCTGCTCGACGAACCCTCGGAAGGCGTGGCGCCCGTGATCGTGGAGCAGATGGCGGCGATGATCGTCGAGCTGAAGAAGCACGGGCTCAGCGTGCTGCTGTCGGAGCAGAACGCGCCGTTTGCCGCGGCCGTGTGCGATCGCGTGTACGTGCTGGAAAAGGGCCAGGTGCGGTTCACCGGCACGATGGCGGAGCTCTATGCCGACGAGGCGGTGCGCCGCGAGCACCTGACCGTCTGAAGCAGGAGGACCTATGGCTGGGCCGGTGGCGAGCGAGAAATCGGGCAAGGTGGTGATCCGCAACGTCGGCTCGATGCTGAGCGGCGATATCGATCGTCCGCTCCTGGATGCCGACACGGTCGTGGTGAACGACGGCGTGATCGCCGCGCTCGGGCGCGAGAAGGACTGCGACATCGCGCACGCGCAGCGCGTGGTCGACGCCCGGGGAACGACGCTTGCGCCAGGACTGATCGACTCGCACTGTCATCCGGTATTCGGCGACTGGACGCCGCGCCAGAGCCAGCTCGGCTGGATCGACTCGTGCCTGCACGGCGGCGTCACCACGATGATCTCGGCCGGCGAGGTACATTTGCCTGGACGGCCGAAGGACATCGTCGGCGTCAAGGCGCTCGCGATCACGGCGCAACGCGCCTTCGAGGGCCAGCGCGCGGCCGGTGTAGGTGGCGGCGTCAAGGTGCTCGCCGGCGCGCCGGTGATCGAGAAGGGCATGACCGAACAGGATTTTGCCGACATGGCGGCGGCCGGCGTCAGGCTGCTCGGCGAAGTCGGCCTGGGCTCGGTCAAGGCGGGCGCCGAGGCGCGCACGATGGTCGGTTGGGCGCGCAAGCATGGCATCCAGAGCACGATTCACACCGGCGGGCCCTCGATTCCCGGCTCCGGCCTGATCGATGCCGACGTCGTGCTCGAGGCGGACGCCGACGTCATCGGCCACATCAACGGCGGCCACACGGCGCTGCCGTACCGCCAGGTCTGTCGCCTGTGCGAACAGAGCGGGCGCGCGATCGAACTCGTGCACAACGGCAACGAGCGGATCGCGATTCTTGCCGCACGGCATGCGATGGAGTTGAGGTGTCCGCACCGCGTGATCCTCGGCACCGATGCCCCGGCGGGTTCGGGCGTGCAGCCGCTCGGCATCCTGCGCTTGATCGCGCTGATCGCCTCGCTCGCGGAGATTCCCGCCGAGATCGTCGTCGGCTTTGCGACCGGCAACACGGCCCGTCTGCGCGGGCTGGCCCAGGGGCTGATCGAGGTCGGGCGGCCGGCGGATTTCGTTTTCATGGACAAGGCGCAGCACTCCGACGGCAAGGATCTGCTCGATTCGATCCGCCTCGGCGACATCCCGGGCGTGGGGATGGTGATGATCGATGGCCTGGTCCGCTGTCAGCGCAGCCGCAACACCCCGCCTGCAACCGAAGTGCCCGTCGTCATCGCTTGAATGCCGCGCACCATCCACTGAAGGAGGAAGAGATGCACAACCCGAGTCGTCGCGTCATGCTTCGCACGCTTGCCGGTGTCGCCTTGATCGGCGCCGGCGGTTTCGTCTCGCGCGCCCGCGCTGCCATCAAGCCGCGCGCCGATTCCGCGCTGATCGTCGTCGACGTGCAGAACTGCTTCGTGCCCGGCGGCACGTTGCCGGTCAACAAGGGCGACGAGATCGTGCCGATCATCAACGCCCTGGCGAAGAAGTTCGAGAACGTGGTGATCACGCAGGACTGGCACACCCCGGGGCATACGTCCTTCGCTTCCTCGCACCCGGGAAAGAAGCCGTTCGAGACCATCCAGCTCTCCTACGGCACGCAGGTGCTGTGGCCCGACCACTGCGTACAGGGAACCAGCGACGCCGCCTTGCAGAAGGATCTCGACATCCCGCACGCCCAGCTCGTTATCCGCAAGGGCTATCACAAGGATGTCGACAGCTACTCCGCGTTCAAGGAGGCGGATCGCAAGACCGACACCGGCCTCGCGGGCTACCTGAAGGCGCGCGGCATCAAGACCGTGTACGTGGTCGGACTTGCGACCGACTTCTGCGTCGCCTGGACCGCCATGGACGCGCGCGCCGCGGGCTTCAACGCGTTCGTCGTCGAGGACGCGTGTCGCGGCATCGACCTCAACGGCTCGGTCGCGGCAGCCTGGAAGTCGATGGCCGCCAAGGGCGTCAAGCGGGTCCAGTCGTCCGATTTTGCGTGACGACGCGCAAGACCGCGGCGGCGGCGAAGGTTTCGGGTGCGCGCCGGCGCGTCCCGCCCCGCCGGCGCGACGCCGAAGCGACGCGGGCGCGCATTCTTGCAGCCGCGACACGCGAGTTCGCGCGCCACGGCCTCGCGGGTGCGCGCGGCGACCGCGTCGCCCGCGCGGCGCGCTCCAGCGAGCGCATGGTCTACTACTACTTCGGCAGCAAGGAGAGGCTGTTTCGCGCGGTGCTCGAGGCCTCCTACGTTTCGTTGCGCCAGGCCGAGCGTTCGGTGCATCTCGATGATCTCGAGCCGGCGCAGGCGCTCGACGAGTTCTGCCGCTTCGTGTGGCGCTATTACCTCGAGCATCCGGAGTTCATCGGGCTGGTGAACACCGAAAACCTGCACCGCGCCACCCACCTCAGGCGGTCGCCGCAACTTACCGAACTGGTGGCGCCGGTCGTCGGCCTGTTGCAGGGCTTGCTCGAGCGAGGCCAGCGGCGCGGCGTCTTCCGCCGCGGCATCGACGCGACCGAGCTTTACATTGCGATCGCGGCGCTCGGTTACTTCTATCTCTCGAACAGCGCGACCCTGTCGGCGGTGCTCGGCCGCGAACTGCGCGCCCCCGCCCATCTGGACGAGCACTGGCGCGCGAGCGCGGAGATGATCAAGCGGTTCGTGGCGCTCTAGGGAGACTGCGTCCGTGATCCCGGGGAGCGAGAGCGACGAGGGATCCCGGCCTTGTGCCACATCGAGATTCCTTGCCTGCCGCCCGCAATGACAATGCCGAGGTCGTACGCTCCGGCATTACTCGTGCGGCTTTTCCTCCGGCGGCGGGTGCTTGCCGCTGCGGATGAGTTCGTCGCGCTGTTCCTTGAGTTGTTGGGTCAGCTGGCGGAGGCGTGCATCGACTTCGGACAGGACGTAGAAGTCCGCGTCCGCCGCTTTGCGCGCCATTTGAAACTGCTCGATCGCCGCCGGCGTGGCGCCGAGCAGGGCGTACAACTCGCCGGTCGCCTGGTACTGCAGCGTCCGCTTGTTGAGCGTCGAGTAGCTGCGCGCGAGCAGCTCGTAGTACTTCGGGTCCGAATGCGAGATCGCCAGCTGGTCGCGCAGGTATGCGACCGCTTCGGCGTGCTGGCCGTTCGCCTGCAGCAGATCGACGTAGTTGAGGGCGATCAGGCGCGAGATGGGGAAGCGGGTGGTCGTCTCGCGCGCGAACTGCAGCGCTTCGTCACGCTCCTGCGGCGTATGGGCGGCGGCGTAGCGCGTCTGGGCGTAGATCTTTTCGATCATCGCCGAACCATTGCCGGCGCGCTTGCGTGCGGCTTGTGCATTCTCGAGGGCCTGCGTACTGTCGCCGAGTCTCAGGTTGGCGAGCGCCAGGCCGTAGTAGGAAGCAATCTCCGACGGGGTGGTCTTGTTCGCGAGCTGGCCGGCGAACGTGCTGCGCGCGTCCCGAATGCCCTGCACGGACTCGTCCTGCAACACGCGCAAGCGGGCGCGCACGAGCTGGAAATCCAGGCTGTCGGCGCGCTGCTTGGTATGCACTTCGCGCACACGCGCCTGGATATCGGCCATGCGCTCGGTGGTGAGCGGGTGCGTGCGCAGGTACGCCGGCGCGGCCGACTCGTAGATCCGGGTGCCCTGTTGCATGCGGCCGAAGAACGTCGCCATCGCGGTGACATCGAAACCGGCGCCCTGCAGGGTCTGGAAGCCGACCCGGTCGGCCTCACGCTCGTTGTCGCGCGAGAAGTTCAGCTGCTGCTGGATGGCCGCGGCCTGTCCGCCTAGGATCGCGGCCTGGGTCAGGTCGCCGGCGGACGACGAATTGCTGCGCGCAGCGAGCAGCGCGAGCAGCAGGGCGCCGATCGCAATCGCGGTCGATTCGCGCTGTTTGGCCAGCATGCGGGCCAGGTGGCGCTGCTCCACGTGGCCGATTTCGTGGCCGATCACCGCCGCAAGCTCCGACTCGGTCTGCGCGATCAGGATCAGCCCGCTGTGCACGCCGATGAATCCGCCCGGTAAGGCGAACGCGTTGATCATCGGGTCGCGGATGCAGAAGAAGTTGAAGTCCATGTAGCGCGCGTTGCTGGCCGCGACGAGCTGGTAACCCAGCTTGTTGAGGTACTCGGTGGTGTCCGGGTCGGGCAGGTAGGTCGGATCGGCGACCACCTGGCGCATGATCGATTCGCCGAGCTTGCGTTCGTTGATCGGCGAGAGCTCGTCCGCGCCGGCGTCGCCCAGGGAAGGCAACTGGTTCGACTGCGCGTGCGCCGGTGCGTATACGACCGGCGGCAGCGTGAGCGTCGTGGCGACGGTCACCGCGATGGCGCGCAACAAAACTCGGTTCACGGGACGACGGGCGGACCAGACGGCAGCGGGCGGAAGCAGATGCATTTGTATGAAGCAGATGCATTTGTATGATAGACGCGACGCTGGATCGTTCCCACCGATGCCGTGAGCGATGGCCACCAGAACGTAACCGGAAGTGTCATGACTTCCCACGCCGCCCCGAGCATGGTCCCGGCTCGCTCGAAGAAGCCGTCGCCCGGATCGCATCTATGAACCCGCTGACGCATTTCAACCCGGCAGGCGAGGCCCACATGGTCGATGTGGGCGACAAGGCCGTCACGGCACGGGTGGCCGTCGCAACCGGCCGCATCCGCATGTTGCCCGCGACCTTCGCGCTGATCCGAGACGGCCGGGCCAGCAAGGGCGATGTCCTGGGCGTCGCCCGCATCGCGGCCATCCAGGCGGCCAAGCGGACCGCGGAGCTGATCCCGCTGTGCCACCCGGTCGCGCTGACCCGGGTCGAGGTGGAGTTCGAGCTCGACGAGGCCGGTTCGGCCGTCAACTGCATCGTCCGCGCGGAAACACGCGGCCAGACGGGCGTCGAAATGGAGGCGCTGGCGGCGGTTCAGGTCGGATTGCTCACCGTCTACGACATGTGCAAGGCGGCCGACCGCGGCATGGTGATCGACGGCGTGCGCCTGCTCGAAAAGCACGGCGGCAAGAGCGGCGACTGGGTCGCGGCATCACGCACGGCGGCGGGCGATGAGAACGGGACTTGACGCGGACTGCGCGGATCAATTTCTTGGCTTTGCGCTTATCCGCGTCGATCCGTGTAATCCGCGTCCGGCATTTCCTCAGATCACGTTGCGTTCGATCAGCGGCGCGTTGGCGCTGACGCGCGCCGGCGACAGCGGTTCCAGGTCGAGCGTCCGGTAGCCGCCGGTCGCGATCAGTTCCGCCATCGCACGACCGATCGCCGGGGCGTGCTGCATGCCGTGACCGGAGAAGCCGCACGCAACGAATGCGTGTTCCTGCCCGGGCACGCGCCCGACCAGCCCGTTCTGATCGAACTTGTTGTACTCGTAGTAGCCGGCCCAGGCTCGCACGAGGCGGAGGGCCTCGAAGGCGGGCACACGCGCGGCGAGCGCGGGCCAGATCGCCTCGTCGAACAGGCCGTAGTCGATGTCCTCCAGCGTCATGTCGTCGCGGTCCACCCCGCGCGGCGGCGCGCCGCCGATGAAACCACGGCCCTCGGGGCGGAACCAGAACCCGCTTGGGTCGATGACGAGCGGGCACCGGGGCAGGCGTGCGGGCGACTCGAAGACGAACACGTCGCGCTTGCGCGGCACGACGGGCAGGTCGAAGCCGAGTTGTGCCGCGAGAGGCGCGCTCCACGCGCCGGCGGCGATCAGTGCCGCGCCGGCCTCGATGCGTTCGCCGTCGCGCACGGTGGCGGCCAGCTCATCCCCGTGCCGCGCAAGCGCAAGCACCTCGCCGGCGACAAACCGGGCGCCGAGTGAAATCGCCTTGCGCCGGAACGCCTGCAGCACGCCGTATCCGTCGAACCATCCTTCGCCGCTGCAGCCCAGGCTGCCGGCCGCCACGTCGCCGACCTCGAGCCATGGAAAACGCTCCTTCAGCGCGTCGGCGGTGAGCAGCACCACATCGGCGCCGTGGCGCACCTGGATTTCGCGGTTGGCCGCGAGCGCGGCGGCGCCCGACCCGCGCGCCAGGTAGAGGTATCCGCGCTCCGTCAGTCCGATCTGCGGCGGCTCGCCATCGACGGCGAGTTCGTCGCCGATCGCGCGCAGGAACGCAAGGCTGTGCTGCGAGAGCCGGATGTTGATCTCGGTCGAGAACTGCTGCCTGATCGAACTCGCCGAAAGCGCGCTCGATGCGACGCGATAACTCGGGTCCCGCTCCAGCACGAGCGCCCGCATGCCGAAGTCGCGCGCGAGAAAGCAGGCGGTGGCGGAGCCGATCACGCCGCCGCCGATGATCAGGGCGGGCACCTTCAATGGGCGCCCAATAGAATCGCCGGCATGCTGCGATTTTATTCAGCCGACGAGGTGCATCGCGCGCTCGCCTTTCCGCGCCTCGTCACGGCGCTGGAGCGGGCGTTCGCGCTGGGCGCCGCGGCCCCGCTGCGGCATGTGCACGCACTCGATGAGTCCGACCTGCTGCTGCTGATGCCGGCATGGCGCGCGCCGCGCGCTGTCGATGGCGACGCGGGCGCGCTCGGCATCAAAATGGTGACCGTGTTTCCGCGCGCCGTGCAGCACGGCGCCGCGACGGTGAGCGCGCTTTACGTTCTGCTCGATCGCACCACCGGCCAGCCGCGCGCGCTGCTGGACGGCGAAGCGCTCACGTTGCGGCGAACCGCGGCCGCCTCCGCGTTGGCGGCGCGCCTGATGGCGCGCTCCGACAGCAGCACCTTGCTCGTCATCGGCACCGGCAAGCTCGCACCGTTCCTGCTCCGCGCCCACTGCGCGCTACGCCCGGGGTTGCGGCGGGTCCTGCTGTGGGGGCGCTCGCCGCAGCGTGCCGCAGACCTGGCGCACGGGCTTCGCGCCGAGGGATTGCCGGTGCAGCCTGTCGACGATCTCGCGTTATCCGTGCGCGGCGCCGACATCGTGAGTTGCGCCACGACTGCCAGGGATCCGATCGTGCAAGGACGATGGCTCGCGGCGGGTACGCACCTCGACCTGGTGGGCGGGTTTACCCGCTCGATGCGCGAAGCCGACGACGAGGCGGTGGCGTACGCCCGCATCATCGTCGACACCTATGCAGGCGCGCTGGCCGAAGCCGGCGATCTCGTCGTGCCGCTCGAGCGCGGCGTCATCACGAGGGATCGGGTGGTTGCGGAACTCGCCGAACTGGTGCGCGGCGAGCGCCTGGCCCGCACGGACGCGGCGCAGATCACGCTCTTCAAGTCCGTGGGTACCGCGCTGGAGGACCTGGCGGCAGCGGAACTCGTCGTGGCGACGCACGCCATGGGCGGCGCCCCGAGCGGCACCGACGAGGCATTCCGCGCCGCCGGGGAGCGAGGCCCCTCGCCTGACAGCCCGGGATGAGACGCGCAGCCGCGGACGACTCTAGGCGTCGCGCGGAATCGTGTCGATGAAGCTCTGGCGCGCCGAGAGCTTGTCGAAGTGCTTCGCGAGCAGCGGGTACGGGCTGCGCCAGTCGATCTGCGGGAATCGGAAGTCGAGGTAGCCCAGCGCGCAGCCGACCGCGATGTCGGCCAGCGAGTAGGCATGCCCGTTGCACCAGGGCTTCTCGCCGAGTCCGCGGCTCATCGCGGCAACCCCCGCGTGGACCTTCGCCATCTGGCGATCCATCCACTTCTGCGACTGGTGCGCGCTGTCGCGCTGGGTCTGCTCCAGGCGCACGCCGACCGAGGCCTCGAGCACGCCGTCGGCGAGCGCTTCCCAGGTGCGGACCTCGACGCGCTGCCGGCCTTCCGAAGGGATCAGGCGCGAAACCGGCGAGATCGTGTCGATGTATTCGACGATGACGCGCGAATCGAACACCGCGCCGCCGTCTTCCATGATGAGGCAGGGCACCTTGCCGAGCGGATTGAAGTTGCCGATCGTCGTGCCGGGCGACCATACATCCTCGAGCTCGAAGTGGCATTCGATGCGCTTTTCCGCCATCACGATGCGCACCTTGCGCACGTACGGGCTCGTCAGGGATCCAATCAGGCGCAAGGTTTTCGACACGATTTTCGGCGGGTCCGTGAGACGCGCGGGTTCTTGTGCTCTACGACCCAGTATATCCAAGGCAGCGCCGGCGGACCGCGGTGCACGCGCCGCGTATGCACGGCGGACCGGGTGTTAGACTCGATCGCGACCTTGCGCTCTCGCGCAGCTGGTTCTGCCTGCATGGCGCAACCGATCCCGCCGCTCTCGCCACTCACCGCGCTTTCTCCGCTCGACGGCCGCTACGGCGGGCAGACGGCCGCGCTGCGCGACGTGTTCTCCGAGTTCGCGTTCATGCGCGAGCGCCTGCGCGTCGAGATCGAATGGCTGGTCGGCCTGTCGGCGCTCGGGCTGCCGGAGCTGCCGCCGCTTGCGCCGCCGGCGGTCGAGCGCCTGCACGCGCTGGTGCGCGATTTCACGCTGGCGGACTGCGAGCAGATCAAGGCCATCGAGGCGCGCACCAATCACGACGTCAAGGCGCTCGAGTACTGGATCAAGAGTGCCGGCAGCGGCGTCGCAGGGCTCGGCGCCGCCGCCGAGTTCGTGCACTTCGCGTGCACTTCGGAGGACATCAACAACACCGCGCATGCGCTCATGCTCGCGCGCGGACGCGAGGTGCTGCTCGTCGCGCTGCGCGGCCTGCACGCGCAGCTGCGCGCGCTCGCGCATGCCTGCGCCGACGTGCCGATGCTCGCCCGCACGCATGGGCAGCCGGCCACGCCGACCACGGTCGGCAAGGAGCTGGCCAATTTCGCCGTGCGCCTGGCGCGCGCGGTCGACGCAATCGCGCGGGCCCCGCTGCGCGCCAAGATGAACGGGGCGGTCGGCAGCTACAACGCACACCTGGCCGCCGCGCCCGCCGTCGACTGGGAGGCGTTTGCCCGCGGCGTGGTCGGCAAACTCGGGCTCGAGTTCAACACGCACACGACCCAGATCGAGCCGCACGACGGCATGGCCGAGCTGTTCGATGCCGTCGCCCGCTCCAACACGGTCCTGCTTGATCTCGATCGCGACGTCTGGGGCTACATCGCGCTCGGTTACTTCAAGCAGAAGGTCAAGCAGGGCGAGATCGGTTCATCGACCATGCCGCACAAGGTCAATCCGATCGACTTCGAGAACTCGGAAGGCAACATCGGCGTCGCCAACGCGCTGTTGCGCCACTTTGCCGAGAAGCTTCCCGTGTCGCGCTGGCAGCGCGACCTCTCGGATTCGACGGTGTTGCGCAACCTCGGCGTGGCGTTCGGCCACTGCCTGGTCGCGTACGAAGCGTGTGCACGCGGCCTGGGCAAGATCGAGATCAACGCGGCGGCACTCGGCGCGGACCTGGATCAAGCCTGGGAAGTGCTCGCCGAGGCGGTACAGACCGTCATGCGCCGATTCGGCGTGCCGGAGCCCTATGAGCGTTTGAAGGAGCTGACGCGCGGCAAGACCATCACGCGCGAGTCGATGCACGCGTTCATCGCGGCACTGCCGATCCCGGAGGGTGAACGCAAGGCGCTGCTCGCCCTGACTCCGGCAACCTACGTCGGCAAGGCGGCAGAACTCGCCCGGCGCTGCTGACCGGATCGACGGGATCGGCGTCAGGCGACGGGACGGAATAATGCGCACCTGGCGCCTGTTCTTGCACCACCGGCTGGATGCGGCCGGACTTCCGACAAACCGAGGGGAATCGATGAAGAGAACGTTTTGCTTGCTCGCCGTGGCAGGAGCTCTAGTCACGTTCGGCGCACCGGCATCCGCGCAGTTCAACAAGCCCGAGGACGCGATCCGCTATCGCCAGTCGGCGTTCGTGCTGATGGGCAACCACATGGGCCGGATCAACGCCCAGCTGAAGTCGGGATCGCCCGACGTGCAGGTCATCCAGCGCAGCGCGGCGATCGCCGAATTCGCCTCCAAGCTGCCGTACGAAGCGTTCATCCCGGGCTCGGAGACCGGCGGGACGCCGCCCACGCGGGCCAAGCCGGAGGTGTTCAAGGACACCGACAAGATCAAGTCGCTGGCCGAGAAGATGCAAGGCGAGGTCGCCAAGCTGAACACCGTCGCCAAGGGCGGCGACATCGCCGCGATTCGCGCGCAGTTCGGCGAAGTCGGCAAGGCCTGCAAGGCCTGCCACGACGACTACCGCAAGGACCTGTAGCGCGCCGCCAGCGCACGAACCGAAACGCCGCCCACGGGCGGCGTTCTTGTATGTCCTATCGAGTGGCGATGTACCCGGCGACTGCCGCGGCGATCGCCAGCAGGATCGCCGCGCGGACGCGCAGCTTGGCATCGTCGCTCGCGGCGACGAGGCCGCTGCCGGGCTTGTCGCCCGTGAGCATCGGCAGAATGAGGTTCTCGCGCTTGGCGAAGTAGTAGTACGCGATCGCCGCAAGATGCAGGGCAACCAGCGTGTAGATGACGTACTGGTCGATGTTGTGCACGAACGTGAACAGATTGCTGGTCGCGTTCGACACGAATTTCGCGAGCGGGCCTTCGGTCGAAGTCGAATCGTCGTTCGCGAACAGGCCGGTCGATACCTGCAGCACCAGCGCCACGACCAGTGACACCACGGAAAGCGCGCCTAGCGGGTTGTGCCCTGCCTGCGGCGGCGCCGATCCGCTGCGCAGTGCGCGCAGGTACCAAAGCACCGCCCCGGGCGGCCGGATGAAATTCGCAAAGCGCGCGTGGTGCGATCCGGCGAATCCCCACATGATCCGGAACAGCACGAGCGCGAGGATGCAGTAGCCGCTGCGCATGTGCCAGTCGAGCCAGTTGCCGCCGATCTGGGCAGAGACGACCGAGAAGACGACTAGCAGGACCAGCACCCAGTGGAACAGCCGCGTGGGCAGATCCCAGATGCGGGTCACGGAACCACCTGTTGCTCTTCCTTCTTCTGCGGCTTGACGAGGTCCTCGCGCTTGACGCCGAGGTACATCGCGATCGCGGCGGCGACGAACACCGAGGAATAGATGCCGAACATGATGCCGATCGTGAGCGCCAGCGCGAAGTAGTGCAGCGCGGGCCCGCCGAGGAACAGCATCGACAGCGTCATGCTCAGCGTGCAGCCGTGGGTGATGATCGTGCGCGAGATGGTCGCCGTGATCGCCGAGTCGATAACTTCGGTCACGTTCGCCTTGCGCATCTTCCGGAAGTGCTCGCGCACCCGGTCGAAGATGATCACCGACTCGTTGACCGAGTAGCCGAGCACGGCGAGCACCGCGGCCAGCACCGGCAGCGAGAACTCCCACCGGAAGACGGCGAACATGCCGATCACGAGCACGACGTCGTGCAGGTTGGCGACGATCGCCGCCACCGAGAATTTCCACTCGAAGCGGAAGGCGAGGTAGATCATGATGCCGATCACCACGATCAGCAGCGCCACCGCCCCATCCTGGGCCAGCTCGCTGCCGACCTGCGGCCCGACGAACTCGACCCGGCGGCGCTCGACGCTGGGGTCGGCCGCCTTGAGCGCCTCCATCACCTGATCGGCCTGCTGGCTCGCGTTGGCACCCTGCTTGATCGGCAATCGGATCAGCACGTCGCGCGAGGTGCCGAAGTTCTGCACCTGCGATTCGCCCCAGCCCTTCGACTCGAGGGTGGCGCGGATCTTCTCGAGATCGGCGGCCTGCTGGTAGTTGACCTCGAGCACCGCGCCGCCGGTGAATTCGATCGAGAGGTTCAGGCCGCGGAACACCAGGAAGCCGACCGCGATCAGGAACGAGACCAGCGAGATCCCGTTCAGGATCAGCGAGTACCGCATGAAGGGAATCGTGCGGTGGATGCGGAAGAATTCCATAGGGGCCTCAGCGCGCGCGAGCGCGCGCGCTCATGAAATTTCCTCTCCCCGCTCCAGCGGCGGAGAGGGTAGGGCAGGGGACACCGGTGCCGGGCCCCGGGCAATTTCCGCGTCTCTCACTTCATCCCTGCCGCGAGCTTGTCACCACCCGGCCGCCACACCTGGCCGATGCTCACGCGCGTGAGCTTCTTGCGGGTGCCGTAGATCAGGTTGACGATCGCACGCGAGACGAAGACCGCCGTGAAGATCGAGGTCAGGATGCCCAGGCAGTGCACGACCGCGAACCCGCGCACCGGACCCGAGCCGAACAGCAGCAGCGCGAGGCCTGCGATCAGCGTCGTGATGTTCGAGTCGAGAATGGTGTTGAAGGCTCGTTCGTAGCCGTCGTAGATGGCTTGCTGCGGCGGCCTGCCGTTGCGCAGTTCCTCGCGCACGCGCTCGTTGATCAGCACGTTGGCGTCGATCGCCATGCCGAGCGTGAGCGCGATGGCGGCGATGCCCGGCAGCGTGAGGGTCGCCTGGAGCAGCGACAGCAGCGCGACGAGGAGCAGCAGGTTGACGCCCAGCGCCAGCGCGGAGATCAGGCCGAAGAGCACGTAGTAGATCGACATGAACACCACGATCGCGAGGAAGCCCCAGCGCGTGGCGTTGAAGCCCTTCTCGATGTTGTCCTTCCCGAGGCTCGGGCCGACGGTACGCTCCTCGATGATCTCCATCGGCGCGGCGAGCGAGCCCGCGCGCAAGAGCAGCGCGACGTCGTTCGATTCGGTGGTCGTCATCCGCCCCGAGATCTGCACCCGGCCGCCGCCGATCTCGCTGCGGATCACCGGCGCGGTGATGACCTCGCCCTTGCCCTTCTCGATGAGCAGGATCGCCATGCGCTTGTTGACGTTCTCGCGCGTGACCTCCTGGAAGATGCGCGCGCCCTGGCCGTCGAGGCGCAGGTGCACCGCGGGCTCGTTGGTCTGCGGGTCGAAGCCCGCCTGCGCGTCGGTGAGGCGGTCGCCCGTCAGCACGACCTGCTTCTTCACCAGCACCGGAGCGCCGCTGCGCTCGATGTAGAACTCGTCGCCGAACGGCACCTGGCCCTTGGCCGCGGCGGCGATCGTCTCCGGGTTCATCTTCTCCTCGTCCACCATGCGGATCTCGAGGCTCGCGGTGCGGCCGAGGATGTCCTTCGCCTTCGCCGTGTCCTGCACCCCGGGCAGCTCGACCACGATGCGGTCGGCGCCCTGCTGCTGGATGATGGGCTCGGCGACGCCGAGCTCGTTGATGCGGTTGTGGAGCGTGGTGATGTTCTGCTTGAGGGCGTAGTCCTGCGTCGACTTGATCGCGGTGGGCTTGAGCGACCCCACCAGCAGGTAGTCCTGGCCGTCCTCGCGCTCCTCGAGCGTCAGGTCCGGGACGTTGGCGAGGATCAGCTCGCGTGCCCGGTCGCGTGCGGCGCCGTCGCGGAAGCGGATGCGCAGCGTGTCGCCCTCGCGGGCGATGCCG
>DATJUX010000022.1:0-247368 GCA_035502095.1 Burkholderiaceae bacterium
TTGGCACCTCGATGTCGGCTCATCTCATCCTGGGGCTGTAGCCGGTCCCAAGGGTATGGCTGTTCGCCATTTAAAGAGGTACGTGAGCTGGGTTTAAAACGTCGTGAGACAGTTTGGTCCCTATCTGCCGTGGGCGCTGGAAGATTGACGGGGGCTGCTCCTAGTACGAGAGGACCGGAGTGGACGCACCTCTGGTGTACCGGTTGTCACGCCAGTGGCATTGCCGGGTAGCTATGTGCGGAAGAGATAACCGCTGAAAGCATCTAAGCGGGAAACTTGCCTGAAGATTAGTCTTCCCGGAGGCTTGACCTCCCTGAAGAGTCGTTCGAGACCAGGACGTTGATAGGCTGGGTGTGGAAGGGCTGTGAGGCCTTGAGCTAACCAGTACTAATTGCTCGTGCGGCTTGATCCTATAACCGTGCTGCCTCGTTCTCAGAGGCTGAGAGCTCTGCAAACACAGACCCGGCGGCGCACGCATCTTGTGCGCGCCGTGCGCTTGCTTCATCCAAACAAGATCTTTCGTGAGTTCGCCGGGCGCGAGCGAACGGAAGGTCGATCGTCTTAGCCTGACGACCATAGCGAGGTGGAACCACCCCTTCCCATCCCGAACAGGACCGTGAAACGCCTCTGCGCCGATGATAGTGGGATGTATTTCCCGTGAAAGTAGGACATTGTCAGGCTTGCTCTTCCGACGCCCCGCGATCTCCGAGGTCGCGGGGCGTTTTCATTTGTGCACTCACTATCGGCCCCTGGATCCTCGCCTCGCACGGCAGCCGAGAGGCCCGATAGCTCGATAATCCCGGCTTTCGTCCTGCCGTCGGACAAACGATGCGCGTGATGCGCCTCATCGGAGTAGTGGCGCTGCTGATCGCGGTCGCGATGCTCGGCGCGTTTCTCTGGTATCGAAAGGCAAGCCAGCCGACGCACGAAGGTTCGCTGGTCGTAGGCGGCATCTCCAAGCAGGTGGTGATCTCGCGCGACGCGCGCGCGCTGCCGTACATCGACGCCGGCGACGAAGCCGATGCGATCTTCGCGCTCGGCTACGTCCACGCGCAGGATCGCCTCTGGCAGATGACGTTCAACCGGCGCATCGCGCAGGGCCGCGTTGCCGAGATCGCCGGTCCCGGCGCACTGGACACCGATCGTTTCCTGCGCACGCTCGGCATCTATCGTGTCGCGCAGTACGCGGCCGGGCGCCTCGATCCCGAGACGCGCCGCCTGCTCGAGGCGTACGCGGCCGGAGTGAACGCGAGCCTGGCACAACGCAGCGGACCTCAGCCGCTCGAATTCGTTCTCACGCGCTCGCCGCCGCCCGAGCCATGGCAGGTCGCCGACACGCTCGCCTGGACGTTGATAATGGCGCTCGACCTGTCGCGCACCTACCGCGACGAACTCACGCGCCTACGGCTCGCCTCGCGCCTGCCGCGCGCCGAGATCGACGAATTCAAGCCGCCATATCCAGGAGACGTGCCGGCTGCGATCGCCGACTATCCGCGGATCTATCGCGCGCTCGGCCTGTTCAACTCCGCGCAGTCGCAGACCAGCGGTCCGCCGCGCGTGGCGGCGGACAACTCTCTCGAATCGTTCGCCGCGCTCGACGAGACGCCGGGTATCGGTTCGAACAACTGGGTCGTCAGCGGAGCGCACACCCGGAGCGGCAAACCCCTGCTCGCGAATGACCCGCACCTCGGCCTGACGACTCCTTCGGTGTGGTACTTCGCGCGCTTGCGCGCGCCCGAGTTCGAGGTCTTCGGTGCCACGCTGCCCGGGGTGCCGTATGTCCTTCTCGGCCGCAATCGGGACGTCGCCTGGGGCTTCACAAACACCGGGCCCGACGTGCAGGACCTCTACATCGAGCGCATCAACCCCGACCACCCCGACCAATACCAGACGCCGGAAGGATTCGCGCGTTTCGAAAGCCGCACAGAACGGATCCTGGTGCGTGGCGCGGACCCGGTCGATCTTGTCGTACGGTCGACGCGACACGGCCCCGTGCTTTCCGGCGTTCTCGGAAAAGTCGACAAGTTGATCGACGGATCGCGTTACGTGCTTGCGCTGCGCTGGACCGCTCTCGAGGGCGACGACATGACGCTCGCTTCGGTGCGTGCGATGAACCGTGCGCACAATGCGAAGGAGTTCGAAGGCGCGCTGGCGAACTTCGGGCTGGCGATGCAAAACATCGTGTATGCCGACGTCGAAGGCAACATCGGCTTTGTCGCGGCCGGCCGGGTCCCGATCCGCCGCCCCGACAACGATCTGCAGGGCCTGGCGCCGGCTCCCGGCTGGGACGCCAAGTACGACTGGGCGGGATGGCTCCCCTACTCAGAACTTCCCAGGGTGTTCAATCCGAAGAGCGGAATGATCGTGACGGCCAACCAGAAGACCATTCCCCCCGGCTACGGCCACTACATCACGTCGGACTGGTTCCTGCCCTACCGCGCCGATCGCATCACGCAATTGCTCGAAGCCACGCCGAAGCACGACATGGCGTCCTTTCGCCGCATCCAGGGCGACGTGGTCTCGCTCGCCGCGCGTGACCTGCTCGAGGCATTGCGTGCGCTCGCGCCGGAGCCCGCCACCAACGCCGGGAAGGTCGCGCTCGCGCGCTTGATGGCGTGGGACGGCACCATGAACGTGAATGCGCCGGAGCCGCTCTTGTTCCACGCCTGGCTCAGGCACTTGCGCGCGCGCATCTTCGATGACGATCTGGGCCCGCTCGCGGCCGACCTCGTGGGCCAGGCCGAGTTGACTCGCGCCACCCTCCAGGTCCTGCGCGGGGCGACGCACGCGCGCGACTGGTGCGACGACCGCAACACGCCGCAAAGACACACAACGTGCACCGAACTTGCGAGCGAGGCGCTCGACGCGGCGGTGATCGAACTCGCGAAGGAGACGGGTCGCGATCCGCTCGGGCTGAAATGGGGCGAGGCGCATCGTGCCGTGCACGAGCATCGCCCGTTCTCCAACGTGCCGCTGCTGCGCGACTGGTTCGAACTCGTCGTGCCTGCGCCCGGCGACAGCTTTACGGTGAACGTCGGCCAGCTTGGCTTGCGAGCAGGCTCGGACTGGCGTGCGCCGTACGTGACGAGGCACGGCCCGAGCCTGCGTGCGATCTATGACCTTTCTCCCGGCGCAACCGGCGAATGGATCTACACCACGGGGCAGGTCGGCAACCCGTTCGCCGACAACTACGGCGACCTGCTGCAATCCTGGCTCAAGGTGGAGTACTGGCCGATCTCCTGGGATCGCCCGAAGTCCGACCCGCTGCCGCACAAGACGCTGTCGCTCAGGCCTGCGCCGCGTTAGGCCAGGCGCGCGGCAGCACCGTGCATCTGGCCGGACTCGATCAGAAGAGGAGCACGGTCGGCGCGTGCTGCCGACAGCATGGTCGCGGCGACATCCACGTCGCGCACCGGACGCAGTGACCGCGGCAGGAGCGCGCGGATCGGCCGCGTCAACCTCAATGCAAATTGTTCGCCGGGCCGGGGTTGCGCACGCTCGCCATCGAGCAGGCTCGGCCGCAGCACCACGAGCGACGGCAGTCCCAGCGCACCGAGAGCCTGCTCGGCCTCGCCCTTGACTCGGTTGTAGAAGACGCGGCTTGCGGGGTCGGCGCCGAGCGCGGTGACGACCACCAGGCGGCGCGCGTTGGCACTGCGTGCCCAGCGGGCGAAACGAACCACGCAATCGAAATCCACGCGGCGGAACGCCTCCTGCGAGCCGGCTGCCTTGATGGTCGTGCCAAGGCAGCAAAACGCGTCGAGCGGCACCGACTCCGAGCCGCGGATGTCGCCGAGCACGTCCGCGAGTCGCTCGAAATCGGCCGGCCGCCACTGCAGCGCGCCGAGCGTCGGCGGCATCGCGCCGCGCGCGAGCGCGACGACCAGCGAATATTCCGGGGCAGCGGCAAGCAGTTCGACCAGACGCGAGCCGACAAGGCCCGTCGCTCCCGCGAGCACCGCGGCTTTGTGGATCATGCGGACACCGGGCGCGGGACCGGGTTACTGGCTGCGCGCCGCTTCGAGGCGCGCGGCGAGCGTCGCGTAACCGTTGGCACGTGCCTGGTCGGCCGCGGTCCAGCCGCGGTCATCGCGCAGCGAGGCATCGGCGCCGCGGGCCAGCAGGAGTTCGGCGGTTTCGACGTGATTGAAGCCCGCGGCCCACATGAGTGCCGTCACTTCTCCCGCGTAGCGTTGATTCACCGCAACGCCGTGGTCGAGCAGCATGGCGACGATCGTCGTGTGGCCGTTGCCCGCCGCATACACGATGGCCGGCTTGTGAACCCGGTCGACCGCGTGCGGATCGGCACCATGCTCGAGCAGCAGCCGCGCGATCTCGGTCCTGCCGTCGAACGAGGCCGTCATCAACGGCGTGACGCCGTTCACTCCGCCCTGCTTCACGTCAGCGCCGTTGTCCACCAGCCACGTGACCATCGCCTCGTCACCGCGCTTGAGCGCGATCATCAGCGGCGTTTCGCCCAGGCGATTGCGCGCATCGATCGCAGCGCCTTCGGCTATCAGCTTGCGCAGGGCGGATAAATCGCCCGCGCGCGCAGCACTTAGTAACTGCAGGTTTATCGGCACGTAGTCCTGCGCGAGAGCCGGACCGAAGGCCATGCAGGCCGCAATGGCGAGCAACCTGACGAACCTGATTGGCGTCGTCATCGCAGGCCGGCCGCGCGTCGCGCGCCATCGACACATACCGGGATCTTGCAATGCAAAGCGGGATCTCCTTTACTTCGACTAGCTTGCCTCGTATGGTAGTCCGGCTGGGCAACAAAGCCGAAAGCCGCGTCTCGGAGTAGCTCGAGCGCGCATTACAACAGCAGCCGAATACCTGGAGGTCCCAAAATGTCGAGCAGTCGCTCGCGGGCCGCGACCGTGGCACGCAATCTGTCATTAGTTCTGGGCGCAATACCCGTGCTCGCGCTGGCTCAGGCGGAGAGCGGGGGAAGCGCGACCAAGATGTCGGCGCCCGTGTCGAAGAACATCAACGTGTCGCAGGCGATGCTGAACGCCGCCGACAAGGACGGCAAGAACTTCCTGCACTCGAACATGAGCTACGCCCAGACGCGCTTTTACCCGTCGGCGTCGATCAATGCCAGCAACGTCAGGAACCTCAAGCCGAAATTCGTGTTCCAGACCGAGGTGCTGGAATCGATGGAAACCGCGCCGATCGTCGTCGACGGCGTGATGTACCTCACCACGTCCTACAACCACGTGTACGCGATCGACGCGGTGACCGGCAAGGAGTTCTGGCACTACAAGCACAAGATGGGACCGGTCACCACCTACTGCTGCGGCCCGAACAACCGCGGCGTGGCGATTGCGGGCGACAAGGTGTTCATGGGCACGCTCGATTCGAAGCTGGTCGCGCTAGAGGCCAAGACGGGCAAGCTGGTCTGGGAGACTCAGATCGGCGACCCGGACAAGGGCTATTCGGAGACCATGGCCCCTGTCGCGGTCGACGGCAAGGTCCTGATCGGCACCAACGGCGGCGAATACGGAATCCGCGGTTTCGTGAAGGCGTTCGACCAGAACGACGGCAAGCTGCTGTGGACCTTCTACACCATCCCGGACAAAGGCCAGGAAGGCGTGTGGGCGCCCAAGGACGCCACCGGGCGCAACATGCTGCGCGATATCGCGGCTGAAAAGGCGCAACTCGAGAAGCAGGGCGGCGACTTCTATCAGACCCTCGGCGGCGGCGTCTGGATGGCGCCCGCGGTCGACCTGCAGACGCGCACGGTGTTCTTCGTCGTCGGCAACCCGTCACCGGACCTCTACGGCGCGGTGCGCCCGGGGGACAACCTCTACACCGACTCGATGGTCGCGATCAATCTCGACACCGGCGCGTACAAGTGGCACTACCAGTACATCGCCCACGACGTGTGGGATCTCGACGCGGTGAGCCCGGTGATCCTCACCGAAGCGAAGGACAAGAGCGGCAAGATGCGCAAGGTCGCAATCCACGGCGGCAAGAGCGGCCACATCTACGTGCACGACCGCGCCACCGGCGAGCTGCTGCGCTTCTCCGAGGCGATGATCCCGCAGGAAAACATGTGGGTGCTGCCGACGCCCGAGGGCGCACGCATGCTGCCGGGCGCCAACGGCGGCGTCGAGTGGTCACCGATGGCGATCAATCCGAAGCTGCGGCTGGCCTACGCTGCCAACCTGCATCAGCCGATGACCTACCACGTCGAGGCCTCGCCATATCCGAACGGCAAGCTCTGGCTGGGCGGCGCCTTCAAGGTAATCCCGACCGAGCAGCAATGGGGCCGTCTGGTCGCGGTCAACATCGACACCGGCAAGATCGCGTGGGGCGTGAAGACACCGCAGCCATTGATGGGCGGCGTGCTGGCCACCGCGGGCGACCTGGTCTTCAACGGCGAAGGCAACGGCAAGTTCGCCGCCTATGACGCGAAGACCGGCAAGGAGCTGTGGAGCTTCAACTGCGGTGCCGGGGCGAATTCACCGGCCGTGAGCTACACCGTCAACGGCAAGCAATACATCGCCGTTGCAGCGGGAGGCAACTCGCAGCTGGACTTCAAGCGCGGCAACAGCGTTTTTGTGTTCGGGCTGTAAGCATCGGCGCCGAGGGCGGGAGGCGGCACCGCGCGCACGCGGTGCCGCTTTTTCTTTGTGGATCGACGATGACGTTGCGGAAGTCGGAGTTCATTCTCCTCCTGGCGCTGGCGGCGACGGTGCCGGTCGCAGCGACCGCGCAGGATGCGGAGGCCGGCAAGGCGAAGGCGCAACGCTGTGCGCCGTGCCATGGCGCCGACGGCAACCCGGTGGCCGGAACCGCCTTCCCGATCCTGGCTGGCCAGACGGCGCGCTACATCTACCTCGAGCTGCGCGACTTTCGCGAGGGTGCGCGCAAGGACCCCGTGATGAGCGCGCAGCTCGATGGACTGAGCAAGCAGGACTTCCTCGATCTCGCGGGGTACTTTGCCGCGCAGACGCCCAAGCCGATTCCCTTCCAGGTCGATCCCGCGCGCGTCGAGCGCGGCCGCAAGAAGTCCGAGGAGGTGTTGTGCACGATGTGCCATCTCGGCGGCTTCAAGGGCCAGAACGAGATACCGCGGGTCGCGGGACAGCAACCCGAGTACGTGATCAAGCAGCTGCGCGATTTCAAGGCGCGCCGGCGCACCAACGACGCCGGCAACATGACCGCGGTCGCGCAGACCATCAGCGACGAAGATATCGTCGATCTCGCGCACTACCTGGTGAGCCTGCAGTGACGCGCGTCGCACCTGCTGCGTAGAGGTCCACCCAGCGCCAGAGTCGATCGTGCAGCGCAGGCAGCGCGGACTCGTGCGCTTTCGGACGAATGGCGCGGTGCCGGCATGCTGGGCGGCTGGAAGAGCTTCCAGCGCAACTACGTGGACGACCACCGGCTTGCGTTCGAGTACATGCCGGGCCGTCTGATCGGAAGGGCATACTCACGGATTCCGACAACACTGGCGCGGCGGTGGAAGCGTTCTACGGCGACATCCGTCTGCTGTCCCAGCTTCCCTAGCGAACCGCTGCGCCCCGCAGGCGATGGGACGCAACAGCGCGAGCTACGTGACGCACCTCGAGTGCAGTGCGACCGGTGAATGCGTGCCCGCGCGCACGCTGCAGAACCTGTCGGCGGCCGGCAGACCGCTGCTCGTGCGCTACGACCTCGAGCGCGTGCGCAAGGAGTTTCCACGCAGCGCGCTGACCGATCGCGCGCCCGACCTGTGGCGCTATCGCGAGCTTCTTCCCTACGAAAGCACGGGCAGCGTCGTTTCGCTCGGCGAAGCGATGACGCCGGTGATCGCGCTCGACAAGCTGGCGCGGCGCTGGGACCTCAGTGCCCTTTGGGTCAAGGACGAAGGCCGCCTGCCGACGGGATCGTTCAAGGCACGCGGACTCGCGCTCGCCGTGACGATGGCGCATGAACTCGGCGTGCGCGAGATGGCGATCCCGACCAATGGCAACGCGGGCGCGGCGATGGCCGCCTACGCGGCACGCGCGGGGATACGCAGCCTGTGCTTCTGTCCTTCGGACACGCCGGACGCGAACGTACGCGAGATGGCACTGCTCGGGGCGGCGACCTACCTGGTCGACGGCCTCATCGACGACTGCGGCAAGCTGGTGACGCAGGGCGAACGCGAGCGTGGCTGGTTCAACTGCTCGACGCTGAAGGAGCCCTACCGGATCGAGGGCAAGAAGACGATGGGGCTCGAGCTCGCCGAGCAACTCGACTGGCAATTGCCCGATGTCATTCTCTACCCCACGGGCGGCGGGACCGGTCTCATCGGGATGTGGAAGGCGTTCGGCGAGCTGGAGGCGCTCGGCTGGATCGGCCCCATGCGCCCGCGGATGATCGCGGTCCAGGCAGCGGGGTGCGCGCCCATCGTGCGCGCGTTCGAGAGCGGTGCGGTGGCCGCAGCGCGCTGGGAGAACGCCCGCACGATCGCGGCCGGCATTCGCGTGCCTGCCGCGATCGGCGATGCGCTGATCCTCGATGCCGTGCGCGCGAGCGGGGGCATCGCGCTCGCGGTCGACGACGACGCGATCGAGACGGCATGGCATGCGGTGGCCGCCGAGGAAGGTGTGTTGCTCTGCCCGGAAACCGCGGCGACGGTCGCCGCGATCGAACGGGCGCGCGAGCGCGGCGCGATACGGCGCGGCGAGCGGGTCGTGTTGTTCAACTGTGCGGCGGCGCAGAAGTACCCGCTGCCGGCGGCCGCGCAGGCATTGCCGCGCGGGGGCGCGGTCGATTTCAAGCGCCTGTGACGAGGGCCCAGCATGCACGAACCGGTTGGCGTCATCGGCGTGGGCAACATGGGCGGCGCGATGGCGGCACGACTGCTCGAGCGGGGTTTTCCGGTCACTGTCCGCGACGTTCGAGCCCGGGCCGAGGAACCGCTCGTCGCGCTGGGCGCACGTCGCGCCCCCTCGCCGCACGCGATTGCGCAGGCGTGCGCTTCGATCCTCGTCGTCGTCGTCGACGCGAAGCAGATCGACGACGTTCTGAGCGGCGACCGCGGCTTGCTGAGCGCCTTGCGTCCGGAACACCTGGTCCTGATTCAAAGCACGATCGCCCCCGCGGATGCTGCACGCGTCGCAGCTGCGATTCGAGCGCGCGGTGCGCTCGCTCTCGACGCGCCGATCTCCGGTGGTCCCGCACGCGCCCGCGCCGGCCAGATCTCGATCATGGCGGCCGGCGCCGATGCCGCGTTCGAAAGGGCACGGCCGCTATTCGACGCGCTCGCCACGCGCGTTTTCAGGGTGGGCGCGGCGCCCGGCCTCGGGTCGACGATGAAGCTCGTCAACAACCTGCTTGCCGGCGTCTATCTCGCGGCGGGTGCGGAGGCGTGCGCGATCGGGCATGCCGCCGGGCTCGACACGCGAGCGATGGCCGAGGCATTCGCCGCGAGCTCCGGGCAGTCGTGGATTCTCGCGGATCGCCTGGCGCGGGTAGTGGCGGACGACCGCTTGCCGCGCGCGCAGATGCACATCCTCGCCAAGGACCTGCAGCTTGCCGAGGACCTTGCCCGCTCGCTCGGCAGGACGACGACACTCGGCGCCGCGACGAGTGCACTGTTCAGTGCCGCCATGGCAAGCGGGCTGAGCGATGCGGACGACTCGGCCCTGATCTTCTGGGCAATGCGCTGATCGCGGTCAGGCTGGATCCTTGAGCATGAACGCCGCGACTACGCCGAGGATCACGACGAGGCAGCCATCGAAGACGATCTGCTTCAGCACGGTCGCGCCCGGCATCGGCTGGAGGACGTAGTAGATGATGTCGGTCGGCACGATCGTCAGCAACGCGACGGCGATGCCGAAGCGCACGCCCTGGCCGAGCCAGGGCCTGTTCTCGCGTCCGCGCTGGTAGATCCAGACGAACGAGCCCGCGAGCAGCACGTGCGCGAGGATCATCAGCGGGAAGAACTTGCCCCCCTCCTCCTGCGGCCGGAACAGATTGCTCACCTGCATGTAGTCGGCGCGAAGCAGGATCCCGTGCACCACGAAGCTGCCGACGAACCAGACGACGAACAGCACGATCCACGCGATCACGAACTTCTTGTCGAACATGTCCCCTCCTGTTCTTGTATGCGCATCGGCGCGCGCATTCGACACCGGAGCGCCGCGCGGCGCACCGTGCGATGCGCAAGAAACGATGCCGCCAATGCGTGAGAAACGCGGCGCCGGAGGGGGCCGGCCGAAGGACTACTTGCCCGCGAGATCGCCCCACAGCTGCTGGAGGCGCGCGTCGCGCCCGCAGCCGTTGCGGTAGTAGTGGTAGCGGATCGGATTCTTCTTGTAGTAGTCCTGGTGATATTCCTCGGCCGGATAAAAGGGACCGGCAGGGACGATTTCCGTGACGATCGGCTGCGGGAACGGCTTCGATTTCTCGAGCGCGGCTTTCGATGCCTCGGCGGCGCGCCGCTGCGCCTCGTCGTGATAGAAGATGGCGGTGCGGTACTGCGAACCGATGTCGCAGAACTGCTGGTCCTTCACGGTCGGGTCGATGGTGTGCCAGAAGTACTCGAGCAGGCGTTCGTAGCTGACCTTCTTGGGATCGAACGCCACCTCGACCGACTCGGCGTGCCCGGTCACGCCGGACGATACGTCGTGGTAAGTCGGGTTGACGGTCCTGCCGCCGGTGTAGCCCGAGGTGGTCGAGATCACACCGTCGATCTTGTCGAAGTCCGACTCGACACACCAGAAACATCCGCCGGCGAACGTCGCCTTGGCGTATCCCTGCGCGTTGGCTTGCGCGAGCACATTCGCGCTGGCCGCGAGGCCGACCATGGCGGCGGCGAGGACGAGAAGGAGGCGGATGCGTCTCATCGTCGCCTCACGCCGGCACGAACTTCAACGCGACGCCGTTGTTGCAATACCGCTTGCCGGTCGGGGGCGGACCGTCATCGAAGACGTGGCCGTGGTGACCGCCGCAACGCGCGCAGTGGTACTCGGTGCGCGGCAGGACCAGCTTGAAGTCCGTCTTGGTGTGGAACACGCCGGGCAGCGTCGTGAAGAAGCTGGGCCAGCCGGTTCCGCTGTCGAATTTCATTTCCGAGGTGTAGAGCGGCAGATCACACGCGACGCACCGGAAGACGCCCTTGCGCTTCTCGTCGTTGAGCGGGCTCGTGAACGGACGCTCGGTGCCCTCCCGTCGCAGGACATCGTATTGCGCCGAGGTGAGGCGCTTCTTCCACTCGGCGTCCGCAAGCTCGAGCGGTTCGATCGAGGAGGCGCTCGCACCCGCAGCCCGTGCCGGGGGCGGCGTGGATGCCGCAGCGAGGGTGCCGGCGAGCGCCGAAAAGAAGCCGCGTCGTGTCATCTCCATGTCTCCGCTACAACTGCGGGCGGCGTTCGCCGCGACGTTGGTTGGTCGGCAACCGGAGGCCGATCTAACAGGTCCCGGTGTCGGGAAGACAACAATTGCGCTGCAGCAATCGCGCCGCCGTATCCCCCGAAAGTGGGGTTGGACGACAGCGCGGGTATATTCGTTGCGTCGGCAGTACTTCGCATATCTACGCATTCGCGCCGGATTCCGCCTGACGTTCGATGCTCGCCTTCGTCATCCGCCGCCTGCTGCAAGCCGTGCTGGTCATGCTGTCGGTGGCGTTCGTAGCCTTCCTGCTGTTCCAGTACGTCGGCGACCCCGTGTCACAAATGGTCGGGCAGGATGCCACAGCGGAGGAGCGCGCGCGACTTCGTACCGACCTCGGACTGGACCAGCCGTTCTTAGTTCAGTTCGGGCGGTTCGTTGCCAATGCGGCGCGTGGCGAGTTCGGACTCAGCCTGCGCCAGGGGCGCAAGGTCGCCACGCTGGTCCAGGAAAGGCTGCCTGCCACGCTCGAGCTCGCGTTCGTTGCCGCCGCGATCGCGATCGCGGCCGGAATCCCGACCGGGGTCTACACGGCCCTGCATCGCGATTCCTGGGTCTCGCAACTCCTGCTCGCGGCCTCGCTGGTAGGGATCTCGTTGCCGACCTTCCTGATCGGCATCCTGCTGATCCTCGTGTTCGCGGTCCAACTGGGAGTGCTGCCTTCGTACGGACGCGGCGACACCGTCGCGTTGGGTTGGTGGTCGACCGGACTGCTGACGGTCGGTGGATGGAAGCACATCGTCCTGCCCGCGATCACGCTGTCGCTGTTCCAGGTCACCCTGATCATGCGGCTCGTGCGCTCGGAAATGCTGGAGGTGCTGCGCACCGACTACATCAAGTTCGCGCGCGCGCGCGGGCTGACCGACCGGGCCGTGCACTTCGGGCACGCACTGAAGAACACGCTGGTGCCCGTGATCACCATCACCGGGCTGCAACTCGGCGGGATCATCGCCTTCGCGATCGTCACCGAGACCGTTTTCCAGTGGCCGGGGATGGGCCTGCTGTTCATCCAATCGGTGCAGTTCGCGGACATTCCGGTGATGGCCGCTTACCTGTGCCTCATCGCCCTGATCTTCGTCTTGATCAACCTCACGGTCGACCTGCTGTATTTCGCCGTCGACCCGCGCCTGCGCGTGGATCACGCGGCACTGGCGCATTGATTGCTGGGACCATCGATGAACGCTTATCTCGGCGCCGCGCTCAAATCCCCGGTGTCGTTCGTGCAGGAACGCCACGAGACCCTGGCCGCGATCCGGCGCGATCTGCATGCGCATCCCGAACTCGGCTACGAAGAGCATCGCACCGCGGCGCTGGTCGCCGAGCGACTGCACCAGTGGGGCATCGAGGTGCACACGGGTGTCGGGCGCACCGGCGTGGTGGGAGTGATTCGCGGCCGCCAGGATGCGTCGGGGCGGTCGGTCGGGCTGCGGGCAGATATGGACGCGCTGCCGATACAGGAGGAAAACGAGTTTGCGCATCGGTCGACCCGGCCGGGGCTGATGCACGGCTGCGGGCACGATGGCCACACGACGATGCTGCTCGGCGCAGCGCAATACCTGGCGTCGACGCGCAACTTCGACGGCAGCGTGTTCCTCATCTTCCAGCCGGGCGAAGAGGGTTTCGCCGGCGCGCGCACGATGATCGAGGACGGACTGTTCGAGCGCTTTCCCGCCAACGAGGTCTACGCGCTCCACAACTGGCCTGGCCTTCCCGCCGGCCATATAGGGTTGAACCCGGGGCCGATGATGGCCGCGGCCGACAAGATCGAGATCACCATCTGCGGCCGCGGCGGTCACGCGGCGCATCCGCAGCTTTCCGTCGATCCGGTGTTGATTGCCGGCCACATCATCACGTCAGTGCAGAGCATCGTCGCCCGCAACGTCGCGCCGATCGAAACGGCGGTGGTCTCGCTGTGCGCGATCCAGGCCGGGCATCCCGGGGCGTTCTCCGTCATCCCGCGCGAGGCGAGGCTGATCGGCACCGTGCGCACGTTCCAGCACAGCATCCAGACGATGGTCGAGCATCGCCTGCGCGAGATCGTCCATTCCACCGCCAAGGCGTTCGGCGGCGAGGCGACACTCAAATACGAGCGCGTCTACCCGGCCACGATCAATCACGCGCCGCAATATGACCATGCTGTGCGTGTGGCCGAAGATCTCGTCGGGCGCGACCACGTCGTGCGCCAGATGCCGCCGAGCATGGGGGCGGAGGACTTCTCTTTCATGCTGCAGGCCAAGCCGGGTTGCTACGCGCGCCTTGGCCAGGGCACCGGCGAAGGAAGCTGCTTCCTGCACAACACCCGATATGATTTCAACGACGCGGTGATCCCGCTCGGCGCGGGCTTTCTCGCGGCGCTCGCCGAACGGCGGGTGCCGCTCGCGACCTAGAACTATCGGGAGGAGTTGATGGACGGGTGCAGCACGTCGTGCCGGTTCGTACGGCGGGGGATCGCCTTGCTCGTGCTCGGTGCGGTCGTCGCACTGACGCCGGCGCGTGCCGAGACGTTCAAGTTCGCCAACCAGGGCGATGCGATCTCGATGGATCCGCACTCGCTCAATGAATCGCTGCAGCTGAGCATCACGGGCAACATCTACGAGCCGCTGGTGGCGCGCGGCAAGAATCTCGAGCTCGTGCCCGGCCTGGCCACCGACTGGAAGCAGACCGCGCCCACGGTCTGGCGCTTCAACCTGCGCAGGGGCGTGATCTTCCACGACGGCACGCCGTTCACCGCCGCCGACGTCATCTTCTCCTACCAGCGCGCGCGCGGCGAAGGGTCCGACGTCAAGACCTACGTGCAGGAGATCGCGGAGATCCGCAAGATCAGCGACTACGAGATCGACGTCGTCACCAAGGTCCCGTTCCCGATCCTGCCCGACGTGATCTCGCTCTGGTACATGATGAGCAAGAAGTGGTGCGAGGACAACCGCGCGGTGCAGCCGGTCGACAAGCGCAAGGGCATCGAGAACACTGCTTCGTTCAAGGCCAACGGCACCGGGCCGTTCCGCCTGCGCGCGCGCGATCCGGGCGTCCGAACGACGCTGTCGCGCAACTTCAACTATTGGGACAAGAAGATCGACACCAACGTCGACGAGGTGATCTTCACCCCGATCGGCAATGCGTCGACCCGCGTCGCCGCGCTGCTTTCCGGCGAGGTCGACATGATGGAGCCGGTGCCGATTCAGGATGTCGGGCGGGTCGCCGCCGACCCGTCACTGAAGGTCATGCAGGGGCCGGAGCTGCGGACCATCTTCCTCGGCATGGATCAGAAGCGCGACGAGCTCCTTTATTCCAGCGTCAAGGGCAAGAACCCGTTCAAGGACCGGCGCGTGCGGCTGGCTTTTTATCAGGCGATCGACGTCAACGCGATCCAGAAGGCAGTGATGCGCGGGGCCTCGACGCCGACCGCGCTGATGATCGCACCGGGCGTGAAGGGGTTCCCGGTCGACCTGAACAGGCGTTTTCCGTACGAGCCGGAGACGGCGAAGAAGCTGCTCGACGAGGCGGGGTATCCGCAGGGTTTCGAAGTCGGGATGAACTGCCCGAATGATCGATACGTCAACGACGAGGATATCTGCAAGGCGGTGGCTGCGATGCTCGCGCGCATCGGTGTCAAGGTGGACCTGATGGCCGAAACCAAGGGCACCTACTTCCCGAAGATCCTCTCGCGCAACACTTCGTTCTACCTGCTTGGCTGGACACCCGGCACGTACGATTCGCACAACGTGCTCAATGCCCTGATGGCGACGCCCGACGACAAGACAGGACGCGGGCAATTCAACCTGGGCTCGTACAGCAATCCGAAGCTCGACGAACTCACCGCGCGGATCGCGAGCGAAACGGACCAGACCAGGCGCAACCAGATGATCCACGAAGCGATGAAGATTCATCAGGACGACGTCGGACACATCCCGCTGCACCAGCAGGCTCTCGCCTGGGCGATGAAGAAAACCGTCAGCCTCGTGCAGCTCGCCGATAACTTCATGCCGCTCAAGTACGTGGTCGTAAAAGGCGGCAAGAAGGGCGATTGACCGTCTCGTTGCCGGCCGTACGCCTGGAAGGGCGAAAGGGACTGCAATGTTCGCGCGCCTGCGGGACAGCGACGTTGCATACAGCTTCCGCTCCTCGCCGGTCGCGATCGGCGCCGCGGTGATTGCCATGGTCCTGGTCGGCGCCGCGCTTCTCGCGCGCTGGGTCGCCCCGCACAACCCGCTCGATCTCGCCACCATCAGCCTGCTCGACGCGTCGCTGCCGCCGTTCTGGGTCGACGGCGGGTCGTTGAAGTTTCCCCTCGGCACCGATGTGCAGGGGCGTGACGTGCTTTCGGCCGTCATCTACGGCATGCGCATCTCGCTCGTGATCGGTGTTTCTTCAGTCGTGGTCTCCATGATCGCGGGCGTCTGGATCGGCCTGGTATCCGGCTACGCCGGGGGGCGCCTCGATGCCTTCCTGATGCGGGTCGCCGACGTCCAGCTCTCCTTTCCCGCGATCCTGATCGCGCTGCTGGTCGACGGCGTTGCCCGCACGGCCCTGCCGCGGGAGACGCACGACGTGGTTGCTTTTCCGGTGCTGGTAGCGGCGATTTCGCTTGCCGGCTGGCCCCAGTACGCACGCACCGTGCGCGGGTCGACGCTGGTCGAGAAGGGCAAGGAGTACGTGCAGGCGGCCCGGGTGATCGGCGTCGCCCCGCTTGCGATCATGGTGCGGCACGTGCTGCCGAACGTGCTCGGCCCGGTCCTCGTCCTGTCGACGGTTCACATTGCAACCGCGATCATCACCGAGGCGACGCTGTCGTTCCTGGGGGTTGGCGTGCCGCCGACCACGCCGTCCCTCGGCACGCTGATCCGGGTGGGAGCGGAATTCCTGTTCTCGGGAGAATGGTGGATCACCATTTTTCCCGGTGCCGCGCTGGTGATCCTGGTGCTGTCGGTCAACCTGCTCGGCGACTGGCTGCGCGATGCGCTCAATCCGCGACTCAGATAGCGCCTGCAACCATTCGTTACTGAACCGAGCCGCTGCCTCTGATAGCTTGTTGTCGCTGGCGATCGGCTCCGCCCGTACCCCGGCCCGCATCGTCCAGAATCCAAAGGAGCCAGCCATGAAGACCGGTCACCTTCTTGTTCTCGCGGCGGTTGCTGTGGCGGCCGGCTGCGCAACCGAGCAGTCGTTTTCACAGCTCGACGGTTACCGCTGGAGCCGCATCGCGCTGAACACGTACGACGTCATCATCATTTCGGTCGACGGCGAGCACTATGTCCAGAACGGTGCCACGCCGATCATGGTCCCGCCTGGTCAGCACAAGATCGTCGTCCAGGGTCCTCCGACCGCCGGCTTCAGCAAGGGTGAGCAGCGCACGCTCGACCTGACCGTCGAACCATGCACGCGCTACTGGCTCGAGGCGCGCAAGCAGAACGCCGTGCAGCAGGACTTCGAACCGGCGGTCAACTACGAGGAACCGATCGCTGGCTGCAAGCGCGGATAACGACCTGTGAACAGGGCGCCGCTGCTGGAGGTCCGCAACCTGCGGATCGAGTTTCCGACCCGGCGCGGCGCGCTCGTCGCTGTCGACGATGTCTCGTTTTCGATCGCGCCGGGCGAGGTGCTCGGCATCGTCGGCGAGTCGGGTGCCGGCAAGTCGCTCACCGGGTCCGCGATCATCGGCCTGATCGAACCGCCCGGGCGCATCGCCGCGGGCGAGGTGAAGCTGAACGGCCTGCGCATCGACAACCTTCCCGAGAGCGAAAGGCGCAAGGTGCGCGGGCGCGAGATCGGCGCCATCTTCCAGGACCCGCTCACTTCGCTCAATCCGCTGTACACGGTCGGCCGGCAGCTGACCGAAACCATCACGACCCACCTCAACGTCTCGCACGCGGCGGCGCGGCGTCGTGCGATCGAGTTGCTCGCGGCGACCGGGATCCCGGCACCCGAGCGGCGCATCGATCACTTCCCGCATCAGTTTTCCGGCGGCATGCGGCAACGGGTCGTGATCGCGCTGGCGCTTGCGGCCGAACCGAAGCTCGTCATCGCCGACGAGCCGACCACGGCGCTCGACGTGTCGATCCAGGCGCAGATCATCGCCTTGCTCAAGCGCCTGTGCCGCGACAAGAACACCGCGGTGATGCTCGTGACGCACGACATGGGCGTCATCGCCGAAACCGCCGATCGCGTGGCCGTCATGTACGCGGGGCGCCTCGCGGAGATCGGTCCGGTCGCCGACGTGATACATCGCCCGCAGCATCCGTACACGGTCGGACTGATGGGTGCGATACCCGGCCTCGGCGATGAATCCGAAAGGCTCGCTCAGATCGAAGGGACCATGCCGCGCCTGACAGCGATTCCGCCGGGCTGCGCTTTCCACCCGCGCTGCGACAAGGCCTTGGAGCGTTGCGCGCGCGAGCGCCCCGACCTGATGCCTGCCGGCATCTCGCGCGCCGCCTGCTGGCTGCACGACGCCGGCGCGTGCAAGGCGGCTTGAGATGGCCGCTGTCACGCAGGAGGCTGCGCGGCGTGCCGGCGCGGGTGAGGCGATCGTTGTGGCGCGCGAGATCGCCAAGTACTTCGATGTCTCGCTGCCCTGGCTGAATCGCGTGCTCGATCGCTCCGGCCGTCAGATCCTGCACGCGGTCGACGGCGTGAGTTTCGAGATCGCGCGCGGCGAGACCCTGGCGCTCGTCGGCGAATCGGGGTGCGGCAAGTCGACCCTGGCGCGTTTGCTGGTCGGGTTGTACGCGCCGACCCGCGGCCGGATCGAGTTCTTCGGCCGCGACCTGCGCGAGATGAACACGCCGTCCGGTCGCGGGATGCGGCAGAAGCTGCAGATGATCTTCCAGGACCCGTACGCCAGCCTGAATCCGCGCTGGCGGGTGGCCGACATCGTCGCCGAGCCGTTGCGCGCGCACGGACTGATGACCGAGCGCGGCCCGATCGAGGCGCGCGTCGATGAACTCCTCACCCAAGTGCGCCTGGCCCCGGCCGACCGCGACAGGTACCCGCACCAGTTCTCCGGCGGCCAGCGGCAGCGCATCAGCATCGCCCGCGCGCTCGCCACGCACCCGGCATTCCTGGTGTGCGACGAACCGACCTCGGCGCTCGACGTTTCGGTGCAGGCGCAAGTCCTCAACCTGATGAAGGACCTGCAGCGCGATCTCGGCCTGACGTATCTCTTCATCTCGCACAACCTGGCCGTGGTCCATCACATCTCCGACCGTGTCGGCGTGATGTACCTCGGTCGCATCGTGGAACTCGCACCCAAGCGCACGCTGTTCGCGCATCCGCGGCATCCATACACGCGCATGCTGCTCGATGCGATTCCCGACCTCGCGATGAGCGGGCGGTCGCGCACGCCGGTGGCGGGCGAAGTGCCCAATCCGCTCGATCCGCCGCGGGGCTGTGCCTTTCACCCGCGCTGCCCGCATGCGAACGGGCGCTGCCGGCACGAAGTGCCGTTGCAGCAGCGGGTCAAACGCGACGGAGTCGAATCACTCGTCGCGTGCCACGCGATCGAGGAAGCGCGGATCTAGCGCCCGCTGTTCTACTGCGTCGCGGCCGATCCGTTGGAGTCGGTACGCCCCGGTGCGGTGGTCGCGCGTGCGGCCGGGCTCGACGACGTCGGGTTCGCGAGCGGCGTCGCTTTCGCGGCAGGAGAGCCTGGGCTGGCACTCCTGCCCGCCGCGGCCGGATCACCGACATCGGCGACCACCGTCGCACGCGCCTCGTTGCCGGTCTCGAAGCGCAGATGCTGGCCGATGCGCAGTCGCAGCGGCGACGGGTAGGTGTACATCGCGCCGGTCGCATAGTCGACCAGCGTCGCGATCGATCCGCCCGGAATCAGCGAGTGCGCGATCGAGCTTTCGCCGTGCGGCACGACCGTGCCCTTTGCGAGCTGCGAGCCGCGCCGGCATTCGATTTCGAGATCGCTCGACGAGCGCCTGATCTCGAGGTTGAGGGCGGGCGTATCGACCACGTAAGTGCCGGGACTGTGCGTGAGCGTGCAGGTCATGCCGCGCACCGGTCGGTCGCGGGCATCGACCGTGGTCACCTCGATGGTCTGCGTACTGCTCCCGGTGAGAGTCGCGCAGCCGGTCACCGTAAACAGCAGGCAGCCTATGCCTGCACGGGCGAATCCACGAAGGAAAGGAGGCATTCGGGCGCTCGCTGGGTCCTCTGGATAGTCGGCTACTGCGCGCCAAACTGAAGGCGCCGCGCGGCTTTTTTTCGGTGAGTCGCAGTGCGCAACGCGTGCGACACGACACGCACCGCATCACCGCGTACCACCAGACCCGGAAGCGCGCGCGCCTCGCCGCACTTACTCGGAAGCGCGCGCGAGCTGCTCGGCGTAGATCGCGCGCACGGTGTCGATGGTGTCGGCGTCCGCCGCCGACTTGTCGACGCGATATCCCTTGACGCGCGCGAAGCGCAGCGCCAGACGGCCCGGATAGCGCGGACTCGCCTGCAGGTCGTTGAAGGCGATCTCCACGACCAGCTCCGGCCGCACGTGCACGGTGTATTCGTCGCGCGTCGTTTCCCGCGCCAGCAGCTCGCGCGTCTGCCACTCGAGCAGGTCGTCGGTGAGGCCCTTGAAGGTCTTGCCGAGCATGACGAAGCCGCCGCTGGCGGGGTCGCGCGCGCCGAGGTGCAGGTTCGAAAGCCAGCCACGCCTGCGTCCGCTGCCCCACTCGACCGCGAGCACCACCAGATCGAGGGTGCGGGCACGCTTGATCTTGAGCCAGCTCGCGCCCCGGCTGCCTGCCTCGTACGGCGCGTCCAACGCTTTCGCCATGAGTCCCTCGTGGCCGCGCGCCAACGCATCGGCGTAGAACGCCTGCGCTTCGGTCGCATCCGCGGTGATGATGCGCGGCACCCGCAGCGCGGGCGGCAGTGCCTCCGCCAGCGCGGCAAACCGCTCCTGGGCCGGCCGGTCGATCAGGTCGGTCGCGTCGCGCCGCAGACAGTCGAAGAAGTAACCCGCGAGCGGCAGCTCGGCGCGCAGCGCTTCCACGTCCAGCCGGCGCCCGAAGCGCCGCATGGTGACTTGAAAGGGCCGCGGCGCTCCGGTCGGGCCGACCGCGATCGCCTCGCCGTCGAGGATCAGGTCGTGCGCGGGCAGGTCGCGCACCGCTTCGACAATCTCCGGCACCGCCGGCGTGACCTCGTTCAGGTTGCGCGTGAAAACCCGCACGCGCCCGCCGTTCTTGTGGACCTGCACACGTGCCCCGTCGATCTTCCACTCGAACGAGGCAGTGCCCAGGCGTTCAAGCGCGTCCGCGACATCGACCGCCGACTGCGCGAGCATCGGCTGCACCGGGCGATCGAGCTCGATCGAAAATCGGTCGAGTCCCGCCGCACCCTGCGTCCGCGCCGCGACTGCGACGATCCCGACGTCGCCCGCGAACATGGCCGCGCGCCGGACCGCGGCCACGGGGACGCTGCTCGCCGCGGCGACCGCTTCGAGCATCACGCCCTCGAGCGCGCCCTGGCGCAGTTCACCGACGAGCAGGCGCACGAGAAAGTCCTGCTCGTCACGGGTGGCGCGAGCGAGCAGTGCGCGCAGGCGCGTCGCGCGCTCGCCTGCCGATCCCTGGCCCGTGGTGGCGGCGATCGCGGCCAGCGCCGCATCGACCTCGACGAGCGTGAGCGTCGCGTCGACGGCGGCTGCATCGCCGCGCACCGCACTCAACGATGCGTAACCGATGCCGAGCCTGCTCTGCAATGTTTCGCCGGAGAGAAATGCCACGGCAATCGCCACCTCGTCCGGCGCGGCCGCGCGCAGGCACGCCGCGATCACATCGCGCTTGCCGAGCCGGCTCGCGGTCCGGGCCGCCTGCGACGATGCCGCGACGAGGTCGGCGAGCTTCATCGGCTTACGGCGTTGCGCTCGCGCCCTCTTCCGTCGGCGCCGGCAGCGCGAACGACGCCAGCCAGCGCGTGCCGACGTACTCGCCGCCGGTCGCCGCGGGCAACGACGCGTCGACGTCCGCTTCGATGGCGGCGACGTCGACGTCGCGCGCATTCGTGCGCAGGTGATAGGGGCACTCGGTGCCGACGTTGCGCAGCGCGATGTCCAGCCTGCGTGCGACGCCGGCATGCAGAACTGGGGTCGGAGCGGCGGACATCGACCGCACGTTAGCGGTCGCGCATGTCCCGGCGCAAGGGAAGCGCGGTCAGGGAACGTCGGCCAGCAGGCCCTCGGCCGGCTTGCCCGGCGCCTGGCGATCGGCGTCGAACACGAGGTGCACGCCGATGCGCAGCCGGATCCAATCCGGATACGCGTAGCGGTAGCCGCTGAAATGATCGACCGCGAGCATGGCGGTGCCACCCGGCAGCAATGCCTTGACGGCATCACCCACCACGGGGCCGCGCGAGACGGCGGTGCCGCGTGCGATCAGGCTGCCGCGGTGGCATTCGATAAGGAGGTCGCTCGCGGAGCGACGCACCTTGAGATCACGCATCGGCGCATCGCCGAAGTAGTCGGCCGATGCATTGCTGACGCGACAGCGCATGCCCTGGACGGGCTGGTCCATCGCGTCCACGACCTGGACGTCGATCGACTGCATCGCGTTTCCCGTGACGGTCGCGCAGCCAGCGAGCATGAAAACGCCGATCGCGGCGAGGAGGCGCAGGGCGAGGACGTGAGGGAGGGCGCGCACGAGGGGATGCTACGAAGCCCGCATCGCTGCGCGTAATCACGCGCTGCACGGCCGGAAGGATGAGCGCGGCGGATGGACTACCGCAGGCGCGTTCGCGTCTCACGCGCGACGCCCGCGGCGCATAGCAATCCGGGTCCCGGGGCCGGGCTGGGCCAGGGCGAGCACTTTAGTCGCAGGGCAGGGCAAGCGGCGCCGGAACGCGCCGCCGCTCGCCATCGGCGTCCGTCAGCGTTTCCAGGAACGCGACCAGGTCGTCGATCTCGCTGAAGCTCAGGTCGAGGCGCCGCAGGATTCGCTCGCCGTCGGCGTGCAGCCGGTCCTCGTCGAGCTCGCTGTAGTGCACGACGACGTCGCGCAAGGTGGGAAAAGTTCCATCGTGCATGTAGGGTGCGGTGACCGCCACGTTGCGCAGGCTCGGGGTGCGGAACTCGCCCCAGTTGCGATGCTCGAGCTGGACGTGGCGCGTTGCCTGCGCTGTGGCACGCGCGGGGTCGTCGTTGTATTGCCCGAGGAGATTGAACGGGCTCGCGCGAACGTTGCGGATGCCGTCGTATCGCCCGGGGTCGATGACGCCGGGCCGGATGAAGAACGGCACGCCGCTGTCGTGGAACTCGCCGTTCGTGAAATTGGGTCCGCTGTGGCAGACGAAGCAGTTGCCGCGTCCCTCGAAAAGACGCAGGCCGCGCTTGGCGGCCTCCGGATAACGTGCCTCTGCGGCGTGGTCTCCGGCCGCGAGCGCATCGCGGAACTCGTCGAACGGCGTGCGGCCGGTCGTCAGTGTCTCCTCGAATGCAGCCAGGGCCTTGGCCACGTCGACCAGCACCAGCTCGTCGTTCGCGGGCACGGGCCGCTTGAAAGCCACCTGATAGCGACACGCCATGCCGTCGCCGGTGCGCATGGCATGCGCCACCGCCTGCGCGCTGGACCCGAGTTCACGCGCATCGAGGATCGGGCGCAGCGTCTGCATCCACAGGCTGTCGGACGTGCCGCCCCAGCCGTACCAGCGTTGCAGGCGGAGGTTGGCAAGCGACTGCGCGTTGCGGTCGAGCGGGCCCAGGGCATGCGCGCGCGCAAGCGAGTCGGTGAATGCGCGGTCCGGCTGATGGCATGCAACGCACGCGACGTATCCATTCGGGGAGAAGCGCGGGTCGAAGAAAAGGCGGCGGCCGAGGTCGATCGCGTACGGGTCACCCGAGACCCGGTTGCTCGGATCGTGCGTCACCGGAGGCGGCCACGGGCCGTGCGCGACGATGCGCGCGATTTCCTCGTCCGTGAACGCGACCGGCGCGTCGGCGCGTGCCGTTCCCACCAGGCAACCCGCCGCAAAGGCAAGGGGAGCGAGGCGGGCGATCGCACGGTGCGCGGGCGGCATCGACGTACCTCCGGTCGACGTGTTCGATTCTGCGCCGAAACACGCCGCCCGATCTCAGCACCGACTTACTTGGTGCCAAAGATCCGGTCGCCCGCGTCGCCCAGCCCGGGAACGATGTAGCTGTGCTCGTTCAGCCGGTCGTCGATGGCCGCCGCGTACACCGGGACATCGGGGTGATTGCCGTGGAAATTGTTCAACCCTTCCGGACAGGTGATCAGGCTGACGAAGCGGATCGAACGCGGCTTCGTTTCCTTGAGCCGGTCGACCGCCGCGACAGCGGAGTTGCCGGTGGCGAGCATCGGATCGAGCACGATCGCATCGCGCTCGCGCATCCCCTGCGGCATCTTGAAGTAGTACTCGACCGCGACCAGCGTTTTCGGATCGCGATACAGGCCAATGTGCCCGACCCGCGCACCCGGCACCACGCTCAGCATGCCGTCGAGGAACCCGAGTCCGGCACGCAGGATCGGGACGAACACGATCTTCTTGCCGTCGATCAGGCGCCCCGTCATCGGGCAGATCGGCGTTTCGATCTCGACCTCGTGCATCGGCATGTCGCGCGTGACCTCGTAGGCCATCAGCGAAGCGATCTCCCCGAGCAGCCGGCGGAAGCTGTTGGTGCTCGCCTCCTTCTTGCGCACCAGCGTCAGCTTGTGCTGCACCAGCGGATGTTCGATGACGATCACGTTGCTCATGGCCTTCTCCCTTGCCGTCAGAACACCGTGCCGTCGCTCACGATGTCGAGCGGGGGCAGCCCGCCGCGGAGTTCGTGCGCGAGTGCGCGGCCGGCCGCCCACGTGCCGCCCTCAAGCACGCAAGCCAGCGGCATCGCGGCTGCGTCCCGCCGCAGCGCTGCCCGCACGCGTAGCGCGAGGTCGTCGATCAGCGCAACGGTGAGGGCGCGCCACTCGACGATCGGCGCATCGCCGACGTGCCACGTCTTGTGCAGCAACTGCGGATCACGCGCGACGATCACGCCGGTGTCGAGCAGGAGGCCGCCGTTGCGGTATTCCGGCAGCGCGGTCAGGGCGTCGCGCCCGGTCACCGGCACGCCTGCCCATTCGAACGGCTCGAACAGCGAGTAGGCGAGCCATTGCGACAGCTTGTGGAATGGGACCCAGCCATCGGAAGGATCGGCCGCGTCAGCGTGCCCGCCATCGTGCGCGGCCGGGTGCGGCCAGACATCGCCGAGCGGTTCGTCACCGAGCCGGCTGGCGGTCAGCCAGATGCTGCTGCCCTGATCGAGCAAAACCCGCAGGATCGAGGAGGCGCCCACCTCGCGCCGCCCATCGCGCACGAGGAAGTCGAACAGATGGCCTGGGCGCGCGGCCGCGCCGAACGCCTGCGGCCGTGCGAGCAAGGCGGCGCCGAGACGGCGCAGGAGGCTGGCGCGGCCCTCGAGGCCGACCAGCGGATTGACTTCACTCACCTGGAACCACTGCGCAAGCGTCGGCGTGTCGAGGGCCACGAGCGCGCTGCCGTCGACGCGAAGCGGTCGTGCCGGGTCGCTGGAGAAGACACCTTGTTCGAAGGCGCGCAGGCTCGCGATCGCGAGGCCCTCGGAGCGCGCAAAGACGCGGCCGCTCTCCTTCTCCAGGTACCGCCACTTGTCACCTGCACCCGCATCCAGCAGCACGCTGACGACGGCGAGATCGATCCGGCAGCGTGCCTGCTCGACCGCGTCGAGGCGGGCGAGCTGGCCGCCGAGCTCCCGGTTGCGGTCGATGCCGCCGGCCTGGAAGTGGCGCCAGCGGCTGTGATACGGGATCGACAGGTCCGGATAACGCGCGCGCGTCACGCGCGCGACGTGCTCGGTCGCGGCGGCGAGTCGATTCTCGCCACCGAGCATGAACCACTCGGATCGGCCCGCCGCGACGGCGGCGCGAATGACGGCGCAGCGCAGCCGGATCGTTCGTGGATCGCGCAGCTTGTCGACCGCTGCGGCGAGCGCCGGCACCGTCGGCGCGGCGCTCACTTCAGGTCCCGACCCTTGATCGCGGCAAGTTCCTCGCCGTTGGCGGGCGCATCGCCGGCGGCGAAATAGCCGGCGGCCATCTTCGCTTCGATCTCCACCTTCGCGTCTGCGGGCACCAGATCCTCCGGGATCCTGACCCGCTCCCCGACCTCGATGCCGGAGCCGACGATGGCGTCGTATTTCATGTTGCTCATCGAGACGAGACGGTGGATCTTTCTGACGCCGAGCCAGTGCAGCGCGTCCGGCATCAGTTCCTGGAAGCGCATGTCCTGCACGCCGGCCACGCACTCGGTACGCAGGAAATACTTGTCGGCGGAATCCCCGCCTTCCTGTCGCTTGCGCGCGTTGTAGACAAGGAACTTCGTGACCTCGCCCAGCGCGCGTCCCTCCTTGCGCGAGTAGACGATCAAGCCGACGCCGCCGGACCCGCCGAACTCCTCGCTCTGCGCCCCGCGGATGCATTCTTCGATCGCGTGCGTGAGATACGGCCGGCAGGTGCAGATATCGGAGCCGAACACGTCCGAACCGTTGCATTCGTCGTGCACGCGCGCCGTCAGACTGATGGACGGGTCCGCGAGCTGCTGCGGATCGCCGAAGATGTAGGCCGTCTGGCCACCGATCGGTGGGAGGAAAACCTCGAGGTCGCTGCGCGTGACGAGCTCCGGATACATGCCGCCGGTCTCCTCGAACAGTGCGCGCCGCAGGTCTGCCTCGCTGACGCCGAAACGCTGCGCCACGCCGGGCAGCCACCAGACCGGCTCGATCGCGACCTTCGTGACCAGGGCCGAGCCCGATTCCAGGAGCACCCGGCCGTCCGGATGCAGGCGCCGGAACGCCATCGCGATGCGGACCTCGGGCATGTCGATTCGGGCCTGGGTGACGGCGATCGTGGGCCGGATGTCGAACCCCTTTGCGATCTGCTCGCGATAGACCTCCGCGACGATGGCGCCGAACGGGTCGAGCGAAACGATCCGGTCCGGCTCGAACCACTGCGGATAGGGCCCGATCGGCGCAGTTGGCAGCGTGTTCGTCAGGTCGGCACGATGTCCACGCGGCAATGCCTTCGCGGCAACCGCGAGCGCCCGGTACACGCCGTACGAGCCGCTGTGGCTGCCGATCACGTTGCGATGCAACCGGTTGGTCGTGGTCCCGATCACGGGGCCCCGTTCGGTGGTGTCGCGCGCGCCCCAGTGGATGGTCAGGAGCTCGGCGTCGGTCGTCGGCGGGTGCGAGGTCAGCCGTATGTGGCCGGGTTTGGTCATGGCCGCGTCAGCGGGCATGCAGAGGGCTCCGTTGCAGGGCAAATTCGAGCGTAATACGAATCACCGGGGCCGGCAGCCGGCTCCCGGCTCGCTGATACGATGGCCGCATGAACGAGCGCTGGTTCCCCCGCTTCGCACGCCGCCAGGACCTCGGCCTCGGCCTGCGCGAGTTCGACCGCCTCGCCAGGCTGGATTCGCCGCAGCGGATCCAGGCGTTCCTGAACGCCATTCCGATCAACCACGAGCTCGAAGGCGAAACGGTCCACTCGGTGCACAACGTCCTGCGCAACCGCCGGGCGCACTGTATCGAGGGCGCGTTCGTTGCCGCCTGCGCGCTCTGGATCCACGGCGAACCGCCTTTCGTCATGCACCTCGACTGCGAGCTGAGCGACTACCCGCATGTGATCGCCCTGTTCCGGCGCAACGGTGCCTGGGGTGCGATCTCGAAGACCAACGGGGTCGCCCTGCGTTACCGCGATCCCGTCTACCGCAGCCTGCGCGAACTCGCGTTGTCGTATTTCCACGAGTACAGCGACCGGCGCGGCCGGCGTACTTTGCGCAGCTACTCCGGCGCGTTCGACCTGCGGCGCCTGGACGTGACGCAATGGGTGTGCAACGAGGAAGACTGCTGGGACGCACACGATCGGCTGGCCGAGCTGCGTCACTATCCGCTCGTGCACGCGCGCCAGGTGCCGCACCTTTCGCGCCGCGATCCGTTCGAGCAGCGCATGGCGGACGCGGTGCAGTACCCGAAGCCGAAGCTGAACGGGCGGCGGGCGGCGTAGCAGTCCGGCCCCACGGGGGCGACGGGCGAGGGCTGAGATCCTTCGGCTTGGCGCGCGATGACAGGCCGCGTCAGCGCAGCGATACGCGCTCGCGCAGCACTTCGTTTCCGCCGGGCCCGCGCACGTCGAAGCTGAATTCCCACAACCCGGGCATGTGGAGCAGCAGCCCTTCCGCCTGGAACCGTCCGGCGCCGACGTGGTGACGGTCGGCCGGTAGTTCATTCCGTGCTTGTGTTCCGGCATCACCGCATCGACGCGCACCTGCGTCGGCGGTTCGTCGCGCGACTTCGAGCAGGCCGCCACCTCGACCTCGAAGAAGTCGCTGACGCGCAGCGTCGGCGGTTCGGGCCGCCAGGCGACGACGTAGTTTTCACCCTCGACACGGTGCACGCCCTCGCCGGTCAGCGCCGGTTCGCATGCGCCGGCCTGCAGCGCACCGAACAGCAACGCGGCCAGCGCAATCCGCGTCAACGTTCGGCCTGCGGAATGTTGAACAGGGTTTCGCCGTCGCGCCACGCGATGCGCTCGGCGATCGGCGCCGGCAGCTGCGCGAGCCACTGGCGGGAGTACTTCGCGTGCTCGACGATGTATGGCCAACGCTCCGGGGTAAACGTGTCCGTGCCGACGGTGAAGCGATCGGGGAACTCGGTGAAGAGAGCGCGCCAGTCGGCATCGAGCTGGCCGCCCGGCGCGTGATCGGTGCGGAACGCGAGGTCGCACCACAGGTTCGGATACTTGCGCAACATCTCGCGGATGCGCGCCGGCGCGTCGAAGCCGGAGTGCGCCCGCAGGATGCGTGCGGCCGGCCACTGCCTGAACTCGCGCTCGATGGCATCGGCATCCGAGTGCGAATGCAGCACCAGCTCGTGCTGTTTCGCGAGTTCGATCATCCGCCGCGGCACCGGCAGGTCGGCGTCGGCGCCATACAGGTGATATTCGCCGATCGCGACGTAGCGATACTTCGCGAGCCGCTCCTCCAGATGCCGAATGACGGTTTCGTTGCGCACCCACGTGCTGATCTCTCCGCGGGCGCGATACGGGCGCAGCGACGACAGGATCAGGTCCGGCGCCTCGGCGATCAGCATCTGGTTGCCGGCGTCTTTGGAATTCGAGACGAGCGCACGCCTGATGCCGGCCTTGCGCAGCAGGTCGATCGCGATCTTCGGCGGCACGCTCTCCCACGCGTCCTGACTGTAGTGCACGTGCGCGTCGAAGATCGGCAGTTCCGCGGCGCCGACAGCGCCGACGCCGAGCAGCGCGAACGCGAGGCAGAAGAGGGTTCGCATCGAGTTCCTGCGGAAAGCGCTGGCTCGATCCTAGCCCGTGAGGCGCCCGATGTCGCGGTGGGCAGGGCCGTCCACGGATGCGCGGGACGCATGCACCGCATGCCAAAGGATCGTTTGTACCCGGGCCATGCGGGTCTGCAGAATGCACGGCACGCATGGCGCATCGACCGGAGGGAGGCGCATGAACATCCAGCTCCAGCAAGGCCGGCTGCAGCTCGCACGCAGCCGGCACGTGCAGGTGATAGACGGGCGCGGAAGCGCGATGCATTGCCTGGCGGGCAGCGTGTGGGTGACCCAGGATGGCGACCCGCGCGACATCGTGCTCGCGGCCGGCGAGAGCTTCACCCTCGATCGCGACGGCATCGCGATCGTCTATGCCACCGCCGACGCGGCGATCGCGTTCTGCTCCGGACATTGACGCGATCGGTCGGCATCCCGTCAGGGTTGCATCGATCGTCCGTAGGTCTGCGTAGTTCAGATGAATGGCTCGGCGCGGGCTCAATGTTTTCTTGCTGCAGAGTCAGCGTGATTCGGCGTGCTTATCAGGCTGCCGGGGAAGCGGTGCATGTGGTCCACTGAGCGCATCCGCTTCACACGCTGAGATCGCCTCCGCGGGTTTCGGATAAGAAGGTTTCTGGCTGTTGCGCGTTTCGGTTCCTGCCGAAAGGTCACGGTTGCGAAATCCAGCGTGAAAGGCACGTTCGTTGCATTGCACCTAGCCAAGGAGCGGGACTGGGCAATGCAGCTGGAGGTGTCTTCATGCGAAGGTGGCTTCTTCTCCTGACCGGTCTGGCGGTCATCGCACCCGCCTGGTGCCAGGACATCGTCGAGGTGCTCGAGCGTTCGCAATCGGTGCGCCTGGCCTCGATGTCATACGCCGAGGACCAAAGTCCGCAAGCGGTCGTCGTGCACCGGAGCTTCGATCAACTCGCGCAGCGTTTCGGCTCGCACAAGGAAATGGAAGTGCGCGTCGTGACCGGGTCGGTCATCGCGGAGTGCCTGCTCGGCCGCACCATCGTCGCCAACGAATTGCTGGCCGAGGCCCCGGAAGCGGTACGCCTGTTCCTGCTCGCCCACGAGATCGGCCACGTCGTGCTCGGTCACTGGCAGCAGGTCGAGCAGCTCTACGTGAAGTACATCCCGGGCGAGGTGATCGAGCATCGCACCGATGCGGTCGCCGCCCTGCTCGGCCGCGAGGCTTCGCAACTGTCGTATGCGCACGAACTGGCCGCCGACGAGTTCGCCCTGCACACGCTGCGTTCGCTCGGCTACGACGTCGAGGACGTGATCGGCGCGTTCTCCCGGTTCGGCATGCAGATGGATACGGCGACGCATCCGGGAACGAGCAAACGGATCGCACACCTGCGGTCGATCGAGAGGGACGCCGTCACTGCGGACGCCGAACACCCGGGCGGCTAGCGCTTCAAGAATCGGCGCAGCGCCTCCGCGGTGTGCGTCGCCCGCCGGGCGAGGTCTTGCGGCGCGCACTGCGCCACCACCTTGCCCCCTCCCGATCCGCCTTCCGGTCCGAGGTCGATGACCCAATCGGCCTCGGCGATGACATCGAGGTTGTGCTCGATCACCACCACCGTGTTGCCGGCGTCGACCAGGCGATGGAGCACGCGGATCAGCTTCTCCACGTCGTGCATCGACAGGCCGACGGTCGGCTCGTCGAGTACGTAGAGCGTGTGCGGTGCGCGGTACGCCCGGCCGGTGCGGATCAGCCCCTCGTCGAGGCGCACCTTCGCCAGCTCGGCGACGAGCTTGATCCGCTGCGCCTCGCCGCCTGACAGCGTGGGCGAGGGCTGACCGAGCGTAAGGTATCCGAGGCCCACGTCGCGCAGCAGCTGCAGCGGCCGCGCGATCGACGGCGACGCGCCGAAGAACTCCACCGCGTCGTCGATTTCCATCGCCAGCACGTCGCCGGCGCTCTTGCCGCGCAGCTGGATGCCGAGCGTCTCGCGATTGAAGCGGCGTCCGCCGCAGACGTCGCACCGCACCTTCACGTCGGGCAGGAAGTTCATCTCGATGGTGCGCAGGCCCTGGCCTTCGCACGCTTCGCAGCGGCCGCCGCTGGTATTGAACGAGAAACGGGACGCGGTGTAGCCGCGCACGTGCGACTCGGCTGTGTCGGCGAACAGGCGGCGAATGGCATCCCAGAACCCGACGTACGTCGCCGGACAGGAGCGCGGCGTCTTGCCGATCGGCGCCTGGTCCACTTCTAGCACGCGATCGATGTGCTCGCAGCCCTCGATCGCGGCGCAGCCGATCCACTGGCCGTCGAACTTGCGCTTCGAAGCGTCGCCCGCCGCGCGTTGCAGATTCGCGAGCAGCACGTCGCGCGCGAGCGTCGACTTGCCGCTGCCCGAAACGCCGGTCACGACCGAGAGACGGCCGACCGGGACATCGGCGTCCACGTTCCGCAGGTTGTGCATCCGCGCGCCGCGCACCTTGACGCGCGGGACGTCCTTCTTCACCGCACGCATCGGGGCTGCCGGATGCTCGAGCGGCGTGCGCAGGTAGAGGCCGGTAATGGATTCCTCGGCGGCCATCACCTCGTCAAGCGTGCCCTGCGCGACGACGCGTCCACCGCGCGTGCCGGCACCCGGGCCGATGTCGATGATGTGCTGCGCGCGGCGGATCGTGTCCTCGTCGTGCTCGACCACGACCAGCGTGTTGCCGCGCCGCTCCAGCTTGGCGAGCGCTTCGAGCAGGATCCGGTTGTCGCGCGGGTGCAGGCCGATGGTCGGCTCGTCGAGCACGTAGCAGACGCCCTGCAGGTTCGAGCCGAGCTGCGCTGCCAGCCGGATGCGCTGCGCTTCACCGCCCGAGAGGGTCGGCGCGGCACGGTCGAGAGCGAGGTAACCGAGCCCCACCTCTTGGAGGAAATCCAGGCGCGAGCGGATCTCGGTCAGCACGTCGCGCGCCACCTGCGCGTCGCGGCCCTCCAGCCGCAGTTGTCCGAACAATCCCTTGGCGTCGTCAACCGAGCCGGCGGCGAGCTGTGCGATCGAGCGGTCCTGCCAGCGCACCGCCAGCGCGGTGCGATTGAGGCGCTGTCCATGGCAGGCGTCGCAGGCGAGGGTTTCGCCTTCGTACCATGCGTTCCACCACACCTCCTCGCCCGTCTGCTCGGCGTCGAAGCCGGCCAGCTTCAGCCCGGTGCCGAAGCATTCGGGACACCAGCCATGCTTGCTGTTGTACGAGAAGAGGCGCGGGTCGGGCTCGGGGAACGACTTGCCGCACGAAGGGCAGGCGCGCTTGGTGGAGAACACGCGCAGGTCGAGATCGACCTCGACGCCCGGGTCGGCGCCGTTCGCCGCGGCACGCGGCGGCGCCGCGAGCGCAGCCTGCAATCTTCCGAGCGGCCAGGCGATGTTGACGAGGCCATGGCCATGCTCGAGCGCGGTCTCCAGCAGGGCGCGCAGCGGCCCTTCGTTGGCGGGCGACACCACGAGGTCGCCGACCGGCAAATCGATCGTGTGCTCCTTGAAGCGGTCGAGACGGGGCCACTTCGCGGTGGGCACGAAGCGCCCGTCCACGCGCAGGTGGCCGAAGCCTTTGTTGGCGGCCCACTTGGCGAGATCGGTGTAGTAGCCCTTGCGATTGACGATGAGCGGCGCGAGCACGCCGATGTGCTGGCCCCTCAGATCGCGCTGGATCGCGGCGGCGATGGCCTCGAAGCTCTGCGGTGACACCGGCACGTTGCAGTCCGGGCAGTACTGCACGCCAAGCTTGACGTACAGCAGGCGCAGGAAGTGGTAGACCTCGGTCATCGTCGCGACCGTCGACTTGCGGCCGCCACGGGAGGTGCGCTGCTCGATCGCCACGGTGGGCGGAATGCCGTAGATCGCGTCGACGTCCGGCTTGGCCGCCGGCTGCACGATCGAGCGCGCGTAGGCATTCAGCGATTCGAGATATCGCCGCTGCCCCTCGTTGAAGAGGATGTCGAACGCGAGCGTCGACTTGCCGCTGCCGGAAACCCCGGTGATCACCGTGAACGTATCGCGCGGAATCGCAACGTCGATCCCCTTCAGGTTGTGTTCGCGTGCGTGCTTGATCTGGATGGCGTTCGCGAGGTAGCGGCCCGGCGCCGGTTCAGTGGCCGAGACGCCCCCACCCCGACCCTCCACCGGGTCGCAGGGGCGGGAGCCTGTTCCCTCCCCCGCCTGCGGGGGAAGGTCAGGGCGAGGGCTCGCAGACTCTGAGTCTTTTCTTATCCGGAGGTCATACTCTCTGAGCGCCTGCCCCGTATGCGACGCGGCGTGTGCCATCAGCTCGCGCGGCGTGCCGGCGGCGACCAGCTCACCGCCGGCGTCGCCGCCTTCCGGCCCGAGATCGATGATCCAGTCCGCGGAGCGGATGACGTCGAGGTTGTGCTCGATCACGATCAGCGAGTGGCCGGCCGCGAGCAGCTTGCGCAGCGCACGCATCAGCCGCGCGACATCGTCGAAGTGCAGGCCCGTGGTGGGTTCGTCGAACAGCAGGAGCGAACCTTTGCGGGCGAGCTTTCCCCCTCCAAAACCCTCCCCCGCGCGCGGGGGAGGGAGCGGCCCCTCCCTGGCTGCCGTGGCCAGGAACCCGGCGATCTTCAGGCGCTGCGCTTCGCCACCCGACAGCGTCGGCACCGGCTGGCCGAGCTTGACGTAATCGAGTCCGACGTCGGCGAGCGGGGCGAGCGCACGCACCACCTCGCGATCGTCGCCGAAGAACTGCAGCGCCTCATTGACGGTGAGGTCGAGCACTTCGGCCACCGAGAGCGAACGCCCGCCGCGTTCCAGCTGCACTTCCAGCACCTCCGGGCGGAAGCGCTTGCCGTCGCAGTCCGGGCAGCGCAGGTACACGTCGGAGAGGAACTGCATCTCCACGTGCTCGAATCCGTTGCCGCCACACGTGGGGCAACGCCCGTCGCCGGCGTTGAAGCTGAACATGCCGGGCGTGTAGTTGCGCTCCTGCGCCAGGCGTACGCGCGCGAACAGCTGGCGGATCCCGTCCCAGGCGCCGACGTAACTCGCGGGGTTGCTGCGCGTGGTCTTGCCGATCGGCGACTGGTCGACGAGGGCGACATCGGCGAGCCAGTCGTGTCCGAGCAGGCGATCGAACGCGCCCGGCGTCTCGGTGCTCTTGCCGAGTGCCTTGCAGGTGGCGGGATAGAGCACGTCCTGGATCAGGGTCGATTTGCCGGAGCCGGAAACGCCCGTGACCAAGACCAGGTGATTGAGCGGAAACTCGATCGAGAGGTTCTTCAGGTTGTGCTCGCGCGCGCCTTCGAGCAGCAGCTTGGGCGCATTCGGCCGCACGTTGCGCGTGGCATAACCGTCCGGCGTGAAGGTCGGGATCTCGACCTGCCTGCGTCCCGCAAGGTATTCCGCGGTCAGCGTCGATGCACGCCGGATCTGCGGCGCGGGACCGTTGAAGACGATGCGGCCGCCGCGCTCGCCGGGGCCGGGCCCGATGTCGATCAGGCGATCGGCCGCGAGCATCACCTGCGGATCGTGCTCGACCACGACCAGCGAGTTGCCCGCGGTGCGCAGCCGGTGCATCACCTCGATGACGCGGAACATGTCGCGTGGATGCAGCCCGATCGACGGTTCGTCGAGCACGAACAGCGTGTTGACGAGCGACGTGCCGAGCGCGGTGGTGAGGTTGATCCGCTGCACCTCGCCGCCAGACAGCGTGCGGCTCTGGCGGTCGAGCGTGAGATATCCGAGGCCGACGTCGTTGAGGAAACGCAGCCGCGCGCGCACCTCTTCCAGCAGCAGCTGCGTCGCCTCGTCGAGCACGCCGGTGAACTGCAGCCGGTCGAAGAAAGCGCGTACACGATCGAGCGGCAGCAGCATCAGGTCGTGGATCGACAACCCGGGCAGCGCGTCGAGCTGCGCGTCGCTCCACGCCGCGTGCACGGGCTTGAAGCGCCGATAGCGCGCGGCCCCGTTCGCACCCAGCGACGCGGCGGCATCTTCGTGCCGGCCCGCGCGCCACAGCAGTGCATCGGGCTTCAACCGGCTGCCGTTGCACGTCGTGCACGGCGTGTAGGCGCGGTACTTCGACAGCAGCACGCGGATGTGCATCTTGTACGCCTTGCTCTCGAGCCACGTGAAGAAGCGGCGCACGCCGTACCACTGCGTCTGCCACTTCCCGGTCCAGGCGTCCTGTCCCTCGAGCACCCAGCGCCGGTGCACGGGCTCGAGCAGCTTGAACGGCACGTCGAGCGGAATGCCGAAGCGCGGCGCGTACTTCTCGAGATCGCGCTGGCATTCGAGGAAGCTCTTCGTCTGCCACGGCTTCAGCGCGCCTTCGCGCAGCGTCTTGTTCTCGTCCGGGATGATCAGCCCGAAGTCGATCCCGATCACCCGCCCGAACCCGCGGCAGGTGTCGCAGGCACCGAGCGGCGAGTTGAACGAGAACGTGCTCGGGTTCGGCTCCGCGTAGTGGATGTCGCAGTCCGCGCAGTGCAGGTCGTCGCTGAACCGGAAAAAAACGGGGTCAGATACCATTTTCGGCGCGTCGGTCGCCGCTTCGGGAACGACATGCACGTCGACACGCCCGCCACCGAAGCGCAACGCCGATTCGAGCGCCTCCATCACGCGTTGCCGCTCGGCGCTGCCCAGGCGCAGTCGGTCCTGGATCACGTCGAGGATCTTTTCTTCGCCGGCGATGCGCTCGCCGAAGACGCGCGTGTAACCCTGCGCCTCGAGGTGCGCGCGCACCTCGGCCTCCTTGAAGTTCTTCGGCACCTTGACGGGGAAGGTGAAGACGAGACGGGGGTCGCCGAGCCCGGCACAACGCTGTGCGAGCGTGTCGTGGATGCTGCCGGCCGAGTCACGTCGCACCGGCTTGCCGCAGCCACGACAGAACAACGTGGCGGCGCGTGCGTACAGGAGCTTCAGGTGATCGTTCAGCTCCGTCATCGTGCCGACGGTGCTGCGCGAGGTGCGCACAGGGTTGGTCTGGTCGATGGCGATCGCGGGCGGCACGCCCTCGATGCGATCGACCTGCGGCCGATCCATCCTGTCGAGGAACTGACGCGCGTAGGGCGAGAACGTTTCGACGTACCGCCGCTGCCCCTCCGCGTACAGGGTGTCGAACACCAGCGAACTCTTGCCCGAGCCCGACACGCCGGTCACGACGATCAGCTCGCCGGTCGGCAGGTCGAGGTCGAGGTTCTTCAGGTTGTTCTGGCGCGCGCCGCGGATGCGGATCGCCTGGCGCTGGTCCGGCATGGCCTGCTTACGGAGACTCGATAGAAGGGGGCGCCGATAGGAAATACAGGCGCGAACCCTACAGTTTAGGCAAAAACACGCCGCGAGTTTTACGAGGGAGTCAGTGCAAAGGCGCGCGCAGGGCTTTGGGGCAAGACCGATCAGGTGGCGCGGTGTCAGTTCGGCGACCGTCGGCGCGGAGGCAGCTGCGCCGGCTGCCACGCCCACAATGCGCGCACCCCGACCTGATGCCGCAGCACCGCCTCGAGCGCGCCCTGAAGCATGACGACGCGATCGCGATCGCCCCTCCCGTCACGCACGACGATCGCCTTGCGATCGAAGTCGACATCCTTGATGTGCCCGCCGAACCGGACGAACCAGCGCACCCCATGGACATAGGCCTGCCCGGTTCGTAAGCTGTAATGGCAATAGCGCAGACGGTCACGGAGCCGGTCGGGCAGGCGGGTCGAGCGGAGCGGCGTTTGGGCGGAGACTTGGTTGGGACGGCCGGGCTTCACGACGCCTAACATGTCATGCATCCGGCCGCCGCTCGAAGGCGCCACCGTGCCCAACATCGGAACGGTCCCGGACGCCCGAACGCAATCGACCGCCCATCCTCCGCACTGTCGACCCGAGGCCGCTCATGGCACGAATCCTTCTCGACTATGCACTTTCGATCGTGTTTGCAATGCCGGTTGCGTTGTTCGCGCAGACCGCGGCGAAAGCAGAGGCGCCAACCACATCAAACCCGCCGGCAGGGGTGGGGTTCAAGAGCGTCGCTGACGCGCTCGCGGCTCTCAAGACGCGGCCAGGAGCAAAGATCTCGGTGACGCAACCGGACGCATGGACGATCATCACCGAGCAGGGTGGAGCGGTCGTCTGGTCGTTCACACCTGCCACGCATCCGGCTCATCCGGCTGTCGTTCGGCGGGCGATAGTCGTCGGCGAAGACGGGTTGGCGCGGATCGAAATGGCAGGTCTGTGCCAGGCGGAAAAAGCGCCCTGCGACAGACTGATGAAGGATTTCCGGGATCTCACCGAGCGGTCGACGCGGGCGATGAGAGAGCGCATAAACAGCGCGGACGAGACCAAGCAACAGTGACACCGGGGAATGGCGAAAGTGAATGCCACTGCCACTTTCGGCGGCCATGCCGACGTCCACGTGTCCCCTCGGCGAGTGTGTGCCGATGGACGGATACGCGCGAAACCGGACTGCGCCCGCTTTCGTGCGCGGGTGAGATTGAAGGGTGGGATTTAACATTGCGCGGACGCCCACCGGCGTGCGCAGCCGGCCGTCGGCCGATCAACTTCCTCGTCAGGTCCGGGACTGGATGGTCGAGTACGACGGCATCGTCCGGCACTACGAGATCGTCGGCGCAGGCGCGGAGGTGTGACCGGCCGCTCGGGGCCGACTCGCACAAGCGATCGTTCATCCGGGCTGGCCGCAAAATCGAATCGCAGGGGCAGCGATGCCAAATTCGAGGACCCTTCCCAGCCGCTCACGCGTGCGGGCCGCGACCGCGGCGTCGACGAGAAGCAGCTGACGACCTGGATCAGGCAAGCGGCGTCAATCGCCGGTTGGGACGGTGGATCTACGCGCTACGGCGGGTCTCCGCTTTAGTTGCTGCGATGTCTTCCCGGCACGCCCCCCGCTCATGATTCGCGTAGGCGTGATCTCCGACACACACGGTCTTTTGCGGCCGGAAGCGCTGGCGTTCCTCGCGGGATCTCACCACATCGTTCACGGCGGCGACATCGGGAACGCGGAAATCCTCGCGCAGTTGTCCGCAATCGCCCCCGTGACCGCTGTAAGGGGCAACAACGACCGCGGAGCGTGGGCCGAGGCGCTTGCGGAAACCGAGCTCGTCGAGCTCGGCGGCGCGCGCATCTACGCGATCCATGACCTGGCGCTCCTCGCCGTCGAGCCCGCCGCGGCCGGAATCCAGGTGCTGATCTCGGGGCACTCGCACAAGCCCGTCGTTGCGCATCGCGACGGCGTCGTCTACGTCAACCCCGGGAGCGCCGGTCCACGGCGCTTCCGCCTCCCGGTCGCGGTCGCCGAGCTCGTCATCAGCGGCGGCTCCGTCGCGGCGCGCATCGTCGAACTCGAGGTTGCCGGTGCTGTCTAGCGTCAGGTCCTCCGCCGTCGGGTCACGAGAAGGGAGCCGGTGCCGTGCTGATGCCCATGAACCAGGCCGTGTTCGAGGCATTCAGGGCCGCCGCGATTGCCGGCAATGCGGGGGACATGCAGACATCGAGGGGGCTCTCCGCCAGCGAGGCGCTCGACATGTCAGCCGCGGAATTCGACCGATTGGCACCGTCGGGACTCGTGACTCCGGGCCACTACTTTTTCTCTATCGGCGCGGACGGCGAAGCCGAGCCCGTAGGTTACCTGTGGTTTGCCGCGATCGACCAGGACCGCCGACGCATCGGCTACCTCTATGAAATCCGAGTGCACCCGCCCTTCAGGCGACAGGGGCACGCGACGGGCGCCCTGCGCGCGATCGAGGCTCTGGCGCGCGACCTTGGTCTCGCGGAGCTGCGGTTGCACGCGTTCGGCCACAACCTCGCGGCGCAGGCTTTGTACCGGAAGCTGGGTTTCGAGCCGATAAGCATCGTGATGCGCAGAGCGCTGGACGTTCACAGCAGTGCCTGACTTTTCGTCGAACGCGGAGTCGGACCATGCGCCGCATCGAAGCGGCAAACCTCGCAAGTCCCAGCCTGCGGTCCCGCTTCGCAACACGGTGACTCATGCGCATCGTCCTGCTCTATGCCGCGCTGCTGGCCCTGCTGTTCGTCGGGCTCAGCCTCCGCACTCTGCGCATGCGCCGCCGCCTGCGCATCGCGATCGGCGACGCGAACCACCCGACGATGGCCCGGGCGATGCGCGTGCACGCGAATTTCGCCGAATACGTTCCGTTCGGTTTGCTCCTGATCTACTTCGTCGAGGCCACCGGAGCCGGCAGCCTGTTCGTGCATGCGCTCGGTGCGAGCCTGTTCGCCGGCAGGATCATTCACGCCGTCGGCGTAAGCCAGGTCAATGAGAACTATGCGTTGCGGACCACCGGCATGGCGCTCACGCTCGCTCCACTCGTCGCCGCGGCGGTGCGCCTGCTGAGCGTCTATCTCGCAGGATCAGCCTAGGGGCCGGTGCCGATCCATCGCCTGCAACGCTCGATGACTACTTCGAACGGAGCGGGTAGTCGCCCCATCTGCTGACGAGCGCCACCCAGCAGAACGCAGTGAGGAAGCTCATCGGCATGCTCAGGACGCTCGGCACGTAAAAGAGGGCCGAAAGCTGCGGGCTGTCCAGCACGCTCTCGCAGAAGGCGGCAACGCAGAACAGGAGCCCTCCCATCACCAGCCAGCGGCGCAGGTAGGTCGGCAGCCAGTGCGCCTGCGCACGGTTGTATCGAAGCGCGGCCGCCCTTTCGAGCCGGTTGCCGCGACTGGCATCGCGGAACAGCCATCCGTAGAAGAGGTAGCGGTACAGAAGCGAGCGGAAAGGCAGGTACTGCATGGTCGGCTCGAATGTGGGTCTGACTCGGCAGGAGTCGACGGGTTCCAGCGTGCACCTCTGAAGTCGAATAGGAGTCCGCCCGGGCTCCTCTGTCAATATTGAAGATTCTGCCGAACGCGGGCGCTTGCCGAACGACACTGTTGAGGCGCGTCCGGCGCGCAACTTCGACGTTCGACGTCTCCCGGTCGTGCGCACGCACCGCCTCGCGCCGCGGCCTCGCCTGACCGTGACCCTGGCGTCGCGAACGCCGCCTCCCGGCGCGGAAAGCCTCGCAATCCGTATCGCGCCGCCGCAAAACCAGTTACCTTCGGCGCCACTTACGGGCGGGGCGTGGCCATGGCGATCTTGACGCATTACCCAATCTTGACGTTCGGCGTGTTCTTCTTTGGCCTCGTCGCCGCCGCCTGGATCGGCGCGCTCGTTTCGCGCCGCCGGCCCGTGCAGGATCAGATGGGGCGGGAGGACTTCAACCTGATCATCAGTGCGACGCTGACCTTGCTGGGCCTGATCATCGGCTTCAGCTTCGCCATGGCGGTCAGCAGGTATGACCAGCGCAAGAACTACGAGGAAGCGGAAGCCAATGCCATCGGCACCGAGTACGTCCGCGCCGACCTGTTGCCGGCAGCGGAAGCCGCGAAGATGCGCGCCCTCCTTCTCGACTACACCGACCAGCGCATCCTCTTTTATTCGATCCCGGACGAGGCACAACTGCAGCAGGTCAATGCCAGGACCGCCATGCTGCAGGGCCAACTCTGGTCCGTCGTGCAGAATCAGGCGGTCGCCCAGCCGACGCCCGTCAACGCGCTGGTGGTCGCGGGCATGAACGACGTCCTGAATTCGCAGGGGTACACGCAGGCCGCCTTCTGGAACCAGATCCCGCAGGCCGCGTGGGCGCTGATGGCGGCGATCGCCATCTTCTCCAACGTGATGGTCGGGATCGGCGCGACGAGCAGCAAGGCTCATCCGACCCTGCTTTGGGTCCTGCCGCTCATCGTCGCGGTGGCGTTTTTCCTCATCGCCGATCTCGACAGCCCGCGGCGCGGCGTCATCCACGTGACGGCACAGAACCTGGTCAGCCTCGCCGAATCCCTGCGACCGCGCTGAGGCTTCGCAGCTGAACTCCGGTCGCACTCGGCGCAATCGCGTAGCGCCGGCGGACGCAGAGCGCAACCGCATCGTCAGCGCCGGGGTCTAACATCCATGCGCGGACGGCGGAGCGTGGTTTGCGGCGGCCGGTTCGATGCAAGAACGCGCGGGAAAGCTGGACATGAACCTCGTCATTCGCGCCTGCCTGGTGCTGCTGATCGGCATCCCGTGCGCACCGGTCGGCGCGGAGTCATTACGATGCAACGGACAGATCGCATCGGAGGGGGAATCGCGCCTCTCGATCCTCTACAAGTGCGGCGAGCCGCTGCTGAAGGACACCTATTGCGCGCCCATTTACGCCTATGGCGCGCTCGAGCCGGTGCCCGAGCCGTATGCAAGCACGTTCTTCCCCTGCCAGGTGGTCGAAGAGTGGGTCTATGACCGCGGCCCGGGCAACCTGATGGCGACGGTGCGCTTCCGCGGCGGCGTCGTGCACTCGATCGTGTACGGTCGATACCCGAAGTAGCGCCACTGCGTTCGCGCCCGGCCGCACGCGGCAGGACCGAACTGCCGGTCCTCGAAGCCTGCTTCACCGACCCGTCACGCTGGCACGGGTCGAAGATCGACGCGGGCGCCAGGACACGCATCTGCGTCGGCACCTACGAGATGCAGCTCGAGGCCGCGGCCGGGCGCTGGCAAATCAGTGCGCTCAGGTTCAAGTCGAAGGTCATCGACGGCAACCTGGAGCTCAAAAAATTCCGCCCGTGTCGCCGGACGCGCAGGACTGTTCTATCCTCGCCCGCATGGCCGAGGAAAAGACGCCGCCTCAGGCAACCAGCGGGGAACCGCCCCGGCCGATGCCGTTCGCCATCATGCGCAACGCGCACGAAGCGCTGCGCGCCAGCATTCGCATCCAGGAACAACGGCTCGAGGCCGGCGACCTGGCGGGATTCCGCGAGGAGTGGCAGACGTTCCAGCGTGCGCTGGCAATTCACATGGCCATGGAGGACAACTCCATGTTCGCCCTGCTCGACGGAATCAGCGCAGGAGCCATCTCGGCGGCCAAGCTTCCCGAGGAGCATCGCGAGGATTCGCGCCTCGCTGCCGTGGTCGATGGGACGTTCAAGACGGGCGATCGCGGTGCCCTGCGCGCGGCGTGGTCGGAATGGAAAGAGGACCACCTGCATCACCTCTCGCACGAGGAGGAGGTGATGATGCCGCTGACGATGAAGACGGCGGCGACGCCAGAGGCACGCGCCCGGGTCGTCCACGATCGCCTGCTGGTGCCGAGCGAGAGCCTGCCCGACTTCGACTGGTTCATTGGCTGGGTGGTCGGCATGCTGAGCCGGCATGGATCGGCGGCGCAGCCGGCCAACGTCGCGACACGCGTGTTCGCGTGGGGACTGCAACACGCGTGTTCGCCGGACCAGTGGAATCGCCTGCGTCCGATCGTCGAGCGCAACTGCACGCCGGCGATCTGGGCCGAGCTCAGTTCCAGGTTCGGACTGAGCGGCAATGGACCGATCGTCTAATCGGATTGCGAGGCGCCAACTTGTCGTCCTGAGGAGCGCACGCGACGTGGGATCTCGGCCCTACGCGACGCCGAGATTGCTCGCCTTCGGAATGACATGCGGAACCGTAGCCTCACGGGTGAAGCCCGGCGCATTACTTCCGCATCAGGCGTCACCTGCACCCATCGCGCGAACCACGCACGTTGAAGGATCCCGCGCTACTTGCTCGAGATCACGACGAGGCGATTGTTGCCGGATTCGGCACCCCAGGTTTCGCCGGCGCGACCGTGCAACTGCCGAACCGCCGCGCCGGTTTCGCTGCTCGGGAAACTCAGGAACCTCTCCGTTGCCGGGTCGAAGCGCACGATGGAATTGGCGCTGAAGTCGGTGAGCCAGACCTTGTCGTTCTCGTCGACGTAGACGGCATACGCATGCGGTGCATCGCCAGGCAGCTTCCACTGCTGCCAGTGCTTCGTCGCCGTGTCGTATGCGCTGACCTGGCCCGAGTTCCACTCGCTGATCCACAACCTGCCCTTCGAGTCGGACCAGACCCGGCGCGCGCCCTGCTGCGGCGTCGGCGGCTCGATCACGGTTGCCGCGCCGGTCTTGATATCGATTTGCGCGAGGTGGCTTCCCGCCAGCGAGACGTAGTAGATGTCGCCTGCGGGCGTTGCAGTGATGCCGTACGGCCCGGCCCCGCGCGGCGCGGGCCAAACCTTGACTTCGCCGCTCTTGGGATCGCAGCTTCCGTAGTAGCCGGACTGCCCGGTGAACCACAGGATGCCGTGGTGGTCGAACGCCGCCGTGTTCAGGTTCGCAAAGGCCGACCCGGCCGGCAGCGGAAACACCTTCACCGCGCGCGTCTGCGGATCGACGCGCACGATCGCATTCTGGCCGCCATCGGTGACCCAGGCCGCGCCATCGGGACCGACGATCACCCCGTGTGGCGCGGAGTTGTGACCGAGCGGAATCTGCTCCGCCTTGCCCGTGCGCGGATCGAGGCGGCCGAGCGCCCCCGCGCGCTGTGCGGTGTACCAGACGGTGCCGTCGGCGGCCGGCGCAACGTCGTGCGGGCCGGCGCCGGATGGCAGGCGGAAATAGTGCGCTTGCTGCGCGCCGCCGGTCGCGATCGACAGCGCTGCAAGCGCCGCGAAACCGAGGAGACGAAAGTGCTTCCGCATGGCGACTCCGCGCACCGCGAACGCGTCGCTGACATGGCGCGTCCGGTAGACGGCTGACTGTGAGCGCCAGATCATAGGCCGGGTTGCGCGATGATTCGTCGGCGCGCGTACGATCCGCGCGCCCTTCAAACACGATGAAAGGAAAGGATCGCCATGTCGGTCAAGGTGTTGGTGACGGCGCATGCAACGTCGGTCGGCGGACGCAACGGACATACCCAAAGCGACGACGGGCTCGTCAGCGTCGATCTCTCCGTGCCGAAGGCGATGGGTGGGCCGGGCAAGCAGGGAGCGACCACGCCGGAACATCTGTTCGCCGCGGGTTACGCCGCCTGCTTCGGAAGTGCGGCCGAATTCGTGTCGCGCCAGCTCAAGATTCCCGCGGGCAGGATCGAGGTCAAGGCAGCCGTTGGCATTGGTCCACGCGATGCGGGCGGGTTCGGCCTCAAGGTCGACCTGGTCGCCAACGTCGCGGGCGTGTCGCAGGCTGATGCCGAGAAGCTCATCCACGCCGCCGACCAGGTCTGCCCGTACTCGAACGCGGTACGCGGCAACGTGGAAGTGGGCATCACCGTCCACGCTGTCTGACGAGCGGGAACTGCGGCGGCGGATGCGTCCCGCGCGTTCATGGGCCTTTATCGCGTGCTTAAGCAGGGTTGGCGCAAGAAGGACGCCTTCGCTCTCATGGACACGGTATGGAAGCCAAACGAAGTGTGGTCACAATTCATCGAGGCCACGCTCGGAAGAAACCGCGACCGGCGTTCGTCCGACGTGCGAACGCCCGTGATCCCGGCCCGCGCGATCGTGACAGGGAGCATCGAACGCCATGCAATGGCACGCTTGGATCATCTACCGGCTGGCGGCGATCGGGCTTTCTCTATCGCCCGGCCCGAACGGATTGCTGGCCCTGACGCACGGCGCGTTGCACGGCCGGCGCAAGGCGCTGTACACGATCTTCGGCGGCGCGCTCGGTTTCGTCACCGTCATCGCGCTTTCGATGTTCGGCATCGGCGCGCTGCTCGCGGCCTCGCTGGTGTGGCTCACCGTGCTGAAGTGGGTCGGCGGCGCGTACCTCGTGTGGCTCGGCATCCAGGTCTGGCGCTCGCCGCCGATCGGCATCGAGGTCCGTCACGCTGTGCAACCCGCGCCGGGCTGGTCGCTGTTCCGCCAGGGCGCCCTGTCGGCGCTCACCAATCCCAAGGGACTGCTGTTCTTCGCGGCTTTCCTGCCGCAATTCATCGATCCAGGCCGAAGCCTGTTGGTCCAGTTCGTCATCATGGCGGGCACGTTCGCGGCGATCGAAATCGGCACGGAGATGCTGATCGCCAACATGGCGCACCGGATCAGCCCGTGGCTGCAACGGGTCGGGCGGCGTTTCAACCGGGCTTGCGGCGGTCTCTTCGTCGCGATCGGCGTGGTGCTGCCCCTGCGCAGTTGAGCGATGAGCCCGGCAGCAGGCGTTGCGGCCCGCTCGATCTCCGAGGAGCAATTCAGTGAAGCTGATCGCGATGGTTTTTCTCATGGCGCTCTCGGCGACGGCTGCCGCCGAGGGCACGGTCGAGCGTCTATACATACTCGACTGCGGGGTGAATCAAGGCAAGGATCAGGGCCGCTGGTCGCCCGGCGTCAACGAAGGCAAGCCGATCGAGTTTTCCGACAACTGCTATCTGATCCGGCACGCCAAGGGACTCCTGTTGTGGGACACCGGCATTCCCGATGCGGTGGCAAGCCTTCCGGACGGCTTCGTTGCGGCCAATGGAGCGATCACCCTGCGCCGAACCAAGACGCTCGCGGCGCAGCTGGCTGAAATCGGCGTGAAGCCGGCCGACATCGGCTACGTCGCGGTCTCGCACACGCATGGCGATCACGTCGGCAACGTCGCGATGTTCCCGGCCGCGACCATCCTGATCCAGGCGACGGAATACGACTGGGCCATGACCCAGCAGCCCAGGCCCGCCTTCGCGGCCGACCAGAAGTTCGACAAGCTCAACGGCGACCGCGACGTGTTCGGCGACGCGAGTGTGATCATCCTCTCGACGCCGGGGCATACACCCGGCCATCAATCACTGCTCGTGCACCTGCGCAAGACCGGCGCCGTCGTGCTCAGCGGCGACGCGGTGCACTTCCGTGACAACTGGGACCACCGCCGCGTCCCCTCGCTGAATACCAACCGCGAGCAGACGCTGGCTTCGATGGCGCGGATCGCGACGGTGCTCGCCGAGCAGAAGGCACAGCTCTGGATCAACCACGACAAGGCGCAGAGCGCACAGTTGCGGTACGCGCCTGCGTACTACGAATAGCGAATTGCGGCTGGTGCCTCGACTTGCTGCCCCGGTCAACCCTCCGCGGCGTGCGGGGAAGGGGACGGGCGCATGTCGCGCAGGAACTTGAAGTAGAACCTGGTCGCGCAGGGCGTGCCGTCGGGCAGCAGCGCGTAGTGCGGAATCACCCCGCAAGCCTGCCAACCTTGGCGTGCGTAGAGACGCTCGGCGTCGGCGCTCGCGGTATCGAGTACGAGCAGGGTTTTGCCCGCATCGAGAGCACTACGCTCGGCGGCGGCGAGGAGCGCCGCGCCGACGCCCTGCCGGCGCGCCCGTCGATGGACGAGCATCTTGGCGAGATCGCCGCGGTGCGGCTGATTCTCCGGTTGATCGAGGATCACCAGGACCGTGCCGACGATCGTTCCGGTCGCATCTTCGGCGGCAAGGATCACGCGCTCGCCCCGGATCGCAGCGGCCGCGGTCCGGCGCCAGAACGCCTCGGCCTTGGCGTGCGTCATCGGCAGCATGAAGCTCACCGACGCGCCGCCCTCGACGCAATCGATCAGCACCTCGCTCAGGCCGGCGACTTCGCGCTCGCCGAGGCGGTCGAGCCTTCGGACTCGAATGGCGCCGGGCATCGCTACCTCCTCGCTGCGCGCGCCCGCTCGGTCACGATGATCACCGCATAACGCGCCGGCTTGCGCGTGCGGTTGCGAAACGCGGTGGGTTCGTTCAATTGCATCGCCAGGCAGTCGTCCTCGGCCAGGCGATGCGTGACGCGACCAAGCGTCACCTCGAGACTGCCCGATTGCACCCAGATCTGCTGATGCATGTTCACGTCACGCGCGCCGCTTTCGTATGCGACGCGCGCGCCTGCGGGCAGCACCACCTCGACGATCTGGATCGGGGAGGGAAAGTTCGGCGGCGAGATGTTGCGCCGGACATAGCCGGACTGCGGATCGCGCCACGCGGTCCGCTCGGCGCGCCGCGATACCGGGCTCGCGCTCGCGGTCGAGTCGTCGAACAACGTCGCGAGCGCCACGCCGAGTCCGGTGGCGATCTTCTCCAGCACAACTGCGGTGGGGCTGCTCTCACCGCGCTCGACCAGCGAAAGCATCGAGCGGCTGACGCCGCATTTCGCCGCGAGTGCATCGAGGCTCAACCCGAGTCCGGTCCGCAGTGTCCTGACCCGGTTCGCGATGCGCGAGTTGATGTTGCGTCCGGCAAGTTGTGCCGTCTCATCCCTCATAATGGACACACTGTCCATTAAAATGGATAGCATGTCAACCCGGAAGGATGCTGCCGGCTGCCCGCGCGCGCGCTTTCGAACGCGCAGCGTGCGGGGGGCTAACATCCAATCGGAGTGGATCGGCTGCAGGTGGGGCACTTGAAGACACTGTTCCTCGTCTTCCGCGACCCGGGCCCGGCGTGGGTGCCCGGCGTGCCGACGCGCCAGCAGCCGCTCTGGGACGAGCATGCGGCCTTCGTCGACCGCCTGTATGAACAGGGGCGCGTCTTCATGGCGGGGCCTTATGCCGACTACCGCCGGGCCCTCGTGATCGTCAGCGCGCGCGACGCCGTGCAGGCGTCGGCACTGTTTGACGACGATCCCTGGACCGAAGCCGGGATCCTGGTCGAAGGCGAGGTGATCGAATGGACCGTCTTTCTCGAGCCCCGCCCGGTGCGGTCATAGGAGGGCATGCATGCCGCGCTTCGATCCGTCCCTCCGGTTCGAGACGCGAGCCGAAGAGGCGGCGATCCGGACCCGGGGACCGCGAAGCGCGTCATGCAGGCGAGCGGCGCATGACTGACGCAGGCCCGGCGTGCACGATGCGAACGATCGAGGCCGGCCGGGTCATCCTCGAGCCGCAAACCGCGGCGCATGCCGACGCGATGTTCGCGGTCCTGACCGACCCGGCGATCTACACGTATGAAAACGCGCCGCCGCCCTCGGTCGAATGGCTGCGTGCCCGGTTCGCAAGGCTCGAGTCGAGGCGCTCGCCCGACGGCCGCGAGTCGTGGCTCAACTGGGTGGTGCGGTTGGGCCCGTCCGAACTCATCGGCTACGTCCAGGCTACCGTGCACCCGAACGGGAGCGCACTGATCGCGTACGAGTTCGCGAGTGCGTACTGGGGCCGCGGGCTCGCACGGGAAGCCACCGCGGCGCTGATGGGCGAACTGATCGAGCAATACCGGGTCCGGTCGTTCACGGCGATTGCGAAGGGCGCGAATGCGCGCTCGCTGCGCCTGCTGCAACGCCTGCACTTCACGCCGGCCGACCCCGCCGTGGTCGCGGCGCATCACCTCGAGCCGGGCGAGGTGCTATTCAAGCGTCCGGCTTCGATCGCTCCCGCAGCGTAGCTCTTGTCGAAGGGAAGTCACGACACCCGACGGATCCTGCTGCCGATGCCGCGACAGCGATAGAGTGTGGTCTCCGCCTTCCCAGCGCCCCAATGAGCCGACACATCGGAATCGTCGCATGCTCCGCCGAGGGCGCCGCGCTGTGCTACCGGACGATCTGCATCGAAGGTGCCGCGCTGCTCGGACCGCACGCGCATCCCGAGGTCTCGATGCACACGCATTCGCTGGCCGATTACGTGCGGTATCTCGATCGTGACGACTGGCAGGGCGTGGCCGAATTGATGCTCGCATCGGCGCGCAAGCTCGCGGCGTGCGGCGCCGATTTCCTGATCTGCCCCGACAACACGATCCACCGGGCGCTTCCCCACATGCAGGCGCGCTCGCCGCTGCCCTGGCTGCACATCGCCGAGGCGGTGGCGGCACGCGCGGCGGAACTCGGCTTTCGTCGCCTCGGCCTGACCGGAACGCGGTGGCTCGTCGAAAGCGACGTCTACCCGGAGAAACTCGCCGCGCGCGGCCTCGACTACCTGCGTCCCGACCCCGCCGAGAGGGCTGAGACCGATCGCATCATCATGAGCGAGTTGGTCTGTGGCGTGTTCAAACCGCAGGGGATCGCGGCATTCCAGCGCGTCATCCGGCGCATGAAGGATGCAGGGTGCGACGCGGTCGTGCTCGGGTGCACCGAGATTCCGCTGATCATCAACGACGACAACGCGGCGCTGCCCACGCTCGACTCGACGCGCCTGCTCGCGCACGCGGCGCTGCGACAGGCGGTGCAGTGAAGCCTGGGCTCGTCTCCAGCGACAGGCGGCGTGCCGACGTGATCGAGATCGTTCCGTTCCAGCCGCAGCACGCGGCGGGCGTCGTCGCAGTGATCGTCCCGATCCAGCGAGCGGAGTTCGACATCCCGATCGCGCTTGCCGAGCAACCCGACATCCAGGACGTCGGGGCGTTCTATCAGAGCGGTGCGGGCAATTTCTGGGTCGCCCTCGACGAGCGAAAGGTGGTGGGTACGCTCGGCCTGCTCGACATCGGCAACGGCCAGGCGGCGCTGCGCAAGATGTTCGTCGCCGCCGGGCATCGCGGCGCAGGATTCTCGATCGCGCGGCGGCTGCTCGACGCGCTGCTCGCGTGGTGCCGCGGGCACGACATTCGCGAGGTCTACCTGGGCACGACGGCGCAGTTCCACGCGGCACACCGCTTCTACGAGAAGAGCGGCTTCCGCCGGATCGACCGTGCGGAACTGCCTCCGGCCTTTCCGGTCATGTCGGTGGACACGAGGTTCTATCACCTTGCTCTTTGATGCATAAGGATCTGCCGGATGCTCATTCACGGACGCTGCCACTGCGGCAACATCGCCTTCACCCTCGACTGGAAACCCGAACCGACCGGGTCCGGGATTCCGGCACGGGCCTGCACCTGCACGTTCTGCCGCAAGCATGGCGGCGTGTGGACCTCCAATCCGGGTGGATCGCTCGAGATCGTCGTCGCGGAACCGGCGCTGGTCTCCAGGTACGCGTTCGGCACCGAGACCGCGCAGTTTCATATCTGCGCACGCTGCGGCATCGTGCCCGTCGTGACGAGCATGATCGACGGGCACCTGTATGCCGTCGTCAGCGTCAATGCGTTCGAGGATGTCGACCCGGAGTTGTTGCGTCCCGCGTCGGCCAGTTTCGACGGCGAAGACGAGGCGGCGCGCCTGGCACGCCGCAAGCGCAACTGGATCGCCGACGTGCGTGTCGTCGCCGCGCACTAAACTGCAGGGTGCTATCCGGCGAGAAGGCGAAACCATGCGACGACCCGGCATACGAACCACAGTTTCCACGGCGGCCGCGGTCCTGGCCGCTTGCGCCTCGACACCCAAGCTGACCGCTCCGGACGTGCCTCCCGCGCTGCGTACTCCCGCGGGCCAGACGGTGTTCCTCGAGGCGCTTGCGACCGGCGTGCAGATCTACGAATGCGCGCCGAAGAAGGAGCAAGCGGATCAATACGAGTGGGCCTTCCGTGCGCCCGAGGCCACGTTGGTCGATCGCGGCAGCAAGCGTCTGGGGCGGCACTACGGCGGGCCGACCTGGGAGTCCATCGATGGCAGCAAGGTGGTCGGCGAGGTGAAGGGACGCGATCCAGGCCCCGATCCTGCGGCGATTCCGTGGCTGCTGCTCGCCGCGAAGTCGACATCGGGCAACGGCGTGTTCACGCCGACCGCGAGCATCCAGCGCGTGCGGACGACCGGTGGAATCGCGCCGGCGCAGCCCTGCGGTGCCGAGAATGTCGGCCGGATGGCGCGGGTTCCCTACACGGCGTCGTATTACTTCTATCGCGCGGCTCAATAGATGGATCGGCGCCTCCCGCCTCTCCGCGCGTGAGGCGTTTGTCGTCGCAGTCGTTCGTCGCGAGCCGGCCTCTCCGGGAGCAAACGGTGCGGTGCAGAGCAAACTCCAACTCCAGCAGCGCACAGGGCGTGTTCGAGCCGTTTCCCATCGAGGTCGTGCCGCGGGAGGGGTTCGCGCGCGGGAGCCCGGATCTTGCCTGGTCGCGGCAATGTGCCTTGCACTCGCCCGGGGCGCTCGGCAAACTGGGACGAAGTTCGACCGGACATCGAGTGATGACGAAGACGAATCGCCTCTGGCATGCGCACCATCGCATGCCGAAGAATCCGACCGCGCAGCAACGCATCGCCTGGCATCTTGCGCACGCGGCAAATTGCGCTTGCCGGCCGATTCCGCAGGGCGTCGTTCAATTGCTGAACGCCACCGGCAAGCGGAGTGCGTCATGACGATCCGCCGCGCCGTGACGGCCGATGCGCCGCTGTTCGAAAGGTTCACGCGTCAGCTCTACGCCGAGGTGACGGCGAGCACGCACGACCCGTTCCTGTCGGCCAGCGCCGACTCGTTCGTCGTCAACTGGGCGTCCTGGTTTCAATTGCATATCGGCAGGGAAACGGGCCTCGTCCTCATCGCCGAGGACCCGGCGCCGGCCGGCTTCATCGCGGCGTACGTGAGCCCGCCCATCTTCGGCTCGGAGATCTTTCCGCTCGTGGGCGTGATCGGAATGTGGTGGGTCGACGCCGGCCACCGGCGCCACGGCATCGGCCGGCAGTTGCTCGACCAGGCGGAAACGTGGCTACGCCAGGGCGGCATGAAATACGTCGAGACGCACTACATGAGGTCGGCACACAGCGCCGAAGCGCTCTGGCAGAGCGCCGGCTACATGCCGTACTTCATCGCGGCGCGCAAGTCGCTCGCGCAGTGAGGTACCCGGCCGCGCCGCGCGGCGAGCGCGGCGCGGCAGCCGCGTGTCGAGGTACCGCCTCAGCCGACCACGACCTCGCTGATCTGTACCACCGGCGTGAGATCGGTGTAGTTGGGAATGTCGGCCATTATTTCCTTGGTGTGCGGTCCGAAGCCGGCCTGGAACGCTTCGACCGAATCGCAATAGATGTGGCACATGCCAACGTACGTCGGCGGCACTCCGGGCGCGCCGCCGGCGAGCCCCTTGTCGACCGTGTAGAACTTGCAGCTTTCGCCCATCTTCGCCTTCACCAGCGGCATGTGCTTGTCGCGGTAGTACGCGTGATCGAAACGGGCACCAGTCTTGTGCGGATACATCACGCTGACCTTGATCATGGGTGGCATCTCCGGGGGTGGGGCGGGAAGAATAGGAGTGGCCGGCGCGCGCGACAACCGCGCCTGCGGGCGAGCGCGAGGGCAGGATCACGCCGTGCCGTAAGGTTCTCGGATGGCTCCGGAACGGGTCGAACGATCGGCCTTACGCATGAGCGCACCGTCCATCCGCACGGCTTGCCGGCCGACAGCCTTGCCGGCACCATGCATTCCCTCCCGTTTCGCCGCAGTTGCCTCCGATGCGTCCTTTTCTCGCGAGTCCGCTCGCGCTCCTGTTCGTTGTCGCCGGTGTCAATGCGATGGCGATCGATCCCAAGGCGATGGCTCGCTTCGACAACAGCTACACCAAGTGCGAGGCCAGGTTTCCCGAGATGCGCGGCGCCCGCGACGAGGCCTACCTGAGCCTGTGGCGCGTGAAGGCCGACGACAAGGCACGGGCCGAGCTCGCGGCGGTGCGCAAGGGCGCGCCCTACCAGTCGGAGATCCGCCGCATCAAGCAAGAAGATGCGAAGAACGCCGTGCCTGCAAGCAAGCTCGAGGCGCAGTGCCAGGCGCTGTGGGGCGAGACGCAGCGCGTGCGCAGCCTCGCGCATTAGCCAACTCAACGGCCGGGCGACGCGCCCGGCGGGGGTGGAGCATGTCGATCGCCACGAACATCGTGGTCGCGCTGGTCGCGGCCTTGCATGTCTACTTCCTGGTGCTCGAAATGTTCCTCTGGGACAAGCCGGCCGGCTTGCGCGCGTTCGGACAGACGCCGGAGGCGGCCCGGGCGAGCAAGGTGCTGGCCGCGAACCAGGGCCTGTACAACGGCTTTCTCGCCGCCGGCCTGCTGTGGGGCCTGACGCTGGGCGCGGCGGGCACGAGCGTCAAGGTGTTCTTCCTCGCCTGCGTGCTGATCGCCGGCCTGTACGGCGCCGCGACGGCAAGCCGCAAGATCCTCTACGTGCAAGCCTTGCCGGCCGCGATCGGGCTGGTCTTGATCGCACTTGCATAGCGGGGGCGCGGGGTCCGCGCGGAGGGACAGCATGCGCGTCTCGACACGTGCGGCAGGATCGCCGCCCTGCACCGCGGTTAAGCTCGCACCGGAACCGGCGCCGCCAGTGCGGCGGCGCCGAGGAGGAACCCGATGGGCAAGGGACGGTTGGAGGCGTTCAGCGACGGCGTGATCGCGATCATCATCACGATCATGGTGCTCGAGATGAAGGTGCCGCACGGCGACAGCCTCGAAGCGCTGTTGCCCCTCCTGCCGGTGTTCCTGAGCTACGTGCTGAGCTTCGTCTATGTCGGGATCTACTGGAACAACCATCACCACATGCTGCACGCCTGCACGCGCGTGACGGGTGCGATGCTGTGGGCCAACCTGCACCTGCTGTTCTGGCTGTCGCTGTTTCCATTCGCCACCGGATGGATGGGCGAAAACCACTTCACCGCGGTGCCCACGGCGATCTACGGCGTCGTGCTGCTGATGGCGGCGATCGCCTACTACGTGCTGGAACTGGCGATCATCCGGGCCCATGGCCCGGAGTCGGTCCTCAAGAAGGCGGTCGGACGCGACTGGAAGGGCAAGCTTTCACCGCTCGCCTACATCGTCGCCATCGCCGTTACGTTGGTGTCACCCTGGATCGCCGAACTGATCTTCGTGCTGGTGGCGCTGATTTGGCTGGTCCCGGATCGTCGCATCGAAAAGGTGCTGATGCGCAACGAGGCCTGAAGGGCCGTCGGGGCGCGTCATGGAGCAAATCACGATGCCGGATCGAGACCGGGAGTCGATGGACGCTGCGCCTCACCCGGAGCGCCAGCGGCGCTTTCCGTTTCTCGATCACATCGGCCTGGTCGTGCGCGAACACGAGGCGGGGTCGAGCACCTGCGCGCTGACGGTGGTGCCGTTCCACCTCAATTCGTCCGGCCTCGTGCATGGCGCCGTCATCTTCGCCCTCGCCGATACGGGCATGGGTGCGGCCCTGCTCGGGACGCTCGAAGAGGGTGAGACCCTCGCCACGGTGGACCTGCAGATCAACTACCTCCGGCCGGTGCAGGGCGGCGAGCTGACATGCACCACCCAGCTCGTCAACCGCGGCCGCACCCTGGCGCATCTCGAGTCGAGCATCTATCTCGGCGAAGCCCTGGTGGCGCGCGCCAGCGGCAATTTCGCGATATTCCGGCGCGGCGCGCGCGGCGGCGCCGGTGGCGCCTGACCGACGATTGATGCGGAGAACGACGCGATGACGGCTAACGAGTCTTCCTACGAGGGTGGTTGCACCTGCCGCTTCGTCCGCTACCGGATGAACTCGAAGCCGCTGTTCGTCCACTGCTGTCACTGCCGCTGGTGCCAGCGCGAAACGGGCGCTTCGTTCGCGCTCAATGCGATGATCGAAGCGGACCGGGTGGAACTGTCGAGCGGCGACGTGCAGCTGATCCACACGCCGTCGGCGAGCGGGAGCGGACAGAAGATCGCGCGCTGCCCGCGTTGCCAGGTCGCGGTGTGGAGCAACTACGGCGGCGGCGGGGACAAGGTGCGCTTCGTCCGCGTCGGCACGCTCGACGAGCCCGATCGCCTGCCACCCGACATCCACATCTTCACGATGTCCAAGCAGCCGTGGGTGCTGCTGCCGGAGGGGACGCCCGCCGTGCACGAGTACTACAAATCCGCGGAGATGTGGCCGAAGGAAAGCCTGGAAAGGCGCGCGCGCCTGTTTCCCGCTCGGGCGAAGCAATGATGGGTCGCACCGGATTCGAGAGCAATGCGCTGAGCTCCGCTCACGAGCCCACGAGCCAGACAGTCAATTCCGAGCCGAAGGCGAGGAACCTGGCGTCGCGAAGCGTCCAGATCGCTCGCCGGGTTCGCCTCTCGGGTTGACCAGTGGCAACGTTCCTCTTCCGATTTCGCTGACGGTCCGCCCGTGGCTCCGACACGCTCAGTCGCCGCGACCCTCTGTGCACTGGCGCTGGCCGCGTGCGTCTACGTGCCGCGCACCACCGAGGTCTACGACGCCCAGTGCCAGATCCAGGCGCGCTACATGACGCTCGACCTGCAGCAGGTCGGCGGCTTCGCCGGCTGCGCCAACCAGGGTTGTGCCGCGCTGCTCGTCACGCTCGGCGCGGTCACCATGGCAAGCGCCGTGGTCTCGGGCAGCATCGTCGTCGCCGGCAACGTGGTCTACTGGTTCGAGCGCCAGGGCCGCTGCGTTGCACAGCCGCGGCCATGATGGCGCGTGCACGGGGCACGTCGGGCGGGATCGCAGCAGGGCAGAACGAATGGACCTGATTCGCGGGGCGAGGACGGTTTCTGAGGAAATCCGTTCTGAGCATGGCGGGTCGATTCCGCGCCAATCTGTCAGCTACGATCGCGTGGAACCGATCCGGTCGCGGCCGGTCACAGGGCTGGTGATCTGAGTTGATCGATCGCATACCGCAATCGCGGTCAGCCGGGTTTTCGAGCGCGTTTCCGGCGCGACAATGTGTCGCGGCGCGATGAATTGCGTATCCTCGGACATCGGTTGCAGCGTTGAGGATCGAAGGACGTCACGATGTCGCCGGGCGAGTTGCGCTGGATCAAGGAGGTCGAGCCGAACCGGCTCGCGATCAGCATGCATCCGCGCGGCGGACAGTGGCTCGAGGGCGACATCGAGTCCTGGCGCCGGGGCGGCGTGGATGTCGTGGTCTCGTTGATCGACGCAGCGGAGGAGCGCGACCTCGAACTCGAGCACGAAGCCGTGCACTGCCGCGCCAGCGGCATCGAGTTCGTCTCGTTCCCGATCGGGGATCGCGGCGTTCCGAGTTCGCCCGATGCCACGCTGTCCCTGGTCGAATGGGTCGTGTCGGACCTGCGGCGGGGTCGCGGGGTCGCGATCCATTGCCGCTTCGGCATCGGGCGTTCGAGCGTCATTGCCGGCTGCGTGCTGCGAGCGCTCGGTCATGCCCACGACACCGTGTTTCCGATCCTGAGCCGGGCACGCGGGCTGTCGGTCCCCGACACCGACGCGCAGGCCGAGTGGGTGCGCCGCTTCGAAACCACCGCGGCGCCGGCGGGCGCGCGTTCGTAGCGTTCGCGCAGCAGTCGGCCGGCCCCGGCACCGGGCGCCGCGGTAGAGTTCCGCCTCCCCGCGCCCGAACGAATCATGATCCACGACGTCCACCTCCGCGTCCGGCGGTCGGTCCTGGCCCTGCTGCTGTGTGTCGCCGCGTGTACGACCGAACAGGCGCCGCCGGCCGCGCAAAACAAGAATCCTGCTTCGAGCGACCAGGCGCCGCCCGCGAACTGGGACCCGGCCTACTGGGACCGCAGCATGCGCGATGCGCGCGACCTGCGTGACCGCGGCGATCGCGGCGCCGCCGAGCACGCATGCGCGCGCGGAATCCTCTACGTGCAGGCGCAGACGATCAAGGTGCTGTACGGCTATGCCGATGTGCTGGACCAGCAGAGCCTCGGCAGCGGCATCCCGATGCGCAGCAAGGTGCAGAAGCTCGAGCAGGCACGCAACTCGAGCAACACGTACCTCGGTTTCGATCCGTCCGCCGAACTCAGGAACTACGCCGACCTGCTCGCCGGCATGAAACGCAAGAACGAAGCATTGCTCGCCGAAGCGCTCGCGGCGGCGTACCGTTACGCGCAGGAGGCGAACATGCGTCGCGCGACGCTCCAACGCGAAGGCAAGGACCCGATCGGGGAGTGCTGAGTCAACCGGGGATTCGCTGATGGCTCGTGTCGAAGAACGCCTGCGTGCGCTCGGGCTCGCGCTGCCGCCGCCGGTCAAGGTGCCGGCTGGGCTCCTGCTGCCATTCCAGTTCGTGCGCATCATCGGCCGGCGCGCCTTCATCGCCGGACATGGGCCGCAGGGTCCCGACGGTGCGATCGCGGCGCCGTTCGGCAAGGTTGGCGGCGGCGTCACGCTCGAGCAGGCCTACGCCGCAGCCCGTCTCACCGGGCTGTCGATCCTCGGCAGCCTGAAACGTGCGTTGGGCGACCTCGATCGCGTGACGGCGTGGGGCCGCGTGTTCGGCATGGTCAACTCGGCGCCGGGATTCAACCAGCAGCCACGCGTCATCAACGGTTTTTCCGATCTGATCCTCGACCTCTATGGCGCCGAGGCGGGCGCGCATTCACGCAGCGCGGTCGGCATGGCCGAGCTTCCCTTCGACATGCCGGTCGAGATCGAGGCCGAAGTCGAGATCGCCGCCTAGGCGCTCCCGGCGTTGCAGAGAGACCATGTTCGCCGGGCACGTCGGGGCTGCACTGATGATCGGACGTGCGGAGCGCCGGATCAACGTCGGCGCGTTCGCCTTCGCGGCGCTGCTGCTCGACGTCGTGCTTTGGGTGTTCGTGCTCGCCGGGTGGGAGACCGCAACCATCCCGCCGGATTTCGCGCGCACCCACCAGGCGGCGTTCGAGTTTCCGTACTCGCACGGCCTGCTCGCGAGCCTCGGCTGGTCGGTTCTGGTCGGCGCTGGGTCTGCCTACGCGTTCGCGCGGCCGACCGGGCGCGCATGGCGCGCCGGCGCGTTGATCGGCGCCGCGGTGTTTTCGCATTGGGTGCTCGACGCGCTCGTCCATGTGCCCGAATTGCCCCTCGTCGGCCCGACGTCGACCAAGGTCGGCCTGGGCCTCTGGCAGGAGCTTCCGATCGGGCTCGGGCTGGAAGCCGCCATCGTCGTGCTCGGCCTGTGGCTGTTCGTCCCCGGCGCGCCATTGACGCGGGGCAGGAAACGTGCCCTGGTCGCGCTTTGCCTGGTGCTGCTCGCGTTTACGATCGCCGGCATGACGCTTGCACCGCCACCGCCCTCGGCGGCGGCGATGGCGGGCAGCTCGCTGGTGACGCTGCTGATCGTGTGCGCCCTGATCGGCTGGATCGGCGTGAGCCGATCGGCGAGCCGCTAGGGAACACGCGTGCGCGCCAGCGCGCGCTATCCCCCGACCAACCCGAACGATGAGCCGATGAAACGAATCCTTCTCGCAGCGACCCTGGCGGGCCTGCTCGCCACGCCGCTGCGTGGCGCGGCGCAGGTGGCCGTCACGCCCAACCCGCACCACGAGCAGATGCTGGCATCGCCCGACCCGAAGCTCGCGGCCAACAAGCGCCTGGTCTACGACTTCTGGCGCGAAGTGTTCGAAGGCGGTCACATGGAACTGGCGTCGAAGTACATGACCGAGAACTACATCCAGCACAACCCGAACGTACCGACCGGACGCGCCGCGTTCGTGGCGTTCTTCTCCGCGCGCGTGAAACCGCACGAGATCGCCGACCGGATCAAGGCGCCGCTGGTCGCGATCCTCGCCGACGGCAACCTGGTCGTGCTCGCTTTTGCGCTCGAAGCGCCCGATCCGAAGGCGCCCGACCGGAAATTCACCACCACCTGGTTCGACATGTTCCGCATCGAGGGTGGCAAGATCGCGGAGCATTGGGACCCCGCACCGAAGCTCTGACCGCCGGCGACCCCGCTGCGGATCGTTGTCAGGATCCACGCGGGCATCGAAGGGTCCCTTTATCCGGGGAGGTGTCGCGATGGCGATACGCGCGGTCTTTGCCGGGAGATAAGATCTCCGGCGGTCCGAGAAGCTGAGCGAGGAGAAACAAGGGCTCGGCGAGCGCCGATACCGGCGCGCAAGGTCGTGGCGTACCGAGGCAGGCGGTCCGGAACGGCGTGGTCCGGTGGACCGCACGAGCCCGTACGCGACCCGGCCGGATGCGTCGCGAGCGCGCGACTGCGGTCCAGGGAGAAGACAGTGCCGGCACCGGAGTTCCTGCTCTACGTCGACTCGAAGTTCGTCAGCCCCTACGCGATGTCGGCGTTCGTCACGCTGCACGAAAAGGGACTGCCGTTCGACGTGCTCGGGATCGATCTTGCGGGCGGCGAAAACCACGCGCCGGCGTTCACTCAGACATCGCTGACGAGCCGAGTGCCGACCCTGGTGCACGACGATTTCTCGCTCTCGGAGTCGTCCGCGATCTCGGAATACCTGGAGGACCTGTATCCGCCGCCCGGTTACGCGCCGGTCTACCCGGCCGACATTCGCGCGCGGGCACGCGCACGCCAGGTCCAGGCGTGGCTGCGCAGCGATCTCATGCCGATCCGCGCCGAGCGCAGCATGCGGGCGATCTATTTCACGCGCACCGACCAGCCGCTGTCGGACGACGCGAGGGCGGCGGCGGACAAGCTGTTCCGCGTCGCCCAGGCCCTGCTGCCCAACGACGCCCAGTACGTATTCGGCGACTGGTCCATCGTCGATGTCGACCTCGCGGTGATGATCAACCGCCTCGCGATGAACGGCGACGAGGTGCCGCCGCGGCTCGCCTCCTACGCCGCGGCGCAGTGGCAGCGCCCGTCGGTGCAGCGCTGGGTCAAGCAGGTGCGCAACGCCTGAACCGGACCTCGTACCCGATGCAGCGAGGACCGGGCGTCGCCCGAGTCGCGCACCCATGGCAACCCGGCACGTGGCGCTGCTGCGCGGGGTCAACGTTGGGCGCACCCGGCGCGTCGCGATGGCCGACCTGCGCGCGCTGGTCGAAGGTCTTGGCTACCGCGCGGTGGTCACGTTGCTCAACAGCGGCAACGTCGTGTTCACGGCGAGCGGCAGGGAGTCCGGCGCGAGCGCGCGCCGCATCGAGAAGGCGCTGGTCGCGCAGCTCGGCGTCGAGTCGCGCGTGTTCGTGCTTTCGGCGGCGGAGCTGGCCGTCGCGGTGGCGGAAAACCCGGTCGGCCGCGTCGCCCACGATCCGTCGCGGCTGCTGGTCGCGGTGACGGCGGATGCATCGGCGCACGCCAGACTCGCGCCGCTCGCGAGGCAGACCTGGACGCCCGACGCGCTCGCCGTCGGCAAGCGCGTCGCGTATCTCTGGTGTGCCGACGGCCTCATCGCCAGCCGGCTGATGCTGGCCGTGAATCGCACGCTCGGCGAAGGCGTCACCGCGCGCAACTGGGCGACGATGACGAAACTGCTTGCGCTGGCGCAGGAAGAAGCGTGAGCACGTCCAGGGAAACGCCGGTGGCGCTCGCGGTGCACGACGAAGTGCCCGCCGAACTCGCGCGGATCGTCGACGACGGGCTCGGCGAAGCGAACGCGTGCGCGGCGCCGATCGCCCGGACCTTCTACTTCGACACCTTCAGCTTCCAGGCCCCCGCGTTCCATCGCATGCTGGGGTAGGTGCCGGTGCTCGAGATCGCCGGCCTTGCGCCCGGCATCGTGTGCTACACGATGATGCGCCGGCTCGATCCGTCGGCCTGACGGCTCAGGCGCGCGCTGCCGCGCGCTGCGCGGCACGCGCGAACGCTTCGCGCAAACGATCGTGGTCGCGCATCCGTCCGACGTAGTCGCGTTCGCGCGTCGCCCAGCGTGCGCGACAGAGCTGCGCGAGCGCATCCTTGTCCCGGTCCGGCCACCCGTGCAGATCTTCGATCTGGGCAAGCAGCGGCGCGAACAGTTCGAGACCCGCGCGCTCGTGACGCGACCAGGTAGCCAGATCGATCCGCAGGGCACGCGCCAGCTGCACCGCCAGCTTGCGCTGGGCGGCGGCCCGATTCGGTTCGCCGCTGCCCGCCGACGCGTCGGCGATTGCGCCGACCAGCGCCGGCAGCCAGTTCTCGTCGAACCCGCGGCGCGCGGCGTCGTCCGTCAGGTCCAGGTGCAGGTCGCATGCGGCGAGGCGGCGCAGCACCGCGATCGGAACCCGATACCTTCGATCGGCCTGCAGGCGTTCGAACTCGCGCTGCGCGAGCCGGCGTACACCGCTTTGTGCCGAGCGAAAGCCGAGCCGGTAGTAGAACCAGTACGCGCCGCTTTGCAGCGCTTCGTCGTTGCCGGCACCGAACTGGTAGGGATTGACCAGGAAGCGCACGCAGCCCGTGAGCGTGTGCATCAGGCGCAGCGCCTGCTCGAACGCAAACGCCGCCTCCGAGCCGCGAAACTCCGGGAAGACGTTGATTCCGGTGTTGACCTGCGCGAACAGCGGCGTGAATCCGCCGTAGCCGATCGGCACGCCATTTGCCATCAGCAGGTAGCCGAAACTGGGTTCGAGCACGCCGCGTGCGGCGGACTCGATGCCGATTGCCGCCATCTGCAGCCCGGCGCCGAAATCGCCGAGATAACACTCGTCGAGGTTGGGGCGCTCGACGTGCAACGTGGTGCGCGTGCGCGACCAGAGTGCGGCGCGCCAGACATCGAGCACCCGCGCCGCGGCGCCGCGCGACAGAAGCTGCACCGAGTCGAGCGGTTGCAGGATCGCCGCACGCACATCGGCACCCGGGCGTCGCATGGCACCGGTGCGCCAGGCGACGTGCATGCGCAGCCGATTGCGCGTGATGCTCCCGGGCCCGTCGCCGAGGTGCCACGCCAGCGGGACCTCGGCGGCGTCGAAGTCCCGTTGGAACCGCTCGTTCGCGTCCCGGTTCCTCGGCGCCTGCGCGAGCAGCCAAGCGAGCGCAGTGCCATGGCGTCCGCCACGCGCACGTTCGAACCACCGGCGCATCGTGCGGGTCGGGAACTCGAGCACGTCGCGCTCGAGCGGATGCAGCGATGGCGCGAGCAGCGCGGCGACCGAGTCGCCCGACAACGCGGGCCAGTCGAGTTCGACGCTCGCGCCGAAACGCCGCGCGAGCCAGTGTGCCGCGCTCGCGCAGTAGACATGGCGCGTGACCGTGCCCGCCGTGCCCGAGTCGTCGAGTCTGGCGCGTTCGGCGTGCGGCAGGCGGCGCACGCGATCGTGAAAGGTGTCGGCGAGAACGCGGGCGGCGCCTCGAACGCGCCCGTCCTCGGGAAATGCGGTGAGGAAGCAGATGGCCCGTTGCAGTCGCACGAGATCGCGTGCGCGCACGAAGCGGGCGGTCGCGACGACCGCGAGCAACTCGCGCTTGCGCGGCGCGTTGGCGGTCGCAAGCAACCGATCCAACTCGGCGAGGGCGGCACCTGCGACGCGGTTCCCCGATCGGATCGTCATGTCTCCCGCGTGTAAGCGGCATCGAGCAGTGTCGATAGCGTATCTTGGCGTCAGCGTCGGCGCAGCGGGATGCGCGTCGGGTTTGCCGCCGGAGGCGACATGCAGGTGATCGAAGGGGGTTGTTTCTGCGGCGCGGTGCGGTATCGGGCACGCGGCGTGCCGACCAACACGATGGTCTGCCATTGCCAGACCTGTCGCCGCGTGTCCGGGGCACCCGTGGTGGCGTGGGTGACGTTCGCGCGCGACCGTTTCGCGTTCACTGCCGGCAACCCGGCCGAGTTCCAATCGTCCGCGCCCGTGCGGCGCACGTTCTGCAGCGCCTGCGGCACGCCCCTGACTTACGCGGTCGACGACGCGCCGGCGACCATCGATGTCACCACCTGCAGTCTCGACGATCCGGAGGCTTTTCCGCCGACGCATCACTCGTGGCTGAGCCACGACCTGGCGTGGGTGCGCTTCGGCGACGGCCTGCCCGCGTTCCCCCGGTTTCGCAACGATCGCCCGTGACGCGGCCCGGTCGCATCGCGCTGGCGCTGGCGCTGCTCCCGCTGCCGCCGATCGCGCAGGCCGGGATCACGTCGATCCGCATCGATCGCATCGAACCCTTCGCCGACCGCGCCCCGTTCGGTGCAGCGGGCCCCTACGAGCGGGTCGCCGGTATCGCGCGCGGCGAACTCGATCCCGCCGATCCGCACAACGCCGGCATCGTCAACCTCGACCGGGCGCCGCGCAACGCGCGCGGCCTGGTCGAGTACGAGACCGACTTCTACCTGCTGCGCCCGGTCGATCCCGCGCGCGCCAACGGCCGGATCATCTACGAGGTGAACAACCGCGGGCGCAAGTTCCTGCTGCACTGGCTGCTCGACGCCCCGGCACAGGCCGCCGGCGCGAACAACGAACCGCGCTCGCTCGAGGATGCCGGCAACGGCCTGCTGTTCCGCCTCGGATACACGATCGCGTGGAGCGGCTGGGACCCGGACGCGCCGCGCGTGAACCACGGCATGGCCATGGACGCACCGGTCGCGCAGCGCGACGGCAAGGCGATCGTGCGTTCCATCCGCGACGAGCTGGTGTCCGGCACCCGCGCGCCCCCGGTCGAGACGTTCCGTCTCAGCTACGAAGCCGCGTCGACCGACACCCGCGAGGCGCGCCTCACCGTGCGCGCCAGGGAGGCCGGCGAACCGCTGCCGCTGGCGTCGGACAAGTGGACGTTCGTCGATGGGCGCAGCATCAGGCTGCTGCCGGACGGAACGACGCCTCAGCCCGGCGCGTTGTACGAGCTGCGCTATCCGGCCAAAGATCCGAAGGTGCTCGGCATCGGCTTTGCTGCGACGCGACTTCGTCTCCTTCCTGCGCTACGAGGCGCTCGACGCGGCCGGCCACGGCAATCCGTTGCGTGGGGCGGCGCGAGCGGTGCTCGCGGTGGGCATCTCGCAGAGCGGCCGCTACCTGCGCGATCACATTGCGCAGGGCTTCAACCAGGACGAGCGCAATCGCAAGGTCTTCGACGGCGTGCTGGCGCACATCTCCGGTGCCGGCAAGGTGTTCCTCAACGCCGAGTTCGGCCAGCCGCTGCGGACCAACACGCAACACGAAGACCACACCTATCCCGAGAACGCGTTTCCGTTTTCCGCGGCAACGATGAGCGACCCGGTGACAGGGGCCCGCGGCGCGCTGCTGCGCGGCGACGGCTCCGATCCGCTCCTGATCGAAGTCAACACCTCGACCGAGTACTGGCAGAAGGGCGCTTCGCTGCTGCACACCGACCCGCTGGGCCAACACGACATCGGTTTGCCGAAGACGGCGCGCGTCTTCTTCATCGCGGGCACCCAGCATGGAGGGCGCGCCGGATTGAAGACCGACCGCGGTCCATGCGCCAACCCACGCAATCCGCACAACCCGGCGCCGGCACTGCGCGCGCTGCTGATGGCGCTCGACGAGTGGGTGACCACCGGTCGCGCGCCGCCGCCGAGCCGCGTTCCGACGATCGCCGATCGCACGCTCGTGAGCTGGGACGAAGTGCGGTTCCCGGGCCTGCCCGGGCTGGAGATCGCACGCCAGGGCAACCGGATCGAAGTCCTCGGCGATTGGGTCGACCCACGACCGGACCGGACCAAGGAATACCGCCCGCTGGTGCCGACGATCGACCTGGACGGCAACGAGACGAGCGGCATCCGCCTGCCCGACATTGCCGTGCCGCTGGGCACGTACACCGGCTGGAACCTGTACGCGCCGCCTTATCCCGAGGGAGAACTGTGCGACCGCGACGGAAGCTACCTGCCGTTCGCCAAGACCGCGGCGGAGCGCGCAAAGATCGGCGACGGGCGGCGTTCGATCGCGGAGCGCTATCGCAGCAAGGCCGACTATGTCGCGCAGGTCAAGGCGGCCGCGAAGGAACTCGTCGCGGCCCGCTTGCTGCTGCCCGAGGACGCGCAGCGCTACGAGCAGGCCGCGCAAGCGCTGGACCCGACACTGTTCCCGGCACCGTGACGACGGACCTCGACCAACGGGTGCGGCTGGCGCATGGCGACGTGTGGCAGGCCGAAGGGCGTTTGCGCGTCCGGTTCGGCGGCGGCGCACGCGAGCTTGCCGGCGTGCGCTTGTCGTCGTCGGGCCTGCCGCATCCGCAATGGAACAACGGCGATGTGGTCGATGGCTCTCGTTTCGATGCGGAAGACGCGCGTGCCTGGTTCGCGCAGCGGGCGCACGGCGCGGGTGTTCCGTGGGGCATGCGCGCGCTGGCGGGGGTGCGTTTTCCGCACGGGCGCCGGCTGTTCACCAGGCGCAGCATGGGGCTTTTGCCTGGGCAGCTCACGCGTGCGCCGATGCCGCCCAATGTCGAACTGGTGCTGGCCGCGCCCGGTGCAGCGGATGTCGTGGCGCGGATCGACGCGACGGCGTTCGCCGAGCCGATCGAGCACGCGTTGCCGTGGGTCGCGCCGCACCTCGGTGCGCAGGGCATCTGTGCGGTGGTCGCACGCCTCGACGGCACACCGGTCGGAACCGCAACTGCCGTGCACACCGACGATCGCGCGGGACGGTGCGTCGGCATCTTCGGCGTCGGCGTTCTCGCTCAGGCGCGCGGCCGCGGCATCGGCGCGGTCATGACTTCGTGGCTGATCGAACGCGCCTTCGACGCGGGCGCGACGCTGGCGCACCTGAATCCGAACAACGAGGCCGCGGCGCGGATCTACCGGCGCCTCGGGTTCCGCGAAACGTCGGGGTTCGATGTCTATGTCGACCTGTGAGTGCTCCGGCACAGGCGCGCGATGAATGCCGAACAGGCGCTCGCTTTCGTGCGTGTGCACGGCGTCGTGCTGGTCGCCGGCAAAGGCCCGGTGCCGCGCCTGGTCGAGGCCATCGCCGGCGAAGCGATAACCGGCAGCTGGTGGTCGCATCCGCAGGGCCGGCAGATCTTCGCGACGCTGCAGGCGGTGCTGGCATCGGGCGACGTCCTCGTCTGCAGGCTGGTCGATGGCAAGATCACGCTCGTGCATCGGCGCGTGTGGCCCGCGCTGGTGCGGCTGTCGGCGCGGTTTCCCCGGGAACGACTCGGGCAGGTCCACCAGGAACACACGGCATCGGGACGACACACGACGAGCACGACGTCGTTTCCACGATGGGTGCCCGACGCTGTGAAGACGGAGGCGGTGGCGATGGACGAGGACGAGGCGCTTGCCCTGCTCGGGTCCTGGACTCAGGCGCCGGTGAGCGGGCGGCGGCCCGCGCGCAGGATGCAACGGGCACGCTAGACGGAGACCTGGACGCAGCATGAATCGCATCGATGCCGGCGTCCTCAGCGTCGCCTGTTACGACCAGGGGCCACGCGATGGCGTTCCCGTTGTCCTTCTGCATGGCTTTCCTTACGACGTGCGCGCGTATGACGAAGTCGTCCCGCGCCTGGTTGCCGCCGGGTGCCGCGTCATCACGCCGTACCTGCGCGGCTATGGTCCGACCCGGTTCCTGTCGGCGCAGACGCCGCGCTCGGGTGAACAGGCCGTGCTGGCGCATGACCTGCTGGCACTGATGGACGCGCTCGCGATCCCGAGTGCCGTGCTGGCGGGCTACGACTGGGGCGGACGCGCGGCCTGCATCGTGTCGGCGCTGTGGCCCGAACGTGCGCGTGGCCTCGTGACCGGCGGCGGCTACAACGTCCACGACGTTCCTGCGTCGCGCGAGCCGATGGAGCCCGAGGACGAACATCGGCTCTGGTACCAGTACTACTTCCACGGCGAACGTGGCCGAGCCGGCCTCGAACGCAACCGGCACGCGCTCTGCAAACTGTTATGGCGCCTGTGGTCGCCGAACTGGGAGTTCGACGCCGCGACGTACGACCGCACCGCGGTTTCGTTCGAGAACCCGGACTTCGTCGCGGTGGTGATCCATTCCTACCGCGTGCGCTTCGGCCTGGTTCCGGGCGACCCCGCGGTGGCCGCGACGGAGATGAGGCTCATCGCACGCCCGCCGATCGCGGTGCCGACGATCGTGCTCGAAGGCGCGGGCGACGGCGTCGTGCGCGCCGGCGGTTCCCGGGGTCATCGCGTTCACTTCACCGGCGCGTTCGAGCGGCGCGTGATTCCGCGCGTCGGTCACAATCTTCCGCAGGAAGCGCCGGCCGAGTTCGCGGCGGCGGTGCTGGCGCTCGCAGCGGGCGCGTTCCGCGGGAAGGAGGCGTCTTGAGAGCCTTCGTCGGCGAAAGCTTCTCGGCCGAATACGCGTTGACCGCGGAGAAAGTCGCCGCGTTCTCGGCAGCGGCCGGCGACGTCAATCCGATCCACTTCGATGCACGGTTCGCCGCCACGACCCGCTTCGGCAAGGTCATCGCGAGCGGAACCCACACCTCTGCGCTGTTGCTCGGGCTGACGGCTACGCACTTTTCGCAGCGCGGCGCCGTGGTCGGCCTCGAGTTCACCGTCACGTTCCGGCGCGCGGTCTTCGCCGACGAGACCGTGCGCGTCGAATGGGACGTGGTCAAGGTGACGCCGAACCCCAAGCTCAAGGGCGAGGTCGTCGACATGCTCGGCCGCCTGCTTGGCGGCGACGGCCTGCCGTCGGTGGAAGCGAAAGGCCGCGTCCTGGTGGCGGAGCGTTTGTAGACGGGCACGGCGCGCGGTCCTCTCGGTCATCGGGCCGCCTTGCGTGCGCGGCGCGAACGCGGCCGGCGCCGCGCAGGACGCGCAGATGCCGGCTCGGCGCGGGCGGACTCATCGCGACCATCTCGGCGAGTTCCCCGCCCCGATGCGGCCGGCGCAGCAGGGCGCGGATCACGGCGCGTGCCGCGGTGGGGCCGAAGCCGGCACGGCGCACAATCCTGCGATGCTCACGATCCGCCCCTTGACCCCTGCGCGGTGGCGCGACCTCGAGGCGATCTTCAACGCCAGGGGGTGCTCGGTGGCGCGCGGATGCTGGTGCATGTACTACCGGCGCAGCGGGCGCCGCGCGCCGCTGCCGCCCGGCACGACGTTCGCCCAGGCCAACCGGCTCGACCTCAAGGCGCTGGTCGACGCGGGCGAGTTCACCGGCCTGATCGCGTATCGCGGCCGCGCTCCGGTCGGCTGGTTGTCGCTCGGGCCGCGCGAGGGCTATGCGAAGCTGCGCCGCTCGCCGGTCATGAAGGCGGTGGACGACCGCCCGGTGTGGTCGATCATCTGCTTCGTGGTCCCGGTCGAGTTTCGCGGCGCGGGCGTCGCGACGGCGTTGCTCGACGGCGCCATCGGATTTGCCCGCAAGAAGAAGGTGCAACTGCTCGAGGCGTATCCGGTGGACAAGCGCGGCCGTTCGCACGACGACGCGATGTGGTTCGGCGCGAAGTCGATGTTCGACAAGGCGGGTTTCAAGGAGGTGGCACGCCGCAAGCCCGCGCGCCCGGTCGTGCGCCGGCGCCCGTGAACGTGTGACCTGGTCATCCCGAACTACCCTATGTCATCCCGAGCGAAGCGAGGGATGTCGGCGCGACCATCGCCGAGATTCCTTCCCGGGCTCGCCCGGCGTCCGAACGACGAGGAGCACCACTGCGCGCGCGTATCGTCCGTTGCCGGGCGCGAGGTCGCATCCGGGCGTTGCTTGTGCAAGACTGCGCCAGCGGATGACGCAGGGAGCCGCATGATGGCCCGGCGCGAGGTGCCCGACACGTGGGGGATTGGTGAACCCTACGAGGCCTACGTCGGCCGGTGGAGCCGGCGCGTCGCGCCGCGGTTCCTGGACTGGCTCGGCGCGCCGCCCGGACGCCGGTGGCTCGACGTCGGATGCGGAACCGGTGCGCTGTGTGCGTCGATCATCGCCCGCTGCGCGCCGGCGAGCGTGACCGGCGTCGATCCCTCGGAAGGATTCCTTGCATGCGCCCACGCGAACCTCGGCGAGCGTGCCGTGCTCGTCGGCGGCTCGGCGACCGCGCTGCCGCTGGCGGATGCGTCGGTCGACGTCGTCGTCTCCGGGCTGGTGCTCAACTTCATCGCCGACGCCGCGGCGGCGCTGGCCGAGATGAGGCGCGTCATGCGCCCCGGCAGCAGCATGGTCGGCGCGTACGTCTGGGACTACGGCGGCGGGATGGAACTGATGCGGCACTTCTGGGACGCCGCGATCGAACTCGATCCTGCGGCGAGGAACCTGGACGAAGGCGTGCGCTTCCCGCTGTGCCGGCCGGAGGTGCTGATCGATCTCTTCACGGCCGCCCGCTTCGAGCAGGTGCGCACGACGGCGATCGAGGTGCCGACGACGTTCGCGAATTTCGATGCGTACTGGCAGCCCTTCCTGGGCGGGCAGGGTCCTGCGCCCGCTTATGCGATGTCACTCGACGAGGCCGCACGCGAACGCCTGCGCGAACGGGTCCGTTCGAAGCTGCGCAGCGGACCGAACGGGGCGATTCCGCTCACCGCACGCGCGTGGGCCGTGCGCGCAAAGCTGGAGCCCGGGCGAAGCGGAGAAGCCCGGCAGCGATGAAGGCGCGCATCAGGCACTTCGACGCGGCGGCCGAATACTTCACCCGTGAGCTCTGCCATATCAACGAGCTCGCCAACACGGCCGACGATCCCGCGGCCTCGATCGCACGCGCGCGGGTCGCGCCCGGCGTGACGACGCGCTGGCATCGGTTGGCGGGGATCACCGAGCGCTACCTGATCCTCGAGGGGCACGCCCGGGTCGAGGTCGGCGACATGCGGGCGCACGACGTCGGCCCCGGCGACGTGGTGCTGATTCCACCGCTGTGCCGGCAGCGCATCAGCAACGTCGGTGCCGGCGATCTGGTGTTCCTCGCCGTCTGCACGCCGCGCTTCCGGCCCGAGGCGTACGAGGATCTCGAGCTGCCGCTCGGCTGACGGCAGGTCGGCGCGTCCGTAGAATGCGCGCCTCGCCGGGCAGGCGATCGGGAGGCCGTGTGTCGAACTTCCAGCTCGCGCAGCTGAACATCGCGGTTTTGAAGGCACCGCTCGAGTCACCCGCGATGGCCGACTTCGTGGCCAATCTCGATCGCATCAACGCGCTCGCGGAAGCCGCGCCTGGCTTCGTCTGGCGGCTGCAGACGGAGGAGGGCGATGCGACCGCCCTCCGCCCGCTGGGCGACAACGTGCTGGTCAACATGTCGGTGTGGCAGGACGTCGGCTCCCTGAATCGCTACGTGTACAAGTCGGCGCACGTCGAAGTCATGCGGCGGCGCAAGGAGTGGTTCGAACGCATGGCCGAGGCCTACCTCGTGCTGTGGTGGGTGGCGCGCGGGCACCGGCCGACGATGGACGAGGCGAGCGCGCGGCTGGCGCTGCTGCGCGCGCACGGGCCGGGCCCCCGCGCGTTCGACTTCCGCACGGCATTCCCGCCGCCGGACGCCCCGCAGGCGCCAGCGCCCTTCGCGTTTGGGGGACGCGTGCCCTGCGATCGACAGTAAGATCGACTTCTACGGCGAGTGCCTGACGACTGGACACCGACCGAAGCATGTTCCGGCGGACCGAGTGAAAGAGTCGGCGATCGTTCTGGGCCGCGCGGAGCCGGCCAAGCCACCGCGGCGCGGCTGGGTCGGGCCGTCACATAGGAGCTGAGGCGTGCACCAAGTCCTTCCGAACTGGCCGCTGCTGTCCGCGTTCTTCGCGGCGAGTTTCATCCTGGCGGTGACGCCGGGTCCGGGGGTCTTCTACATCGTTACGCGCAGCGTGATGCTCGGGCGGCGGCATGGCATCGCGTCGGTGCTCGGCGTCGCGCTCGGCAACCTGGGCAACGCGGTCGGCGCCTCGATCGGTCTGGCCGCGTTGTTCGCTGTCTCGGCGCTGGCATTCACGGTCGTCAAGTACGCCGGCGCGGCCTACCTCGTGTACCTCGGCATCCAGGCATTACGCGCACCGCGGGTCGACGCGGCGACACTCGAACCGGCGCCGGCGCCGTTGCTGCGCATCTTCCGCGACGGCTTCGTGGTCGCCCTGCTCAATCCGAAGACCGCGATCTTCTTCGCCGCGTTCCTGCCGCAATTCATGAGTGCGGACGCAGCGCCGATCGTGCAGAGCATCGCACTCGGCTCGCTGTTCGTCGCGACGGCGGCCGTGACCGACACCTGCTACGCCCTCGCGGCAGGAACGGTGGCGCCGATGCTTTCGCGCGCGCGCGGCGTGCGCGCGCTTGGCCGGTACCTCACCGGCGGCGCGTTCATCGGCCTCGGCGTCTTTACCGCGCTTGGCGGACCGCGCAGCGGCAAGTAGGCGACAAGGAGGAGTCATGGGCAATCGCGACCGGCAGCGCAGGGAACCGAAGAAACCGAAGAAGCCCAAGCCGGCGCCAGCGGCATACTGAGCGCGCGGTTCGCCGCGCAGGCCCGGCGGCAGCGCGGCGTCGCGATCGAATCGACGCGATCGGCGTCGATCGCCTGCTCGCGCTCCTGCGACGCGCCGGCTTCGAGCGCGTGCGGCGTCTGGACGGCGTGTTCTACCAGCCCGTGCTCAAGGGCACGCGGCCCGGCTGAGGTCCGGCTCGGCGGCTAAGCTCCGCGCTTCGCAAACGGAGACACCCGATGAGCGTGCTGTTCGCCTTCCTTCATCACGTCGCCGCATTCGTGCTGTTCGCCGCGCTGGTGGTCGAGTTCATCATCATCAAGGACGAACTTACGCTGCAGAGCGCGCGACGGCTCCTCAAAGCCGACGCGATATTCGGCCTGTCGGCCGCCGTCGTGCTGGTGGTCGGGATCCTGCGCGTGATCTGGTTCGAGAAAGGGACCGACTACTACATGCACAGCGTGCCGTTCTTCGTGAAGTTCTCACTGTTCGTGCTGATCGGGTTGCTGTCGATCTATCCGACCGTCCGGTTCATGTCCTGGCGGCCGGCGGTCCGGCAAGGCAGGGTGCCGACCATCGACCCCGGCGCGTTGCGCAAGGTGCGCGCCGTCGTGCACCTTGAGCTTGCCGGCGTGGTCGTGCTCATCCTGATGGCGGCCATGATGGCGCGCGGAATCGGAATGATCGAATGAGCGTGGCCGACTCCAAGGATGCGACGCCCGGCCGGGGAAACGGCGTTCGCGGACTCGGCCGCCCGGCGCCGCATCGGTCCACTACGGCGAGCGGAGCCTCAGCGTGATTCTCGGTGACCCTCTCGCCGGCCCTTTCCTTGCAAGGGCGAGGGGGTTATCGGACGAGGAGAACCGGTACCGACCCCGACTGCAGCACCTTGTTGGCGACCGAGCCGAGCAGGGCGCGCGTGAGCAACCGGCGCCCGTGCGTGCCCATCACGATCAGGTCGTAGTTGCCTTCTGAGGACGCCTGCGCGATCTCGACGCCCGGATCGCCTTCGCGGACCTCGAGCGGCGGATCGAACCCGGCGTCCCGCAGCGCCTTCATGTGCGGAGCGACGAGTTCCATCGGATCGACCGGCGGAATCGGCGGCATGCCGGGATCGGCACCGAACGCGCCGACGGCGCGCAGCACCGGGGGTGCATCGATGAACACGCAGGTGATCTCGGCGCCGCGCGCAAGCGTGTCGCGGTGCTTGATGACGTAGTCGACGGCGTGGCGCGACAGTTCGCTGCCGTCGATGGCCAGCAGGATGCGCATGTTCGGCCCTCAGGTGCTACGCGGCCCGGTGGCGCCGGTCCCGAACGATTTCAACATGTCGAGCGGCAGCGGAAGCACGATGGTCGACCCGCGATCGCCCGCCACCTGCGTCATGGTCTGCAGGTAACGCAGTTGCATTGCCTCGGGCTGGCGCGCGAGCATCTGCGCCGCTTCGAGCAGCGTCGCCGCCGCCTGCTTCTCGCCCTCGGCGTGGATGACCTTGGCGCGCCGCTCGCGTTCGGCCTCGGCCTGGCGGGCGATCGCGCGCACCATCGAGTCGTTCAGGTCGACCTGTTTGATCTCGACGTTGGTGACCTTGATCCCCCACGCGTCGGTCTGCGAATCGAGGATGCGCTGGATGTCGAGGTTCAGGCGCTCGCGCTCGGCCAGCATCTCGTCGAGCTGGTGCTTGCCCAGCACCGAACGCAGCGTGGTTTGCGCAAGCTGGCTGGTGGCAACCAGGAATTTTTCCACCTGGATGATCGCTTTCTGCGGGTCGACCACGCGGAAGTACACCACGGCGTTCACCTTGACCGAGACGTTGTCGCGCGAGATCACGTCCTGCGGCGGCACGTCCATCGTCACCACGCGCAGGTCGACGCGCACCATCTGCTGCACGCCCGGGATGATGAGAATCAGACCCGGCCCCTTGACGCGCCAGAAGCGGCCGAGCAGGAAGACGACGCCGCGCTCGTACTCGCGCAGGACGCGGATCGAGGCGAAAACGATGCCGATGATGAAGAGCACCAGCACCGCAAGTGCAAACGGAAGTCCGTAGAACATCGAAAACTCCTCGCTCATGGCTCCTTGCCGACCAGCAGGGTGAGACCGTCCATGCCTTTGACGCGCACCCGGTCGCCTGGCGCGAGCGCGCCATCGGCACGCACGAGCCAGCGCTCGCCTTCGACCTGCGCCCACGTCTCGTTGCCGTCGACTGCAAGCACCGTTCCCGCCGCTCCCAGCAGCAATTCGCGGCCGCTCACCACGGGGCGCCGGCGCGACCTGAGCACCATGCCGCCGACGACCACGATCGCCAGCGCGCTGGTCAGCGCCAGCCCGAGCAGCAGCGGCAGCGGCACGCCGAAGCCGATCTCCTCGGGATCGAACAGCATGAGCCCACCCACCACGAACGCGACGATGCCGCCGACGCCCAGCACGCCGAAGCTGCCGATGAACACCTCGGCGATCATCAGGGCGGCCCCGAGCAGGAGCAGCGCCACCCCGGTCCAGTTCACCGAAAGCATGTGGAATGCGTAGAGCGCGAGCAGCAGCGAGATCGCGCCCGCCGTGCCGGGCAGCCCGAAGCCGGGATTGGTGAACTCGACGAACAGGCCGTAGATACCGATCATCATCAACGCGACGGCGATGGTCGGGTTCGACAGCACGCCGAGTGTGCGATAGCGCCAGTCGGGCGCGACCGTTTCGACCGTCGCGCCGGTGACGTCGATCTTCAGGTTTCCCGCCGCGACCTTGACCGCGCGCCCGTTGACCTTCGCGAGCAGGTCGTCGACGTTGTTCGCGATCAGGTCGATGACACCCGCCGCGAGGGCATCGGCGGCCGACATGCTGCGCGCTTCGCGCACGGCGCGTTCCGCGAAGTCCAGGTTGCGGCCGCGCAGCTGGGCAAGCGAGCGGATGTAAGCGACCGCATCGTTGATCGCCTTCTCGCTCATCGTGTCCTTGGGCGGCTCCTTGGCCGTCTCGTCCTTCTTCGCCGGCGTGCCGGGCACCGCTCCGCCGCCGCCGATCGCCACCGGCGTGGCGGCGCCGAGATTGGTCGCCGGTGCCATCGCCGCGATATGGCTGGCGTAGAGAATGTACGTTCCCGCGCTCGCCGCGCGGGCACCGTCGGGCGCGACGTAGGTGGCGACCGGCATCGGCGCCGCGAGGATGTCCTTGATGATCGCGCGCATCGACGTGTCCAGGCCGCCGGGCGTATCCATCTCGAGGATCACCAGGCGCGCGCCGGCGTTGCGCGCGCGCTCGAGGCCGCGGTGCACGAAATCGGCGGTGGCCGGCGCGATCATTCCGTCGATGCGCAGCACGAGCACGGTGGGCTTGTCTGATGCCGCTTCCTGCGCACTACCCAGACAGACCAATGACACAGGGAGAAGCGCGGCGAGGCAAAACGCCGTGCGCAGCCAGCGGCCGCAGCGGGAAGGGGCGGTTGCGTTCACCTTGTGTTCGCACGCGATCCGCGTAACGCTTCGTTCGCGTCGGCCCAGTGTAGTCCCGTGGCTCCGGGCGCGGGACGGATAACATGCTGTCATGGGCGAATCGCAAACCGACGACGATCCGCGCCCTGTCGCACCGCCGCAGCCGGACCTGGAAGCATGTTGTGGCCAGGGCTGCACGCCTTGCATCTTCGATCTGTACGAGGTGGAGCGCGAGCGATACGAAGCGACGTTGCGCGCCTGGGAGGAGCGGCAGGCGGCGCGCCCGCGCGGCACCGCGTGATCCCGGTTCCGCGGCGGCGAATCAGGCCGGGCGGCGCTCGCATCGACTTCAGCAGGATGTCGCGCACGGCGGGACCCGGGCGGGCTCCTGCGTGACCGCGACGATGAAGCGCAGCTGGCGGATCTCGATCGAACGAGTCCTTCGAAAAGCTATTAGGGGAAATCGATCTTTCGCCGAGAGGACGGCGTGCGTAGCATGCGGCGTTTTTTTTGGAGCTCCGCCATGCCGTTGACCTTCCTGCATGCAACCCGTGCGACTTTGACGCTGGTCCTCTGTTTCCTCTTCGTGTCCTGCGGCGGAGAGGGTTCCGATGCACCCGCCGACGGGGCGCCCGTCATCACCCGGTTCAGCGCCGACCGCACGCAGTATTTCGTCGGCGAGAAGGCGACGCTGACCGTCGCCTACAGCGGCCGCGCCGGCCGCATCGAACCGGGCGTCGGGCCGGTCGCGAGCGGCACGCACGTCGAGACGCGGGCGCTCGACCGCGCCGTCACGTACCGGCTGGTGGTCGAGAGCGCCGGCCGCAGCACGGCGCGCGAGCTCGCGCTGCCGGTGGCGTTTCGCGATCGCTACGTCGCGCTGCCGGCGCCGTTCATCGCATCCGAACACGCAGCGGTGACCGCTGCGGATGGCTCGGTCCTCGTCATCGGCGGCTCGCGCGGTCTTGCCACGCTGTCGGAGTCGATCGATCGCTTCGATCCGGCGACTCGCCTTTTCACGCGCATCGGCTCGATGCGTACCGGACGCAGCGGCCATACCGCAACCCGCCTGCCGGATGGCCGCGTGCTGGTGCTGGGCGGAGCGAGCAGCCTGCAGATCGGCAACGTCGCCGACCTGATCGACGAGCGTACCGGTGCCGTGTCGCACGGCGGCGAGCTCATGCAACCGCGCGGGTGGCACGCCACGACGCTGCTCGCCGACGGTCGTGTGCTGGTGAGCGGCGGCATCGGGCGCAGCACGGTGGAGATCTGGGACCCGCAGACGAACACCTGGCATCTGGTGGCGGAGCGCATGGCGCACGTGCGGACACGCCACACGTCCACCTTGCTTGCCGACGGCAAGGTGCTCATCGCCGGCGGATGGTCGGATGGATCGCCCTACCGGTTCGCCGAGATCTTCGATCCGCAGGCCGAACGCTTCGCGCCGGTCGATTCGGAGACCAACGACGCGCGGCGCCTGCATGCCGCGCACCGGCTCGCCGACGGCAGCGTGCTGATCGTCGGCGGCGAGGCGGACGCAGCCGGCGGCGGAACGGTCCTGCTGGCGAGCGCGCTGCGCTTCGATCCCGGCACCAACCACATCGGCAGCGTCGCACCGATGGCACGTGCCCGGACGCTGGTTCAATCGGTCGCGCTTCCGGACGATCGTGTCCTGCTGCTCGGCGGGGAAACGGACCTGGGGCAACCGACGCCGAGCGGCGAAGCGTATCGCCCCGGGCAGGGCGGCGGCCCGCTGGCCGCGATGCCCGGCGCCCGCGCGTGGCACACCGCGAGCCGGCTTGAGGACGGCCGCATTCTCGTGGTCGGAGGAACGGGCGCCGGCGGGGCCTACGTGCCGCAGGTCCTGTTGTACGAGTGAGCCGGCCGCCTCTGAATCAGGATGCCTGGCGCATCGCGCCGCGTGAGACTTGCGGCGCGACGTTGACGGGGCGCATGCCGCGGCTGTCCTTGCCGTAGAGGGCTTCGTTGACGTCGCGGAAGGCGAGCATCGCGCCCACGCGGCCGTCGGCCGGCTCGTCGAAGCCGACGTCACCGCGGAATTCGCGCGGGTTGCGGAAGCTGCCCATCAGGATGTCCCACAGCGGGAAGTCGCTGAAGTTGTACGTGTGATAGCCGCGCCGGTGATGCACGCAGTGCGACTCCGGCCGCTGCAGGACGTAGCCCAGCCATTGCGGCGTGCGGAGGTTGGCATGCTCGAAGATGCCGAGAAAGGCCTGGTAGTACCCCACCGCGGCGGCGGCGACCGGATCGAGGCCGAGCACGACGGTGAGGAGCAGGATGCTCGCGCCTGAGTAGATCAGCATTTCGGTGACATGAAACACCGCCGAGCCGGCAATGTCGACGCGCTGCGGCGCGTGGTGGATCTGATGCACGGTGCGCCACAGCAGCGGCACGCGGTGAAACGAGCGATGCAGCAGCGCCGAGACCAGCGTCGCCGCCAGTCCGCCGCCGAAGATGCCGCCGGCCACGCCGAACTGCCCGCCGTCGAGCAGCCGGTGCGATTCCAGCCACTGCGCCGGAATCAGCAGCGGCACCACCGTCTGCACCGTGCCCAGCAGCAGCAGGGCACCGACCCCGATCCACGCCCACCCGCGGATCGGCGGGAACTTGCGCGCGGGGAAAATCCGTTCGAGCACGAACAACACCAGCCAGGTGACCGGCACCAGCAAGCCAAAAAGATCGACCAGATCCATGACTTCCTCCGTGTGATTGCCTCGTCGTTCCGGGCGGAGCGAACAATCTCGTCGCCGGCACGGCCGAGATCCTTCGCTTCGGTCGGGATGACAGCGCTCTGACGATGACCATGCCTGGGCCGTTGAGTCGCCCGACACCGTCCGCCCTTACGCGCCGCCACTGACCTTACACCGTAAGGACGTGTCCGGACTATATTCTTACGGTGTAAGATTGCAAGCGGGTCGGGCATGAAAATCGGACCAAAGGCCAAATCCGGTCGCGCGCTGCCGGCACGCCTGCCGCTGTCGCGCGAGCGCATCGTCGCCGAGGCGCTGGTGCAGATCGAGCGCGACGGGCTCGCCGGCTTCAGCACGCGCAAGCTCGGCGAGGCGCTCGGCGTGCAGGCGATGAGCCTTTATCACCACTTCCCGAGCAAGGCGCACGTGCTCGACGCGATGGTGGAATACGTGATCGGCCAGATCGAGTTCCCGCCCGACTCGATGCCGGTCGGCGACCGGCTGCGCAGCACGATGCGGTCCTACCGGCGCGTCGCGCTGCGCTATCCGGGCTTCTTCCCTCATTTGGCCGTGCACCGGATGAACATGAAGGCCGGCATCGAATTCATCGACCGGGTGATGCGCCTCTTCAACGAGGCCTGTCCGGACGATCCGGAACGCGCCACGCGCCTGTTCCGCGTCGCCGGCTACTACCTCAACGGCGCGGCCCTCGACGAAGCGATGGGTTACGGGCGCGGACCGTCGGCCCAGGAGCCCGTTTCGCACGACTGGGTCGTGCGCGAACATCCGGCCATCGCCGCCGCCGGGCGCTGGTTCGCCCCTTCCGAACACGAGAAGACGTTCGAGGTAGGGATCGAAATGCTGATGCGGGAGCTCGGATTGCCCATGGACACCGGCTCGAAGGAGCCGACAACGCCGCCTGCCAGGGCACGCGCGCGCGGGCGCAAGGCACCGGTACAAACCTGACCTCCGGGGCCTCATGCGAACGCCGCAATCGCGGCGTCGAGACCCGAAATTGAGTTGCGTTTGATCTTGCGCACACCTGATCCATGCAGCGGCAGGATGGCGACGGCCGGGCCTTACACTCTTGCTGTTTCCCAGTCCGTTGCATTCAGAAAGGAGAAGACGATGACCTTGAAGCGACTTTTTGCGTTGTTGCTGCCCCTCGTCCTGGCCACCGCGTTGACGCCGGCGCGCGCGGATGACTACACGGACACGGTCAACGTGTTCAAGAAGGCCAGCGAAAGCAAGGCATTCTTCGCCAACTGTTACGGCTACGCGGTGTTCCCGACCATCGGCAAGGGCGGCGTGGGTATCGGCGGGGCGCATGGCACCGGCCGCGTCTACGAAAAAGGCAACTACATCGGCGACGCCTCGATGACTCAGATCACCGTCGGCGCGCAGCTCGGCGGCCAGGCCTTCAGCCAGATCATCTTCTTCGAGGACAAGCGGGCGCTCGACGAATTCACTACCGGCGAGTTCGAGTTCGGCGCGCAGGCCACCGCGGTGGCGATCACCGCCGCCGCCGGGGCGCAGGCCGGCACGGGCGGCACCGGGGCCAGCAAGAACGTCGGCACCGAGAACGCAAAGGTCGTCGGCAGCTACCAGAAGGGCATGGCGGTCTTCACGGTCGCCAAGGGTGGCCTGATGTACGAAGCCACCATCGGCGGCCAGAAGTTCAGCTACAAGAAGAAGTAGCGCTCCTCGAGCTCCGGCGCGCGTGCGCTACGCGCCGGGATCGAATGCCGGCTCCGGCAATCCCGTGACGCCGGGCCGGACGGCGAACAGTCCGCCTGCGAGTGGCTGGTCGGAGAGATCGACGCCCTGCGGGCGGATCGACGTGATGTACAGCGTGTCGAGCTCCGGCCCGCCGAAGGCGGCCATGGCCGGCTTCCTGACTGGCAGGTCGACCCGCCCGATCAGGCGCCCCGACGGGTCGAAGCGCAGTACGCAGCCGCCGTCGCCGGCACAGCTCCAATAGCAACCGTCTACGTCGACGGCCGCGCCGTCGGGCCGTCCGACATGCGCGTGCATGTCGACGAACACGCGCCGGTTGCCCGGCGTGCCCGTTGCCGTGTCGTAGTCGAACGCCCAGATGAGGCGCGTGCCGCGCCACGTGTCGGACAGATACATCGTGCGGCCGTCGGGTGAATAGGCGATGCCGTTGGGAACGACCAGCGCGTCGATCCCCGCGTACTGCAAGCCCGCCTTGCCCGTGAATCGATACAGGCGACCGGCGGCGTTGCCCGCCTGCGTGTCCTCGAACATCGTGCCGACCCAGAAGCGACCCTGGCGATCGCAACGACCGTCGTTGAAGCGCATCGGGCTGGTGGTGTGCTGCACGCGTGCGAGCACCTCGTCGTCGACGGCGCCGTTCTCGCGCAAGTGCACGCGGCGCACCGTGGACTGCATGGCTGCGATCCAGCCGCCGCCCGCGTGCGGGGCGATGCAGCCGACCTTCTCCGGCATCTTCCAGCTCTGCACCGAGCCATCCGGCTCGAGCCGCAGGATCGTGGCGGCGTTGATGTCCACCCAGTACAGGCGCTGCTCGCGGCGGTCCCAGACCGGGCTTTCGCCGACCGAACAGCGCGTGTCGGCGACCGGTTGCGCGACCAGCTTCATGGCTGCCCGGTCCAGGAGGCGGGATAGGGACCGGCCTTGACGAAGACGCCGCCCTGATAGATCGCTGCCGGATCGTCGGCGGGCAACGCCGGCTGCGCCTCGATGCGGGCGCGAAACTGCTCCGAGGAATCGCGCGGCTGCCAGTGCAGGTGCGCGGCTTGCGCGTTGTCCCACCACGAGTCGCGGTTGGCCGAAGCGCCATAGACGATGGTGTGGCCGACGTCCGGCGCGACGAGCGCACAGCGGACCAGTTCGAACAGGTCGTCGTACGACAGCCAGATGACCAGCGAACGCCGCTCGCGCGCCTGCGGGAACGCCGAGCCGATGCGCAGGCAGACGGTTTCGATGCCGTAACGATCGAAATAGAAGCGCGACAGCTGTTCGCCGAACGCCTTGCTCACGCCGTAATAGCCGTCGGGCCGCAGCGGCGCGTTGGCGTCGATGCGCTCGCCCTGGCGATAGAAGCCGGTGACATGGTTCGAGCTCGCGAAGACGATGCGGCGCACGCCGTGCCGCCGCGCCGCCTCGTAGAGGTGGAACACGCCGAGGATGTTCGCCTGCATGATCGGCTCGAAAGGCGCCTCCACGGACACCGCGCCGAGGTGCACGACCGCATCGACATCGCGCAGCAGCTCGTGCACCGCCGCGCCGTCGGCCAGATCGACCCGCATCCATTCCTCGCCGGCCGCAAGCTCCGGCGCCGTGGCGAGGTCGGAAAGGCGCAGCGAGCGCGCGAGCGCGCCGAGGCGCGGCCGCAGCACGCGACCCAGTCCACCCGCGGCGCCGGTAAGCAGAAGCCGATCGAACAAGAGCGTTCCTCCCCGAGCGAGCGGAGGATTGTCGCACTCTCAACCGGCCGGACGGTGCAGGGTCGCCGCCACCGCCGCGAGGAACGTGCGCTCTTCGCGCACGATGAACCGCTTCTCCTGCGCGAACGCGAAATTCGCGCGCCCCTCCGGGTCGGCCTGCAGCCGCGCGCGATACGCCTCGTAGTCGGCCAAGCCGGCAAAGGAGATCAGCCCCCAGGCGATGTCGTTGGTGCCCTCCTGCGGCAAGAAGTAGCCGACCAGACTGCCGCCGCAGCGCGGGATGATGCGGCCCCAGTTCTCCGCGTATTCGGCGAAGGCGGCGCGCTGGAACGGATCGATCTGGTAGCGGATGAAGACGGTGACAGTCATCGTTGCCTCGCAAAGTGCGCACGCTAGGCCGTGCTTCGCGCTTGATGGTTCGGTCGGGAACGAACCATGGCCGCAGCCCCTTGCGCCGGCTCCCACGGTTCGCCTACGATCGAACCATGCGAGACGGCCCCAACATCGCCCGCGCCGCCGGCCTGATCGGCGAACCGGCGCGCGCGGAGATGCTCGGCGTGCTGATGGGCGGGCAGGCGCTCACGGCGACCGAACTCGCCACGGCGGCCGACGTCACCAAGCAGACCGCCAGCGCGCACCTCGCCAAGCTGCTCGAGGCGCGGCTCGTGGCGCTGCAGGCGCAGGGCCGGCACCGCTACTTCCGCCTCGCGGACGACGACGTCGCGCACCTGCTTGAGAGCCTGATGGGGGTGGCGTTCCGCTCCGGTGCGGTGCGCGTGCGCAGCAGCCCGCGCGAGCCGGCGCTGCGCAGCGCGCGCGTCTGCTACGACCATCTTGCCGGCGAGCACGGCGTGCGCGTCTTCGACGCGCTGCTCAAGCGCAAGCTCGTGCGCCGGCACGAGGACGCGCTCGAACTCACGCCGGCCGGGGCGGACTTCTTCCGCTCGTTCGGCATCGACATCGACGCCCTCGCGGTGCAGCGGCGCCGCTTGTGCCGCACGTGCCTGGACTGGAGCGCACGCAGGCACCATCTCGGCGGCGCCGTGGGCGCGCAGATCCTCGCGCGTTTGTTCGCGCTGGGCTGGGCCAGGCGACTCAAGGGTTCGCGCGTCGTGACGTTCACCCCTGCCGGCGCGGCGGCGTTGCAACGGAAGTTTCTCGCCTGAAACCTGCCACCGACCATGGCGCTACGACGAACGAGGTCGCGACGAACCCGGGTCCAAGACTCTCGGCCATCGGGCAGGTTGTGGTGACGGTGACCGTGCTCCCGCGCAGTGGGACTGCGGCTTCATTCGTGCGAGGACCGCACTGAATCGACGCGTGCCTGATTCGACGGAGCGGGCGGTCGAACACGTTTTGTCGACACGGCTCGGCGGCGGCTGGACGGTGCTTCCGCAGGGTGCCAGCGCATTCTGCCCCACGTGGCGTGCGCAACCCGCGGGTCGTGCGGCATCGCACGACACGTTGTTCCTCAAGTCCGCGCCGGGTGCGCAAGCCGCCGTTCTCCAGGCGGAGGCAGATGGCTTGGCGGCGCTCGAAGCGGCGCGATGCATCCGCACCCCGCACGTCGTCGGCTGCTGGGTCGATGCGCCCCTCGACGTCGTCGTGCTCGCGATGGAGTGGCTCGACCTCGCCTCGCACCCGGTGCGGGACTTCGGCGAGCGGTTCGGACGGCAGCTCGCCGCCCTGCACCTCGCCGCCGCGGCCGCGGGCGAAGGCCGCTTCGGCTGGCGGTGCGACAACTGGCTGGGCGCAACGCCTCAGCGCAACCGATGGAGCGCGCAAGCCGGCCTCGAGGGCTGGCTCGCGTTCTTCGCGACGGAGCGTCTGGGCGCAATGGCCGCGATGCTCTCGACGCAGGGCAGTGCACCGGAGCTGGTCGTCGCGGTCGGCCGCGTCGTCGAGGCGCTTCCCGAACTCTTCGACGACGGTCACGAGCCGCGGCCTTGTCTCATCCACGGCGATCTGTGGAGCGGCAACTGGGGATGCCTGCGCGACGGCGCGCCCGTGATCTACGACCCCGCGGTTTCGATCTCCGATGCCGAAGCCGAACTCGCGATGATGGAGTTGTTCGGCGGCCCGCCCGCCGGTTTCTGGCCGGCCTATCGCGCGGCCGCCCCCGTTTCCGAGGGGTATGTCCGGCGACGCAAGCTCTACCAGCTCCATCAACTGCTCAACCATGCATTGCTCTTCGGCGGCGGTTACGCGAGACAGGCGTTGACCGTGATCGATGCGCTGCTCGCAGGTCGCTGAGCGGCCGGGTGCTCGGGCCTCAGCCCTCGGCAAAGGCTTGCCACACCGTAAGCTATAAGTTGCCGCTAGCCGTGGCTTACGACAACGTGCTTGCTGCGATGTCCGATCCGACCCGGCGTGCGATGCTCGAGCGCCTGCGCTACGGGCCGGTGTCGGTTGGCGACATGGTGGCCGGCCTGCCGGTCAGCCGTCCGGCGGTTTCGCAGCATCTCGAGGTGCTCAAGGACGCCGGCCTGGTGATCGATGCGCCCGACGGCGCACGCAGGCTCTACACGATCGATACCGGCGGTCTCGCCGAGTTGCGCGCCTGGCTGGACGGTTTCTGTGACGACGCGGACCGGAAAGACGCGATCGCGTAGCGAGCAGCGCCGCTGCGAGGCGGCGCTCAGACCAACACCGCCGCCTGCCGCTCGCGTTCGCCGAGAAGCTTGGCGAAATCCTGCGCCTCGAGCGGGCGGGAGTTGAAGAAGCCCTGGTATTCGTCGCAGCGCATCGTCTGCAGCAGCGCGAGCTGCGACGGCGTCTCGACGCCTTCGGCGACGACCCGCAGTCTCAGGCTGCGCGCGAGCGCGATGATCGCACTGACGATCGCCTCGTCCTCGGGATCGGAATCGATGTCGCGCACGAACGAGCGATCGATCTTCAGCGCGGCAAGGGGCAGCCGCTTCAGGTAGCCCATGGACGAATAGCCGGTGCCGAAGTCATCGATCGACAGCTGGATCCCCATCTCGCTCAGCTGCTGCGCGATATGCACCGCCAGCTCCGGATCGGCGAGCAGGATCGACTCGGTCACCTCGATCTCCAGGCAGCGCGCAGGCACGCCGTGCCGTTCGAGCGCCAGCGCGATCAGCGTCGGCAAGCCCCGCTCACGCAGGTGCGTGGAGGCGAGATTGACCGCCACCGGCACGGTCTGCAGTCCCATCTTTTGCCAGACCTCGGTCTGCGCGCAGGCCGCCTCGATCGCCCACTCGCCGATCTGGATCACCAGGCCGGCCTGCTCGACGAGCGGGATGAAATCCGCGGGCAGAAGTAGCCCGCGCTCCGGATGCTGCCAGCGGATCAGCGCTTCGGTGCCGACGATGCGGCCGGTTGCCACGTCGATACGCGGCTGGTAGTGCAGGACGAACTCGTTGCGCTCGATTGCCCGCCGCAGGCGCGTTTCCATGCGCAGGTGATCGAGCGCGCTCTCGTTCATCGCCCGGTCGTACAGCTGGTAGGCGCCGCGGCCGCGCGCCTTGGCGCGGTACATCGCGGTGTCGGCGTTCATCAGCAGAGTGTCGACGTCGCAGCCGTCGTCGGGAAAGATCGAGACGCCGACGCTGCCGCCGCAGAAGATCTCCGTGCCTTCGATCGTGAACGGCTCCGCCAGCGTCGCGACCAGGCGGTGGGCGGCACGGGCGGCATCCTGCGCCTGCGTCACGTCGGTGAGCAGGACGATGAACTCGTCGCCGCCGAGCCGCGCGATGCTGCTGTCGTTCGTACCCGGCGCGCCGCGCGCGACGGAATCGTTGGCGCGCAGCACGGCCGAGAGGCGCGCGCTCGCCTGGCGCAGCAACTGATCGCCGGCGCGATGGCCGAGCGTGTCGTTGACCCGCTTGAAGTTGTCGAGATCGACGAACATCGTCGCCAGCCGGCGCCCGTTGCGCTCGGCTTGCGCCAGCGCGCGCGACAGCTGCTCGGTGAACAGCAGGCGGTTGGGCAGGCCCGTCAGAGCGTCGTAGTACGCCAGGCGGCGGATCTGCTCTTCGGCGTCCTTGCGGCGGGTGATGTCGTGTACCGCGCCGGCCAGCCGGATCGCGCCGCCGTCGGCGCCGGTTTCGAGCACCTCGACCTGCTGGTGCACGTGGCACAGCCCGCCGCCGGGACGCACGATGCGCAGTTCGATCGCGAACGCGGCAGCGCTGCGCGTGACGCGTTCGATCGCCTGGCGCCAGCGCTCGCGGTCCTCTTCGTGCACGGTGACGAAGAACGCGGCGCCGGCTGCCGCGGCGGCCGCACGTTCGTGACCGAAGATGCGCCACGCCTGCGACGAAGCGCTCACCGCGTCGTCGCGCAGGCTCCATTCCCAATCGCCCATCTCGCCGATGCGTTGCGCGTTGGAGAGCCGCCGTTCGTTCTGCTGCAGGTCGTTGATGGCCGCGCTGGCGCGCAGCATGTAGCGCACGCGATGCGGCAGCACGGCCCAGTTGATCGGCTTGGTGACGAAGTCGGTGGCGCCGACCTCGAAGGCGCGTTCGATCGACTCGGTGTCGTCCAGGCCGGTCATCATGATCACGGGCACCCGGTCGCCGCCGGCGAGCTGGCGCAATCCGGCGCACGCCTCGAAGCCGTCCATGATCGGCATGCCGACGTCCATCAGCACGAGGTCGGGCAGGGCGGCCCGCATCACCTCCAGCGCGGCCTTGCCGTCGCCGGCCTCGGTGACACGGAACCCGGCCTTGGCGAGGATCGCGCGCGTTAGACGGCGACCGCCGGAGTCGTCGTCGACGACCAGAATGCGCGCGCCCGCGTGATTCATGAGTGCATCCTCGGGCCCGGTCTCACGCCGGCGCGCCGTTCAATGCCTGCATCGGTCCGGCCGCGGACCGCGTGTCGGCGCGCGCCGGGAGGCTCGCCAGCTCGGTGCGCAGGGCGTTGCAGACATGCGCCATCAAGGACTCGATGCCGGCGACCAGTTCGGCGGTGCCGGCGCTTTGTCCTGCCCGGGCCTGGCGCTCGAGACGGCTGCAGAGTTCGCACAGGCTCTTCGCACCGACATTCAGGCTTGCCGACTTCAGCGCGTGGGCGCTCCGCCCGAGGTCGCCGAGGCGCCCACCCTCGAGCGCGTTGCGCAGCGATTGCATCTGCTCGGGCGCGTCGGCGAGGTAGATGTCGATCACCTCCGCCAGCACCGCCCCGTCGCCGTCGACCGCGCGGACATTCGCGAGCGCGGCCGTATCGAGCACCGGATCCTGCGCCTCGCCGGCGGTGGGCTCGAAGACGCCGGCCACCGCCTCGACGCTCACCTGCTCGATGCGGTCGGCCGGCAGCCATTGAGTCAGCACGGTGGCGAGCTGCTTGCGGGTATAGGGCTTGGCGAGGTGGGCGTCCATGCCCGCGGCCAGGCAGGCCTCGGCGTCGCCCATCAGCGCGTTGGCGGTGAGCGCCACCACCGGCACGTGGCGTGCGCCGGCTTCGGTCGCCGCCGCCGCTTCCCATTCGCGGATCGCGCGCGTCGCCGCCATGCCGTCCATGACCGGCATCTGGCAATCCATCAGCACGAGGTCATAGTCGCCTTCGCGCACGGCTTCGAGCGCCTCGCTGCCGTTGGGCACGATGCGGAATTCGCAGCCGAGCGCGTTGAGCATGTGACGCGCGACGACCTGGTTGACGCCGTTGTCCTCGGCCAGCAGAACGCGGGCGCGGAAGCGCGGCAGCGTCTGCGTCGGCCGCGCCGGCGCCTCGGTCGCCGCTGCGCCGATCGCCTGCGCCATCGCGCGGAACAGTTCGGCGCGCCGCACCGGCTTGGAGAGATAGGCCTTGATGCCCGCCTGGCGCGCGCGCCGCAGCTCATCGGACGAATGCAGCGAGGTCACGAGCACGATGCGCACGTCCGCCAGCAGCGGATCGTCGCGCAACGCCGCGGCGAGTTCGATGCCATCCATGCCCGGCATCTTCATGTCGACGATCGCCATCTCGAAGCGCTCGCCGTCGCGCACGGCGCGCCGCAACTGCTGCAGGCCGTCGATGCCGTCCACCGCGCTGGCGACGCGCATGCCGCCGGCCTCCACGTGGTGGACCAGGATCTCGCGGTTGGTCACGTTGTCGTCGACCACGAGCACGCGCCGGCCCGTCAGCCCGGCCGGCGTGGGCACCGGGGGAAGGCTGGTCGCCGGCGTGAGCGGCAGGGTGAACCAGAACGTCGAGCCCGCGCCGATCGTGCTGTCGACGCCGATCTCGCCGCCCATCAGCAGCACCAGGCTGCGACTGATCGCCAGGCCGAGTCCCGTGCCGCCGAAGCGGCGCGTGGTCGAGCCGTCGGCCTGCTCGAACGGCAGGAACAGGCGCTCGCGCGCATCCTCCGGGATGCCGACGCCGGTGTCATGCACGGCGAAGCGCATCGTCTTGTCGTCCACGCGCTGCACGTCGACCAGCACTTCGCCGTTGTCGGTGAACTTCACCGCGTTGGCGATCAGGTTCGTCAGTACCTGGCGCAGGCGGTACGGGTCGCCGCACACCGCGCTCGGCAGGCGATCGTCGATGCGGCACGCAAGCTCGAGCTCCTTGGCGTGCGCGCGCGGCGCGAGCAGCTGGACCACGTCCTCGACCGCCTGGTAGAGGCAGAAGTCGAGCTGCTCGGTCTCCATCTTGCCGACCTCGATCTTCGAGAAGTCGAGGATGTCGTTGATGATCGCGAGCAGCGACTCGCCGGAGGTGCGCACGGTCTCGACGAAGGGACGCTGCTGGGCATCGAGCGGCGTCTCGAGCAGCAGTTCGGCCAGCCCGAGCACGCCGTTCATCGGCGTGCGGATCTCGTGGCTCATCTTGGCGAGGAACTCGGACTTGGCGCGGCTCGCGTTTTCCGCCGCCTCCTTGGCCGCGCGCAGCTCCTGTTCGCGCTGGCGCAGCCGCTCCTCGGCCAGCGCGCGCTGCGTGATGTCGAAGAAGACCGTGTAGACGCCGACCACGGTACCGTCGTCCGTGATGTCGGGCACGTGCCGGCCCGAGTGCCAGACCGGGTTGCCCTGGCGGTCGAACCGCTGGCGCTCGAGGGGCACCTGCTGGCCGCGCAGCGCCGCGGCGAGGCGCGGCTGCACGTCGGCCCACACCGCTTCGCCGGCGACTTCGCGCACCTCGCGGCCGACCACTTCCGCCGCCGGCTTGCCGAGCCATTGCTCCTGCGCGCGGTTGATGTAGCGATAGCGGAACGCCGCATCGATGTAGCTCACCGTGACCGGGATCTGGTCCATGATGATCCGCAGTCGCCGTTCGCCGCGGCTCGCCTCGTCGAGCACCTTCTGCTGCGCGGTGGCGTCGACCGCGGCGAGGAAGAATCCGTCCGCTTGTTGCGCGGCATCGCTGTGCGGCGCCAGTTCGAGGGCGAGGACGCGCCGCTCGTCGCCGTCGAGAAGATTCACGCTGAGGCGCTGCACGTAGCCCTGGCGGGCGAACTCGATGGCGGCGGTGATCGCATCGGCCTGCAGCGGGCCGAACGCTTCGGCCAGCGGCTGGCCGATCAGGTCGGCAGGTGTCGCGCCGAGGCGCTGGGCCAGGGCACGGCTCATCCAGGTGCACGAACCGCTCCGGTCCAGGTGCGCGACCATCACGCTCGCGGGATCGATCAGTTGCGACGCGGCGGCTTCTGCCGCGGAGGCATTCGAGGCGTCGGCAGGTGCGGCGGAGCTGCCGTCCGCTCGCTGCGCGATCCAGCGCCCGAGCAACGCGGCGAGGACGACGAGAACGGTCGTTCCGACGAGCGCGCTGTTCGTCATCAGCGCGTGCGCGTCCAGGGCCAGTGCGCCCAGCACGACCGCCACCAGTGCGACGAGCTTGAGACTCTTCACGGATTGCTCCCAGCCGCAGCCACCCCTGGCTGCGGCGACAGATCGAACTCGAGGACATCGCCGTTTTCCGGCTCGAGCCGGATGTCGTGCCCGGTCAGCTTGCCGAGCACGCGCGCGACACCCTTGCTTGCGACGAGCACCGGGCGGCGCGGCAGGTCCGGCCGCAGCGCCTGCACGGCGCGGGTGATGCGGGCCACGAATTCGTCGTCCGACTCGCCGTCGGGCGGCGTCTGGCCCGACTCGAACCAGGGTTGCGAGGCGCCGACCGGCAGCAGGTTCCAGCGCCCAAGCCGCCGCTCCGCGAAGGCCGGCTCGACGACCACCTCGGCGGCGGGCAGCCGGCGCGCGATCGCATCCGCGGTTTCTCGCGTGCGCCGCAGGTCGCTTGTGACGATCAGCCCGACCGGCGGATCGAGCCGGGCGACGTGCTCGGCGACCCGTTGCGCCTGCTCGTGTCCGAGCGCGGTCATAGGCAGGTCGAGGTCGCCGCCGCAACGCAGTCCGGCGCTGTTGGCGTGGGTCGCACCGTGGCGGACGAAGCGCAGCACGTGTCGTTCCCCGCTCATCCTCGCCTCATCGCAGCGCGCTGGCGGGCGCGAACGAAATCGGGTTGCCCGGATACGGATCGCGCGGCTGGGCATGCAGCACCGACACGCGGGCGCCGTCGGGCAGGTCGCCGTCGAGCCAGTGGCGGATGTGCGCGATTTGGTTGCGGTCGGCGAGCACCGGCGTATGGCCGGTGTCCGGGATGTACAGCACGGCGATGCGCTTGCGCTGGCTCATGCGGCGGATCGTCGAGTCCAGCAGCGCGTCCGACAGCATGCCGTGGATCAACAGCACGCGGCAGTGCACGTTGCGCCAGGCATCCCATTGCAGCAGGCTGCGCTGCGCGCTGCGCCGGTACGCCTGCATCGCGCGCACGTCGTGGCGATAGACGCGGCCGCCTTCCTCGTCGGACCAGCGGGTCTGGTTGAACGTCAGGCTGAAGCGGATCTCTTCCGCCACCGGGCCGTCGTTCTTCTGCGCCGCGCCGACGCGGCGCATGAGCTCGGCCGGCGTGCGGAACACGTAGTGGCGCGCGATCGTCTCGGCGCGCCGCTGGCGCCGCCGCGCCGGAATGTGCGGCCCGACGTCGTTGAGGATCAGCTGGTGCACGAGGTTGGGATGGCGCGCGATCAGGTCGATCGCGGCGCTGCCGCCCATCGACGAGCCGAGCAATGTCACCGGGCGGCCGCCGAGGTGCATGATCATCTGGCGCAGCTGCTCCGCGCACGTCGCGAGCGAGTAGTCGCCTTCGGACGCAAGCCATGCCGAGCGGCCGCGCCCGAGCCAGTCCATGCAGACGACGCGCCAGTCGTCGGAGAGATCGCTCGCGAGGTAGTGGAAGCGCGCGGCGACGTTGGCGACGCCGCCGCAGCACAGAAGGACCGGCGCGTCCGCGGGTCCCCAGTCGGTGTAGGCGACGCTGGCGACATACGGCCGCTTCATGCGCTTGGGCGTGCCGGGCTGCAGCCGCATAGGATGCACGTAGTCGAACCGCTCGAAGCGGAACTGGCCGTGGAACCGGCCGACCACGCGGCTGGCGAACGCCATGTAGTCGTTCCAGGTCTCGAGCGCGTGGGCGCGGCTGCGCAGCGGCGGCTCCCATGCGACGTCGGGCGGCGCGCTGTCCGCGCCGCCGTGGCGCCGTGGCAGCACCTGCAAGCGCGGTTTCACTTGCACATCGTCGAGATCGGGCAATTGAAACGCCGACTGATCCATCGTCCTGGTTCCGGGAATGCGACAGGCGCGCGCGCACGAACCGGCGGGCGGCCGCTGCTCAAAATATCGACCGGGCGGACTGACGACTTGAGACGGATCGGGCCGGTTGCAGCCCCAGCTAGCAGGCGTATCCGGGCGCTTTTTCGGGGATCGGCGGACGCTGCAAGCGGTTGAAGTTAGGCCCTCAGGCTGCCGAAAAGCAGAGCACTGCCCGCGCCAGGCGGTCCCTGTCACCCGGACGCATTTGCCATGCAATCAACCAGACGCCGTTTGATCGTCGTGGCCGTCATAGTCTGCGGCTTCGCCGTCGGCATGGCTGGGCTTCTGAACTACTTCAAGTACCGCGCCGCGGCCAACCGCATCCTGACCGATCGCCTGGTCGTCACCGGGCGCCTGGTGGAGAACAGCATCCAGTCCTCTCTGGCGCTCGGCCTGCAGTTCGCCGAGATCGGCACCTTGCCCGGGATGCTCGACCGCGAGCGCGCGACCGACGACCTGATCCTCGGCATCGACATCTTCGATACCGAGGGCCGCATGCTCTACAGCACCGACCGGTCGCGTGCCGCGCTGCCGGTGCCCCCGACCTGGATCGAAGCCGCCGCCGCGGCCGGCGACGCCGACTGGCGCGCCGAAGAGGGCCATGAAGGCGCCGCCGGCATCTCGCTCAAGAACAACTTCGACCTGAAGATCGGCTACCTGGCGCTGCGCTACTCGGTGGACCGCGTGCGCGCCGCCGCCAACAGCGTGGCGATGGAACTGGTGATCCAGGCGCTGGCCATCTTCGCCGTCGCGGCGACGCTTTCCTCGCTTGCGCTCATGTGGGTGATGCACAGGCTCGGGCGCAGCCTGCAGATCGTCGCGCACGGGCTGGGCCAGGGCGAGGCTGCGCGTGCCTCGGCGCGCACGCTGAAGGGTCCGTTCGGCAACGCGCTGCGCCGCTTCATCGAAACCACGCGGCGCGCCGAGGCGCAGATCGCCGAACTGCGCGCCGGTCTCGACCGCGGTAACGCCGGAAGATCGCCGTGATCTACCTGCGCGGCATCTACCTGCGGCTGGCCGGCGTCGTCACGCTGGCCGTCATGCTGGCGCTGGCGCTCAACGCCTACCTGTCGCAGCGCACGTTCGAACGTGTGCTGGCGCCGGAGGTGGCGAAGAAGGTGGTCTCGGTCGGCGCGTCGATCCGCTCCCTGGTGCTGCGCGCGGTCGAACTGGGTGTTCCGTTCCACGAGCTGTATGGCGTCACCGAGGGCTTCGACGAGGTGCGCGAGGAAGCCCCGGAGATCGCGTACCTGGCGATCACCGACACGGACGGCAAGGTGCTGCACGAGCGCATGAAAGCGCCGTCGGGGGCCACTGAATACATGCTGGCGCCACGCACGCTTGCCCTGGTGCGCACGCCGAACGTGGTTCCGCCCCCGGTGCGCCTCGGCAGCCAGTACATGGTCACGCTGCCGATCGTCGCTGCCGGCGAGCCGCTCGGGCTGCTGCACCTCGGCATCGACGTGCGCTTCGTCAGCAACATGGTGCTGGACATGCTGCTCGACGTGATCGTCGTGCTGGTGGTCTCGCTGTTCTTCACGCTGGAGCTGCTGCACTACATCGCCGGGGTGAAGCTCGATGCATCGCTGCGCACGCTGGGCGAGACCTTCGCGCGCGGCGCCGAAGGAGACTTCCGCACGCCGTACCAGGCTCGCGGCGAACATGCCTTCGGCTCCCTGATGCAGCTGCTGCGCGCCACGCTCGCGCGCACCAATCAATCCTTCGCCGTGCTCGCCCGGGCGGTCGAGGATGGCCGGCGCGTGCCGGCGCACGAGCGTGCCCCGGGCTTGAGCCAGGCCCAGGCGGGCGTCACCGCGCTCGCGCAGCGCTACAAGTTCGGCCGCGAGAGCGATCCGCCCGAGACGGATCCGGGCCTGCTCGCGAAGGTGCGCGCGCCGCTGTTCGTCTTCATCCTGGCCGAGGAACTCACGCGCTCGTTCCTGCCGGCGTACGTGCACGAACTCCTGGTGCCGTTGCCGGGCATCTCGCCGCAGTTGGTCCTCGGCCTGCCGATCGCCCTCTTCATGCTGATCGTGGCGATCGGCCAGCCGTTCTTCGGCCTCTGGTGCGAGCGCCTCGGCCACGGCCGCACGATGCTGATCGGCGGCGCCGTCGCCGCCGTCGGGTTCCTAGGGTCCGCGCTCGCCGTGAACGTTCTCGACCTGCTGGGCTGGCGCTCGTTGTGCGGCCTCGGCTACGGGATGGTCTTCGTCGCCGCCCAGTCCTACGTGCTCGACCATGCGCCGCCGACCCAGCGCGCCAGCAGCTTCGCCGTGTTCGTCGGCGCCATCATGGCTGCCGGCGTGTGCGGCCCGTCGATCGGCGGGATCCTCGCCGACAACATCGGCATGCGGCCGACGTTCGCGCTCGCCGGGTTGCTCGCCGTGGCATCGCTGGTGGTGATGCGCGGCCTGCCCGACAGCCGCCCGGCGACGGACAGCCGGCCGCCGATGCGAATGCCGAGCCTCGGTGAGATCGGCGCGCTGCTCACGAACCGCAACTTCATGCTGGTGACGGGCCTGGCGGCAATGCCGGCGAAAATCCTGCTCACCGGGATGTGCTTCTACCTCGTGCCGCTCTACGTGCTGACGGTCGAAAGCACGCAGGCGATGTCGGGCCGCATCCTGATGACCTACGGTGCCGTGATGGTCGTGGTTGCGCCGCTCACCGCCGCGCTCGCGGTCACGCGCGAGCGCATGTGTTGGCTCGTCGGCGGCGGCCTCATCGTTTCCGGGCTGGGCGGCGCCCTCCTGCTCGCAGGCGCGAGCGTCGGGTGGGTGTTTGCCGCGGTGGTGCTGGTCGGGATCGGGCAGTCGCTGTCGATCTCGGCGCAGAGCGCGCTCGTCGCCGAACACTGCCCGGCAGAGATCGCGCGCATGGGCGACGGCATCGTCTACGGCGTCTACCGCCTGCTGGAGCGCCTGGGCAACGCGCTCGGGCCGATCATCGCCGCGGTGCTGGTGTTGTGCGTCGGTTATCGCAGCAGTTTCGTTGTCATCGGCTGTGCCGTCGCCCTGGCGGGCGCAGCGTTCATCGTCGCCACCCGGCGCCAGAGCGCGCAGGCGCTGGCGCCCGTTTGACGGAGGTCGCCATGCAATTCACCACGACACGTCGCCGCCTGATCGCCGCCGCCGCGGCAGGCGCCGTGCCCGGGCTGGCCCGGAGCGCGGCGTCGTCGGCGTCCAAGTCCGGGGCCGGCCCTTTCCGCATCTACGCGATCACGTTCCGCGGCATGACCGACGTCGAAAAGGGGTTCGCCGACTACTTCATGTCGCGCAAGATCCCGGTGCAGATCACGTTTCGCGACATGAACCGCGACCCGGCCCGGCTCGCCTCCTTCCTCGACGAGATCCGCGCCACCAAGCCCGATCTCATCTATACCTGGGGCACGTCGGTGACGCTGGGCGTGGTCGGACCCTACGACGCGGTCGTGCCGGGGCAGCACATCACGGACATCCCGGTCGTCTTCACGCTCGTCGCCGCGCCGGCGCTGGCCAAGATCGTGCAGGACCAGAAGGCGCCCGGGCGCAACGTCACCGGCGTGACGCACGTGGGCCCGACCGACGCGCAGATCCGCGCGATGGCCGCGTATCGTCCCTTCAAGACGCTGGGTGTGCTCTACACGACGACCGAGCGCAACTCGGTCGTGGTCATCGAGGAGATCCGCCGCATCGGGCGTGATACCGGCTTTCGCACCGTCGAGCGGTCGTTCAAGCTCGATGCGAGCGGCAAGCCGGTTCCCGACGGCGCCGCCGAACTCGTGCACGAGTTGAAGGACGCGGGTGCGCAGTGGCTGTATCTGCCGCCGGACACGTATCTCGGCACGCTCGCCGAAGGCACCATCATTCCGGCCGCGATGCAGCTCGGGCTGCCGACGTTCGCGTCCACCGAGCAGCTGATGCAGGCGGGTGCGCTGACGGGGCTGGTCAGCCGCTACTACTCCGTCGGCCAGTTCACGGCGCACAAGGCGGAGCAGATCCTGGTCGGCCGGCAGCCGCCCGGTTCGATTCCGGTCGAGACCCTGCCGCGCTTCTCGTACCAGATCCGCATGCCGGCGGCGAAGCGCCTTAACCTGCCGCCGCCGCTGCCGATGCTGAGCTACGCCGAGTTGATCACCACCGACGCCGTGGTCCCGCAATAACGCATCGGCCGCGGTTCCTCGGCCTGCAGGCACAGCCGGGCCGGGTGCGGATAGAACTTCGCTTCGTAGTCGTAGCCCTGGCGCTCGAACAGGCGCTGGACCTCTGGATGAGACAAGTGGGAGTGCCCCACCTTCGGCCGGGGCTTCCGGTCACCGCGCCACTTCGTACCGCGGCGTCGCCCCGACGCCGATCGACAGCTCGTTGATCACGGCCTCGACGTCGTCGATGTTGCGGATCAGTCGCTCCAGTTCCTGCGACTCGGCTTCGGAGTTGACGCAGCCCTGCAGCCAGACCCACCGGCGCTGGCCGTACGCCCAGATGCTGGTGCGCTCGAAGCGGCTGTCGGCGTGAATCGCCCGCTCGACGCGCGGGACGATCTCGCGATCGTAGAGATACGCGTTCGGCAGCCGGCAGCGGCCCGCCATGTAGCAGCTCACGCCGCGCTGCGAGCGGGCGTGCTCTTCGGCCTTGGCTTCCGCGGCGCTGAACTGCGGCCCGGCGGGCACCGGACAAGCCGGCAGTCCGTGGCTGACCTGGATGAATGGATCGTCGAAGAAGTTGCGGCGTTCGTCGGCCTCGGCGCCCCCGCACCAGACAAGCGCGAGGGCACAGAGGCCGATCCGGCCGCCACGACCGGGTGACACGAGGCTTCAGTCGGCGACCGGTGTCTTCTTGCCGCCGGCGTAGTTGTACAGCGTGGTGGCGGCGTTATTCAGTTCGCCGGTCGCATCGAACGACACCCTGGTCGTCACGCCGTCCATCTGCAGCTTGGCGAGCTCGGGCAGGTACTTCGCCGGCTCGACCGAGTTGGCTTTCTGCATGGCGGTGGCGAGCGCCATCACCGCGTCGTAGACGTACGGGGCATAGACCTGGATCTGGTCATGGAACTTCGCCTCGAAGCGCTGCTTGAACTCCTTGCCCTTCGGCATCTTGTCGAGAGAACTTCCGCCCTCGGCGCAGAACACCTTGTCGTTCGCGGCATCGCCGGCCAGCTTGGCAAGCTCGACGGTGCAGATGCCGTCGCCGCCCATGAAGTTGGCGTTGATGCCGAGCTGCTTCATCTGGCGCAGCATCGGCCCGGCCTGCGCGTCCATGCCGCCGTAGAAGATGACCTCGGGCTTCTGGTCGCGGATCGCGGTGAGGATCGCGTTGAAGTCGGTTGCCTTGTCGTTCGTGAACTGGCGCGACACCACCGTGGCGCCGTTTTGCTTCGCCACCTTCTCGAAGATGTCGGCGACGCCCTGGCCGTAGGCAGTGCGATCGTCGATCACCGCGACCTTCTTCGCCTTGATCTGCTTGGTGGCGTATTCGGCGGTCGCCGCGCCGAGCGCGTTGTCGTTGGCGAGGATGCGGAACGCGGTCTTGAAGCCCTGTTGCGTGTACTTCGGATTGGTAGCCGACGGCGTGATCTGCGGGATGCCGGCGTCGAAATAGATCTTCGAAGCGGGGATCGTCGTGCCGGAGTTCAGGTGACCGACGACGCCGTTCACCTTGGCATCGACCAGCTTCTGGGCGACCGTCGTCCCTTGCTTCGGATCGGCGCCGTCGTCTTCGCTCAGCAGGACCCATTTCACCTTCTTGCCGCCGATCGAGATGTTCTTGGCGTTCAGGTCCTCGATGGCCATGATCGCGCCGCGCTCGTTGTCCTTGCCGTAGTGCGCCTGCCCGCCCGACAGTGGGGCGACGTGACCGATGCGAACCTCGACTTCCTGCCCATACGCGGCGCCGGCAGCGAGCGCGATTGCGACAGCGGTGACCAGATGTACTTTTCTCATGATGTGTTGCCTCCTCGGATCTGCCCGGGGATCGCCCCGGAGCGTCGGCAATTTACACCGCGCCCGGGGCCGGCGCATCGGAGAAGGGAGACCGGCGTCAGGACGCAGGCCAAAAGCCAAATAACCGGACGCGGATTGACGCGGATCTACGCAGATTGTCTTTTGCCGTATCCGCCGTCATCCGCGGAATCCGCGTCTTGGTTTCTTTCTCCGGGCCCGCGCCGGCTGAGGATCACTGCTGGGCGAGCAGCGGCGCCAGCGCGTTGCCGATCCGCTCCATCTGCGCGGGCGTGGTGAGCGAGGTCAGCACGTCCATGAAGCGCTGTTCCTGGACCCCGCTCACGATGTACTGCCAGCGGTACGCGCGCAGCACCAGGTCGCGGATCGCGGTCTGCTCCGCGTTCGAGAACGTCCCGCCGGCGCGCAGCAGGAAGTAGTTCGCATCCGCCGCCGCCTGCACCTGCAGGATGCCGTCGACGGCGCCGACCAGGTCGATCAGGTCGGTCACGCCGAGGTCGCGCTCGGCGTCGGTCAGGCGCGCGTGCTCGCGCCGCCACTCGAGCTCGTCGAGGATGGCGTGCTGCGACTCCTCCTTCCAGTGGAACAGGAACACGTCCTTCCACAGGTCCGAGAGGTCGGCGTCGCGCTCGATGCTCGACCGATAGTGCGCCTGGGTGAATACCTCGATGTCGAGCGTCAGGCCGAGCACGGCCCAGGTCGACTTGCTGAGCACCACGGCGGCGACCTCGTTCGGCTGTGGCTCGAACGTGTAACCCGCGGGCATGCCCGCCGCGGCCATGCGTTCGAGGCGGCGGAACATCTCCTGGTGCTTCAGTTCCTCGTCCGTGAACCGCACCAGCGCCTCGAGCGCGACCTGGTCGCCCAGCCAGTGGTCCCGGCTCAGCTCCAGCGTCTTGGCGCCGATGTAGCGCTCGACCAGTCCGAAGATGTTGGCGTAGGTCCGGCCCTGGATCTGCGACATGAAGCGCATTTCATCCGGCCGCAGGAAGGCCAGCTCGCGCACCTTCGACAGGCCGTCGGGGAGGAACTTCTTGCCGAAGTCGAACTCGCGGCCGCGGATTACGTCGCGGTCGATGTCCCAGCGGATGCGCTTGGACGTTGCGATGACCTTGGCATAGCGTTGGGTGCTCTGCGGGCGGTGTGGGGACAGCTCGATGGGGTCTGCCAGCATGGCCTTGAACTCCTGGGGAGAAATGAATGACAAAAAGGGGCTGACGCAACGTCGATGCGGCGCATGGAGCGAGGGCGTGGAACCGTACTACGTCGCGGCGTGCACCGTATCCGGCACGGCGTTCCGCGCGCGTTCCGCCCCGCGCAGGAGCGCGATCAGCGGGGCGTAGGCCACGCCCGACTCGGCCACGACGCGATGGAGCAACTCTTCGAGTTCCAGCCCCGGCCACGCCGGCCCGGCATCCCCCGCCGGCGTATCCGCGAGCCTCGTGTGCAGCGCCTCGCGCTCGGGCGCGCTCGCCGCCGGATGCGCGGCGGCGAATTTCCAGACCGCGCGGGCGCACAGCGATTCCCCTTGCGCCGCCAGCAGGTCGCCGAAGAACGAGACCGCGTTGAGATGGAGCGGCGCGCGCCGCGTCGCCAGCCCGATGTCGAGCGCCGCGGCAAGGTGCGCGCGCGCCTGGGCAAGATCGTCGCGGAGCAGGTCGAGCCGCACGAAGTACAGCTGCAGGTAGGCCAGCAGGCCGCGATTGCCGGCGCTGCGCGCCGCTTCGAGCGCGCGCGCGGCGAGCGCATCGGCCGCCGGCAGGTCGCCGGTTTCGATCGCGACATCGATCAGGTTGGCGAGGATCAGCGCGCGCGTGCCGACGATGCCGTGCCGCTCGCAGATGGCAAGCCCTTCGTGGTGCTTGACCCGCGACGACTCGAAATCGCGCTTGACGCCGTACAGGACGCCGAGGTTGTTCAGGCACAGCGCCAGACCCGCGGCATCGTCGAGGTCGCGGTGGCGCTGCAGCGACTGCAGCGAAAGGCGCAGCGACTCGTCGTACCGGCCCAACGCCTTCTCGGCCAATGCGAGGTTGTCCAGCAGGGCGGCGACCTGGTGCGGATTTCCCGCGGCGACCGCGCGCCGCAGCGCGCGCGCAAAGAGCCGCCTCGCGTCGGCGGGGCGCCCGAGACGCAAGGCACACGAGCCGAGCACGTTCAAGCTCAACGCCTGCGCGCCGTAGTCGCGTGCGGCACGCGCGGCACCAAGAGCCTGCAGTGCCGTCGCTCCTGCCGTGGCGTGACGATCGAGGCGATATTCGATGTGCGCGATCACGCTGCCGAAGGTCGCCTGCAGCGCGGCGCTCGCCTGGGTCGGCGGCAGGACCGCGGCCTCGCGCAGGAGCTCCAGGGCGTCTTCGAGGCCGCCCTGGTGGTCGACGAAGTCGAACAGTGTTTGCGTGCTGCGGCTCAGCTCGTCGACGGCCTCGTTCCTCACCGCCCAGCGCCACGCGCGGCGGCAGTTGTCGAACTCGCTCCCGATCCGCTCCAACGCCTCGCGATCGCCGCTGCCGACGGGGCGGCGCAATTGTGCGAGCAGGCGATGGAAGTAGAGCGCGTGCGCGCGCTCGGTCGCGCTGCGTGCCTCCGGGTCGTCCGAGAGCCGCAGGCCGGCGAGCTGATGCACCAGCGGATGCAGGAGCAGGCGTTCGCCGCTCTTGCGCAGCAGCGACTTGTCGACGAGAGCGCCGAGCACCGGCAGCGACGCCGCGGCGATGTCGCGCGCCGCCCCGGCGGTGAAACCGCCGCGGAAGACCGCCAGGCGCGTCAGGACGCTGCGCTCCCGCGCCGAGAGCAGTCGCCACGACCGGTCGAAGACGGCCTCGATGCTCGCGTGGCGGACCGCGTGGCTCGCGTCCGCGGCGCGCAGGAGTTCCGCACCGCGACCGAGCTCGGCGGCGATGTCCCTGCATGACAGGACACGCGTCCAGCCCGCGGTGAGCTCGAGCGCCAGCGGCAGTCCCTCGACCCGCCGGCAGATGTCGATGATCGACGCGATTTCGTTCGCGACGACGAGCGCGGGCTGCACGCGCCGTGCGCTGCGCACGAACAGGCGCACGGCATCGAACCCTTCCGCGTGCTCCTCGTCTTCGGGGTCGGGCCACGGCATGCCCTCCAGCGGCAGCAGCCACTCGGAGGCGGTCGCCAGCCGCATGCGCGAAGTGACGACGAGCTTCAGGCCGGGGCTCGCTTGCAGCAGCGTCTCCAGGATCGACGCATCGCCGGTCAGGTGCTCGAAGTTGTCGAGTACGACAAGCAGGCGCCGTCCCTGCAGGAGTTCGATGACGCGGTCCAGCGGGTTAGCGCGCGCGACCGGTTCGATGCCGAGTTCACGCGCCAGCAGGGCGCCGATTTCGCGCGCCGACCCGATGTCTTCCAGCGCAACGAAGATCGCGCCATCGGGATAGTCGCGGCCGGATGTCTCGAGGGCGCGGCGCGCCAGCCGGCTCTTTCCCACGCCGCCCGGTCCGATCAACGTGAGCAGCCGGCAGCCCTCCTGCGCGAGCAGCCTGGCGATCTCGCGCAACTCGAGGGAGCGCCCGACGAACCCGTCGTCGCTCGCGGCAGCAGGGGGCGGCGGGCGCTGTGCGGGTACCGCGGAAGCACCCAGCGCATCGGCCAGCTGCTTCAGCTCGGCGCCCGGCACGAGCCCGAGTTCGTCCGCCAGTCGCGCCTCGAACGCCTGGTATGCGTGACGCGCGCGCGCGCCCTGCCCGTCGCGCGCGAGCAGTCTCATCTGCGCGAGCAGCGCGGCTTCGTCGAGCGGGTCGAGTGCGAGCAGCTGCGTCGCCAGCGCGATGCCGGCTGCCGCCGCCAGATCGGGCGCGCCCAGCCGCAGCAAGATGGCGTTGCGCGCTGCGGTCGCGATGCGCTCGCGCTCGAAACTCAACCAGCTCGACCAGGCATCGCTCTGCCCATCATCGAAGCCGGCCAGCAGCTCGCCACGCTGCAGTCGCAACGCGTGCTCGACCCGCCCGGCGCCCAGGGCGAGCTCGAAGGCCTGCACGTCGGTGGACGCGTCGAAGCGCGCCGCGCCCCCCTGCCGTTGCAGGCCGCCGCTCCAGGGAAACGACTGGAAACGGAACAGCACTTTGCGCAGGTTCGTATAGGCAAGCCGGGTTTCGAGCTCGGGCCAGAAGAGCGCTGCGAGTTCGGCGCGTCCGACCCACGAACCCTTCAGCGCCAGGAACACGAGCAGTTGGCTGCGGCGCTCGAACGCGAGCGCCGCTGTCGTGCCCGCGAACTCGACCTGCGGCGGTCCGAACAGGATCAGGTTTGCCGGAGCGCCGCTGAGCGGGTCGGCATCGAGCGAAAGGTCCATGCGTGGAAGACGCGCCTCGGCGCAGCGACGCAGATAGGTCTTCGATTGTGGTCCGGGCAACGCGCCTTGCCCATCGCTGGCGCACCTGGTGAACTACCCGAGGCTCTGCACGTCACAGCGGCGTCCGGTGAAATCCGGGCGACGACACGCTCTTCCGTTCGTCATCGCGAGGTGCAGGCGAAGGATCTCGGCCGCTCGACTGCCGGGACCCTTCGCTGAACCGATCACTGCCCGTCGTTGTCGTCCGACCCGCGCACCTCGAACACCGCCGCGGTGCGCGCGGGCACCGTGAAGCGGCCGGTGGCCGGATCGAACGTCGACGTCTTCACCACCGGGTCGGCGCCCCGGCGCTGGATCGCATGCAGGCGCGTGCGGGTGCCAGCGAAATCGGGCCGACTGCCGGTCTGCGGCGTAAAGCTCGCGGCCACCTTGTCGGCGTTGACGAGCACGACCAGGGCGCGCCCGCGATCGCCGGCGATCGCCATCACGATCAAGGCGGGATTCTGCGTCGGGCCGGTGTTGTAGAACTTCAGCCGCGCGTAGATCTCCTGCGCCGAACCGAGGTTCAGCAGCGGCGTGCCGGCGCGGATCGCGAGAAAGTCGGCGAAATTGCGCCGCGCCTGGTCGATCTCGGCAAAGCCCGGCTTGAGCGACGGATCGCGCAGGAACGGCGCCATCACGCTCCAGTTGTTGGTGTCGTTCGACCACGCCGGCGGCAGCCCCACGGCCCAGTTGTTCGACTGGTAGGTGAAGTCGAGCCTGTTGAACCAGTCGCCGGAGTCGTAGCTGTTGTTGTCGAAGGACTTCGAGCGCAGCAGGTCGTCGCCGGCGTGGAAGAACGAGACGCCTTGCGAGAGCGCGATGATCGCCAGCCCGAGCGTCTGCGCGCGCACGCGGTCGGCGAGACTGGTCGTCACCGGCAGCTTGTACTGGCTGATGTCGAACAGCGTCTGGTTGTCGTGCGCGGACGCGTAGACGATGTTCTCGTCCGGACGGCCCGTGTACGCCGCGGGCTGGCCGAAGTAGTCGACCTGCGAGCCCGCAACCAGGTTGCCGTCCTTGTCGACCAGCATGTAGTCCTTCAGGTTGCCCGCCATGCCGAGCATGATCAGGTCCTTCAGGTGGGCGAGCCCGTCGCGCTGGCTGGCGTTCTGCGGATCGGCGGCCGCGTTGTTGTCGTACCAGAGGCCGTTGATGAAGCCCTGGTTCTTCACGAGCGCGGTGCTGCCGTCGAACGGCCCGCCGCCGCGTACGGCGTCGCGCAGGCGGTCGCTGAAGGTGCCGATGCCCGTGCCCGCCATGTTCAGCTGCGAAGCCTGCACGAAGCGCGCGTCGTTGGCGATGGCACCGAAGTTCCAGCCCTCGCCGTAGATATACACGTCCGGGTTGTAGCGGCGCAGGTTGTCGCGCAGCTTCACCATCAGGTCCTTCGGATGGAACGACATCAGGTCGAAGCGGAACGCATCGATGCCATACGCACGTGTCCAGACCTCGGTGGAGTCGATCATCAGCTTGGCGAACATCGCATTCTCCGACGCGGTATCGGAGCAGCACGAGTCGGCGAGCACATTGCCGGAGGCGTCGAGGCGGTGGTAGTAGCCCGGCACGATGCGATCGAGCACCGACTTCGGATCCTGTCCCGAGGCGGTCGTGTGGTTGTAGACGACGTCCATGACCACCTTCAGGCCGGCATCGTGCAGCCCCTGCACCATCGCGCGGAATTCGCGGATGCGCGCCAGGCCGTTGGCGTCGGTCGCGTAGCTGCCCTCCGGCACCGTGTAGTGCCACGGGTCGTAGCCCCAGTTGAAGGCGTCTTTGTTGCGCGTCACGCCGACCGCGGCCTGCTGGTCGGATGAGTCGGGCGCCGCCGCCGGCACGGACGGCACCTGCTGGTCGGCGGGATTCTCGGGCACGGTCGCGAAGTCGAACGACGGCAGCAGATGCACGTAGGTCAGCCCGGCGTCGGCGAGCGCGCGCAGGTGCGTCATGCCGCGCGAGTGCTTGTCGGTGAACGCGAGGAACTTGCCGCGCCATGCGGGCGGCACGCTGGAATCGCTGGCGCTGAAGTCGCGCACGTGCAATTCGTAGACCGACAACGGCCCGAAACCGCCGCGACGCGGGCGGTCTTCGTCCGGGTCACGCCAGCCGGACGGCTTGGTCTCGGGGCTGTCGAGGTCGACCACGAGGCTGCGCTGGCTGTCGACGCTCAGGCCGAGCGAGTACGGGTCGGTGACGCTGTTGACCTCGACGTGTCCGGTGGAGCGCACGTAGACGGCGAGATCGTACTTGTAGTACTTGCGATTGATCCACGAGCGGTCGCCTTCCACCGACCAGACCCCGGTGGCCGCGCTCCAGCGCATCGGCAGCGTCTTGCCGGCCGGTGCGGACGGCGAGTCGTAGACGACGAGGTTCACGTAATGGGCGGTCGGTGCCCACAGGCGGAACTGCAACCCGCCGGGACGCGCGAGCTTGCCGTCGTCGGCGTTCCAATCGCGCACGCCAAACCCGCTCACGGTGCCGAGCCGGCCCTTGAACGTGTACAGCGCATCGAGCACACCCGCGATCTGCAGCGACGTTGCGTCGGCAAGCTTGCCGCCGTGATAGCGGGCGACGACGATCTGCCCCTGCAGCCAGGTCGGCGCCGAGGCGAGATCCGACTGGCGCAGCGCGAGCGCGGTCGCGGTGGCGATGTACGGATAACGTGCGCGCAAATCCGCGCTCAGCCCGTTCGCATCGACGCTCAGCGGAACGAACGCGCCGCCGACCACGTCGGTCTGGTCGGTCGTGATGCCACCGTCGGCGGCGAAGTAGAAGCGATAGGTATCGGCGGGGTCGGCACCCGGCCACGCGATCGTGCCCGGGGCGAGCCAGTACGCGCGTGCCTTGGTGACATCGCCCACCTTCAGGGGCGGCGGCGAGAAATAGATCGTGCAGTCGTCCTGCAGTTGCCAGATCTCGCTGCCCGAGGCGAGATTGAGCGCCATGTCGTTGGGGCAGTTCTTGGTCGCCCCGTTGGTCAGGATGAAGTTCAGCACCGGGGCGCCGGCGACCAATGCGACGTCGTAGTACACGCCGAAGCTGTCGCTGCCGGACGGTCCCTGGTTGCCCGGATAGGACGGGCTCGGACTGAGCGCGCCGTTCCAGGTGTAGATCACCCAGCCCGCGTAGTCGCCGGCGAGGCGGTTGTAGTGGATGCGCGCGCTGGCAGCCTGCGGCGGTGCGAAGTAGATCGTGCAGTCGTCCTGGCGCTGCCAGATCTCGCTGCCCGAGGCGAGATTGAGCGCCATGTCGTTCGGACAGTTCTTGCTGGCGCCGTTGGTGAGGATGAAATTGAGCAGCGTCGCGCCCGCGGCGAGAGGCACGTCGTAATAGACGCCGAAGCTGTCGCTGCCCGACGGACCCTGATTGCCCGGATAAGACGGGCTCGGATTGGCCGCGCCCGTCCACGTGTAGATCACCCAGCCCGCGTAGTCCGATGCCACGCGGTTGTAGTGGATGCGGGCGGTATCGGCGGGGACCTGTGCTTGCGCGGCGGGCATCACGAAGATGCCGCCGATGACGAAACAAAGCACGGCCAGACGGAGCAAGCGGCCGAGCCGAGCCCGGATGGTTTCCATCATCTCCTCCCGTTTCCGACGAAGAATGCGCGACCTGGTCTTGTGACGCGCCGGCGCTGGCCTGCCGTGGCGAACGCTCGAAAAGCAGGCCGATACAAGTCTAATCAGGTGTGCCGCGAGTCCGCGTCGCGCCGATGCGGAAGGGATTAGGCTCGATGCGGGACGGTGTCGCGCGGGTCGGTGCGCGTCCCCGCCGGTGAATCGCGCGAGAAGCACGGTTGTCGCGGCCGAGCAGTTGCGCAAGTGCTGACTCGTCGCATACATTGCCGTCGGTCAACCCTCGGCGAGACAGGAATGAGAGCTGCTCATCTGGCGACATGGCTGGTCCTCGGCGCAGTCCTCGGCGCTGCACCGCTCACCGGCGGCGCCCAGGTCGTCACGGACCAGCGCGGTCCGCTGGCGAACACCTACGCCGGTGCGAATGTCGGTGTCGGAAACTACCGCTACACCAATCCGCCGGTCGCCACGGTCGACAACCTCTGTCCCGTGGGCTCGTTCGATTGCAAGAACAAGCCGGTCGGATGGAAGCTCTACGGCGGCTACATGATCATTCCCTATTTCGGCCTCGAGGGGTCGTTCTTCACGATGGGCGAGGCCCATTTCAAGGAGGATCTCGGCGGCGGCAGCACGCGCACGGCGAAGGTCGGCATCGCGGGCTACGGACTCTCGATGGTCGGCGCGGTGCCCCTCGGCCCGGTCAACCTGAACGGACGCGTTGGCTGGGCGGCCACGACGATCACGCGCAAGGACGATGTCGACGGCGTCATCGTCGCGCGCGGCGACCACAGCCGCGGCGAGCCGCTCTTCGGCGCGGGCATCGACTTCCGCATCTGGCGCGGCATGATCCTGCGCCTCGACTGGGATCGCTCGCGCGCCACGACGGAACTCGGCGAAAAGTTCGAAGCGGACCTTTATTCGGCGGGTATCGGCTGGCGCTTTTGAACGTCTGGCCGGGTCTGTGCCAGTACAGCGCCCGGCATGGGAAACAGTTGCACCAGACCGGGTCGTTCGGGCTCAGGCCCTGGTACCGGTTGCGGCGCTGGCGCGGCAGCCCTCCGTGCCCGTCCGCGGTCAGCGGATACCGGCCGCCATCTCGCCGAGCAATTCGTAGGACCGCAGGCGTGCGCGATGATCGTGCACGGCGGTGGCGACGATCAGTTCGTCGGCCTGCGTCACATCGATGATGTTTTCCAGTCGTGCGCGCACGGTATCCGGCGCGCCGATGGCCGACGCCGCGAGCATCTGCTCGACCCCCGCGCGCTCGGCGTCGCTCCAAAGTCCCTCCATGCTCGCCACCGGCCGGGGCAGCGGTCCGCGCCGGCCGCGCTGCATGCCGAGGAAGCGCAGGTAAAGAGAGGTCGCGAGCCGCGCGGCCTCGTCATCGCCGTCGGCGCAGATGACGTTGACTCCGACCATGGCGTGCGGACGCGCGAGCTCCGTCGAGGGCCGGAAGCGCGACCGATACTCATGCAGCGCCGGCAGCAGCAGCGCAGGCGCGAAGTGCGAAGCGAACGCGAAGCGCAAACCCAGTAGCGCCGCAGCCTGCGCGCTGTAGAGGCTCGAGCCGAGCAGCCAGATCGGCACCTTCGTGCCCATCCCCGGCACCGCGCGCACGCGCTGCTCCGGCTGCGGATCGTCGAGATAGGCCTGCAACTCCTGCACATCGTGCAGGAAGCTGTCGTCATCGGCCGTGTCGAGCCGGCGCCGCAGTGCGCGCATCGTCAAACCGTCGGTGCCCGGCGCGCGGCCGAGGCCCAGGTCGATGCGGCCCGGATAAAGCGTCGCCAGCGTGCCGAACTGCTCGGCGATGACCAGCGGAGCGTGATTGGGCAGCATGACCCCGCCGGAACCGACGCGCATCGACTTCGTGCCGCCCGCCACGTGCCCGACGAGAACCGCCGTGGCCGAACTCGCCACGCCGTCCATGTTGTGATGCTCGGCGAGCCAGTAGCGCCGGTAGCCCCATGCCTCGGCGTGGCACGCGAGGTCGAGCGTGTTGCGCAACGCCTGCGCGGCGTCGCTGCCTTCGACGATCGGAGCGAGGTCGAGCACGGACAAAGGAACCATTTGTTCCAGTCTACGCAGGTGCCATTACGGTTGCGGCCAGCGACCCCTGCGGTCGCTCGATGCGCGGCCAGACATGACCGCGACCGCCCGGCCGACTCGCAAGCGGTCGCGCTGCTGAACTCGCGTCGCGGTCGCGGCGCCGGCGCGCGCGAGATGCGGAGCATCGGTCGACTCGAGCCCGCCCGGGGCGGCGGTGCTCGACGCCGGTTCGCCGGCGTCACGCGACGCGGTGGGAGAGGAGCAGCCAGACGTGGAACCTGCCGCGGCGGTCAGCGCAGGCGCGGGGCTGCGCGATGCCGGGATCGGCGCGCTCGCATCGGCGACCGTCGACTGCTGATCGCGGGCGTGCGGGCCCCGTGACGATCCGACGTCGCCGGGCGGAAGCGCTCGCTGCTAGTTTCTCTGGGCCAGCTTGGGAACCACGACCGGCTTGCCGAGGCCTTCGCCCGGCACGACGCGCCTGACCCGACGATCCTTGTTCGTGCTGGGCTGCCAGCCGAAGCGACGCCAGGTTTCATCCACCGCGGTCGTGCCCGAGGGGACGTAGGTGAACGATTCGCTGAGAATGGACTTCGAGGGCTTCATGTCCTGGCTCCGAATGCTTGCGCCCTTCGCCGGCGGCCGTGCCGTTGTCGCAAACCGCCGTTGTCGCAAACATCTGGGTACTCGCCCAATTTTGAAACGCAACCCGGCGTGACTGGCATCCCTCATTTGAAGGAATGCCACGGATCAGGCGTGTGTTCGGCAGAACCGATGCCGGACGGGACTTGGGAACCAGGGCAGCGCGGAAGTTCGTCTCTGGTGCAGTGACCTGACACCCCGCGCGTCGAGGTGAGCCTCGCTGGGCGGCCCTCGTTCGTGCGCATCGGCCAAACCGATCAGCGGGCCGCCTTGCAGGTAGCGTTCGCCAACACGATGCGCCGGCCGGTGCCGTCGTGCACCAACGTGCACGACGAACCGCTGCCGACGAGGTGGAAGTGTTCGGGCCGGCCGGTCCCGCGCCCGTCGAGCAGTCGACCGGTCGCATCGCGCGGCGGCGTGCGCTCGATGATCAGCGCGCTCTCTTTCGTCAGGGCGTCGTCGGCCAGCGTCACCGGGGCGCCGTTGAGGCTGCTGCGGACCGCCTGCAGCAGTTCCGCGCGGGTCTGCGCGTCCGGCGCAACGAGCACCGCGGGCTGCTCGGGTGCCGGCGCGGCGCACGCGATGAGCGCGAACAGCGCCGCGCACCCTGCGAGCAGGTTGGGCGCGGGGGCTAGCGCCGGTAGATACGATTCTGGTGCCACGGCGACTTCGGCACGACCGCGCTTCCGCGTTCATTGCCCGCCCGCGTCGACTGGACTTGCGCGAGGCTCCCGGTCGGCGCGGGGCATGCCCCGGGCGACGCGAGATAGGCCAGCGCGGATGCGAGCTGGGCCTCGTTCGGGTCTCCCAGCGCGTGCGCCATGTCGTCGGCGACCGAGCATCCCGGCACGCTGACCCCCGCCGTTCCCTGCGTGTTGGCGGGTGAGAAACCATCCGGGTAGTCGCCGAAGCCCGCCTGGTTGACGCCTTTGAACTGGATCGAGAAGTAGGTCGTGCCGCAGTTGTCCGCCGGAAAGAATCCATACGGTTTGCCGCATGTGGTCGAGCCGAACTGGTAGACGTTCACCCCGATCCCGCGCAGGCTGTTCATGATCGACTCGCTCGCGGAGCAGGTATCGGGCCCGGTCAGCACGAACACCCGCGACAGGTTCAACGCGGGCAACGCCGTGCCCTGGGTCACCGAAAAGCCCTGTGCGGTGGAATGAAAGTCCAAAGGCGTGATCGGCATGCCCGTGAATGGGTCGTCGACCGGGTACTTGTTGTTGTACACGGTGAGCTCGAACGTCTTGCCGGCGGTGGCCGTGGGTCCCGCGATCATGTAGGCGAGTTCGCTTGCGATGTCGAGGTATCCGCCGCCGTTGTAGCGGATGTCGAGCACGAGGTCGGTGATGCCCTGCGCTTTGAGCTGGGTCACCGCCGCGACCAGCTCCTGTTCGGCCGTGGCGATGTGGTCCTTGAACAGCATGTAGCCGACGGTGGTCCCGGAAAGGACGGCGACGTTCGTAACCGGCGTCTCCGTGACCTTGGCCGCGTTCATCGTCACCGTGCGCGGCGTCGTCGCGCCCGCATCGAGGACCGAAAACGCATGCACCTCGCCGGTCGAGGCGGGGAACAGGCCGGCGTTCAGGGTGTCGACGCTCGCCGGGTCGGCCGCATTGACCATGTCGACACCGTCGACGGCCAGCACGCGCGCGCCGCGCGCAAGATTCGCCGCCGTCGCCGGTGAGCCCGGCTCGACATAGGCCACCTCGACATCGCGCGGCGGAGTGGCGGCAATGACGTCCCAGGCCGCCCCGTAACCGGCCTGCACGCCCGACTGCGAGAGGGCCTCCCAGGCCGACGTCGGATACGTGAAGTGAAACCGGTCCTTGGGCTGGCCGGACGGCGTGGTCGCGCTGGTCTTCAGGAGCGCGAAGTACGCCGCCGTCGTCGACGTGCCGCCGGGATTGAGGTCCGGCACCTCGCTGTACCAGAGATACAGCTCGTTGGTCCACGACCGCAGCCAGTTGTTTTCCGCGAGGGTCGAGCCCTGCACGTCCGGGTACGGGATGCCGGTGAACGGATCGGTGCCCGAGCGCGGTGTCGCGCATCGTGCCGCGAAGGTCGCCGACGGAGGGTAGACGCCCGGCGTATAGGGAATCGGGCTTGGCGCGGGAGAACTGCTGTTGCCGCCGCCGCAAGATCCCAGGCCAACGAGTCCGGCCAGCACGAACAAACGCGCGCAGCGTCGCCCGCGCTCCGCGGCAGTCAAGGAAGCCGCGCCGGCGGCGGGAGCGTTCGACAGACCGTTCATGCTCATGTTTCCCCTCGAGACGTCGGAGCGGACTCCCGACACACCGCGGCGGCGCGCCTGGCGGCGAGCGCAGCGGTCGATATGCCGAACGTTAAACCCGCGCCGGCGGTTGGCATCGAAGCGCAACGCGCCGTGCCGGTTGCCGCAGCCGCGCCATCGCAGCTCGCCGGACTCGCCGGCGATGCTAGCCCGAAGCGCACGGCGATTGGGCCTGCGCAAGCTCGTTGAAGGCGCCCGGCAACGTGATTGCAGGGCGTTCGCACGCAGCCGTGCCGGCGCGGAGCGACGAATGATGGGCCTCGCATGGTCATGCGACGATGCGCTTCCACGCCCCCGGCTTTGGTGTCGCCCGCGACGCGACGAACTCAGAGCCGGAACGGCGGCTGTCGATTACCGGTAGCCGCCGTCCACCATGAAGTTCTGCCCATAGGCGTAAGACGAACCGCTGCCCGCAAGGAATGCGGCAAACGCCGCGATCTCGTGCGGCGCGGCGAAACGCCGCACCCAGATCTTGCTCAGTTCGTGCTCGCGCTCGTCTTCGGGCAGCGTGTCGTTCAGGCTTGTTTCGATCCATCCCGGCGCGAGCCCGTTGATGCGGATGCCTGCGCTGGAGTATTGCTCGGCGAAGATCTTCATCATGTGGCCCTGCGCCGCCTTGGACGAATCGTAGTGGGCGGAGATCTGCGACTGCGAGTTGATGCCGTTGGTGGAGGTGACGAGCACGATGCTGCCGCGCACGCCTTTCGCCTTCATGCGCTCGGCGACCGCGCGCGTCGAGACGAAGCAGCCGTGCACGTTGACCTCGAACACGTTGCGCCAGCCGTCGCGTCCGTCCAGCGTCTGTTCCTCGATCGGCACGTTGGGCGAAATGCCGATCGAGTTGACCGCGACCGAGATTTCGCTGCCGATCGCGGCGACGGCAGTCTCGAGGAAACGCCGGAAGGATTCTTCATCGCTTTGATCCACCGGCCCTGCGAACCCCTTCACGCCCTGCGCGGCCAGCTCCGCGACCAGTTTCGTCGCCGCCTCCCTGTTGCGTCCGTACGTGACCGAGACCGCGGAGGCGCCGTTGGCCGCCAGCGCGCGCACGATTTCAGCGCCAAGGCCGCCGGATCCGCCAAGCACGAGTGCATGCCCTTCAACCCGGTTCACATACCGCGCCGCGTCCATGCCGCCTCCCGCCTCGAGAAGGGCGCAGTGTAGTGGCCGGCCTTGCACGCGGGCTTAACAGTTGGCGGCGCGTGCAGCGGGGCTCAGGCCTGCGATGCCGAAGACTTCCTTGAGGCGCCGGCTTGCGGCAAGAACCGCCCCATGCACCCGGCGCACGAACTGCTCGACCTGCTCGCTGCGGCTCTCGCCCGACAGGCACCACTCGCAGAAATGCTCGCAGTTGTTGGTGGTCAGGCGATACCGGTTCTCGCCGAGGCGCGAACGCGCACGCGCCACGATCTCGCCCGGGGCAAACCGCGGGACGGGCCGCGCCTTGATCGATACCGGGCGGCCGTCGGCAAACTCCTCGAACGATACCTCCTCGACCGGCCCGCGCAGAAGCAGGACGCTCGAGAGCCCGGCGTAGTGCACGACCTTGTTGTTGCCGACGTAGATGCCGTGGTGCGCGTACCCGAGGCGCGGCGTCACCAGGTGCGCACCGAGCGGCAGACTGCGCGCTGCGACCGATTCCTGCGCGGACGCAGCGACGAGGGTCGCAGCCGGCATCGATGGAATCAGATCGCTCATTTTCGGACTCGTCGTCTTGCGCCTTACCGATGGCGCCATTGAACCGGGATCGCCGCGCCCGGATAAGTCGGGGCGTCTCCGAGCCGAGGACGCTCCCAGCTGGGAGCGTCCCCAAGGCGGTCGTCGGGCGGCGACGGCGAGCGGCGCCGTCGTTCGTGAGGCCGAGCTCCACGGCTTCGCTCGGGATGAGAGTGCAGGCAACTCGGCCGTGCGCTGCCGGCGTACATTGCGCGTCGCCGAAGTGCCACCGCCTGGCGTTCTAGCGTTCGACGGCCTCCGGAAACGTCCGGTCGCCGATGACCCCGTGGGAAACGATCTCGTGATGCGTTCGCGCGTTGCCGCTACCCTCGTCCTCGCTGCGACGCTCGCAGTGGCTGCCTGTGGCGGCGGGGGCGGGGGTGGCGCGCCGGCCCCGGGCAACGGCGATCAGCCGTACTTCGATCCGACCATCTATTCGAGCAGCCCGGGTGCATCGCTCGCCGCTGCCGGCGAAGGCGGGGCACGCACGCATCACCAGATGACGCTGCGCGGGAACACCGTCGACTACACCGCCGTCGCCGCACATCTTGCGGCCAGGGACCTGACGTCGGGCGCCGACGAGGCCTCGATCTTCTACGTCGCGTACACGCTCGACAACCAGGATGCGGCGACGCGCCCGATCACCTTCTTCTACAACGGCGGGCCGGGCTCGGCCACGGTCTGGCTGCACCTCGGGTCGTTCGGTCCGAAGCGCCTGGTGACCGGCGACCCGGGCACGAACGCGCCGACGCCGTTTCCGCTGGTCGACAACCAGGAGACGCTGCTCGACATCAGCGACCTCGTGTTCGTCGACGCGGTCGGCACCGGCTACTCGCAGGCGATCGCGCCCAACAACAACCAGACGTTCTGGGGCGTCGACCAGGACGCGCGCGTGTTCCGCGACTTCGTGATCCGATACCTGACCGTCAACGGCCGGCTCGCGTCGCCCAAGTTCCTGTTCGGCGAGTCGTACGGCACCACGCGTTCGGCGGTCCTCGCCGACATGCTCGAGACCGCCGGCGTCCAGCTCGCAGGCGTCGTCCTGCAGTCCTCCGTGCTCAACTACAACAGCAACTGCGGCGTGGTGACCCTCGCCCTGGGCTGCGCCGGCTACGTGCCGAGCTACGGCGCCATCGGCGCCTACTTCGACCTCGCGAACCCTGCCCCGGCCGACCCGGTCGCGTACGCGCAGCAACTGCGCGCCTTCACCGCGAACACCTACGCGCCGGCGGACGCGACATACCTCGCCAGTCACACGCTGCCCGCGGCGGGGGTACTGAATCAGCTGCAGGGATTCACCGGCATTGCGGTGAGCCTGTGGACGACCAACTTCAACCTCGACCCGGCGACCTTCCAGCAACGCCTGCTTTTGGGCCAGCTGATCGGCCGTTATGACGCGCGTGTCACGGCGCCGGTGGGCAGCGCGCTCGCGAGCCAAGGCGATCCTTCGAGCACGTTCATTTCGGGCCAGTTCACCGCGGCCATCGGCGGTTATCTGGGCAACTCCCTCCAGTACACCAATGCGTCGACCTATGTGGTAGGCAGCAGCGCGATCAACACTTGGGATTTCTCGCACGACCAGAACCCGTTGCCGGACACGATTCCCGACCTCGCGGCGGCGCTGGCGCAAAACCCGAACCTGAAAGTCCTGTCGCTGAACGGGTATCACGATCTCGCCACGCCGTTCTATCAGACCGAGCTCGACCTCGCACGGCTCGGCGGGCCGGGCAACCTCACGCTGCGCTTCTACGCGGGTGGTCACATGACCTATCTCGACGACGTCTCGCGACCGAGCGAGCGGGCGGACCTGGGATCGCTGTACCAGAGCGCGTCGGTGACGCGATGAAGATGGAGAGGCCGGCATGAAGCAGCTCGCAGTCCTCGTCGCCGCGCTCGCGTTTGCGGGGGCCGCGGTAGCCCCGGTCGGCGCGCAGAGCGTCCGGACCTCCGCATCCGTGCAGTCGCCGCTGTGCGATCCGTGCGTCCCGCCCGCGCTGCGCAACACGACGCCCGCGCAGCCGACCGAAGGCGCCGCGTTGCAGTCGCAGGTCGAGCAAAAGCTGCGCCAGAGCTTCGACGCGGCCGACGTCCGGCACACCGGCGCGCTGACGCGCGAGCAGGCGCGTGCCGCCGGCCTTGGCGTGGTGGCGAACAACTTCGATCAGATCGACACCGCGAAGACCGGCAAGGTCACCTTCGAGGACTTGAAGCGGTACCTGCGCTCGCGCGGGGCGAAGTTCTGAGCGGACGCGCCGCCGGCGTCACGCTGAGTTCCTCCGCTGCCTTGGCGAAGCTAATGTGGCGTGCCGCCGCTTCGAAGGCGCGGATGCCGTTCAGATGGTGAGCCGCCGGGCCATGGTGCTTGGTTCTTCTGCCTGGTGCGCGCGCAAAAACTCGTTTGCCGGTGCGCGGCCCGGTCTCTAGCATGCCCCGGTCGTTCCCCAGACAAGGAGAAGCAGCCATGCCATTCGTCCGCATCGAGCTTGCGCGCGGCAAGCCCGCCCACTATCGCAAGGCGCTCGGCGACATCGTCTATCGCGCGATGACCGAGGTCATCAACGTGCCGCAGGGCGACAAGTTCCAGGTCATCACCGAGCACCCGCCGGAGGAGCTGAACATCACGCCGGCCTACCTTGGAATCCGCTATTCGCCGGACGTGGTGCTGATCCAGATCACGCTCAGCCACGGCCGCACGGTCGAGCAGAAGTCCGCCTTCTACAAACGCGTTGCCGCTGACCTGCAGCGCGAGCTGAAGCTCGACCCGCAGGACGTGTTCATCAACCTGGTCGAGGTCGCGAAGGAAAACTGGTGCTTCGGCAACGGCCTGGCGCAGTACGTGACGCAGGCGACATGACCGGTGCACCTAACGGCTTCGACACCGACCCTACATCAGCCGACGTTGTGCGGGCGTGACGTGCAGAAATGACACGTGCGATTGCGCCTGCACGGCGTTGTGGACGGCCGCGACGGCGTCATCGAGCTGACTGGCGCGTCCGGGCAGCGCGGCGGCGAGAGCCGCGATCGCCGCGACCCCGGCGGCGGCTGCGATCCAGCGCGCGCACGCTCCCACCGACATCACGAGCGTCGCCTGCAGTGCGGCGAGCGGCGTCGGCGGTACCGCAAGCACCCGGTACACGCGCACCGGCCGGCTGATGTTCTTCACGCGCCGGCTGCCGGCGTCGAGATACTTCACGTCGATCGCCTCCTGCACCTGGTCCTTGAGCGCGCGCGAGATGCAGATCTCGCCCGGCTTCGCAAGCGCCTCGAGGCGCGCCGCGACGTTGACGCTCACGCCCGCGATGTCGTGCTCGTCGAACAGAATGTCCCCGACATTGAGACCCATGCGGAAGCGGATCTGGTCCGCCTGGGGCACGTGCGCGTTGCGGCGTGCGAGTTCGCGCTGCATCTCGACCGCGCAACGCAGCGCCCCGGTCGCGCTCGCGAACGTGACGAGCAGGCCGTCGCCGGTCGAGCGCGTGATGCGGCCGCCATGGCTAACGAGCGCGGGCTCGATCACTTCGGTGCGCAGGCATTGCAGGCGGACGTGGGTTCCCGTTTCGTCGCGCTCCATCAGTCGCGCGTAGCCGGCGACATCGGCGATCAGAACCGCGGCGAGACGCCGGTCGAGCTTCGGACGTGCGGCCACCCCGGCGGTGCCGAGCGCTTGGAATGCGCTGTCCACTGCCGCGGGGACGGAGTGGGCCGGGTGAGTCATCGTCGTGGCCTCGTGCGAAGGTTGAATCCACGACGCCATTGAACCCGCAAAGCGCGCTGCGCATAAGTCAGGCCGCTCCCTCGCTCGGAGCCGCCCCAGCTAGGGGCGGACCTACTGCGAGTGGCGCCAATCGCCCTGGGTCGTCATCCTGCTCCGAAGGCGACGGATCCGGCCGGGGAACAGCCGGGACCCCTCGTTTCACTCGGGATGAAAAGTCTCGTTCGAGGTCAGCGCGCGGCGTAGGCCGCCTGACCGATCAGCGACGCAAGCGGGCGCGTCGAGGCGGCGGACAGGGCAGAGACGAAACGCGCCGCGGCGTCCGCGGCGGCGGCGCCCTCCGACCACGCGGTGGCCAACGACCGCAGGGCCTCGCGCGTCTGGCGCGTGAGCGCACCGCCGAGCGGATCGTTCACGTCGGCGAGCAGCTTCTCGCAATAGAGCAGGCGCGCCTCCTTGCTGGCGGCGATGAGCTCCATCACCGCGCTCGCCGCGGCGCAGAACTGGTCGGCGCTCAGTGCCTCGGCGGCTTCGGCTTGCGCGTGCCAGGCACACAGATACTCGATCGGTCCGAGGCTGCGCCGGCTGCCGAACGCGGCGTCGGCTTGCGCGCTTGCACCCCACGCGCTGCGCCGACCGGTGGGAAGCCGCCCGGTGCGCAGCGCGTGCACGACGGCACTGGCGACCGCGGCACGCGCCGGGTAATCGCCGTGCTGTCCGATCAACGTCAATACGCGCAGGAATGCCGGGTAGAGATCGTCGCCCAGGCCTTCGCACACGGCGGCCAGCAAAGCGACTCGATCCTCTTCGGTGGGCAGGTCGATGCATCCTTCGACCAGCGCTTGCGTGGCCGCGATCCAGCGCGGCTCGGCCAAGAGCGTCATCGCGTAGCCGTCAACGGGTCGTGCCGTACTCGTCGCGCAAGTGCGCGAGGACGCGCTGCGCGTGCTGCGCGACGCTCAGGCCGCGTGTGGCAAAGCCGATGTCTCCTACGACGCGCGCGTTGGCGCCCACGCTGTCGGCGTCGAAGAACGAGGCCGCGCGCGACGACCCGGTCCCGGTCGATGCCGAGCCGGCCGGGACGCGGCCGCTTGCGGGAAGGAGGTCGGAGACAAGCATGATCGGGTCCTGGTTTCTGGATCGAGCTTAGCCGCGGGGCGACGCAGCGCCTAGTGCGGCGCCTCCCAGCTGGGAGCGTCCCTAACGGCCGGGTCCTCGGGTGTTCAGTCGAATTGCGCGTCCGGCGTCGTGTTCGTCGTGTCGGTGCCGGTCGGGTTGGGCTGCGCCGGGGGCGCTGCATGCCGGTCGTTCTCCGCGCGACGCTCCTCGTTCTGCTCCCGGTCGTTGCGCTGGCACAGCTCGTAGGAGTCGTTCGCGACCAGGAACGAAACTGGATTCACGAGCCATTCGTAGCCCTTGAAGACCAGCTGCATGCGCGTGGTCGACGTGTCGTCGCTGTCCTGGGGTACCTGCGCGATCGACGGGTCTACGTCGGGTGTCGGAGGGGGATTCAGTTCGGCCGCCGTGCCGTCGCCGCTTGCCGTCGCGGGCACCGGCTCCCATTCGAAGACCGCCACCGCCGTCAGGGCCGGGCCAAAGTCGGTGTTGAAAGGCAGCATGGTGCGCTCCGGGTCTGGGTGGGCGGAGAAAAAACGGGGCTGTGCCGTTCGGCAGCAGCCCCGTTGCCTGTTACCGCGAAGCCGCTTAGCCGTTCTTGCTGGCCATCTTCGAGACGCCGTCGCCGATCGAATGCATCGCATTCGAGAACGCGGTCTGGAACATGTTGAATTCCTGCGAATCGGCCTGGAACTTGGCGTTGATCTTGTTCGCGTCGAGCGCGGCTTGGCTCTGCGCGGCCTGGTCGGAGCCGCTGGCCTGGATGTTGTTCAGCTGGAACGAGTCGTTGACCATGTCTTGCGCCTTCTTGCCGGCGACTTCGCCCATCGCTTGCGCGATCGCTTGCAGCCAGCTCACCTGGCCGCCGCCGCCCTTGCCGCCCTTGCCGCCGCAGCCCTTGTGGTCGCCGCCCTGGTCCATGATCTGCTTCATGCTGTTGAGCAGCTGGTTAACCAGGTTGTTGACGAAGTCGCCGCAGCCCGACGAGCCGCCGAACTGCTGCTGGACCTGCTGGTCGCAGTCCGGATCGGAGGGCTGGGTCAGGCCGCCCAGGACCTGGCTGGCGACTTGCTTGAGCAGGTCGCCGATGAACTTCGGGCAGCCGAGCTGCTGCGTCAGCTGCGAGGCGAAGCCGTTGACGGCCTGGCCGACCAGCGACGTCGCGAGGTTGCCGATGCTGGAGGCGATCGCGGTTTCGGGGAAGGCAACGCTGACCGCAACGCTGGCGACTTGCGAGGCCGTGTTGAGAACGCTGCTGGCGACGTTGCTGAGATCATTCCAGAAACTCATTTTGTAGCTCCTTAGGTGTTGAAGCGGATTGGGTTGGGTTGCCGCTTCTGTTGCATGAATCTCGCCTGGGACCGGTATCGGCTTGCGCGAGTCCTCATCTGCTTACTGCCTGCTGCTCGAATCGCGATTCCTGTGCGATATGTTCATTAAACGTGATCGAAGGTTCTATGAATAAGTCCGGGCGTTCGGCAGCTAGGTGCGCTCCCAATTAGGGACGCTCCGAATCGACGCGCACGCCGGCGCCGAGCGGCGCGACCGGCGCCGTGCCTTCCGCCTGGGGCCAGTGCGCGATCGTGTTGATGCCGCCCGCGGTCACGCCCAGCATCCAGCGCTCCCCGCGGTGCTCGACGATCACCACCCGCTCCTTGGCGCCCACCGGCAATGCGCGCACGAAGCGCAACGCGTCGTCGGTGCCGGTGCCTTGCGGCCCGCGCGGCTGCATGCGCGAGCGCATCACGCGCAGCGCCACGTAGGCGAGTCCGAGGACGATGGCGAGGGCCAGCAGCATGCTGGCGAAGCTCAGTGCGAACGATTCCATGGCTTGTCCGGGTAGCGGGTCAGGTCTTCGCCGGGCGGCTTGGCGCGGCGGCGTTGCGGGATGGCGGCGAGATCGTGGTTGCGCTCGGCCTCGAGCTCCTTGCGCACGTCGCGCGCCCACAGGATCACTTCGGCGATCACGTCGAACACGTCGGACGGGATGATCTCGCCCACCTCGCCGCGCGCGAACAGGTCCCGGGCGAGCGGAATGTTGCGCACGATCGGCACGCCGGCTTCCTCGGCCGCCTCGCGCATGGCGCGCGCGACGTGGTCCTCGCCCTTGGCACTGATGGTCGGGATCGGGCACGACTCCTCGTTGTAGTCGATCGCGATCGCGATATGGGTCGGATTCACCAGCAGCACATTGGCGTTGCGCGCGGCGTTGGTCTGGTTGCGCTGTGCCCATTCCTGCTGCAGTTGGCGGCGCTGGCCCTTCACGTACGGATCGCCCTCGCTCTCCTTCATCTCCTGCTTGATGTCGCGCAGGCTCATGCGCATCTTCTTGGTGAAGGAATAGCGCTGGTAGGCGGCGTCGAGCACGGCCACCAGCACGAACAGGCCGGCGGTGTAGGCGAGCAGCTTGAGGGTGATCGACCAGATGACTGAACCGATCGCTTGCGCACCCGCCGCCGGCGCATGCGTCAGCGCGACGATGTCGGGAATCGATGACTTGATGATGATCCAGCCGAGCGCGAACAGCAGCGCGGCCTTGAGCACGTTCTTGATCAGCTCGATCAGGTTGTCCATCGAGAACATCTTCTTCACGCCCTCGACCGGGTTGAGCGCATCGAGCTTCGGCTTGATCTTTTCGAAGGTGAGGATCGGGCCCGTCTGCAGGAAGTCGGTCAGCAGACCGATCGCGGCGATCGGCACCAGCAGGATGGCGATGATCAGCAGCAGCAGTTCGAACGCCTGGCCGCCGAGCGAACGCACGGCGCCCGCGTAGCCGGTGGTTTCCCAGCCCTGCCCGACCACGGTGAACAACGCCTCGCACAGCCCCGCGATGCGCCCGCCGGCGTAGCCGATCACGAGTGCGCCGAGGCCGATCCAGGCGACCAGCACCACCGTGCTCGTCACCTCCTTGCTCTTGGCGACGTCGCCTTTCTTGCGCGCGTCCTCGAGCTTTTTCGGGGTCGGCTTTTCGGTCTTGTCGCCGCTGTCGTTCTTGTCGGCCATCTCAGTTCCCGAACAAGATGTGCAGCGACTGCAGCGCGATCGCGCTGCGCGAAAGCAGGTCGTCCTGCAGCAGCTGGACCAGGCTCACCGTCTGGACCAGGATGATCCAGATCGCGGCGACCGTCTTGAGCGACTGCGAGAGCGAGAAGACGTTGAACTGCTGCGCGAAGCGGTTGATCAGGCCGAGCACGCCTTCGACCACGTACAGCAGCACCAGCGCGGGCGCGGCCACCAGCAGCGTCAGCAGCATGATGCGGCCGAACTCGCCTTCGAACAGGCGCACGCTGTTTTCCACCAGCGTGGGCATGGGCGCCTGCACCGGCCACAGCGTGTAGCTCTCGAGCAGCGTGCCGACCATCATCATGAAGCCGCCGCCCGCCATGAACACGTAGCTGGCGAGGCGGCCGAGGTAGGCGCCGGTCAGGCTGATCTGCTGGCCGCTGAGCGGGTCGGAGATCTGCGCCTGCGAGGTGCCGGCCTTGGTGTCGATCAGCGAACCGGCGGCCTCGAAAGCCCACATCACGCCGGCGAACAGGAACCCGATCACCGCGCCGATGAAGGCCTCCTTGGCGATCAGCGGCAGGTACTGCCACGCGGTGAAGTGCAGCGGCGCGACAGCCGGTTGCATGGCCAGGCTGAGCAGTGCGATCGCCAGGAACATCGCGTTGCGCACCAGCGCCGGAATCAATTCGTTGGTGAACAGCGGCACCAGCAGGAACGCGACCGCGACCCGCGTGGCCGAGAGGCCGAGCAGCAGCGCGTTGTCACCGAGGGAGCCGACCAGGTTCTGCGCGTCCACGCGGGGCCTTCAGCGGCGCACCAAACCGGCGAACTCGGTGAAGACCCGGTCGCCGAACTGGTAGAGACCGCCGCCGAGCAGCGAAGCCGTGATGAAGATCGTGATCGTGATGGCGAAGAACTTGGCGACGTACTGCAGGGTCTGCTCCTGCAGCTGGGTGGCCGCCTGCACGAAGGCGATCAGCAGGCCGACCACGGCCGCCACCACGATCGGCGGCGCCGACAGCAGCAGCACGTACCACAGCGCCTGCTGCGTGAGCGAGATGATGTCGGAGTTGATCATCGCGCGCCTACAGGTAGGTGAGGATCAGGCCATGGGTGAGCTTGACCCACCCGTCGATCAGCACGAAGAGAAGCAGCTTGAACGGCATGGACACCGTGGTGGGCGACAGCATCATCATTCCCATCGCCATCAGGATGTTGGAGATCACGAGGTCGATCACCAGGAACGGCAGGAAGATCAGGAAGCCGATCTCGAACGCCACCGACAGCTCGCTCACCGTGAATGCCGGCACCACGATCAGGAAGTCGCGCTCGGTCAGCTTGGCGGCCTGCTCCAGCTTGAGCGCCTTCTGCGCCGTCTTCAGGAAGAACGCACGCTCGACCGGCCGGCTGTGCTTGTAGAGGAATTCGCGCAGCGGCTCCTTGGCGGTATCGGCCGCCGCGATCATGTTCTTGGTGTTGTTCAGGTTGTCGAAGTTCTGCAGCTTGGCCGACATCTCGGTCCCGACCGGATACATGACGTAGATGCTGAGCACCAGCGCCAGCCCGTTCAGCACCACGTTGGGCGGCACCTGTTGCAGCCCGAGCGCGTTGCGCAGCAGGCTCAGCACCACGACGAGCTTGGTGAACGACGTCACCATCACGGCGACGAACGGCACCAAGGCCAGGACAACGACCGTCAGCAGCGCTGACGAGGGGGAGAAGGTAGTGAGGTCCATGTCCCGCTGAGTAACCGGCGGGACCGGACCGGTTCAACCGCGGCTAGCGGCGGGCGTGTCGAATTTCGTACAAATCCTCGATCGCCAGCGCCCAGCCGTCGCCCCAGGGCATCAGCTCGCCGGCGGCCAGGCAGACGGCAGGCTCGCGCTCGGAGGCACACCGCCACAGTCCGGCGCGCACGCCCACGGCACCGACATCGCCCTCGAACCATCCGCTGAGCCGGTCGCTCGCGACCGCGTGCGGGATCGCCAGCCTCACCTCGCACGCCGTCCCGGCGCCGACGGCGGCGGCACGGGCCGGCGCGGGCGGCGCCACCCGGACCCGGCGCGGTGCCCAGGGCGACGCGAGCGTCACCGGCACGCCGTGTCCCGGCGTCGCCGGTTCGTCCAGAGCGCGCAGGACCCCTTGCCAGCCGGCCTGCATCGACTCCGGCAACACGACCGCGCCGCCGCGCTCGAGCAGCCCGAGTTCGTCGGGTTCGATCCACAGCCGGGCGACCGCGAGCGTCACCGGCACGTCGGCCCAATGCAGCTGGCGCGCGAGCGTTTGGTCCGGGGCAGGCAGGGAGCGCAGCAGCGCCCACGGCAGTTCGAGCCGGCAGCCGACTTCGCGCTTGCCGGTCGGGTTCGTCTCGGGCGTCCAGTGGGCACGCGCGTGCGACGCCGCCGAGGTCACCGCGGCCGGGGCCGCGATCCAGCGCCAGTCGAGCGCTGTACCGGACCAGTCGTCGAGCGCGTCGAGCAGCGGCTCGCAACGCGCGAGCGCAACCGCGGCGTCCGCCGCGTGACGCGCCGTGCCGCTCGCGTAGAGGCGCAGCGGGCCGCCGGGGGCGGCCGCCTCGAACCAGGCACCGGCGAGTGCGGCCGCGTCGGCGCTGCGTGGGCGCGGCGGCGTGGGACGCAGCGTCGCGGTTCCGATGATCGTGTTCATTGTCATACCTGGTGGGTGACCATCATGCGGGTCAGTTCGGCGACCGAGCGCACCTGCATCTTGGCCATGCCGCGGGCGCGATAGAGCTCCACGGTCTTGATCGACAGGCCGATCTTGTCGGCGATGTTCTTGTTGTAGATGCCCTGGATCACGTAGCTCAGCACTTCGCGCTCGCGCGGGGTCAGGCTCGCTTCGCGCTGGCGATAGCGCGCCTGCGCATCGGCGTCGGCGCCGTTCGCCGCCCCGGCAGGCCGCTCGGGCGCGGCAGCGGGCTTGGCGGGGTTCGAGGCGGCAAACGCGCTCTCGAGTGCGGCCTCGAGCATGCCGTCGTCGAACGGCTTCTCGAGCAGGGTCACGGCGCCTTTCTGCATCGCCTGCACGGCAAGCGGCACGTCGGCGTGGCCGCTCATGTAGATCACCGGCAGCTGGGCGTCGCGCTCGATCAGTGCATCGTGCACGTCGAGGCCCGACAGCTGCGGCATGCGCACGTCGAGCATCAGGCAGGCCGGCTTGCTGCGGTCGCGGCGGGCGAGCGCTTCGACGGCCTCGACCGGGTCGCCCCAGGTCTGCACCTCGAAGCCAGCACCGCTGAGCCAGAAGTGCGTGGACTCGAGGAACTCGGGGTTGTCGTCGACGATGTAAATGGTGCGATCGGTCATGGCGTACCTCGGTTCGCTTAGACGACGGTGGATTCGGATCTGCCGGCCGGACGCGGCAGGCTGACGTGGAAGGTGGCGCCGCGATCGGCGTTGCGGCTGAACCAGAGGCGTCCCTGGTGCAACTCGACGAACGAGCGGCAGATCGACAGCCCGATGCCCATGCCGGAGGGCTTGCTCGAGGCGAACGGGACGAACAGCTTCGCCGCAGCGTCGTCGCCGAGGCCGCAGCCGTTGTCACGCACCTGTACCTCGGCCTCGCCGTGGCGCAACGTGAGCTGCAGCGTCACCTTCGGTTCGTCGGGCGGATCCGAGCGCAGCGCGTCGAGCGCGTTGCGCATCAGGTTGACGATGACCTGCTGCAGCATCACCTCGTCGCCACGCACCGGGACTTCCTGTGCGGGCAGGTCGAGCATCAGCTTGGCACCGGTGCGGCGCAGGTCCCAGTCGAGCAGCGACGCGCTGGCGCGCAGCAGGGCGACCAGGTCGAGCTTCTTGTGCTTGGGCTGGTGCGAGTGGGTGAACTCGCGGATGCGCGTGATCACCTTCGCGGCGAACATCACCTGCTCGAGCGCGCGGTCGAGCGCGGCCGCCTCCTGGGTTTCGAGCGCGTCGGTGCGTCGGGCGAGCCGCGAGCGCAGGCCGCGCAGCAGGTTCGCGGTGGCGCCGATCGGCTGGTTCAATTCGTGCGCCAGCGTGGTTGCCATCTCGCCCACCGAGATGACGCGTGACGTGAAGAGCAGCTGCTCGCGGTCGTCGAGCTGGCGTTGCAGCGCGCGGCTTGCCTCGCGGCGGTCGATCAGGCGCAGCACGACGTGATGGGCGTCGAAGCGCGCCACCTGCGCGTCCCATTGCTGCTGGTCGCCGAGCGAAAGCCTGCGTGGCGTGACGGCGCCGGGCTCGATGCAGCCGGCGGCGGCAAGCCCGGGCAGCGCCGCCTCGAGCGCGTCGAGGGGCGTGCCGGCAGTCATGGCCGGCAACAGCGCCAGCCACGCGCCGCTGCTCCACCGGATTCTCTGGGCACGCCGGTCGATCAGGGCCACCGCGTCGCCGAGCTGGTCGAGTGCGGCGCACGCCTCGGGCGGCGGCGCGTTGACCGCCATCGCCTGCACGGCGCGGGCCTGGGGCGGCGCTTCGATCGTGCGCGCGACGCCGGGGGTGCGAATCATCGATCGTCCTCCTCGCGGACCGGCGCTTCGAGCAGCGGGTGCACGCAAACGACCACGTGCATGCTCCACTGCGCGCCCAACGCGTTCCAGAAACGGCGTACGGCATTGATGCGCACGCAGACGTCGCAGCGGCGCAGCGGGCGTGCGAGAACGGGACCGAGCTGCACCTCGCAGGCGACGCGGCCCGACGGGTCGGCCGCCGCCGGGATCAGCTGGCGGCCGGTGCGCGGGTGGTGTTCCTTGATCGCGCGCACCTGGTGCCAACCGGGGCCAGGGGTGCGCGTGGACCACTGCAGGCGCGCTTCGACGCGCAGTCCGAACAGGGCGAGCGCGGGTTCGGCGCCTTCGGCGCGTCGCGGCGCCCGCTTGCGCGGCCACAGCACGAACGCCCAGGCGAGTCCGGCCGGATTGGTCCCTTGCGGGCAGGCGAGCACGACACAACGGCCGCGCCGCCATTGTTCGGCTGCGGCGAGCAGCGCGAGCGGCGGCGCCTTCGCGGAGAGTACGAGCTGCAGCGCGTGCGTCAGGCGCTCGCACCATGCGCCGTCGTCTTCGTCGTCGCACAGCGCGGCGCGGGCGTCCTCGGTCTCTTCCGCCGGCGCGGGTGACGCATCGACATCCTCCTGCGGCGGCGCCTCGTCTTCCGCCTCCTCGTCCACGGGGGGCGGCGGCGCGTCGCGGTCGCGCACGCGCGCTTCATGCAGCGGCGCGGGATTGGGATCGAAACCGCGCGCCGGCGCGGGCCAGGTCGCGGCATGCTCGACTTGCAATCCGATCAGGGTCGCCGGCACGAGCAGCGAAGCGGGGACGGCGAAATCGCAGTGGGCGTGCTGATGCGCCGGCAGCGCCGGGTCCGTGGGCACGGGACGTTCCGCGACCTGCGCGTGCGGCCGTGCAAGCGTCTGCAGCGCCGCCGTCTCGGGGCCTCTGTCTACATGTTCGACGTGGGGATTGTCGGGGACCGCGACGGTGTCGGTGTGCGCCTCGCCGAGCACCCGCTCGACGAACCCGCCTTGGACCAGCGTGGTCGTGGCATCGGCGTGCGGCACAGCTGTCGTCGCGCTGGGCACGGTTTCACCATGGTGCTCGACCGCGCCGGTCTCGACCGCCTTCGCGAGCTCGGTCATGGCCGCGGCGATCTTCTCGATCGCCGTCGCGGAGGTGATGCTGAGATCCATCGGCGCTCAGGCAACCCGGCGTTGTTGCCGCCCGCTCGTACGCAGCTCGAGTCCGTCGCTGCCGAGCGTCAGCAGGTCCGGATTGAGTCCCAGGACACGCTGCAGATAGCGGCGCGCTGCGGCGCGAACGGTCGCCACCGCAGCCGGGCCCTGTGTGCGGGCGCGCGCGGCGTGTCCGGCGATGAAGACGCCGAGGATCGCCAGATGCTCGACGTAAAACTGGCGCTCGGTCCGTGAGCCCGAGTTCCAGGCCGGGGCGTGGCCCGCCACGCCGGCGAGCTGGCGCTCGAGGCGCGCCAGGGTTTCGCGCGTTGCATCGATATCGTGCAGGGCGTTGAGGTTGGCCGCGACGAAGAACGCCAATGCCGCGCCCGCGTCGTCGACCGGCTGCGCTGCATCTTCCGCGCGCACGACGGTGCGGTAGGTGTGCAGGCAGCGTTCGTACGTGGCGCGCGATTCGTCGCGGCGCGATTCGGGCTCTGCCTCCGCCATCCGCGCAGGCGCGATCGCATGCGGTGCGCGTTCGACGGTGAGCGGCTCGGCGGAGCCGATACCGGCGATGGCGTTCAGGGTTGCCTTTGCCACCGCCACGCCGAGGGCGGCCGCGAGGCTCCTGACCATTTCATCCCTGCCGGCGCCATGGCGGGCGTACGGGCGAGTCTTGCTCATGCGTCTCCTTCGATCGAGGCGAGCGGGCCGCGGCGGCCGGCACGTTGTGCTGCCGGGACGCAAGGCGAGGCCCTGTTTCCGCGGGTGGGTTGCGCGCCGTGGGGCAATGGTTCAACGGCACTGGCGCGGCAACGCGTGAAAAGTCACACCCGCCGCTACCTACTGAGTGTCGTCGTCCTCGTCCTCGTCGCGGTCCTCCCGCACGTGGGAAAAACCGATGCCCTGCTTGCGCAGGCGCTCGTTCAGACGCGGGACGTGGCGGGCGAGGATCTCGGCATCGACCCTCGACGACGAGACCCCGACGGTCCAGGTCGGCTGCATCTGCTGCGGTCCGGAGCGTTCCGCGCGGATCGCGCGGATGTCCACCGGGATCGAGTTCGGTTCGCTGACCGACGCCTCCCAGACCGCAGCGGGGTCGCTGGCGCCGACCTGCGTCACCGAGGGCGCGACGTTGGCGTTCAGCGCCGCCTCGAGACTGGCGCGGGTGCCGGTGGTCGTGGTTTCTGCCGTTGCAGAGCGGCCGGGCGGCGCTTCGAGCGCCCGGCGCAGCAATGGCTGCGTCAGCGCGCCCGGGAGGGTGAAGGCGGGTGCGGGCTCGCAGAGAGACTGCTTGCCCCCATCCTCGGCGAATGGCGCGCCCTGCTCGCCGTCGCTCTGTGCATCGCCGTCGTCCTCACGCTGCGAAATCCGCGCGCGCAACGCCGACTGGAACGCCTGGCGGGACTGCGCCAGCGCGACCGTCTCCTGCGGACGCGCCTTGTCGCACGCTGCCGCTTCGGCGCGCGGCGGGGCAGGTGTCGCGGGTGCGGACGGGGCGGGCATGTTCATCGCTTCATCCGTGCCCGCCGGGGGTGCGGCGCCCCTGGTCTTCCACCTCGAGTTCGGCGCGGCGCTCGCGATGCATTGCCTGCGCGCGCCGGGTCTGGGTTGCGAGTCCGCGCACGGCGTCCTCGCGCGCCAGCGCGCGCGTCAGCTCGGCGCGCGCCGCTTGCAGCTTTTCCTGCGCCTGCTCCAGTTCGTGCTCGTCGTCGATCAGCGCGGTCTCGTCGCGTTCGAGCCGGTCGGCGAGCTTTTCGCGCTGCGCGTCGGTCATGCCGGACCAGCGCGGCAGGTGCGGCGCGAGCGACGTGACGACCGCCTGCAGCAGTTCCTCCAGTGCCCGCTGGCCGCGCTCGATGTCGCGCTGGCGCTGGCGCACCACCTCGGCGGCACGCTCGACCTCGGCCTGCGCCTGGGCCACGGCCTCGCGCGCGCGCTGCACGCGCAGGCTGCGCAAGGTGCAGAGTTGCTGCACCTCGTGGCGCTTCGGCAGCGCCTTGGTCACGCGACCACCTCCTGCAGCGCGGCGATGGTGGCGTCGAAGCCGGTTGCCTCGTCCGAGCGCTGCTGCAGCAGTGCGCGCACCGCCGGCATGCGTTCGATCGCCTTGTCGGCGAGCGGATCGCTGCCGGCCTGGTATTCGCCCACGCGCAGCAGGAACTCGACCTCGTTGAAACGCGCCATCAGTGCACGCAGCTTGCCCGCCGCTTCCTGGTGCGGGCGCCTGGCGACACGGGTGAAGACGCGGCTCGCGCTGCCCAGCACGTCGATCGCCGGATAGTGATGCGCCTGCGCGAGCGCGCGCGACAGCACGATGTGACCGTCGAGGATCGAACGCACTTCCTCGGCGACCGGGTCGCTGTTGTCGTCGTCCTCGGCGAGCACGGTGTAGAAGGCGGTGATCGAGCCGTTGGCGTCGTTGCCCGCGCGTTCGAACAGGCGCGGCAGTTCGGCGAACACCGATGGCGGATACCCGCGCCGCACCGGCGGCTCCATCGCCGACAGGCCGAGCTCGCGCAGGCCGCGCGCGAAGCGCGTCACCGAGTCGACGAGCAGCAGCACCTTCTTGCCTTCCTTGCGGAATCCTTCGGCGATCGCCGTCGCCGCCACCGCCGCGCGCACGCGCTCCAGCGCCGGGCGATCCGAGGTCGAGACGACCACGACCGAGCGGGTGAGGCCGTCCTCGCCCAGGGCGTCGTCGAGGAACTCGCGCACTTCGCGGCCGCGTTCTCCGACCAGCGCGATCACGTTGACGTCGGCGCGCGCCCGGCGCGCCAGCATGCCGAGCAGCGTCGACTTGCCGCCGCCGGCCATCGCGAAGATGCCGATCCGCTGGCCTTCGCCGACCGTCAGCACGGAATCGATCGCGCGCACGCCGGTGGGCAGCGGGTGTTCGATGTTGCGTCGCTGAAGCGGAGGAGGCGAAGCCGCATACAGGGGCGTGCTGCCTGCCTCCGCATCGAGCGGCCGGCCGTCGAGCGGGCGCCCGAACGCGTCGATCACGCGGCCGAGCAGCGCCGGACCGCACGGCACGTGCGCCTCGTCGGCGAGCGCTTGCACGGCGGCACCGACCGCGACGCCTTGCAGAGGACCATAGGGCGCGAGGATCACCTCGGCACCGGAAAAGCCGATCACCTCGGCGAGCAACGGCTCGCCGCCTTGCCCTTCCGTGGCGGGATCGAAGATGCGGCACTGCTGGCCGATGCGCGCGCGCAGGCCGGTAGCGCGCAGCACGGTGCCGGTGGCCTGGACCACGCGGCCGTGCTCGACCGCCGTGCGCGTGCTCTGCAGCGCGCGCAGCAGGCGATGCGTGTCGTTGCCGGAGTTCGCGGCGGCCGCGGTCATGGATTCACACCCCAGGCTTTGGCGAGGCGGGCGAGCTGCGCCTCGAGCGAAGCGTCGACCGTGCCATGTTCGGTTTCGATGCGGCAGACGCCGGGGCGGCAGTCCGGATCGGGCTGCACGTCGAAGCGCGGCGTTGGCGCATCGGCGGGCGCGGCGGCGGATGCCGCCAGGCGCGCGCGCACCGCGTCGCACTGGTCCGGATGCACGATCAGCGTCAGCGTCTGCGTCGGCAGCATCTCGCGCGCGGCGGTCTCCGCCAGCGCGGCCAGCACGCCTTCGGCCGGCAGCTGGCCGAGCAGCTTGCGCACGACCTGGAGTGCCAGCGTTGCGATCTCGTCGCGCACGCGCATGCGTTCGGCTTCCCCCCTGCCGGCGAATTCGGTCAGCGTTGCCGCCAGTTCCTCGCGCGCCTCGAGCGCGCCCTCTTCGCGGCCCTGCACGTAACCCTTGACGCGGGCGTCTTCGGCAGCGGCCGCGATGCGCCGCGCTTCTTCGTCGCCCAGCTGCTCGAGCCGGTCGCGCAGGAGGTGCGCGTCGGCGAGCAGCGGCACTTCGGCGGCGCGCAACACGACACGCGACCCGGCGAAGCCGACCTTGCGGTCGCGATGCCAGAGCAGGTAACTCATGCCGCGCTCCCCGGCGGCATCGCCAGCGGCGATGCGCCGCCTTGCGCGGCGAGCGACTGCGCGCGCGCCACCAGCGACTGCGCCACTTCGCAGGCGAGCGGCAGCGCCACCGTCGGCGCCATCGCCGCGCTCACCGCGCGGCGCAACGGGCCCTGCGGCATCGAGGCGAGCAGCACCGAGGCCCCCGCGACTTGCAGGTGCGTCGCAACGTGCTCCACCTTTTCGATGCGCGGGCGCGTGCCGGTCTCGGCCGGGAATGCGTGCAGGTCGCGCTGCGCGAGCAGCGCCTGCATGAACGCCTCGCCGAGCGCCGCGCGCGCGGCACTCAGGCGTGCACCGTCGATCCAGAGGCGGATCTCGGCGGCATAGAGCAGCGCGCCGATCTGCCGCTGCAGCGTCGCGAGTCTCGCATCGGGCAGCCCGAGCCAGGCGGGCGCGCCGTCCAGCATTTCCCAGTCGATCGCCGAGATCGCATCCGCGCCGCTGCCGAGCAGGCGGCTCGCGACGGCGGCACGGCGGCGGCGACGCTCGCGTACTTCGATCGCCGCCACGGCGGCATGACCGAGCGGATTCGGGGCGTTCACTTGCGACCCGCGGCGCGGCGCAGTGCGTTCTGCATTTCCGCGGCAACCAGGTCGCGCGACTTGCCCGGCGCGCTGCCCGCGGCCACGCGCGGAGCGGGCGCTTCTTCGTGCGCGGTGCCGCGGCGGCGCAGCCACAGCAGGCCTCCACCGCCGAGCGCGAGCACGCCGAACGCGGCGCCGGCGAGCAGCGGCGTGCCGCCGCGCGAAATCTGCGCGACCGGTGTCGCTGCCGCCTGCTGCTTCGGCGCCTCCGCCGGCATCGTTTCGGCCGGGAAAAGCGCGACCGTCACGTTGTCGTAGGCGAGGCCTTCGACGCTGTTGACGACGAGCGCCTTGATCTGCGTGATCTGGCTCGACAGATTCTTGTCGGCACGGTACTTGATGAACACCGCGGCCGACGCCGGTTGCGGCTTGTCGGAAAGCGGGTTCTTCTCCGGGATCTGCAGGTGGACGCGCGCCGTGACGACACCGTCGATGTTGGTCAGCGTGTTGGCGATCTCCTGCGACATCGCGTGCAGCAGGCGCGCGCGCTCCTCGAGCGGCGACGAGACGAAGCCCTCGCGCTTGAAGACCTGGCCCATGTTGTCGAACGTCTCGCGCGGATAACCCTGTGCGCTCAGCGTGCGGATCGCGTTCGGGAAGTCGCTGCTGGAGGTGGAGATCGAGAACTGCCCTTCCTTGACGTCCTTGTCGGAGTCGATGCCGGCGGTCTTCAGCACCGCGATCATTTCGTTGGCCTGCCGTTCGGACAGGTTGGAATACAGCTCCTGCTTCGCGCAGGCACAGAGCAGCAGCGCCAGCGCGACGGGCGCGGCGAGGCCGAAACGACGCAGGAGCGCATTCGCTTTCATGAGTGTCCTTCAGGCTCTTTAGGATTGCTGACGGAACAGTTGCTGCAGGCCGTCCGAGGCGCGATTGGCGATGTTCGAGGTGAGCTGGCAATGGAACATGAACTCCTGGCAGCGCATCGTCATCTGCACGATCTCTCCCGGGCTCATCTCCTTGCCTTGCGCTCCCGCCGCCTTGCCGGTGGCGGAGATCTGGCTGGCTTCGTTGTTGATGAACTCGAACGGCTTGAACAGCGCTTGCGTGGCCTGGGCGGTCGGGCTGGCCGGTTGGGCTTCCAGGCGGGCGCTCGCGCTCGCGAGTGCCTGCTGGAAGCCGCTGAAGTCGGTCAGCGACACGCCATAGCCGGCTTGCACCTGCGCCCCGGCCGCGCCCGCGGCGGAAGTCGCCGGGGTGAGCGCCGAAGCGGCGGCGATGTCGATCGTCATGGCGTCCTCGCTGCGATTACTGCTTGCGCCCCATCGTGCTTTCGCCTTCGCCGACCGACGAGATCGACGTCTGCGCGCTCTGCGTCAGGAAGCCGAACTTCAGCGAGTCGGCGGTCAGTTGCGTGATCGCCGACGGCTGGTCATTGCCGTCCTGGGAGATGTTGGCGGAATCCTGCTGCAGGGTGTTGGCCTGGTTGTCGAGGGCGCTGGCCCACGCGGACGCGAGCGCTTCGAAGAAGTTGCTGTTGCCGCTGCCCGAGGTTGACGTGTTCGCCTGGTTGGTGCCGGCGGCGGGCGCCGCGGCGAGCAGGGACAGTTGCTGGTTGGTAATAGTGGCCATGGGGCATGCTCCTTTACAGATGCTCTGGGTTGCGGGGGGGAGGTCAAAAGTTCAAAGTTGTTGTCTCGCCGTCGTTCTCGAGCGTGACGCTGTTCGAGCCGATGGCGGCGATCCGGTGGCCGGACGGCAGCATCGAGCCCACGAAATAGCGCGACCCGTCGGCGGTCACGATGTAGGCCGGGTCGCCGGGCACGAGCGAAGCGATGCGCTTGCCGGGGTCGTCGGTCATCGGCGGCAGCGGCTTCTTCGGCGGCTTGGCGGTGTTCTGGACGGCGAGCTTGGTGAGGCCGCGCACGTCGCGCCGCACTACCTCCTCGGCGCGCGCCAGGCGGGCGGCGTCCGGTTCGGCCGTCTCGACCGACACGGTGCCGGCGCCCAGCACTTGCGCCTGCACCGCCACGCCGTTGACGCGGAAGGTCTCGGTCACGTCGCGCGCCAGAGCCTCGTCGACCTGCACGTCGACCGCGGTGTTGAACTGGTGTTCGGCCAGCCAGGCGTCGAGCCGTGCGCGCTGGTCGATCGTATCGAGGCGGCCGAACAGGTCGAGCTGCCCGTCCTTGCGCGCGCCGGTCCGCAGTGTCGAAAATTCACTGTTGCGGAGGGCCGCTGCAAGCGAAGGCACTTGCGGGTTTTCCGGCGCCGGTGCGGCGGCGGCGAAATGCGCCGTGCCGAACGCGGCACCACAGATGAGGAGCACCAGGCCGCCCATCGCAGCCAGCCAGGTCTCCGGACGCCGGCTCATGGGCGTGCGCAGCTTGCGCGCGACGGCCGACGCCGATTCCGCATGCGTTTCGTCGGGCGCGGCCGCGGCGGCGGCGGGCCACCCGGTGCTGCCCGCGCGCCCGAACGCGACCACCGAGCGGCCGATCCGCAGGGGCGCGTGCATCGCCCACGCGGCCTGGGTGCCGGCGGTCAGAGTCTGGTCGCCGAGATGCACTTCGCCTTCGAGGACCTCGATCAGCGCGTCGCGCAGGTCGACGGTCACCCGCACGCGCACCGGCGCGGCGCCTTCTTCGCGCAGCACGACATCGGCGCCTTCGGCATGGCCATCGGGATGGGAGGCGAGCACGCACCCGACGCCCGCGGCGAGCGCGGCGCGCGCGCCGTGCTGCGCTCCCTCCAGGACCCGCAGCTCGTGGGCTTGCGACGCGGTGCGGGGTGCCACAGCTTGTTCCATGACTGCTTACCTCGTTGGGTTGGACACGCTGACGCGCGTCGCGGATGAGGCCGGCGCCGCAGCGGCCGGTGCGGGAAGGGCATCGAGATCCAGGACTACCGACGCGCGCTGCACGGGAGCGACCGCGGCAGGAACCGGTGCGGGTGCTCCCGCCGCCGCGGTGCCGGCCGCGGGCGCAGCAGCGCCCGGCGCCGGCGTCGCGTTGGCGACGCGCAGCGCGGCGCCGGTCGCATCGGGACGCGCGCCGGCCAGGCGCGGCGTGATCAGGAACATGCGCTCGATGCGCTGGTGGCTGTTGGTGCGGTTCTTGAACAGGTTGCCGACGACCGGGACGTCGCCGAGGCCCGGCACCTTGTCCAAGTTGTTCGAGTTGCTCTCGCGCACCATGCCGCCGATCAGGAGGCTTTCGCCTTCGTTGATCAGCGCCTGCGTGTTGATCGACGCGCGCTCGATGATGGGAATCTGGTCGACCGTCTGACCGGTCAGGCTGCCGTCCTCGACGTTGACCAGCAGTTTGATGCGGGTGTCGTTGCGATCCTTGAACACGTGCGGCATGACGCGCAGCGTCGTGCCGGCGCTGACGTTGAACAGGTCCACCTCCTCGCGGCCGGCGACACGGACGAAGAAGGTCTGCGTGTTGTCGAACAGCGCTTCGACGTTCGACAGCGTCACCACCTGCGGGCTGGAGACCACGCGTGCCGCGCCTTCCTGCTCCAGGGCGCGGATGCGGGCGAAGAACTGGCCGAGCGAGCCCAGCACGACCGAGGCGACGCCGCCCGGGCCGGTGGTGGGAACCGTGCCGCTGTACGAGGCCGAGTTGCCGGCGTTGCTCCAGCGCCAGTTGATGCCGAGTTCGCGCGCGCGGTCGGTGTTGACGTCGATGATCGTCGCTTCGATCTCCAGCGACTGCGGCTCGACGTCGAGCGCGGCGATCAGCTGCTCGTAGTGCGGCAGGCGCTCCGGCGCGTCGCGCACGATGACGGCGTTCAGACGAGGCTCGGCTTCGATCGTCACCTGGCGCGGATCGAACGCCATGGGCACCGGGGCGGGATCATTGGCCTGCGTGGTGCTGTTGAGGGCGGCGACCAGCACGTCGACGCCGTTGCGCGCGCGCGCCGAGTCGTTGGCCGAGTCGCTCTTGTTGGCGGCGACGCCCTGGCCCGCGAGGCCCTGGCCCTTGAGCTTCGGCTGGGTCGGGCGCATCACCTGGTCGACCGCGTTGGAGTTCGACCGGGCCCCGACCAGCGAGCGCAGGATCGATGCCACACCCGGGACGACAACCTGCCGGTTGCCGATGTTCATCGTCGTGTCCTGGGCCCATGCATAGCGCAGGTAGAACACGCGGAAGTCCATCATCCCCGGCGACGGAGGCGCAGCTGCCGCGGCCTGTTGGGTCAGGCCAGCGCGGGCGAGTTCGTCGATCTGCTCCAGGAAGCGCTTGGTTCCCACCGCGACCAGGTTGCCATTGCCGGTGTTGCGCAACGTGTTGCGCACGTCCGGCAGGCCAAGGTCGAACGCGTCGCGCAGCAGCTTGTCCGACATGCGCGGCGTGACGGCGTAGGTCTTGGTCGCGACTTCGGCCGCCGGCACCACGTGCATGACCGCGCCGTCGTAGTAGGTGACCAGGTTGTAGATGCGCGAGATGTCGCGCAGCACCTTCTCCGCCGTGCCCACGAACGTGCCGTTCACGTTGGCGGTCAGGGTCGGCGAGACCGCGACCGGCACGTCCACCGCCGCCATCAGCGTCTGCAGGAACGCGGCGATCGGCTGCTCGCGCGCCGTGATCGACACGCTGCGCGTGGGATTCGGCAGCGTGCCTGCGTGCACCGCCGACGCCACGAACAGCGTTGCGACCAGGGCACGGCGCACGAGGCGAGCCAGGCAGGAGATGAAGAGGTTCGACATTTACGCAGCCTCCAGCATGGGTGCGCCGGGAACGTCAACGCGGTCGAGGACTTCGAGTTGCAGCGTGGGCATCAACTCGTGATAGGAGAGGACCGGGGTCTCGAAGCACTCCGGCTCGATCAACTTGCGCACGTGCCAGCGCACGTCGATCGCCGTCAGCACGGCCGCCGGCTTGTGGCGGCCGACCGAGGCGGCGAGCGCCGCGCTGATGCGGCGCGCCGTGTCGGGTTCCAGCGCGAGCTGGGCGACGCCGCCGCTCACCCGCACGGCCTGGCGGATCAGGTCTTCGAGCGCCGGCTGCATCATCACTGCGCGCAGCTTTCCTTGCGGTGCGACCGTGTGGCTGATCTGGCGGCGCAGCGCGATGCGCGCGAACTCGGTGAGGGACGCCACTTCCTTGTCGCGCTGGCTGGCCTCGGAGAGCGCTTCAAGTATGTCGCGCAGGTTGCGGACCGACACCGACTCGGACACGAGGCGGCGCATGACTTCGGCGATGCGCAGCAGCGGCAGGGTGCGCAGCAGTTCCTTGACGACATCGGGAATGTCGGCGGAGGCGCGGGTGAGCATGTTGGTGGTGTCCTGCACGCCGAGAAAGAGCGAGGCGTTGCGGCGCAGGGCCTGGCGCACCGGTTCGACCAGTGCCGCGTGCGGTGCCGGCCGCGCGATCCTGCCGTGCGCGATCGGTACTTCGTAAGCGAGCAGTTCCCACTGGCCGGCGCTGGCGGCGCCGGTTTCGCCGTGCAGGTGGATGCGCGGCAGCGACAGGCCGAGGTTCAACTGGAACTCGTCGAGCACTTCTTCCAGGTTACGCGTGAGCGTTTGCGCTTCATCGGAGGAGAGCATCGCCGCCGGGACGCGCAGCAGCAGGGCCACGGCCGGGCGCGCCTGCACCGGGGCGGTGACGCCGACCTGTTGCGGAGTTTCGAGGCGCTTGACCAGGCCGCGCACCGCCGGGTGCTGCACCTGGCGGATGCGATCGCGCAGCGACGGGGTCAGAAGAACGCCGAAGCTGCCGGCGACCAGCGCCAGCACGATGAACACCGGAGCGGGGAAGCCGGGCACGACGGCCATCAGCAGGCAGATGCAGGCGGCGACCAGCAGCACGCGCGGCTTGGCCGTCATCTGCTTGCGGATCGAATCGCCGAGGTGCTTGTCTTCCTCGTCGCTGGAGCGCGTGACGATCAGGCCGGCCGCCATGGCGCCGAGCAGCGCGGGGATCTGCGCCACCATGCCCTCGCCGATGGTGAGGATCGAGTACTTGTGCATCGCGGCGCCGATGGCGAGGTCCTGCATCATCACGCCGATCGCCAGGCCGCCGAGCAGGTTGATGGCGATGATCACGATGCCGGCGATCGCGTCGCCCTTGACGAACTTCATCGCGCCGTCGAGGCTGCCGTGCAGCTTGCTTTCCAGCTCGAGTGCCTTGCGGCGCCGCTTGGCTTCATCCTTGTCGATCAGGCCGGAACGCAGGTCGGAGTCGATCGACAGCTGCTTGCCGGGCATCGCATCGAGCGAGAACCGCGCGGCGACTTCGGCCACGCGCTCGGCGCCCTTGGCGATGACGATGAATTGGACCACCGTGATGATCAGGAACACCACCAGGCCGACCACCAGGTTGCCGCCCGCGACCACCTTGCCGAACGTGGCGATGATGTGGCCCGCATCGGCGTGCAGCAAGATCATGCGGGTGGTGGCGATCGAAAGCGAGAGCCGGAACAGCGTGGTCATCAGGAGCACGCTCGGGAAGACCGAGAACTCGAGCGGCGAACCGATGTAGAGGGCCAGCAGCAGCAGCATCAGGCCGGACGCGATGTTGGCTGCCACCAGCAGATCGATGAGCCACAACGGCAGCGGCAGGACCATCAGCGCGACGATGGCGATCACGCCACCGACCAGCAGAAGATCGCTGTACCGCGCCAGCGGGCTTTCGCGCGTGACGGCGGCGCTGCGGAAGTAGGCCGACATGCTCATTATTTGTCTCCGCGTTGTTCGTTGCGCGCCACCAGCGTTCCGCTCGGCGTGACGTCGAATGCCGCCGTCAGGCGCCGGTAGATCGCGAGCACGTCGCGCACGTAGGCTTGGGTTTCGGGGTAGGGCGGGATGCCGGCGTTCTTGTCGACGGCGCCTTCGCCGGCGTTGTAGGCAGCGAGCACGAGCCTGAGGTCATCGCCGTAACGCGCGCGCAGGGTGCGCAGGTAGGACGCGCTGGCGCGCAGGTTCGCGTCGGCGTCGAACAGCGAGTTTTCGTCAGCCACGCCGAAGCGGCGGCCGGTGGCGGGCATCACCTGCATCACGCCCCGTGCGCCGGCCGGGGACACGGCGCTGGCGTTGTGGCGCGATTCGACGTAGGCGATCGAGTGCAGCAGCAGCGGATCGATGCCGTAGGCCTGCGCCGCGGTGGTGATCGACGGCGTGAGCTTCAACACGCGCGCGATGTCGCGCTCGCTCACGTTGGCCGGCGGGTCGGACTGGCCAGGCTGCGCGACCGCCCGGGTGTCTTCGGTGGCCGGCTCGGACATGTTGATGGTGACGCTACCGCGCTCGTAGAGGTCGAGCTGGGGCGCGCGCTGGACCCGGACCGGCTCGGCGAGTCCCGGGCAGCCCTGGGAAATGAGCCGGAACTTCTCGCCGCCGACGACTTCCTTGAAATCGGGCGTCGGCAGGTCTCCGCCGCAGGTCTGGGCTTGCGCGAACGGCGCGGCCGCCAGGACGGCGGCGGCGACGATCAGGGTGGGAAGCGAAAATTCACGCCGCGTCTTCTTGTTGCCGGCCATGCTGGGACTCCCAGTCGGAGGATTGCTAATCGGTTGCGGCCCGCACGGGAACGGTTCTGTTTTCCAGGGGCCCAGTGAAAATTCACTCCGCTGCCGCGGCGTGAGGCCGCATCCAAACCGACGGGTGGATCGTCCGGCCCGTTACTTGGGCTGGATCTGGAAGGTCTCGTAGGCGAGAGGGCCGTTGGCGACCTTGGCGAAGGCGGTCCGCACCTGCTCGAGCGAACCGACCGGCAGGGGATCGAAGTCGCCAGCATTGAGGCCGGCGGGAAGCTGGGCCAGGACGTCGCGCTCGGTGGCGAAGCAGGAAATGGTTTCCTGCACGCCGCGCGGGTTCATGGTGATCTCGAAGCGCATGTCGCCCGGCAACCGCAAGCCTTCGGCGGTCGGCACCCGCGAGTCGCGCTGGAACCGGTTCGGGAAGAACCGGATGATCTTCTTGTCCTCGTCCTGCAGGAAGCAGTACACGTGGGCATCGCGGCTGGGGCGGATCACCAACTGCACCGGCTCGCCGCGCCCGAAGCGGTGCGCGTCGTTGACGGTGCCCACGCGCAGGGCGAGCGGGTTCTTCGGCGCCGGCGCGCTGACGACCATGGTGGTGTCCGCGGCCGGTAGTGCCTTCGGCGCGAGCGGGGCCGCGGGTGCGGGGGCGGGAATCGGATCGGCGTGTGCCGGAGGCGCGCTCGCCTGCTCCACCCTGGCTTCGATCTGGTGATGATCGGCGGCGAGGTAGGCCTTGAAGAAATCGAGCGAAAGCTTCGGTTCGCGTGAGAGCCCGAGCGCCTCGCGATAGCGTGCGACCGCATCCTTCAGCTGTGCGTTGACCGGGTTGGTGGCGCCGTCGATGGGGCCGTCGTAGACGCGGCGGGCACGCAACTGGGTTTGAAAATACCGCACGAACTCGCTTGGCTGGGTGGCCATCGCGTCGTACCAGTCCTGGATCTCCGCCGCGACCCCCGGGTGCGCTTCCGTCATGCCGAGGCAGGTCCAGTAGGGCACGCGCGCGAGACGGCCGAACAGCTCGACCGACGCGAGTTCGGCGAGCGCGCGCGACGCCTGCGCGACCCCTTGGCCGTTGGCCGCCGACAGGCCGAAAGTGACCCCGAACTTCGTGATCTCGGCGTTGCCGTCGTAGGCCTTGCCCTGCTTGAACAGGACGACCGAGTTGCGGGTGGCGATGCCCGGCACGACGCTCATGTCCTGGGTCGTGAGCAGGTTCAGATCGATGCCCAGCAGCGCGGCGGCTAGGGTGGTGCCGTTGCGTTGCACGGCCTGGTTGTCGAGCAGGTTGAGCGATCCCCGCACCGCGTACTGCGGCGCGACCTTGCCGGGCGCGACGATCCGGATCGCCCGGCTGCGCTGGGTCATGTCCGAGACGGCCGAGACCAGCATGTCCCGGGCGCCGGCGCCGGCGCCGTTGGATTTGTCGGCGAGTTCGTCGATGCTCACCGTGATGTCGCGCGCGCCGTAGTCGAGCAGCAACGTGTCCATGCAGCGCAGCGCGGGAGTAAAGCCGGCTATCGGCTGGATCGCTGGGGCCTGCGCGGCAGCCCTCGCATCGGCGGAGCGGTTTTGCGCGGCCGGGTTCTCCGGTGCGGAGGCGCAACCCATCAGGAGCGCGGAAGCGGCAAGGCTCAGCAGGAAGACAAGGCGGGCCGAAGCGTGAATCGGAGACGTCGTCATAGTGGTCCGAAGCGCAGTCGCTGCGCAAAACGCATCAAGGCGGCGGGTCGAAGCTCGGCTCTGATTGTTTTCTCTGAGCTCCGGCCCTCAGTTGCGAAGGCGCAGCGTGCGGTTCAATGAAAATTCACGCGCGGGCCCAGGCACCGAGGGTTTTTTGCGTTGCGACCGTGTCCAGTGGGAGCGCTCCCAGCTAGCGCACGCCCCGTCTGGCTGACGCAACGCTGACGCGATCAAATGGCGGCGAGCGATGCGGGAGGAAACCACCGTATCGCCGGAACCCCCAATCCCCTGACCAATCGGAGCTCGACCATGACGACAATCAACCCGGCAGCCGGTACGACCAACACGGTCTACGGCACCAGCGGCAACGACAACGTGCACATCTCGAAGGCCCCCGGACTCCTGGGTGCGCTCGGACTCTACGAAGTGAACGTCAACGGCAACGTCCAGTACATGACCAAGAACCAGCTCGAGCACACCGACTTCAAGCTCGGCGCCGGCAATGACACGCTGGTGGTCGACAGCAACGTGACGGCGAACATCCACGCCGAAGGCGGCAGCGGCAACGACGTGATGATCGGCGGCAGCGGCAACGACGTCTTCGACGGCGGCAGCGGCGACGACTTCATCGACGGCCGTGGCGGCAACGACAAGATCGCGGGCGGTCGCGGCGACGACGTCCTGCTCGGCGGCGACGGCAACGACCTGATCGATGGCGGCCGCGGCGACGATCTCATCTTCGGCGGCAACGGCAACGACGTGCTGCTCGGTGGGCGTGGCGACGACGTCATCTTCGGGGGCAACGGCAACGACGTGCTGGTCGGCGGACCCGGCTGGGACAAGCTGTTTGGCGGCCCGGGCTTCAACATCGACCTCCCGTAAGCGCGCCGAAGCGCGAACTTGCAGCAGGGCGCGCGGAGCGATGCTCCGCGCGCTTTCGTTTTGGGGTGCGCAGAATCCTCACCCTCCCAGGGATGGCACAACAATGTTGCGTTCAGTGCACCGTCTCCGAGCAGGCGACGGGATAAGACGGCACCAGCGCGGTGCGGCTGTCCGCCCAGGGGATCAATCGGAAGCCGGCGATCCTTTTGTGCCTGAATGATTTAGCGCGAACTCGTGCCCTGGCTTGATGGTTGCTCTGATCAACCAAGCACCAGCGCTTGCTCGGTGCGGGGAGGATCGACTTGGATCGCTGCGTCCCCTTGTTCATTGCGTTCTGCCGTGGCTGGCGCTTTTGCGAGGCTCCGGTCGAGCCGGCCGTTGCGCTGCGCTAGATGGGAAGCAGACTCCCGACCAACTCGTGTGCACGGAGGAGGGTTCATGAAGCAGGTGACCGCGATCATCAAGCCGCACAAGCTTGACGACGTCCGCCAGGCCCTATCCGCCCTTGGCGTGGAAGGAATGACGGTGACCGAGGTGAAAGGCTTCGGTCGGCAAAAGGGGCACACCGAGATCTACCGCGGTGCGGAGTACACGGTCAACCTGCTACCGAAGATCAAGCTCGAAGTGGCGATCAAGGACGCGCTCGTCGAGCAGGCGATCGAGGCCATCGCCAAGGCGGCGCGCACCGGCAAGATCGGCGACGGGAAGGTCTTCGTATTCGATTTGGAGCAGGCGGTTCGAATCCGCACCGGGGAATCCGACATCGAGGCGCTGTGAACCGCGACTAAAGGGAGAGATCGATGAAACACATCGTTCGACTGCTAGTGCTGTTGATCGCGATCGTGTTCGCAACCGCCGCCGGTGCCCAGGACAAGGCGGCCTCGGATATGAAGGCCGCGGAGTCGAAGGCGGCCGAAGCCCCCGCCGCGCAGCCGGCGGCTCCTGCGGCGCCCGCCGCCCCGACCAAGCCCGAGGTCATCGACACGGCCAAGATCAATTCCGGCGACACGGCCTGGATGCTGGCTTCCATGGCTCTCGTGCTGATGATGACGATCCCCGGCGTCGCGCTCTTCTACGGCGGCATGGTGCGCAAGAAGAACGTGCTGGCGACGGTGATGCAGAGCTTCGCCATCACCTGCCTGGTCACGGTGCTGTGGGTGATCATCGGATACAGCCTCGCGTTCACGCCGGGGTCGGCCGTGATCGGCAGCCTCGACCGCCTGTTCCTGAACGGAATGGTGTTCATGAAGGACGCGAACAAGATCGCCGTGAGCCATCTCGCGCCGACGATTCCCGAATCGGTCTACATGGCGTTCCAGATGACCTTCGCGATCATCACGCCGGCCCTGATCGCCGGCGGTCTGGCGGACCGGATGAAGTTCTCGGCACTGCTGTGGTTCATGGGCCTGTGGTCGGTGCTCATCTACTCGACGGTCGCGCACATGATGTGGGAGTCGACCAGCGGCTACTTCGCGGCCAAGGGAATCCTCGACTTCGCCGGCGGGACGGTGGTGCACATCAACTCCGGGATCGCCGCACTGGTGTGCGCGCTCGTGCTCGGCAAACGCGTGGGCTACGGCAAGGATGCGATGCCGCCGCACAACCTCACGCTGACCATCATCGGGGCGGCCCTGCTGTGGGTGGGATGGTTCGGCTTCAACGCTGGTTCGGCAGTGGCTGCCGACGGACGCGCCGGCATGGCGATGACCGTCACCCAGCTTGCGACGGCGGTCGCCGCCCTGTCGTGGATGACCGCCGAGTGGATCGCAAAGGGCAAGCCGTCCGTGCTCGGCATCGCCTCCGGGGCGGTCGCCGGGCTCGTCGCCATCACGCCGGCTTCGGGTTTCGTGGGCGTGCTCGGCGCGTTCGTGATCGGGATCGCAGCGGGCGTGATCTGTTTCATCGCCGCGACCTCGGTGAAGAAGATGTTCGGCTACGACGACTCCCTGGATGCCTTCGGCGTTCACTGCGTCGGAGGCATCGTCGGGGCGCTGCTGACCGGCGTGTTCAACGTCAAGGACATCAGCGGCGTGGACGGCAGCTTCCTGATCCAGCTCTATGGGGTGGTCGCAACGCTGCTCATCAGCGGGGTCGGCAGCTACATCATCCTCAAGGTGATCGACATGACGATCGGGCTGCGCGTGACCGAGGAGCAGGAGCGCGAAGGTCTCGACATCAGTCTGCACGGCGAGCGGGTCGAATAGCGGAGGAAACCGAGCGCGCCGGGCTCCGGACCCCGCGCGGTCGCTCACCGCGGCTGCGCGGGCGGCTGCCCGGAGCGCGGCGAGCGCGGTCCGTACAGCACTCCCTCGGGCCCGCCAATGAGGCGCGCGTTGGCCACGCCGGCGTAGTTGTACGCCGCGTCGGTGGTGCTGCCGATGATCTGGTTCACCAGCGCCTGCACCAGCAACCCGAGGATTCCACCCTGGTTCTGTTGCTGTTGTTCGGCCGACGAGGCGCGAGCGTTCCCTTGCCACAGCAGGGCGCCGTCGCGCAGGTCGACCAGCTTGGCATCGATCTGCACCGCCGTTTCGCTGACCAGCACGCGGTAGCTCGAGCCGTACTCGCGCACGGTCAGATAGAGCGCGGCATCGGCCCCGAAGAACTGGCGCAGCTTGTCGGCCGGAATCTGCTGCGCGTCGTACGACGTGGTAACGCCGTTCTGCTTGAACGTCTCGTCGGCGAGCGTGACCGGAATGACGTAGTAGCCGGCTTCGGCGAGGGGCCGCGTCACGCCCGACCACACGGCCGGCGTCGCCTTGATGTCGGGCGAATCGTTCACCGGTGGCAGCACGAGGATCGACGCCGGCCGCGCACGCTGGAACGCCGAATAATCCTTGGGCGGCCGGGTCGCGCAGGCGCCGAGCAGCAACGGCGCCAGCAAGGCGCCGATTAGGACCATGCGCTTCATGCCGCCGGGTCTTTCGCCTGGGGCTCGCCCTTCGCGGGCTCGGCCTTCGGCCCGCCGAGCCGCTTGAGCAACTGGTCCATGTACGGCGTCGACTCGGGGAATGCGGCCTTCTCGGCGTTCCACATTTCCATCGCGCGGCCCGGATTGCCCACGCTCAGGTACAGCATCCCGAGGTGTGCGCGCAGGCCCGGCGGCAGCTGTGCGTTGGCGGCGCGCGCCTTCTCGGCGTGCGCTTCGATTTCCTTGATCTGCTGGTCGGGGCTGATGCCGTCGTGCAGCAGGTAGACGTACTGCTGGCGCGGATACGTCTCCCACATGTAGAGCGGTGCGTGCGGCTGCGCGCAGCCGACGAGCCCGAGCGCGAATGCGGTCGCCGCGAGCGGGCGCGGCGCTCGTGTGCTCAATTGTTCCCCCACTTGCCGGAGTCGCGTGCGGCTACGAGGTTGTCGACCGCGTTGCGCATGGCGAGGTCGAGCACCTTGCCGTTCAGCGTGGCGTCGTAACCCGCAGTGCCCCCGAAGCCGACCACCTCGCGCGTCGAGAGTTCGTACTCGCCAGCGCCGCGCGCCGAATAGACGACCTCGGAGGTGCGCGTGTTGACGACGTTCAGCGTGATCTTCGCGTACGCGATCTGCTGGCGGCCGCGGCCGAGCACGCCGAAGAACTGCTGGTCCCCGACTTCCTTGCGGCCGAACTCGGTGATGTCGCCGGTGATCAGGAACGAGGCACCGCGCAGCGTCTGCGTCACGCCCTGCAGCTTGGCCTCCTGCCCGATCTCGTTCATGTTCTCGCGCTCCAGCACGTTGAAGCGCTGCGACTCCTGCAGGTGCGCGACCAGCGAGGTCTTCGCCTGGCTGCCGAGGCGATCGATGCCGTCGGAGAACACGCCCATCATGTAGTTGGAGCGGTTGTCGAACTTGCCCACCGCCACCGGGACGCGCGGGGCTTCGGTGGGCGTGCTGGCCGCCTGCACCTTGGCCACCTCGACGCTGCGCGAGCTTTCGGTGGCGCAGCCCGCGATGAGGAACGCGCCGGACAGGACGACGATCGGGACAACGGCCTTGATCATGAAGGTCACCTCTTTCGAATGCTGGAAAGCCGGATACGCGCCAATCCTACGACGCGCGCCGGCGCGGGTCGACCGGCCAAAGCGCCGAATTGACCCGCTTCGCGAGGTTGCCGGATCTACCCCGGTCCGTTCACGCCTTGGCGAAATGCCGCTTCATCGCGGCGGCCCCCTCTGCCGCCATGGCCCCGATCGGCCCGGCAAGTTCGTGCGGGAGCAGGTCGATGATCCAGAGCACCCGGCAGCAACGCGCGTCGACCTCGATCACCTCGACCGACGCGTTGTAGTGCTGCGCGCGCCCGCCGACGATCGCATAGGCGAGGCGTCGCGTCCTGTCGTCGCAATCGACGAGAAGTTCGCGTGCGACCAGGCCATTGGCGAACGTCACGACGCGCGCGTCGCCGTCGAGCCTGCAGTCGGTGACGAAGCCGGGTACGAGACGCTGCGCCAGCGCACCGAAGTCGCGCACCGCGTCCCAGACCGCCGCCGCCCCTGCCTGCAGGGTCAAGTCGTTGCGAATCGAAGCCATCATCGCTCCTCGAGATGTCGGCAAGCGCAGCGTAGCCGGCCGGCGTCGCAGGGACTTGGCGAATCCTGCGCTTACACTGCGCGCTACCCAGGATGGGCGCTCGATCGGAGGCGGTACGCAATCGCTGCATTGGTGGATCCGGCTGCTATCGTGCGCGCTCCTCGGTGCTTGCGCCGCTGCCGTGTCCCCTGTTCCTCCCGCTGTTCGCGCCGAACTGGCGCCGCACGGGGCGCTGCGTGCGGCGATCAATTTCGGCAACCCGGTCCTGGCGCAGAAGGACGCGACCACCGGAGAGCCGCGTGGCGTTTCGGTCGATCTGGCGCGCGAACTGGGCCGCCGGCTCGGCGTGCCGGTCGAGCTGGTGCTGTTCGACGCCGCGGGCAAGGTCTTCGATGCGCTGCAGGCCGATCGCTGGGACATCGCGTTCCTCGCGATCGATCCGGCGCGCGCCACCGGGATCGCGTTCACCGCTCCGTACGTCGTGATCGAGGGCACGTACCTCGTGCGCGTCGACTCGCCGCTGCAAGCGATCGAGGACGTCGATCGCGACGGCGTGCGCATCGCCGTCGGCAGCAAGAGCGCCTACGACCTGTTTCTCGCGCGCACGCTGAAGCACGCGCAGCGGGTACCGGCGCCGACATCGCCGGCCGCGATCCGGTTGTTCCTCGATGAAAGGCTCGATGCCGCGGCGGGCGTGCGGCAGCCGCTCGTGCAGTTCGCGCGCGCGCACCCGGAGTTGCGGGTGATCGAGGGGCGCTTCATGGCGATCGAACAGGCGATGGGAACGCCGAAGCGCAACGCAGCGGCCGCGCAGTATCTACGCGGATTCATCGAGGAGATGAAGGCGTCCGGTTTCGTCGCACGGGCGCTCGAGCGCAGCGGGCAAGGTGACGCGGCCGTGGCGCCGCCTGCGCCGCTTCGTTGATGCAACCAGGGATCTGAATCATGGCTCTGAAACGCCCCAGGGGCGCGCCGGGAACCCTGGTCGTGCTCGAGCACACCTCGAAGGTTCTGAAGGGCAATGCGCTCGGCGATCCGCACGTGCGCAAGCTCGGCGTCTGGCTGCCCCCGCAGTACGACGCGGCGGGCGGCAAGCAACGTTTTCCCGTGCTGTACGACCTGGTCGGCTTCACCGGGTCGGGCCTGGCGCACCTCAACTGGAAACCGTTCGGCGATAACGTGCCCGAGCGCCTGGCCCGGTTGATCCACGAGCAGAAGATGGGACCGGTGATCGCCGTGTTCCCGGACTGTTTCACCGCGCTCGGCGGCAACCAGTACGTCAACTCGGCGGCAATAGGCAGCTATGCCGACTATCTCACGCGCGAGATCGTTCCGTTCGTCGACCGCGAGTTCCGCACGCTCGCGCGCCGCGAGCATCGCGGCTGCTTTGGCAAGTCATCCGGCGGCTACGGTGCCATCCTGCACGGGATGAAGCACGCGCAGACGTGGGGTGCGGTGGCGAGCCACTCGGGCGACGCCGGATTCGACTTCGTCTACTGGAACGACTGGCCGAACACTCTCGACGAGCTCGCCCGCTTTCGCGTGCCGAAGCGCCAGCCGGGCGCCTACGACGCGCGCAAGGAATCCCTGCGCAAGGGACTCGCCGACGGCGTCGACGACGGGCGCATCAAGCGCTTTCTCGCCCACGTGTGGAAGAAGGAGAAGCTCACCACCAAGGAAGCGTACTGCATCATGAACCTCTGCATGGCTGCCACCTACGATCCCGATCCGCGCGTGCCGCTCGGCTTCCGCGTTCCCTTCAATCTCGAATCGGGCGAGTTGATCGCGAAGCGCTGGCAACACTGGCGCGCCAACGATCCGGTCAACCTCGTCGCGCCGTACCGCGCGAACCTGAAGTCGTTGCGCGGCATCTACGTCGACTGCGGCTGGCGCGACCAGTTCCACATTCACTACGGCGCCCGCATGCTGTCGAAGCGGCTGGCCGCCGCGGGCATCCGCCACGACTACGAGGAATTCGACGACGACCACTCGGACGTCGACTACCGCATGGACCGCAGCCTGCCGTTTCTGTATCGCGCGCTCAAGGGTTGAGAGGGCAGGAGCAGGTCACATCGGCCGGCCGAGATCGCTCCTCACTGCGCTCCTCGGGATGACATGGAAGTGTCATTCCGAGCCGCCCGGGCGAGGACTCTCGGCGCTAGCCCAATGTGATGCCGAACGCAGCGCCGACGGCGGCGGTAAACAGCATCGCGAGCGCACCCCAGAACGTCACGCGCAGCGCACCGATGCCGATCGGCGCGCCACCCGCGTGAGCGGCGAGCCCGCCGAGGGTCGCGAGGAAGACGAGCGACGTGGCGGCGACGGCGGGCGCCGTCCACGCGAGCGGCGCGACGGCCGCGGTCAGCAACGGCAGCAGGCCGCCGACGGCGAAGGTCGCCGCCGACGTGAGGGCTGCCTGGATCGGTCGCGCACGTCCCCGCTCGACGATGCCGAGCTCGTCGCGCGCATGCGCGCCCAGCGCGTCCTTCGCCATCAGCTGCTCGGCGACCTGGTGGGCGAGCGCCGGCTCCAGGCCGCGGTGCACGTAGATCGCCGCGAGCTCGCGATGTTCGTACTCGAGATCGGACGCGAGCTCGTGGCGTTCGCGTTCGAGGTCCGCATGGTCGGTATCGGACTGCGAGCTCACCGAGACGTATTCGCCGGCGGCCATCGACATCGCGCCGGCCACGAGGCCGGCGGCGCCGGCCGCCAGCACGGCACCGCGGTCCGCATGCGCCGTCACGACGCCGATCACGAGGCCGGCCGTCGAGAGGATGCCGTCGTTGGCCCCCAGCACCGCCGCGCGCAGCCAGCCAATGTGGCGGCTGCCATGGCGCTCGCCGTGAAAAAGGCCACGCATCGTCGTGACGGGCATCGATCCTCGCGCCATGTCTTCCTCGCTATTCCATGCCGCCCGCCGTCAGCGGTCCTTTGCCTGTGATGCGCGGCGTGCCCGCAGCCGTTGCACGAACAGGACCAGCATGACCAGGGCGATCAGGCCGAACACGAGCCACGCCTCGATGTTCTGCAGTCCGCCGAGCATCGCCTCGGCGGCTTCGCCGAAAACATAACCGACGCCGCTGATGAGGATCGCCCAGATGATGGCACCGATGGCGTTGAAGGCAAGGAAGCGGGTTGGGGAGATCCGCGACGTGCCGATGATGATCGGCCCGGCGATACGCAACCCGTAGGCGAAGCGCACGCCGATCACGACCCACGCCTGATACCGCTCGATCAGGTGGAACACGCGTTCGCCCTGCTGCGCGACCGGGGGGAAGCGCGCGAGCACGGCGGTGCCATGGACGCGGCCGAGCCAGAAGAAGAACTGGTCGCCGGCAAAGCCGGCGACCGCGGCGACCGCGACCACGCCGAGCGGGTCGAGATGGCCGCGGCTGGCGGCGAAGCCCGCGAGCACGAGCACGGTCTCGCCTTCGAGGAAACAAGCGATCGCCAGTACCCAGTAGCCATGCGTCGCGATCAGCTCGTGCACGTCCATGTCGTCGCTTCCGCAGCGTTGCGGAGAGAACTCGGCGGGCAGCCCGATGCGGGCGAGTCTCCGCCCCCCGGCCGGACTATATATAGAAGGTCAGGCGGGCAAGAAGAGTGCCGGATCGACCGGCACCGTGTTGAGGTACACGGAGAAGTGCAGGTGCGGGCCGGTCACGCGCCCTGTCGCGCCCACCTTCGCGATGGTCGCGCCGGACATGACGGACTCGCCCGGCGCGATCCCGATCTCGCTCAAGTGGGCGTAGAGCGTGAGCAGGCCCTCGCCGTGATCGATGACGACCTGGTTGCCGGAGAAGAAGTACTCCCCGCTATCGATCACCTTGCCGCTTGCGGCCGCGACGACCGGCGTGCCCACCGGTGCGGCGATGTCCATGCCGGTATGAGGATTGCGCGCTTGCCCGTTGAAGAAGCGCCGCATGCCGAAGGAACTCGAGCGCCGCCCCGGCGCAGGCTGGATCATCTCGGTCGAAACCGGAGGCTCCGGGCTGAAGGTGCGCAACACTTCGGCGAGGTGGCTGCGCTCGCGGTCATAACGCGCAAGATCGACCGGCGAGAGATCGACCTGGCCCTGTGGCACGTTGAGGTGCTGCGCCGCGTACTCCTTCTTGCCGATGACGATCGGCATCGTCCTCGTGCCGCCGTCCGCGCTCCTGACCTCGATCACCGCCTTGGAGCCGGGCTTCAAGGCCAGCGACAAGCCGACCAGCGCGACCCACTCGGCCTGCTCGCGCAGCACCAGCACGCGTTCGCCCGAGAGGCGGACCCGTGGGGGCTGCTCCGAGTTGCCAAGCCGGATCCGTGCGACGCCGCCCGGCACTGCACTCGCCCGCGGCCATTCGGCGGCGCAAGCCAAGGGCGGCCAGCACGGCAGCGCCAGCGCGGCCGGGAGCGTGATGAGCACGTCGCGACGATTCATTCGTACCCCGAGTGGACCGATCCAGAGCGTCTCCGGTCTCAGACCCGGCCCGATGCGCAGGGTTCGCAAATGACGCGCAACCAGACGCTCCCCGATGCTAGCCAATTCCGCCGCCAACGAGGTTGTTCGCCGCCGCGGGCGGCCGACACGGCTTGTCCGGCCAAGCGAGGAGGGATCGGCCCCTTGGCGCAAGCACGCAATCCCGTCGTTGCAGACAGGGGAGCTGCACGACTAAGTTGCGGTCTCGCGCAAGACCCCGACGGAGGTTCTCCATGGCACTGCGACTGGGCGACGAAGCCCCCGATTTCACCGCCGATACGACCGAGGGTCCGATCCGCTTCCACGAGTGGATCGGCAATGGCTGGGCGATCCTCTTCTCGCACCCCAAGGACTTCACGCCCGTCTGCACGACGGAGCTCGGCTACATGGCCGGCCTCAAGAAGGAATTCGAAAGGCGCAACACCAAGATCCTCGGCTTGAGCATCGATCCCGTCACCGACCACAACCGCTGGCTCAAGGACATCGAGGACGCGACCGGGCACAAGGTCAACTACCCGTTGATCGGCGACCCCGAGCTGAAGATCGCCAAGCTCTACGACATGATTCATCCCAACGCGAGCGCGCAGCCGACTCGCAGTGCGCAGGACAACGCGACCATCCGCTCGGTGTTCATCATCGGGCCGGACAAGAAGATCAAGCTCATGCTCACCTACCCGATGAGCACCGGCCGCAACTTCGACGAAGTGCTGCGGGTCCTGGATTCGATGCAGCTGACCGCCAAGCACCGGGTGGCGACGCCGGTGAACTGGAAGGAAGGCGAGGACGTCATCATCCTGGCGTCGATTCCGGACGCCGACGCCAAAGCGCTGTTCCCGCAAGGATGGCGCGCGGTCAAGCCGTACCTGCGCATGGTGCGGCAGCCGAAGTAGGAGCTTGCAGCCGAAGCAGGGGCCTTCTCCGTCGTCCTTGACAAGGGCATCCTTTGTCATCCTGAGCCGAACGCGAAGGATCTCGGCCGCGCGAGTCCCGAGTTTCCTCGTTTACTCGGGATGGCCCCCGCCATCGACGTCGGAGCTCTTCCCGCTCTCGAGCGGATAGCCCGCTGCGCGCCATGCCACGATGCCGCCGTCGAGCGCGACCGCACGCTGGAATCCCATCGTGCGCAGCGTTGCCGCGGCCAGGGTCGAGATGCGGCCGAACTCGCAGTAGGTGAGGATGCGCCGGGTCGGATCCGGCAGCTCGTGGTTGATGCGCAGTTCGAGCTGCCCGCGCGGCAGCAAGTGCGCGCCCGCGATGTGGCCCGTCTCGTAGGCGTCGCGCTCGCGCACGTCGAGGATCACCAGGTCGGAGTCGCCGCTTTCGACACGCGCCTTCAATTCCTCGAGCGACATGAAGGGCACTGTCGCGGCCGCCTCCGCGAGCATCTGCTCAACCGTCTTGCCGCCGCTCATGTTCGTGCGCAACGCTTCGGTGATGTGCCGCGGCATCGTGAGATTGAGGTTGCGCATCATCGCCACGAACGCGGCCCGGTCCTGCTTGAGCAGGCGCGGATTGGCGGCGATCTCCGCGCCGATGGTCGAGTGCGACCGGCCCTTGTAGTCGTGCGCCGGGTAGACCTTCAGCTCGGGATCCAGGCGCAGCAGCCGGCCGAACAGGCTGTCGTACAGCGCCCCGGGGTCGCCGGTCGGAAGATCCGTGCGGCCGGTCGCGCCGATCAGCAGCGTGTCGCCGGTGAAGACGCGGTCCCCGGCAACCAGGCTCATCGAGTCGGCGGTGTGCCCGGGGGTGTGCAGGACCTGCAGCCGCAGCTTGCCCACGATCAGCATTTCGCCGTCGTCGACGCGCAGGTCGACCGTCGGCGCCGGGCTCGCGCGATGCATGACCGTCGGAACACCGAGCTGATGCGCCAGCTGGCGCGTTGCCGAAAAATGATCCGCGTGGGTGTGCGTATCGATGACGAACCGGATCCGCAATCCGTTGCGCGCGGCGAGCGCGAGGTAGCGGTCGATCTGGCTCACCTCCGGGTCGATCAGCGCCGCAGCACAGGTCTCGGCGCAGCCAACGAGGTAGGACTGGCAACCGCCGGTTGCGATCTGCTCGAACACCATCGGTTGCGTTCCAGGACTCAGCCGGACTGGGGTGGTGCGGCCACGTTACGCGAGCCGCGGCGCGAGCGTCAAACGTACCGCAGCGAGGCCGCCTTCCGGGGCGCTTCGAGCGCAGGACCTGGACGACGAGCCCTGCTCGACTCCGCCGACTTCGCGGGCCATTTCGCGCCGCCGCGCGTGTTCAGCGTCGCTGAAGTCTTCGACGGCCGGCGCAAAGCGCGGAGAACGGACGCCGGCGGTCAGGCGACCTTCTGCGCCGCAAACACGTTTGGCTGGTAGGCGCGCAACGTCGCTTCGTAGGAGCGACGCACGTGCTCCGCGGCGAGGGCCTGTGCCTGCGTTTCGTCGCGCGCGTGGATCGCCTCGTAAATGGCGCGGTGGTCGCGGATCGCGAACGCGCGCCGCGACGGATCGAGCCGCGAAACGGCGCGCCGCGAGATGACGATCTGTGCGTTCAGCGAATGCAGCATCGCCTGCAGACGCGTGTTGCGCGCGGCCTGGACCACGAGCGTATGGAACTCGTGTCCCATCTGCGCCCATTTCTCGTCGTCCTTCTCGCGCTCGTACTGGGTGCAGATCCGGTCGAGCTGCTCCAGTTCGTTGCGCGTCGCGCGCAGCGCGGCGTAGCGGGCCGCGGTCGACTCCAACACCTCGCGCAGTTCGAAGAACTCGCGCAGGTCGTCAAGCGAACGGCGGGGCACGGTATACCCGCGCGACGGAAGCTCTTCCAGGTAACCGTCGCGGGCCAGCACCTTGAGCGCCTCTCGCACCGGGGTCCGGCTCATGCCGAGCCGCTCGGCAAGGTGGATTTCGTAGAGGGGCTCGCCGGGCTGCAGTCCGCCGCCGACGACTGCGTCGCGCAGCTGCGCGTACGCGCGATCCATCAATCCTTCCGGTTTTTGAGTACTCACGATGAATTCTCTGCGTATGCACGACGCACCGGATTATGGTGCAGTGCGGAATGATGTCAAGCATGTCAATACAGCGCGTGGGGAATCAAGCCGTCGCCGCGGCCCGGCGCCACTGCAGGACGATTGCACCCAGGCCGGCGAGCAAGGCGAGGAACGTCACCACCCCGCCTAGAATCGGAACCTGCGCCAGCAGCGCGACCAGCAGCACCGCGGCCGCAGCGGCCCCCGCGCGCCATGCGGTCGATTGCGCACGCGCGGCTGAGAGGCGCTGCGTGAGCAGGTCGCCGATGCCGATCGCGGTCATTTCGTAACCCAGCAAGAGCAGCGCGGGGTAGGCAAGCAGGACCAGCAGCCCGAGCGGAATGCCGATCAGGCTCACCAAAAGCACGATCGCGGCGACCGGGACACAAACGAGCACGACGAAGCCGACCAGCAAGGCGAACCACGGCCGCTCCATCAGCGCCCCCGAAACGCGCGCCGTGAACGACGGGGCGACGGCCACGAATACCGCGGCGAGCACCATCAGACCCGCGATCCACACCCCGCCGGCGGACCCCGAAGCGTGCGCCTCCTTCTGTCCCTGCGGCCAGCCTGCCTCGAGGTCCACGCGCTCCGCGCCGCCCTTCACGATCGCCTTGGGGTCCTGCTTCAGCTCGCTCTCGCTTGCGTAGTGCAGTCTGCCGCCGATGCGGGCATTGGGTCCGAGCGCAATCCGCGCGCCGGTTGCCCAGACATCGCCGCCAACCGGCGCATCGATCACGATGCTAGCGCCGGCTGCCTGGACAGAGCCGAAGACCGGGCCCTCGATGCGGACGTGTCCGCCTGCGATGCTGAGGTTGCCGCTCAGTTGCGCTCGCGAGCCGACTTCCACCTGGCCGCCCGCCATCCTCACGCTGCGCTTCACGCGCGCATCGAGCAGCACCTGCCCGCCACCCGCGACGACCCCGGAGTCGACGTCGCCCTTGATGCGCACGTTGCCGCCGACGGCGAGCACATCGCCGCCGACCTTGGCGTCGACATCGACGCTTCCGCCGGCCACGAGCAGATCGGCCGCGACCGGCTCGGAGACCGAGACGGATCCGCCGGCACTGAAACGGTCGCCGCCCGCCTCGCGGTCGACGCGGTCGCTGCTCGATGGGTCGGCGCCCACCGCCGCGCGTGCCAGGCAGAGCAGCCAGAGGAATATCAGGTTGCGCATACACCCCCCATGGAGGAGCGGAGTTTGGGCGCGCCGCCGCCACGCGGTCCAGCGTGCGAGGTCGTAGTCACGCCAGACCCGTCACAGGAAACGCGGGACCGAGGCGAAGACGGCACCCGCGTGGGTGCCGTCGAGTCGGCAGAGAAGTGACTTGGTTCTGCGGCGGATCAGGCGTAACCGACGGCGCGCAGGTAGTCCTGGGCCGCCTTCTCGCCGCGGAAGGTCGCGACGCGTTTGCCGGCCTGCTTGATCTGTTCGCGCAGTGCCTCGAGCGTCATGCACTCCTGCAGCTTGGCCGCAGGCTGCTCGCCATACGGTCCGAGCACGGAATAGAGCTCGCTGACGGCGAACCGCTTTTCTTCCTCGAGCGTGCGCGCCGGCTTCACCGGGGCGGACGGCGCCGCAGCAGGTGCAGCGGCAGCGGGGGCGGGTGCGGCCTCGGCACGGATGGTCGCAGGTGCGGCCTCGGCACGGATCGTTGGGGGCGCTGCCTCTGCGCGAATTGTCGCGGGCGCGCTCCGCACCGGCGTTTCCACGGCCGCCTGCGCGTGCTCGGCTGCCGGCATCGGTCGTGCTCCGGAAAGAGTGGGCGGGCGGCGGGGCGGCTCAGCCAGACGGACGCCGTTGAGCGTGCCAGGGCGCGCGGTGCCGCTCGACATCTCCTGCGGCGCCACCGGACTCGGAATGCTGATGGTGGGCGGGCGACGTACGGCCGGCTCCGCGGGGCGCGGCGCACTGGCGCTCGCGACCGCACGGGCAGCGATCGCGGCGACTTCCGTCGCGGCCTCGGCGACTTCTGCCGCGGCGACCGGCGCGGCCACTCGCGCCGGCGCGGCACCGGGCACGAGCGCAGCAGGGTTGACGTGCGGCTGCGAACGCAAGGCTGCGGCGTTTTCCTGCAGCAACGAAATGGTGTCGGCGAAGTCCTCCTGCTCGTAGTCGCGTGGCGGGAGCGAAGCCGGATCGACCTTCTCGATCATGCCCTGGCTCTCGAGCGTGGAGATGATTCCGTCGAACTCGCCCGTGCGCACGACCGCCGTCAGCTCCGCCACCTGCCGGCGGCCGTCGATCATGATGAGGACGCGGCGCGCCTGCAGTGTCAGCGCACCGCTGCGCGCGTTGATCTCCGCCACGCCCTTGGGCGTCTTGGCGAAAACGATCGAGTGGTCGATGGTGTCTTCCATGATGGTCGGCGACTCCGATTGAGCGTCGTGCTTGCCGGCGCTGCGCGTCGTCGAGGCACGCACATGCACCAGCGGACAGACCGCAGCGTGATGCAACGGCGTCGGTCGAGGTGCCCGAACGCATCGGTTCGGAATACCGTTTTTCCGTGCTTCGGAGGACGCGTGGCCGCCTAAAGAAATTCGTTCGCGTGACGTAAGAACAAAGTCGTCAGTCGCAGGTGCCGTCATCGCGCCCGTCATGCAGCGCGGCGAGTTCCAGGCTCGCGCGCTCGAGCGCACCGAGGATCTCTGCCGCGGCTGCACACAACCTGCGGCCGGCCGCGGTGGGTATGACGCCGCGCCCGCTGCGCCGAAATAACGGCGTTCCCGCCGAATCCGCGAGCTTGCGTACCAGGCCCGAGACCGTCGGCGGTGCCTTGTGCATCTCGCGCGCCGTACCGGCGAAACTTCCCACGCGCAAGATCGCTTGCAGCGCGGCCATCTGCGGCAGCGTTCCATGCCCGAGACACTGGCGGCTGGGCTTTGGCATCGCGGCTCCCGTCGGTTGGACGAAGCCGACCGAGCGACCTTCGCCTGGATGCGACGTCAGGCAAAGGTCTCGCTCGCCTACTCCCGCCTTGCGGATTCGACGCGACGATCGCCGCGCCGCCGCTCGATATAGCACCGCTCGCTCGCGGCAGTGTTCGGTGTTTTCCCGGCGACCGATTGCAAATCGCGCCTGTTGCGTCGGCGCAGGCGTCTGCACAATCGTCACCGCGCTTGCGTGATCTGGGGCAGTACGCTGGTGCTCAGAGCGGTCGAACGGTTTCCAGCCCTGGTCTATGTCGGATCCGGCGTGCTCGTCTTGACCGCCGCGAAAATGATCGGCAGCGAACAAACGCTGCGCGAGGTGTTCGCGCCGTTCGAGCACGCAACGCCGCTGCTGTACGTGCTCGTGCCGGCCGTGCTCTGGGCCGGGTTCGTCAGGAATCACCGCAAGCTTGCGTCGCGCATCCACGCGCGCCTGGCCGGGTTTGCACAGCGGCTGCCCGAGCACCTCGCGAGCGAAGGAGGACAACCCACGCTGCGAGTCTCGTACCTGTCGACGGCTCGATGAATGCGTTGCAGGCCGTACGCCACGTCGTCGACGAGTACCGGCGCCATCACGAGCTCGAAGTGCACCTGCTCAACGTGCAGCGACCGTTCCCGCGTCACGTCGCCCGCTTCGTTGCGCGCCGGGATCGCGCGTCGTTTCATCGCGAGCAGTCCCAACGTGCGCTCGAGGATGCGCGCCGGCTTCTCGACGCGATGCGGGTGCCTTGCAGGACGCACCTGGAAGTCGGCGATCGCGCGCGGGTGATCAGCGATCTCGCGCTGCGGCTGGGCTGCGATCGCATCGTGCTCGGCACCGCGCGCAAATCGTCGCTGACGCGCATGCTCGAAGATTCGGTGACCGGCCAGGTACTGGAGGAGACCGGCGTGCCGGTGGAGATCGTCGCCGGAACGGCGATCTCGAAACTGGAGCGCTACGGCATTCCGCTCGGTATCAGCGCCGGCATCGGAATGCTCCTGCTCATGCTCGACTGATCCGACCCTGCCGGCTGCGTTCAGCCGTCGAGAACCGCGCGCACCTGCTCGCGCCGGGGCAGCGGGTCGACGGCGCCGAATCCGAGCGTGGCAAGCGCCGCTGCAACGTTGGCCCAGCGCGCGGCGGTCGCCGGTGGGTCGCCGGCGATCAAGCGCGCGAGGAAACTGCCGGCAAAACAGTCGCCGGCGCCCGTGGCATCGACAGCCTGTACCGGGTGCGGCGGTACCGCGATGCGCTCGCTGCCGTCGTCGACGATTGCGCCCCGTTCGCCCAGCTTGAGCACCACCCGGCGCGCGCCGGCATCACGTGACCAGTCCAGGATGGCGCGAGGGTCGTCGAGACCCGTCAGGAGCCGCATGTCCTCCAGGCTTGGAAGAAACCAGTCGGCCGACCGCAACGTCTCGCGCAGGATCGCCCGTGCGCGATCGATCGGCCACAACCGAAGCCGCAGGTTCCCGTCGTAGCTCACCTGCGTCGCCGCCGCGCGCGCCCGTGCGATCGCTGCGAAAACGGTGTCGCAGGCGCCGGGGCTGATCGCCTGGCTGATTGCCGAAACGTGGAGGAAACGCGCCCGCTCGATGAGGCCCGCCGCAAGCTCGGCCGGCTGCATCCGGCTGGCCGCGGACCCTGCGCGGAGGTAGGTGAACTCGTGTCCGCCCGGTGCGTGGGAAACGAAGTAGATCCCGGTCGGCGCGCCCTCGTCGACGAGTACGCCGGTCGTGTCGACGCCCTCCGCGCGCCACAAGGCAAGCAATTGCTCGCCGAACCTGTCCTTGCCGACGCGGGTCAGGTAGGCGCAATGCGCACCCTGGCGCGCTGCCGCGATGACCGCGTTCGAGGTGTCGCCGCCAAAGCCCTGACGGTAGTGAGGCTCGCCGGCTACGGTCTGGTTGAACTCGACCATCGGCTCGCCGAGCGCAACGACGTCGTAGTCCTTCATTGCGGCTATCCGCCCGGACGTTACGAACAGGCGCGGATTATGCAGGGCAGTGTTGCATACGCCATGTATACGAGTTGCAAGGCGGCGCGGCCGGAAGCCATGCAGGCGGCTTTGGAGGTTGGCCAATTCGCGGGATGAGCACCGGCACGTGGCGTCGGCGCGCGCCGCCGGACTTCCGCAACTTGCCGCGCGGGGGCACACTCCGCCGTTCATGGCGCGGCGATGTCGCCGGCTTGCACGGCGCTGCCGGCACGTCGTTGCGCCGATAGCACGCGCGGGAGTCGAACCGCGCGCGACGACAAAAAAACGGAGACAGGTCTTGACGGCGCATGAGCGCGATCCCGGCCAGCCGTGCCGCCGGGTCGACCCGCGACAATCGTCGCTGCGGCGTCGCCTTCCCGCGCGACCGCGCCCCTGTCCGCGAGCAATCCGAGTTCCCATCGCACGCCTGCCGGCCGCGACGGCGCGATCGTCGCCCGCCACGACCTTGGGCTCGCTCGACCGCGCCGCCGCCGCGATGGCGCGCTGAAAACTGACGCAACAGTGAATCGGACACCACTGCAAGGGAGATGAAGGCCATGGATGCGCTGAAGGACGTCGATGCAAGCGAAACCCAGGAGTGGGTCGATTCGATTCGCGCGGTCGTGCAATACCGCGGACCGGAACGGGCGCAATTCCTCCTCGGCCGCGCAGTCGGCGAGGCGACGCGCCGGGGCGCGCCGTTTTTTGCGGCCAACACGCCCTACATCAACACGATCCCGCCGGACAAGGAGGAAAAATCGCCCGGAGATCCGGCGATCGAACATCGCATCCGCGCGGCCGTGCGCTGGAACGCGGTGGCGATCATCCTGCGCGCCAACAAGGAATCTTCGGAACTCGGCGGGCACATCGCGAGCTTCCAGTCTTCGGCGCTGCTCTACGACATCGGCTTCAATCACTTCTGGCATGCACCGTCGGATCAGCACGGGGGCGACCTGCTGTTCGTGCAGGGACACGTGTCGCCGGGCATCTACGCGCGCGCCTACCTCGAAGGGCGCCTCACCGAGGCACAACTGCTCAACTTCCGCCAGGAGACGGCGGGCAAGGGCATTCCGTCCTATCCGCATCCGTGGCTGCTGCCGGACTTCTGGCAGTTTCCGACGGTCTCGATGGGCTTGGGGCCGCTGATGGCGATCTACCAGGCGCGTTTCCTCAAGTACCTCGGCGGACGCGGACTGGCGCAGACGGAGTCGCGCAAGGTCTGGGGCTTCCTCGGCGACGGCGAATGCGACGAACCGGAGTCGCTCGGTGCGATTTCCCTCGCGGGGCGCGAACGGCTCGACAACCTGATCTTCGTCGTCAACTGCAATTTGCAGCGGCTCGACGGCCCGGTGCGCGGCAACGGCAAGATCATCCAGGAACTCGAGTCGGTCTTCCGCGGTGCCGGCTGGAACGTGATCAAGGTGATCTGGGGCGGCGGCTGGGACGAGCTGCTCGCCAAGGACAAGTCGGGACTTCTCCTCCAGCGCATGGAGGAGTGCGTCGACGGCGAGTACCAGGACTTCAAGTCGAAGAACGGCGCGTATGTGCGCGAGCACTTCTTCGGCAAGTATCCCGAGCTCAAGGCGCTGGTGGCGGACAAGACCGACGATCAGGTCTGGCACCTCAACCGTGGCGGTCACGACCCGGCGAAGGTGTTCGCCGCCTACGCCGCGGCGGTCAAGCACAAGGGGCAGCCCACTGTGATCCTCGCCAAGACCGTGAAGGGCTACGGCATGGGCGAGTCCGGCGAGGGACAGATGATCGCCCACCAGGCCAAGCACATGACCGAGCACGCGTTGCGGCAGTTTCGCGATCGGTTCCAGATCCCCGTCCCCGACGCCAGGTTGATGGACCTCGAGTTCATCCGCTTCGCCGACGACAGCCCCGAGATGAAATACCTGCGCGCGCGCCGCGCGGCGCTCGGCGGATATCTGCCGCAGCGCAGGCGCAAGTCGACGTCGCTGGAGGTGCCGCCGCTCGCGACCTTCGACCGGCTGTTAAAGAGTTCCGAGGACCGCGAACCCTCGACCACGATGGCGTTCGTGCAGATGCTCGGCACGCTGGTGCGCGACAAGGCGATCGGCAAGTTCGTGGTGCCGATCGTGCCGGATGAATCGCGTACGTTCGGCATGGAAGGCATGTTCCGCCAGCTCGGCATCTATTCGGCGGTCGGCCAGCTCTACAAGCCGCAGGACGCCGATCAGCTGATGTACTACCGCGAGGACAAATCGGGGCAGGTGTTGCAGGAGGGCATCAACGAAGCGGGCGCGATGTCGTCGTGGATCGCGGCGGCGACCTCGTACAGCTCCAACAACCTGCCGATGATTCCCTTCTACATCTACTACTCGATGTTCGGCCTGCAGCGCGTCGGCGACCTCGCCTGGCTCGCGGGCGACATGCGCGCGCGCGGATTCCTTCTGGGCGGCACGGCCGGCCGCACGACGCTGAACGGCGAGGGCCTGCAGCACGAGGACGGGCACAGCCACATCCTCGCCTCGACGATTCCGAACTGCGTTTCGTACGACCCGACGTTCGCCTACGAGGTGGTGGTGATCATCCGCGACGGGTTGCGGCGCATGCTGCAGGAGCAGGAGGACGTCTACTACTACATCACCCTGATGAACGAGAACTACCAGCATCCGGGCATGCCGGCGGGCGCGGAGGAGGGCATCGTCAAGGGAATGTATCTGCTCAAGGAAGGCGGCAAGGGCAAGGGGCCGCGGGTGCAGCTTTTCGGCTGCGGCACGATCCTGCGCGAGGTGATCGCGGCGGCCGACCTGCTGCGCGACGAGTTCAAGGTCAACGCGGACATCTGGAGCGTCACCAGCTTCAACGAACTGCGGCGCAACGGGATGAGCACGGAGCGGTGGAATCTCCTGCACCCGACCCAGGCGCGCAAGGCGAGCTACGTCGAGTCGTGCCTCGAAGGCCATGCGGGGCCGGTGATCGCCGCCACCGACTACATGCGCAACTTCGCCGAGCAGGTGCGCGCCCACGTCGGGCGCACGTACGTCGTGCTCGGCACCGACGGCTTCGGCCGCAGTGATTACCGCGTCAACCTGCGCCGCTTCTTCGAGGTCGATCGGCACTACGTGACGGTCGCTGCGCTCAAGGCGCTCGCCGATGACGGCGAAGTGCCGGCAGCCAAGGTGGCCGAGGCGATCAAGAAGTACGGGCTCGACGCCGAGCGCCCCGATCCGTGGAAGGTCTGAGCGAAGCGGAAGTCAACCAACAAAACCGAGGTGCGCGATGGCAGCGGTGGAAGTCAAGGTTCCGGATATCGGCGACTTCAAGGACGTGCCGGTGATCGAGCTGCTCGTGAAGGCGGGCGACAAGGTCAAGCCCGAGGATCCGCTCGTCACACTGGAGTCGGATAAGGCAACGATGGACGTGCCCGCGCCGGCGGCGGGCACGGTCAAGGAAGTCAAGGTCAAGATCGGCGACAAGGTGAGCGAGGGCAGCGTGATCCTGCTGCTCGAAAGCGGCAGCGCGCAGGCCGCGGCGGCGGCGCCACCCGCGATGCCTTCCGTCGCCGCCGCGCCGTCGCCGGTGAGTGCGCCGGCGGGCGTCGCAGAGGTACGCGTGCCGGACATCGGCGATTTCAAGGACGTGCCGGTGATCGAGCTGCTGGTCAAGCCGGGCGATTCGGTGAAGGCCGAGCAGGCGCTCATCACGCTCGAATCGGACAAGGCAACGATGGACGTGCCGGCCCCGCTGGGCGGCGTGGTGCAGGACGTGCGCGTCAAGGTCGGCGACAAGGTGTCCGAGGGCGCGGTGATCCTGACGCTCGTCACCGACAGCGCCGCTGCCGCGCGCGCGGCACCGCCTGCGCCGGCCGCGGGGGAGGGTGGGGGAGGCGGCCGCACGGCGCCGTCTCCGGCTCCCGCACCTGCCGCGGCGGGCATCGACGAGGCTGCGTTCGCGCTTGCGTACGCCGGCCCGGCGGTGCGCAAGCTGGCGCGCGAGCTCAGCGTCGACCTCGGCAAGGTCCGGGGCAGCGGCGACAAGGGACGCATCCTGAAGGAAGACGTCGAGGCCTTCAGCAAGGGCGCACCCCCGCATGCTGCGGCGCCCGCCGCCGGCGCGGCTGCCGCAGGCGCGGGCGTGGGAGGGGTCGAGCTGCTGCCGTGGCCGAAGGTCGATTTCGCCAAGTTCGGCCCGATCGAAACCAAGCCGCTGGCGCGCATCAAGAAGATCTCCGGCGCGAACCTGCATCGCAACTGGGTGATGATTCCCCACGTCACCAATCACGACGACGCGGACATCACGGACCTGGAGGAATTCCGCGTCCAGTACAACAAGGAGAACGAAAAGGCCGGGGTGCGGGTGAGCATGCTTGCCTTCATGATCAAGGCGGCGGTCGCCACGCTGAAGAAGTTCCCGGAATTCAATGCCTCGCTCGACGGCGACAATCTGGTCCTGAAGAAGTACTACCACATCGGCTTTGCGGCCGACACGCCGCAGGGACTCGTGGTGCCGGTGATCCGCGATGCCGACAAGAAGGGCGTCGCGCCGATCGCGCAGGAGATGGGCGAACTCGCGAAACTGGCGCGCGACGGCAAGCTCAAGCCCGACCAGATGCAGGGCGGCACGTTCACGATCTCGAGCCTCGGCGGCATCGGCGGCGTCTATTTCACCCCGATCATCAACGCGCCGGAAGTGGCCATCCTCGGCGTGTGCCGTTCGTTCTGGAAACAGGTGTCCAACGACGGCAAGACCGCGGCGTGGCGTTACATGCTGCCGCTGTCGCTGTCGTGGGATCACCGCGTCATCGACGGCGCGGCGGCGGCGCGCTTCAACGCGTACTTCGCGTCGGTGATGGCCGACCTGCGTCGCGTGCTGATGTAAGGGGAGACGACGATGGCAACGATCGAAGTCAAGGTCCCGGACATCGGCGACTTCAAGGACGTCCCCGTCATCGAGGTGCTGGTCAAGCCCGGTGAGGCGCTCAAGGTCGAGCAGCCGCTGGTTACGCTCGAATCCGACAAGGCGACGATGGACGTGCCGTCACCTGTCGACGGCGTCGTCAAGGACATCAAGGTCAAGGTCGGCGACAAGGTCTCGGAGGGTTCACTCCTCCTGACCGCGGAAACCGAAGCGGCGCCCGCCGGCGTCGCACCGAGCCAGAAGGTGAAGGAGTCTGGGCACGGCACCGGCGAAGGCGCGCCGGTCGCCGACTACGGCGCGGCGGCCGGTGTCTACGAGGCGGTCGAAGTGCGCGTACCCGACATCGGCGACTTCAAGGACGTGCCGATCATCGAGGTGTTCGTCAAGCCCGGCGACACGGTCAAGGCCGAGGACCCGCTGATCAGCCTCGAATCCGACAAGGCGACGATGGACGTGCCGTCGCCGGCGGCCGGCACCGTGAAGGACGTGGCGGTCAAGCTCGGCGACAAAGTCAGCGAAGGCACGCTGATCCTGTCGCTGACGACGGGAGTGAGCGCGGCCGCACCGGCGCAACCGGCGGCCGCACCGGCGCCGCCCGCGGTGGCGCCGGTCGCCGGCGCCTACGGCGGTGCCGCCGACGTCGAGTGCGAGATGCTCGTGCTCGGGGCTGGCCCGGGCGGCTACTCGGCCGCGTTCCGCAGCGCGGACCTCGGCATGAAGACCGTGCTGGTAGAGCGTTACGCCACGCTCGGCGGCGTGTGCCTGAACGTCGGTTGCATTCCATCCAAGGCGTTGTTACACGTCGCCGCGGTGGCGGACGAGGCCGATGCCCTCGCCGAACACGGCCTGCGCTTCGGCAAGCCGGAGATCGATCTCGGCAAGCTGCGCGGCTGGAAGGAAAAGGTGGTCGGGAAGCTCACCGGCGGCCTGGCCGGCATGGCGAAGGCGCGCAAGGTCGAGGTCGTGCGCGGCGTTGGCCGCTTCGTCGATCCGCATCACCTGGAAGTGCAGCTGACCGGCGGCACGGGCCGGGAACCCACCGGCGCGAAGAAAGTGGTGCGCTTCGAGAAGGCGATCATCGCGGCGGGCAGCCAGGCCGTGAAGCTGCCGTTCATTCCGGACGATCCGCGCGTGGTCGATTCCACCGGCGCCCTGATGCTCGCATCGACTCCCAAGCGGATGCTTGTTATCGGCGGCGGCATCATCGGGCTCGAGATGGCGACCGTCTATTCGACCCTCGGCACGCGCATCGACGTCGTCGAAATGCTCGACGGGCTGATGACCGGCGCGGATCGCGACCTGGTCAAGGTGTGGGAGAAAAAAAACACCGGCCGCTTCGATAACGTGATGCTCAAGACCAAGACCGTCGCGGCGGAAGCGACCCCGGCCGGAATCAAGGTGAGCTTCGAGGGCGAGAAGGCACCGCCGGAGGCGCAGGTCTACGACCTGGTGCTGGTCGCCGTGGGGCGCAGCCCGAACGGCAAGAAGATCGACGCCGACAAGGCGGGCGTCATCGTCGGCGATCGCGGGTTCATCTCCGTCGACAAGCAGATGCGCACCAACCAGGCCCACATCTTCGCGATCGGCGACATCGTCGGCCAGCCGATGCTCGCGCACAAGGCGGTGCACGAGGGCCACGTCGCGGCCGAGGCCGCCGCCGGGCATCGCGCCCATTTCGACGCGCGCCAGATCCCGTCGGTGGCATACACCGACCCGGAGGTGGCGTGGGCCGGCCTGACCGAGGAGCAGTGCAAGGCGCAGGGGATCAAGTTCGGCAAGGCGGTGTTTCCCTGGGCGGCGAGCGGGCGCGCGATCGCCAACGGGCGCGACGAAGGGTTCACCAAGCTGCTGTTCGACGAATCCAGCCATCGCGTCATCGGCGGCGGCATCGTCGGCACGCACGCGGGCGACCTGATCGGCGAGGTCTGCCTGGCGGTCGAGATGGGATGCGATCCGGTGGACATCGGCAAGACGATTCACCCGCATCCGACGCTGACCGAATCGGTCGGCATGGCGGCCGAAGTGTTCGAAGGCGTGTGCACCGATCTGCCGCCGGTGAAGAAGAAATGACCAGGCCCTCCGCACTTTCTCATCCCGAGCGCAGCGAGGGATCTCACGGCTCGCAAGCCGGGGTTGCGCGCTGCGTTCGGAATGGCTGCAGGCGCGGAATGACGGCGGCGCGCGGATGACACGCGGCAAGGGTTAGAACGGGAGACACCATGGAAGAGCAGCTGCGCATCGACGCACTCGACTATCACCTGCATCCTGCGCCGGGCAAGATCTCGGTGACGCCCACGAAGCCGCTGGTGACCCAGCGCGATCTCGCGCTGGCGTACTCGCCGGGCGTCGCGTACGCGTGCACCGCGATCCACGCCAACCCGAACGACGCGGCGCTCTACACGTCGCGCGGCAACCTGGTCGCCGTGGTCACCAACGGCACCGCCGTGCTCGGGCTCGGCAACATCGGGCCGCTCGCCGGCAAGCCGGTGATGGAAGGCAAGGGCTGCCTGTTCAAGAAGTTCGCGGGCATCGACGTGTTCGACATCGAGATCAACGAGCGCGACCCCGACAAGCTGGTCGAGATCATTGCCAGCCTGGAACCGACCTTCGGCGGCATCAATCTCGAGGACATCAAGGCGCCCGAGTGCTTCTATGTCGAGCGGAAGCTGCGCAGCCGGATGAAGATTCCAGTGTTCCACGACGACCAGCACGGCACGGCGATCGTGGCGGCGGCGGCGGTGCTGAATGGCCTGCGCTACGTCGAGAAGGACATCGCCCGGGTCAAGCTGGTCTGCTCCGGCGCGGGTGCCGCGGCGCTTGCCTGCCTCGACCTGCTGGTGGGCCTCGGCCTGCGCAAGGAAAACGTGCTGATCGTCGATGCCAAGGGTGTCGTCGCCATCGGCCGCGAAGGGGTGGACGAGAACAAGGCGCGCTACGCGCGCGAAACGCGGGCGCGCACGCTCGGCGACATCGTGCCCGGCGCCGACGTCTTCTTGGGTTTGTCTGCCGCCGGCGTGCTGAAGCCGGAGATGGTCAGGCAGATGGCGCCGAAGCCCCTGATCCTGGCGATGGCGAACCCGACGCCAGAGATCATGCCGGAGGAGGCGCTCGCCGTGCGGCCCGACGCGATCATCGGCACCGGCCGCTCCGACTATCCGAACCAGGTCAACAACGTGCTCTGTTTCCCGTTCATCTTCCGCGGCGCGCTCGACGTCGGCGCGACGATCATCAACGAGGAGATGAAACTTGCCACGGTGAAGGCGCTTGCCGAACTGACGCACGCCGAAGTTTCCGACGTGGTGGCTACGGCCTATGGCGCACAGGGACTGCGCTTCGGGCCCGAGTACCTGATTCCGAAGCCGTTCGATCCGCGCCTGATCGAACGCATCTGTCCCGCGGTGGCGAAGGCCGCGATGGACACTGGCGTCGCCACGCGCCCGATCAAGGATCTGGATGCGTATCGCACCAAGCTGCGCCGCTTCGTCTACCAGACCGGCTCCAGCATGGAGCCCGTGTTCGACGTTGCGCGCAAGGCGCCCAAGCGCGTGCTCTACGCCGAGGGTGAGGACGAGCGCATGTTGCGCGCCGCGCAGGTGGTGGTCGACGAGGGGCTGGCGCGTCCGATCCTCGTCGGTCGTGCCGACGTGATCGCCACCCGTATCGGCAACTTCGGCCTGCGCCTGAAACTGGGCGAGAACTGCGACTGCGTCAATGTGCTCGACGATCCCCGCTACGCGGAGGCATGGCGCGAGTACTACGAACTCGCCAAGCGCCAGGGCGTGACACGCGCCGTCGCCAAGGAGGAGATGCGCATCCGCACCACGCTGATCGGCGCGATCCTGCTCCGCCGCGGCGACGCCGATGCATTGTTGTGCGGCACCACCGGTCCTTATGCCGACCACGTCAAGTACGTGCGGCGCGTGATCGGCCTGCGTCCGGGCGTACGGACGCTGGCTGCCATGCACATGCTGATCCTGCATCAACGCCAGCTGTTCATCTGCGACACCCACGTCAACGAGGACCCGAGCGCCGAGCAGCTCGCGGAGATGACGCTGCTCGCCGCCGAGGAGGTTGAACGCTTCGGCCTGAAGCCCGTCGTGGCCCTGCTGTCGCACTCCAGCTTTGGCAGCTCGGACGCCGCCTCCGCGCGCAAGATGCGCGAGGCGCTCGAGATGATCCGCGAACGCGCCCCGGCGCTGGTAGTCGAAGGCGAGATGCACGGCGACGCGGCGCTGTCGAAGACGATCCGCGACATCGAGTTTCCCGACTCCCGCCTCACCGCCGATGCCAACCTGCTCGTCATGCCGAACATCGATGCGGCCAACATCACCTACAACGTGCTGCGCGTGACGGCCGGCGGCGGCGTGTCGGTGGGCGGCATATTGCTGGGAGCCGCCATGCCGGTGCACATCATGACGCCCTCGTCGACGGTGCGGCGCATCGTCAACATGACGGCGATCGCAGTGGCCGACGCCGGCGCGGCGCGCAGCCGGGTGTTCGCGACGGACTGATGCCGCGCGCCGGGCGCACGGCGATTGCACTTGACGGAGACACCAAGATGGCACACGCAACCGGAACGGGCGCAAAGAAGGGCAAGCCGCTCTACAAGTCGCTCTATTTCCAGGTCCTGGTGGCGATCGTGATCGGCGCCGCGCTCGGGCACCTCTACCCCGAAACGGGGGCCGCCATGAAGCCGCTCGGCGACGGCTTCGTCAAGCTGATCAAGATGATCATTGCGCCGATCATCTTCTGCACGGTGGTGGTCGGCATCGCCGGCATGGAGGACATGAAGAAGGTCGGCAAGGTCGGCGGCTACGCGATCCTGTACTTCGAGATCGTCAGCACGATTGCCCTGATCGTCGGTCTTTTCGTCGTCAACGTCTTCCAGCCGGGCGTCGGCATGAACGTCGACCCGGCGACACTGGACACCAAGGCGGTTGCGCAGTATGCGGGGCCGGGCAAGATGGGCTCGACCACCGACTTCCTGCTCAATGTGATCCCCTACAGCGTGGTCGACGCCTTCGCCAAGGGCGACATGCTGCAGGTGCTGTTCTTCTCGGTGCTGTTCGGATTTGCGCTGCACGCGTTCGGCGCCAAGGGCAAGCCGGTGTTCGACCTGATCGAGCGCCTGTCGCACATCCTGTTCGGCATCGTCGGCATCATCATGAAGGTCGCGCCGCTGGGCGCATTCGGCGCGATGGCATTCACCGTCGGCAAGTACGGCATCGGCTCGCTGACGTCGCTGTTCGCGCTGATGGGCAGCTTCTACACGACCTGCCTGATCTTCATCTTCGTCGTGCTCGGCGGCATCGCCTGGTATCACGGCTTCAGCATCTGGAAGCTGATCAAGTACATCAAGGAGGAACTGTTCCTGGTGCTGGGCACATCGTCCTCGGAGTCGGCGCTGCCGCGCCTGATGGTGAAGCTGGAGAACGCGGGCGCGGAAAAGTCCGCGGTGGGCCTGGTCGTTCCGACCGGATATTCGTTCAACCTGGACGGCACCGCGATCTACCTGACCATGGCGGCGGTGTTCATCGCGCAGGCGACCAACACGCCGCTCGACCTGACGCATCAGATCACGCTGCTCGCGGTGCTGCTGCTGACGTCGAAGGGGGCGGCGGGCGTGACCGGCAGCGGCTTCATCGTCCTCGCAGCCTCGTTGTCGGCGGTCGGCCACGTGCCGGTGGCCGGGCTGGCGCTGATCCTCGGCATCGACCGGTTCATGTCCGAGGCGCGCGCGCTGACCAACTTCATCGGCAACAGCGTGGCCACGCTGGTCGTGGCCAAGTGGTGCCACGCGCTCGACATGGACCGGCTGCACCGCGTGCTGAACAACGAGACGGGCACCGAGGCCGACGAGCCGGAGCGCGTGCTCGACCAGGAGAGCGCGTCGATGGACACGCACGTGCAGCCGCGCGTGCCGAGCGGCGGTTGAGGGCGGCGGGACGGACATGCGCGACGCGGATGTTCCCGGGTCCTCGGGACTCACGTTGCCCGTTGGCGGCGACGCGCAGTCTGCGTCGCGCCCGCACGAGGTCGTCGTCGTCGGCGGCGGGGCCGGCGGCCTCGAACTCGTCACCGCACTCGGCAACAAGTACGGCAAGCGCGGCCGCGTGAACGTGACGCTGGTCGAGCGCGAACGCACGCACTTCTGGAAACCGCACCTGCACGAGATCGCCGCGGGCAGCATGGATCTCGGCACCTACGAGACCAACTACCTCGCTCAATCGCACTGGCACCGCTTCCGCTATCGCGTCGGCGAGATGGTGGGCCTCGATCGTGACAGGCGCGAGGTCAAGGTAGCGCCGGTGATCGACGAGGAGGGCGACATGGTGACGCCCCCGCGCGTGATCCGCTACGACACGCTGGTGATCGCGGTGGGCAGCCTGACCAACGACTTCAACACGGCGGGCGTGAAGGAACATGCGATCGCGCTCGAGACGGTGCGCGAGGCTGCGCGCTTCCATCGGCGCCTGGTCAATGCCTGCATCCGGGCGCACGCACAGGCCGAGTCGCTGCGCCCCGAGCAGTTGAACGTCGCGATCATCGGCGCGGGTGCGACCGGCGTCGAACTCGCGGCCGAATTGCACCGGACCACGCGCGACCTGGTCTCGTTCGGGCTCGACCGCATCGATCCGGACAAGGACATCAGGCTGATCCTGATCGAAGCGGCCGATCGCATCCTGCCCGCGTTGCCGGAGCGTCTGTCCAGGGCGGCCACGAAGTTGCTCGAGAACCTGCACGTGCAAGTGCGCGCGGGCTCGCGGGTGGAGGCGGTGCTGCCGAACGGCGTGCGCCTGGCCTCCGGCGAAGTGTTGCCGGCCGAACTCGTGGTCTGGGCCGCTGGCGTCAAGGCACCGGATTTCCTGTCCGGGCTCGGCCTGGAGACCAATCGCATCAACCAGATCGTGGTGCACCAGACGCTGCAGACCACCAGCGACGAAAACATCTTCGCCATCGGCGACTGTTCGGCCTGTCCCTGGCCCGGGCGCGTCGAAGGGCGCCCGGTGCCGCCGCGCGCGCAGGCCGCGCACCAGCAGGCCATGCACATGGTCGGGCAGATCAAGCGCCGGCTCGCCGGCAAGCCGCTCAAGCCGTATCGCTACCGCGACTTCGGCTCGCTCGTCTCGCTCGGCGAATACTCGACTGTCGGCAACCTGATGGGCGCACTGGTCGGCGGCAACCTGTGGATCGAAGGTTACTTCGCGCGCGTGATGTACCTGTCGCTCTACAAGATGCACGAGTACGCGCTGCACGGTTTCTGGAAGGTGGCTCTCGACACGCTGGCGCGCCTGATCACGCGCCGCACCGAGCCGCACGTCAAGCTGCACTGAGGAGATCAGAATGGACCAGTCCGCGAGCGATCCGCTGCAGATGCTGGCCTCGATGTTCGAAGCCGGACAGGAAGTCATGCGCAAGATGGCAGCGGGCGTGCAACCCGCCGAGACTGCGAGCGCCGGCGATGCCGGGAATCCGTTCCTGGCCGCGGCGCAGCAGTTCGCCGACATGCAGCAGGCGTGGTTCAAGGCGGCCGACGGCGCCCCGGCTGGTTCCGCGCCGGCCAATCCGTTTGCGCCGTTCATGGCCTCGGCACAGCAGTGGACCGAAATGCAGCGACGGATGCTGGACGGGATGTCGGCGTTTCGCTTCGACGTTTCCGCTTCGGGCAAGCCGGCGGAGGACCGGCGCTTCGCGGACGAGGCGTGGCGCAAGGATCCGCGTTACGCGGCGTTGTCGAACGCGTATCTGGCGTACGCCGAGTTCCTGCAGAAGGCCGTCGATGCCGTTCCCGTCGACGAGCGTGCGCGGGCGCAGATGCGCTTCGGCATGCGCCAGGCGATCGATGCGATGAGCCCGTCGAATTTCTTCTTCACCAACCCCGAGGCGGCGCAGCTGGCGCTGGAGACCGGCGGGCGCAGCCTGACCGAGGGCCTGTCGCTCTTCATGCGCGACCTCGCCAAGGGCCGGGTGCTGATGACCGACGAGACGGCCTTCGAGGTCGGCAAGAACGTCGCCACGACGCCCGGATCGGTCGTGTTCGAGAATTCCTTGATCCAGTTGATCCAGTACGCGCCGACCACGGCGGAAGTGTTCGCGCGGCCGCTCGTCATCATCCCGCCCTGCATCAACAAGTTCTACATCCTCGACCTCCAGCCGGAGAACTCGTTCGTCGCCAACGCCGTCGCGCAAGGGCATACGGTGTTCCTCGTCTCCTGGCGCAACGTGACCGAGAAGCAGGGCCGGCTCGTTTGGGACGACTACGTGCGCGACGGCGTGCTCACGGCCATCGACGTGGCGCTCGACATCAGCGGCGCCGACCAGGTGAACGCGCTCGGTTTCTGCGTCGGCGGCACGCTGCTCGGCACCGCCGCCGGCGTACTGGCCGCCAACGACCAGCGCAAGATCGCCAGCCTGACGTTCCTTACGACCCTGCTCGACTTCTACGAGACCGGCGAGATCGGCCTGCTGGTCACCGAAGAGTCCGTGTTGGCGCGCGAGGCCGCCATCGGCCACGGCGGGATCCTGCCGGGCAAGGAGATGGCGTTCGTGTTTTCCGCGCTGCGTGCCAACGACCTGATCTGGCAGTACGTCGTCAGCGGCTATCTGAAAGGCAAGTCGCCGCCGGCCTTCGACCTCCTGTACTGGAACTCGGACAGCACCAACCTGAGCGGGCCGATGGCGTGCTGGCTGTTGCGCAACGGGTATCTCGAAAACAAGCTGCGCGAGCCCGGCAAGGTGATGGTGTGCGACGTGCCGCTCGATTTCGCCGACATCGACGTGCCCGCGTACCTGTACGCCTCGCGCGAGGACCACATCGTTCCCTGGACCACCGCCTTCGTCGCGCGGCACCTGCTGGGAGGGCCGACCACGTTCACGCTCGGCGCGAGCGGTCATATCGCAGGTGTGATCAATCCGCCGGCGAAGAAGAAGCGCAACTTCTGGATCGAAGGGACACCGGCCGACGACGCCGAGGAGTGGTTCGCCGGGGCGCGCAGCGTGCCCGGCAGCTGGTGGCCGCACTGGACCGAATGGCTGGCGAGCTACGCGGGCGAAAGGATCGCCGCGCCGGCGCAACCAGGCGACGCCGACTACCCGGTGATCGAGCCGGCGCCGGGACGGTACGTGAAGGAGAAGTCCGAGTAGAGGTGCGAGTGGCCCACTCCCTATCCCTCCCCCGCAGGCGGGGGAGAGGATCCGTTCCTTCCCCTGCGAAGCGGCGGAGGATCAGCGTGGGGGCTGCGTAGCAGGGTGCCATGCAGGAAGCTCTTCTCTTGTCGCGCGCGCAGTTCGGCCTGAACATCGCGTTCCACATCCTGTTTCCCAGCATCACGATTGCGCTGGCGTGGATCCTCGTCTTCATCCGCGCCCGCCTCGCCCGCACCAACGATCCTCTGTGGCGCGCCAGCTATCAGCTCTGGACCAAGGTGTTCGCCCTGACGTTCGGGCTCGGCGTGGTCACCGGAGTCTTGATGTCGTTCCAGTTCGGCACCAACTGGCCAGGCTACATGCTCGCGGTGGGCAATGTCGCCGGCCCGCTGCTCGCGTACGAGGTGATGACCGCGTTTTTTCTCGAAGCGACCTTTCTCGCGGTCATGCTGTTCGGCATGAACCGCGTGCCGCAGTGGCTGCACATGCTCTCGACCGTCCTGGTCGCGCTCGGCACCACGCTGTCGGCGTTCTGGATCCTCGCCCTCAACTCCTGGATGCAGACGCCGGCCGGTTACGTGATCGAGAACGGCCACCTGATTGCCGGAAGCTGGATCGCGGTCATCTTCAATCCGTCGTTTCCGTATCGCTTCACGCACATGCTGCTGGCGTCCGGGCTGACCGCGGCGTTCCTGGTCGCCGGACTTTCCGCCTGGCGGCTGCTCAAGGCGCCCGCGGATCCGGCCGCGGGCGCGATGCTGCGCATCGGAGTCGTCGTCGCGGCAGTCCTCGCGCCGTTGCAGATCGTGGTCGGCGATCAACACGGACTCAACACGCTCGAGCACCAGCCGGCGAAGATTGCCGCGATGGAAGCGGCGTGGGAAACGCGGGCGCGGATGCCGCTGGTCCTGTTCGCGATCCCCAACGATAGGACGCAACACAACGACTACGCGCTGGAGATCCCGGGCCTGGCGAGCCTCATCCTCAAACACGACGTCGACGCCGAGGTGCGGGGCATCGCGGAGTTCGCGCCGGATACGCCGCCGGTTGCGCCGCTCTTCTTCGCGTTCCGCGTGATGGTCGGCACCGGAGTCGCGATGTTGCTCGTCGCGTGGACCGGCATCTGGCTCACGCGCCGCGGTGCGGTCGTGCCGCGCTGGGCGCTGTGGGGATTCGCGGCGCTGACCTTCATGGGCTGGGTGGCCACGCTCGCGGGCTGGCTGGTGACCGAGATCGGGCGCCAGCCCTGGCTCGTCACCGGCATCCTGCGCACCGCCGACGCGGTCGGCCCCGTGGCGGAAGCCAGCCTCGGGTCGAGCCTGACGAGCTATATCCTCACGTACGCCCTGATGCTGCTCTCCTACGTCGTGGTGCTGACGCACCTCGCCGGCAAGGGCGTGGAGGTCGTGCCATGACGCTCGACCTGCCGCTCGTCTTCGCCGCGGTCATGGGGCTCGCGATCCTGGTGTATGTCCTGCTGGATGGCTATGACCTCGGCGTCGGCATGCTGCTGCCTGCGGCCACGCCCGAGCAGCAGAACCGCATGGTCAATTCGATCGGACCCTTCTGGGATGCCAACCAGACGTGGCTCGTGCTCGGCGTGGGCATCCTGCTCGTTGCGTTTCCCGCCGCGCACGGCGTGGTGCTCACGGCGCTTTATCTCCCGGTCGTCGCGATGCTGATCGGCCTGATGTTGCGCGGCGCTGCCTTCGAGTTCCGCGTGAAAGCGCTCGGCTGGCACCGCGAGCTGTGGAACTGGTTGTTCTGGCTGGGTTCCTTCCTCGCGTCCTTCGCGCAAGGATTCATGCTCGGTCGCTACATCACCGGCTTCGATTCGGGCTTCGGGTTCCTGCTGTTCGCCGCGGTGGTGGGCGCGGGCCTGTGCGGGGGTTACGTGCTGCTCGGCGCCACGTGGCTCGTACTTCGCACCGAGGGCGGCCTGCAAAGGAAGGCGATCGTCTGGGCGCGCTGGGGACTGGCCTGGACCGGACTGGGCATCGGGCTGGTAAGCCTCGGCACGCCGCTGGTCGCGGCGTCGGTGCGGGAGAAGTGGTTCGAGACTTCCTGGACGCTCGTCCTGATGCTGCTGCCGCTGGCGACGTTGCTCTCCGGCGCGGCCATGTGGCGCACGTGCGGCCGCCTGCTGCGCGGCGAACGTGCATCCGAGCTCGCGCCCTTCGCGTATGCGGCGCTCATCTTCGTGCTGGCGTTCGCCGGCCTCGCCTACAGTCTGTTCCCGTACGTCGTGATCGAGCGCATCACGATCTGGCAGGCGGCGGCAGATCCGTCCGCGCTGCGGGTCGTGTTCTACGGCGCGCTGGTCGTCGTGCCGCTGATCGCCGGTTACACCGTCTTCTCCTATCGCATTTTCCGCGGCAAGGCGGGCGAATCGCTGTATCAATGACGGAGGGAGCAATCGCATGAACCGGCCGATCCGCAGTTTCGTGTTTCTCGCGGCGACGTTCGTGCTCGGCGGCGCGCTGCCGGCGGCGGCACAAACGCCCGCATCCGCCTTCGAAGTCCCGTACACCGGGACGCTGAAGAAGATCCGCGACACGGGCGTGGTGCGCATCGGATTCCGCGAGAACTCGCCGCCGTTCGCCTTCCACGGGCCGGACGGCAAGCCGGTCGGTTACGCGCTCGATATCTGCGAAATCGTGGTCGAGGAGATCGCCGCCGAGTTGCAGCGCGAACTGCGCACGGAGATGCGGCCGGTCACGCCGGAGAACCGCTTCGAGCTGGTGAAAAACGGCGACGTCGATCTCGAGTGCGGATCGACCACCAACAACGCCGAGCGGCGCAAGATCGTCGCGTTCTCGCCGACCATGTTCGTCACCGGCACCAAGCTTCTGGTCAAACGCGGCAGCAACATCCGCACGCTGCGCGACCTGCGCGGCAAGACCGTCGTGCTGACGCGCGGCACGGTGCAGGCCGACACGATTCCGCGCATCGCCGCGCGACAGAAGATCGCCATCGACTTCGTCACCGCGGCCGACCACGACGAGTCGTTCCGGATGCTCGCGGCCGGCAAGGCCGACGCGTTCGCCAACGACGACGTGCAGCTGTTCGGCATGATCGCCGACAGGCGCGCCGCGAGCGACTACCGCGTGGTGGGCGACTACCTGACCTATGCCGACTACGCGCTGATGTTGCGCAAGGACGATCCGGAGTTCGAGGCGGTCGTGACGCGTGCCTTCGACCGGCTCGCCGGAAGCCGCGAGATCGTGGCCATCTACGAACGCTGGTTCCTGAAGCCGCTGCCGTCGGGCGCGCGGCTGAACCTGCCAATGAGCCCGCACCTGGAGGAAGTGTTCAAGGTGCACGGGCTCACGATCGACTGATCGCCCCGGCCAGGCGCGCTGCCGGCCTGCTTCAGCGGCCCAGGTAGCGCTCGGCGAGCCGTACCCAGAACGTCGCGCCGAGCGGGATCAACTCGTCGTTGAAGTCGTAGTTCGGGTTGTGCAGCGTGCACGGCCCCAGGCCGTGGCCCGCGGCGCGGTGTGCTCCGTCGCCGTTGCCGATCAGCACGTAGGCGCCGCGCCTGACCTTGAGCATGAACGCGAAATCCTCAGCGCCCATCGTCGGCTCGAATCCGCGCACCACGTTCGCGGCACCGACGATCTCGTCCATCACCGCGGCCGCAAACGCGGACTCTTCGGCGTGATTGACGGTGGGCGGGTAGTTGCGCGAGAAGCGGACCGTCGCCGTGGCGCCATGCGCCTCGGCGGTGAATTGGGCGACACGCCGCATGCGCTCTTCCATCAGGGCGGTGACGTCGTCGGAAAGCGTGCGTACGGTGCCGCTCATCTGCGCGAATTCGGGGATGACATTGAGGGTGTCGCCGCCATGAATCTGCGTGATCGAGAGCACTGCGGCATCGATCGGTTTCTTCGCGCGCGTCACGATGCCCTGCAATCCCTGCGCGATCTGCACGGCGACAAAGACCGGATCCACGGCCAGGTGCGGGAGAGCCGCGTGGCCACCGCGCCCATCGACGCGGATCTGGAACTCGTTGCTCGAGGCCATCGCGGCGGTCGAGGCGACGGCGAACCTGCCGACCGCCATGCCCGGCCAGTTGTGCATGCCGAAGACGGCATCGCAGGGAAAGCGCTGGAACAATCCATCGTCGATCATGCGCTGCGCGCCGGCGCCACCTTCTTCGGCCGGCTGGAAGATCAGCACGACGGTGCCGTCGAAGCGCCTTGTCTCGACGAGGCAGCGCGCGGCCGCCAGCAGCATCGCCGTATGACCGTCGTGCCCGCACGCGTGCATCTTGCCGTCGTGCGTCGAGCGGTGCGTGAACGCGTTGCCCTCCTGAATCGGCAGCGCATCCATGTCGGCGCGCAGCCCGACCATCGCCGTGCCCGTGCCCTGGCGGATGACGCCGACCACACCGGTCCTGCCGATCCCGCGGTGCACCTCGATGCCCCACGCGGCGAGCCTGTGCGCGACGATGTCGCTGGTGCGGTTCTCCTCGAAACGCAGCTCCGGGTGCGCATGGATGTCGCGCCGGATCGCCTGGATCTCGGCCTGGAGTTGCACGACGCGGTCGATCAGGTTCATGCGCAGGCATGGTCCCGAGCGGAGAAGACGCGTAGCTTACGCGCCGCGGCATTGAACGAGGCCGCATGTAACGAGTATTCCGACTGGCGGCGGCCAACCCGCCAGCGCACACTTTTTGCTCCAGACAATCGTGCTGCACCATCGATGCGGGTCCGGAACGAATCGATCGCGCCGCGATCAGACAAGCATGGATGGACTGCGGAGAACACTCATGCCCATTTCGCCCCGCCTCGCCAGTTTCCTCAACGAGCGTCTCGCCCACTACGAAGTCTGCGAGCATGCGCATACGGAAACCAGCGCGCAGACCGCACGCCTTGCGCACGTTCCGCCGCAACACGTTGCCAAGTCGGTGATTCTCGAAGACGACGAGGGATGCGTGATGGCGGTGCTCCCGGCCGACCGGCGCGTGCATATCGGAGAGCTCGCGCGCGTGCTCGGCCGCCACAACCTGCACCTAAGCGACGAGGCGCGCGTGAAGCTGCTGTTCGACGATTGCGCGCCGGGCGCCGTGCCTGCGCTGGGCATGGCCTGGGGCATGGAGACCGTCGTCGACGCGACGCTCGAGATGGCGCCGGTGGTCTACGTCGAAGCGGGCGACCACGAGCAATTGGTCAAGCTGTCCCGTGACGACTTCAGTGAGCTGATGCGCGGTGCGCGGCGTGCCCACTTCGGGCACACGATGCACCATTGAGCCGCAACCCGCAGGGAACTGCTCCTTGCGTTGCCGATGGAGGCACCACCGCCGCTCTGGCCGCCAGGATTGGCTCGATGCGCGCCCGCGTCGGCGCGAACCGCGGGTAACGGTGCGTTGCTCGCGCGTTGCACGGCCCGCAATGTCGCGCCTGAAGCGCGTGGCGAATCGTGCGGGCAGCGTTGGGCACCGGCACGCGCGCGGTAAGCGAAGGCGCGTGCGTAGAATCGGTTGGTGCTTCGCGACCACGACTCGCCATGAACGCCCCCAACGGTGCAGCGGCGCGTGCCGCGCCCGCGGCCGAAACGCTGCGCCTGATCGACAGCCTGCTCGGGTTCCCGACCGTCAGTCGTGATTCGAATCTCGGTCTGATCGAGTTCGCCCGCGACCATCTGCGCAGGCTCGGCGCGAAGCCGCGGCTCGTCTACGACTCGAGCCGCCGCAAGGCGAATCTGTTTTGCTCGCTGGGTGACGAAGACGCGATGAAATCCGGCGGCCTCGTGCTGTCCGGTCACACCGACACCGTTCCCGTCGACGGACAGGAATGGAACACCGACCCGTTCAAGGCGACGCACGCGAACGGTCGCATCTACGCGCGCGGCAGCGCGGACATGAAGGGCTTCATCGCGGTTGCGCTCGCTTGGGCGCCGCGGTTCCTGGCGGCGAGCGAACGGACTCCGGTTCACCTCTCGCTGACCTTCGACGAAGAAACCTCGTTCCTCGGCGTCAAGACGCTGCTCGCGGACCTTGCCGACCGCGGCGTCGAGCCCGCCGCCTGCCTGATCGGCGAGCCGACCGACATGCAGGTGATCGTCGCGCACAAGGGCAAGCGCGACTGGTGCTGCCGCGTGCGTGGCCGCGAGGCGCACTCTTCCTTGACACCGACCGGCGTCAATGCAATCGAGCACGCGGCGCAGATCATCACGTTCATACGCGCGCTGGCGGACCGGCAGGCGCGTGAGGAAAAGCGCGACGCGCGCTTTGCCGTCCCTTACAGCACGTTGCAGACGGGACTGGTGCGTGGCGGCATCGCCGTCAACGTCGTGCCGCGGGAGTGCGAGTTCGACTTCGAACTGCGTAATACGCCGGCGACGTCGCCCGATGCCTTGTCCGGCGAGATCATCGCGTTCGCCGAGCGGGAGGTCCTGGCGAAGATGCGCGCCGTGGCTGCGGAAAGCTCGATCACGTTCCAGCCCGGCATGAGCCTGCCGGCGTTCGGGATCGCCGCCGATGCGCCGCTGGTCGAGTGGGCGCAGGACCTCGCCGAAACGCGCCACCTCGGGCCCGGTGCGGTCGGATTCGCGACCGAGGCCAGCATGTTCATGCAGGCCGGCATCCCCACCGTCGTGATCGGCCCGGGCTCGATCGAGCAGGCGCACAAGCCGAACGAATTCATCACCTACGACCAGGTGGCGGCGTGCGAAGCGCTGTTCGGCCGCTTGGTCGCCCGGCCGCTGCCTGCACTGCGCGGGTGACCCGGGTCATCGAACGGGCGGTCGCAACGCGTGCGAGCCGCCGGTTCGAAGCGGCGCTTGCGAGGGATGCAAGCGCCGCACCCCCCGCGGTGGTCAGGCGACCGGGCCCGCGAGCGACTCTTTCGGGGGCAGCGGCTGCGGATTGAACGCGGCCGAGCCCGAAAACGCGCCGCGCAACCGAACCGCTCACTCCTGCAGCGTCGCGAGGAGAAAGGCGCGCGCCTTCTCCCACTGGCGTCGCACCGTGCGCCCGGACGAACCGAGCAACGCGGCCACTTCGGCTTCGCTGTAGCCCGAGAAATAACGCATCGTCGCCCGCGAGCGTGCGATGGAGCCGATGCACTGTGGTGCCGCGCGCCGCGGCGAGCGAGCCATCGATCACGGTGCTCGGGCGCGCGACGTCGGCGCTCACGATCGCCTCCTCGAGTTGCGCGACCGACGGTACCTTGAGCAGGTAGGGACGTCGGCCTGCGAGCAACTCGAACAACACGACGCCGAGCGGGTACACGTCGGTCGCCGTCGTGAGGGGCTCGCCGAACACCTGCTCCGGGCTTGCGTAGTCCGGCGTCAGACTGTAGAGACGCGGTCGTACAGGGTGCAAGCGAAAGATCCGCCGATGCTAGGATTCAAGCAAATGCCGCCGCGCGACTCAGAGGATCCGTCCACGCAGATCGTGCGGGCTGCGTGTCCGCACGATTGTCCCGACACCTGCGCGATGCTCGTCACGGTGCGCAAAGAGGGCGATCGCAGGGTCGCGATCAGGATCGCCGGCGATCCCGAGCACCCGACCACGCGCGGCACGCTCTGCACCAAGGTCAGCCGCTACCTCGAACGTACCTATCACCCCGATCGCCTGCTCTATCCCATGCGGCGCGTCGGGAAAAAGGGCGAAGGACATTTCGAGCGCGTAAGTTGGGATGCGGCGCTCGCCGCCATCGGCGCGCGCTTGCAGGCCATCGCCGCAGTCGATCCGCAACGCATCGTGCCGTACTCCTACGCCGGCACGATGGGACTCGTGCAGGGCGAGTCGATGGCGGCGCGATTCTTCAACAAGCTGGGCGCGAGCCTGCTCGACCGCACCATCTGCTCCTCCGCCGGAGGCGAGGCGCTCGCCTACACGCTCGGCACCCGGACCGGCCCGGCGATGGAGGCCTTTGCCGACAGCCGGCTCATCATCTTCTGGGGCGCCAACGCCATCGCGTCGAACCTGCACCTGTGGTCGTTCGCGCAGGAGGCCAAGCGCAACGGCGCCAAGCTGATCGCGATCGACCCGTACCGCTCGCTCACTGCCGAGAAGTGTCACCAGCACATCGCGCCGCTGCCAGGCACCGATGCCGCCCTGGCGCTCGGGGTGATGCACGTTCTGATACGCGAAGGCTGGCTCGACCGCGACTACATCGACCGGTACACGGTGGGCTTCGAGGCGCTTGCCGCACGGGCGCGCGAATTCGATCCGCCGCGGGTCGCGTCGATCTGCGACATCGAGGCGTCGGCGGTCGAGGGACTGGCGCGCGACTACTGGGAACTGCGTCCGGCCGGCATCCGCCTGAACTACGGAATGCAGCGCGCGCACGGCGGCGGCAACGCGGTGCGCGCGATCGCGGCGCTGCCCGCACTCGCGGGGCACTGGCGCGACCCGGCGGGCGGCGTGCTGCTGTCGTCGAGCGGCCTGTTCGCCAAGGATCTCGGCGCGCTCCAGCATCCGGAACTGCTCGCCGGCCGCACGCCGCGGACGATCAACATGAGCACCATCGGCGACGCGCTGCGGTCGGCGCGGCCGCCGATCGATGCGCTGATCGTCTACAACAGCAACCCGGTGGCGGTTGCGCCCGACTCGCGCAAGGTGGCGTCGGGTTTCGCGCGCGAGGACCTGTTCACCGTCGTGCTCGAGCACTTCCAGACCGATACGGCCGATTACGCCGACTACGTGCTGCCGGCGACGACGCAGCTCGAGCACGTCGATGTGCATGGCGCGTACGGTCACCTCTACGTGGTCGCGAACCAAGCCGCGATCGAGCCGGTGGGCGAGGCACTGCCGAATACCGAAATTTTCCGGCGCATGGCCGCGAGCATGGGGTTCACCGAGGCCTGTTTTGCCGAGAGCGACGACGAGATCGCCGCCCAAGCGTTTCCCCGCTGCGGTGCGACGTCGAACTATGACTGGGCGCACCTCAAGGAAACCGGCTGGCAACGCCTCGAGGTGCCGCAGCGCTATGCGCCATTTGCCGCCGGCGGGTTTCCCACGCCGTCCGGAAAGTGCGAGTTCCATTCCGAGCAGCTCGCGCGCCTTGGCGCGGACCCGCTGCCTGCGTACGTTCCTCCCTACGAGGGCCCGACCAGCAACCGGGAACTCGCGCGCCGCTATCCGCTGGCGATGATCTCGCCGCCGGCACGCAACTTCCTCAATTCGTCGTTCGTGAACGTGCGCAGCCTGCGCGATACCGAGCAGGAGCCTTCGCTCGAGATGCATCCGGTCGATGCTTTTGCGCGCGGCATCGCCGATGGCGACCGCATCCGCGTGTTCAACGACCGGGGCGAACTCGAACTCGCCGTGCGTGTCACGGACCGGGCGCGGCCCGGCGTGGTCGTCGGCCTTTCGATCTGGTGGAAGAAGCTCGCGCGCGATGGCAAGAACGCCAACGAACTCACGAGCCAGCGGCTGACCGATTTCGGCCGCGGGCCGACCTTCTACGATTGCCTGGTGCAGGTCGAGCGCGCGGCCTAGCGGCGCCGGCGGTGCTCAGGCGCTGGTGCGAATCAGCTGGCCGGGCCGGCGGCGGATTGCCGGGGCAGCCTGGGCCGGCTGCTGACGGGTTTGCCCTTGATTTTGCTCGGACTTCGGCGCCAGCATCCAAAGACGGCTGGTGATCGGGGCGATACGAGCTTGCAGTTCCTGATCCATGGCGACCCCGCGTGGTGCGTTGTAAGAGATGCGCCTACTTTACTTGTAGGGCAAATTCCTAATCCATCGAAAAGACGCCATAACACCGGTTCGTTCACAACCCGAGCACCCACATCGCGGTCATTGGGAATCGATCCGGCCGGCAGCGCTGACGACAATTAGAGACGAAGGTAGGCAGTGACATCCCGGGACAAGAAAGGGCAGGCGCACATGTACTCGGGCCCGGAGCCGCCGCACGACGAGGTCGCCGCGTCCTTCACCGCGGCCCGTTCGCTCGGTGCAGCTTTCGATGTCTGGCTCTCCGGCTGGCAATCATCGGCGACGATCATTCACAAGTCCGAGGCGCGCCTGCGTTCGCTGCTGGAGCTGGCGCGCACCCAGGCTCCGCTTTACCGTCGTCTCTATCGCGACGTCGCGGCGCATGCGACACCAAGGCTGGCCGACCTGCCGGTGGTCACGAAGCGCATGCTGATGGACGACCTCGCGGGCAGTCTCACGGTCGGCGACCTGTCCCGCGCGGAGATCGACCATTTCATCGCCGCCGAGCCCGTCGGCGGATTGTTGCGCGGCCGTTACGCGGTGTGGACCACGTCCGGCACGACCGGGGCACCGGGAATCTTCCTGCACGATCGCGATGCGCTCGCCCTGTACGACGCTCTCGAGATGTTCCGCTTCCGCGGTCCTGCGGCGCCGTTCGAACTGGCCGCGCGCCTGCTGTCCGGCGAGCGGTTTGCGATGGTTGCGGCGACCGGCGGCCATTTCGCGGGCGCAGCGATGGTCGAACGCCTGCGGCGCATGTATCCCTGGCTGGCCGGCAACGTGCGCGTGTTCTCGCTGTTGCAGCCGCTTGCCGAACTCGTCCAGGAGCTCAACGCATTCGGCCCGACGCTGCTCGCCACCTACCCGACCGCGGCCGACCTGCTGGCCGCGGAACGGGAAGCCGGACGCCTCGCGATCGAACCCAGGGAAATCTGGACCGGCGGCGAATGCCTGTGCTCGCCCGTGCGTGCGCATCTGCGGCGCGCCTTCGATTGCCGTGTGCGCAACAGCTACGGCGCGTCGGAATTCCTCTCGATCGCCGCCGAGTGCAGCCACGGCGCGATGCACTTGAACGCCGACTGGGTCATCCTCGAGCCGGTCGATGCGGACTATCGCGTGCTCGATCCCGGGGAGACATCGGCCACGGTCCTGCTGACCAATCTCGCGAACGGGATCCAGCCGCTGATCCGGTACGACCTGGGCGATTCGATCACCCTCCTGCCGGCGCCGTGCGGATGCGGCAATCCGCTTCCGGCCATGCGCGTTGAAGGCCGCCACGACGACGCGGTGGCGCTGCTGGCGCCGGACGGCAGGTCGGTCACGCTGCTTCCGCTCGTGCTCGAGACCGTGCTCGAGGAAGATGCGCACGTGCATGACTTCCAGCTGGTCCAGCGCGGATCGGATCGGCTGGTGCTCAGGCTCGGTGGCGATGCAGCCGCCGCGGCGCCCCGTGCCCGCGCCGTGCTCGAGGACTACTTGCGCAACAACGGGCTCGCCAATACGCGCCTCGAAGTTGCGCCGGAACCGCCGCAGCGCGAGGCGGCAAGCGGCAAGCTGCGCCGAGTCATCTGCGCGGAGGCCCGTCGTCCCTAGCGTCTCCGACCGCATCGATCGGGCACAATCGCTGCCGTGGTCCAAAGGTCAGCGCAACCCGCTCTCTTCCTTTTGCGGATCGTGCGCCGGCGCTGGATCCTGGGCGCCGCGCTGGTCGCCTCGGTCGTCGGTTGTGCAAGCTGTTCGACCATGGGTTACTACGCCCAGGCGGTGCACGGTCAATTCGCGCTGCTCGCCGCAGCGAAGGCGATTCCCACCTGGCTCGACGATCCCGCGACCCCGGAAGACCTGAAGCGCCGCCTGCTGCGCGCGCAGAAGATACGTGCGTTCGCTTCGGAGAAGCTCGGCCTTCCCGACAATCGAAGCTACACCGAATACGCCGATCTGCATCGCCCGGCGGCAGTGTGGAACGTCTTCGCGGCCCCGGAACTCTCGCTGCAGCTGAAGACATGGTGCTACCCGTTCTTCGGCTGTGCCGGCTACCGCGGATACTTCGACAAGGCGGACGCGGAGCAACTCGCGGGCGAACTGCGCACGGAAGGCTACGAGGTCAACGTCGCGCCGGTGCCCGCATACTCGACCCTCGGCTGGTTCGACGATCCGATTCTGAACACCTTCATCAACCAGGGCGAAGCGGAACTCGCGCGGCTGATCTTTCACGAACTCGCGCACCAGCTCCTGTACGTCAAGGACGACACGGAGTTCAACGAGAGCTTCGCGACCACTGTCGAGCGGGTCGGGGTGCAGCGCTGGCTCGCCGCCGAGAGCGACGCGACGACGCGCGATGCCTATGCAGTGCAGGAGCAGCGCCGCGCGGATTTCCTGGCGTTGCTGCGCGAGCACCGCGATCTGCTGGCCGCCGCCTACGCAAGCCCAGTGGACGATGCGACCAAACGTGAGCGCAAGCGCGACATCTTCGCGCACCTGCAGACCGCCTACGTCCGGCTCAGGACCGAACGCTGGGGTAGCTGGGGCGGTTACGACCGCTACTTCGCCCAGCCGCTGAACAACGCGCACCTCGCGGCCATCGCCGCCTACAACGACCTGGTGCCCAACTTCATGGCGTTGCTGCACGCCGAAGGCGACGACCTGCCGCGCTTCTATGCGCGCGTCAGGAAGCTGGCGCAGGAGGATCGTGAACAGCGCACCCGGGACCTGCAGGCTGCGCTCGCCCCGGAATGAACGCGCGCGTTTGGCGCGCCACGGGAAAGTCCGAGCCGCAGCGCTGCGCGACGCCGTCGACGCCCCGCCGCTATGATTGACTGCAAACGTGCGCCGGGCGCCACCGGCCGCGCGATCCGAAGACCAAGACCAGGGGCGAGGAGACAGGCATGAGCACGTACGGCGGCGTTGTCGAGCGGTTCTGGCTGCGCAGCTACCCTGCGAGCGTTCCCCCCGATATCGACTACCACCAGTACCGGTCGCTGGTCCAACTGCTCGAGGAATCGTTTCGCAAGCACGGCGCGGCGGCGGCGTTCTCGACCATGGGCACCGACATGACATACCGCGAGCTCGACGAGCGTTCGGCCGCGATCGCCGCGTGGCTGCAGGCGCGTGGACTGGGCAAGGGCAAGCGTGTCGCGATCATGATGCCGAACGTCCTGCCTTATCCCGTCGTGCTCGCAGGCGTGCTGCGCGCGGGGGCCACTGTCGTCAACGTGAATCCGCTCTACACGCCGCGCGAACTCGAGCACCAGCTCAAGGACTCGGAATCGGAGGCGATCTTCATCCTGGAGAACTTCGCCACCACGCTGCAGCAGGTGCTGGAAAGGGTGCCGACCAGGACGATCGTCGTCTGTTCGATGGGCGATCTGCTCGGCTTCGCGAAGGGCCTGCTGGTCAACTTCGTCGTGCGCAACCTTAAGAAGATGGTGCCCGCATTCACGCTGCCGAACGCGCGTCGATTCGCCGACGTGCTGGAGGAGGGCACGCGCTTGCAGGCGAAGGCAGTCGACCTGACGCACGAGGACGTGGCGTTCCTGCAGTACACCGGCGGCACGACCGGTGTCTCGAAGGGAGCGACGCTGCTGCACCGGAACATCATCGCCAACGTGCTGCAATCGGAGGCCTGGAATCAGCCCGCGATGGCGCGGCTGCCGCCCGGCCGGCAGCCCGCGACGGTGGTCGCGTTGCCGCTCTACCACATCTTCGCGCTCACCGCGTGCGCGCTGCTCGGGTTGCGCGTCGGCGCGAAGATGGTGCTGATTCCCAATCCGCGCGACATCCCCGCGGTCGTCAAGGAGCTGCAGCGGCACAAGATCACGACGTTTCCGGCCGTCAACACGCTGTTCAACGCGCTGCTGAACAACGAGGAGTTTCGCAAGCTCGATTTCAGCAGCCTGCTGATTTCCGTCGGCGGCGGCATGGCGGTGCAGGAAGCAGTGGCGCAGAAATGGCTGCAACTCACCAACTGCCCGATCTGCGAGGGCTACGGGCTGTCCGAGACCTCGCCCTCGGCGACGTGCAACCCGACCGATACGCGCGCATTTACCGGGACGATCGGGCTGCCGCTGTCGTCGACGGATGTGGCGATCCTCGACGACAACGGCATGCACCTGCCGGTCGGTGCGGTCGGGGAAATCGCGCTGCGCGGCCCGCAGGTGATGGCCGGATACTGGAAGCGGCCGGACGAGACCGCGAAGGTCATGACGCCCGACAACTTCTTTCGCACGGGCGACATCGGCGTGATGGACGAACGCGGCTACACCAAGATCGTCGATCGCAAGAAGGACATGATTCTGGTCTCGGGCTTCAACGTCTATCCGAACGAGATCGAAGGCGTGGTCGCGATGCATCCGGGCGTGCTGGAGGTTGCGGCGGTCGGCGTGCCCGACGAGCACTCCGGCGAGGCGGTCAAGCTGTTCGTGGTCAAGAAGGATCCCGCGCTTACCGAGCGCGACCTGATCGACTACTGCAAGGAACAACTGACCGGCTACAAGAGGCCCAAATACGTCGAGTTCAAGCCCGACCTGCCGAAGACCAACGTCGGCAAGATCCTGCGCCGCGAGTTGCGCGACAGGAAAGCGGCGTAGAAGGCACGAGGCATCGAGACTGCGGCGCCTGCCGCGAGAGGACAGCGGCATGAAACGCGAACGCAGCAACAACCCACGCGGCAAGACCGGCGCTCCTTCCGTCCGCGGCGCCCCGCGCAAGTTCGGCGATCCGGCGCGGCGCGGATCGTCGCCGCCGGGACGGCCGTTGCGCGACCGCGGCGACGTGTCCGACCCGTACCAGCCGGCGCGCCGCCCGGGTGAGTTCGCACGCGACGCCGGCGAACACGGCCCGAGGGAACGCCCGCGACCGCCGGGCCCCCCCTCAGGTCGCGCCGGGCGCGGCTTTACCGTCACGCTGGATCCCGACGTGGCGCGGGTGTTCCGCGGCGATGCATCGGTGAACCGGGCGCTGCGGCTCGTCCTGCAGTTGATGCAGGTCGTGCAGGGGCCGCCCGCCGCGCGCTTCGAACGCGCGCCGCGCGGATATCAGGGCACTCCCGAAGCGCGCGGATTCAAGCGCCGTGCTCGTTTCGAGGACGAAAGCAGGAACGAGGACGACCCGGAGTGAACCGGCGCGGCGGTGCCCCGCGGGGCCGCGGCGCTCTCGACCGCATTCGCGCGACCTTTGGCGCTGAACAGGCCCGACCTTCGCGCTTGCGCGAAGCGTCTGTCGGGTGAACACGTACAAGCGTCGAGCACCGCGCGACCAGGATCGCGCATCGCGGTGTTTCCATCGCAGCGACGCCGTGACTCTGCGGTTCACCCATTGGCTGCGCTGATCCTCCCGCGTTGACCGGCCAACCCGCGCACCGCTATCGTCGCCGCACTTTCGAGTTTGCACGATGCATCTGCCGCCCCGCCTGCGCATTGCGACGCTGAACTGCCTGAACGTGGCTCTTCCCGGGCGGCGTTGCTATGCCGGCATCGAGCCCTACAGCCCGGAGGAGTACAGCGCCAAGACCGAGTGGCTCGCGACCATGTTCGACCGGATCGACGCCGACTTTCTGCTCGTGCAGGAGATCTTTCAAGAAACGGCGCTCGCCGACGTCGTGCACCGGCGCGCTGGCGGCGGCGGCGCGTACAGAATCGCGGCACCGCTGGCCGATGACCAGAACGGCAAACCGCGCGTAGGCCTGGTCTGGCGTGCGCCGTGGCAGGCGCGCATCGAGACCATCGCCGATTTCCCGCCAGGGTGCGCCGTGGCGGTGCCGGAGCGCGGGAGTTATGCGCACTTCTCGCGTCCGCTCCTGCTGGCGCGGGTGCCATGGGGTCCGGACGGCGGGACGCTCACGCTGCTCAACGTGCACCTGAAGTCGCGCCGCCCTGAATTCGTCGCAGACGAATCGGCCGACGATCCGGTCGCCGAAGCACGGGCGCAGGTGCGATCGTTGCTGATGCGCGCGGCCGAAGCGGCAGCGGTACGTCGCCTCGTGATCGAGTTGACATCGACCGGTTCGATGCTGGTGCTCGCGGGTGACTTCAACGACGGGCCGAACGCCGTGACGACGCAACTTGTGGCCGACACGTCATGGAAGGACGAGGATCGACCCCCGCGGGAGCACGTGCTGTTCGACGCCCTCACCGTGGCACAGCATGTCATCCCGGGCGGGGCGCGCGAGCTCGCCTTCACCGTCCGCACCGGCGGCGAACCGGAGCGCATCGATCACATGTTCGTCTCGGAGGCATTGGTCGCGCGGCACCGTCCGCCGGTCGCGCGCGTCGTGGCGGTCGAGATCTACAACGATCATCTGGTCGAAAGGCGGGCGGATGCGCAGGGTCTCGCCGCAGGCCCCGACGTGGCACGCACCCGATCCGACCACGGCGCGGTATGCGCGACCGTGGAACTGATCCGACCGGTGCCGGCCTGAGCGACAGAGTTCGAGCATATGTCCTACGCGGTACGCATGAACTCGTCCCGCGCGAGACGCGCGCCGGTGGGCACGACGATCGCCTTTTGATCCGTCAGGCCGGTACTACCGCGGCGCCGGGAGTCTGTGGCTGCTCGATGAGGGCGTGACGCAGGCAACGGTAGATCGCTTCCGCCTCGAAGCGCAGGCCATTGGTCCCCCTGAGGCGGATCCGCATGTCGTTGGCGCCGGCGCGGACGTTGATTTCGGCGCGCCGGATGGCAGCCTGCTCTTCGGTGCAGCCGCAGGCGCTGCGCTGGCACTCGTTCAGGGCCTGGAGGACACGCTGCTGCCGGCCGCCGATACCGGTCAGTTCGATGTGGACTTCGTCGCCCTGTTCCCGCACGCGCATCTGCATGGTTGGCTCCAGCCGCTTGTCCTGATCTGTCTTTCGGCCAAACCCGAAGGAAGTTAAGCCGATGACGGCAGTCCGCCATCCGGCGAAAACCTCCGCCGGCCATCGGCTATTCGGTGGCCACGTCAGGGGTAAGGCGCGCGCGCGTGCGGGAGCGAGTGAGCAGTGCAGCACTGCGGCCCGGAGAATCGAAACATTGTCCGGCCGCTCCGACAGGTTGCCCGGTTGGATGGGAAACGCTCACGCGCGGAGCTTGTCAATCCCTCGCGGCCAATTCGGCGAAGAGCGCAGTGCAGTCACGCAAGTCCTTTGCGCTCGAAACTCGCCATTGCGGCGCGCGTGAGCCGATCGAGCTCCTCGAGCGCCGGCGGATCGACCTCGGTCAAGTTGAAGGCGCTGTTGCCCCGCATCTGCTTGCGCAGCGCCGGCGATAACGCGGCGGCCAGCGCAGGATCGAGCTGGAGCGGCATCAGGCGGTATACGACGTGGCTGCGCGTCAGCTCGACGGCACCGAAGAACATCGGCTTGCCGTCCGCAGTGCGCTTGCGTGTGTTCAGGAAGTACTCGTCGGGCGCGTCGTGCACGACCAGCAGATGGCGCGCGTGCCTGGCCAGCAGGCCCTTGAGCGCGGCGAACAGCGGGCGCAGGTCGGGCGGCCGCGGCGCCTGGCGCCGGTCCGGGCGTCGGGTCGCAGGCCGCCGGCGCCTGTCGGTGGTGCTCATCGTCCGTCTTTGACAGCGGCGGCGCGGCGCGTGCTCAGTCGATCCTGGCGCCGGAGAACTTCACCACCTGCGTCCACTTTTCGATTTCGCTGCGGATGTAGGCGGTGAACTGCTCCGGGGTGTCACCGACCGGCAGTGCGCCCTGGGTGGCGAATCGTTCGCGCACTGCGGGGCTCTCGAGTGCCTTCGCGACATCATTGCGGATCTTGTTGACGATCTCGCGCGCAGTGCCGGCCGGGGCCAGCAGACCGAACCACGCGGTGGCGTCGAAGCCCTTCAGTCCGGCGGCTTCCTCCATGGTCGGCACGTCGGGCAGCGCCGGCGAGCGCACGGTCGAGGTGACCGCGAGCGCCTTGAGCTTGCCGCTGCGGATATGCGGCAACGCCGAGGGAAGGTTGTCGAACATCACCTGCGTGCTGCCGCCGATCAGGTCCTGCAGCGCGGGTGCCGAGCCGCGATAAGGCAGATGCACCATGTACGTCTGAGTGAGGCTCTTGAACAGTTCGCCGGTCAGATGAATCGAGGTGCCGTTGCCGCTGGAGGCCATGTTCAGGCCGCCGGGTCGTGCGCGGGCGAAGGCGATGAACTCCTTGACGTTGTTCACCGGCAGCGCGGCGGGAACGACCATCACGTTGGGGACCGCCGCCACGTTGGTGATGGGCGTGAAATCGTTGAGCGGGTGATAAGGCAGCCGGTTGTTGTTCTGCGCGTAGAGCGGAAGGTTGATCGCCTGCGTGCCCACGGTGCCCATCAGCAGCGTGTAGCCGTCGTTCGCCGCCTTGGCCACGACCTCGGTCCCGATCGTGCCGCCCGCGCCCGCACGGTTCTCGATGACCACGGGCTGTCCCCATGCGCGCTGCAGCTCCGCGCCGATCAAGCGCGCGACGATGTCCGTCGTGCCGCCGGGGGGAAACGGCACGATGATCCGAACCGCATGCGACGGATACCCTTGCGCAGCCGCCGTGGCGGCCAGCGCTGCCAGGGTGGAGAACAGGACGGCGGTGAGGGTGCGACGCATCGGGACTCCGGTCGTCAGCGCTGCGGGCGGCGCATGGAATCGAGCGGCGAGTCTGACCCAGCCGGTTGGCTGCCGTCTATAGTCGGCCGGCAACGGGCTCCAGGAGACGCCATGCGCCGTTACGTGCTCGCGTTGGACCAGGGAACGACGAGTTCGCGCGCGATTCTGTTCGACCACGACGGCAAGGCGGTGGCGGCGGCGCAGCAGGAGTTCCGCCAGATCTTTCCGCAGCCGGGCTGGGTCGAACACGATGCCGGCGAGATCTGGGACTCGCAACTCGCCTGCGCGTGGAGGGTGTTGCGCGATGCAGGATGCGCCGCGGCGGACCTGGTGGCGCTCGGCATCACGAATCAGCGCGAAACGACCGTGGTCTGGGAGCGTGCGACCGGGCGCCCGATCGCGAACGCCATCGTCTGGCAGGACCGGCGTACCGCCGATGCCTGCGCCGCGTTGCGCGCCTCGGGTGTCGAGGAACGGGTCACGGAGAGGACCGGCCTGGTTCTCGACCCTTATTTCTCGGCCACCAAGATCGCGTGGGTGCTCGACCACGTCCGCGACGCGCGTGCGCGCGCGGAGCGCGGCGAGCTCGCATTCGGCACCATCGACACGTGGCTGGTCTGGCAGCTCACCGGAGGGCGCGTCCATGCGACCGACGTCAGCAACGCATCGCGCACGCTTCTCTTCAATCTGCACACGCTCGACTGGGACGATGAGCTGCTGCGCCTGCTGAACGTGCCGCGCGCGATCCTGCCGCGTCTGGTCCCTTCCAGCGAGGTGATCGCGACGAGTGCACCCGAGGTTCTCGGCGCCGCGGTGCAGATCGCCGGCGTTGCGGGCGACCAGCAGGCCGCGACTTTCGGCCAGGCATGCTTCGCGCCCGGCATGGCGAAGAACACCTACGGCACCGGCTGCTTCATGTTGATGAACTGCGGACACGCACCGTGCCGTTCGCGCAACCGGCTGCTGTGCACGGTGGGGTGGCGCCTCGGTAACAAGGGCGCCGAGACATTCTGCCTCGAGGGCAGCGTCTTCGCGGGCGGCGCGGTCGTGCAATGGCTGCGCGACGGGCTCGGCTTCTTCAAGAGTTCCGCCGACGTCGAGACGCTGGCCGCGCAGGTGCCCGACAACGGCGGCGTGTACCTGGTGCCGGCGTTTGCCGGACTCGGCAGTCCGCACTGGGATCCGCACGCGCGCGGCCTGATGATCGGCATGACGCGTGGAACCACGCGCGCGCATGTCGCCCGCGCGGCGCTGGAATCGATCGCTTTCCAGTCGGCGGAACTGCTGGTTGCCATGCAGGGCGACGCGGCAAGTCCGCTCACGGAGCTACGCGTCGATGGCGGCGCGGCGCGCAACGATCTGTTGATGCAGTTCCAGGCCGATCTGGTCGGCGTGCCCGTGGTTCGGCCGGTCGTGACGGAGACGACCGCTCTGGGTGCGGCCTACCTCGCCGGACTCGCGGTCGGATTCTGGTCCGGAACCGAAGAGATCGCCTCCTTGTGGCGGGTCGAGCGGCGTTTCGAGCCCGCCGTTGCGCCGGCCACACGCGATGTGTTGATGGGTCACTGGAAGCGCGCTGTCGAGCGCGCGAAGACCTGGGTCGAATGACGTCGGGTGCGTGCAGGAAAAAAAAAGGGGCCCGACGGCCCCTTTTCGCTTGCGTGCGGGCAAGCCGCGCGGCCGTTCAGAACGAGTGGCGAATGCCCATGTCGATGCCCGTCGTCTTGCCGCCGGCCGTGAAGGCCGGGCGCCCACCAGTCACGAAATTCGTGTTCGTGCCCTGGTTGTCCATCAGCGCATACGTCGCATAGAGGGCGGTCCGGCGCGACATGTTGTAGACCGGGCCGATCGCGAACTGCTGGCCGTCGTTGCTGCTGTTCTTGATGTTGTACTTGTTGTACGAGACGCGGAGATCGGTCGCGCCGAACGTCATCACCATGCCGAGCATCCAGTTGTCGCTTTCATTCGCAGCTCCCGACGCCAGGTCGATCTTGTTCCTGACGTACTGCGCCATCGGCTTGAAGTTGCCAAAAGTCAGCGTGGTCGAGATCGCAACGCCCGTGAAGGTGCCCTGCGTATTGGTTGGCGTCTTGAAGTAAGAGGTGTCGTTGTAGGCGATCGAAATATCCACAGGTCCACCGGCGTAGCCGAGACGAGCGCCCACCGTATTCCCGTCCTTGGAGTTGGGGTTGGAGGTGAGTCCGGTGGCCGACCCGCTGCCCGACGGGTTTTCGCCGAGCGCGTACATGCCGTGGAAATACACGCCACCGATTCCCGGCGGGGTCAGGTACTCGATCGCGTTGGATGCGCGCACGGTCGTTTGAACTACCGATGCGCCGGTCAGACCGGTCAACGCATAGATCTTGGTGTCGCCCACGCCGTTGGTACCAAACGGATCGTTGTTGGTGATCTGCCAGAACAGCGGCGTGTAGTTGCGTCCCAAACGCAGTTCGCCAAAACCACCCGACAAACCGACGAACATGCGGCGGTTGAACGTGAAGCCCTGGGTTCCGTTAGGCGACGTCGTAGACGTGCATGTCACGGCGGTTGCGGGGGGTGCCGGGGTCGCGCCGGCGACCGTACACGTCGATGATGCGCCCCCTCCGCTCGCCTGATTGTTGGTGTTCGAACCGGCGCCGGTGCCGTTGTCGGTATTGACCGAGCCTTCGAGCCAGAAGTTCGCCTTCAGACCGCCGCCCAGATCCTCCGTGCCGCGAACGCCGAACCGTGACGAGTTCAGGCCGCTGTTGCTCATGGCCCAGATGTGGCCGTTGCCGTCGCCAGCGTAATAGCTGATCCCGGTGTCCACGAGGCCGAACAGCGTCACACTCGATTGCGCGAATGCCGCGCCCGAGAACGCGCCCGCAACCGCCAGTGCGAGAAGCGATTTCTTCATTGCGTATCTCCACGAAAGGTTGTTCATTTCTGGCGCTACCTGCGCGTCCCGCCAGAACCCCCAAAGCGAACCTCAGGAAGTCGAGGGTATTTTGAACAAAATCACATGACAGGAGCAAAGATCTGGCATGCTTTTCTCTCTCTGAGGAGCAATCCTTGTCGCTTGGGCGCAACAGGCCTAAGAGCACATCCCATTGGTGTGGGATCTCTCGATGCGAGAGCTGTCGATCATCGATCTTTTGCTGAGCACTGCAAATCGCGCACTTGCAGTCGTGTATGGCACGCCGGACTCGGCGCGCGCGTACCCCGATGACCCCGCGGCGCGTGCGGCGGACGTCACGCTGACGACCGCCGAACGCGCCGAGTCGGCTGCCTTGATGCGCGTCAATCACGTCGGCGAAGTGTGCGCGCAGGCGCTCTACGAGGCGCAGGCGATCGGCGCGCGCGATGAGCCGTTGCGTGCGGCGTTTCACGCCGCGGCGAACGAGGAACTCGATCATCTCGCGTGGACACAACGTCGGATCCACGAACTGGGCGGGCGCACGAGCCTGCTCAATCCGCTCTGGCATGCCGGCTCGTTTGCGATCGGGCTGGTCGCAGCACGCTTCGGTGACCGTGCGAGCCTCGGGTTCATGGCGGAGACCGAGCGCCAGGTCGAAGCGCATCTGCAGGGCCATCTCGAGCGCCTGCCCGCTGGCGACCTCGCTTCGCGGCGCGTCGTCGAAGCGATGCGCCAGGACGAAGCCAGGCATGCCGACAATGCGAGCCGGCTCGGTGGCGTCGAGCTGCCGTGGCCCGCACGCGTTGCGATGAAAATGGCGGCTCGCGTCATGACGCGCACCGCGCATTACATCTGAGCCGCGCCTCGGGTCCCTCCGTCAGGCCCCTTCGTCGAGCACCTCGACCGAGTACTCGAGCTGCGCGGTCTTCGCCAGCATCACCGAGGCAGAACAGTACTTCTCGTGCGAGAGTCGCACCGCGCGTTCGACGGCCTCGCGCGCCAGATTGTGCCCGCGCACCACGAAGCGGAATTCGATGCGCGTGAATACTTTCGGGTCGGTTGGCGCCCGTTCGGCAACGAGTTTCACTTCGCATCCGCGCACCTCGTGCCGCCCGCGCCTGAGGATCAAGACCACGTCGTAAGCGGTGCACGCGCCGGTTCCGGCGAGCACGAGTTCCATCGGCCGCGGCGCGAGGTTGTGCCCGCCACCCTCGGGAGCGCCATCGACCGCGACCAGGTGCCCGCTTCCGGTCTCGGCGACGAAGCTCATCCCGCCTGCGCCGCCCCAGCGGATCGTGCATTCCATCGGCAGTGCCTCCGTCGCCGGACCGATCGGTCGCCCCTGCGGGGGCGGAGCTCAACTTGCGCCGCGCCCGGGCCCCTAGATACAATACAAGGCTTTCCGCGCGTCGCAGGCAGGATTGGATTGCGGCGCGAGCTAGCTGCCATCGAACCTCGACACCGGTTGCGTCCAAGAGCGCCTGCAACCCGGAATCGGGTTTGGCCTCAATCCGGAATCTGGACATTCATGAAGACCTTTTCAGCCAAGCCGCACGAGGTCCAGCGCGACTGGTATGTCGTCGACGCGAGCGAACAGACGCTGGGCCGCCTTGCGGCGGAGATCGCGCGTCGCCTGCGCGGCAAACACAAGGCCGAGTACACGCCGCACGTCGACACGGGCGACTACATCGTCGTCGTCAACGCGGCGAAGATCCGGGTCACCGGCAACAAAGGCACCGACAAGGTCTACTACCGCCACTCGTCGTACCCCGGCGGCGTGTACGAGACCACCTTCGACAAGATGCAGCAGCGCGCGCCCGGGCGTGCGCTGCAGTTGGCGGTCAAGGGCATGCTGCCGAAGGGACCGCTCGGCTACGCGATGATCAAGAAGCTCAAGATCTATGCGCAGGGCACGCATCCCCATTCGGCCCAGCAGCCCAAGGCGCTGCAACTGCAAACCCGACACTAGGACGAGGGCCGCATGATCGGCACGTACAACTACGGCACCGGCCGGCGCAAGAGTTCCGTCGCGCGGGTGTTCATCAAGCGCGGTAGCGGCAAGATTACGGTCAACGGCCGTCCGATCGACGAATATTTCCAGCGCGAAACCGGCCGCATGATCGCGCGCCAGCCGCTCGAGATCACCAACAGCGCTACGAGCTTCGACATCCAGGTCAATGTGAATGGAGGCGGCGAGTCCGGCCAGGCGGGGGCCGTCCGGCACGGCATCGCGCGTGCGCTGATCGACTACGACACGACGCTCAAGCAGTCGCTTTCGCGCGCCGGTCTCGTCACGCGAGACGCGCGCGAGGTCGAGCGCAAGAAGGTCGGTCTGCGCAAGGCGCGACGCCGCAAGCAATTCTCGAAGCGCTAGGCGGGCCGCAGGGCCGCCGGGCGTTCCCTGCGTCGGGATTACTTTGTTCGCGCGGCGCGGGGTAAGCAGGCCCTAACCGGCGCAGCCTATACTTGCGCCTGGTTAGGGGCCGCTCCTTGGGGCGGCCTTTTGTTTCCGGCGCCGGCACTGCAGTGCCGGCGCGGATCGGTCGGCAAGCGGTGACCAGGAAGGGAGGACGATGAGCGGACGGATCAAGGTCGGCATCGTCGGCGGGACCGGCTACACCGGCGTGGAGTTGCTACGCCTGCTCGCCCAGCATCCCGCGGTCGACCTCGTGACCATTACGTCGCGCCGCGAGGCCGGAACGCGGGTCGATGCGATGTTTCCGTCGTTGCGCGGCCCCGTCGACCTCTCGTTCGTCGAACCGGATCGTGCTCCGCTGACCTCCTGCGATCTGGTCTTCTTTGCAACCCCGCACGGCGTTGCCATGAACCAGGCACGCGCGCTGACCGCTGCCGGCGTGCGGATCATCGATCTTGCGGCCGATTTCCGCCTGCAGGACGCGTCCATGTACGAGCGCTGGTACAAGCAACCGCATGCCTGTCCGGAACTGCTGCGCGAGGCGGTCTACGGGGTCCCCGAGATCTACCGTTCGGCACTGAAGCGCGCCCGCATCGTTGGCAATCCGGGCTGCTATCCAACCACGATCCTGCTCGGCCTGCTTCCGCTCATCGAGAGCGGCCGGCGGCTGGTCGACACCCGCGCGCTGATCGCCGACGCCAAGTCGGGGGTCTCGGGCGCCGGGCGCAAGGAAGAGCTTCCCTACCTTTTTGCCGAGGCCTCCGACAACTTCAAGGCCTACGGCGTCCGGGGCCACCGCCACCTTCCCGAGACGCAGGAGCAGCTCGAGCTCGTGGCGGGGCACCGCGAGATCGGCCTTACGTTCATCCCGCATCTCGTGCCGATGGTGCGCGGCATGCTGACGACGCTCCACGTTCGGATTCAGCCCGATGCTCGTGCGACTGACTTCCAGAACGTGTTCGAAGATCGCTTCGCCAGTGAACCCTTCGTCGACGTCATGCCTCGCGGTTCCGAACCTGACACGCGCTCCGTGCGTGCTTCGAATCTCATGCGCATCGCCGTGCACCGTCCGGGCGACGGCGACCAGCTGGTCGTGATCGTGGTGCTCGACAACCTCGTCAAGGGAGCATCCGGGCAGGCGGTGCAATGCATGAACGTCATGTTCGGCCGGCCTGAGACCGAAGGGCTGATGCACGTTCCCGTGGTGCCCTGAACGCCCATGAAGTGGAAGCTGTTCCGGCGCAAGATGGGCGTGAGCGCCTCGCGGGTGACCGTGCGGACCCGGCTTCCCTGGCACATAAGAGCCCTGTTTTTCCTGATTGCTGGAGGGATCGCGACCGCGGCGGGCGTCGCGATCTACGAGTACGGCAAGATGTTTGCCGGGCCCGGGCGGCGTGAACTGACGCTCGAGAACCAGACGCTGCAGGATCAGCTGCGCGACATCAAGGCGGAACGCGACCGGTTCCAGGCGGTCGCGACCACCTACGAGAGCCAGATGAAGGTCGAGCACGCGGCGCAGCGGCAGCTCGCGGAGCAGGTGAGCTCACTGGAGGCCGAGACGGCGAAGCTGCGCGAGGATCTCTCGTTCTTCGAGAGCCTGTTGCCGGCGCCCTCCGACGCCAAGGGTGTCCTGATCCGCAGCTTCCGCCTGCAACCGGAGGGCGAGCCGAACCAGATGCGTTATCGGCTGCTGGTCCAGCAGAGCGGCAAGCCGGATCGCGATTTCAATGGCGAAGTCGAGTTGCAGGTGAGCTTCACCCAGAACGGCCAGCCGTTCACCATGCAGGTGCCGGATCCGGCGACGCCGCGCGACGCGATCGAACTTTCGTTCCGCCATTACCAGCGGATCGAGGGTACGTTCATGTTGCCGGAGGGCGCGGTCGCGCGCTCGGTGCTGGTGCGCATCGTCGCCGGGGGCCAGGCGCAGACCCAGCAGATGTTTCCTCTGACGTAGCAAGCAGGGAGTCCACGATGTTCAGCAAACCAGCCACGTCCCAGAAAGAGATCGCGAGCCTGATCGGCACGGGAACCACCATCGTCGGCGACGTCACGTTCTCCGGCGGCTTGCGCATAGACGGCACCGTGCGCGGCGCGGTGCGCTGCGCCGAAGGGGAAAAGGCCGGCATGCTCGTCATCAGCGAGCTCGGCGCCGTCGAAGGCGAGGTGCGCGCCGCCCATCTGGTCGTCGCTGGCCGGATTAACGGTCCGGTTCGCGCGAGCGAGCTGGTCGAGCTGCAGCCGAAGGCACGCATCTCCGGCGACGTCCACTATCGCGCCTTGGAAATGCATAACGGTGCCATCGTCGACGGGACGCTGGTCTACGCGGCCGGCGAAAGCACCGCCAAGGCGGGCTTGAAGCTGGCGCCTTCGGGCCCACGTCCGGAGGTAGCCAAGACCGAGGCGCAGGCAGGCTGACGCGCGCATCGCAGCGCCCGCGGCGCCTATAATCGGTCGCAGCAGATTTCCTTCGGGAGCGCTCGATGAACGCAGCAGTGGAAATGCCCGCCCCCCTCGTCTTTTCCGACTCGGCGGCGACCAAGGTCAAGCAGCTGATCGACGAGGAAGGCAACCCCGAGCTGAAGTTGCGGGTTTTCGTGCAAGGCGGCGGCTGTTCCGGCTTCCAGTACGGGTTCACGTTCGACGAGGTCGTCAATGAAGACGACACGACGATGATCAAGAACGGCGTCACGCTGCTGATCGACTCGATGAGCTACCAGTACCTGGTGGGCGCCGAGATCGACTACAAAGAAGACCTCGAGGGAGCGCAGTTCGTGATCAAGAATCCCAACGCAACGACCACGTGCGGTTGCGGATCATCGTTCTCGGTCTGATACGCGCGTGAGAAGAAAAGGGGCGCCTCTGGCGCCCTTTTTCGTGGTGCGCCGGCCGGCGAGTCGGAGACGACCGACTCTGCTACCGCGCCGGATAAAGCGCGCCGAGGATCCGCGCGCCTTCGGCGCCCGTGACCGACGGCAGGTTACCGCTGCGGCGCTCGCAGAACGCACGTGCGAGCCATGCGAACGCGATCGCCTCCACGTGCTCGGCCGCGATGCCGAGTTCATCGCTTGTGCGCACGGGCCGCGGCGCGACCTGCTCCGCGAGCATCTTCATCAGTGTTGCGTTGCGCACGCCGCCACCGCAGACAACGAGATCTTCCGCCTGCGCGAAGTGCTCCTTGACCGCGCTGCCGATCGTGGCGGCCGTAAAGCGGGTGAGCGTCGTCATCACGTCGTGCGGCTCGATGCGCTCGTGCACGGCCGCCAGGCGGCCGCGCAGCCAGCCCGCATTGAAGAGTTCGCGCCCCGTGCTCTTGGGTGGCGCCAGGGCCAGGAACGGCTCCGCGAGCAGCGTGTCGAGCAGCGCCGCATTGACGTTCCCGCCAGCGGCCCAGCGCCCGTCCCGGTCGATCGGCTCGCCCAGATGTTCGAATGCCCACGCATCGATCAGCACGTTGCCGGGGCCACAGTCGAAGCCGATCACCGGCTCGGCGCCGCCATTGGCCGGCAGGCCGGTGAGGTTGCTGATGCCGCCGATATTGACGACGGCCCGCGGCCGATCGGACGTGAACACCGCGGCATGCAGACCTGGGACGAGCGGAGCGCCCTGTCCGCCGGCAGCGATGTCGCGGCTGCGGAAGTCGGCGATCACATCGATGCGGGCGAGTTCCGCCAGCGCAGCCGGGGCGTTGAGTTGAATCGTGTAACCCGCGTCGGGGCGGTGGCGCACGGTCTGCCCGTGTGCGCCGAGCGCACGCACCTGTCCCGCGTCGATCTCCGCGTGCAGCAGCAGATCATCGACCGCCCATGCGTACGCCCGCGCCAGGTGCTGCGCGGCGACCGCCGCGCGATGCAGTTCGTCCACGCCCGATTCGTTGAGCAGCAACAGCTCACGCCTGAGCTCGGGCGCAAACTCGTGATGCAGGTGCGCCAGGAGGCGCGGCCGAGCCGCATCGAAGTCGACCAGGACCGCGTCGACGCCGTCCATGCTGGTGCCCGACATCAGGCCGACAAACAGCTGCGATTGCGCCACGGGTCACGGGAACGTCGTTGTTGGAGCTTCAATTAGACTCCAGCGCGATTGCCGAAACCACCTCCTTGCGTGCGACGCAGCCGCGCACGGCGTCCATGTCGAATCAAACCGGGAACGAGCTCCCGATCAGCCCGACAATCGAGCGCGCGCTGGCGCTGGTGAAGCGCGGCTGCGACGAACTGCTGATCGAAAGCGAGTTCGCGCACAAGCTCGCGCGCAGCGCCGCCTCGGGCAAGCCGCTGCGGTGCAAGCTGGGTCTCGATCCCACGGCGCCCGACATCCACCTGGGCCACACCGTGGTGCTCAACAAGCTGCGCCAGTTGCAGGATCTCGGCCACAACGTGATCTTCCTGATCGGTGACTTCACATCGATGATCGGCGACCCGTCCGGCCGCAACACGACGCGCCCGCCGCTGACGCGCGAGCAGATCGAGGCGAACGCAAGAACCTACTTCGATCAGGCGGCGCTGGTCCTCGACCGTCAACGGACCGAGATCCGCTACAACTCGGAATGGTCGGAGCCGCTCGGCGCGGCCGGCATGATCAAACTGGCGGCCCGCTACACGCTGGCGCGCCTGCTCGAGCGCGACGACTTCGCCAGGCGCATGCGCGATAACGCGCCGATCGCGATGCACGAGCTGCTTTATCCGCTGATGCAGGGGTACGACTCGGTCGCGCTGCAGGCAGACATCGAGCTCGGCGGCACCGACCAGAAGTTCAACCTGCTGGTCGGGCGCGAGTTGCAGCGCCATTATGGGCAGGAGCCGCAGTGCATCCTGACCATGCCGCTGCTCGAGGGCCTCGACGGCGCCGAGAAGATGTCGAAGAGCAAGAACAACTACATCGGCATCACCGAAGCGCCGCTTGAGATGTTCGGCAAGGTGATGTCGATCTCGGACCAGCTGATGTGGCGCTGGTTCGACCTCGTTTCCCTGCGTTCGAACGAGGAGATCGCACGGCTCAAGCGCGAGGCGCGCGAGGGCCGCAACCCGCGCGACATCAAGGTCGAACTGGGCAGGGAAATCGTGACCCGGTTTCACTCCGCGCGCGCCGCCGATGAAGCGGAACGCGACTTCATGGCACGCTTCAAGGACCATGTCGCGCCCGACGACATGCCGCAGGTGACCCTCGCCGGGGACGCGACCGGAGGCCTTCCGATCGCCGCTGTCCTCAAGCAGGCCGGACTCGCGCCGTCGACCAGCGAGGCGATCCGCAACATCGAGCAGGGCGGTGTGCGCATCGATGGCGGCAAGGTGGTGGATCGCACGCTGCGCCTGGGTCCGGGCACGTGCGTGATCCAGGTTGGCAAGCGCAAGTGGGCCCGCGTGACGATCCGCTAGTCCGGTGCAGTCAGCGATCCGCGCGGGGCGAACACGCGCCGCAGCGTATCGGCAAGGGGCCGCATCTCCGCGCCGGCCGTGATGCCGCGCCGCGCGAGTTCGTGATGCAGCTGCGGCAGCCGATAGTGCGGCACCGCGGGGAAAAGGTGATGCTCGACGTGATAGTTGACGTGATGCGGGAAAAGCACCAGGCGCGCGAGCGGTCCGACGACGTTGGTTCGGGCGGCGGTCAGCGGGCTCGACTTGTCCACGACCGCGCCGTGTTCGCAGATGGCGCGCAGGCGCAGGATCGGCTGTACGACGGTGACCAGCGGGACGATCCACAGCACCAGATACTTGCCGAGCGTCACCGGTCCGCCGGCCAGGAGCAGCAGCGCCGGCACCGCGAGGTGAGCGGCGATCACTGCCGATCGATCGCGTCGCGCCGCCGCGCGTAGCACGGCGGAGGTGTCGTCCAGAGGTCGCCGGGGTTGGCGGGTGGCGTCATTGATCGCGGGATGGCCGAAAAAGTAGGCGAAGTTCTTCCACGCATTGAGCCCGACGAGATCCTGCGCGAGCTTGCGCACGAGATAACCGCTCCCGCGCGGATATCCGGCGTGCAGCGCAATGTCCGGATCGGCCTCGCCGTACAGGTTGTTGTGGTGCAGACGATGGATGACGCGGTAGCTGCCGACGGGGATGGCGCCGAGCGTGCCGAATAGGCGTCCGAAGAACTCGTTGATGGACCGCGTCTCGAACAACCGGTAGTGGGCGGCGTCGTGTGCCAGGACGAACAACGCGTGCTGCTGCGTGCCGATCAACGCGACGGCCGCAATCACGATCCACGGTTCGAAATGCGTCCAGGCAATCGCAAACGCCGCGGCCGCGATGCTCGAGGTCTGCAGGATCGCGAGCGAGGCACGCCAGGGATCGAGGCATGTCAGCCCGGCGAGGACGTTCGCCGGCAGCAGCCGGCGCAGTTCGGTGATCGCGCGGTCGGGATCGACGCCGCGCATGTCGTCGCAAAAGTCCTCGCCGCGTCCGCGTTCCATTTTGTTCGGATCCTCCAAGACACAGTATGCGCGGCCTGCTTCGGCGTCGGGCGCGGATTAGCCCGATTCGGCGACGACCGGTAGGCGCCACTAACATCGCGCCATGATCGGGCTCATCCAGCGTGTCACGCGCGCATCGGTCCGGGTCGGAGATCAAACGGTGGGCGAGATCGGAAGCGGCCTGCTCGTCTTCGTGTGCGCCGAGCGCGGCGATCGGGAGCGTCAGGTCGAAGGGCTCGTGGACAGGGTGATCTCCCTGCGGGTGTTTCCCGACGCCACGGGCAGGATGAATCTCAGTGTCCGTGACGCGGGCGGCGCGTTGCTGCTCGTCCCGCAATTCACGCTTGCCGCCGACACGCGCTCGGGGACACGCCCAAGCTTCACACCCGCAGCGCCGCCCGAGGAAGGCGAGAGGCTGTTCCGCCATTTCATCGAGCTGGCGCGGCAATCCTATCCAAGGGTGGCAACGGGAGAGTTCGGTGCGATGATGCAGGTGGAACTGGTCAACGATGGGCCGGTCACATTCTGGCTGCGCGCCGACCCGGGACTCGAGCAAGGCAGTCGCGCCGAGGAGCAATGACGATGAAGCTGTGGAGCAACTCGTTCACGGACGGCGGCAGGATCCCGGGCGAATTTGCATTCGCCGTGATCGAGCCCGCCCACCACGTGAAGCTTTCATCCAATCGCAACCCGCACCTGGCCTGGAGCGGTGCGCCGGCCGGAACGCGTTCGTACGCCCTGATCTGCCACGACTACGACGTGCCCAGCCGCGGCGACGACGTCAACCAGGAGGGGCGTGAAATCCCGGCCAGCCTGCCGCGCGTCGACTTCTTCCATTGGGTTCTGGTGGACATCCCGGCGTCGATGAGCGCCATCGACGCGGGCACGTTCTCGCACGCCGTCACGCCGCGCGGCAAGAGCGGACCGGCGGCCGCGCACGGGACGCGCCAGGGCATCAACGACTACACCGGCTGGTTCGCCTCCGATCACGACATGGGGGGCGACTACTTCGGGTACGACGGGCCATGCCCGCCATGGAACGATTCGATCCTGCACCACTACGTGTTCACGTTGTACGCGCTGGACCTCGCGCGCACGCCGCTCGAGGGCAAGTTCGGCGGCGCCGATGCACGGCGAGCGATGGAAGCACACGTGCTTGCACAGGCCCACGTCATGGGCACTTATACGCTCAATCCGCGCCTGGCCGGATGACGTCGCCGCGCATGCCTGCAGCAACGCTGCTCTTGATCCGCCATGGAGAAACCGCCTGGAACGCCGAACGCCGGATCCAGGGGCAGCTCGACGTCCCGCTGTCGAATGCCGGCATCTGGCAGGCGGGGCGGCTGGCGCAGCGCCTGTCCGACCAGCGCATCGACGCCATCTTCGCGAGCGACCTCGCGCGTGCCTGGCTGACGGCGCAACCCATTGGCCAGTCGCGCCAGGTCGATCCGTTGCCCGACACCCGACTGCGGGAGCGTCATTTCGGGATCTTCGAGGGCCACACGCTGGAAGACATCGCTCTCCGCTGGCCGGCCGAGTTCGCCGAGTGGCGCCGCCGCGATCCCGCCTGGGCCATTCCCGGCGGCGAATCCGGCACGCAGTTCATCACGCGGGTGCTGGAGGCGCTCGACGAAATCTCCCATCGCCACGCCGGGGGGACAGTGGCCGTGGTCGCGCACGGCGGCGTGCTCGACGTCGCCTACCGGCACGCGCACGCCCTCGCGTGGAATGCGCCGCGCCAGCACCTGATGGTCAATGCCGCGCTCAACCGCGTCGCCGCGCAAGCGCGGCCGCTGCGGATCGAGGTGCTCGAATGGGGTGACGTCGCGCACCTCGCCGCGGCGCGCGACGAGCTGGCGGGCGCCTGACCCGGCAGATCAGTAGAGGTGCGTTGCGAAGTGTGCGAGCGTGCGCGCGTGGGCTTGCGCCGCCGAGCGTGGCTCGTAGGAGCCTCGCTCCCAGCAGTTGAATCCGTGATCGGCCGGATAGATGAAGAACTCGGCGCGTTTGCCGGCCAGCGCGACCTTGATCTTCTCCACCGCGGCCGGGGGAATCACGGCGTCGCGCTCGCCGTAGTGGAACTGGATCGGGCAGGTGATCGAGGGCGCCCGTTCGAGGTTGTCCTGGATCGCCCCGCCATAGAAGCACGCGGCCGCGTCGACACCCGCAATGGCGGCCGCGAAATAAGCGAGCCGCCCGCCCATGCAGTACCCGAATGCTCCGACCTTGCCGGTCACCTCGGGACGCGCACGCAGCGCCCTGACGCTGGATCCGATATCGGCCAGCAACTGCTCCGGCTTCACGCCGCCTGCCATGGCCCGTCCGCGCTCGATGTCGGCGGGGGCATAGCCGAGCTCTACGCGCGGCGCCTGACGCCAGAACACGTCGGGTGTCAGGACAACGAAGCCATCGAGCGCGTATTGATCGGCGACGGCGCGGATGTGCCGGTTGACGCCGAAGATCTCCTGGAAGAGAACCAGTCCCGGTCCCTTGCCCGCAGGCGGTACAGACAGGTATGCCTCGTATTCGCGGCCGTCGTCGGCCTTGACCGGAATCCATTGAGCGTTCATGACATCCTCTTCGATCGCATTGGCGCGCGGGCGAGGATTATTGCGCGCGAGGGGTTCGAACGCCCACGAAATCGGAGGCGGCAACCCCCGAATTCGCGGCTGTTCCTGCAGATGCGCGAAGACTCAAATTCCAGGCATGCGTCTGCTCGGGATCGCTTCGGTCGTACTGGCCATCGCCACCCTGTATGCGCTCGCCGACTCCGATCTCGGTGGGTTCGCCTACTACACGCTCGGCGCATTCCTCGGCGTCTTCCTTGGCTACTGTGGCGGATCGATCGAGCGTCTGCGCGATCAACTCGACCGGCTCGAGCGGGCAGCACATACAGACCGTCGGGATCCGCGGTGAGATCGGCGGGCGCCGCGACCTGGATTGCGCTCGTGCTCATCGCAGCGAGCTGGGCGGTGCGCCTCGCCTGGGTTGCGGCGCCGGCGCTCTCCGGTGTCGGCAACCATGCGGCGGAGGCGCTCTATCTCGCGGAACTCGAGCAGCAACAACGTGCGGCCCCGGTCACCCTGCCGCCGACGATCGAATCGATTGCGGCGGAGGTGCACCGTCACGCGTCGCGCCGGTTCGTCTGGATCGGCCTCGGGCTGGGCTTGTGCCTGGTCGCGGCGTTGTCCCCGTGCTCGCGCTGCTCCGCGGCGGCGGCTTCCGGCCTCGTCTTCCTGGTGGGCTGGATCGAACTCGACGCCTACGCCTACTCCGGGCTGGTCCAAGGGCTCGACCTGAAGTTACGCCTCGTGCACGGCGACGGCATGCGCCTGCTGCAGTTCGCCGTCGTGGATGCTGCCCTGCCGCTGATCGTCGCCGGTGCCGTCGCGACGATTGCCGTCACCGCCCTGCGGCGCGCCTGACCGGAACCCGTGTTCCACACGTCAGCGCCGCCTGCGCGCTGGCATAATTTCCACGCCATCCGGTTCCGCGTGACTGGCGAATGGGGTGATAACACCCGGGGAGCGCGGAACGACAGCGTGCGATGCATCGCTGCACGCGCCGATCGCCTGGGCATGATGGCAAGTGATCCTCACCCACTTGTCAGCGCCGAGGTCAACCATGTTCAGTCGTACCGCGTACGCCTTGCCACAAGCCGATCCCGAAGTCTGGGCCGCTGTGCAGGCCGAAAACGAGCGCCAGGAAGCGCACATCGAACTCATCGCTTCGGAGAACTACGCCAGCCCCGCCGTGATGGCCGCGCAGGGCGGGCAGATGACCAACAAGTACGCCGAGGGCTATCCAGGCAGGCGCTACTACGGCGGCTGCGAGCATGTCGACGTGGTCGAGACGCTCGCGGTCGAGCGTCTCAAGCGCCTGTTCGCGACGCCGAACACCACGATCGCCGCCAACGTGCAGCCGCACTCGGGCGCACAAGCGAACGAGTCCGTATTCCTCGCGCTGCTCAATCCCGGCGACACGATCATGGGCATGAGCCTCGCCGAGGGCGGGCACCTGACCCACGGCATGCCGCTCAACATGTCGGGCAAGTGGTTCAAGGTCGTGAGCTACGGCCTGAACGCGCAGGAGGCCATCGACTACGGGGAAATGGAAGCGGTCGCGCGCCAGCATCGCCCCCGCTTGATCATCGCGGGCGCCTCGGCCTATTCGCTTCACATCGACTTCGAGCGCTGCGGGCAGATCGCGCGCGACATCGGCGCCTACCTGATGGTCGACATGGCGCACTACGCGGGTCTGATCGCGGCGGGCTTGTACCCGAGCCCGATTCCGCACGCCCACGTCATCACCTCGACTACGCACAAGACGCTGCGCGGCCCGCGCGGCGGCCTGATCCTGATGCAGCCGGAGCTCGAAAAGCAGATCAACTCGGCGGTGTTCCCCGGCCTGCAGGGCGGCCCGCTCATGCATGTGGTCGCCGCCAAGGCGGTCGCCTTCGGAGAAGCGCTGCAACCCGGGTTCAAGGCCTATCAGCAGCAGGTCCTGAAGAACGCACAGGCGCTCGCCGCCACGCTCACGAAGCGCGGCCTGCGGATCGTCTCCGGCGGCACGCAGAGCCACATGTTCCTCGTCGACCTGCGCGCCAAGAAAATCACCGGCAAGCAGGCCGAGGACCTGCTCGGCAAAGCGCACATCACGGTGAACAAGAATGCGATTCCGAAGGATCCGGAAAAGCCGATGGTGACGAGCGGCATCCGTATCGGCTCGCCAGCGATGACCACCCGCGGTTTCGCCGAGCCCGAGGCGGAGAGGACCGCCAACCTGATCGCCGACGTGCTGGACAATCCACACGACACGAACACGATCGATCGCGTGCAGCGCTCCGTGGCGGAGCTGACGCGACGCTTCCCGGTTTACGGCGCGTGAGGCGCGGGGCTATCGACAGCCGGCCGCGTTCGCGATGAAGTGCCCGTTCTGCCAGCACCCGGACACCCAGGTCATCGATTCGCGCGCCTCCGATGAGGGGGCGTCGATCCGGCGCCGGCGCAAGTGCCTCAGCTGCGAGAAGCGCTTCACGACCTACGAGAAGGTCGAACTCGCGATGCCCAGCATCATCAAGCGGGGCGGAGGGCGGGCCGAATACGACCGGGCGAAGCTCCTGACGTCGATGCAGCTGGCCTTGCGCAAGCGCCCGGTGCCGAGCAACGTCGTCGACGATGCCGTGGCCCGCATCGAGGAGAAGCTGAGGTCGTCGGCCCAGCGCGAGATCAAGAGCGAGAAGCTGGGCGAACTCGTCATGCGTGAGCTCAAGCGCATCGACAAGGTCGCCTATATCCGCTTCGCCTCCGTCTACCGCAGCTTCGAGGACGTCGACGACTTCTCCGAGATGGTCAAGGAAGTGCGGCCGGCGCGCCGGCGGCGGTCCTGACTCCGACCCGCCCATCGGAAGATTCGACCGGGGTTGAGCCTGGTCAGTTCGCGGCTACGTGCCTCTTGAAACGGCGCGGGGGCCGGCCCAAATACCCTGCCGTATTGGTTTCCGCGCCAAGGAGTGCGAGATGAGAGTGGCTTTCGTCCGGCACGACCCCGTCAGGTCGGTGCTCGCAAGTGTCCTGCGTTCCGGCGCCGTCCTGCCGGTTCGCCCCATGCGCCGTCCGGCCGACGAGGCCAGCGCGATTCCAGCGCGCGTCGACGTGGTCGACCAGGGCGACCGGTTCGGGGTCAAAGTTGATCTTCCCGGCGTGAGCCGCGACGACATCAAGGTCGCCGTCGAGGGCGCCAACGTATCGGTCACGGCGGCGAAGGCAGCCGGCGATGCGGCAACCGAGCCCCAGCAAACCACGGTCCTGCGCGCCGAGCGGCCCGCGGCCAAGTACGCACGCACGCTGCACTTGCCGGCGGAGATCGACGGTGGTGCCGCGGAAGCCACCTTCGAAAACGGCGTGTTGACGTTGAACTTGCCGAAGCGCGTCCGGGTTGCGCAGATTGTCGTGCGGTGACCCGGCCGCCGCATCGAACCGGCCTTGATTCGAGTTCGCGCGGCCCAAAGTTGCTTTTGATGGTTGGTCATTCCAGGAGGCATAGAAAATGGCAAACGTATTGACCCGACGCGACCCCTGGGGGTCGCTGTTTGACGAGTTTTTCAGCGATGTGTTGTCGCGTGGTTTCCCGGTTGCACGCGGCACGGAGTTGCCCGCAGCGGTGCGCGCGCGCATGGACGTGATCGACAAGAACGACCGCTTTGAGGTGCTGGTCGATCTGCCCGGCGTAAAGAAGGAGGACATCCAGGTGACGATCGAGGGTTCGCGGGTCGCGATCACCGCCGAGTCCAAGAGCGAAAAGGAAGAGAAGGAAGGCGACCGCGTCCTGCATTCCGAGCGGTTCGCGGCGAGTTATGCCCGCACGTTCGAGCTGCCCGCCGAAGTGACCGAGGAGGGCGCCGAGGCGGCGTTCGACAACGGAGTATTGAAGCTCTCGCTGCCGAAGCGTGCCACCGTGACCAGCAAGCGCCTCGCAATCAAGTGACAAGACGGCCCGCAAGGGCCGTCTTGTCATGCCGAGCGACACGACGGGCTCCGACGTTCGTCGCGGCGTCGATATCGCATAGGGAATCCGTGATCGGCGCCGCCCGTACAATCCGCGCGCAATGTATTCGGAGCTCGATCATCGGTTCATGAGTCGCGCGCTGGACTTGGCGCGCAACGCCATGTTCCAGGCGTCGCCCAATCCGCGCGTCGGCTGTGTGGTGGTGCGCGACGGCCACATCCTTGGCGAAGGCTGGACCCAGCCGCCTGGCTCGAACCATGCGGAAATCGAAGCTTTGCTCGACGGGCGCCGCAATGGACACGACCTGCACGGCGCCACCGCTTACGTCACGCTCGAGCCCTGCTCGCACTTCGGCCGCACGCCGCCCTGCGCGACAGCGCTGATCGAGGCACGCCTGGCGCGCGTCATCGCCGCGGTCGAGGATCCGAATCCGCAGGTGGCAGGGCGTGGACTGGAGATGCTGCGCTCGAACGGCATCGATGTGCGCTGCGGACTTCTCGCGAGCGAGGCGAGTGAACTCAACATCGGCTTCTTTTCGCGCATGAATCGCGGCCGGCCTTGGGTGCGCATGAAGATCGCCGCCAGCCTCGACGGAAAGACTGCGCTTTCCAATGGCGTTTCGCAGTGGATCACCTCGGAGGCTGCGCGCAAGGACGGCCATGCATGGCGGGCGCGCGCGTGCGCTGTCGCGACTGGCATCGGGACGGTGCTTGCCGACAACCCGCTACTTGCCGTCCGGCTGGTCACGACACCGCGCCAACCGCTGAAGGTCCTGGTCGATTCGCGGCTCGAAGTCGATCCCGAGGCGCGTTTCTTCGATGGCAACCAGGCCCTCGTGGCGTGCGCATTTGCCGATCCTGCCAAGGTGGCCGCTTTGCGCGACAAGAATGCGGAGGTGGTCGAGCTGCCTAATGACGAGGGCAAGGTCGACCTGCCGCAGCTCCTGCGCGAGCTTGCCCGCCGAGGCGTGAACGAACTGCATGTCGAAGCCGGCTTCAAGCTCAACGGCTCGCTGGTGCGCGAGGGCTGCATCGACGAACTGCTGGTCTACATCGCCCCGATACTGGTCGGGGAAGCGCAGGGGATGATTCACCTGCCCGCCCTTTCCGACCTCGCGCAGGCGCGCCGCCTCGTGTTCCGCGAGGTCACTCCGGTCGGCACGGACGTGCGGATCCTCGCCCGCTGGGCGTGAAAAACCTGGCATGTTCACCGGCATCGTTCAGGCGACCGGTCGCATCGTCGCCGTCGACGACCATGGCGCGGGCAGGCGGGTCCGGGTCGAGGCCTCGTCGCTCGGGTTGCACGACGTGAGGATCGGCGATTCGATCGCGGTCAACGGTGCCTGCATGACCGTGACCGAAGTCGACACCGGTACGTTTTCGTTCGATATCTCGGCCGAATCCCTCAGCAAGACCGCCGGACTCGACCGGCCGGGCGAAGTGAACCTCGAACGTGCGATGCGTTTCGGCGACCGCATCGACGGCCACCTGGCGAGCGGCCACGTCGACGCGACGGGCACCGTTGTGAGGTTCGAGCAGCGCGCCGAGAGTTGGACGCTGGTCGTCGAGTCGCCGCCCGCTCTCGCGCGTTATCTCGCCTACAAAGGTTCGATAAGCGTCGACGGCGTGAGCCTGACCATCAACCACGTCGAAGATGTCGATGTCGATGGCGTCCGCACCGGGTGCCGCTTCTGGGTCAACCTGATCCCGCACACGCTCGCGGTGACGACCTTGAAGGCGCTGCGCCCGGGCGATCCGGTCAACCTCGAGGTCGACCTGATCGCGCGGTACGTCGCGCGGATGCTTGAGAGCCGTTCAACGACCGCGCGGAGACCTCGTCAGCAGCGGGTCGCAAAGTAACGGCCGCTCGTTGCTTAGTGATCGTCTCCAGAGAATTGGGGAAAACGATCTCAGGGAAAACGACGAAAGAATTTACAGGCGATTTCGGTCCCGTTCCTAGGCCATTGATATTGCAGGGGGCAGCAAGATGGCACGCCTCGTGCATCACGACCTTCGCGCGTTGGGGAGGCAGGAATCAAATGGAGGAAGGAACAAAAGTTATGGCAAGAGTTCTGGCAAGACTCGCTGTCGTGGCCGGCCTTTCGTTGTTGGCCGGCTCGGTTCAGGCGGATCCGCTTCCGAACCTGACGAATCTCAACTTTCTCACTTACACAGGGGCCGCACCCAAAAATTACTTTAATACCGTCGATCCGACCGGGTGGACCGGCGGAACCGGGCTGATCTTCATCGATGCGCCCGGCACCTCGAATACCGATCCGACGACCGCCTGCGGGCCGACCTACCTGACGACCTATGGATGCCCGAGCACCCTCGCGATCCCCGGCGGCTACAACTTCGTCGAGGCCGATGGCAACCCGAGCTTCGAGAGCGGATTCAACTACCTGGTCACTGGCCTGACGCCGGGGCAGAGCTACACGCTGAGCTTCTACGAGGCCGGCAGTCAGCAGACCGGATTCGGCAATGGCCTGAACACGACCGAGCAGTGGATCGTTTCGTTGGGCACCGCCGGGATGACGTTCTGCAACGGTTGCGGCGCGCCTGACGCCTACTACGGCGGCAACGACAGCACGTACTCGAACGCGGATCCGACCGCATCGGTGGTCGCCACGCCGATCATGACGACGCCCTCCGGTGGCATGACGGATTGGCAATATGTCTCGATCACGCTGACCGCCGACGCGACGACCGACCTGCTGAGCTTTCTCGCCTGGGGCGACAACGGCAACACGGTCAATCTCCCGCCGATCGTGTTCCTGGCCGGCGTCAATTCGCCGGCGGGGTTGAACAACGTTCCCGAGCCGGCGACCTTGGCCCTGCTTGGCGCCGGCTTCATCAGCGTCACGGCGATCCGGTTGCGTCGGCGCAGCAAGCAGCCCAGCGCCAGCTGATCCGACGAAGGTGGTTGCCGCTGGGCGGGTCGATCCCGCCCGGCGGCGGCGACCAGCGACTCTAGAGCTCGACACCGGATCATCAGCCTCGGCTCCGTGCTTTCCGCCTTGGACCTGCAGCACTTGAACGCGCTCCTGATGAGCGCGTGGAGGCTTTTCGTCTGGCTCGCGTTGCTCGCGGTGATCTTCATGCCCCTCGAGCATCTCTTCGCGGTGCGTCCCCGGAAGTTCTTCAGCAAGCGCCTGGCCGGCGACGTCGGCTTCTACTTCATCAGCGGCATGGTGCCCGCCCTGCTGCTCACACCGCCGCTCGCCCTCGTCGCCATGGGTGCACACGCCCTAGTTCCGACCGGCGTGCAGGCGACGATCGGGGCCCTGCCGATCTGGGCGCGAGCCCTGGCTGCGCTCGTCGTGAGCGAGATCGGTTTCTACTGGGGTCATCGGTGGACGCACGAAATTCCATTGCTGTGGCGCTTCCATTCGGTGCACCACAACCCGACCGAAGTCTATTTTCTGATCAGCGCGCGCGCCCACCCGGTCGACAATGTGTTCACGCGCCTTTGCGGCCTGATCCCGGTTTACGTCCTGGGATTCGCCACGCCGCTCACCCCGGCCGGCGGCGCCGTATCGGCGTTGCTCGTCCTGGTCCTCACCCTTTGGGGCTTCCTGATCCACGCCAACGTCCACTGGCGGCTTGGGCCGCTGGAATGGTTGATCTCGACCCCCGCCTTCCATCACTGGCACCACACGCGCAGCGACCACAAGGACCATAACTACGCGTCGATGCTGCCATGGATCGACCGGATTTTCGGAACGCACTACCTCCCGCCCGGGAATGCATGGCCGGCGGCATACGGAACCGAGACGCCGCTGCCGGGCTCGGTGCTAGCTCAGCTGGTGCATCCGTTTCGTCCGCAGCTCCCAAGCGTCAACCCGCCGCAGTCGGTTGCGGATCGATAGCGGCCTCGGAAAGCCGGACCGGCTCGGCAGGCGTTCCTTCGCCTTAGAGGTGCGCCTCAGCGCCCCATGCGGGCGTCGTAGCTGCGCGAGACGCGGTCGATCAACGTCGGGTCGCTCGCGCCCTTCGCATCGAACTGCACCCGGACGCTTCCGTCGGCCTGCTGGCGCACCGTCGCCGTCACCATGGTGTTGCCGGACGAGCCGACGACGACGCCGTTGGCCCGGTCCTGCGCGCTGATCGTCAGGCCCTGGTCGCGCAGCGCCTCGGTGGCCGCGGAAAACGAGCGGTCGAAACTCGCCGGGGTCGTCGTCGTGACCGGGTAGGTCGCCGGGGCAGGCACCGCGTAGTAGGCGCATGCCGACAGTGCGAGAACCGCGCTGCTGGCGGCGGCAAGGAGGGTGCGCGTCATCATGGTGAGACCTTCGTCCACTCGGGCCCAGGGTCGAACGACTTCATCGCGTTGGCTGTCTTCTCGCTGTTGGGGCCGAGGTCGCTCTCATAGATCTCGCCGTCGTGGCTGATCATGAAGCTCTTGACGCCGGTGTCCCGGTAACGGGCGGGCCAAGCGATCACCGCGAAGCCGCCGAAGAGCTTGCCGCGCACGAGATAGTTGTACGCGCCGCCCGGCGCGTTGGGTCCCTGCGAGGTCAGGAGCTTGTAGCGATAGCCGAAATAGCCATCCGGCGCGGCCGCGCGCGCGCCGACGTTGAGGAAAGCCGGACCGAGCGGACTGGGCTCTTCGCCGGCCTTGGTCGGCCAGTACAAGCCGTCGCGCTTGCCCGGTGAACTCGCCAGCTTCCCGGCATACGCGAGCACGCCGCTGCCATCGTGGTCCTTTTGCGCGTACTCGCGCTGCGCGTCGTAGATTGCCAGCATGGTCTGCATCACGGCGAGTTCGTTGCGGCCGACCCGGCGCGTACGCATCGCCTCGACCCCGGCGCGCGTGTCGAACTGCCATCCCTTGGCCGACTTCACGATGGGAATCGGCATCGTCCAACCGTCGTCGCCGACCGCGATCTCGGCGTGCTTGTCGTCCACCTTGCTGATCGAATGCGAACGAGCCCAGTGCGAGAGGAAACGGATCCGGAGGTCGGCACCGACCGGCGGGATCAGCTTGCGTTGATCGGCGCCGAGGATCGAGGTCAAGGCGTCCTCGTTGCTGGTCGCGATCGCGTCCCCAAACGCGTTCATCGCTGCTTCGGGGGATTCGAAGACCTTCTGCGCAAACGCGGGGAAGATCGCGCCAAGGGTGAGGGCCAGCGCGACCATGGCGCGCGCAAGTTGGAGCGGTGATTTCACGGTCATCCCTCCTCAGCGCCTGCCGCCACCGCCGCGTCCGCCGCCACCGCTGCGTCCGCCGCCGCCACTTGTCCGCGCGCCACCTCCGCTCGGGCGACTCTGCATGCTCGACGCTCCCCGGCTGGCGTCGCGTTGCGTAGCGCCGCCACTTCCGACGCCGGAGAAGGCATTGTCTCGGCCACCGGCACTCGGGCCGGCTCGATCAGCGGTCGACGGACGATTTCCCGCACCGCCCGCTCCACCGACGCCACCGCGATCGCCCGCACCGCCGCGATCGCCCACACCACCACGATCGCCGACCCCGCCGCCGCCCGCGCCCTCGCGACCGCGAAAATCGTTGCGATTCTGGGCGCCACCTACGTTGTTCTTGCCGAATTTGTCGCGCGTCGCATTGTCGCGGTAGGCAACACCCTGGCGATGGCTTGGGTTGTGCTGCCATCCGCCGCCTGCATTGACCTTGGTGCGATCGAAGTTGCGATCGATGTTGACGGCTTTATTGACGTTGATGTTCACGTTGCCGCCGCCCCAATTGCAACCGCCGAAGATCGCACCCGCGGCCGCAAAACCGATGCCCCAGGCAATGCCGCTCGCAAGCGCAGCGCCAGGGTAGTACGCCGGGTAGGGCGGCCAATAGTACGGTGGGTAGGCCGGGTAAGACCATGCGCCGTAGACGACGGTCGGGTTGTAGGCGGGCACATAGATCACCTCCGGGTTGGCCGGCTCGATCTTCACGATCGTCTGCGTCGTTGCCGTTGCCGGCTCGACGACGACCTTCTGCTGTTCGTTCGACTTCAGGTTGCCTGCCTCTTGCGCCTTGGCCCGCATGCGTTGCACGGCATCGAGCACCGACTTCTGGTCTGCGAGGAATGCGTCGCCCAGTTTCTGCGTCCAGTCGAGCTTGTCGTTCATCGGCTCGAGGATCTGCGGAAACGCGACCAGCGACTTCACGCTGACATCCCAGGTCTCCTTTTCCACCGCCTTGACAGCGGCGTCGCCCTTGACGTTCGGATTGGCCTTCACCCACCGTGTTGCGTACACGATCTCCAGCGGATAGGTCGAGGCCATCAACACCTGCGAGAGCAGGTCGTCCGGGTAGAGGGCGATCGGCGCGACCAGCGCCTCGATCTCCTCCGGCTTCATAGGCGCGGCCGGGGCTTCGGCAGCCGCTTGTCCTTGTGCCGCGGGCTGCGCCGGGGGTGGCGGCTGGTTGGGTGGCGGCTGGTTGGGTGGCGGCACCGGGGGCGGTTGCGTTTGAGCGTTGACGCCGCCCGGCCCCAACGCCAAGGCCACGATCACCCACGCGCCGATCACGCGGGTCAGTCGCTTGCTCCACAAACTCATGGTGCGATGTCTCCTCTCGCCCCGGCAACACCGGCGTCGAGGTGGTCGATACGCCTGCGCCGCTGCGCGCCCGTCATGGCGCCCGTTTCGAACGTTGGTCTCACTCGAGCCGATCGATATTACCCGGACCGGCCGGCGGCGCCGCTGACAATGTGCAACAAGCCGTCACGCGGCGCGCCTTCGCCACGGTCGTCCGGGGCCGGCCGTAGAATCGCTCATTGCCGAGAAAGGACCCGGAGCATCGATGCTCTCAGCTGTTCCATCACCGTCGAAGGAGGACGCCGCAGGTAGCTCGCCGATCGCGAGCGTGCCGGAGATCGTCGAGGAGATCCGCCGCGGCAACATCGTCGTGCTCGTCGACGACGAGGATCGCGAGAACGAAGGCGACCTGGTCTTTGCGGCCGATTTCGTCAGCGCCGAGAAGATCAACTTCCTTGCCCGCTACGGACGTGGCCTGATCTGCATGCCGATCACGGCGGAGCGCGGAGCCCAGCTTGCCCTCACGCCGATGGCGGCGCGCAACCGCACCGTGCATGGGACCAACTTCACCGTAGCGATCGAAGCCGCAGAAGGAATCGCAACCGGCATTTCGGCCGCCGATCGCGCGCACACAATTCGCGTCGCCACGCGCCCGGACGCGCGCCCCGACGACATCGTGCAGCCTGGACATGTCTTTCCGCTGGTGGCGCACGCCGGTGGGGTGCTGGTGCGCGCCGGGCACACCGAGGCATGCTGCGACCTTGCGCGCCTTGCCGGCTTGAATCCCGCGGCGGTGTTGTGCGAGATCATGAACGACGACGGCACGATGGCCCGGTTGCCGGACCTGATTCCGTTCGCGCGCAAACACTCGCTCAGGATCGGCACGATCGCCGACCTCATCCACTACCGTGCGGCCACCGAATCACTGATCGAACGCATCGGCAGCCGGCACGTGACGACCGTCGCCGGCGAGTTCGAGCTCGTCGCCTACCGTGACCGGCCCACGGGCGCGATGCACCTCGCGCTGGTGCGCGGCTCGATTGCGCCCGACCGCGAGACGCTCGTGCGCGTGCACGAGCCGTCGTCGCTGCTCGACTTCGTCGAGGTCGACTTCAGCACCCACGCGTGGCCGGTCGCAAAAGCGCTTGCTGCCGTTGCGGCAGCGGGAGAAGGCGTGGTAGTGCTCCTGAACTGCGGCGAATCGTCCGACCAGCTGCTGGCGCAATTCAACGCACTCGGTGACCTCGCCGCAGGTGCGACGGCGCAGGGCGGCCGCAGCGGACGCACCGACTTGCGCACCTATGGTATCGGCGCGCAGATCCTGCGTGATTTGCGGGTGGGCGCGATGAAGCTGCTCGCGAAGCCGCGCAAGATGCCCTCGATGGCGGGTTTCGGGCTGCAGATCACGGGTTACCTGGAAGGTTGACGGATGGCCATCGACGCGATTGCGCCCGACCTGGACGGCGCCAGCCTGCGCATAGGGATCGTGCAGGCCCGCTTCAACGAATGGGCGGGGCAGGCCCTGGCGGAAGCCTGCCTCGAGCAGTTGCGCGAGCTCGGCGTCGACGACGACGACATCACGCACGTCACCGTGCCGGGCGCACTCGAGGTTCCGCTTGCGCTCGCTCGACTCGCACGGACCGACGATTTCGATGCATTGATCGCGCTCGGCTGCGTGATCCGCGGCGACACCTATCACTTCGACATCGTGGCCAGCGAATCGGCGCGCGGCGTTGCGCGTGTGTCGCTGGACTTCGGCGTACCCGTGGCCAACGCGATCCTGACGACCGACGACGAGGAGCAGGCGCGCGCGCGCGTCACTGAAAAGGGCCGCGACGCGGCCCGGGTGGCAGTCGAGATGGCCAACCTCATGTGGGCTCTGGGTGAGGATGGCGAAGCCGACAGCGACGAATAAGGCCGCGGCGTCGCCCGCGCCGCGGTCGGGCAATCGCAGTGCACGCCGGCGTGCGCGCGAACTCGCGCTGCAGGGCCTGTACGAATGGCTCGTCGGCGGCCAGGACGGCGCCGAGATCGAGGGCCACCTGATGGAACACGAAGGCTTCGAGCGCGCCGACGCCGAGCACTTCCGCCAGGTCCTGCATGGTGCGATCGGCGACGTGGCGGCGCTGCGTGCCGAGATCGCGCGTTACATCGATCGCGACGTGAAGGACTTGTCCCCGGTCGAACACGCGATCCTCCTCATCGGCGCATACGAGTTGAAGCACCGGCACGAGATCCCGTATCGCGTCGTGATCAACGAGGCGGTCGAACTCGCCAAAGGCTTTGGCGGGACCGAGGGCTTCAAGTACGTGAACGGTGTGCTCGACAAGCTCGCCGGCCAGCTGCGGCCGCAGGAAACCACGGGCTAGTGGTGCAGGGGCGGCGCGTTGGCATGACCGAGTTCGAGCTGATCGCGCGCTACTTCGACCGGCCGGTCGCCCCCGGCGGACCCGTGGCGCGCGGTATCGGCGATGACTGCGCTCTGCTCGACTTCGGCGGCTCGAATCAGCTCGCGGTGACCACCGACATGCTGATTGCGGGCCGGCATTTTTTTCCTGCCGACGCCGCGGACTCGGTCGGTCACAAGGCCCTGGCGGTCAACCTGTCCGATCTCGCGGCGGCGGGCGCCCGGCCCCGGTGCTTCTTCCTGGCCCTCGGCCTGCCGACCGCGGACGAGACGTGGCTGGCGGGGTTTTCGGCCGGCCTGTCGGCGTTGGCCGACGAGCACGGTTGCGTACTGGCTGGCGGTGACACGAATCGCACGCCGGTCACCGCAGGGCGCGCCGGTCCGATCACGATCTGCATCACCGCACTCGGCGAGGTAGAGCGCGGCGCTGCGCTGACCCGCGCGGGGGCGCGGGTGGGCGACGACATCTGGGTCTCGGGTCAGCTTGGCGATGCCGCGCTCGCCCTCGAGGAGCGCGCAGGCAACGCGACGCTCGCGCAGGTCGAGGCTCAAGCCGCCCGCCTGCGGCTCGAAAGGCCAACCCCCCGGGTGATCCTTGGTGTTGCACTGCGTCGGACGGCCACCGCATGCATCGACATTTCGGACGGGTTCATCGGCGATCTTGGGCACGTCCTGGCGCGCTCGGGTGTCGGTGCGTCCGTCAACTGGGCAGCGCTCCCGTGCACCGCCGCGATGCGGCGACAGCCGCAGGCAACGCAGCTTCGCTGCGTGCTCGCGGGCGGGGACGACTACGAGCTACTGTTTACGGCGCCCCCGTCGAGCCGGCCGGCAGTCCAGGCGGCTGGCGCCGAAGCCCACACACCCGTTACCCGCGTCGGCGCAATCACCGAAGGCCGGGATCTCGTCGTCCGTGACGAAGTCGGCCTGCCGATAGACATGCCGTTCAAGGCATATGACCATTTCGGGTCATATGACGCCACGCCATGAGCCGGGCGGTGCCCCGGGAGAACCGATGCCGCCGGCCGTGCTGGCAGCCGCGGAAGGTGCATCCCCGGCGCACCTCGAGACAGACCCGCACCACCCGCAACACCCCGACTGGCGGTTCCTGTTTCGTTCTCCCTGGCACCTGATTGCGCTGGGATTCGGCAGCGGCTTGCCGCGTCTGGCTCCCGGAACCTGGGGTACCGCCTTTGCGTGGGCGAGTTTCTCGATTCTGGACCGCTGGCTCGACGATCCTGGCTGGACGGTCCTGGTCGCAGGTGGCTTCGTGATCGGCATGCTGGCGGCGCAGCGCACCGGAGCGCGCCTGGGCGATATCGACAGCAGTCATATCGTCATCGACGAGGTCGTGGCGTTCTGGATCGTGCTGTGGCTGTTGCCCACGCGAGCGCCGACGTGGGTCGCGGCGCTTGCATTCGTGCTGTTTCGCATGTTCGATATTGCAAAACCGGCCCCGATCAAGCGTCTCGACGCACGGATGAAAAACGGATTCGGAGTGATGCTGGACGACATCGTGGCCGCGTTCTACACGCTGCTCGTGATCGCCGTCCTCTGGAGGCTGATGCGCTGATGAAGATGAACGACATGTCCGTCCAGCCGAACGAGGCGGCGGCGCGCATCGAGCGCCTCGCCTCGGAGCTCGGACGCGGACTGCTCGACAATTCGATGGTGCTCGCGACCGCCGAGTCGTGCACGGCGGGCGGCGTCGCCTATGCGATCACCATCCAGTCCGGGTCAAGCGCCTGGTTCGATCGTGGCTTCGTCACGTATTCGAACGAGTCGAAGGTGCAGCAGCTCGGCGTCTCGCCGGCCTACCTGCGCGACTTCGGCGCCGTCAGCGAGCCGGTCGCGCGGCAGATGGCGCTCGGGGCACTGACCCACGGCACGGCCCAGATCGGGATCGCCGTCACCGGGATCGCCGGCCCCGACGGCGGGTCGACTGAAAAGCCGGTCGGCACCGTCTGCTTTGGCTGGGCGATCCGGCGCGATCCGGGAGCGGCGCCATGGGTGCAGACGGCAACCCGGCACTTCGAGGGCGACCGCGCGGCGGTCCGCACTCAGGCTATCGTCACGGCTCTCGAAGAGACCGTATCCCTGCTGCGGCAACGCCGCGACGTCTGAGTCGGTGGATAGCCGGGCGGCGGCACGTTCCGTCGGGAACACGGCGCGGCGCCTCCGGGTCTTGGTGCAATTTCCGGATCGCAGACAAGTGCGCATTTCCCGTGGCGTCGGCCATGGACTGATTTCGTTGCAATGTGCGATCCGCCGTTCGTCGCGAACACTGCCCCCGTTTATTGCCGTCTGACAGCGATCAGATGTGTCACGACGTTCGACGTAACCGGATCATGCGATCTCTCTACCGTGGGCGCGAAGCGCCGGCGCATCACATAATCGCTTGCGTGGCATAGGTGAACATGCAGTGGTGTTCACTGCGTGACCGCTCCGGTCTTCCGTAAGCGTGCTTGCCCTGGGGTCGTCGATGTCGCCGTTCGGATCGCCGCCGCGACTGCGTCTTGCTCTGATCTTCTTCACCGAAGAAGACATGGTGATCGCACGCGAACTCGTGCGCACGATGCACTCGGAGCTGCTGCCGTGGGTCGTGGTCGAACGGCCGCCGTTCGAGGCCGTGCTGTTCGGGCGCGGTCCGCGCGCGGCGGATCCTGACGAACTGGCGATCATGCGGCTGAGTTCCGACGCCGAGCGTTTCGCGCGCCGGTCCTACGGCGACGCCATGCCCCCGATCGCAATGCGCAAACCGCTGCAGCCGGCACACCTGAAAATGGTGCTCGAAATGGGCGCGGCGAGCCTGATTCCGGAGCACATCGCGCGGCTCTCCCCGCAGACCCGGCCGCGCATCAGCGCCTTCCCGTACAACACGCGCCCGCTGGTCGTCCGCTGAGGCTGCCGCGGCGCTCTGCGCCGCACTCCGCGCCTCGGGTAGCCTTGCGGGTTACCGCGGTTCCGGGGAGTGCGTCGATGCCCGTCGAGGTTTTCATTCTGCTCGGCTTGATCCTGATCAATGGCATCTTTGCCATGTCTGAGATCGCGCTGGTCACGGCGCGCAAGACGAGGCTCCAGGTGCTCGTGGACCAGGGCGACCGCGGGGCGCAGGCGGCACTGGACCTGAACGAGGAGCCCACGCGGTTCCTTTCGACGATCCAGGTAGGCATCACCTCGATCGGCATCCTGTCGGGGATCGTCGGCGAGGCGGCGTTCGCCGAGCCACTGACCCAATGGCTGGGGAGCCTTGGCGTCGACGGACACGCGGCGCGGATCGGGGCGACTGCGTTCGTGGTGGTGATCGTCACTTACTTTTCGATCGTGCTCGGCGAACTGGTCCCCAAGCGGCTCGGCCAGATCGCCGCCGAGTCGGTGGCGCGCCGCATGGCACTGCCGATCCGCGGCCTTTCCATCGCCACCAAGCCGTTCGTCCGCCTGCTTTCGAGTTCCACCGACCTGATCCTGAAGATCTTCGGTGCCGGTTCCGATTCCGTGCAGCCGGTCACCGAGGAGGAGATCCACGCCCTCATCGAGGAGGGCTCGGAGTCGGGCGTGATCGACGCGCAGGAACGTGCGATGGTGCGCAACGTGTTCCGGCTCGATGACCGCCAGATCGCATCGCTGATGACGCCGCGTTCGGGCATCGTCTACATCGACCTCGACGACGGTCCCGACGAGAACCTGAGGACGGTCACGGACTCGGAGCACTCGCGCTTCCCGGTCGTGCGCGGGGGCCTGCGCGAGATCGTGGGTGTACTGAGCGCGCGCCACATGCTTCAGCAGCTGGCGCGCGGCGAGAAGCCGAACTTCAGCAGCGGCGTCCAGCCTCCGCTCTACGTGCCGGAGTCGCTGACCGGCATGGAACTGCTGGAGAACTTCCGCTCCTCGTCGGCGCACATGGCCGTCGTCGTCGACGAATACGGCGAGATCCAGGGACTGGTCACGCCGCAGGATCTGCTCGAGGCGATCGCGGGCGAATTCAAGACCCCGAGCGTCGAGGATGCGTGGGCGATCCAGCGCGCGGACGGGTCGTGGCTGCTCGACGGACTGATCCCGATTCCCGAGCTGAAAGACCGGCTCGACTTCGCGCGCGTCCCGGAAGAGGAGCACGGCAGGTACAACACCCTCTCGGGCATGCTGATGCTGCTCCTCGGTCGCCTGCCGCACACGACCGACGTGGTCGATTGGGAGGGCTGGCGTTTCGAGATCGTCGACATGGACGGGCGCCGCATCGACAAGGTGCTCGCGGTGAAGTTGCCCAAGCCGCCCGCGGAGGACGCGGAGAGCGACTGACGGGCACGCGCGGCTCCGGCGGCGCGAAGCTAGCGCCTCGCGAAATCCGCCTACGCCCCACCGCTCCGCAGGGGCGGGGGAATTCGAGCAGCGTGGCCTTCGGCCTTGGCTGAAGGATTGGATCGCAGCTTGCGGAAGCGGTTGATCTCGTCGCGTGTACGTTGCGCGACCCGACGTGCCTGCGCGGCGAAGTCCTCGGCGCGACTGGCGTAGAGGATGGCGCGCGAGGAGTTGATGATCAACCCCGTGCCGTCAGCGGTCTGGCCCGCCTCGACGCTTGCCTGGACGTCCCCGCCTTGCGCGCCGATGCCCGGCACCAGCAAGGCAAGATCGTCCGCGATCGCCCTGACGCGCGCCAGTTCGGCGGGGTACGTGGCGCCGACGACGAGTCCGAGCTGGCCGTTGGTCGACCAGCGCGTCGCCAGCCGGGCGACGTGCTCGTAGACCTTGCCGCCGGCAACGTCAAGCATCTGGAAGTCGTCGCCGCCCGCGTTGCTGGTGCGGCAGAGCAGGAACACGCCGCGTTCCGCATACTCGAGGAACGGCTGGATCGAGTCGTACCCCATGAAAGGCGAGAGCGTGACCGCGTCGGCGCCGTACCGCTCGAAGACCTCGCGCGCGTAGTGCTGCGCGGTGGCGCCGATGTCGCCGCGCTTGGCGTCGAGAATGACGGGAACACGCGGATACGTCGCCTTGATGTAGGCGATCAGTTCGGCCAGCTGCTCTTCGGCGGCGCTGCTCGCGAAGTAGGCGATCTGCGGCTTGAACGCACACGCAAGGTCGGCCGTCGCGTCGACGATCGCGCGGCAGAACGCATAGATCGCGTCGTCGCGCACGCGCAGGTGAGCCGGGAAGCGTGCCGGATCCGGGTCGAGGCCGACACAGAGCAGGCTGTCCGCGTCGCGCCACTGTGTGGCAAGCCGATGGCTGAAGAGTTCCACGACTGCGCATTGTAGGGAACGCCGCCGCTGCCGCGCGGGTGTCGTGTGTTACCTTGCGCGCCCTCCTTCATTGCACCTCGATGAACCGCATCACCAAGCCGGACCTGATCCTGCTGGCCGGCTTGACGCTGGCCTGGGGGCTCAACTGGCCCGTCATGAAATATGGCGTGCAGGAACTGCCGCCGGTCCTGTTCCGCGTGATCTGCATCGCCGGCGGGCTGGTTGCGCTGTGGGCCTACGCCCGCCTCACCGGCGTGTCGCTCGCGGTCGAGAACGGACGCTGGGGCACGATCCTTCGGCTGGCGATACCGAACGCGATCATCTGGCATCTGCTGGTCGTGATCGGCCTGCGCCTGCTGCCGGCCGGCCGCTCGGCGATTCTCGGCTACACGATGCCGGTGTGGGTGGTGATCGCGGGACTCCTGTTCTTCCACGAGCGCCCGACTGCGCGCCAGGCGTTCGGCGTGTTGTCCGCGTTCATCGGCATGGTGTTGCTGCTGTCGTCCGAGTTGGGCGTGATCGCCGGGCGCCCGCAGGCGACACTGCTGATCCTCGCTGCGGCCGCAGCCTGGGGTTACGGCACACACCTTCTGCGGCGCGAGCTGCGCGACATGCCGACGCTCGCGCTGACGTTTTGGATGCTCGCCATGACCCTGGTGGCGATGGTGATCTACACCACGTTGTTCGAACGCGGCGCATGGCGCATGCCGCACCCCGGCGAATGGGCAGCCATCGTCTACAACATGCTGCTGGCGATCGCGTTCTGCCACGCAGCCTGGTCGCACCTCGCCCGCACGCTGCCGCCGGTGGCAAGCAGCCTGTCGGTGATGATGATTCCCGTGCTCGGCGTCTTCTCGAGCGTATGGTTGCTCGGCGAAGCGCCGCTGTGGCAGGACTACGTCGCGCTTTTGCTGATCCTGATCGCGATGGCGGTGGTGTTGTTGCCGGCACGGCAGCCCGCCGCAGCGCCCGCGGCGCGGGCGAGCGGCGAATGACCCGGCTTCAAGCCGTCACGGGTGTGGTCAGAAGGCGCTTGATGTGCCCGAGCAGCTCTTCTTCCTGGTAAGGCTTGCCCAGGTATTCGTTGACGCCGATTTCGAACGCCAGGCTGCGGTGCTTCTCGGCTGTGCGCGAGGTGATCATGATGATCGGGATCTCGCGCGTCGAGCTGCCGCTGCGGATGTTGCGTGTCAGGTCGAAGCCGTCCATGCGCGGCATTTCGATGTCCACCAGCATGATGTCCGGTCGCGTGTCCTGCAGCTGGCGCAGCGCGTCGACGCCGTCCTTCGCCATCAGCACCTCGTAGCCGTTGCGTTCGAGCAGGCGCTGCGTGACGCGGCGCACCGTCAGGGAGTCGTCGACCACCATCACGACGGCCGGCGCATCGGCGCCCGAACTCGCGGCCTCCAGGCGTTCGCGTGCCCGGCGCGCTTCGTCCGAAGCGGCCTCGGGCGCCGTGTACGAAGGATGTGGCTCCGGCGCGCGTGCGATGAGCTGCACTGGGTTGATGATGAGCACGATCTCGCCGTTGCCGAGAATCGTGGCGCCGAGGATGCCCGCCAGGCGCGCGATCTGCTGGCCGACGTTCTTGACCACGACTTCCTGGTTGGTCGATATTTCGTCGACCGCGATGGCCAGCCGGTCATCGCCCGAGCGCAGGAGCACGACCGGCGTCTGCTTGGCGAGGTGGGGCACGATCTCTTCGCCCAGAAGCTGCGCGAGTGGACGCAGCACGACGTCGCCGATCGGCGCGAGCGTGACCTGCCCTTCCGCCAATGCAGGCAGGATCTGGGTCGGCTTGTAGCGCCGCACCTGCTCGACCATGCCCGCCGGAATTGCGTACCGGCGCCCGCCGATGCTCGCGAGCACGACTTGCGTCACGGCCAGGGTGAGCGGCAGGTACAGCGTGAAGCGCGTGCCCTTGCCCGCCTCGCTGGCCACCGCAATCCGGCCACCGAACGACGACAGTTCGGACCGCACGACGTCCATGCCGACGCCGCGGCCGGCGAGTTCGGTCACCTCGGTCGCGGTGGAGAAACCGGGCGCAAAAACGAGCTCCATCAGTTCTCGATCGCTCACCACCTGGTGGCGGCCGATGAGGCCGCGCTCGACGCCGCGGGCCCGGATCCGGTCGAGCGCCAGGCCCGTGCCGTCGTCGGAGAACACGACGATGATTTCGTTGCCTTCCTGGCGGACCTCGATCTCGAGTTCACCCACCTCGCGTTTGCCGCCGGCGGCACGCTGCGCGGGCATCTCGAGTCCGTGCACGATCGCATTGCGGACCAGGTGCTCGAACGGGCCGCTCATGCGCTCGAGCACGCCGCGGTCGATCTCGGTAGTGCCGCCACGAATCTCGAGATTGACACGCTTGTCGAGTTCCTTCGCGGTCTGGCGTGCGACGCGATAGAGGCGCTCGGCGACGTTCGAAAACGGCACCAGGCGCACGCGCATCAACTGCTGCTGCAGGTCGCGCGTGAGGCGCGACTGCGAAGTGAGGTCCTGGTCGGCCATCTGCAGGCCCTTGAGCATGTTGCTCTGGACCATGGCGACGTCTTCCACCGACTCGGCGAGCAGGCGGGTCAGCTCCTGCAGGCGGGTGTAGCGGTCGAACTCCAGCGGGTCGAACGCGGCGGATTCCTTGGCGAGCTGGTCGGCACGCGCCTGGATCTGCGCATCGGCCTGGATCTCGACTTCGCGCAGCTGCGTGCGCAGACGCCCGATGTTTTCGGTCAGGTCCAGCAGCGCGCCCTTGAGTGTCCCCACTTCGTTCTCGAGCTTGGCGCGTGCGATCGAGACTTCACCCGCCTGGTCGACCAGCTTGTCGAGCACGTCGGCGCGCACGCGGATGAACGACACCGGCTGGGTGGCCGTCTGCGACGGCGCCGCAGGTTGCGCGGTAGGCATCACCGGTGCGGGTGCGGTCGCCTGCGCTTCGCGCGGGCTCTCGCTCTTCGCTTCATGGCGGACGCTCGCCAGCTCGATCACCGGTGCCAGCGGCGCGCCGGGTTCGACCGGCTGCGGGGCGGCCGCCTTCGGTGCTTCGGGCGCCGCCGATACGGGCTCGGCGCCCGGACGCTGCAGGCGCTCGTAGAGCGCCATCGCATGGTCGTACTGGCTCTGCAGGTCCTCGATGATCACGTGCGGGACGTTGACGAGCTGCATCGCCGCTTCGATGCGCGTCTCCATCTCGTGCACCAGTTCGCCCAGCCGCATCGCGCCGGCCATCCGCGCGCTGCCTTTGGCCGTGTGCATCTGGCGCATCAGCTCGCGGGCCACCCCGCGATCGTTCGGGTTGGCCGCCAGGGCACGCAGGCCGCCGCCGATCGCGGGCAGCAGGTCGTGTGCTTCGGCAAGGAACACCGGCAGCAGATCCGGATCGAGCTCGTCGCGCACCGTGGACACGAACGCCTTCGGCTCGTCGTCGCTCGGCTCGGTCAGCACGACGACCGGAGCCGCCGAGGGCGTCGATGAAGCGGTCTGGCGCGCCAGCCATTCGTCGGCCTGCTCGTCGGTGACTGCCGGCGGGGGCACCGCCCGAGCCTTTGCGCGCGGCGGCGCCACGTTAATTTCTTCGACCGCGATGGCGCTTGCGGCGCCGGGCGCACCGAGTCCGTCGTCGGACGCGGCGACTTCCGGCTCGGCTGCCCGCGGTGCCGGCTCGGCGCGCACCAGCGTCGGTTCGGCATGGGCTGGTCGCCCCGAGAGGTGGCGTATCTGCCGCAACACCTCCTGTACCGCCGCGACATCGCGCGGCGAGTCGGGCGGATAGATGCCGGCCGCGAACTGATGCAGCATGCCGCGCATGCGCTCGACGGCCAGCTCGAGCGCGTCGAACTGCGCGGCGCTCATCATCGGCGGCGCGAGATCGCCTCGGCGGCCGAGCTCGTGCATGAGGTCGTCGAGGACGTCCGCGATCGTCCAGACCGGCGTCAGTCCGACGGTTGCCGAGATCCCGGAAAGCGAATGCGCACGGCGCACCGTCGCGGCGTTCACGGCGCGCGTCGGCTCGAAGCGCCACTCGGCGATGTCCTGCGCCAGGGTGCGGATCGATTCGTCGGCTTCGTTGAGAAAGACCGAGTAGAGACCATGGCTGATCTCCACCGGGCCGATGCGCTTGATGTTTTCGTCGGCGTTGACGGCCTCGGGCATCGCAGAGGGCGGCGCCGCGACCGGTGCGGCCTCGATGCGCTCCTCCAGAACCGGCACGTCCTGAATCGCCTCCTCGAGAACCGGCACGTCGATGGCCTCGACCTCGATTACCGGAAGGGTATCCGCCGGCGCTGCTTCGACAACCGGCGGCGCGGCCACGGCCGGAGCTTCGATCGCGGGCGCGTCGATCGCCGCCGGCACTGCAACGGGCGGCGCGGGTTCCGCCGCAGGCGGCTTGACGACCGGCAGCTCGGGTGCTTGCGGCGCAACCGCCGCCGCCATCGGTGCGACGATCGTGGGTGTGATCAGGGTCGGTGCCGGGATCGTGATCAGATCGGCGCCCTGCGTCCCGGCTGGCAGCGCGGCGGGCGCGTCAGAAGTGGCCCCGCTGCCGGGCGATTTTGGCGGCGCCGTGCTCCCGTATTCGAATGGCGCGCCTTCGCGCACACGTTGGGCGGCGGCGACCAGCTCGTGCACGTCGACCGCGGCGCGCGGGTTGTTCGCCATCGCGCTGATCCAGTCGCGCATCAGGCGATGCGCGGCGGCGGCCAGCCGGATCAGGTCGTCGTTGGCGGGGCGCTCCTGAGCCAGCCAGAGGTTGAAGCATTGCTCGATCGCCCAAGCGCCTTCGCCGAACTGCTTCAGCCCGACCATGCGGCTCGAGCCCTTCAGCGTATGGAACGCGCGCCGCACCGTGGTCAGCGTGGAGTTGTCGTCGGGCGTCTTGCGCAAGGCGGCCAGCTGCGTCTCGATCGTCTCCAGGACCTCGTTCGCCTCCTCGACGAAGATGTCGTGCAGTTCGCGATCGGCCGCGGCATCGGTCTCGGGCAGGGGCGCAGTCGGCGCCGGAACGTCGGGCGCCGCCTGCGGTGCCAGCAGGCTCGCCAGATCGCGCGCCACGGACGGCTCGCGCAGGGCGGCAAACTGGGTCAGCAGGACCGCCGCACGCGCGATGCGATCCTTGAGCTTGGCATCGTCGAGCAGGTCGGCTTCGTTGGCCATCTGCGGCAGCAGGCGACTCAGGCCTTCGAGGGCGGCGCTGTCGCTGTTGTTGAGCACGAGGCGCTCGGCCATCGCCTGGGCGAGCTCGAGGTGCTGCGCGGAGGACGTTTCGATGTTCTCCGGCCGGCGCATGTCGGCCGCGCGCGGCTCGGGAATGCGCGCCGTGATCGTGTCTTCGGCATCGACGGCGGCGCCGGCAGTCTGATGGGTCAGGTCGGCGGAGAACACGCCGGTGGCCGGGTCGAAGCGGAACATGCCGCGCGGACGGTCGATGTCCTGGCCCATGCTCTCGATGAAGAATCCGACCGCGCCCAGATTGCCGGCGATGCGCGCGAACTCTTCAGGCCGCGCGGGCGCCTTGGGATCGGCAAACGCGCGGACGGAAGCCTGGACCGAGCGCAATGCGGCAACGGGTTCGTCGGCGCCGAGCACGGACAGCACACCGCACACCTGGTCGAACATCGGCGCGGTCGCTTCGAGTTCGCCGCGTTCCGCCGGATTGCGGAAGAACCGGTCGAGCCGCTGCTCGATCTCGCGCAGCTGCGCCTGCGTCTCGACAACCACGGTGCCCATCGTGAGGCGGTCCTGCGCCTTGCGCGCAAGGTCCGACAGCCAGGGCGCGGAATCGGGCAGGGTCTTGCCGGCGTAGGCAGCCTGCAGACGTTCGATGACCGCCTGCCCGCGCTGCGCGTACTCGTCGTCGGTGTGCGGCAACTGCTCGACGCCGATTTCGACGAACAGGAGCGCGGAGGCGACCTCGAGGCCAAGCGTGTCGCGCACGTTGCTGGCGAGGCGAGCGTATTCCCGCGTCGCGCCGCCGATGGTCTCCAGGACCTTCTCGATGGCCTTCGCGTCCAGCCGCGCGGCGGCACCGCGCGCCTGGGTGATCACGGCGGTGAACTTCGCGCCGTCGTTGTTGGCCGCCGCGACGCCCACGATCTGACCCCACAGGGTCTTGGCCTGTGTCAACGCCTCCTTGACGAGGCGCATCGACTCCGCATCGAGGGTCGTGAGCGTCGGGCGTTCGAAGTCGGGCGTGATCAGCGCGGACAGGCCGTACAGGCGCTTGATCTCGGCGACGCGGTGAACGCCGTCATCGGCGCGGCCGACGTAGTACAGCGTGTCGATCATCAAGCGTTCGGCCACCGCCGCTCCGCCGTCGATCAGGCGCCGCAGCTGCAGGTTCAACCGGGCCAGCACGCGCTTTAGATCGGTGTCGACCACGAGCTGGCGCGCCGCAAGGGCCTCGAGCAGCCCGCGCACCACCCACCAGAAGCTGCGGGTCAGGCCACGCAGGGGAAGCTGCTCGATGTCGGCGAGCGCGTCGCGCATCTGTGCGCGTGAGCGTGCGTTCTCGACGTCGCGCAGGAAGCCCAGCAGCCCTTCCTCGAAGCGCACCCGGCGGACGCGCAGCTGGTCCGACGTGAGCGGGCGCGACTCGAGGCGATGGAACGCCGGCCGCCGGGTCAGGTCGGGAAACACCAGGTCGGCCGGGTGAACGCGCGGCGCCTGGTTGAGCGTCAGGATGTCGCGGTAGTAGGGGAACAGCCGGATCGGCTGGTTGGGTCGGCCCGACAGGACCCCTTCGAGGTAGGCGACGACCGCGGACGCAACGGTCTCGACGGCCCGCACGGCCGATGGGCCGCACTCCTTCGGGTCGTTCTCCCACCGGCGGAACAGCTGCTCGAGCGCTTCGGTGACCAGGGCGACGCCGCGCAGGTCGAGCAGTTGCAGCGCGCCGTTGGCCTGGTGCACCTGGCTTGCCGCATTGCGCAGGCTCTCGAGGTCCTGCTTGGATCCAAGGAACACCTTGATGCCGTTGACCGCCTGGCCGAGCGACGTGCGGATCTCGTCGATGACCCAGGCGAGCGGCGCCGTGTCGGGCGCGACGTCCATCAACTGGTTGGGATCGTTCGTCTCGGTCATGGGGGACTGCCTGCCAAAAGAATTCCGAACAAGTGCGCGGCGGCCGACGTCGCCTTCGCCGGACGTCCGCGTCGTCCCGCGTTACGCAACGCGGAACCGCGAGATCGACGCCTTCAATTCGCGCGCGAGCGTGGCGAGCTGGCCGATCGACTGCGCGGCCTGCCGGGTTCCTTGCGACGTCTGGTCGGTCACGGCAAGAATCCGCTCGATCGAGACGGCGACACCGCCGGCCGATTCGGCCTGTTCGCCGGTCGTGCCCGCGATGCGTTCGATCAGTTCCGCGAGCTGGCGCGACACCCGGCCGATGTCGGCCAGCGCAGTGCCGGCAGCGTCGGAGAGCTTGGTTCCTTCGACCACGCCCTGGGTGCTCTTCTCCATGGCGGTCACGGCGTCCTGCGTGTCGGTTTGAATCGTGCGCACCAGCGCGCCGATCTGCTTGGCCGCCTCGGCGGAGCGGTCCGCGAGGCGCTGCACTTCTTCCGCCACCACCGAGAATCCGCGTCCGGCTTCCCCCGCCGACGCGGCCTGGATGGCGGCGTTCAACGCGAGCACGTTGGTCTGTTCCGTGATGTCCGTGATCAGTTCGACGATCTCGCCGATCTCCTGCGACGATTCGCCGAGGCGCTTGATCCGCTTGGCGGTTTCCTGGATCTGCTCGCGGATCTCGTTCATGCCCGCGATCTGGTTGTACACCGCGCGCTGACCGCGCTCGGCGGCATCCAGCGATGTGCGCGCCACCTTGGCCGACTCGGATGCGCTCTTCGATACGTCGTTGATCTGCGCCGCCATCCGGATCACCTTGTCGCCGGTGTCCTTGATCTCGCGCGACTGCGCTTCGGACGCGGTAAGAAGGCGGGTGGCGATGTCACGCGCCTGCGTCGATGCGGTGCTCACCTGTTCCGCCGCCACGTTGATGCGGCCGACCAGACCGCGCAGTTCCTCGACGGTGTAATTGACGGAGTCCGCGATCGCGCCGGTGATGTCCTCGGTCACGGTCGCCTGCACGGTCAGGTTGCCGTCGGCCACCTCCTGCAGTTCGTTCATCAGGCGCAAGATCGCGGCCTGGTTCTGTTCATTCGAGCGCTTGGCCTCCTCCTCCAGGCCCATGGCTTCGGCGCGCTGCTTTTCCGCCTCGACCGCGCGCTTGCGGACGTCCTCGAGAAGAACCTTGACGATCAGCACCGCGGTGAATAGCGTCAGTAAGCCCGCCAGGCCCATCAGCACGAAGTTGACGCTGCGCTCGCGCTGCTCCGCCCGATACTCAAGCGCGAGTTCGGACACCTGGGAGCGCAACGGCTCCGAGTCGCGCAGGATCGACAGCTCGGCGTCCTTCGCCTGCACCAGGGCTGGCAGGCCGCTGAGCGAACTGCTGATCGAGTTCTGGAAGTCGGCGTAGATCTTGGCGAGTTCCTGCAGGCGCGCGCGCGTGTCGCCGTCGGTCGTGGCTGCGATGCGCAGCGTGTCGCTTCCGGCCAGCAGCGCCTGGGTGAGGTCGCGGAACAGGCTGATGTCGCGGCCGAGCGTCAGCGCGATCTCCGCGTTGGCGGTCTCGCTCGTGATCATCGAGTTCGCGCTGCGTCCGAGGCGCTGCGTCAGCATGACGAGCTGGCCCGCCGCCGCGATTTCGCGCGCCGGCGCGCCGCTCTGCAGCTTCAGTGCGGCGATCTCCTCCGTCAGTTGCAGCAGACGCGGGCTGGTGTCGTTGATGCGCTTGATGAGCGAGCCGAAGGAAAGCAGGATCTTTTCCTGCGCGATGATCACGGACGCGGCCGCTTCGGAGGCGCGCCAGCGCTCGAGCAGGCGCGTGACGGAGCGCTGGATCGCGAGCGAGGAGGGAGAAAGCCCGCGTGCCGGATCGCCCTTTTCGAGCGCATCGAGGTTGGCGGCAATGCGATCCCGGCTGTCGCGCAACTCGCCCAGGGCGATCAGGTTGCCGTTGATCGCGATCGGCGCCGCCTTGGCGAGGCGCTGCGTGTGCATCAGCGTGTCACCGACGATCTCGGCCTGCAGGGTGCCATTGGTCGACTGCCGGTTGTCGATCGCCACGATCGCCGCGACCAGAAGCGCGAACACCGCGAGCAGGATGAACAGCACCTGCACCTGCACGTTGACCGGCTTGTCGCCGATTACCGGCAGCTTCCACGCGATCAGGCGCTCGATCAGCGGCGTGCGCGCGGTGCTTGCGGCGGTCGCAGCGCGCACGGCCTTGCGCGAGATGCGCTGCGTTCCCGGTGAGCGCCGGGCCGGAGTCTCCGCGACGGGCGCATCCACCGGCGCGAACTCGGTGTAGCGAAACGGCTCGCCGCCCGGCTCTTCATTGACGGTATCCGGGGCCGGAGCCTTCGCCTTCTTGCGGCTGACGCCGATGTCCAATGCCATTTCTTTCTCCCTCGTCGCGGCGGTCTGCCACCGCCGCCGACTAGCTGGTGATCGGCGTCACGCCTGCTCGTGGCGCCGATCGATCCCCTTGTTCACTACACGCCGACGCTGGAAAACACCTCCGCCGCGACCAACTTCGGCAGATCCAGTTCGGTCAGAACCGTTCCATCGAGATCGCGATACCGCTGCATCTCCCACGGACGCGCCGCGTTGGCCGCGGTGCCGAGTTCCTCGAGTTCGCGAATGTTGCGCAACCCGAACGCGCGCGAGATCAGGACCCCGGCGTTCACCTTGAGCGTCGGCCCGAACACGAGCAGCTGCTGCCCCTGGTCCTGCGCCAGCGGCGCACGCCCCGAAAGTTCCTGCAGGTCGATCACACCGATCAAGCGGCCGCGCACGTTGGTCAGGCCGCGGTACCACGGGCGCGTCCAGGGAACCGGCGCAATGTCGGCGGTGGCCACGATCTCGCCCGCGGTCGCCATGTCCAGCAGATAGCTGTCGTTGCCGATGCGCACCGCAAGGCGCAACGGCTGCACCGGCGTGTGCGGCGCCGCCTTCAGGCGTTCCGCAAGCTGCATCGAGAACTCGCGCAGCTTGTGGCTATGTTTGCTGCCTGCATCCATGAGGTTTGTCCGAGAGGGCGGATCAGCCGAGCGCGGAAATCTTCTCCAGCAACTCGTCCACCTTGACCGGCTTGGTTACATAATCGCGTGCACCCTGGCGCAGTCCCCAGATGCGGTCGGTCTGGAGGTTCTTGCTCGTGCACATGATCACGGGGATGTGCTGCGTGGCGGGGTCTTTCGACAGCTGGCGCGTGAGCTGGAATCCGTTCTGGCCCGGCATCACGACGTCCATCAGGATCAGGTCCGGCAGTTGCGACTTGAGCTTGAGGACCGCTTCCTCCGCGTTCTCGGCCGCCGAGACCGTGAAGCCGTTTTTGGTCAGCAATTCGGTGAGGAAATAGCGCTCGGTCGGGGAGTCGTCAACGACCAGCACCTTCTTGATCGGCATCTTCTGCTCCACCTGCGCCGTTGCAGGGTCAGTTGATCGAGTGCTGCCGCACGGCGGTCAGCAGGCTGTCCTTGGTGAACGGCTTCGTCAGGTACTCGCTCGAGCCGACCATGCGACCGCGCGCACGGTCGAACAGTCCGTCCTTCGACGAAAGCATCACCACCGGTGTACGGGAAAAACGTGGACTGCGCTTGATGAGGGCGCAGGTCTGGTACCCATCGAGACGCGGCATCAGGATGTCGCAGAAGATGATGTTCGGCGCGTGGTCGTTGATCTTGGCGAGCGCCTCGAACCCGTCCTGCGCCAGGATCACCTGGCAGCCGGCCTGCGTGAGAAAGATCTCCGCGCTGCGCCGAATGGTGTTCGAGTCGTCGATCACCATGACCTTCTTGCCACGGATGTCGGAAAAATCCGGCACGGACATCAGTTCTCTCCGTAATTCGACTCGGCGACGTGCTGGCCGCGCACTCCCTGTGATCGCGGCAACCCCGCTCGACTCAATGCGCCGTGCAAAATGGGGTCGCTAGATCTCGACCATTTCGAAGTCTTCCTTGCGGGCGCCGCATTCAGGGCAGGTCCAATTCGGCGGCACATCCTCCCACCGTGTTCCCGGCGCAATGCCGTCATCCGGTAGTCCTGCCGCTTCGTCGTAGATCCACCCGCAAATCAGGCACATCCATGTGCGCGTGGCTTGCGTGGTCTCTGTGGTCATCCGCCGGAATTCTTCAACGAATTCGATAAGATAGTGAGGGCGGTGCATGATAGCCTGTGACTCGAAAAGCGGGAGAATTCCGGGCCTTCCCGCCGAGGAACGAGCGCCGCGCGAGCCGAAGGGGTCGCCGGTTGCAAATGCGGGCCCGAGCGGTGGGCGGTCGTGTCGAGAGGCTAATGGCCCACCAAATCCCGACCTCCGACCATCCTTGGGGCGATCCCATTCCTGCCGTGCCGAGGCGGCGGGCTCACATGCCAGCGAGCGGGAACAATTCAGCAGAGCGTGACCGCGCGCCGCGCGGCATCTACGTCATCACGCCCGATTGGGCTGACACGCAGCGGCTGGTGGCAGCGGTCACCGCGGCAATCCGCGGCGGGGCCGCCGCGGTTCAATACCGCAACAAGGCCGCGTCCTTGGCCCTGCAGCGCGAACAGGCGGAAGCGTTGGCGCACATCACCCATTCGGCCGGACTACCCTTTTTTGTGGACAACGATGCGGCGCTCGCGCTTGCCGTGGGCGCGGACGGGCTGCACATCGGCCGCATGGACGGGGACCCGGCGGAGGTGCGTGCGAAACTGCCGCGCGCCATGATGCTGGGCGTGTCCTGTTACGCCGACCTCGCGCGCGTGCAGACGGCAATGCGTGCGGGTGCGAGCTACGTCGCGCTCGGTGTGATGTTCCCGTCGCAGACGAAGCCCGACGCGGCGATCGCGCCCGCCGGGATCATCGGGGCAGCACGGCAGCGCGGAGCACACGTGGTGGCGAGCGGCGGCATCAACGGCGAAAACATCGGCTCCGTTGCCGCGGACGGTGCGCAAGCGGTGGGCGTGGTGAGTGCGGTGTTCGATGCGACGGAGCCGGAGCGCGCGGCCGCCGAGCTCGCCGCGCGTTTTGTTTCGGGAGCGCGAGAGATATGACGAGTGCGGGCGCAAACGAGCGGCTGTTCGAACGAGCGCAGCGAACGACGCCCGGCGGGGTGAACTCGCCCGTGCGCGCGTTTCGCTCCGTAGGTGGAACGCCGCGCTTCATCCGGCGCGCGGAGGGCGCGTACCTGTGGGATGCCGAGGGCAAGCGATACATCGACTACATCGGCTCGTGGGGACCGATGATCGCCGGGCACGCGCACCCGGAGGTGGTGCACGCGGTCCAGGCCGCTGCCGCGCACGGCTTGAGCTTCGGTGCGCCCACCGAAGCCGAAGTCGAAATGGCCGAACTCCTGGTGCGATTGGTTCCTTCTATGGAGCAGGTGCGACTCGTGTCCTCCGGCACCGAGGCGGCGATGAGTGCGCTGCGGCTCGCGCGCGGGGCCACACGAGGGCCGAGCGGGGGCCGGCGCAAGATCGTCAAGTTCGAAGGCTGCTACCACGGTCACGCCGATGGCCTGCTCGTCAAGGCGGGCTCGGGCGCACTCACGTTCGGCAATCCGAGTTCGGCGGGAGTGCCGGCCGAGATCACGCAGCACACGCTGGCACTCGACTACAACGACAGCCAGCAACTCGAGGATGCATTCCGGCGCCACGGCGATGACATCGCGGCAGTGATCGTCGAACCGGTCGCCGGCAACATGAATCTCGTGCGTGCCGGGGACGAATTCCTGCGCACGATGCGGCGCCTTTGCACACATCACGGTGCGCTCCTGATCTTCGACGAGGTCATGACCGGATTCCGCGTCGCGCTGGGCGGTGCGCAGGGGCTGTTCGGCATCGCTCCCGACCTGACCGTACTCGGCAAGGTCATCGGCGGCGGCATGCCGGTCGCGGCGTTCGGCGGCCGGCGCGAGGTGATGGGACAACTCGCACCGCTCGGGCCCGTGTATCAGGCCGGGACGTTGTCGGGCAATCCGGTTGCCGTCGCGTGCGGTCTCGCGACGCTGAAGATCGTGCAGCAACCCGGCTTCTACGACCGCCTGACCTTGCAGACGCACCGCCTGGTCGAAGGACTGGTCGCTGCCGCACGCGCGTTCGCTGCCCAAGGGCTGGCGTTCAGCGCCGATAGTGTCGGCGGCATGTTCGGTCTTTACTTTGCACCGGCAGTGCCCGCCAGTTATGCGCAGGTCATGCAAACCGACAAGGCGCGCTTCAATGCCTTCTTCCACGCCATGCTCGAGCGTGGCGTGTACCTGGCACCGTCGGCATATGAGGCGGGCTTCGTTTCCGCCGCGCACGCCGACACCCACCTCGCCGCCACGCTGGCGGCCGCCCGCGAGTCGTTTGCCGTGGCCGTGAAGGCCGGAACTGCGGCATGAAAGGTCCCTTTGCGGAACTCGGCGCGAGCGCGCGGGACGAAAGCACCATGCTGACGAGAGCGAGCTGGTGGTGGATTCCGCTTGCGCTGGTGCTGTTTGCCCAGGCCGCGGGCATTGCTGCCCAGCCGGTGCGCACCGACAACCTCGAAGCCGAACTGGTCGCGGCGACCGATGCCGTCGTTCCCGGGCAGGCCCTTGTCGCCGGGCTGCGCCTGAAACACGACCAGGACTGGCACACGTACTGGCAGGTTCCGGGTGACTCGGGATTGCCGACGCGAATCCAGTGGAAGCTGCCGCCGGGCTGGAGCGCGGGGCCGATCGAGTGGCCATTGCCGCAGCGCTTGCCGGTCGGGCCGCTCATGAACTATGGCTACGAAGGCGAAGTGCTGCTCCTTGCGACGCTGACGCCCCCGCCGGGCCTGAAGCCGGGAACCAACGTCGATCTCGCGGCGCGTGGCGAGTGGCTGATCTGCAAGGACGTCTGTATTCCCGGCGGCGCCGACCTCAAGCTCGAGCTGCCGGTGCGCGACACCGCCGGGCCGGGTCGCCGTGCAGCGTTGTTCGCCTCGATGCGCGCGCGCGTGCCCACGCCGATCGATCTCGAGGGTGCGCAGGCGGTGATCGATTCGAGTCGAATCCGTCTCTCCTTCGTGCGTGCGGGCAATACCAAGGACTTCGCATTCTTCCCGCTCGAAGAGGGCCGCATCGACCCGGCCGCAAAACAGCCCGTGACGCGCTCGGGCGAGCGCGTGATGCTCATGCTGACCGCCGCGCAGCCCGTGGGCGGCGACTTCAATCGTCTCAAGGGCGTGCTGGTTGCCGACGGCGGGCCGGCGAACGCCGATCGCGGCGGATGGGCGGGCGTCGTCGACATTCCCTTGCAGGCCGGTTCGCTTGCCGTGGCCCCGGCGCCCGGCCCGGAAAGCGGCGCTGCGCTCGTTGTGGCCGGGGGCGCCGCGCCCGTCACGTTCTGGATCGCGCTGGTCGGCGCCTTCGTCGGCGGCCTGATCCTCAATCTGATGCCGTGCGTATTCCCGGTTCTCTCGTTGAAGCTCGTCTCGCTGCTCCAGCACCGACGCGTCGACGAGGGGGGGCCGACGCGGCGACCGCTGGTTGCACACGGCGCTGCGTTCATGGGCGGCGTCGTCCTGAGCTTCGTCCTGCTCGCCGCGGTGATGATCGGCCTGCGCGCGAGCGGCGCGCAACTGGGCTGGGGCTTTCAGCTTCAGTCACCCTGGGTGATCGGCACGCTGACGGCGCTGTTCTTCCTGATCGGCCTGAACCTGCTTGGTTCGTTCGAATTCGTGGCCGGGAGCGGCATCGCCAGCAGCCGTACGGCACGGGAGCTGCAGGACGACCGCCCGACCGGCAGCTTCTGGACCGGCGTGCTCGCGGTGGTCGTGGCGGCTCCTTGCACGGCGCCTTTCATGGGCGCCGCACTCGGCTACGCGGTGACGCAGCCGGGACCCATTGCCATCGCCGTCTTTGCGACGCTCGGAGTGGGGATGGCCACGCCCTATCTGCTTCTAACGCTGTTCCCACAGGCACTCGCACGCTTGCCGCGTCCAGGCGCGTGGATGGCGCGGTTCAAGCAGCTCATGGCCTTTCCGATGTTCGCCACGTGCGTCTGGCTGTTGTGGGTGCTCGCACAGCAGATCGACGAGAACGGCGTCGCCGGAACGCTCGGCGCGCTCGTCCTGTTCGGGATGGCGGCATGGTCGCTCGGACTCGCACAGCGCGGGGCGCGGGGCTTCCGCTGGGTCGCGGCCGCCTCGGCGGCGCTGGCTGTCTACGCGATCGTGGCATCGACCGACGCGGGTACGAGCGCGGTCGCCCGGACGACCGGCGCCGAAAGGTCCGCCTGGAAGCCCTGGAGCGCCGCGGCGGTGGAGAGCGAACTGCGCGCCGGCAGGCCGGTCTTCGTCGACTTCACGGCCGCGTGGTGCGTCACGTGCCAGGCCAACAAGCGCCTCGTGCTGAACAGCCGCGCCGTCGCCAGCGACTTCGCGGACAAGCGCGTCGTGTTGATGCGCGCGGACTGGACCAACCGCGACCCCGCGATCACGCAGGAACTGGCGCGGTTTCAGCGCAACGGTGTGCCGCTGTACGTCCTCTACGACGGCCGAGGCCGCGTCCGCATCCTGCCCGAGTTGCTGACTGAAAACGCGGTCCTGGGCGCGCTCGCTTCGCTCTGAGCCCGCGGTGCGCTTGCTGCGATCAGCGCTCGGGCAGGGCAAAGACGAACACGCAGCTTCCCGCCGCCACGGCCACTCGCTCTCGGCCGTTGACGGTGTAGGAGATCGGCGAGCCGCGTACGCGCGAGCCTAGGCTTATCTTCCAGAGTTCCCTTCCCGTATCCGAGTCGAACGCGTAAAAGCGATCGCGATACCCGGCGAAGGCGACGCCACCGGCGGTGGATAGCACGCCGCCGACCGTCCACACGAAGCTGTCGGGACCGGTGCCCACCTGCGCCTGCCAACGGATCGCACCGGTCGTGGCGTCGATGGCCTTCACGGTTGCAATCGCGGGGAGGTTCGCGGCGTAGGGCGTCCCGGCGCCGGCCTCGAACCGCTCGCCGCGCTCGTAGGTCAGGTTGTCGTTGCGAAAGAACATTCCTGCTGCATCGCTGGACGGAACGAACACGAGCTTGCGCTCGCCATCGAACGACGGCGGCCACCAGTTGGTCGCGGCCATGATCGCCGGCCACACCACCGTTCCGTTGGTGCTCGGCCGCGCACTGTCGGCGCTGCGAGGCCGGCCCTTGGCGTCGAAGCCTTCGTTCCAGGTCTGCTTGACGTACGGCTTGCCGAGGAGGAACGCGCCGTCGGTCCGGTCGAGGACGTAGTAGAAGCCGTTTCGATTCGCCCAGAGGACCAGCGGGCGCAGGCGACCGTCCCACGGCAGGTCGGCAAGGATCGGCTGCTGGTTCGAGTCCCAGTCGTGTTCGTCGTGCGGCGTGAATTGGTAGTACCACGCGAGCTTGCCGGTGCTCGCGTTGACGGCAACGACGCTGCTGGAGAACAGGTTGTCGCCTTGCCGGACATCGGCCCGAAACGCCGGCGAAGGGTTGCCCGTGCCCCAGATCAGCAGGTCCTGCTTCGCGTCGTATGCGCCGGTGGTGGGCGTCGGCGCGCCTCCTGTCTTCCACGAGTCGCCGGCCCACGTGTCGTGCCCGAACTCGCCCGGTCCTGGAACGGTGTCGAAGCGCCAGAGCAGCCGACCCTGGTCCGGATCGAATGCGGCCAGCAAACCCCGCGCGCCGAACTCTCCGCCGGCGACACCCACGATGATGCGCCCCGGAATCGCGAGCGGGGCACTCGTCATCGAATAACCGTCGCGATAGTCGATGACCTGCACATCCCAGCGCATCCGGCCTGTATTTGCATCGAGCGCGACAAGGTGCGCGTCGATGGTCGCGAAATAAACCGTCGTGCCCAGGACCGCGACGCCCCGGTTGGGCGTCCCGCAGCACAACGAGAGCCGTGCCGAGACCTGGCGGCGAAAGGTCCACAGCACCTCGCCGGAGGCCGCATCGAGCGCGATGACGGCCTCGCCGGACTCCGTGACATACATGACCCCGTTTGCAACGAGCGGCGACACCTGCAACTCGCGGTCGGCCTGCCTCAATTGCGCAACCCACGCGATGCGCAGATCGGCGACCGTGCTCTTGTTGACCTCCTTCAGGGAGCTGTGCCGGTGTCCCTGCACATTGCCCGCGTAGGTCAGCCACTGGTCGGGATGTGCGTCGGCCTCGAGGATCTGCCGAGGCGCGACGTCCACACGCAAGCGCCCTTCGCCGGTGGAGGCGGGAGCGTTGCCACGTTGGCTGAGCGCGAGTTGGCGCACGTAGGCGTGCACCTCCCAGATCGCGGCGTCGTCGAGCGGCTGCGGGGCCATGGCCGTGCCTTCGCGGCCCCATTTTGCCGTCGAGAAGAACGACCAGTCGGACTTGGTCGCCACTGCGTCGATCAGGCTCGGGCCGGTGTTGCCGCGCGCATCGGATCCGTGACAGGTCGCGCAATGCTGGCGGAACGCGTCGCGTCCGTGCTCGACGTTTTCCGCCTGGGTCATCGCATTGTGGATGGCCGCGTGCGGATTCGGATTGTCGGCCAGCGCCGCCAGATAAACGGCGCTGCCCGGCCTGATCCACCGCGCAAGGTCCATGAAGGGTATGGCCGGCAGCTCACCTTGCAGCTTTTCCCGCAGCACTGCGTGCCGCCAGGCGATTTCCGGGCTCGCGCGCCGCACCAGCTCCGAGCCGGCGACAGCAAGAACGACCAACGCGGCCACCAGCGTCAGTAGAACGCGGCGACGTGTCACGAAATTGGAGTGAACTGCGGTTTCAGCGGAAGCGGGAGAGGCAGGAAACGATCGGCCACTGTGGATCACGAGGGCGAAACGATTGTGCCATACGGTCCTCGATGCAATAGGCAGATTCGAGGTTTCAAAACCGACCTCCTCTAGTATTCTGCGTGCGCACAGCGCAGGTGGTTTCAGACGATCGGGCAGCGCTTGCCGGGCCTTCGGTCGTGCGTTCGATTGGTCACCCTTTAGTCCCCCTCGATGAGCTTCGTCGACTCACGCGTCCCGCTTCGCCTCTTCGTCTACAGCGTCGTCGTCATCGGAGCCATGGTGGGCGCGCTCGTCTGGAAGCTGCGCGTTCAGGGGGTGTTTGCCTGCCCTGCGAGTTATGGCAATACGGCGTATCTCTCGGACTGCAACGCTCCGGCATACGGCGACTACGATCACGGCGCGTTCTGGTTCGGCCTCGAACCAGAAGCGTCCCGGGCGGTGCAGCGGGCGAAAGTCTTGTTCATCGGCAACAGCCGCGTGCAGTTCGCACTGTCGACCGCGCAAGCGGCCCAGTGGTTCGCCCAGGCTTCGATTTCCTACTACCTGCTTGGATTCAGTGCGAGCGAGACGGTCGCCTACACGGCGCCGCTCCTGAAGAAGATCCGGCCCCAGGCGAGCGTGTACGTCGTCAACGTCGACCGCTTCTTCGACGACCGCGTTTCGCCGCCCGCCGCGCAGATCCTGCAGGGCAAGGACATCCTTTCGCGCTACCGGCAGAAGCAGTTCTGGCAGCATTTGCACAAGCGGATCTGCGGAACGCTGAACCTCTTCTGCGGCGAGGCGTTCGGCGTCTACCGGTCGCGGGTCGACGGTTCCTGGCGGGGTGCCGGATCCCCTCCGACAGCGGCCGCCGGGGTTTCCGAGGGCGAGCCGACCAACGTCGAGCGCTGGCCTGCTTACACCCTCCTGGCGAAGACCTTCCTGGCCGACCTTCCGATCGACCGCCGGTGCGTGCTGCTGACGCTGGTGCCCACCGCCGGCTCGAAGCGCGCCGAAGCGCAGGCGATCGCCGACGCGCTCGGCATGCCGTTGATCGCTCCGGCCGTCGACGGCTTGAAGACGTTCGACGGATCGCATCTCGACCACGCGAGCGCCGAGCGCTGGTCGCAAGCTTTCCTCGCCGCCGCGGGCCCGAGCATCCGGTCCTGTGCCGCCGCGCCTGCGCCCGCCGCGCGCGACCGCGGTCCGCTCGACGCGAACTCCTGAGAACGACGCGTGGCTGCCACCCCCGAATTCCGCGATCGACTGCGCGCGTCGCTCGCGACGAAGGACCTGGACGCGCGCCTTGGCGCGCTGGTGGAACTCGCGCATGCCCCTCTGAATTTCGTCGAGACGATCCAGGTCGACAAGGCGCTCGAAGCAATTCCGCCCGAGGTGGCCGCCCGAAGCGGCGCAAGTTTGCGCGTGGCGCTGCTTTCGTCCGCCACGATCGACCAGCTGGTTTCTGCAGTGCGGGTCGCAGGGCTGCGACGCGGGTTGTTCTTCGAGGTGTTCAAAGGCGGGTTCAATCAGTACCGGCAGGCGCTCCTCGATGCCGACTCGCCGCTGCTCGCGTTCCGGCCCGACCTGATCGTGCTCTCGCTTGGCGCGCGTCCGGTCGTCGCAAACATCCCGATCGGCATGGCCGCAGAGCAGGTCGAAGCCGCATTGCGCGCGGAGGTCGACGATCTTTCGTCGTTGTGGGACGCGGCGCGGCGCCGGTTTGGTGCCACGCTGGTGCACCAGACCTATCTCGATGTCTTCGAGCCGGTGTTCGGCAGCTTCGACCGCAACGTGGCGGCGTCTCCTGCCCGGGTGGTGGCACGGCTGAACGACCTGGTGGCGCAGGCCGCCGCGACGGCGGGTGTCCTGGTTCTCGACGTCGCGCAGGCAAGCGCGCGCGAAGGCCTCGACGCCTGGCACGACCCGGCACGCTGGCTGCAGGGCAAGATGGAGATCGCGCCGCACGCTGCCCCGCGCTTCGGCGAGCTGCTCGCGCGCGTGGTCGGCGCGCAGCGCGGGCGCTCCCGCAAGACCCTGGTGCTGGACCTCGACAACACGCTATGGGGCGGAGTGGTCGGCGACGTCGGTATCGAGGGCATCGTGCTCGGCGAGGGCAGCGCGGCGGGCGAAGCACATCTCGAGCTGCAGCGTTACGCGAGGCGCCTGAAGGAGCGCGGCGTGGTGCTGGCCGTGTGCTCCAAGAACGACCTGTCGATCGCCGAGAAGGCCTTCAGCACGCATCCGGAGATGCTGCTGAAGCGATCCGACTTCGCCGCCTTCGTGGCCAACTGGAACGACAAGGCGGAAAACCTGAGGGCGATCGCCGAGCAGTTGAACCTGGGACTGGACAGCCTGGTTTTCGTCGACGACAACCCGGTCGAGCGGGCGCGCGTGCGCGAGGCGCTGCCGATGGTTGGCGTGCCCGAACTGCCGGACGATCCCGGCCGATACGTGCGCTGCATCGCCGAGCACGGCTACTTCGAGGCGGTGTCTTTCACGCAGGAAGATGCGCAGCGGGCGGAGCAATACGCCGCCAATGCCCAGCGCGAAGCGCTGCGTGCGTCGCAGTCGATGGAGGACTTCCTGCGCGGCCTGCAGATGACGGTGACGTACGGCCTGGTCACCCCGGTCGACCTCGCGCGCGTGACGCAGCTGATCAACAAGACGAACCAGTTCAACACGACCGGCCGGCGCTACACCGGCGACGAAGTCGCGCGCATGGCGGCGGATGGCGCCAACCTCCTGCTGCAGTTTCGCCTCGCGGATCGCCTGGGCGACAACGGCCTGGTGAGCGCAATGATCCTGCGCCCGGACCCACGCGTGCCGGGCGGTCTCGAGATCGACACCTGGGTGATGAGCTGCCGCGTGTTCGGCCGCCAGCTCGAGGACGAAGCGATGAACATCGCGGTCGAGGCGGCGCGCCAGCGGGGCGTCCGCTCGCTGCGTGCCTCGTACGTGCCGACCGAGCGCAACAAGGTCGTGCGCGATCTCTTCGCCGGGCTCGGCTTCAGTGCGATCGACGAGGCCGGCTCCGCCGACGGGCCGGGCAATTGGCTGCTGGAAACGAGCGGCTACGTCGCGCGGCCCACCTTCATCCAGCGCAACCCGCAGCCATCGTGACCGACGAACAGATCCTCTCCGTCTTCACCCGCGTCCTGCGCGACCTTCTGATGGACGATTCCATCGAACTCGCCCTGGGTACACGCCGCAGCGACGTGCCGAACTGGGATTCGTTTGCGTACGTCAATTTCATCGTCGCCGCGGAGATCGAGCTCGGCGTGAAGTTCAACGTGGCCGAGGTCGAATCGTTCGAGACGGTCGGCGACATCGTCGCGGCGGCGCGGGCGCGCATGAAGTAGCCCTCGACGCTCTCTACCTCCTGGATCGGGCAGCGATGCTATTCAATTCCTACGAGTTCATCTTCGCGTTCCTGCCCGCGACGCTGGCGGTGTTCTATTTCTGCGGCCAGCGCTCGCGCGATCTCGCGCTCGGGTGGCTGGTGCTGGCGTCGCTCTTTTTCTACGCCTGGTGGCGCCCGATCAATGTTCTCATCATCGCGCCGTCGATCGTCGTCAACTATCTGCTGGCACGCGCCCTGCTGCGTCTGGCGGCGCAGCCGGCGCGGGTCGCTGCTGCACGCTGGACGCTGTTCGCCGGCATCGCCTTCAACGTCTGCTTTCTCGGCTACTTCAAGTACATCAACTTTCTCGGCACCGTCGCCCACGACCTTACGGGCCGGGATTTCGCGCTGGTCGAGGTGGTGCTTCCGCTCGGCATCTCGTTCATCACGTTCCAGAAGATCGCCTTCCTGATCGACGTCTACGGCCGCCGTGTCGAGTCCTTCACGTTCCGCGGTTATGCGCTGTTCGTGCTGTTCTTCCCCCAGCTGATCGCGGGGCCGATCGTCCACTACCGCGAAATGATGCCCCAGTTCGAGAAGGCCACCTGCCGCTTCGACGGCGAGGGCCTTGCGGTCGGCGTGACCATGTTCGTGTTCGGCCTGTTCAAGAAGGTCGTCCTGGCGGACAGCATCGCTTCGTACGTGACGCCGCTGTACGACGCCGCGGCGGGCGGCAGCCAGGTCACGCTGATCCCGGCGTGGATCGCGGCGGTCGGGTTCACGTTGCAGATCTATTTCGACTTCTCCGGCTACACCGACATGGCGCTCGGCATCGCGCGCTGTTTCGGCGTTCGTCTGCCGGCCAACTTCGATTCGCCGCTCAAGGCGACCAGCATCATCGATTTCTGGCTGCGCTGGCACATGACCCTGACCCGGTTTCTCACCGCCTACCTCTACAACCCGCTCGTGCTGTCGCTCACGCGACGGCGCATGACGAAGGGCAGGCCGGCGCTGACCGGTCGTGCCACGACGCCGGGCGCGTTCTTCGCTCTGCTCGCCGCCCCGACGTTGCTCACGATGTTCATCTCGGGACTGTGGCACGGCGCGGGCTATCTGTTCCTCGCCTGGGGAGTGCTGCACGGCGTGTACCTCTGCATCAACCATGCATGGAGGATCTATGGCCCGCGCGCGCGCCAAGGCAAGCCCGAGCGTCGGCGCTGGGGATCTGCGTTTGTCCTGACCTTCGTGTCGGTGGCAACGGCGATGGTCCTGTTTCGCTCGACCAATGGCACGGCGGCCAAGGAGATCCTGGAAGGGATGTTCGGCCTCAACGGTGTCGGCCTTCCGGCGGCTTTGGTCGAGCGCCTCGGGGCGTTGGCCGGCAAGCTGCACCTTACTGCCGCGAACGACATGTCGCTGACGGATTTCGTGCTGGCGCTGAGCTGGGTCATCAGCCTTCTCGCCGCCGCGCTGCTGCTTCCGAACACGTTGCAGATCCTCGAGCGATTCACGCCTGCGTTGACCACGGCGCGCGCGACGGCGGCGCAGAGCGCTTGGCTTCGCCGCGTGCTCTCCTGGTCGCCCTCGTTCTCCTGGGCGATCGCACTCGGTCTTCTGGCCGTCGCCGCAGTGATCCGGATTGGCGGCCAGAGCGAGTTCTTGTATTGGCAGTTCTAGCCTCGCAGCGCGAGCCGCCGATGTCTCGAGCACTGCGAAGTACGCGATGAGCGTCCGCCATTCCAGGCCCCCGATGCAGACCCAGCCTTCGATCAAATCCAAGATCGCCCGCGGCGCGACATGGATGCTCCTGTTCCGCCTGACGGATCGGGGCCTCGCGTTCGTGAGCACGATCATCCTGGCGCGAGTGCTGGTTCCGGCCGACTTCGGACTGGTCGCCATGGCCATGTCGGTCATCGCCCTGATCGAACTGACCGGCGCATTCAGCCTGGAAGTCGGACTGATCCAGCGCCCGCACCCGACGCGGGCGCAGTACGACACGACGTGGACGCTGCGGCTCCTGTTCGGCGTGTTCGGCGCCGTTGCGACCGCGGCGGCCGCGCTTCCCGCCGCGAAGTTCTACAACGACGACCGGCTCTCGCTGGTCCTGTTCGCGCTGGCGGGAAACTGGCTGGTGAGCAGCGTCGACAACATCGGCGTCGTCGATTTCAGGCGCGAGCTCAATTTCCGGCGCGAATATTTCTACCTCGTCTCCAAGCGCCTGATCGGGTTGCCGGTCACGCTGGTGCTGGCGATCACGTACCGGACCTACTGGGCATTGATAGCGGGCACGGTGGCCGGCACCGCGGGCATGGTTCTATGCAGTTATGCGATGCACCCGTACCGGCCGCGCCTCAGCCTGGCGGCGTGGCGCGAACTGCTGTCGTTTTCCATCTGGCTCTTTCTGAACAACCTGTTGTCGTTTCTCTACTGGCGTCTCTCGCACTTCATCATCGGGCGCTCGCAGGGCGCGAACGCGCTCGGGATCTACACGGTGGCGACCGACTTCGCAGCGCTTGCTTCGACGGAGATCACGGCCCCGGTCAACCGTGCGATTCTCCCCGGCCTCGCTCGCATGGCCGATTCGGCGGACGGGTTGAAGCACGGCATGTTGCAGATCACTTCCGCCGTGCTCCTTGTCACGCTGCCGGCAGCGTTCGGCATGGCCGCGATCGCCGAGCCGATGGTCCTCACATTGCTTGGCAACCAATGGCCGGGCGTCGTGGGCGTCCTGCAGATCCTCGCGTTCGCCGGCGCGCTGCAATCTCTGACCGCCAACAACCACTCGGCATACCTCGCGGCAGCGAAGACGCACGTCCCGGTCTACATCAATGCCGCCTTCGTGTTGACGCTGATCCCGTTGTTGTACCTGCTGCGGGCGTACGGTGTCGTCGGCGTCGCGTGGGCGCAGTTCGGCGCGATGGTGGTCTCGGTCACGGTGAGCGTCGGCCTGATGCATCGATATCTCGGAACGTCCCTGCGGGATCTCGCCGGCGCCGTCTGGCGACCGCTCAGCGCCGCCGCGCTGATGGCGCTTGCGGTTTACTGGCTCGATCAGAACCAGTTCGGCTTCACGAGCGCGCTGCCACCCTACGCACGCCTGGTTCTCGGGGTGATCGCCGGGGTCGTGCTCTACATCCCCCTTGCCGGCGGGCTCTGGGTCCTTTCCGGACGGGGCGAGGGGCTCGAGCGCGTCGTCTACGAGAGAGCGCGCGCGGTGCTGCAGCGCGCGGGATAGGCGCGCGCGCTTAGGGTTCGCAGGCCAACTGCTCGTAGTGCCGCATGCAGGAGAGAAGCGTGAAGCGCTGATGCACGCGTTCCTTCTGCGCCGTCGCACGCTCGGTCGCGCTGCCGGGATCCTCGAGGACCGAGGCGATCGCGGCCGCGCATTTGGCGGCATTGCCGAGAGGGAACAGCAGCCCGGTGCGCTCGCCGTGAATGAGTTCGTCGTGACCGGGAATGTCGGACGCCACGATGGGCGTGCCGGATGCGGCCGCCTCGAGCACCGCGAGCGGGAAGGACTCGGCGAGCGAAGGCTGGACGCACACGGCGGCCTTCGAAAGCAGCGTGGCGACGTCCTTCTGGTCGAGATCGAGATAGATCCGGACCCGCGACGTCAGCGAGCGACTCGCGATCGCGGCCTCCACCGCGCTGCGTTCTTCACCGTCCGCCCCGGCGATGCACAGGTGCAATTCGGGGTAACGCGGCGCGAGCATCGAGAACGCTTCGATCAGCAGCATGTGGTTCTTGCGCGGAATGAACGAGCCCACGTTGACGATGAACCACCTCGGCACGAGCAGCTGCGGCGAGGTCCCATGATCGGTCTCACCGCCGAAGACCGACTCGTCGACGCCGTTGAAGATCACCGCCACACGTTGCGGGGGGATGCCGAAGTCGGAGGTCATGCGCCTCGCCAGACTGTTGGAACAGGCGACCAGCCTGTCCGCGGACGAAAGCATGAGCCGCTGCACGAGTCGCTCGATGGCTCCGCGCGGCGGCGCCACATCCGTGCCGTGATAGGACAGCAGCAGCTTCCCGCGATAGAGGCCGAGGCGCTTCAAGAGCGTCACGCCAAGCGGAGCGAAGCCCGGGTAGTGGAAGTTGATGACCTGGACGTTGTGCGTGCGAAGCATGCGTGCGGTCCGCCAGAGGGAAAGCGGGGCCTTGATGCACGCCTTCAGCAGTCCCACTCCGGAGGGCGACGCGAGCAGCGAAAACTCGAAGCCGAACCAGTTGTCCGTGCCGGAGGTGCGAGCCGGGCCAAGCTGGTTGACGGCAATCCGCGGCGCGAAGGAACCATGCACCGCCATCACGCGCGCCAGATTGTTGACGACGTTGCTCACGCCGCCGACGTGGTAGGGCTCCCACGGCAGCACGAACAGGTAGGTTGCCTGCAACGATGTCGGTCTGTTCATCAAGAAGGTGGCGACCGCTTCTAGATCTCGGGGTTCGCGGAGGTTGCCCGATTCCTCCTCAACCGTCGCTTAAGGGAGGCTGTCTGGGGGCTGGCAGATCGGACCCGTGGCACTTGCGTCACAATGAAACAGAAACATGCCGCGCGTATTGCGACCCGACGTGCGCGAGTCGACCTGCGGATGGCCACTCGTTCGAGCGCAATACAGGGCGATTTCATCAGCATCATTTCATCGGTGTTCTACCTCGAAGATGCCGCTGCCGGACCTCGGTCCGATCGTCCGCGCGCCGATCCCCGGTCACGCACAGTTCGTCGAACAAGTTGCCAGAATGGGCGGGTCACTCGCGCTGTCGCGAAAGATTCGACTGCGTCAATCTGGCAACCAGAGTGCGGATCTGCGAGAGCAGGATCCGCTCGCCGCCCTCCGGCCGCCCGGCGGCGAGCCAGAGCCCGATGAGCGTCACCGCGTAGACGGCGATACCGAGGAGAACGCTCGCCGCAAGATACGCGACGGCGCGCGAGGTTGGCGTGCCGGCTTCGTACGCCGGCAGGAACGAGAAGACCGCAGCGGCCATCACACCTGCGGCGCACGCCGGGCGCCATGAGTGAGAAATGATCCGGCGCGTCCTGATGCCCACGTAACGCCGCAAAAAGTACACAAAAACCGGCGTTGCAAGCAGGACTGCCGCCAGGACCGAAATCGCGGCCCCGTTGGCCCCGCGCGACGGCACGAATGCGGACAGGGCGATGATGAGCACAAGCGCATACAGCGCGTTGGTCGTGAAAACGCTCTTCGGATGGCCGGTCGCGATCAGTGCGGTCGCGCTCGAACTCTGCATCGTCTGGAAGATCCCGGCCATCGCAAGCATTTGGACTAACGGGACCGCGTCCAGCCACCTCTCCCCCAGGACGACGGGTACGAGAAAATTGGCGGTGGCGAGGATTCCCACCGCCGCCGGAATTGCCGCTAGCGCGAGCAGGCTGAACGCGCGGTAGTACGTCTCCTGCACGGCCTCCGGGTTGTCTGCGATGCGGGAGAAGCCGGGCATCAACGCGCGATTGATGGGAGCGCTCAACTCGGTGGTCGGCAGGTTGGAAATCTCGTAGGCGATGTTGTAGGCGCCCAGGGCGGCGGGCCCCGCGAGCCGTCCGATGAAGAAGTCCGAGGACCGTTCGCGGGTGAAGTTGACGAGGCTGCCGACCAGCAGCCAGCGCGAGAAGTCGAGCAAGCCGCGGGCCTTGCTGAGCGAGAACCGCGGTCGGAATGGATGCGCGAGGAAGCTGATCGACGTGCCGAGGCACGCGCTGGTTAACGTACCGGCGACGAGCGCCCAGTAACTCCGCAGGACATAGGCAAGAGGAACGGTGACGAGAATTCCGACGAGCTTTCTGCTGAGCTGGAACGCGAACTCCTTGCGAAACGTCATTTCCTTACGAAAGGCCACGACACCGATGTTTTCGAGCCCGGTGATCAGCGGACCGAAAGCGAGCGCGCAGACCACCCAGAAAAGCTCCGGTCGGTTGTAGAACGTCGATATCGGGCTCGCAACGGCGAGCATCAGCAAGGTTATGGCCAAGCCCAATGCTGCATTGAGAGTCCAGGCGGTGTTGTAATGATCTTCCGAGGCCGACTGATCCCGAATGAGCGCGACGTCGAAGCCAAAACCGGCAAATACCTGGGCCATCGCGATGAAAGACAGTGCCATGGCGACGACGCCGAAGTCGGTAGGCGCGAGCAGGCGCGCGAGGATCAGCGTGCTCAGGAGCCCGAGAGAGCGTTCTGCCAGCTTGAAAAGCAGCATCCACCCGACGCCGCGGGCGATGCTGCGGTTGTGGTCCGAGTGCACTGGGATGGGAGGTCGCGAAGCAGGGTCGCGCAGCTCTGCGAACCGCGCATGCGCGAGCGGGGCACTCTAGCAGCACTCAGCCATTGGAAAATGTGCGTTTGCGGTTGAGAAGTGCGGGAATTGGCAGGAGAGGATGAGGTGAAGTCGGTAGTTGCCCGCTGGTCGCCCGTGACGCGCCGTCGGTTTCTTGGCGTCGCGGGCGCATCGCTAGGCGCGTTCGCGCTTGCGGCGTGCGGTGGCAGCGTCGAGGCGCCAATCGAGCCTGTCGGTGCGGCGCCCAACCCCGCTCCCCTACTCGATCCGGCGTCGCCGCCTGCGCCGTCTCCGACGCCCGCCCCATCGCCAGCCCCACCCGCGCCGACGCCACAGCCGCCCGCGCCACGGCCACCGGCACCGCCGCCACCGGCACCGCCGCCACCGGCACCGACACCGCCGCCACCGGCACCGCCGCCACCGGCACCGACACCGCCGCCGCCGCCGGCACCGCCGCCACCGGCACCGACACCGCCGCCACCGGCACCGACACCGCCGCCACCGGCACCGACACCGCCGCCGCCGGCACCGCCGCCACCGGCACCGACACCGCCGCCCCCGGCACCGACACCGCCGCCACCGCCACCGAC
>DATJUX010000023.1:0-54863 GCA_035502095.1 Burkholderiaceae bacterium
CAAGTAGGCCGAGATACCGCGCTCCCGGCCCTTGTCGACGAAGTACAGCGAACGGCTGTAGGGCACGTAGAAGCGGATCGCGCGCCGCTCGAGCATGCCGTCGAAGTCGCCCTTCCAGGGCTTGGTGGTCACCTCGAGCCGGCGCGCTTCGTTGTTCGCTGCGCTCTCGGCCTTGGTTTGTTCCTTGGATTCTTCCTTGGCTTGTGCCCCCTGAATCTTGGCGCCCAGGGCTAGTGCAGCAATGGCGATGAAAAGCGCTGCCAGTCTGATCGTTCCCTTCATTCGGAAGCCCCTAAGGACATCATGGAAGAGACTGCATACGCGGTCTTGCACTGTCGCGCTTCAGTGCGACGAACGAGCGGGGAGGGAGTCCGCACACGCAATTGAGTTCAGTCTTTGAGCTGCTGACAGCACGACGCTACCAAGCGCGGGCCGTGGTCAGATTGACAGCGATCAAGAGTCCCCGCGTCGCGTCGGTGCCGGCATGCATCGCTGGCAAGGTTTCGCGCAGCGACACGACCACTGTCGGACCATTCATTCAGGGGTAAAGCAGCCCTGGCCTGCGCGTCGGTCGATTCGGCGCGCCATTCCCCGGCGCCAGGGGGGCGATTAAGCAGGCGCGGGTGCAGGGATTGCCCGCCACGAAGTGGCGGACCCGCAGCTTGGCCGCGTGAAGCGCTTTCAGCTCCGTAAGCTGGCGCGTTCAGGCTGGTGTAGTTCAATGGCAGAACGGCGTCTCCACGGCGTCCGGCTCGGGCAACGGCGCCGAGACTTTGTCGGGTACGTCGATGGCAGCGCCGCACGTGGCAGGCGTGGCTGCGCTCACCCGGCAGGCGCATCCGAACTGGAACGTCGCTGCGATCAAGTCTGCCATCGTCAACACCGGCGATTCAGCTGGTCGAACGCCTCGACGAGCGAGTTTGACATCTACGTCGACGTGCATGGGGACGGTGTCGACGACTACGTCGTGGTCGGCGCGGATCCAGGGGGGCCTCACCACCGGTGCTTTCAAATGGCCGGATGGGGGCGTTCGTGTTCAGCCTTCGCTCCGGGCGATTGAGCATCGTAGCGACCGCTAGAATCCGCGCTCGAGCGGGTGTAGTTCAATGGCAGAACGGCAGCTTCCCAAGCTGCATACGAGGGTTCGATTCCCTTCACCCGCTCCAGCTGCTCCTTCGTGCCACGCGACCCGCAGTTGCGCGAGCCGATCGACTGCCACGCTGTGCCGGCTCGCGTAGACTGCGGCGCCCTCAACCCTGCGAGCGAAAAGTCATGAACAAGCGCCTCGTCCTGCCGTCGCTTCTGCTGGTCAACATGTTGCTGACCGCCTGCGCCAACATGCCTGGCGCGGCGCCCAAGGACACGCTTGCCCGCATCACGCAGTCCCAGACTCTGACGCTGGGCTTCCGGGAAGACTCGAAGCCCTTCTCCTACCGCGGCGCCAATGGCAACCCGGACGGCTACTCGGTGGAGCTCTGCAAGCGTGTAGCCGCTTCGCTGCAGTCGCAGCTCAAGCTCGCCAAGCTCGATCTGAAGTGGGTTCCGGTGACGGTGGCGACTCGAATCGACGCAGTGAAGAACGGTACCGTGGACCTGGAGTGCGGGAGTACGACGCGCACACTGGGGCGCGAGCAACTCGTGGACTTCAGCAATGCGACCTGGGTCGATGGCGGCTCGTTCGTGTCGCCGGCGTCCGCCCCGCTGCCCCACGTCCCCGATCTCAATGGCAAACGGGTCGCCGTGATCCCCGGCACCACCACCGAGACGGCGCTGAAAGCATTGAGCAATCGCGGCATCGTGCCGGTGTTCGTGACGGTGAAGACCCACACGGACGGCATCGCAGCAGTGCGCGACGGCCGCGCGGACGCGTACGCCACGGACCGGCTGATCCTGGTCGGCGAGGTGCTCGGCGGCCCCGCCGGCGCCACGCTGCTTCTGAGCGACGACTATCTCTCGGTCGAGACGTACGGGCTGATGATGGCTCGCGACGCCGACTTCCGCCTGGCGGTCAACCGCGCCCTCGCTGGCATCTACCGCAGCGGCGAGATCATCACGGTATTCCGCCTCTCGTTCGGTCCGAACGCCCAGCCCTCGAAGCTGCTCGAATCCGCCTACGTGATCAACGCGCTGTCCGAGTGACGCGGCGGCCGCGCCGCAGCCGCCCCGATGTCCGATCGCAGCCCAGGGTTCAAGCAACTGCGCAAGGTCGTCGCGCGGTACCGCATCACCGAGGGCAGGCGATTTCGCCTCCGGCAGGTTTCTCCGGGCGATACGCACGGGCTCGATGCCGAGGACAAGCCGGCCAGCAGGCAGCTGCTCGCAGAAGGAGTCAGCATGCTGGCCGAGCTGCAGGACAAGCTGTACGCACAGGATCGCAGGTCGCTGCTGCTCGTGTTCCAGGCGATGGATGCAGCGGGCAAGGACGGCACCATCAAGCACGTGATGTCGGGCGTCAATCCGGCTGGTGTGCAGGTGCATTCGTTCAAGGCGCCGTCGGCGGAGGAGCTGGACCACGACTTCATGTGGCGCTGCTGGCGCTCCCTCCCTGAGCGGGGGCGCATCGGCATCTTCAACCGCAGCTACTACGAGGAAGTGCTCGTGGTGCGGGTCCATCGCGAGATCCTCGCCGGCCAGAAACTGCCGCCGGAGTACTTGACCAAAGGTCTGTTCAAGCAACGCCTGCGCGACATGGCCAACTTCGAGGACTATCTGGCGCGCAACGGCACCCGGATACTGAAGTTCTACCTGCACGTGTCGAAGGCGGAGCAGAAGCGACGATTCCTCGAGCGCATCGAAGAGCCCGAGAAGAACTGGAAGTTCGCCCCCGGCGACGTGCAGGAGCGTGCGCATTGGGACGAGTACATGGCCGCCTACGAGGATGCCATCCGCGCCACCGCGACCGAGGACAGTCCGTGGTACGTCGTCCCGGCGGACAACAAGTGGTTCACGCGACTGGTCGTGGTCGGCGCGATCGTGCAGACACTCGAAGCCATGGATCTCGCCTATCGGGCCCTCGATCCGGGCAAGAAGAGGGAGTTGCAGCGGGCGCGGCGGATGCTGATCAGCAGCGATTGAGCCGGTGACATTCGTTGATATTGCTGATCCATGCCCACCCGCACCCCGATCGCTCCATCGGCGGCCGTGCGCTTCTCGAGGCAGTGCGCGATATCCCCGGTATCTCGGTGCGCTCGCTCTATGACCTTTATCCCGACTTCTCGATCGACGTGGCCGCCGAAAGGGCGGCGCTCATTGCCGCACGGCTCGTGATCTGGCAGCACCCCCTCTACTGGTACGGAACGCCGGCCCTGCTGAAGCTCTGGTTCGAGAGCGTTCTGACCGAAGGCTGGGCGTTCGGCAGCCAGCGCGCGCTCGCCGGCAAGGACTGCCTCTGGGTGACGACGACCGGGGGAGGCGCCGATGCCTTCACGCCCGAGGGCAGGCACGGCAATTTCTTCGACGCCTTCGTCCCGCCCGTCGCGCAGGCGGCGCGGTTCTGCGGCATGAACTTCCTGCCCCCTCTGGTGGTCTACGGCCCGCGCCGCATGGAGCCGCAGGCGCTGCGGCAGCAGGCCAGCGAGTATCGCGCCTTGCTCGCGGGCTTTGGTGCCCGTCATGGCTGATTCGTCCCTGCTTGCCGACACGCTGATCTACCTCGGTGCCGCGGTCGTCTGCGTCCCGCTCGCAAAACGGCTCGGGCTCGGCTCGGTGCTCGGGTATCTGATTGCGGGCATCGCGATTGGACCTTGGGGCCTGCGCCTGGTTGGCGATCCCGAGACGACGCTGCAGTTCGCCGAGTTCGGCGTCGTGTTGATGCTGTTCCTCATCGGGCTGGAGATCGACCTGAACCGCCTCACCGCGCTTCGCGCCGCAGTGTTCGGCGGCGGCAGTGTGCAGATGCTGACTTGCGCGGTACTTCTGGCGGTGGTGTTTGCGATGTTCCAACTTCCGATGCGCGGCGCAATCGTGGCGGCGCTCGCGGTGGCCATGTCGTCCACGGCCATCGCGATGCAGATCCTCAGGGAGAAGAATCGGCTCGGCACACCTCTCGGCCGCACGGCGTTCGGCATCCTGCTGTTTCAGGATATCGCCGCGATTCCTCTGATCGCGCTCGCCCCGTTGCTCGGCTCGGGTGAGCGCGAGGCGGGGACCAGCGCCTGGATTGCGACCGCCACGGCGCTGGCGGCGATCGCCGGCACGATCGCCCTCGGTCGCTACGTGATGCGCCCGCTGATCCGCGTCATTGCGACGGTCGACGTGCGCGAGATCTTCACCGCCTTTGCGCTGCTGCTGGTGATCGGCGTGGCGATCGTGATGAATTTCGCTGGCCTTTCGATGGGACTCGGCGCGTTCCTGGTCGGCGCGCTCTTCGCGAGCTCCGAGTACCGCCATGCGCTCGAAGGCGACATCGAGCCGTTCAAGGGTCTCCTGCTCGGTCTCTTTTTCATCGCCATCGGGATGTCGATCGACGTCGGCCTGATCGGAGCGCAACCGGGCGCGCTCGCGCTGCTCGTGGTCGCGATCCTGGTCGCGAAGGGCGTCGCGCTGGCCGCGATGGCGAGGCGCCTTGGCGTCCCGGGACGCCAGCGCTGGCTCTTTGCCGCGTTGCTGGCGCAGGGCGGGGAGTTCGCATTTGTCGTGCTCGGAACCGCGCGCGACGCGCATTTGCTGCCCGGACGATGGGGCCCGCTGCTCAATGCCGCGGTCGCCCTGTCGATGGCGGCGACGCCGCTGCTCGTGATCGCCGCGGAACGGTGGGCAACCCGGCGTTCGGCGCAGCGCGAGGACGACGTGATCGAAGACACGCAGGCGCCCGTGATCATCGCCGGGTTCGGCCGCTACGGTCAGATCGTCGGTCGGATGCTGCTCGCGCACGGCGTGCGCGCGACCGTTCTCGATCACGATCCCGACAACATCGAAGTGGTCGGGCGCTTCGGCTACAAGGTGTTCTATGGCGATGCGACGCGGCTCGACCTCCTGGAGGCGGCCGGCGCGGCGCGCGCGCGCTTGCTGGTCGTCGCGATCGACAAGGTGGAGGACAGCCTGAAACTCGTCGACCTCGCGCGCACGCACTTTCCCAACCTGAGGCTCGTCGTGCGCGCGCGCAACGTGCGCCATTGGCTGGAGCTCGCGGCGCGTGGCGTCGATACGGCCGAACGCGAGACCTTCGAAGGCGCCTTGCGCAGCGGCCGCCAGGCCCTGGAGCGACTAGGCATGCGGCCGTACGAAGCGCGCCAACTGGCCGACACGTTCCGGCGCAGCAACGAGGCCACTCTGCAAGCGATGCGGCCTCACTTCCAGGACCAGGAGAAACTCGTCGACGTCGCGCGCAGCGGATTGAACGAGCTCGAAGAAAACCTGCGGCGCGACAGGGAGGCGCGCGGGGAGCCGGCGGCGCAGAAGTGGGAGTAGTGGTCGGGATCCCTCGCGTTCGGCTCGGACGACAACTTCGAGTCGGGCTCGCGATGACAGGCGCGTTCGCCTATCCGGCGAACCCGACCTTCTTGTGCGTCCCGTCGCAGAACGGCTTGTTGGACGACTGGCCGCAGCGGCACAGCCAGGTCTTTTCGCCGGCGACGAACGTCGAGCCATCGGCGGCCTTGAATTCGATCCAGCCCTGCAGCATCAGCGGGCCGTTGCGGATCGGCTTGACGTTGACCGCGCCGGTGGGTTGCCCGGGCGTCGCGTCGTCGGGCGGTCCGGTACAGCGTCCGGGGTCTGCGAAGCCGGCGGGTTCGTGGCTGCCGTCGCACAGCGGCTTGTTCTTCGACTGCCCGCAGCGGCACAGCGCGACCCGCATGTATTCGACCTGCGTGGCTTGCTCGCCGCCCTCGAAGACGACCCGTCCGCGCAGGTACAACGGACCGTTCGGCGTCACGCTGAGATTGTTGGTCGCATCGGCCGTTTCGACCGGACTGCCATCGACGCGGCGCACAGTGAGGGCGCCGGTCGGGCACCGGCGCACGACGGCAGCGATTTCCGCGAGTTCGCCGTTCGCGGGCCGGATCCAGGGCCGCGCGTCGGGATCGAACACGGCGGGTGCACCGCGCACGCATTCCTTCGCGTGAATGCACTTCGTCGCGTCGTACGAGACGATCAGGTCCCGCGCCGCGTAGTCCTTGACCGCCATTGCCGCCGCCTCAGCAACCGCCGACGCAGACGTACTTGGTAACGAGAAACTCCTCGATCCCCTGGCGTCCCCCCTCGCGGCCGAAGCCCGACTGCTTGACGCCGCCGAACGGGACCTCCGCGGTGGAGATCAGACCGGTGTTCACGCCGACCATGCCGTACTCGAGCATCTCGACCACGCGCATGACGCGGCCGATATCGCGCGAGTAGAAATAGGCCGCGAGCCCGTATTCGCTCGCATTGGCGGCGGCGATCGCCTCGGCATTGGTGTGGAACCTGAAGACCGGCGCCACCGGCCCGAACGTCTCCTCGCGCGCGACCAGCATGTCGCGCGTCACGTTGGACAGCACGGTCGGCGTGTAGAAGGTGCCGCCCAGATCGTGCCGTTCGCCGCCGGTGACGACCGTGGCGCCGCGGTTGATCGCGTCGGCCACGTGGTGCTCGACCTTGGCGAGCGCGTTGGCATCGATCAGCGGGCCCTGCTGCACGCCCTCGTCGAAGCCGGACCCGACCACGAGCTGCGCCGCCTTGGCGGCAAGCTTCTCGACGAACGCGTCGTAGATCTTGTCGTGCGCGTAGAAGCGGTTGGTGCACACGCAGGTCTGGCCGGCGTTGCGGTACTTGGAAACCAGCGCCCCTTCGACCGCCAGGTCGAGATCGGCATCCTCGAACACGATGAACGGTGCGTTGCCACCCAGTTCGAGCGAAAGCTTCTTCAAGGTGGGTGCGCTCTGTTGCATCAGGATGCGGCCGACCGCCGTCGAGCCGGTAAACGTCAGCTTGCGCACGATCGGCGACGCGCACAGCGCCTTGCCGACTTCGATCGATTGCGCCTCGTCGGCCGGGATCACGTTCAGCACGCCCGGCGGGAAACCCGCGCGGTGCGACAGCTCGGCGAGCGCGAGTGCCGACAGCGGCGTCTGCTCGGCGGGCTTGATGACGACAGTGCAGCCCGCGGCGAGCGCCGGCGCGACCTTGCGCGTGATCATCGCGTTCGGGAAGTTCCACGGCGTGATCGCCGCGCAAACGCCGACCGGTTCCTTGAAAACGAAGAGCCGCTTGTCGGCCGCGTTGCTCGGCAGCGTGTCGCCGTAGACGCGGCGGCCCTCCTCGGCGTACCAGTCGACGAAGCTCGCGCCGTAGGCGATCTCGCCCCTCGATTCCGCCAGCGGTTTTCCCTGTTCGGCAGTCATCAGCCGCGCCAGATCGTCCTGAGCATGCAGCATCAGGTCGTGCCAGCGGCGCAGGATCACGCCACGCTCGCGCGCCGTCTTGACCCGCCAGGCCGGGTAGGCACGGTTGGCCGCATCGATGGCCCGTTGCGCATCCGCGGCACCGCAATTGACGACCTCCGCGAGCCTGCCACCGTCGGCCGGGTTGGCGACCGGAAACTTGCCCTGGCTGCCATCAGCCCACGCACCGTCGATCCATGCCTGGGTCTTGGCGAGCGCCGCATCGGCGAGACGAGGAAGCAGCGAGGCCCGTTGCAACATCGGTTTCTCCCGGGAAGTGGTGGAGCGAGTTTGGAGGCGTGCTGGGGCGAGTGTGGATCCCGCAGGCAAGGCGGACGGATGAACGGCAAGCATAACTCCGCGCGGTATCCTTTCGCAGCGTCATCAGGAGTGGATTCATGAAGTTCGAGTCAATCGCCGCCGATCTGCGTTCCTGGCTGCAGGAGTCGATCGAACGCGGCTGTTCGCGCGACTCCATCGTGCAATCCATGCGTACCGCCGGGTACCAGCCTAAGTTCGCGCACGAAGCGGCCGAGGTCGCCTTCACGCGGTTTGCCCCGGAAAGCGACGAGTCCGCCGGCGCCACCGCAGTGGCCACGGAGACGGCGGCTCAAACGGCGGTCAAGCCGGCCGACACCGCCGTGGCTGCCGGGCCGGCCGAAGACGAAGTCCCGGCCAGTTCGAGCGAAATCCTCGCGTCCAGCCCCAACACCATCGATACCTCGGACCGCGGCGTGCGCATCCTGTTCGCGCTGAATGCCCCGCGGGTCGTCCTGTTCGGCGCGCTGCTCTCGCCCGAAGAGTGCGACGAAATGGTCCGCCTCGCCAAGCCGAAGCTCACGCGATCGACGGTGGTCAATTCGTCGACCGGCGCCTACGACGTGCACGAGGCGCGCACCAGCCGCGGTACGCACTTCGAGCGGGGCGAGAACGAACTCGTCCGCCGGATCGAGGCGCGCATTGCCGAGCTGACCAGCCTGCCGGTCGAAAACGGCGAGCCGATCCAGATCCTGCATTACCTGCCCGGGGCCGAATACAAGCCGCACTTCGACTATTTCGACCCCAAGCTGGCTGGCAACGAGAAGGTGCTTGCGATGGGTGGCCAGCGCATCGCCACGCTCATCATGTATCTGAACGATGTCGAGAGCGGGGGGTCGACGATATTTCCGGAAATCGGCCTCGATGTACTCCCGCACAAGGGCAACGCGGTGTTCTTCGCCTACTCGAGCGAGCGCGGCGAACTCGACAACCGCACGCTCCACGGCGGCAGCCCGGTCGCCGGCGGCGAGAAGTGGATCGCCACGAAGTGGATCCGGGTCGGGCCGTATCGGCAGGTGTAATCGAGCCAGGCCCGCCCCGCGCCGGGGCGGCGGCATCAACGGCCGCGGGATGGCGCCGGCAGCCCGATCGACCGCGCGATCAGCTCCTTCATGATTTCGCTGGTTCCGCCGTAGATGCGCTGGACCCGCGCGTCCGCCCAGGCGCGTGTGACCGGATACTCCCACATGTATCCGTAGCCGCCATGAAGTTGCACGCAGGCGTCGATCGTGCGGAACTGCATCTCCGAACACCATAGTTTCGCCATCGACGCCGTGGCGGAGTCGAGCTTGCCGTGCTCGAGCAATTCGATGCAGCGGTCGACGAACACCTGTCCGACCTCGACTTCGGTCGCGATGTCCGCGAGCGTGTAGCGCGTGTTCTGAAACCCCGCGAGTGTCGTGCCGAAGGCGCGCCGTTCGCCGGCGTAGGCGACGGTGCGTTCGAGCGCCGCGCGCGCCGCGGCGACCGCGCTGATCGCGATCTGCAGCCGCTCCCAGGGCAACTGCTGCATCAGGAATATGAACCCCTCGCCGGCCTGCCCGAGCAGGTTGTCCGTCGAAACGCGGACCTGGTTGAAGAACAGTTCGGCGGTGTCCTGCGCCTTCAAGCCGACTTTCTTCAGGCGCTGGCCTTTTTCGAACCCCGGCATGCCGCGTTCGACCAGGAACAGGCTGATGCCCTTCGCGCCCGCGCCGGGATCCGTCCTCGCCACCACGATCACCAGGTCGGACAGCCAGCCGTTGGTGATGAACGTCTTGGAGCCATTGAGCACGTAGTGATCGCCCTCGCGGGTGGCGCTGGTCCGGATGCCCTGCAGGTCGCTGCCGGCTGCCGGCTCGGTCATCGCGATGGCGCCGATGAGTTCGCCGCGCGTCATGCGCGGCAGGTAGCGCTGCTTCTGCGCTTCGGTGCCGTAGTGCAGCAGGTAGGGCGCGACGATCTCGGAGTGCAGGCCGAAACCGGGGCCGTTCGCGACCGCGGCAGCAAACTCCTCCATGACGACTATGCTCGCGAGCCGATCGGCGCCGACTCCGCCGTATTGCTCGGGAATGCTGGTGCACAGCAGCCCGGCCTTGCCGGCCTCCAGCCAGACGTCGCGATCGACGTAACCCTGCTCCTCCCAGCGTGCGTGGTGCGGCGCGACGTGATCGGCGAGGAAACGCCGCACGGTGTCACGAAACTGCGCGTGCTCGGGCGCAAACAGGGTTCTTTCGATCATGGTGCGGTCCTCGGCAGCGCTCCGTCGCGCCGCGGGCGATCGTAGTCCACCCCCTTGTCGGCACCCGGTCTCAGGCGGAGCGACCGCAGGTCGCGCAATCCGCTACCGATCGAAATGCCTGCGTCCGGGAGAACGCGCACGCGAAACCCATAGCCAGGAGGTTTCATCGCGTGCCGTCCATTTGTCGGATCCTGCTCGGAGTGCTGCTGCTCACGGCGGCCGGTGCGGCGGTCGCGGCGCCTCCCGAGTCCGTTCCGCAGCTCACGCTCGGGTCGACTTCGCGCATCTACGTCACGCTCGTCCCGCGTACCGCGGACGACGATTTCGAGCCGCGCTGGATCAACGGGGCCACGACGGTTCCGTCGTCGCTCAATCTTTCGATGCCCGTCGCCCGGCGCAACCGGCTGGAATTTTCCCTGACCGAGCGCGACGTGCTCGCGCGGGGCGACCGGCTGCAGCTTCGCCTGGCCTCCGACGCGCACATCCTTGCGCAACTGCTCTCCGGCGGTCAGTTCTCCGAAGTCGACGACAGCTGGATCGCCGCACTGGGACTCGCGTCGCGTTTGCGTCTGAGTTACACCAGCGGGCCGATGGAGCTCTCGGTCAGCGCCCGGCACAAGCTCGGCGAAAACGACTTGCAGGCACGCCTGTCGTTTGGCGTCCGCTTCTAGCTTCGCCGCCGCAACGCGCGGCGCAAGCACGCGGCTTCTCTACCGCACGGCCTTGTCGAAGTTCTCGGCCCGATCCAGGCCCTTTGCTTCCGCCAGCCCCGCTACGTCGCGCAGGATCGTGCCGTTCAGGTCGGCCTCGGCGAAATCGGCACCCGTCAGATCCGCGCCGCTCAGGTCCGCGCCGCCGAGGTTTGCCCGGTAGAAGTTCGCACCCCGCAGGTTGGCGCCGCGCAGGTTGGCGAACGGGAGCAGGGTGCGATTGACGTCGGCGCCGGCCAGGTTGACGCCCGCAAGGTTGGCGCCCGAAAGATCGGTGCGCATCTGGCCCATGCCCTGGTTGCGGATGTTGACGCCGATCGTGGCGTTGCGCAGGTCGGCACCCGACAGGTCGGCTCCGGGCAGGTCCGCGATCATCTTCACGCCGGCCATCGCGGCGCCGCGAAACACGGGCATCTTCTTCACGTCGCCGCCCAGCACGACCACGGAAAGCAGGCTCGCTCCGGCCAGGTTGGCATTCGAGAAATCGGCACCCATCAACCACGCGCCGTTCAGGTTCGCGCCGTGGAGGTCGGCGCCGCGCAGGTCGGCCGACACGAGCTTGCTTCCGAACAGGCTCGCGCCGGCGAGGTTGGCGCCGCGCAGGTCGAAGTTGGAGAGATCGAGATCACCGAGATCCCTGCCGTGCAGATCGGCGGGGGCGGCCGGAGTGGACCGCTGCACGACGCCGCGCACTTGCGCGGCCGTGAGGTCGGCCGCGACAGCGGCTTGCATTGCACAGCCCAGCGACGCGGCTGCGAGAAGGCGAAGGTCGATCTTCATTCGGGGTCCGTGCGCTAGCTGCCTTGGCCGCAAACATAAACATAGCCCGCTCTCCCGCAGTCGGGGGAGGAATGTTCGCGAATCCCGCCACCGCACTAACGGCGTCCCTGTCTTTCGCGCAGACCGGGGGGGACGATCCAGTGCTCGATCAGCTCGAACGTGCCCTGGACCAGCAGCGCCAGGATTGCGACCGGGATGGCCCCGGCCAGGAGCGTCGTCTGGTCGTTGAGCGCCAGCCCCGTGACGATGCGCTCGCCGAAGCCGCCGGCGCCGATGAAGGCGGCGATCGTTGCCGTGCCGACGTTGACGATCGCCGATGTCTTGATGCCCGCGAGGACCGTCGGCGTCGCGAGCGGAAGCTCGATCTTGCGCAGGATGGCGGCGGGCCGCAGGCCGAGGGCCTCGGCGGCTTCGATCATCTCGCGCGGAATCTGCGCCACCGCCGCGTGCGTGTTGCGGACGATCGGAAGCAGCGCGTAGAGGGTGAGGGCGATGAATGCCGGCAGGGGCCCGATGCGACCGGTGATCGGGATCAGGAACGCGAGCAGCGCCAGCGCCGGAATGGTCTGGATCGTCCCGACGACGCCGAAGACGACCGGTGCCGTCTTGCGGCGCCGCGCCGCGAGCACGCCGACCGGAATACCGATCAGGCAACTTGCCGCCAGCGCAGCGAACACGAGCAGCAGGTGTTCGAGCGCGAGGCGGCCGAAGTCGGGCGCGAAGATGCGTGCCCAGAGCGTCGCTGCCCACGACGCTTGCGCGGGTGCGGCTCCGGTTGCTGGTTCGGCGCCGGGCCTGCCCGCCGACTGCGCCAGCCAGTCGGCGGCGACTTGGGCGAAGTCGATGCCATCGAGCTCGGCACGTGCGTTGAGATGGCGCATCGTCGCGTCGTCGATGCGGCCCTCGAGCTTCTCGAGCGCCTGCCATGCCTTGGGGAAACGTGCCGGCACGTCGGCGCGATAGAGCAGCACCGCGTCATAGCGCGGAAAGAGTCCGGCGTCGTCGGTCAGCACCGTGAGCTGGTATTTGTCGAGCTTGGCATCGGTCGAATAGATATCGATCACGTCGACCTGCCCGTGTGCGATCGCCTCGTACGCCAGCCCGTGATCGATGCCCCTGGGCGCGGCGATATCGAAGCCGTACGCGCGCGCGAGGCCCGGCCAGCCGTCCGCCCGGCCGAGGAACTCCTGCGAAAGGCCGAGACGCAGTTCCGGATGCGACTTCAGGTCGGCGATGCGGGTGATCCCCTTTGCACGCGCGTCGGCGGCCCGCATCGCCAGCGCGTAGGTGTTGTTGAAGCCCAGCGGCACGCCGGCCGCGAGTCCGCGCCGGGCGAGTCGTGTGTTCAATTCCGCAAGCGATGGCACCGCGTCGAGCTTCAGGATCTCGCGTGCGATCGTGCCGGTGTATTCCGGATACACGTCGATGCTGCCCGCTTCGAGCGCGTTGAGGAGGATGCCGGTGTTGCCGAGGCCGCGCTGATGCATGGTCTCGGCCGCACCGGGTCCGCGCGCCGCCTGGGCGACGATTTCGCCGAGGATGTACGACTCGGTGAAGCGCTTGGAGCCCACTTGCAGCGTCGCGGCAAAGGCAAAGGCCGGCACGCAGCCGAGGCTTGCGAGCAGCAGGCGCACGAAGCAAGGCCGCACCGGCAGCCAGCCGATCAGGGGCGCGCCCGGCCGTGCGCGATGAATTCCACGGCGGCCTCGATCAGCGCGTCCGGTCGATCCCGATGCGGCGAATGGCCGCATCCGGCGAGCTTGAGCAGTTGCGCGTGCGGTGCGCCGCGCACGACGTGCTCGATCTGCGCCATCGTGCCGTATTCGTCGTCGCAACCCTGGACCGCAAGCAGCGGGCAGCGTATCGCGGGGAGCAGCGCCTCGATGTTCCAGGCGCGAAACGCCGGGTCGAGCCAGATGTCGTTCCATCCCCAGAACGCCGAGTCGACGTCGGCGTGGTGCCGGCCCAGCCGCTCGCGCAGGTCCGTGGTGCGATAGACCTCGCGCGCGTGTTCGATGCTGCGGATCGAAACATCCTCGACGAAGAGGTGCGGCGCGACCGCGATCACGCCGGCGACCCTGTCCGGAAACGTCGCCGCGTAGATCAGCGCGATCGACCCGCCATCGCTGTGCCCGAACAGCCATGGCGGCGCAGCGTGCGTGTCGACGCCGATCTGCGCAAGCACTTGCGGCAGCACCTCGCGCGCCTGCACGTGCATGAAGGCGGGGCGCCAGCGCCGGTCGTGCGGTCGCGCCGTCGAGCGGCCGTACCCGGCGCGCGAGTAGACGAGAGCGCGCAAGCTCCCCGCGGCACACAACCGGTCGGGAAAATCGCGCCAGGCGGAAAGCGAACCGAGCCCTTCGTGCAGGAAGACGACCAGCGGGGACTCGGCCGCTGGAGCGCCGAGCGTGCGGTACTCGAGGACGACCCGCTCGCCCTCCTGCGTGACTTCGACCAGGCCTTCGCCGCGTTCAGCGCGCACGCTGGCGGGCCTCTTGTTCGCGCAGCCTGAAGCGCTGGATCTTGCCGGTGGCGGTCTTGGGCAATTCGGCGATGAACTCGAGATCGCGCGGATACTTGTACGGAGCGAGCCGTGCCTTGACGAACTGCTTGAGCTCCTCGGCCAGGCCGGCGCCTGCCTGCGCCGGGTTCTTCAGCACGACGAACGCCTTGGCGCGCGTCAGGCCATCGGTATCCGCGACCCCGATGACGGCGGCTTCCAGCACAGCGGCGTGTTGCACCAGGGTCGCTTCGACCTCGAAGGGCGAGACGTATTGCCCGCTCACCCTCAGCATGTCGTCGCTGCGGCCCGCATAGATGTAGTAGCCGTCGTCGTCCCGCAGGTACTTGTCGCCGCTGCGTGTCCAGGGACCGAGAAACGTCTCCGCGGACTTGGCCCGGTTGCCCCAATAGAGCAGGGCCGACGACGGGCCCTTGATGAAAAGATCGCCGACCTGGTTGGCTGCGGTGATCGGTTGGCCGTGCTCGTCGCGCAGCTCGACCTCATAGCCGGGGACCGCCCTGCCGGTGCTTCCGTAACGCACGTCGCCGGGACGGTTCGAGATGAAGATATGCAGCATCTCGGTCGAGCCGATGCCGTCGAGGATCTCGCAGCCGAACCGGGCCGTGAAGCGATCGCCGATGTCGCGCGGCAACGCCTCGCCGGCGGACGAGCAGAGGCGCAGCGCCACCTCCTCCCGCGCGGGCAGATTCGGCGCGGCGAGCATCGCGGCGTAACCGGTTGGCGCGCCGTAAAACACCGTCGGCTTGTGTTCGGTCCAGCGCTTGAAGATCGCGTCCGGCGTCGGGCGTTCCGCCATCAGCACGACACTTGCGCCGACGCTCAGCGGAAAGGTCAAGGCATTGCCGAGCCCGTACGCGAAGAAGAGCTTGGCCGCGGAAAAGCAGACGTCGCGTTCGGTCAGGCCCAGGACCGGTTTGCCATACAGTTCCGCGGTCCAGTAAAGGTTCGCCTGCGTGTGCACCGTGCCCTTCGGGCGCCCGGTCGAGCCCGACGAGTACAACCAGAAAGCCGCTTCGTCGGCAGCGGTCTCCGCCGGCGCGGCGCGCGGCGTGCTGCGCCCCATCAGGTCCTCGAAGTCGACCGTGCCGGCCGCAAGCTCCTTGCTGCGTGAGACCACGACGGCGCGTACCTCGTGCCCACCTTTGTCCAGCGCCGCCTTCAGGATCGGCAGCACGGGCGCCGAAACGAAAGCAACCTGCGCACGACTGTGGGCCAGCATGTAGGCGTAGTCGTCCGCCGTCAGCAGCGTATTGACCGCGACCGGAACGACGCCGGCATAGAGGCAGCCGAGGAAAACCACCGGCCAGTCCGCGTTGTCGTGCATCAGCAGCAGCACGCGCTCCTCGCGCCGCAAGCCGAGACCGGCGAGTGCGCCTGCAAAGCGCTGACACCGTCCCGCGAGCTGCCCGTAGGTCAGGCGGCCCGCATCGTCGATGTATGCGACCTTGTCCTGGCGCTGGGCGTTCAGTGTCAGAAGATGCTGCGCGAAGTTGAAACGCTCGGGCGGCGCAAGCACCGCCGGCGCGTGGAGAGCGGACATCGTTGGCTCCTGGGCGGGCGAATCGGGCTAGAGCACGAGCGGCGCCGCCGCGACGGCATCGAGGGCGGCCGTTTCGGCCTGGATGGCGCTGCGGCGATGGTAGAAGGCGAGCGCGCGCAAGCCGCCGAGTTCCTCGCCGCCACCCGCACGCTCCGGACCGCCGTGCAGCGAGTGCGGCATGACATTGCCATGGCCCGTCTGCTGTTGCGCCACGGCGGGCGAGACCACGTACGTCAGGGCACGCAGGGCACCGCCGCCGCGCATACGCGCGACTTCAAATGCCGCGGCGAGGTCGATGCCCTCGCTCGAAACGCGCGCGACTTCGGCCCCCGTCACCGGATCGAGCAGCGCGGGGCCGGGGCCTTTTCCGGCGACCCAGGACCCGCCCACGAGGTTCTTGAGCAATTCGGCCATCTCGGCTGTCTCCTTGTCAGGCCATCGAAGGCCGGCGCGAAAACTAACTACCCCAACCGGCAATGTCAAGCACTATACTGCATGCGTCACCCAAACAAGAACGGCGAGGGGCCATGGATCAGACCGGGGTGCGGCCGAAATCGGGATCGGAAACTGTCGCGGGCGACGACGCGCGCGACCCATTCCTCGTTGCGCTCGGGGAGCGGGTGCGATCGCTGCGCGCGCGCAAGGGGATGACGCGGCGCGCGCTCTCGGTCGCAAGCGATGTCTCCGAGCGCCACCTCGCCAACCTCGAACTCGGCGTGGGCAACGCCTCGATCCTCGTGTTGCGGCAGGTCGCGCAGGCTCTCGACTGCCAGCTGGCGGAGCTGCTCGGCGACGAGACTGCCGCCTCGCCCGAGTGGCTGCTGATCCGCGATCTGCTGCGCGGGCGGCGCGAAGAGCAGTTGCACCGGGCACGGCTCGGCTTGACCGAACTCTTCGGCGAGGCCGGCAAGCCGGGGGCACGGTCGCGCCGCATCGCGCTGGTCGGGTTGCGTGGCGCCGGCAAGTCGACGCTCGGGCAGCTGCTGGCGGATGACCTCGACGTGCCGTTCGTCGAGTTGAACAGCGTGATCGAGCGCGTGGCGGGATGCAGCCTGGCGGAGATCCACAATCTCTACGGGCCGACTGCCTATCGGCGCTATGAAAGGCGCGCGCTCGAGGAAACGGTGCAACTTTACGCGGACGCGGTGATTGCGACGCCGGGAGGCATCGTGTCCGACGCGGCGACGTTCAATCTGTTGCTCTCCCAATGCTTCACGGTGTGGCTGAAGGCCTCGGCCGAAGAACACATGCAGCGGGTGGTCGCCCAGGGCGACCTGCGCCCGATGTCGGGCAACCAGGAGGCGATGGAGGACCTGAAGCGCATCCTGGCCGGACGCGCGGCCTTCTATGGCAAAGCCGACGTGGCCTTCGACACGAGCGGACGGACGCTGGCGGAGAGCTTTCCGGCCCTGCGGGATGCGCTGCGCGTCGCGGGTGTGCCGGGTCGAGTCGAGATTTAATAGGCAGTAAACTGCATATCCCCTGTTGACACGTTCCATATATGCATTATGATGCATATCAACCCAGCCCCAGGAACCCACCGATGAACGCCCCCGACTCCCAAGCCTTTGCCCGGGTCGACTATCAGACCGACCCGTCCCGCTACAAGCACTGGGCGCTTGCCTTCGACGGACCGGTTGCGACGCTTGCCATGAACGTGGCCGAGGATGCAGGGCTGCGACCGGGCTACAAGCTGAAGCTGAACAGCTACGACCTCGGCGTCGACATCGAACTGCACGATGCGCTGAACCGGATCCGCTTCGAGCATCCGGAAGTGCGCACGGTGGTCGTCACGAGCCTCAAGGACCGCGTGTTTTGTTCCGGCGCGAACATCTTCATGCTCGGGCTATCGTCGCATGCCTGGAAGGTGAACTTCTGCAAGTTCACCAACGAGACGCGCAACGGCCTCGAGGACTCGAGCAGCCATTCGGGGCTGAAGTTCATCGCGGCGGTGAACGGCTCCTGCGCCGGCGGGGGATACGAACTCGCGCTGGCGTGCGACGAGATCATGCTGGTCGACGACCGTTCATCTTCGGTGTCGTTGCCCGAAGTACCGCTGCTCGGCGTGCTGCCCGGCACCGGCGGACTGACGCGCCTCACCGACAAGCGCAAGGTGCGGCACGACCTCGCCGATGTCTTCTGCACCACGACCGAGGGCATTCGCGGCGAGAAGGCAAAGGCATGGCGTCTGGTCGATGCCATCGCCAAGCCAGCCGTGTTCGCGCAGAAAGTGCGCGAGCGCGCGCTCGAGCTCGCGCAAGGCAGTGCGCGACCCCAAGGCGTGCAGGGCGTCGCGCTGGCGCCGTTGAACCGACGCATCGAAGCCGACGCGCTGCGCTACGAATTCGTCCGCGTCGAGATCGATCGTGCGCAGCGGCGCGCCAACTTCACGGTCCACGCGCCGCGGTCCGCGCAGCCCGATTCGCTCGACGCCATCGTCGCCGCCGGGGCGGCCTGGTGGCCGCTGCAGATGGCGCGCGAGCTCGACGATGCGATCCTGTCGATGCGGACCAGCGAACTCGACGTGGGCACGTGGCTGCTCAGGACCGAAGGCGAAACGCAGGCCGTGCTGGCCGCCGATGCCACGCTGCTGAAGTTCAAGGAGCACTGGTTCGTCAATGAGACGATCGGACTGCTGCGGCGGACGCTTGCGCGCTTCGACGTGTCGTCGCGCACGCTGTTCGCCCTGGTCGAACCGGGCTCGTGTTTCGCGGGCACGTTGCTCGAACTCGCGCTGGCGGCCGACCGCGTCTACATGCTCGCGCTGCCGGACCAGCCGCAGCGCGCGCCGCGCATCGTCGTCGGCGAGGTCAATTTCGGTCTCTATCCGATGGTGACCGGCCAGGCACGCCTCGCGCGGCGTTTCTACGAAGAATCGGCGCCGCTGGAAGCCGTGCGCGCCGCAGCCGGCAAGCCGCTCGATGCCGCGCAGGCGTCGGAGCTCGGGCTGGTCACGTCCGCCCCGGACGACATCGACTGGGCCGACGAAGTGCGCATTGCCATCGAGGAACGCGCCTCGCTGTCGCCGGATGCGCTGACGGGCATGGAAGCGAACCTGCGCTTCAATGGCAGGGAGACGATGGCCACCCGCGTGTTCGGCCGGCTGACCGCGTGGCAGAACTGGATCTTCAACCGTCCCAATGCCGTGGGCGAGAAGGGCGCGTTGAAGGTCTACGGCAAGGGTGAGAAGCCGCAATTCGACTGGAACCGGGTTTAACACCCGCACGACCGAAACACGCGACCGACGGAGCAGGTACATGACCACCATCGATTACAGCCAGAAGATCCCCAACAACGTCGACCTGGCGGAAGACAAGGCGTTGCAGCGCGCCCTCGAACACTGGCAGCCCAACTACCTCTCCTGGTGGAGCGACATGGGACCGGACGGCTCGCAGGGTTTCGATGTCTACCTGCGCACCGCGGTGAGCGTCGACCCGCAAGGTTGGGCGCATTTCGACCACGTGAAGATGCCCGACTACCGGTGGGGCATCTTTCTCAATCCGCGCGACGAAAGCCGCAAGGTGAACTTCGGCGAGCACAAGGGCGCCCCGGCATGGCAGGAAGTGCCCGGCGAACACCGCGCCAATCTGCGCCGCATCATCGTCACCCAGGGCGACACCGAGCCGGCGTCGGTGGAGCAGCAACGCCGCCTCGGCCTGACGGCACCCAGCCTGTACGACCTGCGCAACCTGTTCCAGGTCAACGTGGAGGAAGGCCGTCACCTCTGGGCGATGGTCTCCCTGCTGCACACGTACTTCGGCCGCGACGGTCGCGAAGAAGCCGAGGCGCTGCTCGAGCGCCGCTCGGGCGACAAAGACAACCCGCGCATCCTCGGGGCGTTCAACGAACGCACGCCCGACTGGCTGAGCTTCTTCATGTTCACCTACTTCACCGATCGCGACGGCAAGTTCCAGCTGTGCGCCCTGGCCGAGAGCGGATTCGACCCGCTGGCGCGCACGACCAAGTTCATGCTGACCGAAGAAGCGCACCACATGTTCGTCGGCGAAAGCGGCGTCTCGCGGGTGATCCAGCGCACCTGCGAGGTCATGAGGCAATTGCGCACCGACGATCCGGCGCAGATCCGCGCCGCCGGCGTCGTCGACCTGCCGACCCTGCAGCGTTATCTCAACTTCCACTTCAGCGTCACCATCGATCTGTTCGGTGCCGACGAGTCGAGCAACGCCGCAACGTTCTACAACTCCGGCCTCAAGGGCCGGTTCGAAGAGACCAGGCGCGAGGACGATCACCTCCTGCACGGCAGGACGTACAAGGTGCTGGCCGTGCAGGACGGCCGCCTGGTCGAACGCGAGGTGCCGATGCTCAATGCGCTGAACGAGGTCCTGCGCGACGACTTCATCAAGGATTCGATCGCCGGCATCGGGCGCTGGAACAAGGTGATCGAAAAGGCCGGGCTGCCCCTCCGCCTGCAAACGCCGCACAAGGCATTCAATCGCCGCATCGGAAGCCTTGCCGGCGTGAGGGTGAGCCCCGACGGGCGTGTCGTGAACAAGGAGGAGTGGGCGCGCCAGGAGCGCGAATGGCTGCCGACTGCAGAGGATCGTGCGTTCGTCGCTTCGCTGATGGGCCGGGTGGTGGAGCCCGGCAAGTTCGCCGGCTGGATCGCCCCTCCGGTGATGGGCATCAACCGCCAGCCGGTGGACTTCCAGTACGTGCGATTCAATTGACGGCGATGCTGTCATCCCGAGCCGAAGGGATCGCTGCGTAAGCAGTCCGAGATCGCTCGGGATGACACGAGTTGGAGATAATGTCTCCGCCATGAATGCTCCGGCCTCCGAGGTGCTCAAGCAGCACCTCATCGATCCCGAGATCTGCATCCGCTGCAACACGTGCGAAGAGACGTGTCCGGTGGATGCGATCACGCACGACGAGCGCAACTACGTGGTGATGGCCGACAAATGCAATGCGTGTTTGGCCTGCATCCCGCCGTGCCCGACCGGTGCCATCGACAACTGGCGCACGGTGCTGCGCGTGGACGCCTATCCGATCGAAGAGCAGTTCTCGTGGGACGTCCTGCCCGCGGAAAAATCGATCGGGCTCGCGTCAGTGCCGGTCGCGGCCGAACTGAGCGAACTCGACGCCGAGGTGCCCACGCCATCCGCCGCGGTCCCGGGTTCGCAGGTGCCACCATGGTCGGCATCGCACCCCTACGTCAACCTGTACGCGCACAAGGCGCCGGTGCTTGCGACGGTCATGGGCAACTACCGCGTCACCGACACGGCGAGCGAAAGCGACACGCATCACGTCGTGCTCGATTTCGGCGCGGTTCCCTTCCCGGTGCTCGAGGGCCAGTCGATCGGCATCGTGCCCCCGGGCACGGACCGGAATGGAAAGCCGCACCACGCGCGTCAATACTCGATCGCGTCTCCGCGCGACGGCGAGCGCCCCGGCTACAACAACGTCGCCATCACCGTGAAGCGCGTGCTCGTCGACCACCAGGGCCAGCCGGTGCGCGGCGTGTGCTCGAACTACGTGTGCGACCTGAAGAAGGGCGACACCGTGCGCGTGATCGGTCCGTTCGGCAACACGTTCCTGATGCCGAACCACGCCGGCAGCAACCTCATCATGATCTGCACCGGCACCGGCAGCGCGCCGATGCGGGCGATGACCGAACGCCGCCGGCGCCGGCGCGGCAAGGGCGAGGGGGGCAGGCTGATGCTGTTTTTCGGCGCGCGCAGCGAGGCCGAGCTGCCGTACTTCGGCCCGCTGATGAACCTGCCGAAGGACTTCATGGACATCAACTTCGCGTTCTCACGCACGCCGGGGCAGCCCAAGCGGTATGTGCAGGATGCGATGCGCGAGCGCAGCGTCGACGTGGCCGCGCTGCTGAAGGATCCGAACACCTACGTGTACGTGTGCGGCCTGCGCGGCATGGAAACCGGTGTGCTGGAGGCGCTGCGCCACGCGGCGACGAGCCACGGGCTGATCTGGGATGCGCTGCACGCGCAGCTCAAGCAGGAAGGGCGGCTGCACCTCGAGACGTATTGAGGCAACGCCCGGTTCGCCATCGCAGGATGCCGGTCCGCTGTCCTCGGACTTCCCTCGAGGTATCCGACCGGCATTGCGTCCTGCCGCGCGCTGCAGTAGGCCTTGACGACGGCGCTTTGCGCGATCAGGCTCGCCGAGCGGTCGAGAACCAACAAGCAACGTGGGGAGGGGGCTCTGCACTCGCAGGCAGGGCCGTCGCGATCCTTGAACATTCAATGCGCTCGGATGACGCGCTCGGCTGTTGCAGCGCTGCCACCGGTGATGAAGTTTGCCCCGCGCCGGAAGACCCTCCCACGGCACTCTCTCGAACGGATGCTGTCCCGATCTCGAACCTTTCCCCAGGAGGTCACGTGAGTCCCAAGAAGCACGATTCCCGCAGGATCGCGCGGGTGGCAGCAGCCGGCATGGTCGCGGCGATGCTGGCGATTCCCGCCGTCTCGCTGGCAAGTCGGGTGGCGATCCCCGACAACACGGCGCGCATGCTCGAGCGCGCTCAGGACCTCGGAGCTGAATCGGCCATTCGCATCATCGAGGTCACCGTGTGGCTGCGGGCCGCGAGCCAGGAAGCCGCAGCCGATCGGATCGTCGGGGCCCTCTACGACCGCAGCTCGCCGACGTTCCACCGCTGGATGAGCAACGACGAGGTCGAAGCCGCGCTGTCGCCTGCAACCGCGAGTGTCGCGACGATCCGCCAGTTCCTCGCCGATCACAAGCTGACCGTCTCGGCTGTTGGTGCGGGCAACCACTACGTCAGAGCCACCGGCAGCATCGGCGACGTCCAGAAGGCATTCAACGTCCAGATCCATCGCTTTCAGAAGGGCAGCCGGACATTCCGCGCCAATACCGTCGATCCGTCGGTCGACGATCCGGCGGGATCCCTGATAGCAGGGGTCGCAGGGCTATCTGAGCACCATGCCGTGCCGCATCTGAGGCGTGCGCTCGATCCGGATACCGGTCGGCCATTCGCCGCGCGCCGCCTGGCGCTCAGCCCAGGCGGGGTGTTCTTCTCGGCCCAATGCCTGCGTGATGCCGAGACGCATACGTTCACGACCGGTGGCGGATTGCCGAGCGCCACGTACTTCGGCAATCGTTACGGCCAGGACATCGCCAACACGGACCTCGGCACCCTGGCTCCATGCGGCTACCAGCCCAGTGAACTGCAGACGGCCTACGGCATGGACACCGTCTACAACGCCGGGTCGACCGGACAAGGGCAGACGATCGTCATCGTGGACGCATACGGCTCACCGACCATCGCAGAAGACGCCGAACTGTTCTCGCAGGTCTACGGCTTGCCGGATGTGACGCCGGCCAACTTCGCGGTCTACTTTCCTGGTGGGCAGCCCGCCGCGCCCGACCCCGGCTGGGCCACTGAAACGACCCTCGACGTGGAGTGGGCGCACGCAATGGCGCCGGGCGCCAACATCGCCCTTGTCATCGCGCCGACCTCGGATGATTCAGACCTGCAAGCGGCCGTCTTGTTCGCGATCCACAACGGTCTCGGCAACGTGATCTCGAACAGCTACGGCTCGGCGGAAGGCGACGCACCGCAATCGGACCTCGACGCCTGGAATCGCGTTGCCCGCCTTGGTGCCGCGCGCGGCATCTCGGTCAACTTCTCGTCGGGCGACGACGGTGACTCGAATCCGAGCGGCGTCACCGCCGATTTGTTGGTACCCGGTGTGAGCACGCCAGCGGATTCGCCGTGGGCCACCGCGGTCGGCGGAACCAGCGTTGCGCTCGATGCCGGCAACAACATCATCTTCCAGAGCGGCTGGGGCACGAACCTGACCAGGATCGCGGACACGGTGGCGCTTGGCAGCCCGCCGATCGTGCCGCCGCTCGTTCTTGGATTCCAGTTCGGCGCCGGTGGCGGCACCAGCGGGTATTTCGCGAAGCCCGCCTTCCAGTCCAAGCTACGCGGTCGCTTCCGGATGGTGCCCGACATCGCGTTGACGGCCGATCCGTATACCGGCGTCGAAATCATCTGCACTGACGTCAGCTGCGGTGCGGGGACGGACAACCAGCCCATCGTTGCGGTGCTTGGCGGTACCAGTGTGGCGTGTCCGATGTTCTCGGGTGTCTGGGCGGTCGCAAACCAGGGCTTGCGTCGCGGCGGACTCGGCCAGGCGGCGCGGACGCTGTACGACCTGCCCCCGGGCGCGATCACGGACGTCGTGCCGGTCGCTTCCGCCAAGAATGTGCGCGGCATCCTGACGACAACCACGGGTAGCTCGATCGTCTCGTCGCCGCAGCTGCTCCGGCCCGAGACCCCGGTGCCGTTCTATAGCGCGTTTTACAACGGTTCATCGACGCGCTGGTACGTGATCTCGTTCGGCACGGATACGTCGCTGTCGACCGGGTTCGGATGGGACAACGTGACGGGTCTCGGAACTCCGAACGGGAAACGCTTCATCCAGGCCGTGCGTAACGCGAACGACTAGGGCCAGGTGCTTTGCCGGCCCGCGCTGACGCAGCGGGCCGCTTGAACGTGCATCGCGGCGGGAGCGAGAAGCGGAAGGGTGAGCTTCGAGGAACCCGGACCGAGTCCGGCGCGCGAACGCTCGCGAGTACGGTGTGCAGCCCCCTGTGCGCGCCACGGTCGATCGCGATGTCGCCCTCGCGCAAGAGCCGTCGGCAGGTCGACTCGATCAGGGTCTCCACGGCGTTGGTCCGCCCGTGGAGCGCGAAAGGGCGTTCGACTCCCGCGGAGCGGTTCGGTGGTCACGTTGCCTCACCTGGCGCGCGATGACAGTGGGTCGAGCAGTTCGTCCTGATGCGCTGGCGCATCTGCCAACTCAACCTTGTGGAGTCTGGTAGGGGCACAAGGATTCGAACCTTGGACCTACGGATTAAGAGTCCGCTGCTCTACCAGCTGAGCTATACCCCCGACTCCGGCAGCTGTCCGGCGCGACGCATCGGTCGTGCCGGACGAAAGGGCACGGATATTACACCGGGCACCGACGCCGAAGCCCGCGCGACGGTTGCTGCAAGGCAGTTCGCGTAACCTTGCCGGCTTGCCGGCCTCCTGCGGTCTCGCGGGCTGACGTCGGACTTACGGATGATCCCGGTGATCGCCGGGCGATCCGAACCCCCGCGCCCGCAGGCGGTCCCACTGGCTGACACCGGGTCGGTCACGTTTTGAAAAGACTGTTCGACACCGCAGAAACGCACGCCCGGTAGGGTCCGAATTGCAGCGGCCGACGCCCCCAATGGGGTGGCATCGGCGGGGCAGCCGTGCAGTGCCATCACAACCTTCCCGGTCCGGGAAAGGAACGCACAAGAATGAGAGATACGCCCAATCCCGACCTCGCGCACCAGACCGACTCGATACAGAGCACCGCAACGGCGCGGCGCTGGATCTGGTGGGTGATCGGCGCGATCGTCATCGGCCTTGCGGCGTGGTGGTGGTTTCGTCCTTCGGGCCCCGCACCGGTCGCCGAAGGCGACACCGCGGCGCCCCCCAAGCGGGGTGCGCGCTTCGATCCGACCAAGTCGGTCGTCCCGGTCGCGGTGGCTGCCGCCCGCGCGGTCGACATGCCGGTGCGCATCGGCGCGCTCGGCACGGTCACGGCGCGCAACACCGCGCTGGTCAAGGCGCGCGTCGACGGCCTGCTCGAGAAGGTCAATTTCCGCGAAGGCCAGTTGGTCCGCGCCGGTGACGTGCTCGCCCAGATCGATCCGAAACCGTTCGAGGTGCAACTGGAGCAGGCGCAGGGCCAGCTCGAGCGCGACCGGGCCCAGCTCCAGAACGCGCAGAACGACCTGGTGCGCTACCGCAACCTGCTTGCGCAGGATTCGATCGCCGCGCAGCAGGTCGACAACCAGGAAGCGCTGGTGCGCCAGTACCAGGCGACAGTGGTGAGCGACCAGGCGGCGGTGGAAGGCGCGCGCCTGAATCTCGTGTGGACGCGGATCACGGCACCGACCAACGGCCGTACCGGACTGCGCCAGGTCGATGCTGGCAACATGATCCACGCAGCGGATACCAACGGGCTGGTCGTGATCACCGAGGTCGATCCGATCGCCGTCATCTTCCCGGTCCCGCAGGACCTGCTGCCGCAGGTGATGGGGCAGCTGCAGCGCGGTGCGCAGCTCAGCGTCGATGCCTACGACCGCGAGGGCCGGACCAAACTCGCCACCGGCGTGCTGGTGACGGCGGACAACGTCATCGACACGACCACCGGAACCGTGAAGCTGAAGGCGGAGTTTCCGAACAAGGACGGCGCTCTGTTCCCGAACCAGTTCGTCAACGCGCGCCTGCTCGTGCAGACGCTGAAGGGCGCCATCGCGATTCCGACGTCGGCGATCCAGCGCGGCGCGCCGGGCACGTTCGTCTACGTCATCAAGGATGACAACTCCGTCACCGTGCGTCCGATCAAGGCCGGCGCGGTCGACGGCGAACTCACCGCCGTCACCGACGGCCTTGCCGCCGGCGAGAAGGTCGTCGCCGACGGCGCCGACAAGCTGCGCGAGGGCGCGAAGGTCGAGCCGATCGATTCCAGCGCGAAGCCGTCGCGTCGCGCCGGTGGTACGACCGGCGCTGCCGGCACCGGCAACGGCGAACACAAGAAGGGCAACCGGAAGCGCGACAACGCGACACCGGGCGCTGCGCCGCCGGCGGATGCAGGCAAGGACGCGGACAAGTAGCGCGCGGCGCCAGGGAAGCACACGGTCATGAACCCCTCGCGGCTCTTCATCCTGCGGCCGGTCGCGACGACGCTGTTCATGGCGGCGATCCTGCTGTCGGGCATCGTCGCGTACCGGCTGCTGCCTCAGTCGGCGCTGCCACAGGTCGACTACCCCACGATCCAGGTCACCACGCTGTATCCGGGCGCAAGCCCCGAGGTGACGACGTCGCAGATCACGGCGCCGCTCGAGCGTCAGTTCGGCCAGATGCCGGGCCTGACGCAGATGTGGTCGGTGAGCTCCGCCGGCGCCTCGGTGATCACGTTGCGCTTCGACCTGGCGCTCGGCCTCGACTCCGCCGAGCAGCAGGTGCAGGCCTCGATCAACGCGGCGGCGACGTTCCTGCCCACCGACATCCCGATGCCGCCGACCTACAGCAAGGTCAATCCGGCGGACGCGCCGATCATCACGCTCGGACTCACCTCGAAGACGCTGCCGCTGATCAAGGTGCAGGACCTCGCCGACACGCGGCTCGCGCAGAAACTCTCGCAGGTTCCCGGCGTCGGTCTCGTCACCGTTTCGGGCGGCCAGAAGCCCGCCGTGCGCGTGCAGGTGAATCCGAAGGCGCTCGCCGCGGTCGGCATGCAGATGGACGACCTGCGCAACGCCGTGGCAGCGGGCAACGTCAACCAGGCCAAGGGCAGTTTCGACGGGCCCAGCCGCGCCTCGACGATCGACGCCAACGACCAGCTCAAGTCGGAGGACGACTATCGCAACCTGATCATCGCGTGGAAGAACGGCGCGCCGATCCGCCTGCGCGACGTCGCCGACGTGGTCAACGACGCGGAGAACGTGCGCCTGGCGGCATGGGTCAACCGCGATCCGGGCGTGGTGCTGAACATCCAGCGCCAGCCGGGCGCCAACGTGATCCAGACGGTGGATCGCATCAAGGCGATCCTGCCGCAGTTGCAGGCGGGCCTGCCGGCCTCGATCGACGTGCACGCGCTCACCGATCGCACGGTGACGATTCGCGCATCGGTGGAGGACGTCCAGTTCGAGCTGATGCTGGCCGTCGCGCTGGTCGTGATGGTGATCTTCCTGTTCCTGCGCAACGTGCGCGCCACCATCATTCCCAGCCTGGCGGTGCCGCTGTCGCTGGTCGGCACGTTCGGCGTGATGTACCTGGCCGGATTCTCGATCAACAACCTGACCCTGATGGCGCTGACGATCGCGACCGGATTCGTCGTCGACGACGCGATCGTGATGATCGAGAACATCTCGCGCCACCTCGAGCTGGCGCGCGAGAAGCACCACCCGGTCGACGAGAAGGAGGAGCGCCGGATCGTCTTGCAGGCGGCGCTCGACGGCGCCGGGCAGATCGGCTTCACCATCATCTCGCTCACGTTCTCGCTGATCGCCGTCCTGATCCCGTTGCTGTTCATGGGCGACGTCGTCGGGCGCCTGTTCCGCGAATTCGCGATCACGCTCGCGGTCTCGATCCTGATCTCGGCGGTGGTTTCGCTGACCTTCTCGCCGATGCTGTGCGCGAAGCTGCTGCGGCACGAGCCGGCGGAGAAGCCGTCGCGCATCGGGCGCGCGAGCCAGCACGCTTGGGACGCCACGGTGGCGGCCTACGACCGCGCCCTCGGCTGGGTGCTCGACCACCAGCTGCTGACGCTCTGGGTGGCGATCGGCACGCTGGTGCTGACGGTCGCGCTGTACGTCGTCGTGCCGAAGGGCTTCTTCCCGCAGCAGGACACCGGGGCGCTGCAAGCGATCACGGAGGCATCGCAGTCGGCGTCGTTCGCCGCGATGGCCGACCGGCAGACCGCGCTCGCCGATGCGCTGCTCGCCGACCCCGCGGTGGACAGCCTGTCGTCGTTCATCGGCGTCGACGGACTGAACCCGACGCTGAACAGCGGCCGCATGCTCGTCAACCTGAAGCCGCACGGCAAGCGGCCCGACATCGAAACGGTGATGCAGCATCTGAAGGAGCGCGCGGCGCACGTCGAAGGCATCGCGCTTTACCTGCAGCCGGTGCAGGACCTGACGATCGAAGATCGCGTCGCGCGCACGCAGTACCAGTTCACGTTGTCCGCGGTCGACCTGAACGAACTCTCGCAGTGGACGCCGCGCCTGGTCGAGCGCCTGCGGCGCGAGCCGAAGCTGGCGGACGTGGCGAGCGACCTGCAGACGTCCGGCCTGCAGGCGTACGTCGAGATCGACCGTGACAGCGCCGGCCGGCTGGGCGTGACGACGTCGACCATCGACGCCGCGCTCTACAACGCGTTCGGCCAGCGCCTCGTGTCGACCATCTTTACGCAGTCGAGCCAGTATCGCGTCGTGCTCGAGGTGAAGCCCGAGTTCCAGCGCGGCCTCGCGGCGCTCGACAACATCTACGTCTCGTCCTCGACCGGCTCGCAGGTGCCGCTCGCGAGCATCGCCCGCGTGGAGGAGCGGCCCTCCGCACTGGCCATCAACCACCTCGACCAGTTTCCCGCCGCGACGATCTCGTTCAACCTCGCGGCGGGCGCTTCGCTCGGCGAGGCGGTCGACATCGTCGAAGCGGCGGAACGCGAGATCGGCATGCCGATCTCGGTCACCACGCACTTCGAGGGCGCGGCGCTCGCGTTTCGCGCCGGCCTCGGCAACGAGCTGCTGCTGGTGCTGGCGGCGATCGTCACGATGTACATCGTGCTCGGCGTGCTCTATGAGAGCTTCATCCACCCGATCACGATTCTGTCGACCCTGCCTTCGGCCGGTATCGGCGCGTTGCTGTCGCTGCTCCTGACCCGCAACGACCTGAGCGTGATCGCGGTCATCGGCATCGTGCTGCTGATCGGCATCGTGAAGAAGAACGCGATCATGATGATCGACTTCGCGCTCGATGCGCAGCGCAACGAAGGCATGGACCCGGTTTCGGCGATCCGCCAGGCGTGCCTGCTGCGCTTGCGTCCGATCCTCATGACGACCATGGCGGCGCTGCTCGGGGCGCTGCCGCTCATGCTCGGCACCGGCGTCGGATCCGAGCTGCGCCATCCGCTCGGCATCACGATGGTGGGCGGCCTGCTAGTGAGCCAGGTGCTGACGCTCTTCACGACGCCGGTGATCTATCTCGCGTTCGATCGCGCCGCGCGCCGCTGGAACGCGCGCCGTAGCGCGCGCATCGCGACCGGGGAAAGCGGCGAATGAGCATTTCGGCGCCGTTCATCGCGCGGCCCGTGGCGACCACCCTGCTGTCGGCGGGCGTGCTGCTCGCGGGCGTGGTCGCGTTCCGGCTGCTCCCGGTGGCGCCGCTGCCGCAGGTCGACTTTCCCACGATTTCGGTGCAGGCGAGCCTGCCCGGCGCAAGCCCGGAGACGATGGCCGCGACGGTGGCGACCCCGCTCGAACGGACGCTCGGACGCATCGCGGGAGTGACGGAGATCACGTCGTCGAGCTCGCTCGGCTCGACCCAGATCGTGCTGCAGTTCGACTTGAACCGGAACATCGACAGTGCGGCGCGCGACGTGCAGGCCGGCATCAACGCGGCGCGCGCGCTGCTGCCGACCGGCCTGCCCAGCAATCCGACCTATCGCAAGGTCAACCCGGCCGATGCGCCGGTGATGATCATTTCGCTCACGTCCGACACGCTGACGCGGGGCCAGATGTACGACGCCGCGTCGACCGTGCTCGCACAGAAGGTGTCGCAGGTGTCCGGCGTCGGCCAGGTGACCGTCGGCGGCGCGGCACTGCCGGCGGTGCGCGCCGAGCTGAACATGCCGGCGCTGAACCAGATGGGCATCAGCCTGGAGACGGTGCGCACGGCAATCGCGACCAGCAATGCGAACCGGCCGAAGGGCTCGGTCGCCGACGCGACACGCAACTGGCAGATCTACGCCAACGACCAGGCACTCGCGGCCGCCGACTACATTCCGCTCATCGTGGCGTACCGCAACGGCGCGGCGGTCCGTCTGGGCGATGTCGCACAGGTGGTCGACTCGGTGCAGGACATCCGCAACTTCGGCGAGACCAACGGCAAGCCGTCGGTCCAGATCTTCGTCTTCCGCCAGCCGGGCGCCAACATCATCGAGACGGTGGAGCGGGTCAAGGACCTGCTGCCGGTGCTGAAGGCGTCGATCCCCGCCGCGATCGACCTGCAGGTCGTGATGGAGCGCACCACCACGATCAAGGCGTCGTTGCGCGAGGTCGAGCGCACGCTCGTGATCTCGGTCACGCTGGTCATCCTGGTGGTGTTCCTGTTCCTGCGCAGCGCGCGCGCCACGCTGGTCCCGGCCGCCGCGGTGCCGCTGTCGCTCATCGGCACGTTCGCGGTGATGTACCTGCTCGGCTACAGCCTCAACAACCTGTCGTTGATGGCGCTCACGATCGCCACCGGCTTCGTGGTCGACGATGCGATCGTCGTGCTGGAGAACATCTCGCGGCACCTGGAGCGCAAGGACGGCGGCCCGGCCATGTCGCCGATGCAGGCGGCCCTGCTCGGCGCGAAGGAGGTCGGCTTCACGGTGCTGTCGATGAGCCTGTCGCTGGTCGCCGTGTTCATTCCGGTGCTGGCGATGGGCGGGATCGTGGGCCGCCTGTTCCGCGAGTTCGCGGTCACGCTGTCGGTGGCGATCCTGATGTCGCTGGCGGTGTCGCTCACGCTGAGCCCGATGATGTGCTCGCGCCTGCTGCGCGCGGCGCACGCGGGCGGCGCGCAACGCGTCGCGCGCTGGAAGGTCTGGACCGAGCACGCGTTCGATGCGCTGGCGCGCGGCTACGAACGCTCGCTGGCGTGGGCGCTGCGCCACTCGGCCTTCATGCTGCTGTTGTTCTTCGCCACCATCGCCCTCAACGTCTACCTCTACATCATCGTGCCGAAGGGCTTCTTCCCGCAGCAGGACGTCGGCATGATGTTCGGCGGCATCCAGGCCGACCAGGCCACCTCGTTCCAGTCGATGCGCGACAAGCTGGCCGCGTTCGTCGACATCGTGCGCCAGGATCCGGCGGTGCAGAACGTGGTGGCCTTCACCGGCGGGGGCCAGCGCAACAGCGGACGGATGTTCGTGATTCTCAAGCCGCTCAGCGAGCGGCACTTGAGCGCCGACGAGGTCAACGCGCGCCTGCGTGCCAAGGTCGCCCACGTGCCCGGCGCCCAGGTCTTTTTCTCGCCGGTGCAGGACATCCGCGTGGGCGGGCGCTCGGCGAACGCGACGTACCAGTACACGCTGCAGGGCGACGACCTCGACGAACTGCGCAACTGGGAACCGAAGGTGCGCGAGGCGATGAACGACCTGCCGCAACTGGTCGACGTGAACACCGACGCGCAGGATCACGGGCTGCAGACCTCGCTAATCATCGATCGTGACAGCGCATCGCGCCTCGGCATCACCGCCTCGATGATCGATGCGGTGCTCAACGACGCCTTCGGCCAGCGCCAGGTGTCGACGATCTACATGCCGCTCAACCAGTACCGGGTCGTGATGGAGGCGGCGCCGCAGTACTGGCAGAGCCCCGAGTCGCTGCGCGACATCTACGTCGTGACCTCGACCGGCGCCCAGGTGCCGCTTTCGGCCATCGCGCGCTACGAGGCGACGCGCACGCCGCTGGCGGTCAATCACCAGGGACAATTCGCGGCTTCGACCATCGCCTTCAACCTCGCGCCGGACGTCACGCTTTCGCAGGCCACCGATGCGATCGACGCGGCCTTGCGCAAGATCGGGCTGCCGACCTCGATCCGCGGCAGCTTCCAGGGCACGGCGCAGGTGTTCCAGCAGTCGCTGGCGAACCAGCCGATCCTGATCCTGGCCGCGCTTGCGACCATCTACATCGTGCTCGGCATGCTCTACGAGAGCTACGTGCACCCGGTCACGATCCTGTCGACCCTGCCGTCGGCGGGAGCCGGGGCGATCCTGGCCCTGCTGGCTACCGGCACCGAGTTCTCGATCATCGCGTTGATCGGGGTGTTCCTGCTGATCGGCATCGTCAAGAAGAACGCGATCCTGATGGTCGACTTCGCAATCGTCGCGGAACGCGAGCGTGGACTGGAGCCGCGCGATGCCATCCTCGAAGCGTGCAAGCTGCGCCTGCGCCCGATCCTGATGACGACGATGGCGGCGCTGCTGGGCGCCGTGCCGCTCGCGGTGGGATTCGGCGACGGCGCCGAGTTCCGGCGGCCGCTCGGCATCTCCATCGTCGGCGGCCTGATCGCGAGCCAACTGCTCACCCTGTACACCACGCCCGTCATCTACCTGTATCTCGATCGTGCACGTCTCGCACTCGCGCGCAGGCGCGCGCGGCGACGCGCGGCGTTTCCGCCCACGGGCTCATCGGAACCGGCGACATGACCAGCTCGCGCTCCTGCCTGCTTCTCTCCTGCGCGCTCGCGCTTGCCGCCTGCGCGGTCGGGCCCGACTACAAGCGGCCGACGGTCGATTCGCCTCCGGCGTTCAAGGAGGCGCCCGAGGGCTGGAAGCCGGCCGAACCCCAGGACACGCGGGCCCGCCCGAACTGGTGGGAAGTGTTCGGCGACAGCGACCTCGACGCCCTGGTCGAACGGGTCGCGGGTGCGAACCAGACGCTGGCGACGTCGCTCGCCAACTACAACCAGGCCGTCGCCCTGGCGCGGCAGGCGCGCGCCGGCTACTACCCGACGGTGACGGCGAACGTGAGCTCGAACCGCGCGTCGTTGCCGACCACCAACGCGGTGAGCAGCGGCACGCCCGTCACCGTCAACGAAGTCAGCCTGTCCGCCGACTGGGAACCGGACCTCTGGGGCCGCGTCCGGCGGACGGTGGAGTCCGAGGACGCCTCGGTCGCCGCGAGCCGCGCCGATCTCGAGTCGACACGACTCAGCCTGCAGGCGCAGGCGGTGCAGGACTACTTCCAGCTGCGCATCGCGGATGCGCAGCGCAAGCTGCTCGACGAAGCGGTGCAGGCGTATACGAAATCGCTCGAGTTGACCCGCAACCGCTACACGCAAGGCGTGGTCACGCGTGCCGACGTCGTGCAGGCGCAAGCCCAGCTGGCGGCGGCGCAGGCGCAATGGGTGGACGTCGATATCTCGCGCGCGCAGCTCGAGCACGCGATCGCCGTGCTGATCGGGGTCGCGCCCTCGGCGCTGACCCTCGAACCGAAGCCCGACCTCGCGCCGGCCATGACACTCCCCGCGGTACCCGGCGCCGTTCCTTCGCAACTGCTGGAGCGCCGGCCCGACATCGCGGGAGCCGAGCGGCGGGTCGCAGCCGCCAACGCGCAGATCGGGGTTGCCACGTCGGCGTGGTTCCCGGTGCTCGATCTGAACGGAACCTATGGCCGGCGCAGCACCACCTGGGTCGGCCTGCTCAACGCGCCGACCAACTTGTGGTCGGTCGGGGCGTCGCTGGCCGAAACGATCTTCGACGGCGGGGCGCGCAGTGCCAGCATCGACGCCGCCAGGTCGTCCCACGACGCCAGCGTCGCCACCTATCGCCAAACAGTGCTCTCGGCGTTCCAGGAGGTCGAGGACAACCTCGCGGCCCTGCGGGTCCTGGCCAACGAAGCGGACTACCAGCGCGAGGCGGTGCGGGCGGCGCGCGAGTCGCTCGACCTGACGGTGAACCAGTACAAGGCCGGCACGGTGAGCTATCTCAACGTCATCACCGCGCAGACCACGCTGCTCAGCAACCAGCAGAACGAGCTCAACCTGCGCAGCCGCCAGCTGGTGGCGACGGCCGTGCTGATCCGCGCGCTTGGCGGCGGCTGGCAGGCGGTGGCCGTCATCGGCGCGGGTCCGACGATCGCGGGCCGTTGAGTCGACCCCCGAGGGCGATGGCACGAGCAGCAGCGAAGGCGCCGAAGCCGGTTTCCGGCGGCGGCGAAGAACTGATCTTCGTCTTGCAGGGTGGCGGTGCGCTGGGTGCCTATCAGGCCGGCGTGTACGAAGCGCTCAGCGCACGCGGCCTGTTTCCGCAGTGGGTGGGCGGAATCTCGATCGGCGCGATCAACGCGGCGCTGATCGCCGGCAACGAGCCCAAGCAGCGTGTGGCGCGCCTGCGCGAGTTCTGGCAAACGGTGACGGCCCAGTATTCGAGCCTGTTCCCGGTCGTGCCGGGCGTCGAGGCGCGCACTGCGTTCAACGGCACCATCGCGGCGATGAGCTCGATCTTCGGCCTGCCGGGATTCTTCACGCCGCGCGTCCCGGGATTCCGGACCATCAGCTTCTACGACACCGCGCCGCTCAAGACGACGCTGGAGAACCTGGTCGACTTCGATCTGCTCAACAGCGACTCGGTGCGGCTGTCCGTCGGCGCCGTGAACGTGCGCTCGGGCAACTTCATCTACTTCGACACCAGCCGGCAGCGCCTCGATGCGCGCCACATCATGGCGAGCGCCGCACTTCCGCCGGGGTTCCCGCCGATCGAGATCGACGGCGAGTGGTATTGGGATGGCGGACTGGTTTCGAACACGCCGTTGCAATACGTGCTCGACCAGCCGGGCCGGCGCCCTCGCCTCGTATTTCAGGTCGACCTGTTTCCGGCCGAAGGGCAGCTGCCGACCAATCTCGCCGAAGTCGCCGACCGCGAGAAGGACATCGAGTTTTCGAGCCGGACGCGCCTGAACACCACCAACGCCCTGGCGCGCGAATCGCTGGCGCAGGCCGTGGCGCGCCTCGCGGCGCGCCTCCCGCGCAAGTTCGCGAACGACCCGGATCTGCGGACCATCCAGGCCGCCAGCCGCCAGCCCGCCGTGACCGTGGTGCACCTGATCTACCGGCGCAGGCGCTACGAGGCGCAGTCGCGCGACTTCGAGTTCTCGCGCGTCTCGATGCGCGAGCACTGGCACGCGGGGCACGAGGACATGGTGCGCACGCTCGACCATCCCGTGTGGGTCGGGCGCAAGCGGCGGCGCGCGGGCGTGCAGGTGTTCGATCTCACGCGCGACGCGGTACACGCGGGCGCCAGGCGCGCGACGCGGTGAGGTCTCCTGCGCCGTGGTCACCGCGACCTTCCGCTTCTACGAGGAACTGAACGACTTTCTCGCGCCGGAGCGGCGCGGGCGCGCGTTCACCGCCGCCTGCGCGCGTGCGGCCTCGACCAAGCACATGATCGAGGCGCTCGGCGTACCGCACACGGAGGTCGAACTGGTGCTCGTCAACGGCGAGTCGGTGGGGTTCGAGCGCATCGTGCGCGAGGGCGATCGGGTCGCGGTCTATCCGAAATTCGAGACGCTCGACATCACGTCGCTCCTGCGCGTGCGCGCGCGCCCGCTGCGCGACATCCGTTTCGTCGCCGACGCGCATCTGGGCGGGCTCGCGCGCCGGCTGCGCATGGCCGGCTTCGACACGCTCTACGACAATGGCTTGCGCGACGAGGAGATCGTGCGACTCGCGGCGGCCGAGGGCCGGGTCGTGCTGACGCGCGACCGCGAGTTGCTCAAGCGCCGCACCGTCGCCCATGGTTGCTACGTGCGCACGCTGCGCGCGTCCGAGCAGGTCCGCGAGATCTTCGATCGCCTCGACCTGGCGCGCAGCGCGCGTCCGTTCACCCGGTGCCTGCATTGCAACGCGCCGTTGGTCGCGGTCGCCAAGCGGGACATCGCCGACGCACTACCGCCGCGTGTGCGCGATTGCTACGAGCGGTTCAGTACGTGCACGGCCTGCAAGCGGATCTACTGGGAGGGTTCGCATTGGCGGCGCATGCTCGCGATGGTCGGCGACCTGCTGGCGCCGCCGGATGGACCTGCGGCGGCGCCGTGACGTTCGCGGTGCGGCGCGCGGTCAGGCGGTCGCCGCCAGTGCCGCCGCAATTCCCTGCCGATACGGCGTGGCCGTGAGGCCGAACCTCGACTCGACCCGGCTGCTGTCGAAGCGATAGTCGTACTCGTACTGGTACATCATCTCGTCGTTTTCACGCAGGACCGGCATGAAGATGCCGATCAGGCGCAGCAGCCAGCGCGGCGCGACCTGCAACCGATAGGGCCTTCCCGCGAGTTCGCAAGCCAGGCGCACGAAGCCCTCGCCGTCGATCGGTTCCTTGCTCGTCGGCAGATGCCAGGTGTGGCCAAACGCTTCGGCGCATCGTCCGAGAGCCGCTACGGCGCGCCCGGCATCGGGCGTGAACGTGAACGTGTGGATCGCCTTCGCATTGCCCACCCACTGCGGCGTACTGCCGCGCTTCAGGCGGGTGAACACGAGCGGGTGCGCCAGGCTCTGGGTGGCACCAGGTCCGTAGAAATCGGCGGCGCGCAGGATGGTCGCTTGCAGGGCGCCCGCGCGCATCTCGTCGAGCAGCAGGGTCGCGATACGTGCGCGCACCTCGCCCTTGCGGCTGACCGGATTGAAGGGCGTGTCCTCGGTCATCGCTCCGTCGACGCGCCCGTAGGCATAGACGTTGTCGAAGAACACCAGGCGGCAGCGCGCGCGCTTGCAGGCGTCGATGACATTGCGCATCAGCCGCGGCCACTCGTCCTGCCACACGGCCGCGTCGTAGCGCAGTCCCGCCACCAGGTACGCGACGTCGCTGCCCGCGACGGCCTGCGCGGTGGCCTTCGCGTCCAGCAGGTCGGCCGACAGCGTCTCGTCGGCCGGATTCACGCGGCGCGGGTTGCGGCTCACCTGGCGGATCCGGTCTCCGGATGCGGCGAGCGCTCGCGACAGCTCCTGTGCGATGACGCCATTCGCGCCCAGGATGGTTTGCACTTTCACGCGCCTCCACAGGTTGCGCGAGCACGACACCCGCGCCGGTCCACTGCACCTAGAATGCCTCGGATCATGCTCCGCCGCGGACCACGATTCGACGCAGCACCCGACATCCGCCGATACGCTACCCGGGTTTGGCTTGCGGCGATCGTCTCTCTCGGCGCCTGGTTCCCTGCGGCCGTGTTCGCCGCTTCCGTTGCCGCGCCCGGGGCGCAAGCCGGCGGCTGGGTCCCCGCGATCGCCGCATTCGGCAGCCCCAAGTACCCGGCCGATTTCACGCACTTCGAATATGTCAACCCCGACGCGCCGAAGGGCGGCACGCTCTACCTGCGCAATCCGGACCGGCGCACGAGTTTCGACAAGTTCAACCTGTTCACCGTCAAGGGCAATGCGCCCGCGGGCATCGGCATCTACATGCTGGAGACGCTTGCGGTGATGAGCGCCGACGAGCCGCGCACGATGTACGGCCTGCTCGCCGAGTCGATGCGCGTCGAACCCGACGGCAGCGCGATCACCTTCCGGCTCAACCCGAGGGCCCGCTTCAGCAACGGCGATTCGTTGATCGCGGCGGACGTGAAATACAGCTTCGATTCGCAGAGCGGAAAATACGCTGCCCCGGGCTACAACACCGTGCTCGCCGGCGTGAGCAAGGCCGTCGTTCTCGACGACCACACCATCCGCTTCGAACTCGCCGACAGGAGCAGCGATACGCTGTTCAGGATCGGCACGATGATGATCTTCTCGCACAAGTGGGGGTTGCAGGCCGACGGTACGTACAAGCGCTTCGATGAAATCGTGAGCGAGATCCCTCTGGCGACGGGTCCGTACACGGTCGACGTCGCCGATTCCGGGCGGCGCATCGAGTTCAAGCGCAATCCGGATTACTGGGCGCGGGACCTGCCGGTGCGGCGGGGCATGTTCAACTTCGATCGCATCGTCTACCGCTATTACCAGGACGAGGAAATCGCGACCGAGGCGTTCAAGGCCGGCGAGTTCGATCTGGTCCGGGTCTACGGCGCCCCGATCTGGGCACGCCAGCATCGCGGCCCGAAGTGGGACGACGGGCGCATCGTGAAGGCTGCCTTCCCCATTTCGACCGGCGAGGGCCTGCAAGCCTACGACATCAACCTGCGCCGGCCACTGTTCCAGGACATCCGCGTGCGCGAAGCGCTCGACTACAGCTTCGACTTCGAAACCAACAACCGCTATCACCTGTTCAAGCGCGCCAACAGCGTCTTCAACAATTCGGAGTTCGCGGCCGAGGGCCTGCCATCACCCGGCGAGCTCAAGCTGCTCGAACCCTATCGGAGCGAGCTGCCGAAGGAGGTCTTCGGTCCGCCCTTCGTCGCGCCGCGCACCGACGGCGACCCGCATGCGTTGCGCCGCAATCTGCTGAAGGCGCGTGCCCTGCTCGAGGCGGCGGGGTGGAAGCTGGACGCGAGCGGCCGGCTGCGCAACGCCAAGGGAGAGCCGTTCGAATTCGAGTACCTGTCGCCCGGCGAGGACATCATCGCCGCGCGCATGAACGCGTGGGCGCGCAATCTCGAGAAGCTTGGAATCAGGCTCACCGTGCGCAACGTCGATTTCGCGCTCTACAACCGTCGCTTGGAGGAATACGACTACGACATGATCACGATCGTCGAGGGCTCCTTTGGCCTCCCTTCGGTCGTGGACTATGTCGCCCTATACGGCAGCAAGTCCGCGGACGAGAAGGGCAACGGCAATTTCCGCGGCGTCAAGAGCGCCGCCGTCGACCACATCCTCGAGGCGATGAGCCGCGCCACCACGATCGACGAGTTCCGCGATGCCTGCCGCGCGTTGGATCGGGTGGTGATGTGGAACTACTGGCAGGTACCCGAGCTGTACAGCGACCACGAACTGATGTCGTATTGGAACAAGTTCGGCATTCCCGCCGTGCGCGCCAGGTACTTCACCGCCGACCTCCCGCCGGACGTCGACCCGCAGCTTGCGTGGCCGATCACCTGCTGGTGGATCAAGGACTCAGAGCGCCGCTGAGGCGGATCGGCACGAGATGCTGGCCTATATTTTCAAGCGCATCGCGCTCATGGTGCCCACTCTGCTGGGCGCATTGACGGTCACCTTCGTCGTGATCCAGTTCGTCCCGGGCGGTCCGGTGGAGCAGGTGCTCGCCGAGTCGCGCATCGGGCGCGGCGGCGTCTACAAGGCACGCGGCGACACCGATGCCAAGCAGATCGAGGAGCTCAAGAAGCTGTACGGCTTCGACAAGCCGGCGCACGTCCGCTACGTCGAGATGCTGGCCAACTTCGCCCGCTTCGACCTGGGGCGCAGCTTCCTGCGCGACAGGCCGGTGTGGCAGCTCATCAAGGAAAAGCTGCCGGTGTCGATCAGCCTTGGCGCCTGGACGTTTCTCCTCACCTATCTGATCTCGGTGCCGCTCGGCATCGCCAAGGCGGTGCGCGAGGGATCGCGCTTCGATACCGCCAGCACGCTGGTCGTGCTGACCGGCTTCGCAATCCCAGGCTTCGTCCTCGGCGTGTTTCTAATCGTGTTGTTCGCCGGCGGCACCTTTTTCGAGCTGTTTCCGCTGCGTGGCCTGACATCGGACAACTGGGCCGAACTGGGCTGGGGCGCCCGCGTCCGCGACTACTTCTGGCATCTCACCCTGCCGCTGACGTGTTACGTGATCGAGAGTTTCGCGATCGTCACGCTGCTGACGAAGAACACGTTCATCGAGGAGATGCGCAAGCAGTACGTCCTGGTCGCGCGTGCGAAGGGCATGTCGCAACGGCGCGTGCTCGGCAAGCACATGTTCCGAAACGCGCTGATTCCGCTGGTGACAGGCCTGCCCGCCGCTTTCATCGGCGCTTTCTTCGCCGGGTCGCTGCTGATCGAGAGCCTGTTCTCGCTCGACGGGCTCGGGTTGCTCTCCTACGAATCGGTGATCCGGCGCGACTATCCGGTCGTGCTGGGGTCGCTCTACCTGTTCACGCTGATCGGGCTCGTGGTCAAGCTCGCGTCCGACGTGCTCTACGTCGTGGTTGATCCACGCGTGCAATTCGGGCGCGTCGCGAAATGACCGCAACGGTGAACGACACGACCTCCGCCGCAGGTGCGTTGCGGCCAGCCCTGCCACGCTCGCCCAACCAGCGTGCCTGGGCGCGCTTCAAGCGCAATCGCCTCGGCTATCGGTCGCTCTGGATCCTGGGTGTAGTACTGGGGCTAAGCCTGCTGGCCGAGTTCGTCTCGAACGACCGGCCGCTCATCGCGCATTTCAACGGTGAGTTCACCTTCCCGGTCTTCCACAACCCGGCGGAGACGCGTTACGGCGGCGACTTCGCCACGCCGACGGACTGGAGTGATCCGCTCATCGCCGAGCAGTTCGCCAAGCCGGGCAACTGGTGGCTGCGCGCGATGAATCAACATTCGGCGACGTCGCTCGACTACTTCCAGAAGGAGCCCAACCCGGCGCCGCCGAGTGCGCGCAACTGGCTCGGCACCGACAGCTTCGGCCGGGACATGGTCGCTCGGCTCTTGTATGGATTCCGCGTGAGCATCCTGTTCGCGTGCGCGCTCACCGGCGTGGGGACGGCGCTCGGCGTCGCGGCGGGTGCCCTGCAGGGTTACTTTGGCGGCCGCATCGACCTTGCCGGTCAGAGGCTGATCGAGATCTGGAGCTCGATTCCGGAACTGTATCTGCTGATCATCTTTGCCTCGATCTTCGAGCCGTCCCTGGTGCTGCTGCTGGTGCTGCTTTCGCTGTTCGGCTGGATCGGCCTGTCGGACTACGTGCGCGCCGAGTTCCTGCGCAACCGCGGGCTCGAGTTCGTGAAGGCGGCGCGGGCGATGGGCCTCAGCAACGGGCAGATCATCTGGCGTCACCTGCTGCCGAACTCGCTCACGCCGGTGATCACGTTCCTCCCTTTCCGCATGAGCGCTGCCATCCTGGCGCTCGTGTCGCTCGACTTCCTCGGCCTCGGCGTCCCCGCGTCGGTGCCCTCGCTCGGCGACCTGGTACGGCAGGGCAAGGCCAACCTCGACTCGTGGTGGATCATCTTCCCGACGTTCGCCGTGCTGGTCGCGACCCTGCTCCTGCTTACATTCGTCGGCGATGCATTGCGCGACGCTTTCGATACCCGCAAGTCATGAGCGATCGAGGTCCCCGCAGCTTGCTGTCGGTCGAGCACCTGAGCGTGTGGTTCGGCGCATCGTGCGTGGTCGACGATGTGAGCTTCGAGATCGCCGCGGGCGAGAAGTTCGCGCTGGTCGGCGAATCGGGCTCGGGCAAGACCATCACGGCCTTGTCGATCGTCCGGCTGGTCGACTCCGCCAGGACAAGTGGTGCGATCCGTTTCGCGGGCGAGGACCTGGCGAAGAAAAGCGATCGCGAACTGCGCGGCATCCGCGGTGCCGAAATCGCGATGATCTTCCAGGAGCCGATGACTGCCCTGAATCCGCTGTTCTCGATCGGCAACCAGATCGAGGAGGTGCTTGCCGTGCACGAGGGCCTGAACGCCATCGCCGCGCGCACCCGTGCAATTGAACTACTCGCCCGGACCGGCATTTCCCAGCCCGGGCGGCGCGTCGACGACTTCCCGCACCAGCTCTCGGGCGGGCAACGCCAGCGCGCGATGATCGCGATGGCGCTGGCGTGCAAGCCGAGGCTCCTGATCGCGGACGAACCGACCACCGCCCTGGACGTCACGATCCAGGCACAGATTCTCTCTCTGCTCGACGAGTTGCAGGCGGAAATGGGGATGGCGCTTCTTTTCATCACCCACGACCTGAACCTGGTGCGCCGTTTCACGCACCGGGTGGGCGTGATGGAGCGCGGCAAGCTGGTTGAAAGCGGGACCACTCGTGACGTATTCGCGGACCCGCGTCATCCCTATACGCGCAAGCTGCTCGATAGCAGGCCGGAGCGCAGCGTGCAGAAGTTGGCCGCCGATGCCGCGACGCTGGTGGAGGCGCGCGACCTGAGCGTGGAATTCCCGCTCTCGAAGGGCTGGTTCCGCAGGCAGACCTTCGCAGCGGTGCGCAACGCGACGCTGTCGCTGCACCGGGGCGAGACGCTTGGGATCGTGGGCGAATCGGGCTCGGGCAAGACCACGCTCGGCATGGCCCTGCTCGCGCTCCAGCCGCTGGCGCGCGGCGAAATCGAGTTCGGAGGTGAATCCGGCAGTGCCGACAGCCGCACGCGCATCGACCGGGCGGACCGGAATACGCTGCGCGCGATACGCCGCCGCATGCAGGTGGTGTTCCAGGACCCATTTGCTTCGCTCAGCCCGCGCATGACCGTGGGCCAGATAGTCGGGGAGGGACTTGCGTTGCACATGCCCGGACTTTCGGCCGCGCAGCGTGAAAAGCGCGTTCTCGACATGCTGGCCGAAGTCGGTCTGAGCGAGGCACAAGGCGTCGCCGATGTACTGCAGCGCTACCCGCACGAGTTTTCGGGCGGACAGCGGCAGCGCATCGCGATCGCACGCGCCGTCGTGCTGCGGCCGGACGTGCTGGTGCTCGACGAGCCGACATCGGCGCTCGACGTGTCGGTGCAGCAGCAGGTGCTGAAGTTGCTCGGTGAATTGCAGCGACACTACGGCTTGAGCTACGTCTTCATCAGCCACGACCTGGCGGTGGTGCGTGCGGTGTCGCACCGCGTTCTGGTGATGAAGGACGGCGAGATCGTCGAGTCCGGTGAAGCGCTCGCGTTGTTCGATGCGCCCGCGCATCCCTACACGCGGGCGTTATTGGCGGCAGCGAACCTCGCCGGCGGCGCCGCGCGGGCGTAACGCCGTTCCGCGCGGGTGGCCGCTCCGCGGGTCACTTCTTGGCCATCGACGCCGGCTCGAGCGATAGCGCGACGGCTTCGCTGTAGGTCACGAGAACGCGGTCGCCTTTGTTCACGACGTTGAAATGCATCGGGTTCTCGACGTTGATCGTGACGGTCTGGTTCGGTCCGCGCAGGGTCATGGTGCGCTTCGGTGGATCGGTGGCGATCACGTCGGCCAGGATGGTCACCGTGTGGGCTCTCGATGCCGACCCGGTGTCGCGTGTTGCCGTCGTCTGCTCGACACGCTCGCGCGGCCCGGCCAGCTTGGTCACCTCGGCGGAGATTCCCAGCTGGTACTTCGCCACGAGCTTGTCGCCGATCTTGATCTGGTCGAAGTTCTTGACGTCGTCACCGGCGACGACTTCGACGATCTGCCCGTTGCCGCCCTTGAGGGTGACGATCCGGTACGTGGGATCGATCGCGACCACGTCCGCCGTGAGCGTCAGGGTGCGGATCGACATGACCTTGCCGGGTTCGGAAGTCGTGGTCTTGTCCTGTGCGAGGGCCGACGTTCCGAGGGTTGCAAGTGCGACGGCAGTCGCGAGAACGAGATGACGCATGAAGCCTCCTCTAGCGGGGGTGGGGGTACCTGCGGTGGCGGCCGATTCGAGTCGTTGCAGCGACGGCCCGCAAGGGCACCTTAGTCTAACGACGCAGTAGTCCAGGCCAGGGCACCTCGCCGCGATGCGGTATAACGCGCGCAACGCGACGAACCCGAATCAAGCAATGAAGTCCCTTCTGCACGGGGCGACGGTCTGCGCACTGGCCGCAAGCTTCTGCCTGGGCAACGCGGCCCGCGCGGTGACGGACGCCGACGACGGACCGTGGCGGTTCGCCGTGACCCCCTACGTATGGCTGCCGAACATAAACGGCAAGCTGCGCTTCGACCTGCCTTCCGGCGCAGGTGGAGAGTCGCAAATCGACGGCAATCCATTCCTGCAGGACCTGAAGTTCGCGTTCCTGATCGCGGGCGAAGCGCGCAAAGGCCCCTGGTCGATCTTCACCGATCTCATCTACCTCGACTTCGACGGCACACAGAGCGGCCTGCGCTCGGTGAGCGGTTCCGGCGGAGTCATCAGCATTCCGCGCGACCAGAATCTCGATACGAAAACGAACCTGAGTGGATGGGCGTGGACGACCGCTGGCGGTTACACCGTGCTGAGTACCGATGCGGCGCGGGTCGATGTGTTCGGCGGCGTGCGTTATCTCTCGGTGCGTGCCTCGCTCGACTGGTCGCTCGCGACGACCTTCACCGGCGCCGGCATCACGGTGCAGCGCACGGGGTCGGCCTCGGGCAAGGCCGACCTGGTCGATGCAATCGTCGGGACACGGGGCAGGTTCGCTATCGGCAGCGGCGACTGGTTCGTCCCGTACTACCTCGACGTGGGTGCGGGCTCGTCGGCGCTAACCTGGCAGGCCATGGCCGGGGTCGGTTACACGTTCAAGAGTTGGGACGTGCTGCTCGCATATCGCCACCTCTCCTACGACCAGGGCGATAACAAGCTGCTGGAAAATGTCCGCTTCGATGGGCCGGCCATCGGGGCGACGTTCCGCTTCTGAAGCGCCGGAGCGAGTGCCGGACGCCTTCGATATTGCGGCACCCGGCCGGGTTACGGGCGCATGGAGGCGACCGTCGAGGTGGTCGAGCCCACCGGTGCCGAGACCATGCTCGTGATGCGCGTAGGCAGGCAGGAGATGACGGCGCGTTTCGAGGCCGACAGCCAGCCCGCCGTCCGTGACAAGGTGCGCGTGAGCGTCGACACGAACAAGGCATGTCCCTTCGACCCGGAGAGCGAAAGGCTGATCGGATGACGGCTCCGGCGACGACCACGGTTTATTCCAGCTTGCGCGACCGCGTCGTCTTCGTGACCGGAGGCGCTTCCGGGATCGGCGCGGCGATCGTCGAGGCGTTCGTGCGACAGCATGCGCGGGTCGCCTTCGTCGATATCGATACGGAATCAGCGCAGCGCCTGCTGGCGCGACTGGAAGGACTCGGGCCACCGGCGCTGTTCCTGCGTTGCGATCTGATCGATGTCGACGCGCTGCGCGCCACGATCGCCGAAGTCGGCGACCGGCTCGGACCGATCGGCGTCCTGGTCAACAATGCGGCCAACGACGAGCGGCACGATATCGAGACGGTGACGCCGGCGTACTGGGACCGGGCGCTCGACATCAACCTGCGGCATGTTTTCTTTGCGGCGCAGGCGGTGCGGCCGCAGATGCGCGAGCTCGGCGGCGGTTCGATCGTCAACTTCTCGTCGATCGCCTGGATGTCGGGCGTACGGCGCCTGGTCGCCTACACGACCGCGAAAGCGGCGATCGTCGGGCTGACGCGCAGCCTCGCGATGGAGTTCGGCGGCGACCACATCCGCATCAACGCGATCGCGCCGGGCGCCGTGATGACCGAGAAGCAGCTGCGCATGTGGCACACCGAGCAGACGACCGCAGACCTCGTCGCGCGCCAGGCGATTCACGAGCGGATGTCCGAGGCGCACATCGCGCCGGCGGTGCTGTTTCTCGCGTCCGACGACAGCAGGCTGATCACGAAACAGTGCCTGATCATCGACGGGGGACTGCGCTGACGGATGCAGACGAACGGATGTTCCGGATCGCATTGAATCCATAAGGGCTTACCGACACGCTCGGACTGCGGGGAGCCAATGGCCCGCGCGCCAATCCGCACGGCCGCGGACTGGATGGATTCCTGCAGATCGCCGACGAGCTCGGTGCTCGCTCGATCGAGATCCACAACGCCTGGCTGCTCCCGCTCGGCGAGGACCAGCTCTTCGGGTTGCGCGACCGCCTGGATTCGCGCGGCGTGGAGCCGATCCAGAATGCGCCGTCGATCCTCGGTCACGCGCCCGCAAAGAGCGGGCAGGCAGTCGCCGCGACCTACTACGCGATTCCGAACTTCACCGAGGACTTCAGTGCCCCCGGCCCGGTGACGATCTATGTCGACGAGAACGGGAATCGTCTGCCGGTGCCGCAAGTCCGCGCGGTGCCGCAGATCACCGCGGCCGACGGGGTGGACACGACGTTCCTCGGCTTCGACAGCGACGGCAACGGCCTGCCCAATTTCTTCGGCACCAGCGCCGCGGCTCTCAACGCGGCGGCAGTCGGTGCGCTTGCGCTGCAGGCCGCCGGTGGTCCGGGCAGCCTGAGGCCGCAGAGCCTTTACCGCCTGCTGCAGTAGACGGCCTCGCCGATACCCCTGCCGAACGACCGCAGCCAGAGCGCTTGCGCGGCGGGTCCGGTCATCTGCTCGATGCAGGGCGACTGGACACGGTGGGAGAACTACTTCTGTCTCGCGGTCGGCTTCACCCGCAATTCAGTGGCTTCGGTCGCGCTCGACCTTTCGAACACGGGGCGGATCCGGAGTGCCAATCCGAACCGCTTCCACATCGGCACCTCGAACGGAATCACGCTCTCGGACATCACCCGGTCGGTGAGCGCGGATCAGACGGTCATGACCCTGGCTTTCGCACCCGGCCGCTTCGGCGCCGGCCAGGCGTTCCGCTTCGGCATGTCCGCGTTCTTCCCGATCGAAGGCACGATCCAGACGGATCCGGACCGGTTCCGTGGCATGAAGGTCCGCGTGACCCTCGACAACGGCCAGACGTTCGCCGGTTCCGTGATCGCCGATCAGCAGCAGGTGAATCGTTTCGCCGGTGCCGGACTCGTCAACGCAGCAGCCGCGGTGCGCGCGGCGCAAAGATGACTGAGCGGGGATAACGACCAGCGAAAAGAAGGGCAGCACCTCGCGGTGCTGCCCTTTGTCTTTCTGCAACCTCTCGCGCGAGCGACGTGGCCGCGGCAGGGACTCCAGCTAGCGCTGCTGGCGGCTGCGCCGACGCGTCGCCGCAAGTCCTGCGAGGCCGATGCCGGCCAGGAACAGCGTCGCCGGCTCGGGGACCGTGCCGCCGGGCCCCAGCGACGTGTCGTTGGCCAGCCGCCAGTTCAGAACGTTCTGCTGCTCGAACCCCGATCCGGTTCCTCCGGTGAAGCCGACGAAGGCGGTCGTGCTGCCGATCAGCGATGCGATGTCGAGGGCAACGCCGGAGTAGACCGTGAAGGCCGGGCTCGCCCCGTCCTGCACCGTCACGCTGAGGTTGGCACCGTCGTAGCCGATCGTTGCGGTCCAGATGTCGCCGTTCGACATGCAGCCGGGTGCCGTGTTCGGCGTGGACGGGTTGAAGTTGCACGCCGGAACGTTGTAGGCGTTGACGAGGTCGATATCGCTCGTCGGGCCGATGTTGCCGTTCTCGAGGATCGCGATGTGATTGCTGCTGTTCGCGTCGTTGACGTACGGCGTGTTGTCGTACGTGTCGAACTCGATCGCCACGCTGTTCAGAACTCCGCCATAACCCAGCGAGCCGCCGGCGGCACCCAGTCCGGTCGGACTTGCCGCGAGCACGAACGTGATTCCGTCCGCGGGTGAGCCGACGACGCCACCCGGATTCGTGAACTGGAACTGGAACGTGGTGCTGAACGTCGCGTTGGTGCCGAGGGTCACGGCGGACGTGCTGTACGCCGCCCCCGCCTGACTGTAGTTCGCCGGGGTGATCTGAAGCTGGTTGCCGCTCTGAGTTGCCGAGCCGGCGAAAGTGAGTCCCGCTGTGCTCGAAAAGTCCGGGTAACTGATAAGAACCGCCGCCTGTGCCGACGTGGCTACGAACGCTCCCGTTGCCACCAGCAGCTTGTTTGCCAATTTCATCTTTGCTCCTTCACTGGTTTCGCAGCACCACGGGTCAGCAGGTTCCGTGCCACTGGCGCAAGTCCTTGAATTGGCGGGTCGATATCGCAAGTCGACAGCGTGCGCGTAAACCGCCTCGACTCAGTCAAATGATGGGGACGGCGCGCCCGACGATGGCGCGCGCGTGAAGCACACCCAATCGGTGAGGCTCGAGGCGATCAGTGCCGCCAGCTCTGCCTGACGTCGGGTCGCGGTCTTGCGCAGCGCGTGATGCAGATGCGTGCGCGCCGTCGCGATGCCGATGCCGAGATCGGCCGCGGCTTCTGCGAGGGTGCTGCCACTGGCGACGTGGGCGGCGAGCCGTGCTTCGGAGGCCGTGAGCCGATAAAGCGCTCGCAGCGCCCGCACCGACGCGCCGCGCGTACGGCGGGTTGGGTTCAGCATCAGCACGAACGACCTGCCGAGCGGCGATGCACCGCCCGCGACTGCGACCATCTCCAGGGCGCTGCCATCGGCTGCGAAGATCAGGGCGACGTTTGGCTGCGCCGGATCGCTTTCGCACGCGGCGAGGAGCGCGGCGAGGGCGCGCCCCGCGCCTTGATGCGCGCCCACCACGTGACCCTCCTGGAGCTCGAGATGCCCTGCCTGCGCAAGCGTCTCGGCGGCGGCGGCATTGGCGCTGAGCACGCGTTGTTGAGGGTCGACGACGACGATGCCGATCCGCAACCAGCGCAATGCCGCGACGATCGCGGCATTCGTCCCGGTCTCGACCGCTTCGGTCACCAGCTCTTCACGGGGAATCATCGTCGTCCTCGCATCGCTCGGCGTGGAAGCGACGTTAGGTAACGGTGCGTCACATCACCGTTACGTTTCTGCTGTGCAGACTGAGGCGAGGACCATTTGCTTACATTTTGCTGACGCCATAGCGGCCATGCGAGAACTGATTTCAATCCTCGGTGATGCCGGCCGCCTTGATGACACGGCCCCACTTCTCGATTTCTTTCGCGAGGAAGCGGCCGAACTCGGCGGAATCCATCGGCTCGACCACGGCGCCGAGGGAAACGAGCCTGTCGCGCACGCCATCGTCTTTCAGCGCCGCGAGGATCTCGTTCTGCAACCGGGTGACGAGCTCCCGCTGCGTTTTCGCCGGCGCCACGAACCCCCACCAGACCGTCGCTTCGAAGTCCGCGAGCCCAGCCTCGTTGAACGTCGGTACGTCGGCCAGCATCGCAAGGCGCCGGGCGCCCGACACGGCGAGCGCACGCAAGCGCCCGGACTTGACGTGCGGAGCGGCTTCGAGCGGATTGATCAGCATGAAGCTGATCCGGTCGCCCACCAGGTCGGCGAGTGCCGGGGCGCCTCCCTTGTAGGGAACGTGTAGCGCCTCGAACCTCGCTTGCGCCTTGAGCAGTTCGGTTGCGAGGTGCCCGGAACTGCCGGCGCCCGAGGTGCCGTAGGTCATCGCGCCGCGTTGGGCGCGTGCCAGCGCGATGAAATCCTGCAGAGTTTTCGCCGGCGACGTGGCGGGCACGACCAGCACGAGCGGTGCGTAGCCGACGCCGGCGACCGGGGCAAAATCGCGCAGCGTGTCGAACGGAAGGTTCTTGTGCAGCGTCATGTTGGCGGCCAGGCCGTTTGCGCCCAGCAGCAGGGTGTAGCCGTCCGGCGGCGCCCTGGCGACGAAGTCGGCACCGATGTTCGCGTTCCCGCCGGGCTTGTTCTCGACGACGACGGGCTGGCCGGCCTGTTCCGCGAGGCGCTGGCCCACGACGCGAGCGACGATGTCGACCGCGCCACCCGCAGCGAACGGCACGACGATCCGGATCGGCTTCGACGGGTAAGGCTGCGCGTGAGCGGGCGGCAGGAACAGGGCAGCGGCGAAGGCAACCGCTGCGGTCTGAGCGATCTTAGGGACCGAGCGCTTCATCGCCTCTCCGTGGACGCTGCGAGTTTGTCAGGTGCGGTATATGGTTCACCATCCGAACATCGGTCGCACGCGGGAACCTGATGAAAGCAGAACGAGCCTTCAGCCGCCTTTGCGCGCTGGCGTGCGCATTGGCCCTCGGCGCGGCGAACGCGGCCGATGTGCGGGTCATGATCTCGTCCGGCTTCTATGCCGCGTACAGCGAACTGGCCCCCGAGTTCGAGCGCAGCAGCGGACATCACCTGGTGACCACGCGCGGACCGTCGCTCGGAAATTCGTCGGAAGCGATTCCCGAGCGCCTGCGGCACGGTGAACCCGCCGATGTCGTCATCGGGGTTGCGGCGTCGATCGACGACCTGGCTGCGAAGGGGCTGGTGCGCGCAGGCACCAAGGTCGATTTCGCGCGCTCGCAAATCGGCATGGTGGTGCGCGCCGGGGCGCGCAAGCCGGACATCAGCAGCGTCGAAGCGTTCCGGCGCACCTTGCTCGAGGCCAGGTCGATCGCCTACTCGGACAGCGCGAGCGGCATCCATTTGTCCGCAACCGTTTTTGCCCGGCTTGGCATCGCCGAACTGATCGCCGGAAAGGGCCGGCAGGTGGCGGGACCGCCTTCGGGCGAACCGGTCGCCGCGGTCGTCGCACGTGGCGAAGCGGAGATCGGCTTCCAGCAGGTGAGCGAGTTGATCCACGAACCGGGCGTCGACTATGTGGGACCGATTCCGGAGGAGTTGCAGCAGGAGACACGCTTCTCGGGTGTGCTGACGACCAATGCCCGCGAACCGGCGGCCGCCGCGGAACTCGTCCGTTTCCTTGCCTCGCGCGACGCCGCGAAAGCCATTGTTCAGTCCGGACTTGCGCCGTTGGTTCAGCCATAGACCGCGGCGACGCATCCACGGACCGCTGTGGCAAGTTATCCACCGGGCGGCGGATAACTCTGTGGATGAGTTGTGGATAGCACCGGCGCGGTGCGCTGACGGGTCGGGCGGACGTCACGGATTGCTCCGGCGCAGATTTCGCAGATGCGGCTCGACTGCGAGTCACGCATTCACGACCCGGGTGATCTGCACCGGCGTCGGTGCCGGCCAGCCGGCCTCCCGCGCGACGCGCACGATCGCCTCATTGATGTCGCCGTACACCTGCGCGTAGTACCGGTTGTTCGTGTAGGGGCGGATCGCGATCACCGGCCCGTTCAGGTTCATGTCGAGCAGGCTCACTTCGGGGGCCGGCGTGGTGGCCACGTTGGGCACTGCGGCGACCGCGCGGCGAAAGCGCTCGATCGCCTCGGCAGGATCGACGCTGCCGGCAAGCTGCGCCTGGCGATCGACCCGGCGCACCTCGAGCGCGGAGAAGTTCTGGATCGTGTCGGCGAAGATCCTGCCGTTGCCGACGATGGTCATCACGTGATCGGGCGTGACGATGGTGGTGCCGAACAGGCCCAGTTCGCGCACCGTGCCGTTCACGCCGGCGACGGTCACGACGTCGCCGACCTTGAACGGCCGCAGCACCAGCATGAATGCCCCCGCGGCAAAGTTGCCGAGCAGTCCGCTCCACGCCGCGCCGACCGCGAGACCCGCGCCGGCAAGCAGCGCGGCGAACGATGTGGTCTGGATGCCGAAGTAGCCGAGGATGCCGAGCACCAGCGCGATGTTCAGCGTGATCGCGACGATCGAGCCGAGGTACTTGGTCAATGTCGAGTCGACGTTGCTGCGGCCCATGGCGGCCTGCATCGCCCGCACCACGCTGTTGATGATCCAGCGGCCGACGATCCAGAAGGCGATCGCGGCCAGCACTTTCAGGCCGAGGTCGAGCAGGGTGGTGGAGAGGAAGTGCTGTACCGCGGCCATGTCCATGAGGTCCTCCGATCGGTCGTTGGTCGTTTACGTCATTGCGACCGCGGGCTGCCTCGACGCAGTCCGCGGGGTTTGGCGGGCAGCCGACCGAACCACCTGGGTCAGACAATCACCGCATCCGGCGGCGTGTACTCGAGGTGCAGCGCCCGTGCGACTGCGCGGTGGGTCACGCGGCCTGCCGCAATGTTAAGGCCCGCCTTCAGGTGTGCATCCGCATGCAGCGCCGCGCGCCAGCCCAGGTCGGCCAGAGCGAGCGTGAACGGCAGCGTCGCATTGTTCAAAGCGTAGGTAGACGTGCGCGGCACCGCGCCCGGCATGTTGGCCACCATGTAATGGACGACCCCATCGATTACATAGGTCGGTTCCGCATGCGTGGTCGGTCGTGCGGTTTCCACGCTTCCGCCCTGGTCGATCGCAACGTCCACGATCACCGAGCCGTGCTTCATCCGCGGCAGGAGAGCCTTCGCGATCAGCTTCGGTGCTGCCGCGCCGGGTATCAGCACGCCGGAGATCACCGCGTCGGCGCGCAGCACTTCACGCTCGACGTTGTCCTGGTTCGCGAACAAGGTCATCGTGCGGCCGTTGAACATGGCGTCGATGCGCCGCAGCGCGGCGAGCGATTTGTCGATCACCACGACCTGCGCGCCGGTGCTCACCGCGATCTGCGCCGCGTTGGTGCCGACCACGCCGGCGCCGATGATCGCAACACGGCCGGGCGCAACGCCTGGAACACCTCCGAGCAGCGTGCCCATTCCGCCGACCGACTTTTCGAGGCAGCGCGCCGCAACCTGCACCGCCAGGCGGCCGGCCACCTCGGACATCGGTGCCAGAAGGGGCAGCCCGCCCGCAGGCGATGTCACCGTCTCATACGCGATGCAGATCGCGCCGGACTCGATGAGATCCGTCGCCTGCTCGGGATCCGGTGCCAGGTGCAGGTAGGTGAAAAGGATCTGCCCGTCGCGCAAGCGCTTGCGCTCGATGGCTTGCGGCTCCTTCACCTTGACGATCATGTCCGCACGCTCGAACACCTCGGCCGCATCGTCGGCGACCTCCGCGCCGGCCTTGCGATAGTCGTCGTCGGTGGCGCCGATGCCCGAGCCCGCTTGCGATTCGACGAGCACGGCGTGACCGTGCGCCACGGCCTCCCGCACCGACGACGGCGTCATTCCGACGCGATATTCATGCACCTTGATCTCTTTCGGAACGCCGATCTGCATGGTTCACTCCGAGAAATTGCTGCACCGACTGCGCGAGCTGTCCGGCGGGAGTCACTTCATTCAGCGTGCGAACAGTCGCTGCAGCCGGCAAGCCGGAAATCATCCGCCAATTGCCGTGCGGCCCTGTTGACAAGCCGACAATGCGCAGTCGCGGTGGGTGCGGTTGCGCGGCCAGCAATTGCATGTCCGACCGAGGAGAACGGCCATTGGCTGGGTCGTCGAAATTTCTTACACACCTCAATGCGAGACGATTCGCGAATTCCTGAAAATCAGTCGGCAGCATCCGGTCGCATGCTTCTTGCTCGCCTCGTCAACAGAAGAGTGCGAGGGAGAAAAATCTCATGAATGCCCGGCTGCTTGCTCTCCTGGCGATCTTTTTGATCGCGTGCACTGCAACGCCAACCGACAGCCGCGCTGCGGCGATCACCTACACCTTTACCGTGTCGGGATGTGATCCGTTGTTCACTCCGACTGAAACTGGCGGAACGTGCGCGACCGGAACTATCGATGGAACGAGTTTTTCCATCAGCCGCTTCAACAGCAGCACGCTTACGTTCACCTATACAGGTGACACGGCAAATATTCTGCCGTGGTCTCTCGACGCAGGGACCGTCAGCGGGTACGAACTGCTGGGCGGTGTCGCGACGGTATCGCTGTTCGATTCCAATGGTGCGCTGCTGGTTACCGATACCTTTACGGCCGCTGACCAGATGTTCGTTGACATCCACAACCAAGCCTACGGTATCGGGCTTGGCTCAGGTGGCGCCGCACCGAGTGACCCTAGTTTTCCCGGAGATCCTTCGTATCCCGTTGGCTTCTATAACAGCGCCCTGACCACGTACAACATGGCGACGTCGATTGGACCTCTCGTCGGCTCGGCGAACAACTGCTCCGGCCCTGACTTTCCCAGCAGTTGCCTCGCGACCGCACCTTCACTCGCGCTGACATCCGGCGGATCGTTTCTGTTCAATACCCCTTACCCGATCCCCTACGGCGATTTTTCCGGCACGTTTTCGGCGGCTGTAGCAGCGAGCACGGTGCCAGAACCCGGGACACTGGGGCTCGTCGGCATCGCGCTCGCGGGCGCGGCAGCAGCCGTACGCAGACGGCAACACAAGCGCTGACGATCGCCACGATTCGGCGGCTACGGGCTCTTGCTCGCACCGCACCGGCGCAGGGTTGTGGGAGAGTCTCGCAGGCGTTCTCAGCAGCGTGATGCGTGGGTAGGTGCGGGTGCTAACCGCACTACATCATGCGATTGGCGTTGCTCATGCCGAGATATTGCGCATGGCGATGACATCTGAGATCAGCGGGGAGGGAGATCGCCTGAACGAAACGCTCGAGTGATGCATAAGAAATCGGACGGCGGCGCATGTGCGAATTTCGCCAGGACATCACTGGGTGAACGGGACCTGAGCAGGGACATGGCAGTGGTTTGGCCTTGCAGGTTGGCGTCTACTTCCGCGTATATCTGCTTGGTTCTTGGTGGGTCGTGCAGGAGTCGAACCTGCAACCAACGGATTAAAAGTCAGATTTTATGCATTCCAGAGTGTTCCGCAATGGTCCATCAATTGTCAGATAACTCATTGAAATAAACTAGACAAATCTTGTCCGTTGGTCTGAATTGGTCCAGAATGGGTTGGTGGAAGCCACCGCGTAAACGGGGACCAAACGGGGACCAAAATGGGCAAGCTCACCGACGCAGCAATCCGCAAGGCCAAGCGGGGACCGTCCCGGTACAAGCTGATCGACTCCGAACGAAGGGGGCGCGGCCGGCTCATCTGTCGCATCGAGCCGAGTGGCGCGAAGGTCTTCTTCTTTCGGTACCGAACCGACGACGCCGACCGGTTGATCCTCATCGGCCAGTACGACCCGGAAGGGAAAGCCTGGTCGTTGGCGAAAGCCATCGATCGTGCACGTGAACTCGGCGAGCGCCTGAAGACCACGCCGGATCTCAAGGAAGCGCTCGAACTCGAAGCGAAGCGCGAGCAGGCCGAACGTCGTGCCGAGCTGCTGCAGGTTAAGGAAGGAGAACGCCAGACACTACGTGCGTTGCTCAATGTCTACGTTGCGCATCTGGAACGGGGGGAAAAGAAACTCGCTGCGCGTGATGCGAAAGGCATCTTCACCAAGCATGTGCTCGAAGCCTTCCCTCGCGTAGCAGACATGCCGGCGGCGGAAGTCCAAGCTCGGGATATCGCGGAAATGATGCGCAGGCTAATCGACAAGAAGCACGACAGGACCGCTGGAAAGCTGAGGAGCTACGTTTCCGCCGCGTATGCATTGGCGCTCCGCGCGGAGAGCGATCCCAAAGCCCCCGCTGATGCCCTGGCATTCCGACTTCCCGGCAATCCGGCCGCGGCGACCAAAGCGCATAGCGGCGTGCAGGCCCGGACCCGGACGTTGTCGGAAGCGGAACTGCGCGTCTACATGGAGCGGATTGCCAAGCTTCCGGATATCCAGCGTGATGCGTTGGCGCTTCTCCTACTGCTGGGTGGACAACGCCCCGCACAACTCTTACGTGTGAAGACCACCGACGTTGATCTGCTGGGGCGCAGGATTTCCTTGTTTGATCCGAAAGGGCGTCGGAGCACGCCGCGTCCTCATGTTCTTCCGCTGGAGCAGGC
>DATJUX010000024.1:0-104679 GCA_035502095.1 Burkholderiaceae bacterium
AGGCGTGCTCAAGATGTCCTGGCTTGGCCCGGAGGCGGTGGGCGATGTCGGGGCTGTGGCGGCTGCAGCACGGGCCGCTGCTCTCCAGAAGGCGCGCGTACGCACGCGCCGTGTCCAACAAACCTGAGGGGATCACATGCATCGAAAACGCTTGAAAATGCTGCCGCTCACTGCGGCAGTGCTGTTGGCGTGGGCCGGAGCCGCGTCGGCCGTCGACTTCCACGGGTATTTTCGCAGCGGTGCCGGCGCCTCGAGCAAGGAAGGCGGACTGACGTGCTTCAGACTTGCCGGTGCACAAGGCAACGGCAACTACCGCCTCGGCAACGAGTGCGATACCTACGGTGAAGCGCAGTTCGACCAGAACCTCTACGAGGGCAAGGGCGACGGCGTCAAGTTCGACTACCACGTGATGTTCGGTTACGACGCGCCGCAGAACGCCGACTACGAAAACCTCAGTTCCAGCATTGCCCTGCGCCAGAACTATGTCGACGCGAAGCTCCCGTATCTGAACGGTGGGGACGTGTGGGTCGGCAAGCGCTACTACCAGCGCCACGACGTCCACATCCAGGACTTCTTCTACTGGGATACGTCGGGTCCCGGAGCTGGCGTCGAGAAGATCGGCCTCGGCGGGACGATGAATACTTCGTTTGCGTACCTGCGCCAGAACGGCAACAACGAGCCCAACGGCAACAATCCGCTCAACGACGCCGGGACGTTGTTGGACTGGCGCCTAGCGGGCATCGGCCTGGGGCCCGCCGGGCAGCTTGAAGTCGGTGCGATGTACCGCATGCACGACACCAAGGTGACGGACGCCAAGAGCGGCTGGGCGATCCTCGCCGAGATGAGCACGAACGTGCTCGGCGGCACCAACAAGGTCTTCGGCTACTACGGGAAAGATACGCTCGGCACCGGTGCTCTTTATAGACCCTCGAGCAGCGTACTGCCGACTGGCGCTACCGGCACTCAGGACCAGGCGTGGGGCATCCTCGACTTCCTGGTGTTCCAACCGACGCCTGACTTTTCCGGCGGGTTTTCCATCGGCCATTACGACTTCAAGAACAACTACAAGTGGGACTTCGCTGGTGTCCGCCCGGTGTGGCATGTCAACGACTACTTCAAGCTCCAGGGGGAGATCGGCTGGAACAAGGTCAAGGCAAGTTCCCAATCCGATGCGGGGCAGCTGACGAAGATCACGATCGCGCCGACGATCGTTGCGGGCCGCGGCTTCTGGGCTCGCCCGGAACTGCGCTTCTACTATTCCTACAACACGTGGAACAGCAAGGCGCGTGACGGTGTGTTCGGTCCGGGGGCTGGTGTGATCGCAGGCGGGACGGCGGGTCCCTTTGGCTCCGATACCAACGGCGCCGTCTGGGGATTCCAGGCCGAGGCCTGGTGGTAAGCGTTCAAGCAGCGCTGCAACTCACCTCCACGAGATTGAGCGCCGCGTCACCGCGGCGCTTTTTTTTCATGAGCGTGTGCGCCCGCAACGACCGGCCTACTTCTTGCGGGCGCTGATCGCGTCTTCGGCCTTGAAGTACGTGTTGCAGTCGCCGCTGTTGACGAACGCCTCGTGGCCCTGGGTTTCCGGGAAGAAGGCAATGTCCTTGGCGCACTGCTCTTTGCTGTCACCCTTGTGGATGATGTAGTTCACCTTGCCGTTGCGGAACTCGCTCGCCTTGACGAACCAGTAGACGCCAAAGCCGTCCTTGCCCGTGGGCATCATCGGCGTGCCCCACGAGACGCCGCTGAGCGGCAGGTCGGACTTGTCCTTGGGACCCATCACTTTGCCCTCCTTGACCTTTTCGTACGACTCCCAGACATGGACACCCCACCCGTCATATGAGCCGTCAGGGCGCCAGTAATGGATCGCGACGCTGCCATCCGGCACCTTCGCGACCTCTTGCGCCTGTGCGCCGGAACCGGGGGCAAGAAAGGCCACGGTCAATGCTGCCGCGGTGAAAAGGCTGACGAGCAGGCGACGCTTCATGGTTGATCTCCTCGTTGGGTCCGGCAGTAGATGTCTTCGATCGCGGGGACGCGGATCGGCAGGTTCAGAGTTTCGCACCGACGTATAACGCTACCGCACCGCGCGCCGGCAGGGTGATCGTGGCCGCGCCGCCGCTCACCGCGATCGGTACGCCGGAGCAGGAGTTCGGCGGCGTGAAGACGTCGGCGGCAACATTGCAGTAGGAGCCGTCGGGCAAGGTGGTCCGCAGGACCTGCGGCACGCCGGCAACCGTGTCGCGGTTCAAGGCGACGAACCCGAGCCCCGTGCGCGCGAACGCAACCTGGTTCGGGTTGCCGTTGACCAGGGTCCAGTTCGAAAGCGGCGCACCGGCCACGGCGCGGCGAAAGCGCACCATCTGCGCGATCGCCGGGCGGCGATGCTCGCAGATCCAGCTTCCGACCTGCGCGCTGGCGAGTTGGATCGTGCACGCGGAGACGCCGGCGCCGATGTCGCTGAACGTCGATGCGGTCACCCCGCCGCTGCCCGGCGGCCCGGCATCCTGGCCTGCCTGCGTGCTGCGATCGAAACCGAAGCTCGACATCAGGCTCACCGTGCCGAGCGGCTGCGCCAGCGTGTAGATCACCGCCAGCTCGTAGATGGGTTGCGCCGCGAGCGTGCTCGCGTAGTAGATGTTGTCGGCACGCTGGTTGTCGTGATTGTCGGTGAAGACCACCGCCTTGTCGCTGGGCAGCAAGCCGGCATCGAGGTTCTGCAGCGCGTCCAGGTTGGTGGCGTTGCGGCCGAGAAAGGCATCGCTGACGCGATAGCCGTAGTTGAACTCGGTGATATCGGAGGCCCCGCCGGACGCGTAACCCACCCCGTAGTACTGCTGCGGCGTCACCGCTTCGCCTGCGTTGCCGATCACTTCGAGGAAGACATACGGCAGGGAGCGTGGCGGGCTGGCCGCCTGGGCCGCGGCATTGAGCTTCGCGAGGATCGCATCGAGGTCGACGGGCGCGATGTGCTTCGCCGCGTCGATGCGAAAGCCCGCGACGCCGAGGGAATGCAAGGCGATCAGGTAGTTGGCGATCTTGGTGCGGACCGAATCGTCCTCGGTCTTCAGGTCGGCAAGCCCCACCAGCTCGCAGTTCTGGACCTGGAAAGCGTCCTGGTAGCTGTCGATGGAGCAGGGTGTGTGGAAATCGGTGCTGGTGTACGGCACCGCGGGGTAGTTGTACTTGGTGTAGCTGCTGCCGGCGCTCCCGGTGCCGCTGCCGGCGGTCATGTGGTTGATCACCGCGTCGGCGTAGATGCCGACGCCGACGGCATTGCAGCGGGCGACCATGTCGCGAAATTCCGCCAGCGTGCCGGAACGCGACTGGTCGAGCAGGTAACTCACCGTCTGGTAGCGCTGCCACCACGGGAACGAAACGCCGCTGGCGGCGTTCGTGATCACCGCGTGTTCGCTCGGCGGCGAGATCTGCACGCCGTCGAAGCCCATCGGCCCCAGGAAGACCTCGCACTCGCGCGCCACGTCCGTCCAGCGCCACTCGAACAGGTGTACGAGGGTCGCTCCGGCGGCGGCCTTGCCCGTCGGCCGATAGGTCTGCGCGAGCGGCGGCGATGCCGGCTCGCCGCTTCCGCCGCCTCCGCCGCTGCTGCACGCGCCCAGCAGGAGCGCAGCGAGCAGCACGACGGCGCCGGGCAGCATCACCATGGGACCAGTCCTGCGCGTACGCCGGTTCAAGGCGCGGTTTCGAGCAGCACGACGCCGCGCTCGTGCGGCGTGACGACGACTGCGCCATCGGCAACCTTCGCCATGGCGCCCGTATAGGCATCGCGCACCGATGTACCGTCGGCGAACACACCCGCGACCTTGATCCTGGCGCCTGCACCGGCGCCGAGTGCCACGACCACCTTGTCGTCGCCGGCGACGCGCGAGAACGTGTAAGGCGCATCGGCGAGTTTCGCGTGGGCGCCGCGCGCCAGCGCGACATGGCGGGCGCGAAACTGGCCGAGCTTGCGCCAGTGGTCGAGGACGTTGGCGTCGAGGCTGGCCCAGTTCATGTCCGAGCGCGTCGCCTGCTGCTTGTCGCCGGACGTGAACGGGCCGGGCGGCCGCGCGCTTTCGTCGCCGTAGTAGATCTGCACGCCGCCCGGCGCGAGCAGCAGCTCGCTCCCCGCATCGATCAGGCGCTTGCGGTCGAACAGCACGGTGTCGTGCGACGAAAGATAGGACAGCACGTTGTAGGTCGCCGGCCGCCCCAGAGCCTTGGCGTAATCGGCGTAGAGCTTGTCGAGTCGGTCCGTCTTGAAGCCACGGTCCGCCGCCAGCGCACTCTCGGCTTCGTCCTGGAATTTGAAGTTGATCAGGTTGTCGAAGCCGGCGTCGTACAGCGCCGTGCGCTCGATGCCCTGGCCCCAGTACTCGCCCGTCATCCAGAACGGCGCGTCGTCGATCTTCAGCTGCGGGTTCTTCGCCTTCCAGTCGGCGAGCGCCGCCAGCGCCGCGCGCTTGAGCGCCACCCAGGACTCAGGCTCGACGTGCTTGACCGTGTCGGCGCGGAAGCCGTCGATGCCGAAGTCGCGCACCCATTGGGTGAGCCAGGTGACGAGATATTCGCGCACCGTCGCGCCCGGAATCTCCTTCACGCGCGTGTCGGGCTTGTTCTTGAAAAACGGCGGAATGCCGACGGGTTTCGTCTGCTCCGTCTTGAAGTCGGGCAGGTACGCGAGCTGCTTCGTGTAGTCGTCGCTGCCTCCCTCCGTGTAGCCGCGTAGCCCCGAGCGGACCCAGTCCGGACCCCACCAACCGAGCCACGCGGGATCGTTGTAGTCGATGTAGCTGTGGTAGTCGCGCAGCGTGGCCGCCTCGTACCCCTTCCACAGCACGCCGACCTTCTTCTCGGTGGTCGGGCCCACGTATTCCGACAGCGTGCGTATGTCGCCGTAGCCGGGATGGTTCATGACGACGTCGAAGATCACGCGGATGCCCTGCGCATGGGCCGCCTTGACGAGAGCGCGCAGGTCGTCCTCGGTGCCCATGTTCTTGTCGAGCACCGTGTAGTCGAGCGCGTAGTAGCCGTGATAGGCGTAGTGCTTGAATTCCTTGTTGCCGCCGACGACCCAGCCGTGGATCTGCTCGTAGGGAGCAGTGATCCAGATACCGTTGACGCCCAGTTCGCGGAACCATCCTTCGTTGATCTTCGCCGTCAGGCCGGCAAGGTCGCCGCCGTGGAACGTGCCGATGTCATCCTGCGGCTTGGCCTCGCGCGTCCGGCCATACGAGCCGTTGTTCGTCGGATCGCCGTCGAAGAAGCGATCGGTCATGACGAAGTAGACGATTGGATTGTCGGCGAACGAGCCGCCGGTGCCGCGCGCCGACTGCGCGCTTGCGGCCGGCGCGCCGGCTGCCAGGCACAGCGAGACGAACGCGACGCGGAGCGCGCGCGCCAGATGCCGATCGATTCGCATCGTCAACCCTTGACTCCGCCCGCGGTCAGGCCCGAGACGATCCAGCGCTGCGCCAGCAGGAAAACGACCGTGATCGGCAGGCCCGACAGCACCGCGGCTGCGGCGAAATCGCCCCACAGGTACTTCTGCTCGTACAGGTAGTACTTGGAGCCGACCGCCAGCGTCAGGTTCTGCTCCTGGCGCAGCAGGATCGAGGCGACCGGGTATTCGATGATGCCGCCGATGAAGGCGAGCACGAACACGACCATCAGGATCGGCACGGCCATCGGCAGCAGCACGTACTGGAACGCCTGCCAGTGCGTCGCACCGTCGACCTTGGCGCATTCCTCGATCTCCACCGGGATGGTCTCGAAGTAGCCGCGGATGGTCCAGATGTGCATGGCCACGCCGCCCAGGTAGGCGACGATCACGCCAGCGTGCGTCTCGACGCCGAGCCACGGGACATACGTGCCGATGGTTTCGAAGATCGAAAAGATCGCCACCAGTGCGAGCACTGCCGGGAACATCTGCAGGAGAAGCATCGACGTGAGGATCTGCGACTTGAAGCGGAACTTCAGGCGCGCGAACGCGTAGGCGGCAGTGGTGGAGATCGCGACGATCAGGATGGCCGACGCCGAGGCGATCTTGATCGAGTTCCACAGCCACAGCAGGACGGGAAACGGCGGCTCGACCAGGCTGCCGTCCGGGGCCTGGTACGAAAAGCCGAGCGCCAGTTTCCAGTGCTCGAGGCTGATGTGCGACGGGATCAGGCTGCCGGTGGCGAAATTGCCCGGCCGCACCGAAATCGAGACGATTGCCAGCAGCGGGAACATGATCAGCAGGATGAACACGATCAGGCCGGCATGTGCGGCCAGGACGCGCCAACGCTGCTTCTTGCCGACGACAATGGGCATGCCTACCTCCCCTCGGGCTGGTTGACCTTCAGCAGCTTCAGGTTGGTCATCGACAACAGCGCGACCAGGATGAAGATCACGGTCGAGATCGCGGCCGCGAGCCCGAAGTTCTGGCCCGAATCCTGGAACGAGATGCGATAGGTGTAGGAGACGAGGATGTCCGTCGTGCCAGCCGGCACGCGGGTGTTGAGGAAGTCCGGCCGTCCGCCCGTCAGCAGCGCGATCAGAACGAAGTTGTTGAAGTTGAACGCAAAGGAGGCGATCAGCAGCGGCATCAGCGGCTTGACGATCAGCGGGGCCGTGATCTTGAAGAAATTGACGAGCGGTTTCGCACCCGCGATCGCCGAGGCCTCGTACAGGTCGCTCGGGATCGCCTTGATCAGGCCCGAGCACAGCACCATGATGTACGGATAACCGAGCCAGGTGTTGACGATCAGGATCATCACCTTGGCGAGAAACGGATCCGCGAACCAGGCCGGCTTGATACCGAACAGGGCGTGGAGCGCGAAGTTGATCTCGCCCAGGTTCTGGTTGAACAGCCCCCTGAACACCAGGATCGAGATGAAGCCGGGCACTGCGTACGGCAGGAACAGCAGCGTGCGGTAAGCGGTGCGGAAGCGCAGTGCCTCCCAGTTGAGCAGTACGGCGAGCGTGCAGCCCACGGCGAGCGTGAACAGGACCGTAAGACCGGCGAAGCTCACGGTCCAGAGGAAGATGCTCACGAACGGCCCGCGAAACTCGGGGTCGTTGAGCATGCGCAGGTAGTTGCCGACGCCGATGTTGACCTTGAAGCCGGGCTGCAGCCGCTCGCCCGCAGCGTCCTCGTAGAAACCGGTCTTCTCGTTGGCGCGGTAGACCGTGCCGCTCTTGACCTGGGTCAGCTCGTCAGTGCCTGTCCGGCGATAGACGGCCTCCTGTGGCGCGAAGTCGCGCACGCCGGCGTAGGTGACCAGCGTTCCGTCCGGCAGGCGGATGTGCAGTTTCGCAAGCACGTCGCGCCGCTTGATGACCTCGCTCATCGGCAGCGGCTCGCTCAATGCGAGGTGCGACTCCCTCAGGCTCTCGGCCTTGACCTCCAGGGGCTGTGCCATCGCGTGCAAGGCGAGCGGCTGCGTGACATAGCTGCGGGCTTCCAGCGCCGCCTTCTTCGCGGGGTCGTCCTCGTCCTCTTCCTCCCCCTTCGGCTGCAAGCGCAGCCGAAAATCGCCCGCCTCCGCAGGATGTACCGTGAACGTGTATGCCGCGCCCTCGCCGGGCTGCGTCTGCTCGAGCAGATAGGCGGTCGCGCGCTCGAGCGTCAGTAGATTCGTCGAGGAATAGTTGGTGAACCCGATCTGGATCGTGTAGATGATCGGAAATACGACGAATATCGCCATCCCGGCCAGCCCGGGGAAGAGATAGCGATAGGCGAAACCGATGTTGGCGAAATAGATGAAGAACGCGAGCCCGACCAGCGCCAGCGCGAGGAAGGCCCACAGCACCTGACCCGAGAGGTAGACGAGCCACACGATGTACAGGCTGCCGAGCGCGATCGCGGCGACGACGAGCCACTTGAGCACGCCGCCCAGTTCGAATCGTTTCATGGCATCCGTTCCCGCGTGCTTTGCGTGGCAGGACGCAAGCCCCTGCCGTCGCCGTTCGCCGCGCCTGCTATGGAATCCGAGCGCTCATCTCAGCTGCAGTCCGGGACGGCGCCCGCGTGCCGTGCGGCTGCCGTCCCGTGCCGCGCCTCTACTTGCCGGTCATGCGGGCGGCGGCGGCGTCGAGCGCCTCCTTCGGCGACTGGCGCCCGTTGGTGATGTTCTCCAGCGCGGAAGCCATCGAAGACCAGAACTTGCCCATTTCGGGAATGTTCGGCATCGGTTCGCCGCGGCGCGCGTTCTCCATCGTCGCCTTGATGTTCGGGTTCTCGGAGAGCTCCTTGAAGAACGCCTTGTTCGCCGGCGTGCCGAGCGGAACATCGGCGTTGATCGTCTTCAGGCCGTCGACCGTCAGGACGTAGTTCTCGAGGAACTCCTTGGCGACGTCCTTCTGCTTGCTCGGGCCGGAGATCATGCAGCCGAGCACGCCGACGAAGGGCTTGGAAGGCTTGCCGGCGATATCGGGGATCGGCGCCACGCCGAAGTCGATGTTGCTCTTCTTGATGTTGTCCCATGCCCAGGGCCCGGTGATCATCATCGCGACGTTGCCCTGGTTGAAGGCGCTTTCCATTTCGGCGTAGCCGGAGCCCTTCGGCATCTGGCCGTTCTTGATCAGATTCGCGAGCACTTCGGCACCCTTGACCGCGCCGGGCGAGTTGACGCCGACCTTGGCCGGGTCGTAGTTGCCCTGCGCGTCCCTGGCGAAGACGTATCCGCCGTCGGCGGCGAGGATGGGCCACGTGAAGTACGTGTTGTTGTAGTCCCAGAGGATCGCCTTCTTCCCCTTCGCCGACAGTTCCTTGTCGAGCTTGACCACGTCGTCGAAGCTCTTCGGCGGCGTCTTCACCAGCGCCTTGTTGTAGACCAGGCCGATCGCCTCGACCGACAGCGGGTATCCCCACAGCTTGCCCTGGTAGGTGAACGCCTTCAGTGCCGTCGGCTCGATCTGGTCGAGAACCTTCTTCGACGGATTGATGGGCACCACGAGCCCCGACTGCGCCCACTCGCCGAGACGGTCGTGCGGCCAGCACCACACGTCCGGCCCCTTGCCTGCGGCCGCCGCCTGCTGGAACTTCCCGGGCGCGTCTTCAGGGTGCTCGACCGTGACCTTCACCCCGGATTTCTTGGCGAACTCGTCGCCGACCTTCTGCAGTCCGTTGTAGCCCTTGTCGCCGTTGATCCAGACCAGCAGGCCGCTCGATTGCGCGTGGGCGGCACAAGCGAACGAAACGGCGGCCGCGATGGCGGAAACCTTGAACAAGCGACGCAGCATGGAGTTCTTCATGGTGTCTCCTCGTGGAGTCGAATTGGAGTGAACGAACGAAACGAGGCGTGGCCTCGACGACAGCTACCGTGGGTTACGCGGCCCGCCGCGCAGGAAACTTGAAATGCCGCTTGAACGCCCTCCCGTTGGCATCGAACAGGTGGCACGCGTTGGCCGGTATGCCGACCTCGAGCATATCGCCCGCTGCCACCGCCGTATGACCGCCGAGATCGCAGGTGAGCGGATCGTCGACACCGGGGTACGAAAGATAAGCGTGGGTTGTGCTGCCCAGCGACTCGACGAACGCCATGGTCGCGTGAATCGTGTTCTCCTTGGCGCCCACATCGAAGTGTTCGGGGCGGATTCCCAGCGTGACCTGATCGCCCGGCTTGGCGCTCGCCGCATCGACCTCGGCGCGCATCACCGCGCCCGATTTCAGGCGCACCTCGGCCCCCGCGCTGCTTGCCGTCACGATCTCCGCGCCGAGGAAGTTCATCTTCGGTGATCCGATGAATCCGGCCACGAAGAGGTTCACCGGGTACTCGTACAGTTCGAGCGGCGCTCCGACCTGCTCCACGACGCCCGCGGATAGCACGACGATGCGATGGGCAAGCGTCATTGCCTCGACCTGGTCGTGCGTGACGTACACCATCGTCGTTTTCAGGTCCTCGTGCAGCTTGGCGAACTCGTAGCGCATGCGCACGCGCAGCCCGGCGTCGAGGTTCGACAGCGGCTCGTCGAACAGGAAGACCGAGGGCTTGCGCACGATCGCGCGGCCGATCGCCACCCGCTGCCGCTGCCCCCCCGACAACGCCTTGGGCTTGCGCTCCAGCAGATGCTCGATGTGCAGGATCTTGGCGGCGTTCTTCACCGCGACGTCGATCTCGGGCTTCGGCAGCTTGGCGAGCTTCAGTCCGAACGCCATGTTGTCGTACAGGGTCATGTGCGGATACAACGCGTACGACTGGAACACCATCGCGATGCCGCGGTCGGCCGGCGGCACGTCGTTCATCCGCGCGCCGCCGATCGTGAGTTCACCCGACGTAATGTCCTCGAGCCCCGCGATCATGCGCAGCAAGGTGGATTTGCCGCAGCCCGACGGCCCGACGAACACCACGAATTCGCCGTCGGCAATGTGCAGGTTGACGTCGCGCAAAACGGAGACGTCGCCAAAGGACTTCGCGACATCGCGCATCTGAACGTCGGCCACTGATCTCCTCCGTCTCTCCGGTCGGTGCAATGCTGTCTACAGCACTTCCGGGATGTATCGCGCGAGCTGTTGCACTCCGCTTGCCTTTGAAAAAAATATACAGAAGAATGCCGGCCGTCACAAGGATTCGGACCTTGTGGATCACGCGCGTAAGTTTTACTAGAACAACAATTTGCGTTTCCTCAAGCAGAGCTCTTTGTAGGAATACTACGCGCGCTCATCGACCGCAGTGAGCTCACAGATCCGCGACTCTCCGTCGTACCGGGGCCGTGCCCAACCGGCTGTTGACGCCGACACGCTGCTGCGCGGTGTCGAGCACGAAAGCGGCGTCGACGCTTCGGCCGCATCGCTGGATGCGTGGATGCGCGCGACCGCGCGCGCAAACCGCGCCGAACTGCTGCGCCGAATGAACCGCGCGATGCGCGAAGACCTCGCGTCGGGCGCACGGCGCGTGCACTACCTGTCGATCGAGTTCCTGATGGGGCGCGCGCTGCGCAACGCGCTCGATGCACTGGGCTTGCGGCCGGCTTTCGACGCCGCCGCCGCGCGCGCGGGCAGGAACGGCGACGACGTGCTCGAACACGAGCCCGATGCGGCGCTCGGCAACGGCGGGCTCGGGCGCCTGGCGGCCTGCTTCCTCGACTCGCTGGCGACGCTCGGTGTGCCCAGCTTCGCGTACGGCCTGCACTATCAGTTCGGCATCTTCGCGCAGCGCATCCACGATGGCCAGCAGGTCGAGGAGCCCGACGACTGGCTGCGCGACGGCAATCCGTGGGAACTCGCGCGACCCGAGATCCGCTATCGGGTCGGCTTCGGCGGCCGGGTCGAGCCGGAAGGCACCGGGCGGCGCTGGCTGCCGGCCGAGCAGTGGTGGGCCGACGCGCACGACTTCATCGTTCCGGGTCACGGCACCGATCGCGTTGCGCCGCTGCGCCTCTGGCAGGCGCGGCCGACGCGGCCGATGGACTTCGCGGCCTTCTCGCGCGGCGAATACGCGGTGGCCGGCGCGGCGATGCAGGCGGCGCAGGTCCTCAATTGGGCGCTGTACCCGGACGATTCGACCGAAGCGGGCCGGGAACTGCGGCTGAAGCAGGAATACCTGCTCGTCAGTGCTTCGCTGCAGGACATTCTCGCGCGTCATCTCGCCAACCACGGCCGCATCGATGGCCTGGCCGACAAGGTCGCGATCCACCTCAACGACACGCACCCCGCGCTCTCGGTTCCCGAGCTGCTGCGCCTGCTGCTCGACCAGCATGGCCTGTCGTGGGACGCCGCGATGGCCCAGTGCGAAAGGGCGGTCAGCTACACGAATCACACGCTGATGCCCGAGGCGCTCGAGACCTGGCCGGTGCGCATGTTCGAGAAGTGGCTGCCACGTCATCTCGAGATCATCTACGCGATCAATGCGCGCTTCCTCGCCACCGTGCGCAAGATGTTCCCGGGCGACGACGAGTTCGTGCAACGGGTGTCGCTGATCGACGAGGGGGGCGAACGGCGCATCCGGATGGCCGCGCTTTCGATCGTCGCGTCGCACCGCGTGAACGGCGTGTCGCAGCTGCACTCCGACCTGATGGTGCGGACGATCTTCGCCGACTACGCCCGCGTCTTCCCGGATCGGTTCTGCAACGTGACCAATGGCGTCACGCCGCGTCGCTGGCTGGCGCAGGCCAATGCGCCGCTCGCCGCGGTGCTCGACCGGCGGCTCGGTGACGGTTGGCGCCTGCGGCTCGAACGGCTCGCCGAACTCGCGCCGCAGGCCGTCGATCCCGCCCTGCGCGCCGAAGTGCTCGCGGCCAAGCGGGTCAACAAGCAGCGCCTCGCCGAGCGGGTGCGGCGCGACCTCGGGATCGCGATCGATCCCGCCAGCCTGTTCGACGTCCAGGTAAAGCGTATACACGAGTACAAGCGGCAGCTGCTGAACACTCTGCACGTGATCGCGCGCTACCACGCGCTGCTGACCGATCCCGGATCCGATGCACCGGCACGCACCGTGATCTTCGCGGGCAAGGCCGCTTCGGCCTACGTGAGGGCCAAAACGATCATCCGGCTGATTCACGATGTGGCGCGCACCGTCAACAGCGATGCAAGGGTGCGTGATCGACTGAAAGTGGTTTTCGTGCCCAACTACGGCGTGTCGGCGGCGGAAATCATCATTCCCGCGGCCGACCTCTCGGAGCAGATCTCGACCGCGGGGACCGAGGCGTCGGGCACGGGCAACATGAAGCTCGCGCTCAATGGTGCGTTGACGATTGCAACCTGGGACGGGGCAACGATCGAAATGGCGCAGGCGATCGGCCGCGAGCACTTCTTCGTCTTCGGCCTCAGCGCCGAGGAAGTGGCGCGGGTGCGGGCACGCGGCTATGAGCCGCGGCGCCACTACGAGCAGGACCTGCGGCTGAGATCCGTGCTCGATGCCATCGCGCGCGGCGATTTCTCGCCAGGCGAACCGGAGCGCTATCGCACGCTGGTCGACTCCCTGCTGTATCGCGACCCGTACCTGTTGCTGGCCGACTTCACCGCCTATGTTGCGGAGCAGGAGCGCGTCGACGCCCTGTTCCGGACGCCCGAGGCGTGGGCCGACAAGGCGATCCGTAACATCGCAGGCATGGGTGCTTTCTCGTCGGATCGCACGATCCGCGACTATGCGCGCATGATCTGGAACGTTCCGGCCTGAGCCTGCCCGCTGCCATGCTGCCGCAGTCCGACGTCGACGCACTGCTCGCCGCCTCCCACGGCGATCCGTTTGCGGTGCTGGGCCCGCACCTCGAAGGCGACGGCCAGATCTGGGTGCGCGCACTCCTGCCGGCTGCGCGCAGCGTGCAGGTGATCGAACCCGACGGCAAGGTGATCGTCGCGCTCGACCGCCGCGATGCGGCGGGCTTCTTCGAAGGCCCGCTTGGCCGCGCGCGCCGGCCCTACCGGCTGCGCGTCGTGTGGGCAGACGGCAACACCGGTGACTACGCCGATGCGTATGCGTTCCCCTCGCAGATCGGCGAACTCGACCTGTACCTGCTGGGCGAGGGCAAGCATTTACGCCCGTTCGAGGTGCTCGGGGCGCATACGCTCCAGGTCGACGGCGTGCATGGGACCCGGTTCGCAGTCTGGGCACCCAACGCCAGCCGCGTGAGCACGGTGGGCGACTTCAATTCGTGGGACGGGCGGCGTCACGCGATGCGCGTCCACCCGGGCATCGGCGTCTGGGAGATCTTCGTCCCGCATATCGGCGCGGGAGCGCGCTACAAGTTCGAAATCCGCACGCGCGACGCTGCCCTGCTGCCACTGAAAGCCGATCCCTATGCGTTCGCGGCCGAACTCCGCCCGGCCACCGCGAGCGTGGTCGCCCAGCCGCCCCGCCGCGCGCTGCCGGAGAATCGCGCGCGCGCCAACACGCGCGGTGCGCCGGTATCGATCTACGAGGTGCATCTCGGTTCGTGGAAGCGCGGATCGGGCAATGCGTTTCTGGACTGGGATCGGCTCGCGGCCGAACTGCCTTCTTACGCGGCCGACCTCGGCTTCACGCACATCGAACTGCTGCCGATCGCAGAGCATCCCTTCGACGGCTCTTGGGGTTACCAGGTGCTGGGACTGTTCGCGCCCACGGCGCGGTTCGGCGACCCGGCTGGCTGCGCGCGCTTCATCGATGCCTGCCATGAACAGGGGTTGGGCGTGCTGCTCGACTGGGTGCCGGCGCATTTCCCCTCGGACGCGCACGGCCTCGCGCTGTTCGACGGCACGGCCCTGTACGAATACGCCGATCCGCGCGAAGGGTTCCACAAGGACTGGAACACGCTCATCTACAACTTCGGCCGCTTCGAAGTGTGCAACATGCTCGTCGGCAACGCGCTCTACTGGCTCGAGCAGTACGGCGTCGACGGGCTGCGGGTCGATGCGGTCGCATCGATGCTCTATCGCGACTACAGCCGCAACTCCGGAGAGTGGATCCCCAACAAGTACGGCGGGCGCGAGAACCTGGAGGCGATCTCGTTCCTGCAGCGCATGAACGAAGTGGTCGGCTTCGAGGTTCCGAACGCGATCACCGTCGCCGAAGAATCGACGGCGTGGCCGGGCGTGTCGCGCCCGACCAGCGGCGGCGGCCTGGGGTTCCACTACAAGTGGAACATGGGGTGGATGCACGACACGTTGAGCTACTTCGCCAAGGATCCGGTGCACCGGCGCTGGCACCACAACACCCTCACGTTCAGCCTGATCTACGCGTTCGACGAGAACTTCGTCCTGCCGCTGTCGCACGACGAAGTCGTGCATGGCAAGGGCTCGCTGCTCGGCAAGATGCCGGGCGACCGCTGGCAGCAGTTCGCCAACCTGCGCCTGCTGCTCGCCTACATGTGGACGCACCCGGGCAAGAAGCTCCTGTTCATGGGCGGCGAATTCGGCCAGCAGCGCGAGTGGAACCACGAGAGCTCGCTCGACTGGCACCTGCTCGACGACCCCGCCCACCGCGGCGTGCAGGCGCTGGTGCGCGAGCTGAACAAGCTCTACCGGTCGCGTCCTGCACTGCATGCGCTCGACTGCGAGGCCGGGGGGTTCGAGTGGATCGAGGCCAACGACGCCGAGAACTCGGTGCTCTCCTTCATGCGGCGCGACTTCTCCGGCTCGGCGTTGCTCGTCGTATGCAACCTCACCCCGGTTCCGCGCGAGGGCTATCGCGTCGGGCTGTCGGATGCGGGCTCCTGGCGCGAGCTGCTCAACAGCGATTCACGCTTCTACGGCGGCAGCGACCTCGGCAACGGGTCGGCGCCGCTCGCCACGCAACCGATCGCGGCGCACGGCCGCGGCCACTCGCTCTCGCTGCGCCTTCCTCCTCTCGGCGTATTGGTGCTGGAGCCGGTCTGACTACCGCATGAGCGTCGCGCCGCTGGCCGTCGGTCGGCCGTACCCGCTGGGATCGAGCCTGCGCGACGGCGGCATCAATTTCGCGGTGTTCTCGGCGCACGCCGAACGCATCGAGGTCTGTGTCTTCGATCCGACGGGCGCGCACGAGCAGGCGCGTCACCTCCTGCACGGCGACCGCGACAGCATCCGGTGCGGCTTCCTGCCGGGGGCCGGCGCCGGCCTGGTCTACGGCCTGCGCGCCTACGGTCCGTACGCGCCGGAAAGCGGCCACCGCTTCAATCCCAGCAAGCTGCTGCTCGATCCCTACGCACGCGAGATCGTGGGGCGATTCGAGTGGCGCGACGAGCAGTTCGGTTATCCGCGCGGCCATCCGGACGATCATCTCGCACTCGACACGCGCAACAACGCGCCGTGGGCCTTGAAGGCGCGCGTCGCGGCGCCCCTGCCGCCGCGCGAGCTGCGCGCACCGCACACGCCGCTGCGCGACAGCGTGATCTACGAACTCCACGTCAAGGGGTTCACCCGGCTGAACGAGGACATTCCCGCGCCGCTGCGCGGCACCTATGCGGGCCTCGCCCACCCGGCCGCCGTCGGATACCTGAGGCGGCTCGGCGTCAGCGCGTTGTCGCTGCTGCCGGTGCACTACTCGCTCGCCGAAAGCCATCTGGTCGAGCGGCGGCTCACCAACTACTGGGGCTACAACACGATCGGCTTCTTCGCGCCCGATCCGCGGCTGTCGAGCACGCCGCTCGATCCGGCCGCGACCCGGGCGGAGTTCCGCGCGCTCGTCGACACGATGCACGACGCGGGGATCGAGGTGCTGCTCGACGTCGTGTACAACCACACCGCCGAAGGCAGCGAGTCCGGCCCGACGCTGTCCTTCCGCGGGCTCGACAACGCGGCGTGGTACCGGTTGTCGCCCGACGATCGCAGCCTGTACGAGAACTTCACCGGCTGTGGCAACACGGTCAACGTCGCGCATCCGCGCGTGACCCAGTTCGTGCTCGACGGCCTGCGCTACTGGACCGAGGAAATGGGTGTCGACGGCTTCCGCTTCGACCTCGCGCCCGTGCTCGGCCGCACCACGCAGGACTTCGATCCGCATGCGGCGTTCTTTTGCGCGCTGGAGCAGGACCCGGTGCTGGCGCGCGTCAAGCTGATCGCCGAGCCGTGGGACATCGGGCCGCACGGTTACCAGCTGGGCCGCTTTCCGGGGCGGTTCGCGGAGTGGAACGACCGTTTTCGCGACAGCACACGCCTGTTCTGGCTCTCGCGCGGTGTCGCCCGCGGCGAATTCGCCCGGCGCATCGCCGCATCGAACGACCGCTTTCACCACGGCACGCGGCGGCCGTCGGCTTCGATCAATTTCGTCGCCGCGCACGACGGCTTCACGGTGAACGATGTCGTCAGCTATCTGCACCGGCACAACCACGCCAACGGCGAACACAACCGCGACGGCCATCACGCGAACTTCAGTACCAACTGCGGCGTCGAGGGGCCGACCGAGGATCCGACCATCGTCGCGCTGCGCGCGCGCCTGAAGCGCGCATTGCTGGCGACGGTGCTGCTCGCGCAGGGCACGCCGATGCTGCTCGCGGGCGACGAAGTGGGCCACACCCAGAAGGGCAACAACAACGCCTACTGCCAGGACAACGAGACCAGCTGGATCAACTGGGCGCGCGCCGACCGGAGCCAACTCGACTTCGTGGCGCAGCTGATCGCGGCGCGGCGCGAGGTTGCCGGCCACCAGGACGAGTGGCTGTCGGACAAGCCGCAGGACGGACGGCGCGGCGTCGAGTGGTGGGCGCCCAGCGGCCAGCCCATGACGGTCGGCGACTGGCACGACACGTCCCATCACGCATTCGGCGCGACGCTGTCACCCGCCGGCGGGCCGGCTGCGCTCCTCCTGTTCAACCCGGAAGGCGGCCCGATCGAGTTCACCCTGCCGCCCGGGCGCTGGCAGCGGCGCATCGACACGGCGATCGCAGAGGCGTCCGGGCGTGACGACGCCGCAGGCACGCTCATCGTGGCGGCGCACAGCCTGCAACTGCTGGTCCTTCTGCCACCCACCTCCTGAGGTGCCACCATGACATTCGATCGACGGCTCAGCGGGATCCTGCTCCATCCGACTTCGTTGCCCGGTCCGCACGGCAGCGGCGACTTCGGTCCTTCCGCCTACCACTTCCTCGACTGGCTCGCGGCGGCGGGACAGAGCCTGTGGCAGATCCTGCCGCTGACACCGATCGGCCCGGGCAACTCGCCGTACGCGAGCGTGTCGGCGTTTGCGGGCTCGCCGCTCCTGGTTGCGCTCGAGCCGCTGGTCGAGCGCGGCTGGATGGCGCCCGCCGACGCTGCCGCCAAGGCTGCCCTCGGGCCGGACAAGTACCGGCTCGACTTCGGCCGCGTCGTGCCGTTCCGCATGCAGGCGTTGCGTCGTGCCGCCGACGGCTTCTCCGCGCGCGCCAGCAGCGCCGAGCGCGAGGATTTCGCGACGTTCTGCACGCGCGAGGCGCATTGGCTCGACGACTACGCGCTGTTCATGGCGCTCGACACGGAATATCGCGCGCGCGCGATCTGGAGCTGGACGAAATGGGAGCCCGGGCTGGCGCGCCGCGCGCCGCAGGCACTCGCGCTGGCGTCCGACCGCAACCGCGCAGCCGTCGCGTTCTGGAAATTCGTGCAGTGGTGCTTCTTCACGCAGTGGCGCGCCTTGAAGCGCTACGCGAACGACAAGGGCATCCGCGTCGTCGGCGACCTGCCGATCTTCATCGCGCATCATTCGGCCGATTGCTGGGCGCACCCCGACTTGTTCCGCCTGGATGCGAACGGCGAGCCGCAGGTCATCGCCGGCGTGCCACCCGACTATTTCTCGCCCACCGGGCAGCGCTGGGGCAACCCCCTGTACAACTGGGACAAGATGGCCAGCGACGGGTTTGCCTGGTGGATTGCCCGCACGCGCCATGAGCTTGCGCGCGCCGACTTCGTCCGCATCGACCATTTTCGCGGCTTCGCCGCCTACTGGGAGATCCCGGCGAGCTGTCCGACCGCGGTCGAAGGAAGCTGGCAACCTGCCCCGGGCGTTGCGCTGTTCGATGCGATTCGTGCGGCACTCGGCGACCTGGCGGTGATCGCCGAGGACCTCGGCGTGATAACCCCCGACGTCGAGGCGCTGCGCGACCGCTACGCGCTGCCCGGCATGAAGATCCTGCAATTCGCCTTCGGCAGTGATGCGGCGCATGCGTTCCTGCCCCACAACTACAGCCCCAACTGCGCCGTCTACACGGGCACGCACGACAACGACACCATCGTCGGCTGGTACGCATCGACGACCGATCGTGAGCGTGAATACGCGCGCGTATACGTCGACGCGGAAGCGGACGGCATGCACTGGGCGATGATCCGCGCCGCCTGCGCGTCGGTCGCCCGCATCGCCGTCTATCAGATGCAGGACGTGCTGGGCCTGGGGGCGGAGCATCGGATGAACACCCCTTCGAAGCTCGACTGCTGGACCTTCCGCTTCGACTGGGACCAGGTCGGTCCGCAGCCGGCCGAGCGCCTGGCGCGACTCGCGGCCACGTACGGGCGCGCGCCGATCGAGCGCCTCAACCTGCCGGCTTATCCTGCGGGAGTACCGCGGCCATGAGCTGCCCGCCAAGCCGGCCAGACAGGAGACCTTGATGTTTTCGAATGCGCAGCGCAGGCTGCTCACCGCTTTGCTGATGCTCGCTTGTGGGAGCGCCCAGGCGCAGAGCGATCCCGGGAGTGGCCCCGCCGGCCGCGCGGTGCACATTGTCAAGGACTCCGCCGTCGGAAGAGTCGTGGCCATGGTCTACGACGGCCGGGACAGCTATGTCCGGATCGAAACGCGCGAGCCCGGCGCACCGCTCAACCAGCAGCCGGTCTCGATCACGCCACAGACCCTGCGCGAGCTTCTCATGCGCGTCGAATTGCCCGGCAAGGGCAACGAGCCCGTGTTCATTTCCTCGGAACTCGACGAGATCGTGCCGCCGCTCGCGCAGGCACTGGCACGCGCGCTCCCCGAGCAGGACGTGAGCTTCGCAGTCAGCGGGCGACACGCGCTGGGAGGCCTCGCTCCCCGCTCGGTGACGACCGCGCGCGTGTTCTACATCGACGGTCGGTTGAACCTGATCTTCGGACTGGTGCGCGCCGACTGGGAGAACGAATATCGCGGCTCGGGCTACCTGATCCCCTTCGAGCCCGGCAAGCGAGAATCGATGGTCGATCGCAACGTCCGCGTTGCCTCTGCGGGTGGAGCGGTGAACAAGCGGCCGGACTGGATCGTGATCGATCCATTCGCGGCGCCGCCGCCGGCGATCGCGACGCCTGAGCCGCAGCCCGCGCTGCCGACACCTGCGGTGGTCATTCCGGCGCAACCGCCCGCGCCCGCCGCCCCGGCTGCGGCATCTCGGCCGGCACCCGCGCCGGCTGCACCTGCTGCCACCGCTCCAGCGACAGCGGCGCCGGCTGCCGTGCCGCCGACGCTGAACCCGCCCGCCGTGGCCGACAGCGAGGCGCTGTATCGCCAGACGTCCGAACGCCTTAAGGCGCTGCAAAAACTGCGCGATACCGGCGTCATCACCGAAGAGGAGTACCAGCAGAAGCGGCGCGAGATTCTCAAAGGGCTATAACCTCGGGCGACGGGCGCCGGTACCGTCGCTCGGGCTGGTCGTCCACTCACGCGAAGAACCATGGAAACGGAGCGCGGTGCCGGGCGCCGCACACGACGACGATGAACGTACGCACTGTTCCTCTCCGGCCGTTTGACGGTCAGCAGCCCGGCACCTCCGGCCTGCGCAAGAAGGTCACGGTGTTCCAGCAGCCGGGCTACGTCGAAAGCTTCGTGCAGAGCCTGTTCGACGTACTGCCCGCGCCGGCGGGCAAGACGCTCGTCGTCGGCGGCGACGGCCGCTTCTTCAACGAAGAGGCGATCCAGATCATCCTGCGCCTTGCCGCCGCCAATGGTTTCGCGCGCGCACTGGTCGGGCGCGAGGGCTTGCTGTCGACGCCGGCAGCGAGCAACGTCATCCGCAGCCGCCCGGCCGATGGCGGAATCATCCTGTCCGCAAGCCACAATCCGGGCGGACCGGACGGCGACTTCGGGATCAAGTACAACGTCGCCAACGGCGGACCGGCGCCCGAGAAGCTGACCGAGGCGGTCTATGCGCGCACGAAGGAGATCGATCGTTACCTGACGCTCGACGCACCCGCCGTCGATCTGCGGCGCACGGGCGCGAGCACGTTGGGCGACATGCGCATCGAGGTCATCGACCCGGTCGCCGACTACGCGGCGCTGATGCAGCGCCTGTTCGATTTCGATCGCCTGCGCACGCTCTTCGCCGGCGGCCGCTTCCGCATGTGCTTCGACTCGATGCACGCGATCACCGGGCCCTATGCGACGGAGATTCTCGAGCGCCAGCTGGGCGCGCCGGACGGCACCGTGATCAACGGCGTGCCGAAGCCGGATTTCGGCGGCGGACATCCCGATCCCAATCCGGTGTGGGCGAGCGAACTGATCGGCATCATGAATGCCGACGGCGGGCCGGACTTCGGCGCTGCCTCGGACGGGGACGGCGATCGCAACATGATCGTCGGGCGCCGGTTCATCGTCGCGCCGAGCGATTCGCTCGCGGTGCTCGCGGCCAACGCAACGCTGGTCCCGGCGTTCAATTCGGGGCTGAAAGGCGTGGCGCGGTCGATGCCCACCAGCGGAGCGGTCGACCGCGTGGCGCAGGCGCTCGGCATCCGCTGCTTCGAAACCCCGACGGGCTGGAAGTTCTTCGGCAACCTGCTCGACGCCGGCCTGGTCACGCTCTGCGGCGAAGAGAGCGCCGGCACCGGCGCCGACCACGTGCGCGAGAAGGACGGCCTGTGGGCAGTGCTGTTCTGGCTCAACATCGTGGCGGTGCGCGGCCAGTCGGTCGAGGAGATCGTGCGCGACCACTGGCGCCGCTACGGCCGCAACTACTACTCGCGGCACGACTACGAAGCGCTCGACGCGCGCGTCGCCGCGGGCGTGATGGACGACCTGCGCGCCAGCCTGCCATCGCTCGCCGGCCGGCGCTTTGGCGCCGCCGAGATCGCGGCGGCGTCGGACTTCTCGTACCTCGACCCGGTCGACGGATCGACGACCAGCCGGCAGGGCATCTGCATCACGTTCCGCGACGGTGCACGGGTCGTGCTGCGCCTGTCCGGCACAGGCACCGAGGGCGCGACGATGCGCGTCTACCTCGAGCGTTTCGAGCCGGATCCGGCACGGCAGAGCCAGGACACGCAGGCCGCGCTTTCCGATGTCGCAGCCGTGATCGAAGAACTCGCAGGGATCCGACGCCGCACCGGCCGCACGGCGCCGGATGTCATCAGCTGAAGCACATCAAGACAACCGCGGGACCGTGGAGGACTCGACCATGCCGAAGAACACGATCGCCCAGAGCCACCTGACCCGGCGCGCGATGGCGCTGGTCCTCGCCGGAGGCCGCGGCAGCCGGCTGCAGCAGCTGACCGACAAGCGTTCCAAGCCCGCGGTCTTTTTTGGCGGCAAGTTCCGCATCATCGACTTCACGCTGTCCAACTGCCTGAACTCGAACATCCGCCGCATCGCCGTCGTGACGCAGTACAAATCGCACAGCCTGCTGCGTCACCTGCAGCGCGGCTGGGCCTTCCTCAAGGCCGAGCTGAACGAGTTCATCGACCTCCTGCCGGCGCAGCAGCGCATCGACGAGGAATCGTGGTACCGCGGCACCTCCGACGCGGTGTACCAGAACCTCGACATCATCCGGGCCAATAACCCCGACTACATCGTCGTGCTGGCCGGCGATCACATCTACAAGATGGATTACGGGCGCATGCTCGAATTCCACGTCCAGACCGGCGCCATGTGCACCGTGGGCTGCATCGTCGTGCCGCGCAAGGACGCAAGCGCATTCGGCGTGATGGCCGTCGACGAGAAGGGCAGGATCGTCGACTTCCTCGAGAAGCCGAAGGATCCGCCCGCGATGCCCGGCCATGCCGACGTGTCGCTCGCGAGCATGGGGATTTACGCGTTCAACGCCGAGTATCTCTATGCCGAGCTCGAGCGCGACATCGCCGATCCCACCTCCAGCCACGACTTCGGCAAGAACATCATCCCGGCCGCCGTGCGCAACGGCGTCGCGTGGGCGCAGCCGTTCTCCGATGCCTGCGTGCGCACGGAGGACGACGAGGAGCCGTACTGGCGCGACGTCGGCACGATCGACGCCTACTGGGAGGCGAACATCGATCTCACCGCCACCAAGCCGCTGCTCAATCTCTACGACACTGCGTGGCCGATCTGGACCTGGCAGGAGCAGCTGCCGCCGGCCAAATTCGTGCACAACGAGCCGGATCGGCGCGGGATGGCGATCGAGTCGATGGTCTCCGGCGGCTGCATCATCTCCGGCTCGCTGTACCGGTCGCTGCTGTTTTCCAGCTGCCGCGTGCACTCCCACGCGCAGGTGAACTGGTCGGTGTTGTTGCCGTCGGTCGTGGTCGGCCGGCACGTGCGCCTGAACAAGGTCGTGGTCGATCGCGGCTGCGTCCTGCCGGATGGCCTCGTCGTCGGCGCAGACGCGGCGAGCGATGCGAAGCGCTTCAACCGCACCGAGGGCGGCGTCACGCTGATCACCCGCGAGATGCTCGCGCGGCTGGGCTAGCCGATGGCGACTTCCGCCGCCCGGCGCGTCCTGCACGTCGGCGCCGAGATCTACCCTCTGGTCAAGACCGGCGGTCTTGGCGACGTGCTGGGTGCGCTGCCGATCGCGCTCGCGGAAAACGGCGTCGACGTGCGGCTCCTGTTGCCGGGTTACCCGGCCGTGATGCAGGCGTTGCGCGAGGCGGCGCCGGTCGCGACGTTCGGACCGGCCTTCGGCGCGGCATCGCTTGTGGTCCGGCTCGGACGCCTGAGCGGCATCGGCGTGCCCGCCTACGTCGTCGATGCCCCGTCGCTCTACGACCGTCCCGGCAATCCCTATCTCGGCCGCGACGGCCGCGAATGGCCGGACAACCCGCTGCGCTTCGGCGCGCTCGGCTGGGTGGCGGCGCATCTCGGTCTCGGCGACATCGACCGCGGCTGGCGGCCCGAGATCGTGCATGGCCACGACTGGCACGCGGGGCTTGCCTGCGCCCACCTCGCGTTTCACCCGGCGCCAGGTTGCCGGAGCGTCTTCACCGTGCACAACCTCGCGTTCCACGGCATGTTCGACAAGAGCATGCTGCCCGCGCTGTTCCTGCCGCCCGCCGCGTTCGTGTTCGACGGCCTCGAATTCCACGGCCAGGGGTCGGCCATCAAGTCCGGGCTGCAATACGCCGATCACATCACCACCGTCAGCCCGACCTACGCACGCGAGATCCAGACCCACGAGTTCGGATGCGGATTGGAGACGGTCATCGCGCATCGCCGCTCGGCGCTGTCCGGCATCCTGAACGGTGTCGACTACACCGTGTGGGACACGGCGACCGATCCGCTGCTGGAGACTCACTTCGACGCGCACGGGTCGCCCGAGACCCTGCGCGCGGGCAAGGCGCGCGCGAAAGAGGCACTGCAGCGCCAGCTCGGCCTCGACATCACCCGGGGTCGCCTGCTGATCGGCGTCGTGAGCCGCCTGACCGCGCAGAAGGGCATCGACCTGCTTCTCGAAGCACTGCCGCAGCTGCTGCCGCAACAGGTGCAACTGGCGCTGCTCGGCAGCGGCGACGCGAAGCTGGAAGCCGGGCTGTCCGAACTGGCGGCGCTCCATCCCGGATCGATCGCGGTCCGCCTCGGCTACGACGAATCGCTGGCCCATCGCATCATCGCCGGCGCCGACGTCATCGCCGTGCCTTCGCGCTTCGAGCCTTGCGGACTGACGCAGCTCTACGGCCTTCGCTACGGAACGCTGCCGCTGGTGCGCAGTGTCGGCGGGCTCGCGGACACCGTGGTCGACGCGAGCGAGGCCGCGATCGCGGCGGGCACGGCGACCGGCTTCAGCTTCGCCGACGCCAACACCCCCGAACTTCTCGCAGCGATCCGCCGTGCCGGCGAGCTCTATCGATCGCCCGCGGGCTGGCTGGCGGTGATGATGCGGGCCATGGCGCAGGACTTTTCCTGGGGCAAGGCCGCGACCGCCTACGCTGCGATCTACGACCAGCTGGTCGCGCGGCCGCCCCGCTGAGGCGCAAGCGCGAGAGATCCTCAGGCGCGCGGCAGGTCGGCGCCTGACCCGGTGCGCCACGGGTTGGCCCGCCGCACCAGGTGATCGTCGCGCACGCGGCGCGTATAGCCGACGCGGTCGAAGAACTCGAGAATCTGGATCGCGACCTTGCGGCCGGTGCCGATGCGATCGCGGAACTCGGCGGCGCGCGCGGCACCATGGTGTCGGCCGAGCTCGGCCGCGATGTCGGCCATCGCGCGCACGGCCGCCGTGTCGAAAAAGTGGTCGGGTGCCACCAGCGCGATCTCGCCGATGCGCGCCACGCGCCGCAACAGCGTGCGCACCTCGGCTTCGGCAATCTTCAGCTCGCGCGCGATGTCGCGCACACGCGGCGGCTCGAAGGGCGTTTCGAGCAGCAGCGGCTTGATGCGCTCCCACATCACGCGCTCGTTCCTGCCGAGCTCCGCCTTGTGCGCGGGATCGCCGAGGAACGCACCGCGCCGCACGAGCCGACCTTCGGCAAGCAGCTCGTCGACCAGTTCGCCGAAGGTTTCGGCGTCGAGCGCCGGTGCCACCATCCGGCGCAGCCGGTTCTGCTCGACGCCGGGCATTTCGGGTTCACGCTCGTGCGTGGCGGCCACGGCTGCGCCGAGCTTCTCGCGCAGGCCCGCCCACGCGCTCGCGGCGAACCCGGTACCCGCGGCGATGCGCGCCCCGGCGGCGTGCATCATCTCGCGCGTCGCCGTCTCGTCGAGGTTCCAGCCGCTGCGCACGCGCGCGAGCGCGACCGACTCCCGGTCAAGCCAGAGCGCGAGCGCAGCGGCGGCGGGACGGTCGCGGATCGCTTGCAGCACCTGCAACCGCGCCGCTGCGCGCCGCCCGCGCGCCGGCGGCGCGATGTCGAGCACGACCCCGCCCCCCAAGGTGGCGCGCGCCTGGGGGTCGCGCAGCACGAAGCGATCGCCGCGGCACAACGCGAGCGGACGCGCGGTGCGCACGGCAACCAGGCGCGTTTCTCCGGGTCCGAGTCGTGCGCCGTCGAGCGCGCTCACCCGGGCCAGCACGTCGGCGGTGCCATGATGCAGGTGCAGGCCCGCCAGTTCCGGCAGGGCGCGCAGTTCGCGCGCGGATAGCCGCACCGACGCGTCGAACCGATCGCCGACGTTGGCGAGGGCGCCCGCCTGCACCCACTGGCCGCGCTCGACCTCGCTCTTCTCGACCCCCGCGAGATTGAGCGCGATGCGCTGGCCCGCCATCCCTTCCGTCGCAGGACGGTCCTGCGCATGAATCGAGCGCACCCGCGCGCGCAGGCCGCCCGGGACGAGCGCAAGTTCGTCACCGACGTGCACACGTCCTGCGTGAGCGGTGCCGGTCACGATCGTGCCGACGCCGGCAAGCGTGAAGACGCGGTCGATCGCAAGGCGAAACCCACCGCCGGCCTCGCGCTGGCCCGGCGCGGCGGCCTGGGCCAGCAGATGCGCTTGCAGCGCCGGTACGCCTTCGCCCGTGTGCGCCGAAAGCGGGAACACCGGCCAGGCATGTGCGACCGTGTCGCGCACACGCGATGCGACCTGTGCGCGGACCTGCACGATGCGCGCAGCGTCGACGGCATCGATCTTGTTGAGGACGATCGCGCCGGCGCGCACGGCGAGCAGTTCCAGGATGTCGAGATGCTCGTCGGTCTGCGGCATGACGCCGTCGTCGGCCGCGATCACGAGCAGCGCGCAGTCGATGCCGGTCGCGCCCGCCACCATCGTATGCACGAATTTTTCGTGGCCTGGTACGTCGACGAAGCCCAGCACGCCGCCGTCGGCGAGCGCAACGTAGGCGTAGCCGAGCTCGATCGAGATGCCGCGCTTGATCTCTTCCGGCAGGCGATCGGTGTCGCGCCCCGTCAGTCGTTTGACCAGGCTCGTCTTGCCGTGGTCGATGTGCCCCGCCGTGCCGACGATCATGGATCGCGCGTTGCGCCGCTCGGCGCGCCTACGGCAGGCGCCCGCTCTGGCCGTACGTGTTGGCGCCCCAGCAGTACATCGCACCCGCTGCGATGACACCGCAGGTGTGCGCGCCGCCGGCGGTGATCTGCGTCAACGGCGGCAGCGCGGAAATGAGCTCCGGCAGCTGGCTCGAGTTCGTGGTGCCGTCACCGAACTGCGAGTACGAGTTGTCGCCCCAGCAGTAGGTCTTGCCGCTTGCGTCGATGCCGCACGTGTGCCACCCGCCTGCGGCGAGGCGCACGAACTGCTGGGCGCCCGCGACGGGTGCCGGCGTTGCCTGCTCCAGCGAGCTGGTGGTCGTGCGGCCGATCTGTCCGGATGCGCCCCAGCAGTAGGCAACGCCGGTGCCGTCGAGTGCGCAGGTGTGGGCAAGGCCGGTGACGATCTGCGTGTAGGCATGCCCGCCGAGCACGACGGTCGGCAGGGTGCGATCGACCTGCGTGCTGTCGCCCACCTGGCCGAGTCCGTTCGCGCCCCAGCAGTACGCCGCGCCCGTCGTGTCGAGCGCACATGCGTGCAGTTCGCCCACCGAGACCGCGCGGAACGCCTGCGCGGGCGCGACCTGGTACGGCGTCACCGCGATCTGGCTGACCCCTCCCGTCCCGGGCTGGCCGAAGTATCCGGTTCCCCAGCAATAGAGCGTCGTGCCGCTGATGCCGCACGCAAGATCGCCTCCCGTCGACGCGGACAGTTGCGTGAAAACGAGTCCGCCGCTGACCGAGGTCGGCACGTCGCTGGCCGTCTGCTGGCCATCGCCGAGCTGGCCGCGGTAACCCGTTCCCCAGCAATGGGCTGCGCCGGCGTTGTCGATCCCGCACGTGTAGAGGTACCCGCCCGCGACGCTCGACCAGAGGATCCCGCCGCTGACCACGACCGGACCGTCGCTGCACACCGAATATCCCTGGACACACGAGACCGCGGCACCGCCGTTGCCAAGCTGGCCTTTCTGGTTGCCGCCCCAACAGTTCGTGGTCCCATCGGCGAGAACGGCGCATGTATGCGCCCATCCAGCGCTCGTCGCGGTCACCGGCTGCTGCAGCTGCACCTGCAGCGGCGTGGGTTGCAGTTTCACCTCGATCGTCACGTTGTTGTCGTCGTAAGAGTTGCAACCGGCGAGCAGCGCCGCAGCTGCGATGGCAACGAGCCACTGCAAGACCTGCCTCATGATCCTTCCTCCGGCTCGTGGCCGAGCAGCTGCGCCTGCAAGGTCATTTCGTCGCGCAGGCAGCGCAGGTCCAACCACAGGGCATTGTCCTGCACGCGACCGATCACCGGCAGCGCCAGCGCGCGCAAGCGTTGACCGAGCGCATTGAGCTTGCGTCCCGCGCCTCTCGCGGCGTGCGGCGCAAGCACGATGGCGCAGCTCGGCAGGCGCTCGACCGGTTGCGCACCGGAGCCGATCTGGCTCGCACAGTCTTCGACCCGCGCGGTGAAGTCAGCACCCGCGAATTGCGCGAACGCAGGCAGCAAGCGCTCGCAGGCGGCACGGATATCGCCGGCACCGCGCACGAGCAGCGCAAGCGTCGGCAATCTCTCGGGCAGGCGAAACGCCGATGCGTAGATGCGCAGCGTCGCTTCGAGCGCGGCCAGTGTCAGCTTCGAGACTCGCAACGCCCGCTTCAGCGGGTCCTTCCTGATCCTGGCAATCAGGTCGCGCCGGCCCACGATCATGCCCGCCTGCGGCCCGCCGAGCAGCTTGTCGCCGGAGAACATCACGACATCGGCCCCCGCGGCGAGCACCTCGCGCGGCAGCGGCTCCTTCGGCAGTCCATATTCGCCGAGGTCGACCAGCGCGCCGGATCCCAGGTCGACGGCGAACGGAACCTGCCGTGCGTGTGCGATGCCCGCGAGCTCGTGTTCGTCCACCGCGGCGGTGAAGCCGGTCACCGCGTAGTTCGAGGTGTGCGCCTTGAGGACCAGCGCCGTGCGCGGTCCGATGGCATCGGCGAAGTCGCGCGGATGCGTGCGGTTCGTCGTGCCGACCTCGACCAGCTTGCAGCCCGCCGCACGCATGATGTCGGGCATGCGGAAGGCGCCGCCGATCTCGATCAGTTCGCCGCGCGAGATCAGCACCTCGCGCCTTGCCCCCAGCGCCTTCAGTGTCAGCAATACGGCCGCCGCGCAGTTGTTGACGACCGTCGCCGCCTCGGCGCCCGTGAGTTCGCGCAGCAGATCCTCGACGACGACGTCGCGATCGCCGCGGCCGCCGCTCGCGAGGTCGTATTCGAGCGCGACGCACCCGCGCATGGCCGCGGCCACGGCCTCGATCGCCTCTTCGGCCAGCAACGCACGGCCGAGGTTGGTGTGGATCACGGTGCCGGTCAGATTGAACACGGCGGGCAGCCGCGAGGCCGCGAGCCCGTGCGCGCGCTCTTCGATCGCCCGCAGGAGGTCCCGACCCGCGGGCGCCGCGGAATCCGCGGCGGGACCCTGGGTGCGCACCCGTTCCCTCAGCAGCGCGACTTCTTCCTGCGCCGCGCGCTTGACCAGTTGCGGGCCGAGCCGTTCCACCAGCGGTGCCAGCGCGGGTTCGCCGAGCAGGCGATCGATCGAAGGAAGATGCGCGAACGCGGCGGGCTCCCGCTTCGCGCTTGCCTCGCCCGAACCGGGCAGAGTCAAGTTCCGCATCGCGTTAGCCGCTGCTGCCGGGATGCAGCAGGAAATTGGGACCCGAGCGGCGATAGCCCTGGTCGTCGACCAGGAAGTCGAGCGAGAGCATGGCGAGATCGTCCCCCATCGCATCGAGCAGCGGGTCGTTTTCCTGGTAGAGGATCTTCAGGCAGGTGCGGCACTCGTCGCAGGCCTCGGCACGCACCGGCGCATCGGCGCCCGGCCGGCCGTCCTGCGCGATGCTCAGGTAGGCCACGCCCTTGTCTTCTTCGCACGCACTGCACTTCACGCGCACCATGTTCCACTCGCTGCTGCACGGCGCGTAGACGAGATACCGCAGGTTGGCCTGCGCGCCGCCCAGGCGGACGACGCTCGCGACCGGGCGCGGGGCGGTTCGCGCCGGAAGCGCCGCGGCCTGGGCGCAACACACGCGTCCGATCAGCGCGAGATACGCACTCAGCGGGTGGTCCTTCGATAGCTGCTCGAGTCGGGCGGCACGTTCGGCGAACACCTGCGCGCCGGCAGGCAGCACGACTTTCGGCGCATGGCCTGCGCGTTCGGTCGAACCGTCCGTGATGATCTGGGTAGGCAACGCACCGCTCTCCATGCAGCGCCCACTGGCGGGCGTACGGCATTCTGCCAAACCGCATCGAGGCCGCGCTCGGGAAAACGACGGCGCGCTCCTGCGGGAGGCGGCCGCCGCGATTGCGGGATCGGGAGTGGCCGGCGGTTACTTTGCAACCCCCGTCATCTTCCGATACCAGAGCGGGTGATGGTGCCTGGCCCAGCCGTGGTTCACCGTCGCGCGCGTATCGCGCGCACGGTTCCCTTGACCCAGATCGCCGCATACGCGTGCGCAAGCACGGCGAGGATGAGGAAGAGGCGTGCTGCAGCACGTACATCACGTGCGTTCCTTTTACACCCTGCGGGTCGTACACGCCGGCGTCGGCGAACCCGCGTTCCTTGAGATCGGCCACGCGCCTGGCGCCGCGCTCTGCGCGGTGGCGGCATCACCCCAGTAGCTCTTCTGCACGCTGGTGTGCCACTTGGCGACGTTGACGCCGTAGTTCATCTGGTTCGGCCGCAGTGGCCTGGGGGTGCGCGCGGCGAGGTACTTCTCGCGCGTGTCGTCGGCATCGATGGGCGCCGAGACATATGCCGAAAGCACCTCGGAGTAGGCGCACATGTCGCTTACAACGAGCTGAAAAGGATGCCACGGACGACAGGGGAAAACGACAAAGTGCGATGCACCACGCTCGACGCTGTTGTCGCGCCGCCAATGCGGAATCGGGGACGCACGCGAGTTCGCGCGCCGGCGCTCGACGCAGCGCCCAAGTCCAGCGCGATCGAATCGTCCGCGCAACGGCGGCCTTTCGCGCCGCCAGCAGGACGTCGGTAGGGAATCTCCGCAACCGGGGATCGCGTCGAGAAGAGAAATTTTCGCGGGCCGGCCTCAAGGCACGTTTCGTTTGGCCGTAATACCGGTCACGGTGCACCGCCCCTTCAACCTCAGGGAAAACATGGCGACCGAGCCTCGCACGATCCGGGTCTTCTTCGAACGGCAGCTTGCCGATCTGCGCGAGTCCGTCCCGTCGGCCCTCGCGGCAGCGGTCGTCAGCGACGACAACTGCCTCACGTCGGACGCGGTCGGCGTCGCCGATGCCTTGTCGCCGCAAACCACGCAGCTGCGCGGCCTGATCGCGTCCGCGCGCACGACGGCGTCGGCGCTCGGGCTCGACAAGACCCGCTGCCTGATCCTGGATGGAACCGCGGGCGTTCTGATCGTGCGCCCGGTTCAAACCGCGAAGCCACGGCTGATCGTGCTGCTGCTTGCCGACCCGCGCGATGTGACGCGCGCGTTGAACGGAATGCATCGGCTCGCGGCCGAGATAGAAGCGCGCCTCACGGCCGCCGCGACGCCCGCGCTCGCTGCCTGATCCGCCGACCCGTCATTCGACGCTGGCGCCGCGCAGGCGGTGATCGATGACGCCGCCGTTCTTGTCGACATAACGGAGACGCACGGGCAGTCCGCACCAGCGTGGCGAGAACCACGCTTCGAGGCGGTCGTGGTCGTCGCCCATCAGCGCGCGCTCGAACTGCGCGGCTTCGACCTCCCCCACCGGTACCTTCACCGTCTCGACGCCACGCCGCAGCAAGCGATAGGGGCCCACCGCGCGCGCCCCTGCCACCGGAATCTCGAGCGGCCCTTCGGCGGTGGCCGCGTGCAGACGCAGAGCTAGCTGGACCAGGAGACTGACCCGATCCTGCAACCCCGTCTCGGTCGGCGCCGGAGAGTCCGGGGCCGCGGAGAAACGCACGACCTTGGCGGCCCAGTCGAATGTCGTCGTCTGTGCCGATTTGCCGGTGCGGGTTTCGACGTATTCGGCAGGCTGCAGGCCGTCCGGTCCGATCGCGCCGCGCGAGGTCTGGCGCGCGTGATAGATCCCGACGGCGTCGGTATCGACGGTGATCGAGTACGCCTGTCCCGTGCGCTCGAACGAGAGGACGCTGTCGCCGTTGATCGAGAACGGCCCGCGGCTGGCCGTCACCTGATAGTCGAGGCGCAGTTTCGCGGGCCATTCGTCCTTGCCGGGACATGTCGGCACTTGCGCGTGCGCCGCCACCGCGAGAGCGAGAAGCAGCGGCGCAACCAGGAACGCCGGCGCCGAGGCGTTCCTATCTGTTCTCATCGGCGCTCTCGAGACGGCTCTCCGTCACGTTGCCGTTGCGGTCGGTGAAGCGGAGCATCACGGGCAGGTAGCTGCGCGACGGCGCGAGCCAGACTTCCACGCGCGCCTCCGCCGGCGTCAACCTGGGCCGGTCGAGCTTGAGCGCCTCGATCGGACCGGCACCGGTCTCGATCGTCTCGGTGCCGACGACGAGGAAGTTGTAGGGCTCCACGTCGCCGGGTCCGGCGACGTCCATCGAAATGGTCGCACCTTCACGCATCACCTCCGGCAGCCGCTGGCCGATCGCCATCAACTGGAACTGGAACGACAGCCTGTCCTGGATGCCGTCCCGCACCGCCCGCTGGAAGGTGCGCGAGCTGAATGTCACGATGTGCTGGTACCAATCGAGGTTGGTGGCCACGGGCGCACGCGTCCCGGTCTTCTGCACGTAGCGCTCCGGCGCGATACCGAAGCGCTGCACCGAGCCGCTCGACGATATGTCGGCGAGCGGGATGCCGAACACGGTCGCACGCAGCCGGGCCTCGTAGCGCGCCGTGCCGGTGTCGAGACGCCAGTCGATCGTCGTCGTGCCGCTGAGCGCCGAGTAGCGCGAGTCGCGCAGCTTGTAGACGTAGCTGCCGGAAATCGGCAGCGCCTCGATGGCGCCGCCCTGTTCGCTCATGTCGGCGGCAAGGTCGACCCCTCGGACGGGCGCGGTGGGCGCCGCCGGCGCGGGCTCGACGCGTGCGGGATCGGGGGCCGGCGTCGGCGGTGGAGCGATCCCCGTGACCTGCACCGACCCCTCGCTCTCGCCGGGCGCCGGCCGGTCGGGCTCATCGGCAGGCGCGGCCACGACGGTAGGGTCTGGCGTGACCAGCGGCTCGGGGGAAGGCGGAGTTGGCGGCGGCGGCTTCGGGCGCGGCGCGCGCCGGGGCGCCACGCGGCGCGGCGGAGGCGGCGCGGGCGGCGCCTCCGCGATCAGCGCCGCGTCGATCGTGCGCGACGGCGGCTCTGCCTCCGACTGCGGCGCCACCAGCCGGTCGCGCAAGACGGAAATCACGAGCGCATGCAGCAGGAGCGACGCCGCGATCAGCAGGATCGCGCGGCCCGGACTCAGCAGCGGCGGCGTAACGGCGGTGACCAGACTCATGCACGAACACAACGGCACAAACGGCGACTGCGCCGACCAGATCGTGGCCGAAGCGGACCCCCGAGGGCCCTTGCTGATGCAGCGCTGCCCCCTCCGAGGGCGAGAATAGTCGAATCGAGCGCGCCTTCCGCGCGACCGCCGACCGGTGGTGGTTTCACGTGATCCCGCGGGTTGACGCCGGACCGGCGCCATCGCGAGCGGATCGGGTACCGTAGCGACTGTCGATCGCGGCCGCGGCGGCTGCTCTTCCGTGGATGGCGCGATTGCAGGAGCAGTCGATGACGACCAGCCAGTCCGGCCCGGAGTTTCCGTTCGCGAGCAACCTGCTCGAGAGCATCGAGCTGATGCGCAAGGTCTGGGGCGCCGGTTTTCCGCAGATGCCCGGCGTTTCGAACCCCGCCGCGCTGACCACGTCGCTGCCCTCGATCATGATGCCGACGCTCGATGTCGATGAACTCGACAAGCGTATCGGCGACCTGCGCGCAGTCGAGCAGTGGCTCGCCCTGAACGCCAACATGTTGCGCGCGTCGATCCAGGCGCTCGAGGTCCAGCGCAACACGATCGCGACGCTCAAGTCGCTCGGTGGCGCACTTATGTCGGCCCCGTCGGAGCCCGTGCCGGCAAAGTCCGCAGCGCCGCCGGCTGCGCCGACGCCCGCGCGACGCGCGCGGCGCGTCCAGCCGAAGGAAACACGCCCGCCGAACCTGGCCGAGATGCCGATGAACCCGGCCGCGTGGTGGGGCAACCTGCAGGATCAGTTCACGCGCATCGCGGCGGCGGCCGCCGGCGAGGCAGCAGGCAAGAGCCCGGCCGAGGCCGCACCGGCCGATGCGAACAAACCGGCGGCGCGCAGGCCGCCTGCCAAGCGCTCGGGCTGAAGCGCCATGCGCTTTCGCCACGCATGCGCCGCGCATCCCGACTGGTCGGTCGCGACCGAGGAATGCGCGCTGCTGCTGCATCGTTTCGCGGGCGACGAGCGGTACGTTCGCAACGCCAATCTCGGCTTTCTGTACCTCACCGATCCGTTGGTCGATCACGCCGAACAGATCCTCGCGACGCTGAAATCGCGCACCGGCATTCCCAACTGGGTCGGCGCCAGCGGCATCGGGATCTGCGCTACCGGCACCGAGTTCTACGAGGAGCCCGCGCTTGCGGTCATGCTCGCGAGCTTTCCTTCCGGCACGTTCAACGTTTTCTCCGGTTCGCAGCGCCCGCCGACGCTCGGCACCCGCACCGACGCGGGCGCCGATGCCGCCTACACCGCGCTCGTGCATGCCGACCCGCAATCTCCCGACCTGCCGGAATTGCTGGTCGACATGGGCAACAAGGTGGCGAGCGGCTACCTGTTCGGCGGCATCTCGAATGGCCGCGGCAAGGCGGTACAGATCGCCGACCGCGTGCTGAGCGGCGGCCTGTCGGGCGTGGTGTTCTCCTCCGACGTGCGGCTGGTGTCGCGCGTGTCGCAGGGCGTGCACCGGCTCCCGGCCGCGAGCCGGCACAAGGTCACGCGCGCCGCCGACAACGTGATCATCGAGCTCGACGGGCGGCGCGCGTTCGATGTCCTGCTCGAGGACGCCGGCATCCGCGAGCGTGCGACGTTGCAGATTTCGGCCAACGGGGGCGTGCGCGAGGACTTCACCAAGGTGCGGCAGCAGCTGCAGTCGCTCGGCCGCCAGGGCTTGTTCGTCGGCATCGAGCCCGGCGCGGCTGGCGGCTACCGCGAGCGGACGCCGCGCGAGGACTACGTCGTGCGCCATGTCATCGCGCTCGATCCGTCCAAGGGCGTGGTTGCGGTCGCGGCGCAGGTCGCCGAGGAGCAGGTGGCGAGCTTTTGCACGCGCGACGAACCGGCGGCGCGCAAGGACCTGATCCGCATCTGCGCCGAGATCCGCGATCACCTGCACGAACAGAGTGAAAAGGACGGCGCGCCCGCGCAAGCAAAGGGCGCGGTCTACGTCTCCTGCCTCGGGCGCGGCAGCCACATGTTCGGCGAGTCGAACGAGGAACTCGGCCTGATCGAGCGCCAGCTCGGCGACGTGCCGCTGGTGGGCTTTTATGCCAACGGCGAAATCGGCGGCCAGAACCTGTACGGGTTCACCGGCGTGCTGACGGTGTTCTACTGAGCAGCCACGACCTCAATACCATCCCGAGCAGGACACGCGGAATCTCCGGGTCGCGAAGGGCCGAGATCCTTCGTCGCATTCGCTTCCTCGGGATGACGAACTTGTTCACATCACGTAGTTAAGCCCCAGCCTCCCGCCATCCGGGTACACGGTCGTTCCAGTGAGATAGGACGCATCGTCGCTCGCGAGGAAGACGGCGATGCGCGCCACCTCCTCGGGCTCGCCCAGGCGGCCGAGCGGCGTGCGCGAGAGAATGCGAGTGCGTGCCGCCTCGTTGGTCAGCACCGCATTCTTCAGCATCTCGGTGGCGATCGAGCCCGGCCCGATCCCCATCACGCGCACGCCCTTGGGCGCCAGTGCGATGGCCATCACCTTGGTGAGCTGGTTCAGGGCGCCCTTGCTCACGGTGTAGGGCACCTGGTTGCCGATCGCGAGCACGGCGTTCACGCTCGACATGTTGATGATCACGCCGCGCGCTCCGGACGGATTCGGGTTCTGGGCGAGCATCTGCCGCGCCGCGGCCTGGCCGCAGAGGAACGCACCGCGCAGGTTCACCCGCAGCACGCGATCGAAATCCTCGACGGCGAGGTCGATGAACTCGGCGCCGTGCACGATGCCGGCGTTGTTCACGAGCACGTCGAGCCGGCCGAAGTGCGCCAGCGCGAACTGCACCAGCCGTGTCGCATCGTCGGGCTCGCCCACGTCGGCGCGGCAGAACAGCGCGGTTCCTCCCGCGGCGGCGATGTCCTTGACCAGCGCGGTGCCGCCGACCTCGTTGACGTCCGACACCACGACCTTCGCGCCTTCCTCGGCGAACGCGCGTGCCGTCGCCGCGCCGATTCCCTGTGCCGAACCGGTGACGATGGCGACTCGATCGGTGAATTTCATGCGGGCCTCCGGACTTGTCCCGGGCGGATTGTCGGAGATTTCAAAGCGGAACGTTGCGGCGTCGCGCGGGCCTTGAGACTTGAGGCAATATCCACGTTCGCCCGCGTTCCCGGCGCGGATGCGTTCGAGAAGGACGGACCATGACACTCGCTCGAGCCGTGCGCCGCGCCGCCGTTGCGCTGGTCGTGTGCGGCGCGGGACTCGTCGTTCCATGCGTGGCCGCCGCGGGCGACAAGGCCTGTCCGGCCTTGCTGCACTACTCGGCGCCACGCCTGCAGGACGAAAGTCCGCAGGACCTGTGCCGGTTCGCGGGCCGGGTGCTGCTGGTTGTCAACACCGCGAGCAAGTGCGGCTACACCCCGCAGTACGAAGCACTCGAGCAGTTGTACGCGCGCTACGCGCCGCGCGGCCTCGCCGTGCTCGGGTTTCCGTCCAACGACTTCAACCAGGAGCCCGCGGGCAACAAGGCAATCGCCGAGTTCTGCTTCAACACGTACGCGGTGAAATTCCCGATGTTCGCCAAGACCACCGTGATCGGGCCGTCCGCCCACCCCTTCTACGCCGCCCTGCGCGCGGCCTCGGGGGAGGCGCCGCAGTGGAACTTCCACAAGTTCCTGGTCGACCGCGACGGGCACGTGGCGGCCACCTTTCCCAGCGCGATCGATCCTCTCGACCCGCGCGTGACCGGCCGCATCGAGCAGTTGCTCGGACGCTAGATCCGCGCGCGACCCGGCCTGGACGAATGTCCCTGCGGCCGCCGGCGCGGCGGGCAGGCCGCGGATGCGACAATCCGCCTGACCAGCTCAACCCGCCTCCCCGATGAACGTCCGCGATCCGACCTTTCTGCCCGACGTGCAGGGTGCGAACGACGTGCGCAACATCGCCATCCAGCGCGTGGGCGTGAAGTCGCTGCGCCAGCCGGTGCAGATCGCCTCGCCGGCCGGTCCGCAGCCCTCGATCGCCTTGGTCGACATGTTCGTCGCGCTGCCGGCGCATCAGAAGGGCACGCACATGTCGCGCTTCATCGACGTGCTGCAGACCCATCGCGCGCCGCTCGGCGTGCAGTCGATCCGCGAGCTGCTGCGGGCGATGCTGGCGCGCCTGGAGGCGAGCGAGGGCGAGATCGTGGTCCGCTTCCCGTACTTCATCACCAAGCACGCACCGGTTTCCGGTGTCGCCAGCCTGCTCGACTACGAGGTCACGTTGCGCGTCGAAGCGAAGGCCGGCCGGGTGAAGACAGTGCAGGAGGTCGTGGTCCCGGTGACCAGCCTCTGCCCGTGCAGCAAGAAGATCGCCGACTACGGCGCGCACAACCAGCGCTCGGCCGTCACCATCGCCGCTGAAGTCGAGGATGACCTGCCGATCGAGCAGCAGGTGCGGTTCGCGGAAGAAGCGGCGCCGAGCGAGCTCTGGGCACTGCTCAAGCGTCCGGACGAGAAATACGTGACCGAGCGTGCGTATGACAACCCGAAGTTCGTCGAGGACATCGTGCGCGATATCGCGCTCGCGCTGAACCGCGATGAGCGCATCGTCGCGTATTCGGTGGCGACCGAAAATTTCGAGTCGATCCACAACCATTCCGCGTACGCGTGCATCGAGCACGACAAGCGCATGCGTCCTGCACGCTGACGGGCGCATTTCCCGTCGGAGCACGCATCCCGGGTTCCTGGCGAGGCGGCGGACAAGGGGCCGCATCGCAGCCGAAGTCGACGCAAGGTCCGTGCAAGGCTGTGGGAGACTCGCGGCCGACGGGGCTCATCTCCTCGACCGGCACGTGCGCCGCCGGCGGCAGCGTTACCGCCGTACTCGATGATCGCGACGGCAGCAACTCGGGGAGCTCCGGCGACCTGCTGACCGTGACCTTCAAGCAGTGCCAGCCGACCGCGACCGACCTCATCAACGGCAGCATCTCGGCGACTTACAGCGTCGCGCAGATCTAGGCCGGCTTCGCCTCGGCCACCGCCACGGTCACGTACGCGCAGCGGCAGGCGAGTTCGACCGCAGGCCGGTTTCCGATCGACGGAAGCTACAACTACAACCTCGCGCGCGTTGGCACCTCCTATACGGCGCAGCTCTCGATGGGCGTCGACGGCCTGACGGCTTCGGTGACCGGAGCCGGAGGCAGCGACGCTGTCACGCTGCACGCCCGCTACACCGTGACCGCCACGCGTGATCCGAACGCGCTGCCGCCCGGGTCCTCGACTGCCGGACTCGGCACGCTCGCGGTCAACGGAGCGATCTCCGGCCACCTCCATCGGCGGCACCATCGTCATCAACACACCGGCGACGATCAAGCAATGCGACATCGACCCGTTCCCGCGCCAAGGCCGGATCCAGGTGCACGGCGTGAACAACGGGCTTCTCGTCCTGTCCGTGCTGTCGACGTCGACGTTGGAGGTGAAGCTCGACGCGGACGGGGATGGCACGGTCGAGTTCACGAAGTCGTGAACTGGGTCGACCTGATCTGGCCCGATGCCACCCTCCCCCGGCAGGCCGGGAGGGATAATCGGCGCATGCCCGTGCCTGCCCATGTTCCGCTCGTCGTCACCACACGCGGCGGCCTCGTCGAATGCGTCCATCACGGCTCGATCGCGGTTGTCGACACGCACGGAAAGCTGATCGCGGGCGCCGGCGATCCGACCGCGCTGAATTTCACCCGGTCCGCGCTCAAGCCGTTGCAGGCGCTGCCGTTCGTCGAGGCAGGCGGCATGAGCCGTTTCGGCTTTACCTCGCAGGAACTCGCGCTGATGTGCGCCAGCCACGGGGGCGAGCAGGTGCACGTGAACATCGCGGCGCGCATGCTCGAGCGCATCGGTGCGCGTGAATCGGACCTACAGTGCGGCTGCCATCCGCCTTCCTATTTCACGGCCACCGACACCGTTCCGACGCCGGGCGTGCGCTGGACCCAGCTCCATCACAACTGCTCGGGCAAGCACAGCGGATTCCTTGCCTACTGCAGGATGTTCGGCCATCCGCTCAAGAACTATCTCGACCCGGACGGCCCGCTGCAGACCCGCATCCGCAACGTCGTGCAGGGATTCGCCGGTCCCGATCCGGTCGGCACCGGCATCGATGGTTGCAGCGCGCCGAACTTCGCGATGCCCTTGCACCGGCTCGCGCAGGCCTTCGGCCGCATCGCCGTCGGGGAGACCTCCGAGCTGGCCTCGATCGCGTTCGCCATGACGCGGCATCCGGACCTCGTTTCGGGTACCGCGCGGACCGACCTGGCACTCATGCAAACCGGCAAGGGCGACTGGGTCAGCAAGATCGGCGCCGAGGGCGTGCAGGCGCTGGGGGTCAGGTCGAAAGGCATCGGCATCGCGATCCGGATCGCCGATGGCAGCAAGCGGGCACTTCAGGTCGCGACGGTCAACGTGTTGCAACAACTCGGTCTGCTCGGCGACCCCAAGTCGTCGCCGCTGGCGCGGCACCTGCGCCCGACGCTGCGCAACTACCGCGGCACCGAGGTGGGGACCGTCGAGGCCGTCTTCGACGTGGGACGCCACTAGGCAACGGTGCAAGGGAGGCGGCGGCAACGACAGCGAAAAATCGCACGTTGCGCAACCGCGCCTCCGGTGACCCACGGCGGTGTCCCCTCGACGCGCCGGTCTTCTCCCGCATCGCCCGCTGCTCGTAGTACGGTATCGCCTTTCGCAAGGTAACACCGCCGCCGCCAGGGCATCGGCGCGAGCCGGACCGCCACTTCCAGGAACCCTGATGTCCCGTCTCCACCGACTTTTCGCGCATGCCGCGGTCGCATTCGCTGCCTCGGGCGGCCTCGCGGGCTGCAGCCCATCGCCCGCGCCGGCGGCCACCGCGCCGCCGGCGCCGCAGGTCACCGTGCTCACGATCCAGCCGCGGCTCGTCACATTGACCTCCGAGCTTCCGGGCCGCACCTCGCCGACCCTCATCGCGGAGGTGCGGCCGCAGGTGACGGGGCTGGTGAAGTCGCGCAACTTCCAGGAGGGAGCGGAAGTCACTGCCGGCATGGTGCTGTACCAGCTCGATCCCGCAACCTACGAGGCGGCCCTGGAAAGCGCGAGGGCGGCCAAGGCAAGAGCGGAAGCGGTGCAGACCTCGGCGCGCATCAAGGCCAAGCGCATGCAGGAGCTGGTGGAGATCAAGTTCGTCAGCCAGCAGGACTACGACGACGCGGCGGCGCAGCTGCAACAGGCCGATGCCGATGTGGCGGCGGCCACCGCCGCGGTCGATTCGGCCCGCATCAATCTCGGCTACACCAAGGTCACGGCGCCCATCTCGGGGCGCATCGGCAAATCGGCGGTGACGCCGGGCGCGCTGGTGACGGCCAACCAGGCGGGCGCGCTCGCGGTGATCCAGCGCATCAACCCGATCTACGTCGACGTCACGCAATCCAGCGCCGACCTGCTGCGCCTCAAGCGCGCCTTCGCCCGCGGCGAGCTCAAGCGGGCACCGAACAATGCAGCTCGCGTCGCGCTGCTGCTCGAGGACGGCACGCCGTACGACCAGGAAGGCTCGCTGCAGTTTTCCGACCTGACCGTCGACCAGACCACCGGCGCGATCACGCTGCGCGCGCTGTTTCCGAACGCGCGCGGCGAACTGCTGCCCGGCATGTACGTGCGCGCGGTGATCGAGGTAGGGGTGCGCGAGGGCGCGATCGTCGTGCCGCAGCAGGCCGTCGCGCGCGACAACAAGGGTGATCCCATCGCGATGGTGGTCGGCGCCGACAGCAAGGTCGAACTGCGCAAGCTGCAGACCGCACGCACGCTCGGCAGCGAATGGCTGATCGACACCGGGCTGCGGGCGGGGGACCGTGTCGTCATCGAAGGCCTGCAGCGCGCTCGCCCGGGCACCGTCGTGCAGGCGGTGGAGGCCCAGCCCGGAGCGCCTGCCGTGCCCGTGGCGCCGCCGCCGGCTGCCAAGGAGACCGACCCGAACGCCAAGGGATCGAAGTCCTGAGCGCGATCCCCGACCCTGCCCGCGCCGGCAGGCGCCAGGAACGAACGAGTAGGAACGCACATGGTTCGCTTCTTCATTGACCGGCCCATCTTCGCGTGGGTCATCGCGCTCGTGATCATGCTCGCCGGCGCCATGTCGATCCTGCGGCTGCCCGTCGCGCAGTACCCGAGCATCGCGCCGCCCACCATCACCATCACCGCCACCTACCCGGGCGCGTCCGCGAAGACGCTCGAGGACACCGTCACCCAGATCATCGAGCAGCGCATGACGGGCCTGGACGGCCTGCGTTACATCACCTCGGCCAGCGACAGCGCGGGGTCGGCCACGGTCACGCTGACCTTCAATTCCGAGGTCAACCCCGACATCGCGCAGGTCCAGGTCCAGAACAAGCTCAAGCTCGCCGAAGTGCTGCTGCCGCAGGACGTGCAGCAGCAGGGCGTGACCGTGACCAAGTCGGTGCGCAACTTCATCCTGGTGGTCGGCTTCTATTCGGAAGACGGTTCGATGAACCGCACCGACATCGCCGACTACGTGGCCGCCAATCTGCAGGACCCGTTGAGCCGCGTCCAGGGCGTCGGCGAGTTGACGTTGTTCGGCACCCAGTACGCGATGCGCATCTGGCTCGATCCGAACAAGATGCTCAGCTACAAGCTCACCACCGACGACGTGGCCAGGGCGATCCGCGCGCAGAACGCACAAATTGCGGCCGGGCAGCTCGGCGGACTGCCTGCCGTGCGCGGCCAGCAGCTGAACGCGACCATCAACGGGCAGAGCCGCCTGCAGCGGCCGGAGCAGTTCGAGCAGATCGTGCTGCGCACGGCGGAAAGCGGAGCCGCGATCAGGCTGCGCGACGTCGCGCGCGTCGAGGTGGGCGGCGAGAACTACAGCACCGTGTCGTTCTACAACGGCCGCCCTTCCTCGGGCCTCGCGGTGCGCCTGGCGAGCGGCGCGAACGCGCTCGACACGGCCGACGCGGTCAAGGCCAAGGTCGATGAACTCTCGCAGTTTTTCCCGCCTGGGTTGAAGGCGGTGGTGCCGTACGACACCACGCCGTTCATCCGCCTGTCGATCCACGAGGTGGTCAAGACTCTGCTCGAGGCGTTCGTGCTGGTCTTCCTCGTGATGTACCTGTTCCTGCAGAACTTCCGCGCCACCCTGATCCCGGCCATCGCCGTGCCGGTGGTGCTGCTCGGCACCTTCGGCGTGATGGCGGCGTTCGGCTTCTCGATCAACGTGCTGACGATGTTCGGCCTCGTGCTGGCGATCGGCCTGCTGGTAGACGACGCGATCGTGGTGGTCGAGAACGTCGAGCGCGTGATGCACGAGGAAGGCCTGTCGCCGAAGGAGGCGACCCGGAAGTCGATGGGCCAGATCACCGGCGCCCTGGTCGGCATCGCGCTGGTGCTGTCCTCGGTGTTCATTCCAATGGCCTTCTTCGGCGGCTCGACCGGCGTCATCTACCGCCAGTTCTCGCTCACGCTCGCGGCATCGATGCTGCTCTCGGTCGTGGTCGCGCTGATCCTGTCGCCGGCGCTGTGCGCCTCGCTGCTCAAGCCCGCCGCCGCGCATACGAAAACGACCGGATTCTTCGGCGCCTTCAACCGCGTCTTCGAGCGCAGCAGCGGGGCGTACCGGGGCCTGGTCGCGCGCATGTTCCAGCACACCGGCCGCTGGCTGATCGCGTTCGCGGTGATGGTGGGGCTCGCGGTGCTGCTGGCGATCCGCCTGCCCACCTCGTTCCTGCCCGACGAAGACCAGGGCATCCTCTTCGTGCAGGCGCTGTTGCCCGCCGGCGCGACGCAGGAGCGCACGCTCAGGGTGCTGCGCGAGATCGAGCGCCACTTCCTGGAGGATGAAAAGGAGGCGGTGCAGGCGCTCTTCACCGTGGCCGGGTTCTCGTTCGCCGGCAGTGGGCAGAACGCGGGGCTCGGTTTCATCCGCCTGCGCGACTACAAGGATCGACCGGGCGCGCAGAACAGTTCGCGCGCCGTTGCCGCGCGCGCGATGGCATCGTTCTCGAAGATCCGCGACGCGGTCGTGTTCGCGTTCGCGCCGCCCGCGGTGCTCGAGCTCGGCGTCGCCAACGGCTTCGACCTGTTCCTGCAGGACCGCGGCGCCCTTGGCCACGATGCGCTGCTGGCCGCGCGCAACCAGCTGCTCGGCCTCGCGGCCAAGGAGCCATCGCTGATCGCGGTGCGGCCGAACGGCCAGGACGACACGCCGCAGTTCAACCTCGACGTCGACACGCTGCGCGCCGGCGCGCTCGGGCTCTCGGTCGACAACATCAACGCCACGCTCTCGGCGGCGTGGGGCAGCCTGTACGTCAACGACTTCATCGACAAGGGACGGGTGAAGAAGGTCTACCTGCAGGCCGATGCCCCGTACCGCATGGTCCCCGAGGACCTGAACAAGTGGTACGTGCGCAATTCGGATGGCGAGATGGTTCCCTTTTCCATGTTCGCCACTGGTCAATGGAAGTTCGGTTCGCCGCGCCTCGAGCGCTTTAATGGCACGCCGTCGGTGGAGATCCAGGGCTCCTCCGCGCCGGGCTACAGCTCGGGCCAGGCAATGGCGACCATGGAGAGGCTCGCCAGCCAGTTGTCCGGCAACTTCGGCGTGGCCTGGACCGGACTCTCGTTCGAGGAGCGCCTGTCCGGCGCGCAGGCGCCGCTGCTGTACGCACTGTCGGTGCTGGTCGTGTTCCTCTGCCTTGCCGCCCTCTATGAAAGCTGGTCGGTGCCGCTCGCGGTCATGCTGGTGGTCCCGCTCGGCGTGCTCGGCGCGCTGGCCGCGGCCTGGACGCGCGGATTGTCGAACGACGTCTACTTCCAGGTCGGTTTGCTCACCACGATCGGGCTGTCGGCGAAAAACGCGATCCTGATCATCCAGTTCGCCCTCGGGCAGATGGCGCACGGCGTCGACCTGGTGCCGGCGACCCTCGAAGGCGTGCGGCTGCGGTTGCGGCCGATCCTGATGACGTCGCTCGCGTTCGGTTGCGGCGTGATTCCGCTCGCGATCGCGACCGGCGCGGGGTCCGGCAGCCAGAATGCGATCGGCACCGGCGTGCTGGGCGGCATGATCGCCGCCACCGTGCTCGGCCTGCTGTTCGTGCCGCTGTTCTTCGTCGTGGTCAAGCGCATCTTCAAGGACAAGCCTGCAACGGTCGAGCCAGGCACCCTGCGCGGGCCGACGGGGCAGGCGGCGGAATGACGCTGCCCCTTCCCTCGGGTACAGAGGGAATCCGCAAAGGCATCGCGGCACTGGCGCTGCTCCTGACCCTGGGCGGCTGCTACTGGCGCCGCGCGCACGATCCGATGCCCTTCGTCGCCTACGGCGATCTCGGCCCGGAGAGCGCGCGCGGCGCGATCGTCCTGTTGCCGGGTTTCGCCGACATTCCGGAGGACTTCGAACGCCGGGGCTTCGTGTCGATCCTGCACCGGCGCGCGCCCGGCTACGACGTGATCGCAGCCGACGCCCACTTCGGCTATTACAACAACGCCACCCTGCTCGACCAGTTGCACGCGAACGTCATCGGGCCGCTGGTCGCGCGCGGCTACCGCGAACTCTGGATCGTCGGCGTCTCGATGGGCGGCCACGGCGCGGTCGCGTACGCGCGCTCGTACCCCGAGCGCATCAAGGGGCTGCTGCTGTTTGCCCCGTACCTCGGACCCGGCGACGTGATCCAGGAAGTGACGCGGGCGGGCGGGCTCTGTCGCTACAACGCGCCGAACCCGCTGCCGCAGAATCGCTACGGCTTCGCCCAGGCGAATTTCGCCTGGCTCAAGGAGGAGCTGTGCGGCAACCCGGCCGATGTTTCGGTGTGGGTCGGCGTCGGCGAGCGCGACCAGGCATCGCGCGAGCTGCTGCATGCAGCGCTGGCGCCGGATCATTACCTGGTGGAACCCGGCGGCCACGATTGGAGTGCGTGGACGCCCGCCCTCGAGCAGATCGCGAGCCGCGCCTTCGCCGCTGCAGCTTCCGTCCATTAGCCTCGCCGCGTCTCCTTCGCGTGAAGGATGCGCGGCACGCGCGGCACGCCCAGGCTAGCGCCTGCCGCGAAGGTGTCGGCCGCGGGTCTGGAGGATCGGGTGGGCAAGTCGAAGTGGACTGTCCTGGGTCGTTTCGTCGTGCTGGCCGGCGCCGCGCTTTGCGCGGCGAGCGCGGCGCGCGCCGAATACCGCTGCGATCCGCCGCCGCGCGAGATCGATCGGGTTGCCTGCCTGAAAGCGGCGGAAGGTCCCGAGGCCTTGCGCGAGTACATCCGGAAAATGCGCGACGTCGAAACCCTGTACTTCTACGACTACGTCAACGAAGAGCGCCTAGTCGCGTGGCGCAAGATGGAGCGCAGAGTCGAACCGCCGGTGCTGGAGCGGCAGGCGCGGCAGTCGGCGGCAAAAGGCTTTGGCATATCCAAGGTCGAGATTCCTCGCGTTCGCTCGGGATGACACGTTCCGCGCGACGCCTCCGTGTCGCAGGGTCGCGCGGCAATCCCTTTGGCGGGGATGCAAGCGAAAATTCGATTGTTCCCGCGGCTTCACCCTCCTATCGTTTCCCGTTTTGCAAGAGTCGACGATGGCGCGGATCGATGGTGCACGCTGGGCGATCCTGAGTCCCCTGCTCGACGAGCTGCTCGACGCCGATGACGAGCACCGGCGCGAGCGGCTAGCCGGGATCCGGCGCGACAACGCCGCGCTCGCCGACGAACTCGAAGCGCTCCTCGCGCGGGAGGCCGCGGCCGACCGCGACCCGTTCCTCGACGACGCGCCTTTCGCACAACTCAACGAGCCGGGCGACCTCGTGGGCAGCTACACGCTCGAGCGCGAGATCGGCCAGGGCGGCATGGCCTTCGTGTGGCTCGCCCGTCGCAGCGACGGCCGCTTCGAGGGCAAGGCGGCGATCAAATTCCTCGACTCGGCCCGCTTCACCCGCGGCGGCGCCGAGCGCTTCCAGCGCGAGGGCAGCCTGCTCGCGCGCCTCGCGCACCCGAACATCGCACGGCTGATCGACGCGGGGGTGACCGAGCGCGGCCAGCCGTATCTCGTGCTCGAGTACGTCGAAGGCGACCCGATCGATCGCTGGTGCGACCGCCACGGCCTGGACAGCACCGCGCGCGTGCGCCTTTTCCTCGATGTGCTGGCCGCGGTCGCACATGCGCACGGCAAGCTGATCCTGCACCGCGACCTGAAACCCTCCAACATCCTGGTCACGGCCGACGGCGGGGTGAAGCTGCTGGACTTCGGCATCGCCAAGCTGCTCGACGACCAGCAGCAGCCGGTGGCCGCGACCGAGTTGACGCAGCTTGCCGGACGGGTGTTCACGCCCGACTTCGCCGCGCCCGAGCAGGTCCAGGCGGGCGAAGTGACCATGGCCACCGACGTCTACGCGCTCGGCGTCCTGCTGTACCTGCTGTTGTCCGGCGCGCATCCGACCACGGTCGCCACCCAGACGCCGGTCGAGCGGTTGCGCGCGATCGTCGAGACCGAACCGGCGCGCCTCAGCGACGTCATCCTGCGCACCACGCGGGCCGCCGCCGCGCAACAAGCCGGCAAGCCGGAACGGCGCGCCCGCGTGCTGCGCGGCGATCTCGACAACATCGTCGCCAAGGCGCTGAAGAAGGCACCCGCCGAGCGGTACCGCACGGTCGACGCGTTCGCGGACGACCTCCGGCGCTACCTCAACCACGAACCGGTCAGCGCGCGCGGCGACTCGCTCGCGTATCGACTAGCGCGCTTCACGCGCCGCCACCGTCTCGCAGTCGGCGCCGCGGCCGCCGTCGTGCTCACGCTCGTGGCCGGCGTGGCGGCGACGACATGGCAGGCGATCGAAGCGCGCCGCCAGCGCGCCGAGGCGATCGCGCAGCGCGACCGCGCACAGGTGCTCCTGTCGCGCAACGAAGCGATCTTCGATTTCTTCGATCTCATGCTCACCGAAGGCGTCACGTCGGAGCAGGCCGAGGCGATCCAGAAGATGCTCGAGCGCGGCACCGGCCTGATCGACATCGCATCGGCGGGCCAGCCCGAACGGCAGGCGGAAATCCTGCGCGTGCTCGCCACCTACTACATCGACCTCGACAATGCACAGAAGGCCGCCGCCCTGCTCGACCGCGCGCGCCGGCTCGTACCCGAAGACGGCGATCGTTCGCTGAGCGCTCAGCTTGCCTGTGCGCACGCCAGCGCGATGGCGTTGCTGGGGCAGCGGCAGCAGGCGATCGACCTGCTCGACAAATGGGGCAGCGACACCTCGATCGACCCGAACGTCGGCGCGTATTGCCTGCAGACGCGCGCGATCGTCGCGCAGAACGACGTCGACGCGAAGCAGGTCATGCACTTCGTCGAGCTCGCCCTGCAGCGGGTCAGGCAGGCGCCGGTCCCTTCGCCCAGGCTCGAAGCGAGCCTGCTGGGTGACATGGGCTTCGCCCTGCATCTGGCCGGCGACAACGGCGCAGCGGACCAGCACTACCAGGAAGCGCTCGATCGACTGACCCGGCTCGGGCAGCGCGAGAGCAAGGAAGCGCGGCGGCTGATGGCGGACTGGGGCGTCGTCTCCTTCGGCAGCGGCGACTTCAAGCGCGGGGTCGCGCTGCTCGAAGAATTGCTGCGCACGATCGAGCGCCTGAACGGCGCCGCGCCGATCCCGGCCGGGCTGATCGGCAACTATGCGTTCGGCCTGGAAGTCCTCGCGCGCAACCAGGAAGCGCTGCAGGCCTACGACCAGACCTATGCCTCGGCCGAGGCCACCGGATTCCTCGCCGCGCAGGCCTACGCCCTGATCGGCAAGGCGAGCGTCTACACGCGCCTGGAAGACTATGCGCAGGCCGAGCGCGACCTGCGCCGGGCGGCAGCCCTGATGGGCTCGCAGGTGCCGGAGGCCCATGCGTCGCAGATCCGCCTGCGCATGACGCAGGCGCGCATCGACCACGCGCAGGGACGGGACGATGCAGCCAGCCGCACCTTCACCCGCGTGATCGAACTGCTCGAAGCACGCGGGGCGGCGACGCCCGCGGTGGCAAGCGCTTATCGCTTGCGTGCCGAGATCGAGGCGAAGCAGGGCCGCCAAGACGCCGCCCTGGCCGACGCCAGGAAAGCGTTGCAGGTGGCCGAGGGCATGCAGGGCGGAAAGCCGTATTCCGACGACACCGGGCTTGCCTACCTCAGCCTCGGGCGGGTACTGCAAGCCGCGGGCGACCGCGACGGCGCACGCAAGGCGCTGCAGTCGGCCGCGGACCATCTCGCCAACAGCGTCGGCGATCGGCATCCCGACACCCGCACCGCGCAGCAGTTGCTGGCCCAGCTCGGCGCATAGACCTCTCCCCGCTATCCCTCCCCCCGGCCCGCTCGCAGGGGACGGCTGGGGTGGGGCGCCAGCCTGAGAAACGCTGGAGAAAACCTGCCGCACCACAATATTCGCGGTCCTCATCCGTCAATCCTTGCATGGACGCCATAGCCGACGCCGCCGGCGCGAATCGTTCGATCGCCGAGGCCTTCGAGCACCAGCGCGCTGGCCTGCGCGGGTTCATCCGCAGGCGCGTGCCCGACCCCGCGGACGCCGAGGACATCCTGCAGGACGTCTTCTACGAACTGGTGGAGGCGGCGCGCCTGATGCGGCCCGTGGAACAGGTCGGCGCATGGCTGTTCACGGTCGCGCGCAATCGCATCACCGACCTGTTCCGCAAGCACAAGACCGAGTCGATCGACCTCGGCGCGGACGACGAAAGCGACCTCATGGCGCTTCTCCCGTCGGGCGAGGACGGGCCGGAGGCGGCCTTCGCGCGCCGGATCCTGCTGGAGGAACTCGATGCGGCCCTGGAGGAGTTGCCGCCCGAACAGCGCAGCGTCTTCATCGCGCACGAGCTGGAAGGACGCAGCTTCAAGGAAATGGCCGCCGCGAGCGGCGTCGCGCTCAACACGCTGCTGGCACGCAAGCGATACGCAGTCCTGCACCTGCGGCGCCGGCTGCAGGCGATCTATGACGAATTCGGACAACCGTAGGGAGAACGCAATGAGAGGGCGCTGGATGTGGTTTGGCTTGAAGGTCGTGCTCTTCGTCGTCGTCGCCGTGGGCCTTGCCGGCGCCGCGGTCATGCTGTTGTGGAACGCCCTGCTGCCGGTGCTTTTCGGATGGCAGACGATCACCTTCGCGCAGGCCGTCGGCCTGCTCGTGTTGAGCCGGATCCTGATCGGCGGGTTGCGCGGCGGCTGGGGCCATCGCGGACACTGGCGTGCACGCATGGCGGAGCGCTGGGAGCGGATGTCGGACGAGGAGCGCGCGCAGTTCCGCGCCGCGATGGGTCGCCGCTGCGGCCGCGGACACGCCGAGCCGTCCGAGCGGCAGGTTCAGGTCTAAGGAAGCGCCAACCCATCCCCCTCCCCCGCAGGCGGGGAGGGTTCACGAGATGGAGCAGAAGCGCAAGATCATCCCGCCGGTGTACCTGGTCGTGGCGCTGCTCGTCATGGCGGCGCTCCACTTCCTCGTCCCGGTCGGGCGCTTCATCGCGACGCCCTATTCGTACCTCGGTGCGATTCCGCTCGTCGGCGGCATCGTCATGGCGGCGAGCGCATCGAATGCGTTCCGCGGTGCCGGGACGCCGGTGCTGCCGTTCGAGCGCTCGACCGCGCTGGTGACGAGCGGCCTGTATCGCGTGACACGCAATCCCATGTACCTCGGCATGGTGCTGGTCCTCGCCGGCACCGCGCTGCTGTTCGGAACGGTGGGCACGTTGCTGCCGATCCCTTTTTTCGTCTGGGCGATCCGGCGCAACTTCATCCTCGGCGAGGAGCGGTTCCTCGAAGAGATCTTTGGCGCGCAGTACCTGCGCTACAAGGAGCGGGTGCGGCGCTGGCTGTGAGAGAACTCCGGCGCGACAGTCCCCCCCGGCCGCCCGCTCGGCCGCTGGCTCGATGGATCAGCGGCAAGCGGCGTACGCTTCGCCCATACCAAGACCACGATCCGAGGAGACCTCCGATGCCGCTGCGCACTCGCGCCTTCCTGCTCTGCTTCGTGCTTGCCGCAGCCGCCGCGCAGGCGCAGGACAACCCTGTGACATTGAAGCTTTCCAGCTGGGTGCCGATGCAGCATCCGCTCAACCCGGCCCTGCAGGCGTGGGCCGAGGACATCAAGAAGGAAAGCAACGGCACCATCAGCGCGACGCTGTTCCCGAGTGAGCAGCTGGGCAAGGCGTTCGACCACTACGACATGGCGCGCGACGGCATCGCCGATGCCGCCTACGTCAATCCGGGCTACCAGCCCGGGCGCTTCCCCATCTTCGCGGCGGCCTCGCTGCCCTTTCTCGCATCGAACGCCAAGGGCGGCAGCGCCGCGGTCGACGCCTGGTACCGCGCATACGCGGCCAAGGAGATGAAGGATGTGCAGTTCTGTTTCGCGTTCGTGCACGATCCGGGCAGCTTCCATTCGCGCACGAAGGTCGTGCTGCCGACCGACGTCAAGGGCATGAAGGTGCGCCCGGCGACGAGCACGATCGGCCAGATGATCACCGTGCTCGGCGGCACCAACGTGCAATCGTCGGCGCCGGAAGCGCGCGACATGATCGAGCGCGGCGTGGCCGACGCGATCACCTTCCCGTGGGGCTCGCTCGGGCTGTTCGGCATCGACAAGGTCGTCACGTATCACATCGACGTGCCGCTCTACGTCACGCCGTTCGTCTGGGTCCTGAACAAGGACAGGTACAACTCGCTCTCGGCGGCGCAGCGCAAGGTGATCGACGCGCACTGCACGACCGAATGGGCGGAGAAGATCGCGTCGCCTTGGGCCGACTTCGAGGCCGCCGGCAGGGCCAAGATCGCCGCCCTGCCGGGCCACGAGATGATCCGGCTCACGCCGGAACAGCTCGAGGCGTGGCGCAAGGCGGTGGCGCCGGTGAACGACCAATGGGCCAAGGAAGTCCAGAAGGCCGGCGCCGATCCGAAACAGGTGCTCGAGGCGTTGCAGCAGAGCCTGGCGAAGTACAAGTCCGCCCTGCAGGGCGGCTAAGCCGGGACCACCGCCGCGGCGCATGACCCGCAAGCCGGTCGCCGACCGGATCATCGCCGCGATCGAGTGGCTCGCGGCGACCTTCGTCGGGCTGGTCGCGGCGAACATCTTCGTCGCGGTCCTGCTGCGCAAGTTCTTCAGCACGTCGATCCCCGACAGCTATGACTTCGGGCGCCAGCTGCTCGGCATCCTGATCTTCTGGGGCATCGCTGCCACCAGCTATCGCGGCGGCCACATCACGGTCGACCTGCTGTGGAGCAACGCGGGCCCGCGGCTGAAACGGTTCATCGATGTCTTCGCGACGCTCGTGCTGCTGTTCGTCGTGATCGTGCAGACCGTCATGCTGTTCGACAAGGTACGCAGCACGTACAGCGATCATGTATTGACGTTCGACCTCAACCTGCCGACCTGGCCGCTGGCGGCGGTGGCGTGGGCCGGCGATGCATGCGCGGTGGTGCTGATCGCGATCCGCGCCTGGCGCCTGTTGTTCAATCCGGAGGCGCTGCACGACGCGCGGGCCGAAACGCGCGTGCAGGAGTGAGCTTGAGCCACGACCTGATCGCCGGCGCCGGGTTCGTGATCCTGTTCGTCCTCATGCTGTCGCGCGTGCCGGTCGGCATGGCGATGGGACTGGTCGGCGTCACCGGTTACGCCATGATCGCGGGCAGCGGTCCAGCGCTCAAGCTGGTCGGGCAGACGTCGATGCGCACGGTCACCGACTACACGTTCGGGGTGATCCCGATGTTCATGCTGATGGGCGCGTTCGTGTCGGTCTCGGGCGTGAGCCGCGAGTTGTTCCGCGCCGCCAATGCCATGATCGGGCACCTGCGCGGCGGCCTCGGCATGGCGACCGTGCTCGCCTGCGGCGGCTTCGCGGCGATCTGCGGATCGTCGGTGGCGACCGCGGCGACGTTCTCCACCGTCGCGTATCCGGAGATGCGGCGCTATGGCTACCCGCAGTCGTTCTCCACCGGAGTGATTGCCGCCGGCGGCACGCTGGGTGCGATGCTGCCGCCCTCGACCGTGCTCGCGGTCTACGCGGTGATCACGCAGCAGGACATCGGCAAGCTGTTCATGGCCGGCGTGCTGCCTGGCCTGCTCGCGATGACGATGTACGTGGCGACGATCGCGGCGATCGTGCTGGCCGCGCCCCGGTTCCTGCCCGCGGGTGCGCCGCGACCCTGGAAGGAGCGCCGCGCGGCGCTGTGGGGCGTGTGGCCGTCGCTGGCCCTGTTCGCGTTCGTGATCGGCGGGCTGTACGGCGGGTTCTTCACGCCGACCGAAGCGGGCGGGGTGGGCGCGATGGGCGCGTTCCTGCTCGGCCTCGCGCGGCGCAAGCTGGACCGCAAGAACGTGCGCGCCGCGCTGCTGCAGGCGACCCGTACCGCCGCCGCGGTCTTCACGGTCCTGATCGGCGCGCTGCTGTTCGGATACTTCCTCACCATCACCCAGACGCCGCAGAAGCTCACCACGTTCCTCACGGGACTCGGCATCGGCCGCTACGGCGTGCTGGCGCTGATCATGGCGATGTATCTCGTGCTCGGCTGCCTGATGGATGCGATGGCGATGATCATCCTGACGGTGCCGATCATCTTTCCGGTGATCACGCAGCTCGGCTTCGATCCGATCTGGTTCGGCGTGATCATCGTGATGACGGTGGAGCTGGGGCTGATTCACCCGCCCGTCGGCATGAACGTATTCGTCATCAAAAGCGTGGTGCAGGACGTGACCTTCACGACCATATTCAAGGGCGTGCTTCCGTTCGTGGCGACGGACATCGTGCGGCTCGTGATCCTGATCGCGTTTCCCGCGATTGCACTGTGGCTGCCGGGGAGGATGTGAGGCGCCGGGACCGGGCGCAATGGAATATTTCCGCGCGCCGGCGAGTCTTGCACTGAGTGGCTGCCCATCAGGCCAGGCATGTGCATGGTCGTCGCGGGCGGGCAGCCGCGCGGCCGGCGCGCCGATGGCCGGCCGAAGGATGGGGGAATCACTGACATTCAGCTGACGCGGGCGCCACCGCAGCGCTGCAGGACTCGGTGCAACAGCCGCGTCGCTGTTCAACCTTCCACGATGGCATGGGCGAAATCACCGACCTGATTCAACGCGTCAACGTCGGCGACGGCGACGCGCGCGACCGGCTTTTTTCGTTGCTGTACCGGGACCTGCGCCGGCTCGCCCATTCACGACTGAACCGGAGCGAGACGATCACGCTGCTCGACACGACGTCGCTGGTCCACGACGCCTATCTCAAGCTTCTCGCGACCGGCGACCTGCGCTTTGCCGATCGTGGCCGGTTCCTGGCCTACGCCGCCAAGGTCATGCGGTCGATCGTGGTGGACGAGATCCGCAAGCGCCGTTCCGATTTGCGCGGGGGCGGCGCCGAGCATGTCGAACTCGATACCAGCGTTGCCGAGTCGGCGTGCAAAGACGATGAGCGGGTCATGCGGGTGCACGAAGCGCTGGCGGACTTGTCCGATCTCGATCCGCGCCTCGCATCGGTCGTGGAGATGCGCTTTTTCGCCGGGTTGAGCGAGGCGGACATCGCCGAGGCGCTGGGCGTCGCGGAGCGCACGGTCCGGCGCGACTGGGACAAGGCGCGCACGCTGTTGTTCTCGGCGCTCAGGTGACCCCGGGCACCCTCTCGCGGCGAACCCGACTGGACAAGCTTCGACTACCCGCCCCTGCCCATGATCGGTCCTGATCTCTGGTCCGCGGTCTCGCCCTTGCTGGACGAGGCGCTCGATCTGCCGACCGAGGAAGCGCGGCAGGCGTGGTTGCACAACCTTCCTGCGCACGCGCGCCCGTACCGCGAAACCCTCGAGCAGCTGTTGCATGACCATGCGCGCGCGCAGACCGCGGACTTCCTGCAGACTCCGGCCGGCAGCGCCCTGCGTGCGGCGCACGCCGGCCGAGCCGACCCGGAACCGTCGGGCCGGATCATCGGTCCCTACCGCCTGCTGCGCGAACTCGGCCGCGGCGGAATGGGGAGGGTATGGCTGGCCGAGCGGACCGACGGCCTGGTCAAGCGACCGGTTGCGCTGAAGCTGCCGCATCCGGGCCTTGCAGCCCGCGGGTTCGCCGAAAGACTGGCGCGCGAGCGCGACATCCTGGCCGCGCTGAGTCACCCACACATCGCCCGCCTCTACGATGCGGGCATCACAGCCGACGGGCAGCCCTTCATCGCCCTCGAATACATCGAGGGCAGGACGATCATCGAGGACTGCGACGCGGGCCGGCGCAGCGTGCGCGAGCGCATCGAGCTGTTCCTGCAGGTACTCGAGGCCGTGCAGTACGCGCATGCGCACCTGGTCATTCACCGCGACCTGAAGCCGTCGAATGTGCTGGTCGATGCGCAGGCCCAGGTCCGGCTGCTGGACTTCGGCGTGGCGAAGCTCCTCGTCCACGGCCACGGGGAACCGACGGAACTGACTCTAGATGCCGGCCGGGCCCTGACGCCGGAGTACGCCTCGCCCGAGCAGATCCTGGGCCGGACGCTCGGCACGGCGAGCGATGTCTATTCGCTCGGCATCCTCTTGTACCAACTGCTTGCGGGCAGGCGCCCATACGAACTGGCGCGGCAGCACCAGGCGTCGCTGGAGCTGGCCATCCTGAACGTCGACGTGCCGCGCCCGAGCGCGGCGATCGCGAAGGAGCCGGAGGCGGCCGCGGCGCGCGGAGCGACAGCGCCGCTGCTGGCGCGCACGCTGCGCGGCGATCTCGACACGATCGTGCTCAAGGCGCTGAAGGCAAGTCCCGAGGAGCGCTACGAGACAGCGGCCGCGTTGAGCGCCGATCTGCAGCGTTACCTGGACGGCGAGCCGGTCCAGGCCAGGCCCGATTCGCGCCTGTACGTGCTGCGGAAGTTCGTAGCCCGCAACCGCCTCGCGGTGGCGGCCGCGGCAGCCAGCGTGATCGCGATCACCGTCGCGGCGGTGGGCTTCGCCATCGAGGCGCGCGTCGCGATCCGCGAGCGCGACTACGCGCGCGCGCTTGCCGACCGCAGCGATGCCACGGCGCGTTTTCTCAACGATCTCCTGGTCGAGGCCGGGCAGTCCAAGGGGCCGGTCAGCATCGACGATCTGCTGTCCCAGAGCGAAAAGCTGGTCAGGATCGGATATCGCGACAACCCGGACCATCGCGCTGCCGTGCTCGACCAGCTCGCGATGTACTACGCCACCGTCGGCAACCATGCCAAGGCGGCCGACCTGATGGCGCAGGCGCTCTCGGCAGCGTCGGGCTCCTCCGACCCGGCTCTGATCGATCAACTGCGCTGCAACGAAGCGATGACGATGGCCGACCTGGGTCGGATCGACGAAGCCAAGGCACGACTCGAGACGACCCTGGCGCACGAATTCCCCGATCCCCGCGTGCGGGTCGTGTGCATCCTTTACCGCAGCTTCATCGCACACAACACCAACGACCGCGAAGGATCGATGCGTTATGCCGAGCAGGCACTGGCCGCGCTGCGCGGCCAATCCGATCCGCTGCCGGAGCTCGAAGCGCAGATCCTGGGCACGCTGGCGGTGGCCTACCAGGACAACGCGCGCAATGTCGACGCCGACCGCCAGTTTGCGGCCGCCATGCGGAAGTACGTCGAACTCGGGCGGGACGGCGGCCACGTGGCGGTCACGGTGCGCAACAACTGGGCGACGTTGCATGGCGACGCGGGCCAACCCAAGCGTGCGCTCGCGCTGTTCGACGAGATCATCCAGATCACGCAGCGGGACGATCCGAGCGCTCAGGTTCCGCTTTACCTGCTGAACAACCGTGCCTTCATGCTCAGAACGATCGGCCGCTACGAAGAAGCGGCAGCCGGCTACTCGGCCGCGCTTGCGGGCGCGCGCAAACAGGGCAATTTCGTCTCGACTGCAACCGCGTTGCTCGGGCTGACCGGCCTCGCCCGGGAGCGGGGCGAAATCGCCGCGGCCGAGCGCCTGCTCGCCGAAGCGCGCCAGGTCGTCGAGGCGCGCCTGCCGGCCGGCGCGACCGCTGTCGCGCGCATGTGGCTCGAGCGCGGCCACCTCGATCTTGCACAGGGTCGCGCGGACGACGCATTCAGCGCCTTCGATATCGCCGTGAAGAGCCCCGGCCCCTTGGCGGGTCGCGTGTCCGCGCTCGGCGGTCGCGCCCAAAGCGAACTGAAACTCGGGCGGATCGAAGGCGCGAACGCAGACGCGCGGCGCGCACTCGAGCTCGCGCAATCGCTCCAGGCGGGCAATGCCTACTCGGCGCGCACGGGCAGCGCGTGGCTGGATCTGAGTCGCGTTTTGCTCGCACAAGGCGATCGCGCGGGCGCATCGCATGCACTGCAATCAGCGATCGAACACCTCTCCAACACCGTCGACGCCGGCCAGCTGCAACTGGTCGCCGCGCGCGCCGCGCTCAGTTCGCTCCCCTCCGCACAGTCACCTTAGCCGACTGTCGCGATCCCGAGGGGCGGACCGCATGTCCGGTTCCGGCCTCCGCATTCGTTCCAGATCACAGGCGAAGAGAACTTCGCCCGCGAACCCGGACGATCGCGGCCGATCCGCCGTTTCCCGGTTCGCTCCGCTCGCTCATTTACCGGGAGGAGTGCCATGCGCAAGCGTCTACTCTGTGCGGCCACGACCGCGCTCGCCGCGACGATCTCTTTCGCCCAGGTCGACCCGGGCGTTCGGCGCGGCCCGCCCGGCGCCGGCGCGCCGCTCGCCGGCCTGACTCCGGTCGAACTCGACATATTCAACGAAAGTGTGCAGCGCTTCATCCAGCTCGAGGCGGCCTGCGACAGCTGTAACGACGTCGTGATCGGATCGTTCATCAATCCGGCGCTGGCCAATCTCGTCACGCTGACGAATTCCTCGGGGCTCGGCGCACGCTTCAACGCCGACCAGTGCTCCGTGTGCCACAACCAGCCGGCCCTGGGTGGATCGGGCGGATTCATCGTGCCCAACCCGCAGGACCCGCCGGGGCGCCAAAGGCCGCCCGAGAATCCCATGTTCGATCTGATTCCCCATCGCAAGGGCGCAACCAACCACGTGCCGGCTTTCATCCAGCAATACGGGCCGATCCGCGAAGTGCGCTTTGCCCGCAAGGCGGACGGCACCGCCGACGGCGGCGTGCATCAGCTGTTCACCGTCGTCGGGCGTACCGACATCGGCACGAGCAATTGCACCAACGCCGACCTTCCGCCGACCGACTTCGACGGCGAGTACCGGCGCGGCAACACGCGCTTCCGCATCCCGCTGCAGCTGTTCGGACTCGGCATCATCGACGGCATCCAGGATCGCGAGATCCTCGGCCGGTTCGCCGCCACGGCCGCGCTGCGCCAGCAGCTCGGCATCCAAGGCGTGCCGAATCGCAGCGGCAACAACGGCACGATCACCCGCTTCGGCTGGAAGGCGCAGAACAAGTCGCTCGCCATCTTTGCCGGCGAGGCTTACAACGTCGAGATGGGGATCACCAACGACGTGTTCCCGCAGGCGACCGAGGAGAACGTCAACTGCAACGTCGACAAGAGCGAACCCAACGACATCACGCGCACCGATCCGGACGACGCCCGCAACCAGAGCTACTTCAATCCCAGGCACATCCTGCCCGACTGGCTGGATTTCGCGATGTTCATGCGGTTCCTCGACGCGCCGAAGCCGGCGCCGATGAGCGCCAGCGCCGCGCGCGGCCGGCACCTTTTCGGCACCAGTCCGGCGAATCCGGGCGTGGGCTGCGTGGCCTGCCACACGGCGCAGATGGTGACGCCGCCGCAGAGCGAGACACCGGCACTGCAGAACGTGACGGCGAACCTCTATTCGGACCTGCTGGTCCACCACATGGGCAAGGGCCTCGCGGACGACATCACCCAGGGCGCCGCAACCGGAGACATGTTTCGCACCACGCCGCTCTGGGGCGTGGGCCAGCGCTTCTTCTTCCTGCACGACGGGCGCACCAGCGACCTGCTCGCGGCGATCCAGGCGCATGCGGCGCCGGCCGCGCTCTGCACCGATACGTCGGCGTTCGGACAGAGCACGTGCTACGGACCGTCCGAAGCCAACACGGTGATCAATCAGTTCAACGCGCTCGGTGTCACCGACCAGCAGGCGATCCTGGACTTTCTGCGGTCGCTGTGAGGGACGCTCGCGGTCAGGGCGCGGCCGGCGGCTCGTCGCGCCCGGACAAGCGACCCGATGCCGAGTGCCTGCGGCCGGTCGCCGGAAAGACGGTGCCCACCTTACCGAGACCGAACGCCGGCATGTTCACGTAGATGTTCTCGTACGTGCCGGCGGATGCGATGTAGGTTTCGTGCCAGATGCCGACCGAGCCGTCGGTGCCCGCGGCCCGGTTGAAGGCGCGCCACGCGGGGAGGTGCGTGGCCTCCTTGTCGCGCGCATAGGCGAGCAGCTGCTCCAGGGTGCGCCAGTACTGGACCATGATCGTCGTGCGCCCGAACCAGGCCTCGGCATGCATGAAGCCGAGGTCTGGCCGTTGCGCGAGCTCCCTGATCATGCGCGGCATGGCCGTCGCCACGGGCAACCATTTGGCGATCTTGAGCGGCTTGTTGATGCGCATGCCGATCAGGAACAGGACAAACGTTCCGTCGAATGTCGCGGCGAGGCGATCGTTCCGGGTCACCGCCATGTGGACCCCTCGGGCGTGGCAAATCCAGGCGGCACACTACGCCGGTCAGGGCAGACGCGGCGTTTGCTTCTTTGCGATCCGACCTCCCTGCACCGGCTTTCGGCAAGGCAACGGCCGCGCCTCAAGCGTGAACGCGATTGCGCTCGCCCTTCAGCTTCGCGTCCATGACCAGCCTGCTCGCTCGGACGCGCAGTTCGCTCAGCCTCTGTCGGCCCACTCCGACGCCGACACCCACCGTCACCGTAAGGACGCTCGCGACGTTCGAGCGGGCGTGCTCGATGCGAAGCGCTTCGACTGCACTCCTGATGCGTTCAGCCGCGATGACTGCGGAAGATGAGTCGACCTCGGGCAGAACGACGACGAACTCTTCGCCGCCCTTGCGGAACGCGAGGTCCGCGCGCCGGCCGGCGCGCAGAAGTACCTGGGCGACCGAGCGCAGCGCCGTATCGCCCGCAGGGTCCCCGAAGAAATGGTTGTACTCGCCGAAGAAATCGATGTCGAGAAACACGACGCCGGCGGTCGCCCACGACGCAGCATCGATCGTGTTCTCTTCCAGTTCCATGAGCGCGCGCCGGTTGCGCAGACCGGTCAGGGCGTCCGTCCTCGTCTGCTCGTGAAGCTCGCTGTTCTCGCGTGTCAGTTTTTCGACGTTCGCGGCGACTCTCCTCGCGTGCTCGAGCAAACCGGGCATGGACAGGCCGTAAGCGACGACCCGGTTCCTGCCCAGGCGCTTGGCCGCATACATCGCCATGTCGCACTCGGCCAGGATTCTTTCGGCACTCTGCCCGCTTGCCTGCGTGACCCCGATCGACACGGTTACCGCAACGCTCTCGTTCGACCTGCCGAAGCGATCGCCCGCAATCGGCTGGCTTATCGCCGCCAGGCAATCTTCGAGCAAGCGTTGAGCGTGGGTCAGCGCGCACTCCGGCAGGAAAACACCGAATTCGTCGCTGCCGAAGCGCGCCACGGTGGTCGATGGCGGCAGGTTGCGCACCAGCCTTTGGCTGACGATCTGCAGCACGACGTCGCCGCTGAAGTGCCCCAGCGAGTCGTTGATCGAGGCCCGCATCGATCGCGGACGTCAAGACCTTTATGAAAGCCTCGCGGTTGGCAAGCCCGGTCAGGGGGTCCGGTTGCAAGGACACGTTGCGGTGCCTCGTGGCGTCATTTCACTTCGCACGCGAGACGCATGGATCGAGGCACCGCGAACCATGGCTGTGTCGGAGCATGGCATCGTAGCCAGCGGCGCTTCGACCGCAAGGCATGCGCTCCGCAAGGGACCACCAATCATGTCCGGGCGCGTCAAACTTGGAGCGCCTGCCGCGCGTTCGCCGGATCCAATCCAGCGCTCCGCAGTGCGGGACGAGGCGGTCCGCGCCTTGGCGGGCTCAAGCGGCAGCGCGGGGCGGAGAAACCGGGTTGCCGCAAGTCACGCCACCGCCGGCGACGCCTTGAGAAAGAGGTCGCGATCCGGCGCGAAATTCGCCTGCAGCGGAATCCATGCGCCCCCGAGCGCCTGCGCATCGGATCCGATCGTGCCGGCAAGCACCTCGGGTTGATGCACGCCCTGCCAGCTGTAGCGTCCCAATGCGGTGTTCAGGCTCTCGAGCAACTCGGCGAGCAGGTCGCGGCTGAAGGAGCCGTCGACGATGGCCGCATCGAGGTCGAGCAGGCAGGCGCCGCAGTTGATTGCGAGTGCGATCGCGTTCGCCGCGTCCGCGATCCAGCGTCGCGTGTGGGCGCGCCACGGCGCTTGCAGCGCGCGCTCGTCACCTGCCGCGCTGCCGTCGAGATCCGCGGCCACGAAGCGTCGCTCCAGCGTGAGGATCGAAGCGACGCTGAGCAGTTGATCGGGCTTGCCGTTGCGCACGACACCGAGCGGCAGCGACCCCACCGCGCCGGCATTGCCGTGCGGCCCGGCGCGAATCGTGCTGTCGATGACCAGTCCGCCGCCGATGAACGTGTCGACGAACAGGTACAGGAAGCTGCGCAGATGCCGCCCGCGGCCCGCCACCAGCTCCGCCACGCACGCGGCCGCGGTGTCCTTGAGACTTTGCACCGGCAACCCGGTCAGCCGCCCGATCGCCTGGCCGACATCGGTGCGCTCCCACTGCTCCGACAGATTGCGCGGGAATCCGAGCAGCGCCTGCCAGCCGCCCAGCGACAGCGGAGCGGCCACGCCGATGCCGGTCAGCCTCTCCTGGCCGGCGCTGCCGAGCTTGCGGCGGATGCTCTTCACGCGCTGGGCGATCTCGCCGTAGACGTGTTCGGGTTCCGGGAACTCGTATTCCGTGCTCCAACGCGCACGCACTGCGCCGGTGAAGTCGACCAGCAGCACGTCCATGCTGCGCCGGCCGATCTTGATGCCGATGGCATAGGCGCCTTCGGGCGACAGCGCGAGCGGAACCGAGGGCTGCCCGACCTTGCCGCGGACGAGTTCGCCCTTGGCGAGCAGCCCGTCGTCGAGCAGGCGCCGGCTGATCTGCGAAACGGTCTGCGGCGTGAGGTGCGTGAGCCGCGCGATCTCGGCCGCCGGCAACGCGCCGTGCAGCCGGATCGCCTGCAGGACTACCCGCTCGTTGTACTGGCGCAGCCCGCCCTGGCTCGAACCGCGCGGGTGCAGCCGCGCACTCGCGCCAGCGCGTTCAGGTGCCAACGCCGCCTCCCGCCACGCCTTGCAGCACGCCGACGCGCATCAATGGGCGAGGCACTCCGGCGGCAGCTTGTCCGGAGGCAACGCGCCAGTCATGACCGCCACGGTGTCGCTCATGCTGATCTTCTTCGGATTCAGGATCGCCGCGCGCTTGCCCAGGCGCGCCACGTGAATCCGGTCGGCGACCTCGAAGACGTGCGGCATGTTGTGGCTGATCAGGACCACCGGGAGGCCGCGTTCGCGCACGCGCCGGATGAGCTCCAGCACCATGTTGCCTTCCTTGACGCCGAGTGCCGCGGTCGGCTCGTCCATGATGACCACGTGCTGCGCGAACGCCGCCGCGCGCCCGACCGCGACGCACTGGCGCTGGCCGCCCGAGAGCGTCTCCACCGCCTGCGTCATCGAGCGGATGCCGACCTTCAGCTCCGCCATGCGCGCAATGCTTTCTTCGAGCATCTTCTTCTTGTCGAGGGCGCCGAGGTACTTGCCGAGCGGCCCCGCGCGGCGCATCTCGCGCCCCAGGAACAGGTTCTCGGCGATGGTCATGGCGGGCGCGACGGCGAGATCCTGATAAACGGTCTCGATGCCCGCGCGGCGCGCGTCCATCGGATTCTTGAAGTGGATCTCCTTGCCGTCGAGCCAGATTTTTCCTTCGTTCGGAATCGATGCCCCCGACAGGCACTTGATCAGCGACGACTTGCCCGCGCCGTTGTCGCCGATCACCGCAAGGATCTCGGCCGGGCGCAGCTCGAAGTCGGCGCCGTCCAGCGCGGTCACCTGGCCGAACCGCTTCACCAGGCCCTTGGCTTCCATTACAAGAGGAACTGTCGACATGACGGCTCCAGTTCAGCGCACGGACTTGCGCGAGAGTTGGTCGACGCTTACCGCGAGGATGACCAGGATGCCCGTGACGAGCACCTGGTAGACGGACGAGACGCCCATCAGCGTCAGGCCGTTGCGCAGGACGCCGACCACCACGGCACCCGCAAGCGAACCGAGGATCACGCCGCGGCCGCCGAAGAGACTCGTGCCGCCGAGCACGACCGCGGTGATGGTGTCGAGATTCTCGGTCTGGCCGGCGTTCGGATCGCCGACGCCGGTGCGTGCCACAGCCAGGAGCGCCGCGATGCCGTAGAAGAGACCGGCGAGCACGTAGACCCCGAGCAGCACGCGCTCGGTGGGGATGCCGACCAGGCGCGTCGCTTCCGGATTGTTGCCGACGGCGTAAACGTGGCGCCCGGCACCCGTCTCGCGCAGCCATAGCCAGACCAGCACGTACAGCACGATCATCAGCACCACGCCGTAGGACACGGCGCCGCCTCCAAGCTTGAACGTGTTGCCGAGCCAGACCATGGCGTCGGGAACCTCGGTCACGGTCTGCGCCTGCGAGTACAGCTGCGTGATCGCGAACGCGACGTTGAAGGTGCCCAGGGTGACGATGAACGGCGGCAGGCGGATCGTCGTGACGAGCCAGCCGTTGATGAAGCCGAACAGCACCGTGACGCCGATGCCGCACAACACTGCCAGCACGGTCGGCATGCCCAGGTCGGCCGCGAACTTCGTCATGACGATGCTGCCGAGCGCCATCAGCATGCCGCACGACAGATCGATGCCGGCGGTGAGGATGATGAGCGTCTGCCCGATCGCCAGCACGCCGACGACCATGACCTGCTGCAGGATCAGCGACAGGTTCTCGGCGCTGAAGAAGCGATCCGTCGTCACCGCGAAGAATATGCAGGCGATGACCAGTGCGATGAAAGGTCCGAGCTGGCTTATCGGTGGCAACTTGTCCTTGAGCTTTTCCATGGCGCTCCCGTGGTGGACGCGATGCGGCTGACCAAGACCGGGGCATTGCGCCCCGGTCTGCTCGAAGATCAGGTGCTGGCGGAGGACGTTACTTCTTGCCCCAGCACATCGAGAGGCCGGTCTTGACGTCCACGCTTTGCACGCCGGGGACGGGCTTGGCCGCGATCAGGGTCACGCCGGTATCGGTGTAGCCGCTGACCTTCTTGCCGGTCTTCGCATAGTCGACGCCGGCGGCAACGCCCATCGACGCCATCTTCAGAGGGTACTGCTGCGACGTCGCGGCGATGACGCCCTTGCCGACGTTCTCCACGCCTTCGCACCCGCCGTCGACCGACACGATGATGACGTTCTTCTCCTTGCCCGCCTTCTTGAGCGCGTTGTAGGCGCCGGCCGCCGCGGGCTCGTTGATGGTGTAGACGAGGTTGACGTCCGGTGCCTTCTGCAGGCAGTTCTCCATCGCCGTCTGGCCCTTGGCGCGATCGCCGAAGCTGTCGGCGCTGCAGACCACTTCCGCCGGCTTGGCGAGTTCATTGTTCTTCGCGTCGTTGCTTGGCAGCCCGAACCCCTGCAGGAAGCCGTTGTGCCGCTGCGCACCGACCGGGTGGCCCGGGAACAGGTCGAGCGTGACGATCTTCGCCGGCTTGCCGGCCAGCGCCACCTTCGCGTACTCGCCGATCAGCACGCCGGCCTTGTAGTTGTCGGTGGCGAAGAGCGCATCGGTCGCATCGGCCGGGTCGGTCGGGCTGTCGAGGGCGATCACCATCACGCCCTTTTCCTGCGCCTTCTTGATCGCCGGGATGATCGCCTTCGAGTCGCTCGGCGTGATGAGGATCGTCTTGGCGCCCGCGGCAATCATGTTTTCCATCGCCGTGACCTGGCCGGCGTTGTCGCCGTCGGCCTTGCCGGCGCCGGACAGCAGCTTGGCGCCCTTGGCCTTGGCCTCGGCCGTCGCGCCCTCCTTCATCTTGACGAAGAAAGGGTTGGTCTCGGTCTTCGTGATCAGGCCGATCACGGGTTCGCCGGCGGCGAAAGCACTTCCGATACACAGAGTCAAAGCGGCGACAGCGGCGGCAGGCGCCGCCAGGTTGCGATGCATGGATGGTCTCCTCGTGGGGTGGTTTGCCAGGCCGGTCCTCGCGGCCCTGTCGAAATTCGACGGGCGGATTCTGCTGTGCGTCGTTTAATAAATCAAGCTGATTTATTAATAGAAAAGCGGGATGGAGGGATAGCGTCTGCTGGCCGGCGCCGGATCCTTCGGCCAAGATGCACAGGAATGACCGTGCCCGACCCCGTCGTCGTCGTGCGCCGCCGCCTCTTGGGGGGCGGGCTGTCGGCCGTCCTGCTGACGACCTGCACCGCCAGTCATGCAGTCGCCGATGACGGCTTGTGGGATGCACTGCAGCAAGGCGGACTCGTGATCCTCCTGCGCCACGCGATGACGACGCCTGGCGTCGGTGATCCGCCCGGTTTCAAGCTCGGCGACTGCAGGACCCAGCGCAATCTCACCGACCAAGGACGCGCGCAAGCTGCCAGGCTCGGCGAAGCCTTGCGCGCGCACCGGGTCCCGGTCGAGCGCGTGTTGTCGAGCCCCTGGTGCCGCTGCATCGAGACAGCGCGGCTCGCGTTCAACGGCACGCCCGAGACCTCGCCCGCGCTCGCGAACCTGTTCGGCCGACCGGAAAGCCGGGAACAGTTGGCGGAGCTGCGCAAACTGCTGGCCGACTTTCGCGCGCGCGGCAACCTCGTGCTGGTTTCGCACGGGTCGACCATCGTCGCGGTGACCGGCGTAGCGCCGGAGCCGGCGGAGATGGTGATCGTCACGCCGGAAGGTGGCGGGAGATTCTCCGTGCGGGGCCGGTTGAGCACGCACCAGGCCTGAAGATCGTTCGTGCTCAGGGGTTGCGACGCTGATACGCGGCGAGCACCGACTTCTCGAGCGCGTTGTAGAAGTTGTTCGCCACCGGCGCACGCGAACCCGGTGCGACCAGCGCCGGGTAGCCCCACTCGAACATCCAGATCAGAATCTGGTTGATCACGGTGTCGTGCTCGGTGTGCGGATTCATCATCCCGTAGCGCAGTTTCTCGGTGACCTTGTTCGCCTGCAACGGCGGCAGCCCCGCGCCCGTGGCGAGTCCCAGCAAGCTGGTGAGGTCGGCGAGCATCTGCTGATTCGATCCGTCGTTCATCCACTTCGCCTGGCGCAGCTGCTCGTTCTTGCGCCGTCCCTCGCCGTCATATTCGGACGCGGGCGGCGCCGCCGACGGGTTGCGATAGTTGACGAAGTCCTGCTTGAACGATTCGTTGACGGCGACGTGCGTCAGTTCGTGCACGAGGTTGCCCGCATCGCCGAACTGGTAGCGCACGTCGTACGAGCGGGCGTTGCCGGTCTTCGGGTCGTAACGGGCGACCGCCGAACCGCTGGTCGTGACGTTGGCCCAGACGCCCACCTTCCTGGCCGCATCGATGGCCTCGTTCAGGATCATCTTGAGCGCGCTGTTAGGCTTCGCGACCGTGGCCAGGCGGTTGAGTTTCGCCAGATCCGCATCCGACATTTCGCTTCCCCATGCGCAGGCCCGGAGCGGCCGCGATGGCGCCGATCCTAGCCGAGCACGCATCGGGGCAGAAGCTCGAATGTGCGTCTGTCATTTCACTTCGGCATGACAAGATCCCTATGCTTGGCGCCAGGCCTCCTTGGTTGAGATAACGCGCATGAAGACCTCTGCACTTGTCGCACTACCCGCTCTGACAGTCCTCGCCGTGCTGTTCTCCAGCGCCGCATATGCCGGCGATGCCGCGCGCGGCCGGCAGCTTTTCGAGAACACGCGCGGAGTGACCGGCAAGGCCGTGGGCAACTGCGCCAACTGTCATGCCAACCAGGCTGCACTGCGCGAGATGATCACCAATCGCGGCGGCAAGCCCAGCGACGTCGCCTCGGTGCGGCGCATGCTGCAGTCGGCCATCGATGGCGCCGTCCTCGGGGCGGTCAACGCGAAAGCGCAGTATCGCGGTGTGCTGACGCCGAAGGATCTCGACGATCTCGCTGCGTATCTGGCCGGTGCCAAGCAGTCCGGCGGATCGAGCCCCTCTCCCCTCGCGCAGGCGGCGGGGAGAGGGAGGACTCGCGAGGCGGGCGTGCCCGGCAGCTAGTTCGCCGTGCAACCGTTGGCGGGACACACCCCCGTCGTCGGGCCGTTGAACGTCTGCGCGCACATCGCGTTGCTCAGGAACGTGTTGCCCGAGGTCAGGTCCGGGCCGTTGTACGTCGAGGCGCGCCACACCGCGTCGATGCCGAAGCCCGCGCTGTTCGAGACCACGCTGTTGGTGATCAGATCCGACGGCGGAACGTACTGGGCTTCGAAGTCGCCGATGATGAGCGCTGCGTTGTCTGGCGTGTTGAGCGGGCGGCAGTTGGCCGAGACGATTCCGCTGGGCGCGCCCGCGTAGCTGATCTCGACGTTTTCGAGCTTCGAGCCCGTGGCTGTGTCCAGCCACAGCCCGACCCAGTCGCCGGGAGCGGGGTTTGCCTCGCCCGACGTGAACACGATCGGCTTGTCCGCCGTGCCCACCGCGTTGAGCACGCCAACCAGGTTGTTCGATACGCTGCCGTTGGTGCCGAAGATCACGCGCGCACCCGGAGTTGTCGCATTCGCCTTCGGGAACTTGACGGTCACGCCGGGTTCCACGGTGAGGGTCACCGGCGTGGTCGAGTTTCCACTCGGCGCCACGCTCAAGCCGCCGGTCTGGATGCGCACCGGCACGCCGCGGTCGTGGATCGTCAGGTCACCGAAGACATTCGCACTCGGGCCGACGATATTGATCTCGTCGATGGCGTTGCCGGTATAGCTGCCGCTCGGAATGCTGCCGAGCGCCATCATGTCCACCAACACCGGGTAGGTCGTGGCGCCGGAAATCGTCAGGGCCTGCGAGTCGGCGGTGAACGCCGCGTTGGCATCCAAGTACACGCCGGTGCCCTGCGGCGACTGGATGAATACGTTGTCGACCTTGACCACGGCCGCCGGAGGCACGAAGTAGCCTGGCCCGACCGCGGCGATGGCGGGATTGTTGTACTCGCCGCCGAACGCCCCGGCGCCCTGCAACACGGTCCAGTGCAGTTCGATCATCGACGTGTCGCTCGCCCCGCGCAGGATGCCCCACGCCTGGTTGACATCGGCGCGTTCGAACACGACGAAGCTCGTGGAGCTCGTTCCCGCCGCAAGCAGCTTCGCGGTACCGATCACGGTGATGGTTGCGCCGGGACCCATGGCGACGATCGCACATGGCTGGACCGTGACGACGGCAGCACCGGTGATTTCGATGCTGTTCTGGACCTGGTGCGTCACCCCGCCTCCAGCCCAAGTCTCGTCGGCACTGATGTTCGAGGCGTGTGTGACGACTGTCCCGTTCGGCGTCCCGCACGCCGCCACCGCCGGCATCACGACGACGCTTGCCGAACCCGCCTTGCTCGCGTCGTCGCTGCTGGTTGCGGTGATGGTGTAGGTCCCGGCCGTGCCGGACGTGAAGGTCGCGGTACCGCCGCTCACGGTCAGCGTGCCCCCGGCGGGCAACGCACTCCAGGTCACCGCGTCCGAGCAACTGCTGCTCGCGGTGACCGTCGCACTCACCGTCGAGGCCGCGTTGAGGGCGACCGAAGTCGGGTTGGCGGTCGCGGAGACGCCCGTTACGGTGCAATTGCTACCGCCGCCGCCGCCGCTGCTCCCGCCACCACCACCGCAGCTCGACAGGATCACTCCCCCGAGCGCCACCGACACGACCAGCGCGACCCAGCCGGGTACGCGCCCCGATGTAACGACAACCCGCCGGGCCAGGTCGCCGACGCACGATGCAATGCTCGACATGATCGATCCTCCCTTTTCATCGGTCTGCGCCCGATGCGCCCGTTGGCGCACGTGGAAACGCGTCCGATGCGATCAGGCTAGGAAGGCCGGCGTTACAAGGCCGTTACGGCGGCTGTCTCGCGCTTAAGATGGCCGCCGGGCGTGAATAGTCCGCACCGCCAGCGTCGGGTCCTCGCGCTCGATCAACCTCGAAGGGGCCGCGCTGCAATTGCCGATCAAGACCGCCCGCGTACACATCAGTCGGCCGGCAAGTCACGCACGTTTACGTCGCCGTGGATCGCGGCGCTCGCTGTTATCGCGACGATCGATGCAAAGCCGGCCCATCGTAGCGCTCGCCGCCGAGGTCTCCGCGCCCGATGCGCGCCTGGGGCGAATCGGTCGCAACCACTTCCGGGAATCGCTTCGAGATCACCATGGGTCGCCGTTCCGAGCTGCCGGGATTCCCGCACGTTGCGACTTCGCATTTGCGCTTGCGCAACACTGCGCCAATGATGGAGGACTAATCTGCCGGCCTAGAAATAACAAGGGCGGGTTGGAAGTGATCGTCGAGTCGCCTCGCGTCCGGATGGGTGCGAATCTTCGACTGCTGCGCCGCGCCATAGGGAGAGACCATGTTTGAGGTTGTGAGGCGTTTGGGCATTGCTGCGCTCGCTGCCTGTGTTCTGGCGGCGTGCTCAGGCAACGGCAGTTCGGGCGCCGCCGTAGACGACAGCGGCGCGCGCGGCTCACTGATCCAGAATCCGCCGTTCCGAGCGGCGTCGCTGACCGCGGCGGACCTGACTGCCCAGCTGCAGTCGACACCTGCGGGGCAACAGTTGCTTCTGGTTGCGGGGATGCCAACCTGCGGCGTCGACGTCCACTACATCCAGTACGGAACCGTCGGCGGCGCCGGAGAATCGACCACCGCATCCGGCGTGTTGATGGTGCCGACGGGCGCCGCGTCATGCACCGGAAAGCGGCCGATCGTTCTGTACGCGCATGGAACCACCACCGACCGCACGTACAACTTGGCGGCGATCGCCGACACCACCAATGCTGCCAACGGCGAAGCCGCGCTCGTCGCGGCGATGTTCGCCGCGCAGGGCTACATCGTGGTCGCGCCGAACTACGCGGGTTACGACAGTTCGCCGCTGCCGTATCACCCCTACCTGAACGCCGACCAGCAGTCGAAGGAGATGATCGACGCGCTGACCGCGGCCCGCAAGGCGATCGGCAATGTCTTCGCTTCCGGCACCAGCGACAGCGGCAAGCTGTTCGTGACCGGTTATTCGCAAGGCGGGCACGTCGCGATGGCCACCGTGCGGGCGATGCAGGGGTTGACGACGCCGATCACGGTCACCGCGTCGGCCCCCATGTCCGGCCCGTATGCGATGGAGGCGATGGGCGACGCGATTTTCTTCGGCTCGGTGAACATCGGAGCGACGGTGTTCACGCCGTTGATCACGACCAGCTTCCAGAAGGCATACGGCAACGTCTACAACGCGACCACCGATGTCTACGAGGCCACGTACGCCACCGGCATCGACACGCTGCTGCCGAGCACGACGCCGCTCGACCAGCTGTTCGTGGAGAACAAGCTGCCGCAGACGGCGCTGTTCAGCAGCACTACGCCTGTCACCGGCAACGCCACCCTCGACGCAGCGCTGGCCGTGCCGAGCAATCCCTTGTTCGCCACCGGGTTCGGCGCCAGCAACCTGGTCCTGAACAGCGTGCGCGTCGCGTGGGCACTGGACGCGCTCGCCAGTCCCGACGGCGCGGTGCCGACACCGCAGCCGGGCGTGCCGGTCGCTGTCGCGCCCCAGTACGGACTGCGCAAGGACTTCAAGACCAACGACCTGCGCAACAGCGCGTGGTTTCCGACCGCGCCGATGCTCTTGTGTGGCGGCAACGCCGACCCGACCGTGTTCTTCAGCGTGAACGCCCAGACCATGCAGGCGTTCTGGGCCGGGCTGCCGCCGGGTGCGGTGACCGTGCTCGACGTCGACTCGGCGGTGACCGGACCAACCGACCCGTTCGCCGCAGCGAAGGCCGGATTCGCGCAGGCTAAAGCGGCCGTTGCCGCTGCGGGTGGCCAGACCGCAGTGGTCGAGGAATACCACGGCACGCTCGTACCGCCCTTCTGCACCGCTGCAGCGCGCGGCTTTTTCGGCCAATTCCTACCGTAGCCCCCACTATGAAACCGACCCTTGCTTCCCTCATCGTCGCGTCCGCATGCGTGGCCTGCTCCGCACCGGTCGCCGCGCAAGACAACACGGTCCGTGCCGGGATCTACATCATCCAGTACCACGTGCACGCCGACGACCTCTCCGGTCCGTTCACGCCGTCGGGGCTGAACCTCGACGTGAAGAACGTCAACACGCTTTACCTCGCCTACATTCGCCGTCTATCGTCCAGCCTGGATCTCGAGTTGGCTGCCGGGTGGCCACCCAAGACCGAGACCGTCGCCAAAGGTCCACCGACAGTCGGATCGGTCCCGTATGACGGCCAAGTGATCGCCACCACGAAGTGGTTTTCGCCGACGGTTCTGCTGAACTACAAGTTCCTCGACGAGTCGTCGCCCCTGCGTCCGTACGTCGGCATCGGCATCAACTACACCCATTTCTACGACCGCACGTCGACGGACGCCGGAAACGCCGCGGCGGGCGGCCCGACGCAGCTCTCGCTTTCCGACTCCTGGGGACCGGCCGGTACCATCGGTGTCTTCTACCGGCTGCCGCAGAACTGGTCCCTGGACGCTTCGTTCTCCATGGCGAAGGTCAAGAGCGACCTGGAGGCGAACACGTCCGGCGTGGTACGCAAGACGACGATCGACTTCAAACCTCAAACCTGGGTGCTCTCGGTCGGCTATTCGTTCTGAGCGGCGCCGTGGGACTGCCACCACGACCTTCCTGAACCAGGACCACGTCCGGTTCGCTCCTTCGCGACCCCGCCGCGCACCGGGCCGGCGGTCGCGTCAGCAAGTCGTAAGCGTCGAGACCTGGTGGCGGCCGCCGTAGCACCCCTTCGAGGTGCATCCTGTGCGCTGAAGCACACCGCGTCGCCCTATACACCATGCCCGGAGTCGAATCGCACCCAGCCTCCCCGACCGAAGCACGGGTCCGTTGCAGGAGCCGGCGCCAGAAGCTGGACCTGGCGGTGCGCGTCGCATTCGTCATCGTGGCCGTGCTCGTGCTGCTGTACGACAAAGCCCACGAGCGGCTGACGCACTCGAAGGCCGGCTCCTCCGCGACGACCCAGGGCACGACCGGCGCCCATCCGCCTTGATCGGCCGCCGGGCGGCCCCGGCACGCGCTAAAGATCTGCGCGAGCGCGCCGAAGAACGTACTGGTGGCGTAGCCCCAGGAGGCGCTCGTGGGACAAGCACTCGACCAGCTCGACGACAACGCGGCATCGCGGCGTGAACAGCGCGACGCCGAAGCGCTGGCGACGGAGACGATTGAATGGCTGGCGGGGCTGCCCGAGGAAATCCGGCCCGAGGAACTGCCGGCGCGTTTTCCCCGCATCGCCAATGCCCTCGCGCGGCGCTGGATCGATCGCGACCGCGGCCGCGCCTATCTCGACGACATCCTGATCGACAAGCGCGGCACCCGGCGCGGCCTGCCGGACGAGGTCGCGGAGGAACTTGCCGCATTGAAGGACTACTTCGAGACCGTCCTGTATCCGGTGCCGCAAACCGCCTGGGACGAGGTCGCCGAGCGCGGCCGCAAGAAGTAGGCGCCGGGCGTCCAGCGCCCTTCTATCCGCGCGTCCGCCCGAACACGCCGGCGCCGGCAAAACGCGCGCGCCCCCCGAGGCGCTCTTCGATGCGCAATGCCTCGTTCCACTTGGCCATGCGTTCGCCGCGCGCAAACGAACCGACCTTGAGCTGTCCCGTCGCCCAGCCGATGGCGAGGTGCACGATCGTCGTGTCCTCGGTCTCGCCCGAACGCGCCGAGACGATTCCGGCATAACCGGCGGCCTGCGCCGCGCGCCACGCCTGCAGCGTCTCGGTGAGCGTGCCGCGCTGGTTCGGCTTGAGGAGCACCGCGTTGGCCGCGCCGATGGCGGCGGCCTGCCGCACGAGCGGCGCGTGCGACACCAGGAAGTCGTCGCCGACGATCTGCAGCCGCTGCCCGGCGGCACGCGTGAAGCGCGCGAATCCTTCGGGATCGTCCTCCGCGAGGGGGTCCTCGATCGAGACGATGGGGAACCGGTCGATCCAGCGCAGCAGCATTTCGATCATGCCGTCCGAGTCCAGCGTGCGCGCCTCGAGTCCGAGCGTGTAGCGGCCGGAGCGGCCGAAGTCCGAGGCGGCGACGTCGAGCGCAAGCGCGATCTGCACGCCCGGCGTGAAGCCCGCCCGCTCGATCGCCTGCACCAGCGTTGCGAGCGCTTCTTCGTTGGCGCCGAAGTCCGGCCACCACCCGCCTTCGTCGGCCACGCCGTGGTCGGCGCCGCGCGCCCGCATCAGTTCGCCCGCGCTGCGATAGACCTCGGCCGTCCATTCCAGCGCTTCGCGAAAACTCGATGCCGCGGGGCAGACGATCATGAAGTCCTGGATGTCGACGCGGCGGCCGGCGTGCGCGCCCCCGCCGAAGATCTGGATCTGCGGCATCGGCAGCACCACCGCAGCGTCACCACCGAGGTATTCGTACAGCGCGATGCCCAGCGATCGCGCGGCCGCATGCGCCGCGGCCATCGACACTGCAAGGGTCGCGTTGGCGCCGAGGCGGGCCTTGGCCGGCGTGCCGTCGAGAGCGACCAGACGTGCGTCGAGTGCGGCCTGGTCGTCGGCTTCCATACCAAGGAGCTCGCTCGCGATCTCGCCATTGACATTCTCGACGGCACGCAGCACGTCGAGGCCGCCGAAGAGCGCCGACACGCCGGCTGCGCCGTCGCGCAGTTCGACCGCCTCGCGGGCTCCCTTCGAGGCGCCGGCCGGCACGCTCGCGCGACCGACCGCGCCATCCTGCAACGTGACCTCGGCCTCGACCGTCGGCCGCCCGCGGCTGTCCCATACGCGGCGCGCATGGATGGATCGGATGCTGCGCGAATTCATGGTTCACCGGGCGCGGTGGAGCAATGAGGGAATATTCGCATGCTGTTGGCGTCGTCCGCGGGATTGCGATTTGTCGAGGGAAGGCCAGCGATTTGCGCGTGGGCCGGGAGCCCATCATGCAAAGCGCCGCCGGCCGGCCACGGGTGTTTCGTTGGATCCAACCTACGCGGCCCTCACGCTGACCACCCTGCTGTGGTCGTGCAACTCCATCATCGGACGCGCGCTGCGCGACGAGGTGACGCGGTTGACGATCAACTTCCAGCGCTGGGCGATCGCCTTGATGGTGCTGGGTCGAGCGCACCGCCGGTCCGGTGGACGTATTGGCGCCCCGTTCGTAAGCTCCTGCCTCGGGCGCGCACATCGCGTCGCTCGACCACTATCTTTCGTGCCGCCGACGACTCCTCCGGCTCGAGGCGCTTCGCCCGCCCTCCAACGGCGCGCCATCCGCGCGGTCGCCTTCATCGAGGCATTGAAGGGCGCAGTCGTCCTGGTCGGAGCGACCGGCTTGCTATCGCTCGTGCACAAGGACCTGGACCACATCGCGGCCCGCCTCATTGCGCACACGCACCTCAACCCGGCCTCACGGTTTCCGCATATCTTCCTGGACGCCGCCGCGCATGTGCAGCAGACCCACCTTCTCTGGCTGGCTGCGGGTGCCGCTGCCTACGCGGTGGTCCGGCTCATCGAGGCCTACGGCCTGTTCTGGGAACGCGCCTGGGCCGAGTGGCTGGCCGCGCTCAGCGGCGGCCTCTATGTCCCGATCGAGGTCGTACACCTCGTCCGCAGGCCCTCCTGGTTCGTCCTTGGCGTTCTGGCCGCGAATGTCGCGGTCGTCGTGATCATGACGCTCGCCATCGTCCGCCGGCGCCGCGCGCCCGGCGCGCAGGCGGCGTGATCGCGGCGTCGGTGTCCGGCACAGTCGATCGCGGTGCGACCGGCCTTCACGGAATGCCGCATATTCAAGTTCCGCGACAGGTCGCCGCAGCGAAGATCGGCTAGCCTGGAAGCAGGGAGGTGACCCATGTGTCGATCGATCCGCACGACGGTCCTGGCGCTCGGCGCCGCGCTTGCCTTGCCCGTCGTTGCGCAAACCGTCAAGGTGACGCCGCTGGGCGGGATCGACGGCGAGTTCTGCCCGCAGGATCGGGCGCTGGTGTTCGAGGATCCGAACGGCACGCGCATCCTCTATGACCCGGGCCGCACCGTCGCCGGCGCGGAGGATCCGCGGCTGGGCAAGATCGACATCATCCTGGTGAGCCACATGCATGGCGACCACGTGGGCAACGCCCACAACGCCGCGCCGAATGCGGGAACTTGCGACAGGCCGGACGTGTCGGTGTCCGACATCCCCAACTCCAACGCGGTGAACATCGCGCTCGCCAAGAACGCGAAGATCGTGACCGGCAGCGAGATGCCCCCCTTCTTCGCCGCGAAGCTCAAGGCGAACGGCGGCGACCCGGCCAACTCGATCCTGGCCCGCTTCGGCGCCAGCGTGACGATCGGCGGCGTGCGGATCGCCACCGTCACCGCGATGCACAGCAACGGCCTGGATCCCGACTTCATCGGCGGCGAGCTCGGCAAGGCGATGAAGGAGGCCGGCATCGCCGGCGACGTCGGCCTGGCGACCGGCTATGTCCTCCGCTTCAGCAACGGCCTCGTCGCCTATCTGTCGGGCGACACCGGCATCACCGCCGACCAGGAGTTCGTGGTGCGCAACCACTACCACGCGAAACTCGCCGTCATGAACATCGGCGACGGCTTCACGACGGGTCCGGTCGAGGCGGCCTACGTCATCAACGAACTCGTCAAGCCCGCCTCGGTGATCGCCTCGCACGCCAACGAAGTCGGCACCGTGGGCGGCAAGGTGCGCCCGGGCAGCAAGACCGAGACGTTCATCAAGGCGGCCAAGGTACCGGTCCACGTCCCGCTCTCCGGCAAGACGATGGAGTTCAACGCGGCCGGGAAGTGCACGGCCGGGTGCTGATCGCCGCCGGTTACGCTGCCGCGTTTAGACCGAATACGACGCCCAAGAAACCCATGCGCACCGCTCTCTTCCTGCTCGCCGGCTTCCTGCTTCTCGCCGCCTTTCTCGTGCTGGCGCGGCTCTTCGCCCAGCACTACCCTTCCGCCACGACATGGGCCACGATCGCGTTCGTCCTCGCCTGGTTTCTGGTGACCGCTGCGAACATGTGGGTCGGGGTGAACCGGGCCGGTTATTCAGCGGCCGAGGAAGTCCCCATCCTCCTGCTCCTGTTCGGCGCCCCGGCGCTCGCCGCCGTCGTTCTCAAGTGGAGACTGCTCTGAGGTGAGCGCCGGCGCGGATCGCGGGATGAATCTCTTCGAATGCGCCACGGCGTCGTTGCACGGCACGTGGTTCGGCCGCGTCGCCGGCATGCTCCTTCTCGGCCTGCTGGTGTCGCTTTGGCCCGGCGCCGCGTCGCCCGCGGGCACCGATGCGTGGACGGTCGCCGGGCAGCAGGGCCTCGTGCATTTCGTCGTCGTGCCGGTCGAGCAGGCGGGCGACCAGGCCGCCTACGAGCGTGCGATCGCGAGCCTGTGCGAACCCGAACGAACCTGCTTTCTGAACTTCTACACGAACTCCAGCGGGGCGAGCGTGGGGGTTCCGCTCCCCGACGCGATCGCCAGCGAGGCAACGGCCACGTATCGACGCTCGATGAAGAACGGGGTGCAGATCTTCATGTGGAGTTGCCGCATGCAGATTCCCGGCAAGGAGTGCTTCTGAGAGCTTGCGTGACCGGCGTCGAACCGTTCCGTAGCACTCCATGATGGGAGAGCGCTTCACCCGGGGGCTTTGCTGGCTCAGCTCGACGCGATCTCGTCCCGCCACGCGTCGCGCACCGACTGCAATCGTGCGGGCGGGTCCCGGAGCAATGCGGCCGCGACGCGGCGTACCCGATTGCGCTGCGCTTCGTCGGTGACGTACTCGACCGGCGACTTGCCGTCGACGCGCGCCAGGAAAAGACCCGGCAGGAGCGCGGCCGCGCGCCGCTCGAGCTCGAGGCGCGACTCCCACGCCGCGGCCGCGAGATAGGTTCCTGCCAGGGCCTCGAACGCATCCAGGAACGCTTGCGAGGCCGCTGCGTTCCACAGGCACTTGAGCAGCAGATGGTTGAGGCAGAAGGCGATGTCGAACGCCGGGTCGCCCCACCACGCGCACTCGGCGTCGAGCAGCACCGGCCCGTGTGGCCCGACCAGGATGTTCTTCGGGCTGACATCGCCGTGCACGAGCGCTACGGTGCGGGCGCGCGTCACGTCGACGAGCCGTTGCAAAGCCGGAGCGAGGTCCGGGTGGCGTCTTGCCGTCGCGAGCAGGTACGGCTCGAGGCGGATGTCGAAGAAGATCGAGTCGGTGGCGAATCGCTGCGCCAGTTCGGGCCGAGCCGCCGAGTAGCCGTGGATGCGCGCGAGCACGGTGCCGACCGTGCGCGCAACGCCGAGATCGACCTCGCCGTCGCGCAACGTCGTCTTCCAGAGGCGGTACGCGGACGGAGGCAGATAGCTCATCACCAGCACACCCAGCCCCGGGTGCTGGCCCAACACCCGCGGCGTGCACCCGGGCTGCGCCGCGTCGGCGACCTGCATCCAGCGCGCCTCGTACAGATTGCGTTCGATCGGCGCACGCCAATCGGCCGCCACGCGCAGCTTCGACAGCGCGCGTTTGGCACAGACCGGGCCGCGATCCGTATCGATGCGCCAGATGTCCGAGGACACGCCGCCGGCGAGCGGCCTGCCCGCGAGCGGCCCCGCGCCGGCGAGACCGAGTTCACGCAGCGCCTGGGCGAATTCGGCCGGGACCTCCGCGTCCCTATCGTTCTGCATAACCGGCTTCGACCAGCTTGACGAGCGCATGCAGCGTCTCGTTCACCGGAGTGGGCACGCCGAGCTCGCGCCCGCGGCGCGCCACGAAGCCGTTCAAGTGATCGCTCTCGGTCGGCTTGCGGCGGGCCACGTCCTGGGCGGTCGACGAAAGCTGCGCCGGCATCGCCGCTGCGATGCGCTCCATCGCCAGCATCGAGGCCTCGAGTTTCAACGGCACCCCTTCGGCTGCCGAAAGCGCAACCACCTCGCGCACCACCGCCTGCTGGATCGCGCATACCTCGGGGATGGCGGCGAGTTGCCCATAGCTTGCCTGCGCGAGCGCCGAGATCGCGTTGTAGGCGCAGTTGACCATCAGCTTCGACCACAGTTCGGCCATCACGTCGGCGGAGACCGTGACCGCGACGCCCGCGGTGGCGAAGAAGCGCGCGATGTCCCGCAGGATGGCAGCCACGTCTGCTTTCGTGCCGGCCCGTGCGTCCAGGGCACCGATCACCAGGTCGCCGCGCCCGAAGTGCTTGACCGTGCCGGGCTCGGAAATGGCCGTCGCGACGTACACGCAAGCCGGCACCACGAGTTGTCGCACGTGGCGCGCGATCGTCGGCGCGTTCTCCACGCCGTTCTGCAGGCTCAGCACGATCGCATCGGGATCGAGATGGGCTGCCATGTCGCGCGCGACCGCCTCGGTGTCGGTCGACTTGACGCAGAAGAGCACGAGATCCGCGCCGCGCATCGCCGCCAGATCGATGCTCGCCGCCGGACGAATCGCCTCGACACGACCCGCCATGTCGAGGCGCAGGCCATTGCGCTCGATGGCCTGCACGTGCGCGGCCCGCCCGATCAGGGTCACGGGATGGCCCGCGCGCGCGAGCATGGCGCCGTAGAAGCTGCCCACGGCGCCGGCGCCCACGACGGCAACCGCACGAAACCGCTGGGTCACGAGTCGGGGTGGAGACTGGACAAGGCGACATCGTAATGCGGTCGGGCGGCGCGCCTACGTGGACCGATACGGTCTCGCTGTCCTGCTCGTCGCGGTCGACATACGGCAAGAACAGCGCGTCGACGTCGAGCGGCAGCAGCCCATGCGCTCGGCAGGTTGCGCATCGAGCGCCGTGCGCCAGAAGTCACCGAGCTTGCGATCCTCGCTGCCGGGCGGCGCGGACACAGCGGCGGCGCGTTGGTTGAGATCGCGCAGCGTCGCGTACAACTGGTCACGTCAGAAAATCGGGCTGCGCGGGCGGTGCCGGCGCGTCCGCTGCCGCAGCCGATTCTGATGCGACGAGGACGAGCCAGGAACAGAGCGCGCACAGGCGACGCATGATCGCGAACCTGATCGTATGCCGGGTTCGATCCTCATACGCGCCGCTCCCGTCCTGCCCAATAGGGCTCGCGCAGTTTTCGCTTGAAGATCTTGCCGGTCTCTTCGCGCGGCAACTGTGCGTGAAAGACCACGGTCCGCGGCACCTTGTAGTTGGCCAGCCGTTCGCGCAGCCAGGCCTGCACCGCCGTCGCGCTGGTCGTCACGCCCTCTTCCGCCTGGACGGCAGCAAGCAGGGACTCGCCGTAGTCGTCGTCGGGGATGCCGAAAACCGCGCAGTCGGCGATGCCCGGCATCGCGAGCAGCACCGCTTCGATTTCGGCCGGATAGATGTTGACCCCGCCGGAAATGACCAGGTCGACGCTGCGATCGACGAGGTAGAGGTAACCATCCTCGTCGAGATAACCCATGTCGCCCAGAGTCCAGAGTCCGTCCCGCTCCAGGCGACGCCGCGCGGCGTCGTTGTTGCTGTAGGTGAAGTCGGGCACGCCGGAGTGCCGCGCGTAGATGAGGCCGACCGTTCCGGTCGCGAGTTCGGTGCCGTCATGGGACAGGATCTTCAAGGCCGCTTCGGGCAGCGAGCGGCCCGCGGAACCCGGCTTGCGGAGCGCTTCGTGGCTGTCGATGTGCGTGATGTAGCCGAGCTCGCTCGCGGCATACGCCTCGTGCAGGACCGGCCCCCACCACTCGATCATGCGCCGCTTGGTCTGCGGATCGCACGGTGCACCGGTGCTGGCGGCGAAGCGCAGCGAGCGCACGTCATGGCGCGCGCGCACCTCCGGTGCGAGCTGCAACAAGCGCCGCATCATCGTCGGCACGATATAAAGGTGGGAGATGCGCTCGGCCTCGATCAACCGCAGGACCGACTCCGCCTCGAAGCGCGGCTCGATCCACAGGTCCGCATCCCGTTGCGCTGCCTGCACGACGTAGCTCGCAGGGGCGGAGTGGTACATCGGTGCGCACATCAGTGCGCGCATGCCCGTTTCGATCCCGAGCGTGGTCGCGCACGTTTGCGCGATCTGCCGCAGCTGCTCCGGCGTCGGTTTCTGGCGACACACGCCCTTGGGCAGCCCAGTCGTACCGGACGTGTACGCGCGCAAGCCGCCCGGCGGCTGCTGTGCCGGCGCGGGACGCTTCTGCTCGTCGCGCAACGATTCCCACGTCTGCAAGCGGCCCGTCACTACGGCGACCGCATCACCCATGCGGAAGGCCCGCCGCGTTCCCTCGAGGGGCGGCGCGACGAACGTGCGCACGCCCGCGGGGATTCCATCGCGCATCTGGGGCAGGAGATTGGAGTGCACGACCAGCACGGCTGCCTTGCTGTCGCTGAGCAGGTGCTGCACCTCGCCCGCCTTGAAGTGCCAGTTGATCGTGCAGTAGTCGGCACCGATCCAGCGTGCCGCCAGCATCAGTTCGAGCAGGAGCGGCTCGTTGTGCAGCATCAGCGCCACGGCATCGCCCGGTCTGACCCCGAGCTCGAGCAACGCGGCGGCCGAGGCGGCACAACGTTCCCGGAAGACCGCGGCCGGCAGCGCCTGCCCGTCGAAATGCAGCGTTGGATTCATGCTCTGCTCGGGCGGTCGATGAAAGCAGCGGCGGCTCCGGCGCCGCAGTATGTTGTGCGCCGAGGCGCTGTCAAGACAACCCGCGGGACCAACTGTGCAGAGCGGCCCTCACGCCGCCGCGAACACCAGTGACGCGTTGGTGCCGCCGAAGCCGAACGAATTGCTCATCGCACAAGCGAGGCGCTGCTCGCGTGCGGTGCCGGCGACCAGGTCCAACGCCGACGCAGGATCGGCATGCGCGAGGTTTGCCGTCGGCGGGATACGACCCTGGTGGATCGCAAGCACGGTAAAGACCGCTTCGATTGCGCCCGCCGCTCCGAGCAGGTGACCCGTCACACCCTTGGTCGAACTGACGGCTACGCAGCTGGCCGCTCCGCCGAGCAGGCGCTCGATCGCGCGTGCCTCCGCGCTGTCGCCCGCTTGCGTCGATGTCGCGTGGGCATTGATGTAGTCGAGCCGGTCCGGCGCGATGCCCGCCTCCGCGAGCGCGGCCCGCATCGCGGCGAAAGCACCGCGGCCGTCTTCCGGAGGCTGGGTCATGTGGTAGGCGTCGGCCGACATGCCGAAGCCGATCAACTCGGCGTAGATGCGTGCTCCGCGTCGCTGCGCGTTCGCCAGGCTCTCGAGCACGAGTGCCGCACCGCCTTCACCGAGCACGAAACCGTCGCGGTCGCGGTCCCAGGGGCGACTCGCCGCGGCCGGATCGTCGTTGCGGGTCGACATCGCACGCGCCGCGCAAAAGCCGGCAAAGGCCAGCGGCGTGATCGCCGCTTCCGAGCCACCGGCCACCATCACGTCGGCGGCGCCGCGTGCGATCAAGGCCGCGGCTTCGCCGATGCTGTGCGCGCCCGTCGTGCACGCCGTCGCGACGGCCAGGTTGGGGCCGGTGAATCCGAACCGCATCGAAATCAGGCCCGCCGTCATGTTGACGATGGTTCCCGGGATGAAGAACGGCGAGACGCGGCGCGGGCCGTTTTCGAGCAGGGTGCGGTGGCTGGCTTCGATCGTCGCCAGCCCGCCGATGCCGGAGCCGAAGTAGACGCCGACGCGCGCTTGGTCGACCTGCTCATCGAGGCCGGCATCCTCGACCGCCTGCACGGCCGCCGCGACGCCGAGCTGAACGAAGCGGTCGACGCGACGCACCTCCTTGTCCGACAGGTAGCGGCCGGGATCGAAGTCCCTCACCTCGCCCGCGACCTGTGAAGGAAACGGCGTGGGGTCGAACGCCCGGACCTTCGCGATTCCGCTGCGCGCGTGCAGCGCCGCCGACCAGCACTCGCCCGCCGACAGCCCGACAGGCGCCACCGCGCCGAGCCCGGTCACGACAACACGCCGCGAGGCGGTCTCTGGTCCAGCCATCAGGAAGCCTCGTCGCCGATTGCGGCGGCACTCCGATCGAGATGCTTGCGCAGGTCGCGATGCAGCGCGGCGCCGAGTTGTTTTTCCAGGCGCTGCTGCGCCTTGCGCCACAGCGGTGCCGCCGCGCGCCAGCGGCGTTCGCCCTCTCCTGTGATGGCCACGGTCTTGACGCGCGCATCGGCGCCGGCGGCCTGGCGACCGATCGCGATCAGGCCGCCGTCGAGCAGGAGATCGAGTCCGCGCGTGAGCGTCGTACGGTCCACCTGCAGCCGGCGGGCGAGTTCGGTGACGCCGATCGGTTCGCGCGCGCGCCTGGCGGCGGTGAGCACCGTCAGCACGCCGTATTGGGTGACCGTGATGCCGGACCTGGCGAGGACTTCGTCGTAGAGCGTCGTGACGCGGCGCGCGAGGTTGCGCAGCTTGAAGCACGTGCAGGCAAGCGCCGGGTCGAGTGGGTCCACCACCGGATAATAGGTGTAGGGCCACCTATTTGGCAACGCCGGCCGGAACGACGCTTGTCCCGGCCCCGGCGCCGCCGCCCGCGGAGCAGGGAACACGGTCACGCGACCTTGAACGGCGCGCGCGCCCAGACGATGAAACCGGCCACGATCAGCGCGATCGCCGGCCAGCGCGACCAGCGCCACGGCCCGCCGCCCGCACGCAGCACCTCGGCGTCCAACACGTAGATCGTCTCGCACGCACCGTCGCCGGTGTCGTCGCGCGTCAGGCTCGTGCCGCGCTTGAAGGCGAACCCGTGGTTGTGCGAGTACTCGGCCAGCATGCCGCGGATGTGCACCTGGTCGCCCACCTCCACGCCCCGCAGCCTCGAGACGAGCGACGGGCGATCGGCGAGCAGGTGATTGTTCGACAGTGCACGCATCGAGAAGCGCCGCCATTTCTCGCTCGACCGCGTCTCGACGTAACAGACGAACTGCCCGCTCGAATAGTCGAGGCCGACGTAGCCGCCGCTCGCCACGTTCTCGGCGAACACCACGCACAGGTCGACCACGTTCAGCTCGTCGTTCCACGCCTTGTGGATCCAGTCCCACCATGTGTCGGAGTCGTGCAGGCTGACGACCAAGCCCCAGATCTCGTAGTCGGCCATCGGCTTGACCGTGTAGGTGATGGCGCCGACTTTCGTCTCGAACGGCGCAGCCTGGGTCGGCACCTGCAGCGGCTCGTTGCGCAGTTCCGGACGGAGCTCGGCGGGCGCCGGCAGGGCGTGCTGCAGCAGCAGCGACGCCACCAGCAGCGCCGCGCCTGCAGACATCAGTACGCCGCCGAGTCGCACGGTGCGCGTCCTAGCGCCGGTCAAAGATCATCGAATCCGCCTTCCCGCTGCGTGCAAATTGAACGAGCACTGTATCGGCCCCACGATCGACTCGGTGCAACGCGAGGGAGTGCCAAGGCCGGGGGATTTCGAGCCTTTGATCTCCCGTCCTGCACGCGGCGACGGACAGACGAACGGCCGACGCGGGAAGATGCGATCGCCACCAAGTGTGTGCACGGGCGCGGCGCAAGGTCGGTCTTCTCGCCCAGTACACTGGACGCCAGGAGCCGCCATGATCGAACACCACATCGACATCCCGACGGCCGACGGCGCGATGAACACGTTCGTCGTGCATCCGGAGGAAGGTGAGCCGTTTCCCGTGGTGCTGTTCTACATGGACGCACCGGGCAAGCGTGAAGAACTGCACGACATGGCGCGCCGTATCGCCGCCGTGGGTTACTACGTGGTGCTGCCGAACCTGTACTACCGGCACTCGCGCGACTACCGGCTGAAGGAGCGCACCGAGCCGGCGATGGCGGAGATGTTCGAGCTGATGCGGACGCTCGACGCCGCCACCACCCGCTGCGACACGGAAGCGATGCTGCGTTTCGTGGATGCGCAGCCGTACGCGGAGCCCGCGTGCATCGGAGCGGTCGGCTACTGCATGAGCGGGCCGTTCGTGATGTGGGCGGCGGCGGATTTCCCCGACCGCATTCGCTGCATCGCTTCGATCCATGGCGCCAGGATGGCAACCGAGGCGCCCGACTCGCCGCACCGCATGGCGCCGCGCATCCACTGCGAGTGCTACTTCGCCTGCGCCGAAACCGACAAGTGGGCCTCCCCCGCCGATATCGAGAAGCTGCAAAGCGCATTGCAGGAAGCCGGCACCGCGCATCGCATCGAGTGGTATCCCGGCGTCGAGCACGGATTCGTGTTCCCGACGCGCGTCGGCGTCTACAACCAGACCGCCGCGGAGCGGCACTGGGAGCGGCTGTTCAGCCTGTTCAGGCGGACCCTCGACCCGACCCTTTGAGGGGCGCCGGGGCGTCCTCCGCTCTCACTGTCTCCGCCCGACGTCCGCCGCCATGCCGATGCCCTCGCCGAGCGAGTTCCTGCAAGCGCTGCTGCTGGTACCGGTGACGCTGTTGCCGATCATCAATCCGCTCTCCGGGGCGCCGGTGTTCACCATGATGGCCGGCGACGATCCGGTGACGACGCGCCGGCTCGCATGGCAGGTCACCCTCAACTGCTGGTTCGTCCTGGTCGGATCGCTGCTGGTCGGCACCTACGTACTCGAGTTGTTCGGGATCTCGATTCCGATCGTGCGCATCGGCGGCGGCCTGCTGGTCGCCACCTCCGGCTGGCGCATGCTCAATCGAACCGACGAGGACGACGTCAAGAGCGCAGTGCGGCGCTCCCAGCGCAGCGACCTCACGCACGCAGAAATCGTCAAGCGCAGCTTCTTCCCCATCACGTTCCCGCTCACGACCGGGCCCGGGACGATTGCCGCGTCGATCGCGCTCGGCGCGGGCCTGCCGCGCCAGCCGACTCTCTACGTCCTCGGCGCTTTCGTCGCCCTGCTGGGCGCGACGTTGACGGTGGCCGTGATCTACCTCGTCTACCGCAACGCCGGCCGCCTGATGGCACGCCTGGGCGAGGTCGGTACGCTGGTGATGATGCGCCTGATGGCCTTCGTGCTCCTGTGCATCGGCATCGAAATCGCCTGGACCGGCTGGGCGGAACTGAACGGTATCGCCCAGCGCTGAACCGCCATGCTGTTCGACCCCGCACGGCACGAACCGCTGCGTGCGATTGCGTGGGACGAGCACCGGGCACACCGCTTCATCGAACGCATCGTGCGCGGTCAGGCGAAGCATCGCGCGTCAGGAAAATGCCGGACGCGGATCTACGGGGATCGACGTGGATTTCATTCTTTGCCTTATCCGCGTAATCGGCGTCTCGCCTTTTGCGTTGATAGTCCCTCGCTGTCATCCCGAGCCGCCAGGCAAGGGATCTCGAGCCGGTGCGCGGGCAACACCGCTCGGATGACGCTCGTGCGTGAATATTCAGCGCGTCCGAACCTTTGACCCGTTTCGTACTACTCAGCTGAAAGCCGATATTCCCTCTACGGGTTGCCGCCCTTGGCACCGGAGGCGGCTCGTCAACGCGTGTACACGGGAGAAGGCCATGATCCAGGTTTCGCAACGACCGATGACTCCGGGCACGGTTCCGGCAGGCGAAGGTGCGCCAACCGCGGGAACCGAGCCGCCGGCAGCTGACACGTCGGTCGCGGCGGCCGGCGCTGGCAACGCCGATCCGGTCGCCAAGTTCAAGGCACTCTTCGGTGCCGCGCCGCAGGTACAGAGCTTCTACGCCGACCCGAACGGTTCGGGCGGCAACGGAACGACCCGGAAAGCCGGCGGCTCGCAAGGCACGAAGGGCGCCGACCAGCCCAAGGTCGCATCGCCCCCGCCCGCCGCACCGCGGGTCTTCGACATCGCCACCACGTCGCGCGAGACGATCGCGGATCTGCGCAGGCAAGGCGAGGACCGCCTGGCCAACACGATCGAAAACGCGCAGGGTTCGTACGGCGACCTGCTGGCCAAGAACCCGAAGGTGAAGATCGTGGTCACCACCAGCGCCGGAAACGGCGGCAACCCGGTGCTCGTCATCCGCGGGCCGGAAGCCGGCAAGGACGCCCACGTCCACACGCACTATCACGGCGACAATGCCACGGTCGCCGATCCGCTCGGCTCGAAGGCGGGGCAGAACGCGCGCATCCGCGCCGTGATCCTCGGCGAAGACAAGCACGCGGTGTTCGTGCTGCCCGAGTGCAGCAACTCGAAGCCGGAGCCCGATTCGCCCCACAACGACAGCCACTACCCGGCCGACTGGTCGCAGGTGAAGGACGAGGTGAAGACGACGCAGGACGCGCTCGCCGCCGTGAACGTGGCCGAGAAGGACGTCAAGGAAACCACGGTCTCGTTCCATTCAGGAGGCGGCATGGCGCTCGTGAACCTCATGCGCGCCGATCCGAGCGGCAAGCTGCTCAAGGCGGACCGCATCGACCTCTACGACTGCGTCTATCACTTCAGAAGCGGCGATGACAAGCATCCGCACATTGCGGAGAACTACATCCGCGACTACGGCAAGACGGCCAACGGCAAGGCCGTCAAGGAGATCGTGTTCTATCGCGGCACCAACGACGTCTCTCGTGCCGAGGTGATCAAGCAGAGCTTCCCACAGCTCAAGATCGTCGACATGGACAAGGTCGAGAAGGACCAGCCGCTGCGCGATGCGGACGGCAACTTCAACGATTCGGCCAACCCGATTGCCGAAAACGCGAACGGGAACTGGTTCGAAGTGGTCGCACGCAACGTCGAGACCGGCAAGGTCGCGCACGACTTCAACAACTTCCGCCCCGGCGACGATGCGCACTACCGCACGACCGGCGAGTTCCTGGGCAAGAGGCCGTAGCGCGGTCGGCAGCACTTCCTGACCCGCGGGCGGCGGGTTAACGTGGCGGCCGCGAAACACGATTCCGCCGGCACGCCGCCCCATGAGCGAACGATTACCGCCGCCTTTCCCGCCGGGTGTGCCCGGACGCATCGACGATCCTTCCGCCTGGTACGGCCCGGCAATGGCCGCGCGCTCCGACTGGATCGAAACGCTGAGCGAACGCGAGATCGAAGAACTGCGCTGCGCGAGCGAACCGTGGGTGGACGAGCGCACCGATCTCGTTGCGTTGACCAGGGAGCGATTCCCGCTGCCCTTGCTCGCGCGACGCGTCGAAGGCACGCTGAACGACCTGCTCGAGGGCCGCGGCTTCGTCCTCTGGCGCGGCCTGCCCGTGGATCTCTGGGGCCGGCGCCGCAGCGCGGTCGCCTTCTATGGCCTCGGCCTGCATCTCGGCAACCCGGTCTCGCAGAACGCGCAAGGCCACGTGCTGGGGCACGTGCGCGACCTGGGCCTGTCGTCGCACGATCCCAACGTGCGCATCTACCAGACGCGCGAGCGCCAGACCTTTCACACCGACTCGGCCGACCTCGTCGGGCTGCTCTGCCTGCAAACGGCGCGCGCCGGGGGCGCGTCGGCGCTCGTGTCCTCCGCCACGCTCTACAACGAGATGCGCGCCCGCCGGCCCGATCTCGCCGCATGCCTGTTCGAGCCGCTCGCGACCGATCGACGCGGCGAGGTGCCACCGGGCGCCAGGCCGTACTTCGAGATTCCCGTGTTCAACTGGCTCTCTTCTCGCGCGGACGGCGGACGGTCGGGGAGCGGGCGGGGTCGCGGACCGCCCGGCCACCTCTCCGTGATCTACCAGCGCCAATACATCGACTCTGCCCAGCGCTTCGCGGACGCACCGCGCCTCACCCCGCTGCAGATCGAGGCGCTCGACCTCTTCGATGCATTGACCGACGACCCGTCGCTCAATTTCACGATGGAGCTGCAGCGCGGCGACATGCAGTTCGTGCACAACCACGCGCTGCTGCACGATCGAACCGCGTTCGTCGACTGGCCGGAGCCGGAGCGGCGGCGTCACCTGCTGCGCCTGTGGCTGGCGCCGCACGCGGCCCGTGAGTTGCCGGCGGTGTTCGCGCAGCGCTACGGGAATCTCGCGCCGGGCAAGCGTGGCGGCGTTGCCAGCGCGGACGGACGCCTGCGCGCTGCGCTCGACTGAGCGCGCGTTGCCTTAGTGCGCCTTCGTCGGCGCGCCCGGCTTCGTCGATCCCGCGGCCTGCATCGACGCACCGCCAGGCGCCGGTGCGCTCGCCTGCGCCACGAGCTTGTCGGTGGCCGCCGCGTCGAGCAGCGGCTGCGCGCTCCAGCTCTTCAGTTCGAAATACCACGGGCGGTCGGACGCTTTCAAGACCTGCAGATCGCCCGCCTTCGGCTTGACGAGCGTCCACGTCACCGTCTTGTTCGCGGCATCGGCGATCGTCACGCGCAGGCGCGGCGGATCCTGCTGCCAGTCCGGCTGTTCCTGCGTGCCCAGCACGCCGTCGACGCGAACGTTCGCGATCGCCTGCACGAGCGCATCGGCCCGCCCTTGATCGAGGTGCTGTCCGGCGGCGAGACCCTCCGCCGACCACACGGGCGCGGGGGGACTGCTGGTGCGCTCCTTTTTCTCCGCCGAGCCGTAGTCGGACGCCTGCGGGTCCTTGCTGGCGGCCACGGGAGCGGCGCGCTGCAGCGTGACCACCGGCTTGCCTGCCTCGGCGACCTCGATGCGTGCGAGCGTCGACGCGTCGTGCTGGAGCAGCGTCTTGTCGAGCCAGTCGGCGGCGCCGGTGGGCAGGTCGTACGTGGCCAGGTCGACGTTGAAGACGGCGCGGTCCTCGCCGGTGCGCGCATTCGCCTTGCGGCCCCCGGGCGCGCTGCTCAGGTACACCGTTGCCACGACCTTGTCGCCCTGGCTCGCGACGATGCGCCGCTCGTAGTCGTGTTCGCCGACCTTGAAGCGGGCGAGCGCGTCGCTGGTCGTAGCGATGGGCAGCCCACGCGGCACGGCCGCTAGCCGCTTTAGCAGGGTGTCGATCTTCTTCGCGTCCGCCGGCGCACCGAAGTTCGCCGGCATCGTCCAGGCGCCGTCGTGCTTGACGAGTTCGACCCGCGCGCCGGCGCCGGCCGCTTTCTGCGCGGCAGTATCCGCAGCCACCGGCCCGTCGATGGTCAGCCGATCGACCGCTTTCAGGTCGGCCGCGACCAGCGGCGCGTCGCTATGCACGGGCGCGAGGCGATCGCTGCGCAACATCAGGCCGCCGGCAAGCAACACCTGCACACCGAGAATGACGCCGAGAAGGGTGATCCAGCGTTGCATCGGTCAGACCTCCTGCAGCAGCAGTTCGTACCGCCGCATCGCGATGCGCCTCTGGCGCCGCAACACCAGCCATACCACGATCAGGCCCAGGAGCACGAGGCCGTAGTCGGCGTATTCCCATGCGGCCTGCTCGTTCTGCGTCATGGGATCGAGCGTTCGTGCGTAGCGCGTGCGGCTGCGGATGCCGAGCAGGCCCTGGTCCTCGAGCGACCAGTCGACAAGATTGAGCGCGAACTCGGCCGGCTTGTGATAGGTCGTGCCGAGCGCCTGGCTCACCAGATTCACGGTCTGGTCGTTGAAGAGCGCGTTCGAGCCGACGACGATCAGGCGCGCCGACGCCGGCGACTGGTCGATCACCCGGCCGACCGATGCGAAGGCCGACGGTGTTTTCGCGTCCTTGCCGCCGGCTTGATCCGGGCTGTCCTTCTTCTTCTCGGCATTCGCCTGCGCCGTCGCATCCTGGGCGGCTTCCAGGAGCGGCGACTGCTTGCCCTTGAAGGCCGAGTCGAACGTACCTTCGATCATCACCGCTAGCGGGTGGGCGCCGCGCTCGCTGCCCACCGCGAAACCGAGCTGCGGGAACCTGCGGTAGTCGGGCAGCAGGTTGGTGCTGTCGGAGATCCAGCTGTCACGCGAGGACTGCAGCAATGTCGTCACCTTGCGCGCCTTGTTCTTTTCCGCGTCGACGTTGACCGGCGCCGCCCAGGGCACGCTGATCTGGCCCAGGCTCGCGGTGATCGGGTTGCTCGCGTCGATGCCGGCGCCACGCACGTCGACGATGTACGGGTACGGCGCGAGCCGCACCTCGCGCACCGTCATGCCGGCACCGATCGGGCGTTCGATCGGGATCGGCAGGGCGCCGCTTTTCGTGTCCATCACGAAGCCCTTGCCGAGGCTGACCCCGGCACCCGCAAGCCAGTCCGCGAGCCCGCTCTGGATCGGCACGGCGCTGATCCCCTCGACGACCGCGACCTCCATCGGCGCGGTGGACAGCAGCACGGTTCCGCCCTGCATGAGGAACTGGTCGATCGCGAACACCTGCTTGGGGTTCAGCGCATCCGGCGCCAGCACCAGCAGCATGTCGGCGGCCGCGGGCACCTGGCCATCGCGCAGGTCGGCATCGAGCCAACGCACCGAATCGCCGAGCGCATCGCGCAACGTCGAGAACGTCGCGCCGCGGCCCATGTCGTTCGGTGCGGCCGCAGGCATGACCACCGCGACGGTCTTGAGGAACCCGGGCGAGAAGCGCTTGACCGCCGCTTCGAGCGTGCGCTTGAAGCCATCGCTGTCGGCCGTCTGCGGCAGCGGAACGCGTTCGGTCTCCCGCCCGTCGGAGAGCGTCATGTAGAACCAGAACGGACGCGGGTTGAGCAAGCCGGTCACCAACGGCTGCAGGCCTTCGTCGGTCAGTTGCTTGGCAAGTGCCGCATCCGTCGACGGATCCTTGAAGCTCACGCGAAGCTTGTCGCCGGCCTGCGCGTGCAACTGCGCCAGGGCGTCATCGAGCGCCTTGCGCGCAGGCTCGAGGCTGTGCGGCAGGCCCTCCGCCGAGATGTAGCCGACGAACTCCAGCGGACGCTGCAGGTTCGCGAATGCGCTGCCGCCGCCCTGGTAGCTCAGCAGCACCTTGCGCACCGCGCGCGTGATGTCGTATTCCGGGTTCTTCAGCGCGACATCGAACTGCCCCTCCGAGCGCACCTTGACGTCGATGAGATCGCGGAACCCGAGCGTCTGGTACTGGTCGCCGTAGCTGACCACGATGTCGAAGTACGAATTGACCACCGAGGCCTGGTACTTGCTCGACGTCTGGAACGGCACCGGCCGGATGCCGTACTTGCTCGCCGCTTCCTCCTCGAGCTTCGGGTCGTCGTGCGGATCCACGAACTCGATCCGCACCTTGTCGCCGCCGGCCACCGCGTATTCCTGCAGCAGGTCGCGCAGCTGCGGGACCAGCGGCGACAGCAAAGGATGGGTGGCGGCGCTGAAGTAGCCGCGGATCAGTAGCGGCTCCTGCAGCTGCGACAGGTACGTGCGCGTCGCATCCGACAGTGTGTACATGCGCCCCGCGGTAAGGTCGATGCGGGCCCCGCGCAGCTGGTCGAGCCAGAGATTCGCCGCCAGCGCGTTGGCGGCGAGGAGCGCTGCGACCCATCCCCAGCGCCGGTGCGAAGGCTGCGGCGGATTGCCGGCCCAGCGCAGGCGCTCGATCGCCAGCCGGTTGAGCACCAGGAAGGTCGCGGTGAGCGAGAGGTAGTAGTAGAGGTCGCGCAGGTCGAGCACGCCGCGCGTGATCGAATCGAACCGCGCGCCGGCGCCGAGGTCGCGCAGGATCTCGCCCGTGTGGTGGCCGAACAGATTCGTCAGGGCCGTCGTGCCGACCAGGTAGAACGCGCCCGCCACCAGAACCGTCAGGATGAGGCTCACGATCTGGTTGTCGGTGCGCGACGAAACCCACAGGCCGATCGCCACGTACGCGGCCGCGAGCGCCAGCGCCGCGATGTAACCGCCGATCACCGGGCCCCAGTCGAGCGGCCCGAGCAACGCCACGGTGATCGGCAGCGGCAGCGTCAGCGCGAGCGCGATCGCCACCAGACCCATGGCGCCGAAGAACTTGCCCAGCACCAGCTCGGTCGGGGCGGTGGGCGAAGTGAGCAGCAGTTCCAGCGTGCCGGCGCGACGTTCCTCCGCCCACGCGCGCATGGTGAGCGCCGCCACCAGCACGATCAGGAGCAGCGGCATCCACTGGAACAGCGGCCGCACGTCCGCCAGTCCGCGCGCGAAGAACGTGTCGACCCAGAAGAACACGAACAGCGTCACGGCGAGAAACGCGCCGACGAACAGGAACCCGGCTGGCGAAGCGAAGAAACCGGCCAGTTCCTTGCGCGCCGTCATCCGGATGTTGCGCAGGGCTTCCTGCAAGGTGTCACGCGGCATCGCGCACCTCCCCGGCGTGCACCACCGCGGGCGCCGCGCGATCGATCTCGGTGAACAGCGTCTCGAGATCGCGGCGCTCGAATGCAAGCGCGTGCAGGCCGAAGCCGGCCCTATGCACCGCGGCGCTCACCGCAGGCGCCGTCGCCTCGCTCGCTTGCAACCCGAAACGACGGCAATGGCCGACCGCCCCGGCAAACTCGACGTCCGATACGCCGGGCACGGCGGCAAGGGCGGCACGCACGGCCCCTTCGTCGCCGTCGACGGTCACCATCAGCCGCGCCCCGCGCTGCAGCTCGTCCATGCGCGCGTCCATCACCTTGCGGCCCGCGCGCAGGATCACCACGCGCTGGCACACCGCCTGCACCTCCTGCAGGATGTGCGTCGAGACCAGGACGGTGGCGCGCTGCGCGAGTTCGCCGATGAGCTCGCGCATGTGCAGGATCTGCGACGGATCAAGCCCGTTGGTCGGCTCGTCCAGGATCACGATGTCCGGGTCGTGCAGGATCGCCTGCGCCACGCCGACACGCTGGCGGAAACCGCGCGAGAGCGTGTGGATCGCCGCCGCGGCCTTCTCCTTCAACGCGGTGCGGCGGATCGCCGTCGCGACCGCCCGGCGCCGCCGTTCGGGCGGGACCCGATGCAGGCCGGCCTGGTACTCGAGGAAGTCGATCACGGTCATGTCGGGCCACAGCGGGCAGTTCTCGGGCAGGTAGCCGATGCGGCCCTGGATCGCGGGCGTGTCACGGCCGATCTCGAGTCCATCCACCCTGACCGTGCCGGCCGTGGGTTCGAGGTAGCCGGTGAGGATCTTCATCAGCGTCGTCTTGCCGGCACCGTTGTGGCCGAGCAGGCCGACAACTTCGCCGCGGTCGATGTGGAAGCTCACGTCGTCCACCGCCGTGAACTCGCCGTACCGGCGCGTCAGATGTTCGAGATCGATCATGTGTTCTCCGCTCAATGATGGCCGCTGGCGCGGTGGCCGGCGGTCCGTGCGAACCCGGTTGGCAGCGCGCTGCCGACCCGCCGGTCGGCGGGACCCTCAGGCTGGAGGCGGCTTCGAAAGCAGCGGCGGGAACGCGTGCGGGTTCGTCGCGCCGCCATCGGCTGGTCTTATTCCGAACATGCGAAAAGCGCCTGAACCGGACTCAGGCGATAACGCCAGTCGGGGCGTTTGAGATTACACGGCGGAAAGAGTTCCGCCCGGTCCGTAAGGTGCCAGAAGGGAGAGCGGCCGGACCCGGCCGCCGGCGCAACCCGGTTCGCCGGCCGGACAAGGGCTTATCGTCGCCCCTGCAACGGTCGCGAGGCCGCGCAACCACGGAGGAGATCCCAGACATGTACGCGCCCAACCTCTTCAGCGGCAAGAAGATCCTGGTGACCGGCGGCGGCACGGGCCTGGGCCGCGGCATGGCGGAGAAGTTCCTCGCGCTGGGCGCGGAGATCGCCATCTGCGGTCGCCGCGGGGAAATTTGCGAACAGACCGCACGCGAACTGATGGCCGCGCACGGCGGCAAGGTCACCGCCTACGGTGTCGATATCCGCGACGCCGCGGCCGTCGATGCGATGGTCGAAAGCATCTTCGCCGATGGTCCACTGACCGACCTCGTCAACAACGCGGCCGGGAACTTCATCAGCCCCACCGAGGCGCTTTCGCCGCGCGGGTTCGACGCAATCGCCAACATCGTGATGCACGGCACGTTCTACGTCACGCAGGCGGTGGGGAAGCGCTGGATCGCACGCGGCTGGAAACCGGGCGAGCCGATGCGTTCGGTGATGTCGATCATCGTCACCTGGGTCGAAAACGGCGGCCCGTTCGTCGTGCCGTCGGCCATGTCGAAGAGCGCGATCCTGACGATGACGCGCTCGCTCGCGACCGAGTGGGCGCGCTACGGCATCCGCCTGAATGCGGTCGGCCCGGGCGAGATCCCGACCGAAGGCATGAGCAAGCGCCTCAGCCCCGGCGCCGAGCCCGGCGCGCGCGCCAAGGCGGTCAATCCGATGGGACGCGTCGGCACCAAGGACGAGCTGAACAACCTCGCGACATTCCTGCTCTCGAACGGCTGCGAGTGGCTCACGGGCCAGGCGATCATGATGGACGGCGGCGCGTATCTGGCCATGGGCGGCAACTTCTACGAGCTGCGGCACTGGACGCCGGAACAGTGGGCGGAGGCGCGGGCGCTGATCGAGGCGCAGAACCGGAAGGACAAGGAGCAGCGCTGATCTCGCGGCGAACTCGGCGAGAGATCTCGGACCCGCTTTCGGCTCGGCAGCACACCGTCATCGAAAAGGCTGCGGGTTCATGCCCTTCTCGACGGTTGAACCGGCGGGACATCCAGCAGGCTACCTCAAGGTGGTGCGCGCGCGCGTCGATACCGACCCTGAGGGAGAAAAGAAAATGCCTGACGGTGGACCCGCCCGGCCGCGTGGCGTCGTTCGCGGCACGCGCACCCGCGCATCGATCGCGGCGCGCCTGGAACTCGCGCAAGCGCAGTTGCGCGAAGCCGAACAGCGCTGCGCCGACACGATCGAACTCGCTGCGATCGGCATCGCCCACGTCGACGAGGCCGGTCGCTTCGTGCACGTCAATCGCAGCCTTTGCGACATGCTCGGCTACGCGCGCGAGGAACTGCTCGGCATGACGGTGAAGCAGATCTCGCATCCCGACGACAAGAACGTCACCGACGACGTGCGCGCCCGGATGCGCTCGGGCGAGATCGGCTCGTTCAACATGGAAAAGCGCTATCTGCGCAAGGGCGGCTCCGTGGTGTGGGTGGGCCTGACGATCTCGGTCCAGCGCGACGCCGAAGGCCGACCGCTTCACGATATCTCCATCATGCAGGACATCACGGCGCGCAAGCAGTCCGAAATCGCGCTCCGCCGCAGCGAACAACGGTTCCGCAGCATGGTCGAGTTCTCCTCGGACTGGTACTGGGAGCTGGATGCCGACCTGCGCTTCATCACGTTCGAGGGACGGGGCAGCACGGAGAACTACCTGCCCGCGCCGCTGCTCGTCGGCCGCGCGCCGTGGGAGATTCCCGGCGCCGATCCCGCCTGCGACTGGGGCGACCTGCGGGCGCGCCTCGATCGGCGCGAGACGTTCCGCGACTTCGAATATCACTACGCCGACCGGCATGGCCGCCGCCATTACATCAGCGCCAGCGGCGAGGCGCTGTTCGACGAGGAGGGCCGCTTCGCGGGCTACCGCGGCACGTCGCGCGACGTCTCGCTGCGCAAGCAGGCCGAAGCGCGCATCCGCTACCTCGCCACCCACGACGAGCTGACGGGGCTGCCGAACCGCGTGATGTTCAGCGAGCTGCTGAGCCACGTGCTCGAGAACTCGCGCCGCAACGCGCGGCGCTTCGCGGTGTTCTTCATCGACCTGGACCGCTTCAAGTTCATCAACGACAACCTCGGGCACGAAGCCGGCGACGCCTTGCTGCGCGAAGTGGCGCACCGCCTGAAAGCGAGCCTGCGCTCGGGCGACGTGGTCGCCCGCCTCGGCGGCGACGAGTTCGTGGTGCTGCTGCCGGACATGAACGACAACGAGCACGCCGGCACCGTCGCGCGCAAGCTGCTCTCGTCCATCATCCGCCCGGTCGAGATCGCCGGTCACGAGTGGCGCGTCACGGCGAGCATCGGCATCTCGACGTTCCCCGACGACGCCCACGACGAACCGTCGCTGATGAAGCACGCCGACATCGCGATGTACCACGCGAAGGAAGAAGGCAAGAACAACTTCCAGTTCTACGACGGCCGCCTCAAGGCACGTTCCCTGGAGCGGCTGGCGCTCGAGACTCACCTGCGACGCGCGATCGAGCGCGACGAGCTCTCGCTGCACTACCAACCGAAGCTCGAGCTCGCGACCAACCGCCTTGCCGGCGTCGAGGCGCTCCTGCGCTGGAACAGTCCCGAGCTCGGCGCCGTGACGCCGGCGAAGTTCATTCCGCTCGCCGAGGAGACCGGCCTCATCATCGGAATCGGGAAGTGGGTGCTGCGCACCGCCTGCACGCAGCTGATGGCCTGGCAGCGCGCCGGGCTGCCGACCGTGCGCGTGGCGGTGAACCTGTCGCCGCGCCAGCTTTCCGATCCCAACCTGATCGCCGACGTGCGCGCGGTCCTGGACGAAACCGGCATGACGCCCGAGCTGCTCGAGCTCGAGGTGACCGAAAGCTCGGTCATGCACCACATCGAGCGCGCGGTGCAGGTGCTGACCGCGCTCAAGGCGATGGGGGTGCGGCTTGCGATCGACGACTTCGGCACCGGCTATTCGTCGCTGGCGCAGCTCAAGCGCTTCCCGATCGACACGCTCAAGGTCGACCGCTCTTTCATTCGCGAGATTCCCGACGATCCCGAGGATCGCGCGATCGCGGAAGCCATCATTGCGATGGGCCGCACCCTGAGCCTCACCGTGATCGCCGAGGGGGTCGAGACGCCGGCGCAACAGGAATTCCTGCGCAAGCACGGCTGCGACCAGATGCAGGGCTTCCACTTCAGCAAGCCGATCCCGGCGCACGAATTCGCCGCCCTCCTGCGCCAGCACGCCGCCTGAGACGTTCGGTCCACCTGCGGGAGCGGGCGGCGTAATCTGCGCCCTTGCACCGATGAAGCTGCAGATTCTTTCGGACCTTCATCTCGGCGTCGCCGGCATGGAGCCGGAACACACCGATGCCGACGTCGTCGTCCTGGCCGGCGATATCACGCGTCCCGCGGGCGCCTGCGAATGGGCGCAGCGCCTGGAAAAGCCCGTGATCTACGTCGCCGGCAATCACGAGTTCTACGGCGGCGAACTGCACGGCACGCTGGCCGACCTGCGCACGCGTTGCGCCGGCAGCAACGTCCATTTCCTCGAGCGGGATGCGCTCACGATCGACGGCGTGCGCTTCCTGGGTACGACGCTGTGGAGCGACTTCCTGCTCTATGGCGAAGGAAGCCTGCGCGGGCGAGCCATCGCCGAGGCGCTGCGGCTCGTGGCCGACTTCAAGCGGATTTCACTGGGCGCACGCCTGTTCACGCCCGACGATTGCGCCCGGCTCTACGAGGAAGCGAGCCGCTGGCTCGACCGCACGCTGGACCAGCCGTTCGCCGGTCCGACGGTGGTGGTGACGCATTTCGCTCCGTCGCCGAAAAGCATCCACGCCCGGTTCGAGGGATCTCTGTTGAATCCGTGCTTCGTGTCCCAGGCCGAACGGCTGATGGGAAGCGAACGCGTCAAGCTGTGGATCCACGGCCACACGCATGACAGTTTCGACTACACCGTGCGCGGCACGCGCGTCGTCTGCAATCCGCGCGGCTATGCGAAGAACGGCGCGGTCGAGAACCCTTTGTTCGATGCGCGGCTCGTGTCGAAGGTCTGACGCCGCCGTCCGATAGCGAATCGAGAAGAACCGGACGCGGATATGCGCGGATCATCCTTCGCCCGATCCGCGTGCATCGGCGTAAATCCGCGTCTTGGGTTTTGCATTCGTTTCCGATGCGGGCGAGGAATCCCCATGCGTCACCCGGTGACAGGCTCGGGGCGCCAGGCTTCGACGATCGCCCAGCCCTCCGGCCAATCGCCAAGGCCGCTACTCACGATCTCTCGAGGCGCGTTCGAAACGTGGACACCGCTGGCGCGGTTCGCTGCGGTCTCCTACATTATGCTGCGCGCGGTCCGGCGGGCGCGCCGGGACCTGTATCAACTGCCGATCCAGGCGAGGTGGAACGTCGATGGTCAATCGGGCGAGACCTGGAAGGCTGCCGGTGCCAGCGGGCAACGGCCGTCTCGCGCTCCTCGCTGCTGCGCTCTTGGCCTGTGCGATGCCCGCTGCCGCGGGTGACGCCGCGGCAGCGCCTGCGACTGCGCTGTTCTCGACCGGCGTCGCCGGTTCCGCCATCGCCTCCGACTGGAAGCCGATCGCCCTGTCCTCGCAAAAGGCACCTACGGTCTATGACCTGGTCGAGGACGGAGGCACGGTCGTGTTGCACGCGCGGGCGGAGGCCTCTGCAAGCGCGCTCGGTCACCTCGCCGGCTTCGACGTGCGGCAACGGCCGGTCGTGAAATGGCGCTGGAAGATCTCGAAGACGATCGACGGAGCGGACAACAGCGTCGCGTCCAAGGAGGACTCGCCCGTGCGGCTGTTGTTCGCGTTCGCGGGCGACAGGTCGAAACTTCCGGCCAAGGACCGGGCCGTCTTCAGGCTGAGCAAGCGCTTCTCGGGGCGCGAGCTTCCATACGCCACGCTCATGTACGTGTGGGCCAACCAGGCGACGGTCGGCGCGGTGATCGAGAACCCGCACACGCGCCGGGTCCAGATGATCGTCGCCTCGAGCGGTGACGCGGGCGCGGGCCAGTGGCAGACGCTCTCGCGCAATCTTTACGCGGACTACAAGACCGCATTCGGCGAGGAGCCAGGCAAGCTGATCGCTTACGGCGTGATGTCGGATACCGACAACACCGGCGCGGCGATCGAGGCGTGGTACGGCGACATCACGTTCTCGACCGCAGAGCACTGAATCGCCCCTGGCCCTCCCCCGCCCGTGGGGAGGGAAGATGAGTTCAGGCGCGTTCGTACCAGAGCACCATGTTGCCGTTGGCGAACTGGCGGGTCTTCAACAGTTCGAGCTTCAGGCGGTGTTCGATGCCCTCGAACATCGAGCGTCCCCGGCCGAGGACGAGCGGATTGACAACGATTTCGAATTCGTCGACCAGGCCGGCCTGGGCAAGCTGGGCCACGATCCTGCCGCTGCCAAGAACGACGAGGTCGTGCGTTTCGCGCTGCTTCAGCGCGCGCACGGCGATGGCCGGGTCTTCGCTCACCAGCGTCGTGTTGGACCAGGCCGCCTGCTTCAGCGTGCGCGAGAACACCACCTTGCGCTGCCTATTCATGGCCGCCGCCACGTCGGGCGCCGCCTGCCGCGCGGCCGGCGTCGGCCAGTAAGCCGCCATCATTTCGTAGGTCACGCGGCCGAACACCAGCGTCGCGCCAGCGCGGGCGTTTTCGGCGGTGAACGCCAGCCACTCGGGATCGGACCTGTGCGCCCAGCTCATGTCATTGCGCTCGTCGGTGAAATAGCCGTCCAGCGAGACCTGGTTGAAGACCTTCAATTTCGCCATGATGCGTTCCCCGCTCGAGGGTCGGATATGTGATCCTAGATCCCGCCAACCGAAACGGAATACATCGTGAGCCTGCTCCGCCCTCTCCTCCTGTTTTATTCGCTCGCGTGTGCGGGAGTCGTTGCCGCGCAGACGCCCCATACCCATGAACACAGCTTCGCTGGCGCCGACGAGTGGGCCAAGGTTTTCGACGATCCCGCGCGCGACGCCTGGCAGAAGCCGCACGAAGTGATCACGGCACTCGCGCTGGCACCGGATGCAAAGATCGCCGACATCGGCGCCGGTACCGGGTACTTCGCCGCGCGACTGGCGCACATGACGCCGCAGGGGCGCGTCTACGCGGTCGATATCGAGCCCGACATGATCAGGTACCTCGGCGAGCGCGCCCGGCGCGAGGGGCTGACGAACCTGCAGCCCGTGCTGGCGAAACCGGACGATGCGACGCTCCCGGAGAAGGTGGATCGCGTGCTGCTCGTGGACACCTATCACCACATCGGTGAACGCGTCGCATATTTTCGCCGCCTGCGCGAGCGGCTCGAGCCGGATGCGCAAGTCGCGATCATCGATTTCACCGGCGATTCACCTGTCGGGCCGCCGAAGAGCGACCGCCTGCCGGCCGAGCAGGTCGCGCAGGAAATGCGGGCCGCCGGCTACTCCCAGGTGCGCCGGCACGGCTTCCTGCCCTACCAGTACTTCCTGGTGTTTCAGGCACACAAGTAGTTCACGGCATTGGCAACACCGAGGATCTTCATCAGCTACCGCCGCGAGGACGCGTCCGGTCATGCCGGGCGCTTGTTCGATCGTCTTGTGGAGCGCTTCGGACGCGAGCATGTGTTTCGCGACTTCGAGACGATCGCGGCCGGAGACGATTTCGCCGAGGCGCTGCGCCGGAAAATCGCGGTTTCGGATGTCGTGCTGGTGCTCATCGGCCCACGCTGGCTGGCCGCGACCGACGAAGCGGGCCAGTGGCGATTGGCGGACGACAGCGATCGGGTTCGCATCGAAATCGACACGGCGCTCGAACGCAACGTCCGCGTGATTCCGGTGCTCGTGCAGGGCGCGGCCATGCCGCGCGCCAAGGACCTTCCCGCGGCACTGGCGCGGCTGGCACAACGCAATGCGATCGAGATCCGGGACCCGAGCTTCGATCCCGACCTGCGCGCGCTGCTCGATCAGCTCGACCCGACGTGGCCCCGCAAGCTGAGCCGCGTGCTGCGGCGGCGACCTGTCTACGCTGCGGCCACCGTGCTGGTTGCGGGCCTGACCGCGCCGTGGATCTACTCGCACGTCATTTCACCGGAGCGGGCGCGTATCAGCCTCGCCCAGATGGGAGTGCGCTACGACGAGGAAACGTTCATACGCAGCGCCGCAAAGAACGACCTGCAGGCAGTCCGGCTGTTTCTCGCGGCCGGAATGCCGGCGAACACACCGACCGGCGGCGAGGCGCTCGCAAAGGCCGCGGCGGGACTGCATCTCGAGATGGTGCAGCTGCTCTTCGAGCGTGGCGCTCGCGACGACCGCGCCCTCGGAGAAGCGGTCGCCGCACCGGGCAAACGGGGCGTCTTCGACTACCTGCTGGCACACGAGCCCGGCAACGCGGCGCTCGGCGCGGCCGTGCGCGTGGCGGCGGGCAGCCCGTACACCGACCTGCTGCACCAGTTGATCGAGCACGGCGCCGACGTGAACGTCAGGTCATCCGGCGAGAGCCCGTTTCCGTACACGGCGCTGCACGCGGCGGCGGGTGCGTGGCGGCTCGATCATGTCCTGCTGCTTCTTGCGCGCGGCGCCGCGGTCGACGCCGCCAATCGCGAAGGCGAAACCGCGCTGCACGCCGCGATCGATGCGCGCAGCAGCCGCGACGCGACCGACGAGCGCGAGCTGATCCCGATCCTGCAGGCCCTGGTGCAGAAAGGCGCCGACGTCAACTTGCGGTGGCACAACATGGAGACATGGCAGCCGACGCCGTTGCTGCTCGCGATCCGGCAACGCCTGCAGCTCGCCGCGCTCTGGCTGCTCGAGCACGGTGCGCAACCGAACGTCTGGGCCGTCGATACGGGCGCCGGCACGGCCGGGCCCAACGCGCTGATCGCAGCCGCCGGTGCCGGGCTCGCCGACCTGGTGCAGGCTCTGGTGGCGGAGGGCGTGCCCGTCGACCTGTGCGACGAAGCCGGCGACACCGCGCTCATCGCGGCATTCAACACTGGTCGCGCCGACCCTGCGACCGTGCAGGCGCTGCTCGCGGCGGGCGCCGACGTGAATGCGCGCGACGGTCAGGGCCGCAGCGCCCTGATGTGGGCCACGCGCGGCAGCCGAAGCATGGAGGTCATTGGCCTGCTGCTCGCCGCGCGTCCTGCCGTCAACGTCACCGACCGGAACGGATGGTCCGCGCTGATGTATGCGGCGCAGGCGGGCTACTTCGCCGCCGCCCGCGACCTGCTCGCCGCTGGCGCCGATCCGTCGTTGAAGAACGACGCGGGACAGGATGCCCTGGCGCTGGCGCAACAAGCGAAGAGCGCGGAGACCGTCAAGCTCCTTTCCGAGCGTGCAACCGCGCGCGGCCGGCAACACTCCTCTCGCGCAGTTCTGCTCCCCCGCGGGGGAGCAGGGCGCTAGCCAGGTCTTTCGATCCAGCCGTTACTTTGCGGCCGATCCGTGGTCGATGGCGCGCTCGCCCGCCAGCCTGATCTGCTGCTCCTGCTCGGCGGTACCGATGGACAGGTCGCGCTCGCCGTAGCCGATCAGGTGAAAGCGCGCCGCCTGCACCATTTCGGCGGCGACCTGGCTGCGCGTCCTGGTCGAAGGCGGCGAGGCGACGCGCCCGACGTCGTCGTACTTGTTGCCGAGTACCAGCGGCGCCTGCGAATGCGCGATCGCCTCGGCACGCGTCATCGTGCTGCTGAAGTGTTCCTTCTCGAATCCCATCGGGTCGATGTCGTTCGCGAAGACCGCGGTCGAAACAAGCAGAGAAGCCAACAGGACAAACCGTTTCATCGTGCATCCCTTCGGTGATGGTGAAGTTGACCGGCACAAGCGCATGACCGGCCAATGCGCGCCAGCTTCGACGCGCTGCCTTGCCGGCGGATTGCACCGGGCGACCTCGAAGGTTGCGGATGAAATTTCGCTCGCGCCGCCCTGGTCGCGCGACCAGTCGGGTTCGCGCGGCCGAATACGATGCGCGCGATCGCGCAGCGACGTCTCGCGCGCGAGAACTCACGCGCGCATCCACTGCTGCCCCCTGACAGCAGCCGCGCGTTCGACGGGGACTTTCGCAATCGGCTAGAGTCGCGCCATGTCTCGCGACGTGCTCGACCTTTTTCACCCCGCGGTGAGCGCGTGGTTTTCCAGCGCGTTCGCCGCGCCGACCGCGGCGCAGGTCGACGCGTGGCCGGCGATCAAGGCGGGCAGGCATGCACTGGTTGCCGCGCCCACGGGATCGGGCAAGACGCTGGCGGCGTTTCTCGCCGCGATCGATGCCCTGGTGCGTGAAGGGATCGGGCGCGGCCTCACGGACGAAACGCAGATCGTCTATGTCTCGCCGCTGAAGGCGCTGTCGAACGACATCCAGAAGAACCTGCAGGCGCCGCTGGCGGGCATCCGCGCCGAACTCGAGCAGCTCGGGCTGCCCGACGTGGAGATTCGCACGCTGGTGCGCACCGGCGATACCCCGCAGGGCGAGCGCGAGAGCATGCGCCGGCGCCCGCCGCATATCGTCGTGACCACGCCCGAATCGCTGTACATCCTGCTCACCAGCGAGTCCGGCCGCAAGATGCTTGCGACGACACGCACGGTGATCGTCGACGAGATCCACGCGCTCGCGCCCAACAAGCGCGGCGCGCACCTCGCGCTGTCGCTGCAGCGGCTCGAGGCGCTGACCGGGCGTACGCTGGTGCGGATCGGTCTTTCGGCGACCCAGAAACCGATCGAGGAGATCGCCCGGTTCCTCACCGGCGGCGGGGCCGGCTGCACGATCGTCGACACGGGTCACGTCCGTCGACGCGACCTCGCCATCGAGCTGCCTTCGGCGCCGCTCGAAGCGGTGATGTCGACCGAAGTCTGGACGCAGGTGTACGACCGGCTCGCGCAGCTCGTCACCGAGCACCGCACGACGCTCATCTTCGTCAACACGCGGCGCCTCGCCGAGCGCGCGGCGCGTCACCTCTCGGAGCGCGTCGGCACCCAGTTCGTCACCGCGCACCACGGCAGCCTCGCACGCGAGCTGCGGCTCGATGCCGAGCAGCGCCTCAAGCGCGGCGAACTGCGCGCGCTGGTCGCCACGGCCTCGCTCGAACTCGGCATCGACATCGGCGACGTGGACCTGGTGTGCCAGCTCGGCTCGACGCGCTCGATCGCGGCGTTCCTGCAGCGCGTCGGACGCTCGGGGCACGCGGTCGGCGGACTGCCCAAGGGCCGGCTGTTTCCGCAGTCGCGCGACGAGTTGTGCGAATGCGCTGCGTTGCTCGACGCGGTACGCCGCGGCGAGCTGGATCGCATCACCCTGCCCTCCAAACCGCTCGACGTGCTCGCGCAGCAGATCGTGGCCGAGGTCGCGCTGCGCGAGTGGAACGAGGACGAGCTGTTCACGCTGTATCGGCGCGCGCTGCCGTTTCGCGCGCTGGCGCGCGCCGAGTTCGCCGAGGTCGTGCGCATGCTCGCCGACGGCTTCAGCACCCGACGCGGGCATCGCGCCGCGCCGCTGCATCGCGACGCGGTCAACGGCGTGCTGCGCGGCCGGCGCGGCTCTGCGCTTGCCGCCGTGACATCGGGCGGCACGATTCCGGACACCGCCGACTACTCGGTCCTGCTGGAACCGCAGGCGCAGGTCATCGGCACCGTCAACGAAGACTTCGCGGTCGAGAGCCTGGCCGGCGACGTATTCCAGCTCGGCAACCAGTCGTACCGCATCGTGCGCGTCGAACGCGGCACGGTGCGCGTGGAGGATGCGAAGGGACTGACACCCTCGGTCCCGTTCTGGCTCGGCGAGGCGCCCGGGCGCACCGACGAGCTGTCGCAATCGGTGTCGCGCTTGCGCGCCACGCTGGCCGAGCGTCTCGATGCGGGGGGACGCCCCGCCGCGCTGGCCTGGCTCACAGACACCGTCGGCATCGCCGCAGCGGCGGCGGAACAGATCGTCGATTACCTCGCCGCGGCCAAGGCGGCGCTGGGCGCGCTGCCGACGGTCGATCGCGTCGTGCTGGAACGCTTCTTCGACGAATCGGGCGGCATGCAGCTCGTCGTGCACTCGCCCTTCGGCAGCCGCCTGAACCGCGCCTGGGGACTCGCCCTGCGCAAGCGGTTCTGCCGCAAGTTCGACTTCGAGCTGCAGGCAGGCGCCACCGAGGATGCGATCGTGCTGTCGCTGGCGACGGCGCACAGCTTTCCGCTGCTCGACGTCGCGCGTTACCTGAACGCGGCGACCGTGCGACCGTTGCTCGTGCAGGCACTGCTCGCCGCGCCGATGTTCCCCACCCGCTGGCGCTGGAACGCGACCATCGCGCTGGCGCTGCTGCGCTTCAGCGGCGGCCGCAAGGTGCCGCCGCAATTGCAGCGCATGCGCGCCGAGGACCTGCTGGCGACGATCTTTCCCGACCAGGTCGCCTGCGGCGAGAACATCGTCGGCGACCGCGAGATCCCCGATCACCCTCTCGTGCGGCAGACGATCGACGACTGCCTGCACGAGGCGATGGACATCGACGGCCTGGAGCGCGTGTTGCGCGCGATCGAGCAGGGCACGATCGAGGTGGTCGGGCGCGATCTGACCGAACCGTCGCCGCTGGCACTGGAGATCCTCTCGGCACGGCCGTACGCGTACCTGGACGATGCGCCGCTCGAGGAGCGCCGTACGCAGGCCGTGATGGCGCGCCGCTTCCTCGACGCCGAAACCGCGGCCGACCTCGGGCGGCTCGATGCCGATGCGATCGCGCGCGTGCGCGAGGAAGTCTGGCCCGAGGCGCGCAATGCCGATGAGCTGCACGATGCGCTGATGAGCCTCGGGTATTTGACCGCTGCGGAGGTCGATGGGCGCGCGGGGTGGCGCGGCTTCGCCGACGAGCTGGCGCGGGCGCAGCGTGCGACGTGGATGCGGGCCCCCCTCCCCTCGGAGGAGAGGGGTAGGGGAGAAGGAATCGACGCTTCGATCCTGATTCCCGCCGAGCGCCTGCCGGAGTTCGACGCGATCTACCCGCACGGCGCGATGCGGCCCGCCATCGAGGCACCTGCCGAATACCGCAAGGCGTGGCAGCGCACGGAAGCACTCGCCGAGGTCCTGCGCGATCGCCTGCAAGGCCTCGGGCCGGTGACGGCCGAAGCGCTCGCGCGGTCGCTCGGCCTGGCTGCGGCGCCGATCGACGCAGCGCTGGTCCAGCTCGAATCCGAGGGTTCGGCGATGCGCGGCAGCTTCACGCCCGAGTCGACGCAGACCGAGTGGTGCGAGCGTCGCCTGCTGGCGCGCATCCATCGCTACACGGTGAATCGCCTGCGCCGGGAGATCGAACCGGTCGAGCCGCGCGATTTCATGCGCTTCCTGTTCGAGTGGCAGCGCGTTGCGCCCGAGGCGCGCGTCGAGGGCGCCGACGCGGTCGCCAACATCGTGGCGCAGCTCGAAGGATTCGAGGCACCGGCCGCCGCCTGGGAAACCGAGATCCTGCCGGCGCGTGTCAACGAATACGACCCCGCGTGGCTGGACGACCTGTCGCGCGCGGGACGTGTCGTGTGG
>DATJUX010000025.1:0-191871 GCA_035502095.1 Burkholderiaceae bacterium
TGGAATGACGCCGCTCAACGCTCCGCGGGCACTGCTACGGTTGCGGGGGCTCGACCTGCGGCATAATGCACCTTCGCCGGCTACTAAAGATTGTGGGCGCACGGCCGATAGAGAGACGTAGGACGGAACGCGCCAGTGCGCGTGGAAAGCGACACGCATGACAATTGGTAGAAAGATCACGATTGGGGCCTGCGCAATGCTCCTGTTAAACGTAGGGTCCGGCATATCGTCGTTTGCGGGGCTGAATCGGCTCCAGAACGATTTGAACTATTACGTTGAGCGGGCGGCCAAGCGTGACGCCATGGCGGCTGAGATCCGCGCCCTAGCGGCCGAAATGGGGTCGTTGGAGCGCGCCATCTTGATTCGGGGCATGCTCCAGGACCAGGCAGGTGTGGCGCGCCACAAGCAGGAGTTTCAGGCCGTTACCGGCAAGATGGAAGACCGGTTGGGGAAGATGCAGGCCCTCACCGACCGAGGCGATTGGCGGTCGGCTATCCAAAAGGTCGCGGATGATGTAGCGGCGGCCAAGGCCGCGCACGATCGCCTGACTGGGGCGCTGGACGCGCAGCAGGCGGATCTGGCCATCCGGCTGTACGACGAGCAGATTATGCCGCTCGCGGCTCGCGTGGGAGAAAGCGCCATGCGGTTCATGCAAGAGAACGACACGGCTGCGGAGACGGCTCGTGCCGAGACGCAAAGCCGCTCGGTGCTGGTGAAGTGGATGGCCTCGGTGCTGGGTCTGCTGTGCGTCGCCATGGGCGGAGCGCTGGTGTTTACGGTGCGGCGATCCAGCCGGGATCTGCAGGTGATCACCTGGGAGATCGACATGCGGGCCGCCCAAGTGGCGGATGGCGCCGCGCAAGTGTCCAATACCAGCCGGACGTTAGCCGAAGGCGCGAACCGGCAGGCCGGATCGGTGCAGACCACCTCGGAGTCGAGCGAAGAATTGGCCTCCATGACGGTGCGCAACAGGGACAATGCAGTGTCGGCGGCGGCTTTGGCTTCCAAAGAAGACCAGGACATTGCCGATGCCAACCGCACGCTGGACAAAATGCTCCGCTCCATGTCGGAAATCAGTTCCGCCAGCGACCAGATTTCCAAGATCATCAAGGTGATCGATGAGATTGCCTTTCAAACCAACATCCTGGCGCTGAATGCGGCGGTGGAAGCGGCCCGTGCCGGCGAGCAGGGGCGCGGGTTTGCGGTGGTGGCCGCCGAGGTGCGCAGCCTGGCGCAGCGCAGTGCGCAGGCAGCACGCGAGATCAAGAGCCTGATCGTCGACTCGGTGTCCAGGGTCGAGTCGGGCAGCACGCTAGTGTACGAAGCGGGGCGCACGATGGCGGAGATCGTGGCGCAGGTCAAGCGCGTGACCGATCTGATCGGCGAGATCACGAGCGCGACGATGGAGCAAAGCGCGGGGATCGGGCAGGTGAATCAAGCGGTGACGCAACTGGACCAGATGACGCAGCAGAACGCGGCGCTGGTGGAGCAAAGCGCCGCGGCCGCACAAAGCCTGAACGATCTGGCCGACCGGCTGGGGCAGGCAGCGACGACGTTCAAGCTGGGCCACGCAGAAGCGCGGCCGGTCGTCGCGCACGCGTAGCGGACGAGCGTCCGTGGTCAGCGAGCGTGCCGTCCTCGGCATTCAGCTGCGGTCTTTGCTTACAGCGCTGCTTCCGGCGAGCTCAGGCGTCGTGCGGACGCGGTGCGCACACTCGAAGCGAGCCGCGGAAGCCCACCTGCGCTCAAGCTGCCACGAAGACCGCGAGGCCGCCGGCAGATCCACGACGGAGTATTCAAGGCACGCGATCAGGCGCTTCAGCTGTCCGCGGCGGTAACCGCGCGGTCGCCGTAGAACGCCTATTCACGGCGCCACCGTCGACCGCCGGGGGCGGAACGGCTGTGCCGATACATTGGGGCACCGGCTGCTCGGTGTACGACATGCGACTTTCCCCAAACTGCTGTGCGACCTTCGGACTTCGAACGTCCGGCGCGCGACCGTGACCCGGCACGCGGGCAGGTCGCTGCGACGATCCGCAAGGGTCGCGCTCGTTCGATCCTGCGGGGAAGCGTGGAACGATCACCGCGGAGCGGATCGTCCATGCTGCGTCGAAGTCCGCGAACGTCGGCAATGGGGGATATCGCTCGCTTGGTTCCCGGCGAGAAAGCGACGTCGGCTCCACTCCCCTCAGTCCGCCGGCACCCCGCGCGACCGCCCAACCTCCGCCGCCGTGGTGGGCTCCGCCGTGTTCCCCCACGACCCGCGGATGAACGTCACGACCGACGCCACCTGCTCGTTGCTGAGGTCCTGATAGAAGGGTGGCATGCCGTACGGGCGCGGATTGCCTTCCGTGCTCGGCGGGAACCCGCCGCTCAGCACCATGCGTATCGGGTTGACCGGGTTGCGCATCGTGATCGCGGGATTGTTGGCGAGCGGCGGATAGATGCGCGGCACGCCTTCGCCATTGCGCTGATGGCAGGTCTCGCAGTAGTCCTTGTAGACCCTGGCGCCGGTTTTCATCATCGCCGCGGCCTGTTCGTCGCTCGGACCGCTTTGCAGGAGCGGCGTCGACGCTTTCTTCTCGCTCTGCGCCCGGAGGTAGGTGGCCATCGCCTTGAGATCGGTGAGAGAGAGGTCCGACAGGCTGTGCCGCACCACGTCGGCCATCGGACCGAACACGGCGCTGCGCTCCGAGGTGCCGGTGCGCAGCAGTTCGACGATCTCGGTGATTTCCCAGTCGCCGAGGCCGGTTTCCTTGCTGGACGTGAGCGACGGCGCGTACCAGTTCTGCACCGGTATCAGCCCGCCGGAATAATCGTCGTCATCGGTGATGGCGCCAAGCGCGTTGCGCGTGGCATGGCAGGCGTTGCAGTGCCCGAGTCCTTCGACCAGGTACGCGCCGCGGTTCCACTCGGGCGACTGGGTCGGATCCTCCTTGAACTCGCCCGGCTTGAAGTACAGCGCGCGCCATCCCGCCATCAGCTGGCGCTGGTTGTACGGGAAGCCCATCTCGTGCGGCCGGCTCTTCTGCGCCACCGGCTGGAGCGACATGATGTAGGCGTAGATCGCGTCGCTGTCCGCACGCGTCACCTTGGTGTAGTTGGTATACGGGAACGCCGGGTAGAGAAACGATCCGTCCTTCGATCGCCCCTCGTGCATCGCACGGTAGAAATCGTCGGCGCTCCAGCTGCCGATCCCGTACTGCTTGTCCGGCGTGATGTTCGGCGTGTAGAGCACGCCGAACGGGGTCGGCATCGCAAGGCCGCCGGCGAACGGCTGCCCGCCGCGCACCGTGTGGCAGGCGGTGCAGTCGCCGGCCGCCGCGAGGTATTCGCCGCGCTCGATCTGCTCGCGCTTCGGATCGGCCTTGGCGGCCGGCGGGGGCGGCGGCTCCTGCTTCGAGCAGGAGACCAGCAGCAGCATGAAGGCGACGCAACCGGCAATGAGTTGAGGACGCGGCATCGTTCGTCCTATTTGCGCGTGATGCCGCCGCATTCGAGCGGCGGCTTGACCGAACCTGCGAGCGCGGGGCGGGGATTGGCGGGTATCGGCTGCGCAACCAGCCAGGCGGTGACCGCGGCGATGTCGGCGGGCGTGAGCCGCTGCGCCACCTCGTGCATGCAGTCGGGCGCCATGGCATGGCGCTGGTTGTTCTTCCACGCACCCACCTGCGCGGCGATGTAGTCGCCGTAGAGCCCGATCAGGCCGGGAATGGCGGGTTCGACGCCGGTGAGCGTCTTGCCATGGCACTCGGCGCAGGCCGGGATCTGCCGCGTCGGGTCGCCCTCATTGGCGAGCTTGCCGCCGCGCGCCAGCACGTCGGCGGGCGCGCGCTTCAAAGGGCCCGGATACGGCGTGTTGAGCTTGGAGTAGTGATCGGCGATCTCGAGCAGGTACGTATCCGAGAGGTGCGCGATCATGTAGTTCATGAGCGCGAACTCGCGCCGCTTTTCACGAAAGTTGACCAGCTGGTTGTAGAGATAACCCGCGGGTTTGCCTGCGAGGCGCGGGTAGTACTCGTTCTTGAGCAGTCCCTCGCCCTGCTCGCCGTGGCAGATCGAACACGCCTTCAGGCGTTGTTCCAGCGTATCGGGCGGCGCCTTCACTTGTGCCGAAGCCGGCGCCGAAACGCAACCCGCCGCGAGCGCGAGCACCCATCCCACGCAGCGAATGGCGCCGGGCCTCATTCCCGTGCTCCCCCGGCGGCCTTGATGATCGGCGTCCAGCGCGCGACCTCCGACTTCATCCAGGCCTGCAGCGCGGCCGGCGTCGCCTCTTGTTGCGTGGCCGGCACCGCGCTGAGTTCGGCCAGGCGAGTCGTGAACACCGGGTCCTTCAGCGCTGCCTGCAGTGCGGCCGCGAGCCGGTCGACGACAGGCTTCGGCGTTCCCTTGGGCGCGAACAGGCCGTGCCAGGCGGTGATCTCGACGCTGGGATAGCCGCTCTCGGCGAACGTCGGCACGTCCTTCAGGCTCTCGAGGCGCTTCTTCGTGGTCACGGCGTAGACCTTGATCTGGCCGCTGCGGATGAGCGGCACCGTGTTCGTCGTCTGGTCGCACATCAGGTCGATCTGGTGCGACAGCAGGTCGGTCATCGCGGGGCCGGTGCCCTTGTACGCCACCGGCGTCATCTGCACGTGGAGCGCTTTCATCAGCAGCAGGCCGCACAGGTGCGACACCGCTCCGCGTCCCGCGTGCGCGAAGTTGACTTTCATGCCGTTGGTGCGGATCCAGGCGACGAGTTCCTTCAGGTCGCGCGGCGGCAGGTTGTCGCGCCCTACCAGCGTCATCGGCACGTCGGCGATGCGGCCGATCGGCTGGAAGTCGGCGATCGGGTCGTAGGCCAGCTTCGGATACAGCGCCGGCGCGGCCGCCTGCCCGACGTGGTTGACGAGCAGCGTGTAGCCGTCGTTCGCGGCTTTCGCCACCCGCGTCGCGCCGACGGTTCCGCCTGCACCGGCGACGTTTTCGATAACGACCGGCTGCTTCAGGCCGTTCGACATCGCGTCGGCGAGCAAACGGGCGACCGTGTCGGTCGGCCCATTGGCCGCGAACGGAACGATCAGCGTGATCTGCTTGGCGGGATAGTCCTGTGCGAACGCCTGGCCGGCGATCGCCAGCAGGGACACAAACAACCAGCGCATGGGTCGTGCTCGCATCAAGGGCTCCGCGGGTGCGTTGCGCGATGGGCCTGCCGCGCGCGCGGCTACGTTACGCCGTATCGGCGGGCGTTTTCAAGCGCGGCAGGCGCACGCATCGCGCAAACCCGCGTGCGGATACACGGTGTGCACAGTCTTACTCCGAGGTGAAACGAACGCGGTCGCCCGGACAGGGAACCATCAGGTCGCGCACGTCGTCGTTGGGATCGAGCCAGCGCGCGTAGTCCGGCGGCGCCACGATGACCGGCATGCGGTCGTGGATGTGCATCAGCGCCGCGTTCGCATCGGTGGTGACGACCGTGTAACTGTGCACCGCCGGATCGTCGCGCGTGCGGTCCTTCCACCATTCCCACAGGCCGGCCAGCGCGAACAGCGGCTCGTCCCTCAGCACGATGCGCCACTTGATGCGCCGGCCCTTGGGCCCGCTCCACTCGTAGAACGCGTTCGCCGGGATCAGGCAGCGGCGCGCTTCGAACGCGCCGCGGAAGGCGGCCGCGGTCGCGACCGATTCGGCGCGCGCGTTGATGCAACGGGTGCCGAACGTCAGGTCCTTGGCCCACGAGGGCACCAGGCCCCAGCGCGCCAGCGCGCATTCGCGGGCGGTGCGCGCCTTGTTCAGGCGGACGATCGGATTCAGCTCGGTCGGGCGCACGTCGGCGTTGGGCGTGAAATCGGGCACCGAGGGCACCGAGAACTTGGCGCGGATCGCGGCCGGGTTCTCCGACAGATCGTAACGGCCGCACATGCCGTCACTAGTGCGCCTGCAGCAGTTCCTGTTGCAGCTGCCGCATCTGCGCGTCGTTGATCGAAATCTGCTGTCCCAGCGACTCCTGCTCCCGCCGCACGCGATCGAGCTGCATTTCAAGGTCGCGTCGCTCGGCATCCAGGCGCGCGGCCTGGTCCTTCATCTGGTTGCGTTGCGATTCGAGGAGGGCAATCCGGGCGCGGATCTCGGGCGGCGCCGCCGCAGCCGGGCTGCGTTGCGCGAGCACGACCTGCGGCAATGCGCTCATGACCACCAGGACGATCGCCGCGCGGCGGCTTTGTACATGCATCGGGTCGCTCCAGTGCGCCTTCACTGCGCGCGCTGCCAGACGAGGTTTGCCAGCGCGATGTCCTCCAGGCCGATGCCCACCGACTTGTAGATCACGATGTCGCCGGGCCGGCGCGTGTACGAGGTGCCATGCACGAGCAGCTTGCCGATTTCGACCACGCGCGCGGCCTCCAGGATCCCCGGCGCGGCGCGCACGAACTCGCCGGCTTCGGCCATGGCGGCGGTCAGCCATTCGACGACGATCAGGTCGGCGCGCCGCAGCAGCGTGTCGTCCAGCTCGCGCGCCTGCGGCGTGCTCGCGCCGATCGCAGTCACCAAAGCACCGGGCTTGACCAGGGCGCCGTCGAACAATGGCTCGGTCGAGCGCGTGCACGTGCAGATCACGTCCGCCGCCCGCACGGCATCGGCGCTCTCGCTCGTCCGCGCAGGCACGCCGAACTCGGTGGCGATGAACTGGGCCAGGCCGGCCGCGTCGCTACCGCTTGCGACCAGCACTTCCTTGAAGGGCCACGTGAGCAGGAACGCCTCGGCGTGGGCGCGCGCCTGGATGCCGGTGCCGAACAGCGTCAGCACCGAGGCGTCGCGGCGCGCGAGATGCCGGACCGCGACGGCGCTCGCGGCGGCGGTGCGCAGGCGCGTGATCTCATTGGCCTCGATCGTCGCCAGCGCCTCGCCGGTACGGGCCGAGAACAGCACGATCACGAAATTGAAGCGCTCGCCGACCGTCGCATAAACCTTGGCGCCCAGCACGCCGCTCGCCGGCAAGGCCGCGCCGAGCGCCGACAGCATCGTGTTCGTGCCGCCATGCTCGCTCGACGCCCGCACGCGCGGCGCCACCGCGCCCGCTCCGTTGCCGAACTGCTCGAAGGCGACCGCCATGGCGTGGATCGCCTCGCGCATGGTGACGAGCTGGGCGACTTCGGCGTTGGTGATCACGCGCATGGACGGCTCCTGCCGGTTCGGGAATCCAACCGGGTACCTGCCAATGTAACGCGCCGGCGTTACGCGCGAGTACCCCGCTGCCGGTCAGCGGCCGATGGGGGCGCCGCGCGTAGCATGCGGCGCGACGCCATGAGCGAAACCGAGGGCACTGGCGGGTTCTACGCGCGCGTGATCAAGCGCCTCGGTCGCAACGCCCGCGCGGGGGAGCACGGCCCGCTCGAAAGCGCCGATGCGAAGCGCCTTTGGCACGACTTGCTCGCCGAGCGGTTCACACCTGCGCAGGAGGCGGCCCTGCTTATGGGGCTGCGCGTGCACGGCGAAAGCGCCGCGATGCTGGCCGCGTTCGCGCGCGTCACGCTCGATGCAAGCTCGCGCGTCGCTGCGCCGCCGGACAAGGCGGTCGTGGTCCTGCATTGCCTCGGTACCGCGCGCAAGCAGCCGATCCTCGCGCCGTTGCTGGCTTTCGCGCTCGCGCGCGCGGAGGTCCCGGTGCTGATGGTGACCCACGACGCGCGGCGCGGCGCCAACACCGCTGCCGTGCTCGGGGCGCTCGCCGAGCGTGCGGCCGACGATGCGCACGACGCCGCGCTTCAGCTGGCGCGCCGATGCTTCGCGTGGGTGCCGATCGAGCGCATCGCGCCGGGTCTGGCCCGCGTGCTGGCGCGCCGCGCCGAACTCGGCTTTCGCAACAGCGCACACTCGCTGGTCAAGCTGCTGGTGCCGATCGAAGGCGACGGCGTGGTCGTCGCGAACTACACCCATGCGCCGTACCGGCAGTCGTTCGCCCAGGCCGCGCATCTGCTGCGACTGTCGGCGCTCCTGGTGCGTGGCACCGAAGGCGACCCGGTCGCGTGGGAGGCTGATGCCCATCCGTCGCTCGCGTGGATCGGCGGCGAGCCGACCGGGTCGCCCGTGCAAGCCGAGGTGATCGCGGGTGAGCCCGCGTCGCTGCCTCAGGTCGCCGACACCGACGCGACCGCCCGTTTCACGGAAGACGTGTTGCAAGGGCAACTCCCGATGCCGGCACCGATCGCGCGCCAGTACGAGTGCCTCGCTTATCTCGCCGCCACGGCGGCCGACCCGGCGCAACGAAGACAGGCTGCATGACATCATCGCGGTGTGAAACCCAGCACACCGCCGGAGCCTCCCGAGCCGCGCCCGGCGCCCAAAGCGCCGTCCACCGGGGCGGGCGACCAGGCGCTGTTCGGCCCCAGCAAAGCGACGTCACGCCTCGACGGTCAGGTGGCGTCGGCACGCCAGCAACTCGATGCGCGCTGGCACCAGTGGATCGCCGACAACCGCCTGCGCGATTGTTCGCCCGATTCGATGCTGGACACGATGATCGGTGCGGGCCTGGATGCGAACGAGGCGCGCAGCGCGATCGCCCTCATCGATCAATCGCCCGGTATGGTCGCCGCGCGCAAGTTCCAGCAGATCCAGCGCAAGCTCGAATCGGTGCTGGCGAACCAGCAGAAGCTGTGGGAAATCTCTCCCGGGTACGCACAGGTCGAAAAACGCAGCGGCGTATCGCGCGACGAGTTCATCGAGCGCTACGCCGTCGGCTCGCGCCCGGTCGTGCTGACCGACGTGGCCCGTGACTGGCCCGCGCTGCGTCGCTGGTCGCCGCAGTACCTGAAGGAACACTTCGGCCGCCTCGAGGTGCAGATCCAGGCCGAACGCAGCGCCGATCCGAAATTCGAACAGAACAAGCTGGCGCATCGGCGCACGATGCGGGTGGCCGAGTTCGTCGACCGGGTGCTCACCGGCGGCATCAGCAACGATTACTACCTGACCGCCAACAACGAGGTCCTGCGCCGGCCCGAGTTCGCGCCGCTGCTGCAGGACATCGGGTCGCTGCCCGACTTCTGCCGGCGCGCCGATCTCGCGCGCAGCGTCAACTTCTGGTTCGGTCCTGCCGGTACCAACACGCCGCTGCACCACGACACGATGATGCTGCTGCACACGCAGGTGGTCGGCCGCAAGCGCTGGCGCTTCATCTCGCCGCTGGAGACGCCGCGCTTGTACAACTACGTCGGCGTCTTCAGCCCGATCGACATCGATCATCCGGACCTGGCGCGCTATCCGCTGTTCCGCGGCGTAAAGGTGCTCGATGTGATCGTCGAACCGGGCGAGACGGTGTTCCTGCCGCTGGCGTGGTGGCACCAGGTGTCGGGGCTCGAGGTGAGCCTGTCGGTGTCCTATACGAACATCGACCTGCCGAACGAGTATGTGTTCAGCGATCCGCAGATCGGAGATTGGTGAAGAAGTGTCATCCCGAGCGAAGCGAGGGATCTCGTCGTGCGTGCGTCGCTACAACGCCTCCCGGCTCAGCTGTGGAAACACCTTCGAGATCTTGCCGATCAGGTAGTCGCCGTACGTGCCGTCGAATGCATGCACGCTCGCGTGGTCCCACCGGCTCGCGCGGTCGTCGTCGATGACGATATCGGCGAGTTCGGCGATCGGCTCGATGCGCGCGAAGAAGTTCGGGTCGAAGAATAGCGGGAACGAAAGCCGGTCGCGCGCGCCGCTCGGCCGTACCCGATGCGGATTGGAGCGGTACAGGCCGCGCGTCATCCGGTCGAGCATGTCGCCGATGTTGCACACGAATGTGCCCGGAATCGGCGGCGCGTCGATCCAGCGCCCGTTCGATTTCACTTCCAGGCCGCCGTTGTCGTCCTGCAGGAGCATCGTGAGCAAGCCGTAGTCGGTGTGTTCGCCCACGCCCCACTCGCCGACCGTGCTGCACGCGGGCGCCGGGTAGTTGAAGATGCGGAACAGGATCAGCGGATCGGCCGTGTAGCGGCAGGCGAAGTAGTCCTGCGGCAGGTCGAGGCTCAGCGCCAGCGCCGCCATCAGGCGATGCCCGAGGCCGGTCAAAGCCTCGATGTACTCGAGCACGGTGGCACGGAAGCCGTCGATCGACGGGAAGAGGTTCGGCCCGTGCACGGGCGTTCCCGCGCGCACGAGCGGGTGATCGGCGGCGAGCTCGGTGCCGAGATACAAGCCCTCCTTGCGATCGGACATGCCGGAGGTCAGCTCGTTGCCGACCGGGAAGTAGCCGCGCCACGCGCGGCCGCCGTGCGCCATCTCGATGCGGAGCTTCTCTTCCAGCGGGAGCGCGAAGAACCTGCGGCTGAGGTCCTCCAGTTGTGCGCATGCCGCGGGCGCGACGCCGTGCCCCGCGACGTAGAAAAAGCCGTGCATGCGACAGGCGGCGCCGATCTGCGCGGCGACAGCGCGGCGGCGCGCCGGATCATCGTCGAACCCGGTGAGATCGATCACCGGCAGCCGATCCGCCGCCGGCCCTGCAAGCGCAGACATCGCGAGCGTCGCTCAGATCGCGGCCAGTGCCCGCTCGAGATCGGCGCGCAAATCCGCGCCGTCCTCGATCCCGACCGACAGGCGGACCAGCGCATCGCCGATGCCGAGGCGCGCGCGCTGCTCGGCCGGAATGGAAGCGTGCGTCATGATCGCCGGGTGCTCGATCAGGCTTTCGACGCCGCCGAGACTCTCGGCGAGCGAGAAGATCTCGCAGCGCTCGAGGAAGCGCCTGGCACCCGCGAGATCGGTACGCAGGTCCAGCGTGATCATGCCGCCGTAGCCGCCGCCGTCGCCGAGCATCTGGCGCTTGGCCAGCGCGTGCTGGGGATGCGAGGGCAGGCCGGGATACCGCACGCGCGCCACGTTGGGATGCGACTCCAACCACTGTGCGAGCGCGAGCGCGTTGCTGCAATGGCGCTCCATGCGCAGCGCAAGGGTCTTCACGCCGCGCAGGGCGAGAAAGCTGTCGAACGGCCCGGCGATCCCGCCGACCGCGTTCTGCAGGAAACCGAGCTGTTCGCGCCAGGCAGCCTGGCGGGCCTCGGTGCCGACGATCGCGACGCCGCCGATGACATCCGAATGTCCGTTCAGGTACTTGGTGGTCGAGTGCACGACGACGTCCAAGCCGAGTTCGAGCGGCCGCTGCACCCATGGGCTCGCGAACGTATTGTCGGCGACCGCCATCAGGTCGTGCTCGCGGGCGATCCGTGCGACGGCGGCCAGATCCGCGAGCTTCAGCATCGGGTTGCTCGGCGTCTCGACCCAGAGCACGCGCGTTTCGGGTCGGATCGCCGCGCGCACGTTGGCGACGTCGGCCATGTCGACGAACGAGAAGCGCAGCCCGGCGCTGCGCTTGCGCACCCGTTCGAACAGCCGATACGTGCCGCCATAGAGGTCGTCGCTCGCTACCACATGCGCGCCGGAGTCGATCAGCTCGAGCACGGTCGCGATGGCCGCTAGGCCCGAGGCGAACGCGAACGCCTGCGCGCCGCTTTCGAGATCGGCGACGCAACGTTCGAACGCCCAGCGGGTCGGGTTGTGGGATCGACCGTAGTCGAGCCCCTTGTGCACGCCCGGGCTCTGCTGCACGTAGGTCGAGGTCGCGTAGATCGGCGGCATGATCGCCCCGGTGCTCGGATCCGGCGCCTGCCCGGCGTGGATCACGCGCGTGCCGAAGCGGGCGCGCGTCGGTGCGCCGGTGGCGCTTTCGGGTGCGTCGCGTTTCATCGTCTCGTCCTTCGCAGGTGATTGAGCAGGTCGAAGCGGGTGATCAGGCCGTGAAAGCCCGCCGCATCGGCCACGATTGCGACCAGGCCGCTGTCGAGCACGCAGCGCAGGTCCGCGATGGTCGCGCTCGGCGCCAGCGTCTGCAGCTTGGTGGTCATCGCGGCCGCCACCGTATCCGCGTAGTGGCTGCCGTCCTGATGCATGCGCATCAGCAGGTCGGACTCGTCGATCACGCCGACCAGCTTGCCGGCATCGAGGACGGGCAGCTGCTGCACGTCGGCCAGGCGCATGCGCTGGAATGCCGTGAGCAGAGTGTCCTGCGGGCCGACGCTCACGACACCGCCTTCTTCGGCGCGCCGGGCGATCAGGTCGCGCAGGTCGCCGTAGCTGCGCTGCCGGAGCAGGCCCTCGTCGATCATCCAGGCATCGTTGTAGACCTTGCTCAGATAGCGCGTGCCGGTGTCCGGGACGAAGCTGACGACCCGTTTCGGCTGCGTCTGTTCGCGGCAGAACCGAAGTGCCGCCGCGAGCAGCGTGCCGGTCGACGATCCGCCGAGAATGCCTTCGGCCTTGAGCAGCTCGCGCGCGGTGGCGAAGCTCTCTTCGTCGGGGATCGAATATGCGTGCCTGACCGCGGAGAAATCGGCGATCGCGGGGACGAAATCCTCGCCGATGCCTTCCACCGCCCATGATCCCGGCGGACCATGGGTTCCAGTCAGCACCTGGTCGCGCAGGATCGAACCGACCGGGTCGGCGAGCACGAACTCGAGCGTCGGTTGGGCGCGCTCGAAGAAGCGCGTCAGGCCGGCCAGCGTGCCGCCCGAACCGACGCCGACTACGATCGCATCGAGTTGATGCCCGGTCTGGGCCCAGATCTCGGGACCGGTCGTCAGTTCGTGCGCCAGCGGATTGGCAGGATTGTTGAACTGGTCGGCGAAAAACGAGCCGGGCGTTTCACGCGCGAGCCGCGCTGCGAGATCCTGGTAGTACGCGGGGTGTCCCTTGCCGACGTCGGAGCGCGTGATGTGCACCTGCGCGCCGAGTGCCTTCAGGTGCAGGACCTTCTCGGTCGACATCTTGTCCGGCACCACCAGCACCACCCGGTAGCCCTTCGCGCGCGCCACCAGTGCGAGGCCCAGCCCCGTGTTGCCGGCAGTCGCCTCGATCACGGTGCCGCCCGGGGCGAGGCGGCCGTCGCGCTCGGCGGCTTCGATCATCGACACGCCGATGCGGTCCTTGATCGAGCCGCCAGGGTTCTGCGATTCGAGCTTCAAAAGCAGCTCGCACGGCCCGGTATCGAGGCGCGACGTGCGTACCAGCGGCGTGTTGCCGATCAGGTCGAGGACTGCCGGACGATCGATGCGCGCCATGATCGGGAAGCCGCGAGCGCGGAAACAGCAACAGTAATACGAACGAATCGGCCGTGCGTCAGCGCACCAGCGTCTGCAGCGTGCGGAATGCCGGGTGCCCGGCGTGGCGGACCCATTCGAAGCCCACCATCTCGGTGGTCACGCACGCGGCGCCCGCATCGTGCAGGCGGCGCAGCGCGGCTTCGCGGTTGTGCTCGCTGCGCGATCCGCACGCGTCGACCACGATCCACACGTCGAGCCCGTCGTCGAGCATTCCGAGCGCGGTCTGCAACAGGCAGACGTGCGCTTCGCAGCCGGCCACGACCACCTGCGAACGGTCGCCGGCGATCAAACGCTGGACGGGCTCGCGCAATCCGTCGGGGTAGGCATCGAAGAAGGTCTTCGCGATCACCGTCGCGCAGACGTCGCGCACCTCGGGCACGCTCGGCCCGAGCTTCTCCGGGCTCTGCTCGGTGGCGATCACCGGGATCCCGAGCGCGTGTGCCAACGTCCCCAGCCGCACCGCGTTGCGCACGATCTCCGCGCGGCGATGAATGGCCGGCATCAGCCGCGCCTGGTAGTCGATGAGCACGAGTTGCGACCTGCGTGCGTCCAGCAGGACAGGCCGGGAGCGTTTCGTCGCGTCCATGCGCGCAACTGTAGCGCCGCGAAGCCTTGCTGCACGCCCCCGTGCGGCGCAAGATGCGGCGGCGTTTCCACGGGACGACTCCGATGACCACCTCTGCACCTGCGGCGTACCTGATGTCGGGCAACGATTACCGCGAGTCGCTGCGCCGGCTCGCGCCGCAGGTCTATGTGGACGGCCGCCGTGTCGCGTCGGTCGCCGACGAGCCCGCGCTGGGTCCGGGCATCAATGCGATCGCGCTGACCTACGACTTCGCCCTGCAGCAGGAGCACGCGCCGGTGATGACCGCGGAGCAGCACACGAGCGGCAAGCGGGTCAATCGCATGCTGCATGTCGACACGCATTCGGGCGACCTGCTCAACAAGCTCGAAGCAGTGCGCCTGCTGTGCCAGCAAACCGGGTGCGCGCAGCGTTATCTCGCGCACGACGGGTTGAACGCCATCGCGCAGGTCGCGGCGCGCATCGACGACGCGAACGGGCAGCCGCGCGGCCGCGGCGATCACGCCGGCCGCTTTCTCGAGTATCTGCACCGGATCCAGGACCAGGACCTGACGCTTGGCGTTGCCATGACCGACGCCAAGGGCGACCGCAGCCTGCGCCCGCACGAACAGTCGCGCACCGACACCTACGTGCACGTCGTCGAGCGTCATGCAACCGAGAATGGACGGCGCGGCATCGTGGTCTCGGGCGCCAAGGCCATCGTCACGGGCGCACCTTACGTGCACGAGCTGCTGGTTTTGCCCTGTCGCAACATGGGCGCCGAAGACGCCGATTTCGCCGTCTGCTGTGCCGTGCCGGTGGACGCGCCGGGCCTGACCATCATCGCGCGCCCCGCCGGGAGACCGGGCGAAAGACTCGAGCACGGCGCGGCGCTGTTCAGCCGCAGGTTCGGCCAGAGCACCGCCGTCTGCTTCTTCGACCGCGTTTTCGTGCCGTGGGAGAACGTTTTCTTCGCGGGCGAGTGGGAGCACTCGGGGCACGCCACCTACAGCTACGCCACCCAGCACCGTCATACCTGCATCGGCGCGCGCGCCGGCTTCGGCGACCTGCTGATCGGGGCCGGTGCGCTGATGTGCGAAGCCAACGGCTTCGACCCGGGCCACGAGGGCCATTTGCGCGATCAGATGGTCGAGCTGATCACCATCACCGAGAGCTTCTTCGCGTGCGGCGTGGCGGCCAGCGTCTATGCCCAGCCCGGCGATGCACCCGAGACGCTCTTGCCGGATCCGGTGTTCAGCAACATCGGCAAGTTGCTGCTGGCGACGAAGATCTACGACATGCACCGGATCGCCCACTACGTGAGCGGCGGCCTCATCGTGACCCTGCCCGGCCCCGACGAAGACCACAACCCGCAGACGGCCGGACGACTGAGCGAGCTGCTGCAGGCCAGCGCCGACGTGCCTTACGCGCAGCGCATCCAGGTGGCGCGGCTCATCGAGGATCTCACCGCGGGCTATCAGGGCGGCTGGTACAGCGTGATCAGCCTGCACGGCGGCGGCTCGCCCGCCGCGATGAAACAGGAGATCTATCGCAACTATCCGATCGGCTCGAAGGTGGAACTGGTCGAGCGGCTGCTCGAACGCGGCCTGGCAGAGGCGGGCGCCGAACGCGCGATCACGCGCAACCGGCAATCCGGGAAGTGCTGCGACATGGGGTGCAGTGCACCCGGCAGGCCGCTGATGATCGATGTGAATGACGTTTTGGCGTCGTCCCGGTCGAAAGCGAAGGGCTGACGCACTCCCGCCCAGCCTGCGGGGGTGGGGGGTCTTGGGCCTCTAATCCTGCTCCCAGGGCAGCCCGGCAAAACGCCAGCCGTTGAGCTTGCCGCGCTGACGCTTCGCGTCGATCTGGCCTTCGAAGCCTTCGAGCACGTTGTAGACGCGCGTGAAGCCCGCTTCCGCCGCCGAGCTCGCGGCGGCATCCGAGCGCACGCCGCTGCGGCAGATCAGCAGGACGGGCTGGTCGCGGTTCGCGGCGGCGCCGAGCAGCTCGAGAAAGCGCGCGCGCGGCGCGGGGTCCCAGCCGTGCCACTCGACGTTGACCGAGCCCGGAACGCGCCCGACGAACTTGAACTCCGGCGCGGTGCGCACGTCGATCAGCCGTGCAGCACCCTGTTGAATCAGCTGCCACGCCTCGGGCGGCGTGACCGCACCGGCGTAGTCGAGGTCAAGCTCGGCGCGACGCACTTGCGCGAGTTCGAACAACTCGGACGGCTCAACCGCCGCCAGCGTGTTTGCCATCACCACCGGTCCCTGGAATCGGTCCATCGCCATATCCCTCCAATGGCAATTGTCGAAGACGGGCGCGTGCGCATGTCGATCGCCTCGTAATGCCCTTAGAAGCTGTGGTTCTTTGGCGCGTCGCGTTCATAGCGGGACGAGATAAAGGCATGACGCATCCGTCCGACGTGGGAATCGACCCGTCTCTACGCTTCGCACTTGCAGCGAAATCCTTTGCAGGGGATCCGTGGATCTGCATCTCATCCTTGGCGGCGCGCTGGTCGGCTTCATCGTCGGCGCGACCGGTGTGGGCGGCGGCTCGTTGATGACGCCGCTGCTGACGCTCGTGTTCAACGTGCCGGCGCAGATCGCGGTGGGCACCGACCTTCTGTTCGCATCGCTCACCAAGGCGAGCGGTGCCGTGGCGCACGCGCGCCGCGGCAACGTCAACTGGCCGATCACCAGTTGGCTGGTCGCGGGCAGCGTGCCAGCCGCGCTGGCGACGCTCGGCGCCGTGCACCTGGTGCGGCCCGATGCAGTGGTCTTTGCCGAGATCGTCAAGCGCACCCTTGGCGTTGCACTTTTCCTGACCGCCGGCGCGCTCGTGTTCCGCGCGCAGATCCAGTCGCTCGGACAGCGTTTCGCCGTTCGCGGCGAGCGGGTCCTGTCGCTGGTCGCGGCGAGCGGCGCGGGTTCGATCCGGGTCACCGAAGAGCGCGTGGCGCGTCCGCTGCCGACGATGCTGATCGGGGCGGTGATCGGCACGCTCGTGACGCTCACCTCGGTCGGCGCGGGCGTGATCGGCGTGGTGGCGCTGTTTTTCCTCTATCCGGTGCTGCCGACGCGCCAGATCGTCGGTTCCGACATCGCGCATGCGGTGCCGCTGACGCTCGTCGCGGGACTCGGCCACGTTTCGCTCGGCAACGTCAACTGGTCGATGCTGGGCATGCTGCTCATCGGTTCCCTGCCGGCCATCCACGTCGGTGCCGCGGTCGCGCATCGACTTCCCGAGCGCGCCCTGCGCGCCGCCCTCGCAACGATGCTGATCGGCATCGGCGCGCGGCTCGTTCTCGGCTGAGGTCTCCATCCATGTATCGATACGACTCTTTCGACCAGCACATCGTGCAGGAGCGGGTTGCGCAATACCGCGGCCAGCTCGAGCGCCACCTCGCCGGCAAGATCAGCGAGGACGAGTTCCGGCCGTTGCGACTGCAGAACGGCCTGTACATCCAGCGCCATGCGCCGATGCTGCGCATCGCCATTCCATACGGCCTGCTGTCGGCGCGGCAGTTGCGCAAGCTGGCGCATATCGCGCGCCGCTACGACCGCGGGTACGGACACTTCACGACCCGCCAGAACATCCAGTTCAACTGGGTCAAGCTGGAGGAGACCGCCGACATCCTGGCCGAGCTCGCGAGCGTCGAGATGCACGCGATCCAGACCAGCGGCAATTGCGTGCGCAACATCACCAGCGACGAGTTCGCCGGCATCACGCCGGACGAGATCATCGATCCGCGCCCGCTCGCCGAGATCCTGCGCCAGTGGAGCACGTTCCACCCCGAATTCGCCTATCTGCCGCGCAAGTTCAAGATCGCCGTTTCGGGCAGCCGCGAAGACCGCAGCGCGACCGCGTTCCACGACATCGGCTTGTTCGCGTTGCGCGCGCCGGACGGTACAAAAGGCTTCCGCGTGTCGGTCGGTGGCGGCATGGGGCGCACGCCGGTGATCGGCACGGTGATCCGCGACTTCCTGCCGTGGCAGGAATACCTCAACTACTGCCAAGCCATCCTGCGCGTCTACAACCGCTACGGCCGCCGCGACAATCTGTGGAAAGCACGCATCAAGATCCTCGTCCGTTCGCTGGGTGCCGAGGAATTCGCGCGCCAGGTCGAGGAGGATTTCGCGCATCTGCAAGGCGGGCCGGGGACGGTGACCGACGAGGAATATCAACGCGTCGCGTCGCACTTCGCGCCGTTCCCGTATGCCGCGGGCCCGGACCACGCGATCGACCCGCGCGGCGACAAGCCGTTCGCGCGCTGGATCGAACGCAACGTGCGCGCGCACCGCGTGCCGGGTTACCGCGCGGTCGTGCTATCGCTGAAGAAGACTGGCACGGTACCGGGCGATGCCACGGCCGAACAGATGGAGCGGGTCGCGGACTGGTCCGAGCGTTACGGCTTCGGCGAACTGCGCGTGACGCACGAGCAGAACCTGGTGCTGCCGGACGTGCGCGTCGATCAGCTCGCCGCGCTGTGGCAGGAGGTGCGCGCCGCCGGGCTCGCGACGCCGAACATCGGCCTGCTGACGGACATCATCTCCTGCCCGGGCGGCGACTTCTGCGGCCTCGCCAACGCGAAGTCGATTCCGATCGCCAAGGCCATCCAGCATCGCTTCGACGACCTCGACTACGTCTACGACCTCGGCGAGATCGACCTGAACATCTCCGGCTGCATCAATTCGTGCGGCCATCATCACGTCGGCCACATCGGCATCCTCGGCGTCGACAAGGACGGGTCCGAGTGGTACCAGGTCTCGATCGGCGGCGCCGACGGTTCGAGCGCCGGGCACGGGCGGGTCGGGCTCGGCCGGATCATCGGGCCGTCGTTTGCCGCCGACGAGGTGCCCGAAGTGGTCGAGCAGCTCATCAACGTCTACGTCGCGCGGCGCGAGCAGGGCGAGCGCTTCGTCGACACGGTGGCGCGCCTCGGCATCGAGCCGTTCAAGCAGGGCGTGTACGGCGCGCGCGAGGACAGCCGCCCGGCGTTCGCGGAGGCCGCATGATCGGTGCGATCCTGCATGCCGACGGCCTGTGGCGCGCCGATGCGCGGCGCGTGGTGCGCGATCCTGCGCTAGGGTCGATCGCCGGCGGCGACGTGGTTCCGCTCGCGGCGTTCCTCGACCTGGTGCCCGCCTCGCGCGCCGACGTCGGCGTCTGGCTCGCGCCGGACGACGAGCCGGGCCAGCTCGCCCAGGTGGTATCCGAACTGCCGCTGATCGCCGTCGACTTCCCCGTGTTCAAGGACGGACGCGGCTTTTCCATCGCGAGCCTGCTACGCACCCGCTACGGATATCGCGGCGACCTGCGCGCGATCGGCGACATCCTGATCGACCAGCTCTTCTACCTGCGTCGCGTCGGCTTTTCGTCGTTCGCGTTGCGGGTGGACCAGGACCCGGAAACGGCCGTGACCGCGCTGCGGACATTCACCGACGTGTACCAGGCGAGCGTCGACCAGCCGCTTCCGTACTTCCGCCGCCGCGCGGTTTCGGGAGCGTCGCTGTGAGCGGTCGGGTCGAGTCCGCCCTTGCGACGTTGCGGGACGCGGCGGGGCTTGCGCCCGCGGCGTTCTCGACCAGCTTCGGCGCCGAGGACATGGTCGTGCTCGATCTCATCCGCGCGCACGCGCTGCCGATCGACATCTTCACGCTCGATACCGGCCGGCTGCCCGAGGAGACGTACGCGCTGATGCAACGGGTCGAGGAGCGGTACGGCAGGTGCGTCGCCATCTTCTTCCCCGACGCGCAAGCGGTGGATCGGCTGGTCGCGGCCAACGGCATCAACGGCTTCTACGACTCGGTCGATAAGCGCAAGGCTTGCTGCGCGGTGCGCAAGCTCGAGCCGCTCGACCGGGCGCTGGCGGGAAAACGCGCCTGGGTGACGGGCCTGCGCGCACAGCAGTCCGTGACGCGTACCGCGCTGGTCGGGCGTGAAACCGACAGCGCACGCGGGCTCGAGAAGTTCAATCCGCTCGCGGACTGGTCAGAGGCCGATGTCTGGGCCTATATCCGCGCCCAGGACGTGCCGTACAACGCGCTGCACGATCGCTTCTATCCGAGCATCGGGTGCGCACCGTGCACGCGCGCGATCGCACCGGGCGAGGACCTGCGCGCGGGACGCTGGTGGTGGGAGCAGCCCGAGAGCAAGGAGTGCGGCCTGCACATGAAGGATGGCCGGGTGACGCACCGGAAGGACATCGCCGTGAAAGAGATCGCATGAGCGCGGTGGACGTGGTCATCCCGCGTGAAGCGCGGGATCTCGGCCGCTCGAACCGTCGAGATCCCTCGCCTTCGGCTCAGGATGACCTGGGCGAGGCACTGGATACCGGCGAGACGCTGTCGCACCTCGACTGGCTCGAGGCGGAAGCGATCCACATCCTGCGCGAGGTCGCCGGGCAGGCGGCCAACCCGGCACTGCTCTTTTCAGGCGGCAAGGACTCGATCGTCCTGCTGCACCTCGCCACCAAGGCGTTCCGGCCCGCGCGCTTCCCGTTTCCGTTGCTGCACATCGACACCGAGCACAACTTTCCCGAGGTGATCGAGTTTCGCGACCGGCGCGCGGCGGAGCTCGGCGAGCGGCTCATCGTGCGCAGCGTCGGCGCTTCGATCCGCAGCGGGCGTGTCGTGCTGCGCACGCCGGACGAATCGCGCAACAAGCACCAGTCGGTGACGCTGCTCGATGCGATCGCCGAGTTCGGCTTCGACGCGTGCATCGGCGGCGCGCGGCGCGACGAAGAGAAGGCGCGCGCCAAGGAGCGCGTCTTCAGCTTCCGCGACGCGTGGGGCCAGTGGGACCCGAAGAACCAGCGCCCGGAGCTGTGGAACCTCTACAACGCGCGGGTCGCCAGGGGCGAGAACGTGCGCGTGTTCCCGATCTCGAACTGGACCGAGCTCGACGTGTGGCAATACATCGCCCGCGAGAAGCTTGCCGTGCCGAGCATCTACCTCGCGCATCGCCGCCCGGTCGTGCGCCGCGGCGGCAGCCTGGTTCCCGTGACCGAACTCACGCCGGCGCGCCCCAGTGAAACGGTCGAGGAAGTGCTGGTGCGGTTCCGTACGGTGGGCGACATCACCTGCACCTGTCCGGTCGCCTCGAGCGCGAGCAACTACGCGCAGATCGTCGCCGAGACCATGAGCGCCACGCTGACGGAACGCGGCGCGACGCGCATGGACGACCAGACCTCGGAAGCGTCGATGGAGCAGCGCAAGAAGGAAGGCTACTTCTGATGAAACGCGAATCCATTCCGGAACTGGCGGTCGATGCCGCCGATCGCGGCGTGCTGCGTTTCCTGACGTGCGGCAGCGTCGACGACGGCAAGAGCACGCTCATCGGCCGCCTGCTCTACGACACGAAAGCGCTGCTGTCGGACACGCTGGCAACCCTCGAGAAGACCTCGGCCCGGCGCGGACTCTCGGCACTCGACCTCTCGCTGCTCACCGACGGCCTCGTGGCCGAACGCGAGCAGGGCATCACGATCGACGTTGCCTATCGCTACTTCGCCACCGCGCGCCGCAAGTTCATCATCGCCGATGCGCCGGGCCACGAGCAGTACACGCGCAACATGGTGACGGCGGCCTCGACCGCCGACGTCGCGGTGCTGCTGCTGGATGCACGCAAGGGCGTGCTCGCGCAGACCAAGCGGCACGCCACGCTGGCGACGCTGCTCGACATCGGCCAGCTGATCGTCGCGGTCAACAAGATGGATCTGGTCGAGTACTCGCGCGAGCGCTTCGAGTCGATCCGTGCCGACTTCCAGGCCTGGCTCGCCGGTCACGCCGACCTGAACGTGGACGTGCGCTACATACCGATCAGCGCGCTCGAAGGCGACAACGTGGTCGATCGCAGCGAGCGGCTCGTCTGGTATGGGGGGCCGACGCTGGTCGAATTGCTCGAGGACGCGCCGAGCGAGCAGCTGAACACGGGAAGCCCGGCGCGGTTGCCGGTGCAATGGGTCTGCCGGCCGGCGCAATCGGATTTCCGCGGCTACGCCGGGCGGCTCGAAGCGGGAACGCTGTCGGTCGGTGACGAGGTGAGCGTGCTGCCCGGCGGGCTGCGCTCGCGCGTCACGCGCATCGCCATCGGCGAAACCGGACTGGAGCGTGCCATCGCAGGTCAATCCGTGATGGTTTCACTGGCGGACGAACGCGACATCTCGCGCGGCGACACCATCGTGCGCGCGGCCGAGGCCGCGCCGGCCCAGCGCCAGCAGCTCGCCGCGACGTTGTGCTGGCTCTCGGCGACTCCGCTTTCGACCGCGCGCAGCTACGTGCTGCAGCACACGACCCGCAGCGTGAAGGCGCGCCTGGGCGCGGTGTCGGCACGGCTCGATATACACTCGCTCGCCTGGACGCCGGACGGCAACGCGGTCGGGCTCAACGATATCGTGCAGGTGCAGTTGAAGACGCAGCAACCGCTGGTGGCCGATTCCTATCGCGCCAACCGCGACACCGGCAGTTTCATCCTCGTCGATGAAGCGACCAACGACACGGTTGCAGCAGGTCTGATCAACTGAGGCTCATGGACGGAACGACTTCGACGCCGGTCATCAGGCCGGCAAAGGTGCCGGGCGAGGTCCCGGCATCCAGGTACACGCGGCAGACCATCACCTGGATCAGGCGCTGGAATGATCACCTGTTTTCCTTCCGCATCACCCGCGATGCCGGCTATCGCTTCAAGCCCGGCCAGTTCGCGCGCCTGGGCCTGTACCGCGACGACGGCCCGAAGGGGCCGCGCTACATCTGGCGCGCGTACTCGATCGTCTCGGCCGACTACGACGAGTTCCTCGAGTTCTATTCCATCGTCGTGCCCGACGGCGACTTCACCACGCGCCTGGCGCAGCTGCGTGAAGGCGACGGCATCCTGATCGAGAAGATGAACTACGGCTTCCTGACGCTCGACCGCTTCGAGCGCGGCAGGGACCTGTGGCTGCTCGCCTCGGGCACCGGGATCGCACCCTTCATTTCGATCCTCGCCGACCTGGGCGCGTGGGAGCAATACGAGCGGCTCGTGCTCGTGCACTCGGTGCGCAAGGTCGAGGAGCTGGCGTATCGCGATACGGTCGAATCGCTGCGCGGCCACGAGGTCTTCGGCGAGCACCTTGCCGCCGATCCCTCCAAGCTGGTCTACGTCCCGATCGTCACACGCGAGCGACTCGACGGCGCACTGCATGCGCGCATTCCGGCGCTGCTCGGCAGCGGCGCGCTCGAGGCGCACGCCGGGATCAAGCTCGACCACGAACGCAGCCGCGTCATGATCTGCGGCAACCCGGAGATGGTCGACGACACCCGCCACCGCCTGCAAAACGCGGGCTACCGGGTTTCGCGGCGCGGCGAGCCCGGCCACATGGCCGTGGAGAACTACTGGTAGGCAAGGATGAGCGGGCGTTAGGGCGGGGGCCGATCGGGCGTAGCCTTGCGGCATGCTTCGGCGAACGCTTCTCCAAGCCGTGCCGGCGTCGGTGTTTGCTCTCTCGACACCGACCGGGGCGCAAGCTCCGCGCCTGCACCGCTCCTTCCCGCGCACCCGCGAATCCATCCCTGCAGTCGGCGTGGGCACCTGGCTCACGTTCGATGTCGGCGACGAGCTGGTGCCGCGTGCGCAGCGGCGCGACGTGCTGCGGCGGTTCTTTGCCGCCGATGGCGGCGTTATCGATTCGTCGCCGATGTACGGGCGCGCGGAGCGCCTGCTGGGCGAATTGCTGCCCGACGTTGCGCACGACGGCAGGCTGTTCACCTCGACCAAGGTGTGGACCGCCTTCGACCGCGTGGGGCCAAGCCAGGTCGAAGAGTCGCTGCGCCTGTGGGGCGTGCCGCGCTTCGACCTCCTGCTCGTACACAACCTGCTCAACTGGCAGGCGCATATGAAGCTGCTGCGCGCGTTGCAGGAACAGGGCCGCGTGCGCTACATCGGCGTCTCGACCTCGCACGGGCGCAAGCACGACGAGATCCAGCGCGTGATGCGCGCCGAGCCGATCGACGCGATCCAGATCACGTACAGCCTCGCCGATGCCAGCGCCGAACCGGTGCTCGACCTCGCGGCCGAGCGCGGCATTGCGGTCTTCGTCAACCGGCCGTTCGACGGCGGCCTGCTCTTCAACGTCGTGGGGACGCGTGCACCGCCTCCCTCGGCGGCCGAGTTCGATTGCGCGAACTGGGCGCAGTTCTTCCTGAAGTGGATCCTGGGCCACCCGGCGGTCACGTGCGCCATTCCCGCGACCACACAGCCGGCGCACATGGACGAGAACATGGGGGCCGGTGTCGGCCGCCTGCCCGACCAGGCCATGCGGCGCCGCATGAGCGCGTTCTTCGAGCGCCTGTGAGTCAGTCCGGCCTGCGCCCGTTCCAGACGAACGGGAACAGGGTCTGGGCGACGATGCCTTTCGGCACGTAATCGTCCTTGACGCCGTAGCGCTGCGGCCATGGGGCGCCGCTTCTCACCGCGGTGCCGAACAACGTGTCGAGGAACGTGAAATGCGCGGCGAAGTTGCGGTCGAGCGCCTCGCGATCCTGGGCGTGATGCCAGTGGTGGAAGTTCGGCGTCACGATCGCCCGCGCCAGCGGCCCGAGGGGAACGCTCACGTTCGAATGATTGAGCACCGCCTGGAAGCCGACCAGGATGATGTAGGCGTCGATGACCGCCTTGTCGAACCCGAGCACGACGATCGGCGCGAGCACCAGCGTGCGCGTGATCAGCACCTCGACCATGTGCATACGGGAGCCCGCGAGCCAGTCCATGCTTTCGATGCTGTGATGGATGGCGTGGAACCGCCACAGCAACGGCACCTGGTGATAGGCGCGGTGGATCCAGTACTGCACGAAGTCGGCGACGAGCGCGAGCACCAGCAGTTCGAGCGCAAAAGGCAGCGAGCGGATCCGCGCCTGCAGGCTCGAATCGACCGCCCAGTCGAACCCGGCGTGCACGATCCTGTTGGTGGCCAGGAAGAAGAATCCGACCAGCAGGTGATTGAGCAGGAAGTGAGCGAGGTCGGTCTGCCATTCGGCGCGGAAGAGCGGCTGCTCGCGCCGCAGCGCGAACAGCTTCTCGACGAAGACGAAGATGAGCGTCGTTCCCAGCAGGTCGAGGATGAACCAGTCGAGCCCGATGTAGGGCGTGCCGTCCGGAAAATCCCCGACGGGCACCGTGTGTCCACCGAGCACGGCGGCGAGCGTGAGCACTGCGAACGCGCAGCCCGACAGCCAGCGCACGCGGCCGAACGCGATGTTGAGCAGCGCCAGCGCACCCGCGACGAGCATCGCGCCGAGCAGAATGGCACGCAGCACGTTCACGTCGTAGTTCTTGCGCAGCTCCGGCGTTGTCAGATACGCCGGGAAGTGAAACGCGATCACGGCCAGCACACTCAGAGCCGCAAGCGCGAAAGCGATCACCCCCGTCGCAAGCCCGCTGCCCGACTGCAGCGCACCGTGCGAGCGCAGCAGGCGGCTCAGCTTCGCGAGTGTGCCGTGCGCCTGCGGCGCAGTCGGCGTCATCGACGTTCCCGTTGCTTCGTAACGGTCGTTGTTGCGAAGGTGCATGCCTGACATCCTGGCCCTCCCACATGTTTGCGATCGACGCCGGTGACGCCGAATCGGCCACCTTTCTCTTTCCCTTCGGTTTCCCTACGGCCTAACACGATCACGGGCCGCTGCGGGTGCGCCCGGTTAAGCATCGGCGGGCCGGCGGGTGGGATAGTTGGCCCACGGGCGGGGGAAAGAGGATGGCGTCGGTTCGTGACTGAGCGTTTGCACGCCGGGCGTGGATCAATCGGACAGGAGAAACATATGACAAGACCCATCAGGCAGCTGCTGCTCGTGTTGGCAGTAGCGTTGCTTGCTGCTTGCGGTGGCGGATCGAGCAACACCGGGACCGGTTCCGGGACGACCAGCACCGCGAGTCAGACGGTTGTCACGGGAACGATGACCGGCCTCGGCGGCGTGACCGTCGACGGCGTCACCTATGGCGGCGCGTCGACGACGGTCGCGATGGACGTCGATCCGCGTGCGGAGACGCCCGCCACCATGGCCGACCTGAAAGTCGGCCAGCAGGTCGAAGTGCAGGTCGATGACAACGGCCAGGCGACCAAGGTCCTGGTGCGCGCGAACGTCATCGGCACGATCGATTCGATCGACCTCACCGGCTCCAGTTTTACCGCCGCGGGACAGACGATCCTGGTCACCACGGGCGGCGACGGCGCGACGATCTTCGAAGGCGTCGACGGCCTGGCCGGGCTCAAGGTCGGCGACCTGGTCGAGGTCCACGGCACGCTCAACACCTCGGGCAACGTCGTCGCCACACGGGTCGAACTCAAGCCCTCCGACGGCGTCGTGCGCGTGCGCACCAGCGGCTTCGTCAGCAATCTCGACACGACGGCCAAGACGTTCACGCTCGGCTCGTTCACCATCGACTACTCGGCGGCGACGCTCGTGCCCGGCAACGCCACCCTCGCCAACGGCGAACTCGTGTTTGTCTTCAGCGACCAGCTTCCGAGCGGCAGCACGCTGGCGGCCAAGGCGATTCGCATCGCCAGGACGCCTGCGCTTTCCGGCCAGAAATTCGTCATCGGCGGCCTGGTCACCAACGCGAGCTCCGATGGCAAGACCTTCATGGTCGACGGCATCTCGGTCGATGCGAGCAATGCCCAGATCCGGGGCCCGAACAATCCGACCTTCGCGGACATCCAGAACATGGCGCTGGTGCGGGTGGTGGGCACGCTGAGCGGCAGCGGGTCGTCGACGGTGCTCACCGCGACGCAGGTATGGATCATTCCCGCATCGCAGGAACGGGTCATCCTGCTGGTCGGCCAGGTCACCGACTTCGTGTCCGTGTCGAGCTTCAACGTGCGCGGAACGCCGGTGGACGCCTCGGCGGCGACGTTCGTCAACGGCACCAAGGACGACCTGAAGAACGACGCGTTCGTGAGCGTCAAGGGGCACATCAACGGCGACCTCGTGCAGGCCGACCAGGTGACCTTCCTCACTCCGCCGCAGAACGTGACGTTCCACCTGTTCGGCGCAGTGAGCGACTACAACGCCAGCGCGGGCACGTTCCGGATGGTCGGCATCGACATGACGCTATCGAGCAGCGCGACGTTCGAAAACGGCACGCTGGCCGACTTCGGCAACGGCGACCTGGTCCAGGTCACCGGCATGTTCAACGGTACGACCTTCCTCGTGAGCGACGTGCGCTTCTTCGCGCCGACCCCGTTGTCGATTTTCATCAGCGGCACGATCTCGGACGTCACCGCGACCGCCTTCACGCTCAACGGCACGAGCATCGCCATCAATGCGCAGACGACGATCACCGGCGGGCCGTTGGCGGACGGTCAGTTCGTCCAGGTGCAGGCGCAGTGCGCTTCGACGACCAGCACGACGCCGGGTTGCGCCTTGGTGGCGACCAGCGTCGAGGTGCGGGCGCCGATGGCCACCGCGCGGCTGATCGGGCCGATCACGGACTTCGTGTCACAGTCCAGCTTCAAGGTTCAGGAACAATCGATCGACGCAAGCGGCGCGACGTTCAAGAACGGCGCGGCGAGCGATCTCGCCAACGGCCAGCAGGTGCTCATCGACGGCAACCTGAGCGGCGGCACGGTGGTCGCGACGCTGGTCGTGTTCCTGCATTGAAACGGGCGCGGCAGGTCAATAACCTGCCGCGCGATCGACATATCCGGGCAGGTCGCGCGCCTGCACGCCGTGTTCCAGCTGCGTGAGCGCCGCCGCGATCTGCTCGGCCGCCGGCCCGTACGGGGTCGGTCCGGAGAGATGCGGGGTCACCGTGATCTTCGGATGCGACCAGAACGCGTGCCCCGGCGGTAGCGGCTCGACACGAAACACGTCCAGGGTCGCGCTCGCGAGCTGCCCGCTGTCGAGCGCCGCCACGAGATCGTCGTCCGCGACGGTGCCGCCGCGCCCGACGTTGATCAGGTGCGCGCCGCGCGGCATCTGCGCGAATGCGCGGCGGTCCAGCAGGTTCTCCGTCTGCGCCGTCAGCGGCAGCGCGTTCACCAGCACTTCGGTACGCGCGAGGAAGGCGTCGAACCACGCCGGCCCCGCGAAAGTCTCGACGCCGGCGATCGCGCGCGGCCGCCGCGACCACCCCCGCACCGGGTAGCCGAAGCGCACCGCCGCTTCGACGATCGCCGCGCCGATCGCGCCGAGCCCGAGCACCCCCACGACCGGCGCGTCGCCGCGTGGCCGCGACGCGTTCCAGTCGCGCAGTCCCCCGGGCGGCGGGCCGAAGCGTTCCAGTCCGCGCACGATGCGCGCGATCGCAAAGCACACGTACTCGGCGATCTTCGGCGCCATGCCGGCGTCGACCAGCCGCAGGATGGGCAGTGGCGCCGGCACCATGCCGCGCGCCAGCAGCGCATCGACGCCGGCGCCGAGATTGAACACCGCACGCAAGCCGGGCTCGGCCGCAAACAGCTCCGCCGGCGGGAGCCAGACGACGGCGTAGCGCGCACCGTGCGGCCTGCCGTCCCATACCGCGAGGTCGCAGCGCAGCCCGGCCGCGGCGAAGGCTTGCGCAAGCGCGTCGCGCCATCCGTCTTCGGACATGGTGCCGGTGGCGAGGATGATCTTCAGGTCGTTCATCGGCGGCGAACCCGGTTCTGGATCAGGCGGCCGGATCGGCGAAGCGCACGAGTTCGGCCCCCTCCGCGACCTGGTCGCCGACCGCGAACAGGATCTCCCCGATGGTGCCGTCGGCGGGCGCGACGATGGTGTGTTCCATTTTCATCGCCTCCATGACGAGCAGCGCCGCACCCTTGGCGACCGTCGCGCCGGCAGCGACATGGATGGCGATCACCTTGCCCGGCATCGGCGCAGTCAGTCGGCTTTCTCCCGCCTCGCCTTCAGCGGCATGGGCGATCGGGTCGAGCAGCGTCAGCACGCGATGGCGGCCGCGCGCGAACGTGTGCAGATCGTCGCCGTCGCGCACCACGTTGGCCGCCAGCGAGCGATCGGCCAGGCGGATCGTGAGCCGCGTGCCCTGCGCGTCCGTGATCGAAAACGGAATCGCGAGCTGCGCGTAGTGCAGCACGTACGTTGCGCTGCCGACGCGCGAGTACTCCACCTCGACGTCGTGGGTGCCGCGCTCGGAACGAAACGCCAGGGCGCGCCGGTAGACCGTGTTCAAGCGCCAGCCGTGCGCCAGCGCCCACGGGTCGGATGCATCGGCGGCGAGGCTCGCGTCGTCGGTCAGGACGCGTGCGCAGGCGAGCGCGAGCGCTTCCGCCGGCAGCTGCGGTTCCTGGGTGAAAAGAACCTCGCGCTCGCGTTCGATCAGTCCGGTGTCGAGCAACGCGCGCGCAAAGCTCGCGTTGTTCATCAGGCGCGTGAGGAAGTCGACGTTGTTGGCCAGGCCGACGATGTGGAATTCGGCGAGCGCCGCCCGCATGCGCGCCAGTGCCTGGTCGCGGTTTTCGCCCCAGACGACGAGCTTGGCGATCATCGGGTCGTAGTAGGGCGTGATCGCATCGCCCTCGCGCACGCCGCTGTCGATGCGGACCGCGTCCGGCGCGCCACCGTCCTGCGCCGGGTTGCGCTTGAACTCGACCGCGGCGGGCAGCGCAAGGTACTTCACCGTTCCCGTGGCGGGCAGGAAGCCCTTGTCCGGGTTCTCCGCGTAGATGCGTGCCTCGATCGCGTGGCCGCGCAGGGAGATCTCGGCCGGCAGCTTCGGCAAGGGCTCGTTGCAGGCGACACGCAGCTGCCATTCGACCAGGTCGAGCCCGGTGATCATCTCGGTGACCGGATGTTCGACCTGCAGCCGTGTGTTCATCTCCATGAAGTAGAACGTGCCGGACGAATCGGCGATGAACTCCACCGTGCCCGCGCCGAGGTAGCCGACCGCGCGGGCGGCGGCGACCGCCGCCTCGCCCATGCTCCTGCGCCGCTCGAGCGTCATGCCGGGCGCCGGCGCCTCCTCGATCACCTTCTGGTGGCGCCGTTGCACCGAGCAGTCGCGTTCGAACAGGCTGACGCAGTTGCCGTGCGCATCGGCGAACACCTGCACTTCGATGTGGCGCGGCTTGTTCAGGTATTTCTCGACCAGCACGCGGTCGTCGCCGAAGCTCGCGGCTGCCTCCCGCCGGCACGATGCGAGCGACTCCTCGAAGGCGTCGCTCGCTGTCACCACGCGCATGCCCTTGCCGCCGCCGCCGGCGCTGGCCTTGATCAGCACCGGATAGCCGATCGAATCGGCCTGGGAACGCAGGAACTCCGGTTCCTGGCGCGTGCCGTGATACCCGGGAACCAGCGGAACGTTCGCTTTCTCCATCAGCGTCTTGGCTTCGCTCTTGCTGCCCATCGCGCGGATCGCCGCGGGTGGCGGGCCGATGAAGACGATGCCCGCCTGGCCGCACGCCAGCGCGAACTCCGCGTTTTCGGACAGGAATCCATAGCCGGGATGAATGGCCTGCGCGCCGGTGGCCTTGGCCGCCGCGATGACGATGTCCGCCCTCAGATAACTTTCGCGCGCCGCTGCCGAGCCGAGCCGCACCGCCTCGTCGCACATGGCGACGTGGCGGCTGCCGGCGTCCGCGTCCGAATACACGGCGACCGTGCGCACGCCGAGCCGGCGCGCGGTGGTGGCGATCCGGCAGGCGATTTCACCGCGATTGGCGATCAGGATCTTGGTGAACATGGAGTCAACCGGTCGAAGTGGACGAGGCTTCGCTCCGCCGCAGGAAGACGCGGCGGACGAAGCGGAAAAGCTTCGGCAACAGCCAGGCCGCGAAGAGCACGAACAACAGCACAATCGCCGCGGCGACGAGCGGGAACTTCAACACCAGCCACAACAGCCCGCCGACCAGCACGTCTTCCGAGGTCGAAACGACGATGTTCGAAACCGGTTCCGGCGAAGCATTGACGGCGGCGCGTGCACCCGCCTTGGTGAAGTGACTGGTCGCGGCCAGCGTTCCGCCGACCAGCGCGGCGATGACGGCCCACGTCGCGTGGTCGGCACCCAGCGCGCCCGCCGCCAGCGCCGCACCGGCCGGAATGCGTATGAACGTGTGCACGGCGTCCCACAGCGTGTCGAGGGCCGGAATCTTGTCGGCGAAGAACTCGGCCAGAAACATCACGCCGGCCACCGCGAGCACCGCCGGATGCGCAAGCACCTGCAACCCCGGCGGCAGCTGCACCCAGCCGGCGACGCCGACCAGCCCGACGATCAGCAGCACCGCATACAACCGCAAGCCGCTCGCGAATCCGAGCACGGCGGCGAGGGCGAGCAGTTGGGGGAGGTCGAAGGAATTCATCTGGACGCGGATGACGCCGATCTTCGTCTCACAATCTCAAGCGGAATCGCATCGGTAACGTCTGCCTCAAGCAAACTCTGGCCTTGTTGATCCGCGTTCATCCGCGTCAAGTTTTTCGCATTCGCCTCACGAACCTACATCTCCTCATCATCCTCGCCCGCCGCGGCCTGTTCCGCCTCGAAATCGGCCAGCCAGCGTGGCTTGCGTTTTTCGAGGAATGCGCGCACGCCTTCCTTGCCGTCGTCCGAGCTGCGGACCGCGGCGATGCGCTCGGCCGTGTCGGCGAGCAGCCTCTCGTCGATCGGGCGGCCGCCGATCTCGCGCACCAGCCGCTTTGCCTCGCGCACGGCGTTGCCGCTGGTTTCCATCAGCGTCCCGAGCAATGCGTTGACGCGCGCGTCGAGTTCCTCCGGCGGCGCGATGTCGTGCACGAACCCGATCCGGTACGCCTCGGCGGCGGGGAACTTCTCGGCGCTGATGAAGTAGCGCCGTGCGGCGTTGGCGCCCATCGAACGCAGCACGTACGGACTGATGGTCGCCGGGATCAGGCCAAGGCGGGTCTCCGACAGGCAGAAGTTCACGTTGCTCGCCGCGAACGCGATATCGCACGCGGCGATGAGTCCCATGCCGCCCGCGTACGCATCGCCGTGCACGCGCGCGACCGTGGGCTTGGGGCACGTATCGATGACGTGCAACATGTCGGCGAGCGCGCGCGCATCGGTGCGGTTTTCCTGCGGGGAGTAGTTCGCCATGCGCCGCATCCAGTCGAGATCGGCGCCGGCACAGAAGGCCGGGCCGCGACCGGCGAGCACGATCGCGCGGATGCCGTCGTCGGCGCCGAGTTCGCGAAACGTCTGCGCCAGCTCGGCGATCATGGTTTCGTTGAAGGCGTTGCGCACCTTCTCGCGCGCCATCCGGACGACGGCGACACGGTGGGCGAGCGAAATCTCCAGCGTCTGTGCGCTCATTTGAGTACCCGCGTCAGGAAGGCATCCATCTCCGCCTGCGCCTGCGCGCCGGCGACCGGATTGGCGCCGAGATGAACGCCGGCCGGATCGACGCCGTTCGAAACATCGCTCCAGAACCGCACCGGCGCCGTTCCGTCGAAGCCGTGATAGCTGTCGGGGTAGACGCGGACGGTCACGTCCGCGCCGGGTTCCTGCTGCCGCGTGCGTTCGGCCAGCTGGATGCAGCTCGCCGGCGGCGTCCAGTCATCCTTTTCCCCCAGCAGCATCAAAAGCGGGATGTCGATCCGGAACGGCATCTTGAGCAGGGCGTTGCAGCCGGGGTAGAAGACCACGGCGCCGGCGAGCGGCGCGGCGAACCCCGGGCGCGCGGTGTTGATGGCGTTGAGCGTCGTCATCGCTCCGTGCGACCAGCCGAGCAGCACGAGGCGCTTCGGATCGACGTCGGGCTGGCGCGCGAGCCAGTGCACGGCGGCCGCCACGTCGGCGCGGCGCGTTTCGACCGTGATGGTGCGTTCGTTGTTCTTCACCGTGCAGATCGAGGCCATCGCGCGCGGCCTGAAGCTGTCCGGCAGCAGCACGTGATACCCGGCGTGATGCAGAAGCTCGACGTAGTGCGGGTAGCGCGGATCGAACGTCTTGCCGTCGCGCCGGTAGAGACCGCCGCACCCATGCAGCGCGACCACCGCCGGCCGCGGCGTGCCTGCGCCGGCGAGCGGCTCCCAGTGAGCAACCACCGGCGAGCCGTCGGCGGCAAGGTCGATCACGCCCGGCCTTTGCGCCGGCGGTGCGGCGGCGCAGCCGACGCAGGCCAGGACCGCGAGCGAAGCAACGCCGTTTCTCACGCCGCCCCCCACCGCTTGGCCACCTCCTCGAGCATCACTTCGGTCGCGCCGCCGCCGATCGCCAGCACGCGCGCGTCGCGCACCAGGCGTTCGATCGGGCTCTCGCGCAGGTAGCCCGCGCCGCCGTGGAACTGCTGGCAGTCGTACATGACGTCGTTGACGAGCTCGCCGGTCAGCGCCTTGAGCATCGAGACATCGCGCACGGCGTCGCGGCCCTGGTCCATCTTCCAGGCGCAGTGATACAGGAACTGGCGCGCCGCCTCGACCTGCGCGGCGCGCATCGAAAGCCGCTGCCGTACCGCCTGCCGGTCCCAGAGCGTGCCGCCGAATGCCTTGCGCTCGCGGACGTACCGCCAGGTCAGGTCGAGTGCCGTCTGCGCTTCCCCGATGGCCATGCTGGCGAGCGCGATCCGCTCGACCTGGAAGTTGTTCATGATCGCGTAGAAACCGCGGTGCTGCTCGCCGAGCAGGTTGGCCGCGGGCACGCGGCAGCCGTCGAATATCAGCTCGGCGGTGTCGGAGGCAAGCCAGCCATGCTTGGCCAGCGCGCGCCCCACGCGCAGTCCGGGCGTGCCGCGCTCGACCGCGAACATCGAGATGCCATGCGCGCCGCGCCCGGGCTGCGCAGCGGATTCGGTGCGGGCCGCCACGAACAGCAGCTCCGCGTGCACGCCGTTGGTGATGAACATCTTGGTGCCGTCGAGCACGTAGTGATCGCCGCTGCGCACCGCCCGCGTGCGGATCGCCGCGACGTCCGAGCCGGTGTCCGGTTCGCTGATCGCCACCGCGGTGATCGACTCGCCGGCGACGATGCCGGGCAGCCAGCGCTGCCGCTGCGCGGCGGTGCCGGCATGGACGAGGTGCGGGCTTGCCATGTCGGTGTGCACCAGCACCGTGATGACGAAACCGCCGCACGTCGAGCGCGCGAGCGCCTCCTGGAACACGACGTTGGTGATCGTGTCCGCGCCGGCGCCGCCCTCGGCCTCGGCGATCGTCAGGCCGAGCCAGCCGAGCTTGCCCATCCGGCGCAGCACCTCGCGCGGCACGAACCCTTGCGCGTCCCATGCGGCGGCGTGCGGCTCGACCTCCTGCGCGAGGAAGCGCGCCACCTGGCGGCGCAGCTCCTCGTGTTCAGGGCGCGTATGGACGCTGTCGCTCACCGCTAAAGCCTACATGCGGAACACGCCGAACCGCGTGGCCGGGACCGGCGCGTTGAGCGCCGCCGAGAGACCAAGTGCCAGGCACATGCGGGTGTCGAGCGGATCGATCACGCCGTCGTCCCACAGGCGCGCGCTGGCGTAGTAAGGGTGGCCCTGGTGCTCGTATTGCTCGAGGATGGGGCGCTTGAACGCGGCTTCTTCTTCGGCCGACCAGGCGCCGCCGCGGCCTTCGATGCCGTCGCGCCGCACCGTGGCGAGCACGCTCGCCGCCTGCTCGCCGCCCATGACGCTGATGCGCGCGTTCGGCCACATCCACAAGAACCGCGGCGAATAGGCACGCCCGGACATGCCGTAGTTGCCGGCCCCGAACGATCCGCCGATGATGACCGTGAACTTCGGCACCTGCGCGCACGCGACCGCGGTCACCATTTTCGCGCCGTGGCGCGCGATGCCTTCGTTCTCGTACTTGCGCCCGACCATGAACCCGGTGATGTTCTGCAGGAAAACGAGCGGGACGCGGCGCTGGCAGCACAGCTCGATGAAATGCGCGCCCTTCTGCGCGCTCTCGGAAAACAGGATGCCGTTGTTGGCGATGATGCCCACCGGCAACCCGTGGATCCACGCGAAGCCGGTCACCAGCGTCGTGCCATAACGCGCTTTCCACTCGTCGAGTTCCGAGCCGTCGACGAGGCGGGCGATCACCTCGCGCACGTCGTACGGCTTGCGCGTGTCCGTGGGGATGACGCCGTAGAGCTCGCGCGGATCGGCGAGCGGTTCGCGCGCTTCGCGCGTCTGCAGCGGGTGCGGCTTGGTGTAGTTGGTGGTGGCGAGGATGCGCCGCGCGAGCGCGAGCGCATGGGCGTCGTTGACGGCCAAATGGTCGGCAACGCCGGAAAGGCGCGTGTGTACGTCGCCGCCGCCGAGGTCCTCCGCGCTCACGATTTCGCCGATCGCAGCCTTCACCAGCGGCGGACCGCCGAGAAAGATCGTGCCCTGATTGCGGACGATGATCGATTCGTCGCTCATCGCCGGCACGTAAGCGCCGCCGGCCGTGCACGAGCCCATCACGACCGCGATCTGCGGCACGCCCAGCGCCGACAGCGTCGCCTGGTTGTAGAAGATGCGGCCGAAATGCTCGCGGTCGGGGAACACGTCGTCCTGGTTCGGCAGGTTCGCGCCGCCCGAGTCGACCAGGTAGATGCACGGCAGGCGGTTCTCGCGCGCGATCTCCTGCGCGCGCAGGTGTTTCTTGACCGTGACCGGATAGTAGGTGCCGCCCTTGACGGTGGCGTCGTTGGAGACGATCACGCATTCGCGGCCGCCGACCCGCCCGACGCCGGTGATGATGCCGGCGCACGGCGCCTCGTCGCCGTACATGCCGAACGCCGCCAGCTGCGACAGCTCGAGGAATGGCGTACCCGGATCGAGCAGCAGCTGCACGCGGTCGCGCGGCAGCAGCTTGCCGCGCGCGGCGTGCTTCTTGCGCGCCTCCTCGCCACCGCCCTCCGCGATCTTCGCGACCTTGCCTTTCAGGTCGGCCACCAGCGCGCGCATGGTGTCGGACGCAGCACGAAAATCATCGGAACGCGAATTGAGCCTGCTTTCGAGGACGGTCATCGGGAATCGACGCGTGTGCCGGGGACGGCAATCGTAGTGCAGGAGTCTGCGGCGCCGGGAAAGGGAATGACCGCGATTTACTGCGCCGCTCCGACCGTGGCCGGACGAGCCTGGCGGTGGCGGGCGAAATGCACCGCCGCCATGCCGAGCGCGGCCAGGTTGAGGGCGGACGAGAGCAGGTAGGGCAGCCCGACGCGCCAGTCGTTCGCGGGCAGATGACTGACCTCGGCCAGCAACGGCGTGCCGATCAGCGGTGCGATCACCACCATCAGGCTCGCGAGCGAAGCCAGGGTGCCCATCACGAGGCCCTGTTCGCGCGGATCGGCAGCCTTCGAGATGAACGCCAGCATCGCCGGCCCGACCGCGTACGCGAGGAAGTTGCAGAAAATGATCGCGTACATCATCCAGCCCTGGGTCGCCAGGCCGTAGCCGGCATACGCGAGCACGCCCGAGGCGAGGCCGCACAGCACGGCGCGCCGGTCTCCGAGCTTGCGCAGCAGCGGGCCGAGCAGCCCGCCCTGCACGACGGTCGCCGCGACGCCGACCACGAACAGCGAAAGGCCGGTTTCGCGCGGCCCCCAGCCAAAGCGAAACGCCGTGTAGAGCACCCACGTGGTGTGCAGGATGAATTGCGCCAGGTTGTTGATGGCGATCACCCCGACCAGCAGTCCGACATTGCGCAGGCGCGTCAGGCCCACCAGCGCCGCGAACGGATTGACGCGTCCGAACGCGATCGCCCTGCGCCGCTCGGGTGGCAGCGACTCCGGCACCACGGACGCGCCGTACAGGAAGTTGAGCGCGCACAACGCGGCGGCGACGAGGAATGGCAGCCGCACGTCGTAGTGTCCGAGCAGGCCGCCCAACACCGGGCCGAGGATGAAACCGATGCCGAAGGCCGCGCCGACGAGGCCGAGGCTCTTCGCGCGGCGCTCGGGCGGGGTCACGTCGGCCACGTAGGCGTTGGCCACCGCCATGTTGGCCGACAGCGCGCCGCCCAGCACGCGCGTCGCGAGCAGCGCCAGCAGGCTCGTCACCTGCGTGGTCAGGAAGAACATCAGCCCCATGCCGGCCATCGACGACAGCAAGACGGGCCGCCGGCCGAACCGATCCGACAACGCGCCGAGCAGCGGCGCGCAGGCAAACTGCGCGCTGCCGAACGTCAGGACCAGGAGGCCGTACCAGTAGGTCTGCGCTTCGCGGCTCGCCGTGAACTCGCCGACGAGCATCGGCAGCACCGGGATGATCAACCCGATGCCGATCACGTCGATCACCACCGTGACCAGCACGAAGGCGACCGCGGGCGGGCGGTGCATCGACGACCCGCTCAGGCCGGTGCCGGCATCGAACTCATGCCCGGTTGCTGCAGGCAGCGGTCGATCCATGCGCGCACGCGCGGATACCGCGCCATGTCGAAGCCGCCATCCCCGGCGCGATGCGTGTAGGCGAAAAGCGCGATGTCGGCGATCGTCAACCGCCCGGCGACGAAGAAGTCATGGTCGCCGAGATGCGTTTCCATTACGCCGAGCGCGGCGTAGCCGCGCTTCATGAGGTCCGGAAAACGCGGGTCGTCGTAGCGCTTGACGAAGAGCCGCAGAAAACGCGCCACCGCGATGTACGGCTCGTGCGAGTACTGCTCGAAGAACAGCCACTGCAGTGCCTGCGCGCGCGCCAGCCGGTCGCCCGGCCAGAGCGGGCTGCCCTCGGCCAGGTAACAGAGGATCGCGTTCGACTCCGGCAGGAACGTGTTCGCGTCGACCTGCAGCACCGGCACGCGGCCGTTCGGATTCATGCGCAGGAACTCCGGCGTGCGCGACTCGCCCTTCATGATGTCGGTCTCGTGCCACCGGCAGGCGATGCCGAGGATGTCGAGCGCGAGCTTGACCTTGTGGCAATTGCCGCTCGAAGCCATGCCGTAGACGTGCAAGGACGTGCTCGTCGTGCCGGGTTGCATCGGTGGTCCAGGTTGCCGGCCGATGGATCAGAAGGGTCCGGTGGCGAGCCAGCGTTCGACCTGCGGCAGGCGGTCGTTGCCCCAGAACGGTTCGCCGTCGACGACGATATAGGGCACGCCGAACACGCCGCGCGCGATCGCCTCGTCGACCTGCGCCTTCAGCTTGTCCTTGATGGCCGGGTCCTGCGTGGCGGCCTGCAGCGCCGCCGCGTCGATGCCGAGTTCGCGCGCGAGTTCGCCCAGGACGGCCACGTCGTTGATGTTGCGATCCTCGACGAAGTAGGCGCGCACCGCGCGCCGCATGAACGCCTCCGCCTTGGCCGAACCGGTCGCCTGCAGCCACAGCATCGCCCGTGCCGTATTGACGGTGCTGATCGGGAACACGTTCGGCAACCGGAACGGCACGCCGGCAAAGCGCGCCGAGCGCGCGAAATCGTGCTTCGCGTAGTCGCCCTTGAGCGGAATGTCGACCAGCACCGACTGCCCGGAGACCTTGAACGCCGCCCCGAGCAGGATCGGCCGGTAGCGGACGGTGCGCCGGTACTTCGCGGCCAGCGCATCGAACGACTGCAGGGCGATGTACGAGTACGGCGATGAGAAGTCGAAGAAGAACTCGATCGGTGCCGGCATGTGACCCCGCTGACCTGCGCGTGCGGCCGACGCAGGCATTGCTCCCGCTACCCGGCCGCGCGCGAATCTTAGCGTGCGAGTTCGCCGAAAAAAATCCGCGTCACGTACTCCATCGCGACCATGCCGTCGCGTGCGGACGCGTCGAACAGCTTGCGCAGTTGCGCGACCATCGCCGCATGCGCGGTGGAGCCGCGCTGCGGCATGTAGGAAGCCGAATCCACGCGCGACACCAGGGTGGGGAAGTCGAGCCGCGTGGTGTTGGGGAGCGTCGTCTCGCGATACGGGCCGCCGAAGAACGCCGCCACGGTCTCCTCCGCCGCGTGGCGGTGGCGGATCTTCAGGTACTCGGCGCCGAAGTCGCGCAACAGTACCTCGTAGCCCTCGGCGAACGCCGAGCCGGTGCTCAGCCGATCGTTCCAGATCAGTGCCGCGCGCGGCGGCCGGCGCAAGATCCGCAACGCCTCCGCGTGCGCCGCGGGCAGGTCGAACCAGTGCGCCGCCTGCGCGGCGACGACCAGATCGACGCTCGCGTCGGCCAGCGTGGTGGCTTCGGCCTTGCCGGCGACGCTGCGAAAGCTGCCCTGCGCGGCGAGGAACTTCTCGCCCGCAGTGCGCATCGCGTCGTTGGGCTCCACGCCGATCACCGCCAGTCCGGCGCGCAGGAACGGCACGCACGAAAGACCCGTGCCGTAGCCCAGGTCGGCGACGGTCGCATCCGCCGGCAACGCCAGTTCCCGCACGAGGAGCGGCGCGATCGCGTCCGGATACGAAGGGCGCGCCGCGGCGTACGCATCGGCGCGATCGCTGAAGCGTTGGGTAGGATCCGGATTCGCCATGTTCGATGCCTCACGCCTCGATCAGCCCGTGGCGGATCGCAAGGAGGGTCAGCTCGGCCTGGTTGCTCGCACCGAGCTTCTGCTTGACGTTGTAGAGGTGCGTGCCGACGGTCGACGCGGAAACCTTCAGGTCGTCGGCGATCTTCTGCACGCTGGCGCCGCGTGCCAGCCGGATGAACACTTCGAACTCTCGCTCGGACAGTCGCTGCACCGGCGAATCGCCGCCGTCGAGTTCCGCGAGCGCCACCTCCTGCGCAAGTTGGGCGTCGATATAGCGGCGCCCCGCCGCCACCGCCCGTACCGCGTCGAGCAGCGCCTCGGGGGCGCTGCGCTTGGACAGGAAGCCCAGTGCGCCGGCCTTGAGCGCGCGCCGCGCGTGGACCGCATCGTCGTGTGCGGACAACGCGAGCACCCGGGCGCGCGCGTGCCGTGCGCGAATGCGCCGCAACGCTTCCAGGCCGCCGAGCCCCGGCATCGAAAGATCGATCACCAGCACGTCGTGCTCCTCCGGCGCGTAGATCTGGCACGCCGCTTCGCCCGAATCCGCTTCGCCCACGACCCTGACATCGGCCGCCGTCTGCAGCAGGAGGCGGAAGCCGACCCGCACTACCGCGTGGTCGTCGGCAAGCAGGACCCGGATCATGCCGCCACCAGCGGAATCTCCGCCGCCATGCGCACGCCGGTCGGCGCGCGGTTGTCGACGGCGAAGGCGCCGCCGAGATTGAGCACGCGCTCGCGCAGCCCGCGCAGGCCAAAATGGCCCGGCCGCGACCAGTCGGCCGGCAGGCCCTTGCCGTCGTCCTCGACGAGGACCGACAGCCGCTGGCCGTCGCCCTGCACACGCACCGTGACGTGACCGGGCTGCGCGTGGCGCAGGGCATTGATCAATCCTTCCTGCACCACGCGATAGACCGTCAGCGCCACGCTCGGACCGAGATCCTCCGGCAGTGCATGCTCGAGCGTCAACCGCACCGACGGGTAGCGGCGCTGCCAGTCGTGGATCAGCGCATCGAGGGTCTCGGCCAGGCCGAGCGAATCGAGCGATAGCGGCGCCAGGCGCGGGATCAGTCCGTGCATCGCGTCGTAGAGGCGCGCGGCCTCGGTGGAGATCAGGTGCGCCGCTTCGGCGGTGCGCGGGTCGGCGCCCTGGCCGGAGATCGCGATCGCCAGGCTGCGGATGGCGGTCACCGACTGGCCGAATTCGTCGTGCAGTTCGTGCGCGATCAGGCGCCGTTCCTCCTCCAGTCTCTGGTCGACCACGCGGCCCAGCTCGCGCCGCTCCTCCAGGCGCGCCTCCGCTTCGCGCGCGGCCCGTTCCGCGGCGACCTTTTGCTGCACCGCCTGCGCCATGCGATTGAAGGCGGCACTGATCGCGCCCGCCTCCTCGCCGCGATAGGGCGGCAGGCGCACCGTCAGATCGCCGCGCTCGACGCGCCGCAGACCCTCCGCGATGCGCGGAAACGGCCGCAGTGCGCGCGCGACGAACCAGAACGTGAAGGCGTGGACTGCCAGCAGCACGACACCGCCGACCGAAAGCAGGTGGATGAGATCGTCCCAGCCATCGAGGATCGCACGCGAGGGATTGGCCTCGAGCATCAGCTGCGAGCCGTCGTCGAGCTTGAAGGTCTGCACCGCCATGTCCGGCACCGTCAACGCGGTGAACCACGAGGGCGCCTCGCGTCCTGCCTTGTATACCGGCGGCGGCGACTGGTACAGCACGTCGCCGTTCGCCGACCGCAGCGTGATCTCGTTCGCGCGCACGCGTCCGAGCTGCTCGAGGAAGAAGCGCAGCGGCCCGGGACCGCTGCGTGCGTACGTTAGCGCGATCCGGCTCAACAGCTGCGAGGCGACGATGTTCGCCGCGGCGATCTCCTCGCGCACGCTGCGCCGCGTGCTGTCGATCTCGACCGCCACCAGCGCGGCGACGAGCACGGCGCTCAGACCGGCGACGATCAGGTTGAGGTGGGTGCGCAGCTTCAACTTGGATGCCTTCCCTGCACCGGCAGAGACGGCGTGGCGAAGGGTGCGCGGCAGAGTACACCGCGCGCTTGCGCTGCCCCGGCCGATGGCCCGAGGCACCGAGCCTCACGTGCTTGTGGGATGCTCAGGAGCGATCTGCTGCACTGCAGTCGCTGTCGACCCGGCGCTCATGAAAATCATGAGGTGCAAATCACGATCCGGCCATTGAGCCATCGCGCTTCCAGGCCGAGCATTCGGTCCGGTGCCGGCCACGGCACCGTTTTCAATCTACCTAGGAGCAAGGCCATGGTCTGGGAAAAACCGGCTGCGATCAACTGGCGTTTCGGCATGGAAATCACGCTGTACGTCGCGAATCGCTAACCAGTTTCATCTACACGTGGCACGCGGGCGGACCGGGCTTGCGCCCGGGCCGTCCGCGCCATCGTGCCTCCTTTCATCCTGAACGTAGCGAGCGACCTCGCCCGTCGAGCGTCGGGTTTGCTTGCCCGCGGCTCGGAATGACACACTCCCGTCTCGGGCCGTTGATCACCATGGCGCACCCCGCGGCTGGGACTGACGGGTCCCGATGAAACTACGCGTCCTCGGCTCCGCTGCCGGCGGCGGTTTTCCTCAGTGGAACTGCAACTGCGACAACTGCGCCGGGCTGCGCAGCGGACGGATTCGCGCGCGCGAGCGCACCCAGTCATCGGTCGCGGTCCGCGGCACCGATCCGTTTGCCTGGACACTCGTCAACGCATCGCCCGACGTGCTGGCGCAGCTCAAGGCGGCGCCCGAGCTGCAGCCGGCGCGCGCGCAACGCGACACGGCGATCGCCGGCATCGTGCTGGTCGACGGACAGATCGATCACACCACCGGCCTCTACATGCTGCGCGAATCGACGCGCCCGCTACGTTTGTGGTGCACCGACAGCGTCTACGCCGACCTGACGCGCGGCAACCCGCTGCTGTCGGTGCTCGGGCACTTTTGCGGCGTCGACCGGCGGCGCGTCGACCCCGACGGCGTCGAGTTCCGCATCGACGACGTGCCCGACGTGCGCTGGCGGGCGCATGCGCTCGCGGGCAAGCCGGCGCCCTATTCGCCGAATCGCGAACATCCGCTGCGCGGCGACAACGTGGCGCTCGAGATCACGGATGCGGCAACCGGCCGTACCGCCTTCTACGCGCCCGGGCTCGGCGCCATGGACCCGCGGACGTGGCAGACGATGCAGCGCGCCGACTGTGTGCTGGTCGACGGCACGTTCTGGACCGACGATGAAATGATCCGGCGCGGCCTGTCGAAAAAATCCGCGCGCGACATCGGCCACCTGCCGCAGTCGGGCGAGGGCGGCATGCTCGACTGGCTCGACCGCCTGCCGGCAGCGACACGCCGCATCCTGATCCACATCAACAACACCAATCCGATCCTCGACGAAGCTGGTTCCGAGCGGCGCGAGCTCGAGCGCCGCCGGGTCGAGGTGGCCTGCGACGGCATGGAGATCGAACTGTGAGCGAGTCCGCCTGGAGCCGCGAGGAATTCGAAGCACGCCTGCGTGGACTGGGCGATCGTTATCACATCCATCACCCGTTCAACGTGATGCTCAACACGGGCAAGGCAACCCGCGACCAGATCCGCGGGTGGGTCGCCAATCGCTTCTACTACCAGGTCAACATCCCGATCAAGGACGCGGCGATCCTCGCCAACTGCCCGGACCGCGCCGCGCGCCGATTGTGGGTGCAGCGCATCCTCGACCACGACGGCTACGGCGACGACCCGGGCGGCATCGATTCATGGTTGCGGCTCGGAGAAGCCGTCGGCCTGTCGCGCGAGCACGTGGAAAGCCTGCGCGACGTGCGGCCCGGCGTGCGTTTCGCCGTCGACGCGTACGTGAACTTCGCGCGCCGCGCGCCGTGGCAGGAGGCGGCGTGTTCGTCGCTCACCGAACTTTTCGCGCCGCAGATCCACAAGCAACGGCTCGCCAGCTGGCCGGCGCACTATCCGTGGATCGAGCGCGACGGGCTGCGCTATTTCCAGAGTCGCGTCAGCCTGGCGCGCCGCGACGTCGAACATGGACTTGCGGTGACGCTCTACTACTTCCGCACGCGCGCGGAGCAGGAGCGCGCGCTCGCGATCCTGGGCTTCAAGCTCGACGTGCTGTGGGCGATGAACGACGCGATGGCGGCCGCCTACGGGGTACACCCATGAACCCGATTGCCGACCAGACGAGGCTCGCCATCGGCAAGGGCTTCCGGCTGCAATGGGAGCCGGCACAAAGCGCGCACGTCCTGCTTTATCCGGAAGGCATGGTCAAGCTCAACGGCAGCGCCGGCGAGATCCTGCGTCGCTGCGACGGCGCGCGCACGCTGGCCGAGATCGTCGCCGACCTGGAGACGACGTTCAACCAGAAGGGGCTGGCGCCCGACGTGCAGGATTTCGTCGCGTACGCGCGCGAGCAGGGATGGCTGGAGGTGGCAGCGTGAACCGCAACCTGCAGCGACCGGGGCCGCCGCTGTGGCTGCTGCTGGAACTCACCTATCGGTGCCCGCTGCATTGCGTGTTTTGCTACAACCCGGTCGATTTCGCGCGCGTCGAGGACGAGATGGCGACCGAGGACTGGATTCGCGTGCTGCGCGAAGCGCGCCAACTCGGCAGCGTCCAGCTCGGCCTGTCCGGCGGCGAGCCGCTCGTGCGCGACGATGTCGAGGACATCACGGCCGAAGCGCACCGGCTCGGCTACTACATCAACCTGATCACCTCGGGCGTGGGACTGACCGAGAAGCGCATCATGCGCCTGAAGGAAGCCGGGCTCGATCACATCCAGGTGTCGTTCCAGGACTCCACCCGCGAGATGAACGACTTCCTCTCGCACACCAGGACGTTCGAGCTGAAGCAGCGCGTGGCGCGCATGGTCAAGGCGCACGGTTATCCGATGGTGCTCAACTGCGTCCTGCATCGCCTGAACATCGATCACATCGACACATTGATCGAGATGGCCGACCGCCTGGGCGCCGATTACCTGGAGCTCGCGAACACGCAGTACTACTCCTGGGCACACCTCAACCGCGATGCGCTGCTGCCGTCGCGCGCACAGCTGGAAGCGGCCGAGCGCAAGGCGCAGGTCTGGCGCAAGCGCCTGGAAGGCAGGATGAAGCTGTTCTTCGTCGTGCCGGACTACTTCGAGACGCGGCCGAAGCGCTGCATGAACGGCTGGGGCACCACGTTCATGACGGTGACCCCCGACGGCACCGCGCTGCCGTGTCACACCGCGCGCATGCTGCCGGGGCTCGAATTCCCGAACGTGCGCGCGACCAGCGTGAGCGCCGCCTGGTTCGACTCCGACGGGTTCAACCGCTTCCGCGGGACCGGCTGGATGAAGGAGCCGTGCGCGAGCTGCGACGAACGCGAGAAGGACTTCGGCGGCTGCCGCTGCCAGGCGTATCTGCTGGCGCAGGATCCGTACGCGGCCGATCCCGTGTGCGACAAGAGCCCGCATCATGGCGCGGTCGTCGCGGCGGTCGAGCGGGCGCAGCAGCCGCGGACGCAGGAGTTCCCGCTGGTGTTTCGCGATCCTGCGAACTCGCGCGCGCGCAGCGCGACGGCGGGCGTGTCCGGGGCATCCGCGCCGGCTTAGAGCGACACGCCGCCTGCCGCGCGCACCGGCATGAAAGACCATCTGGTCGCGTACGACCGTGCGCGCCTGCAGGGAGAGAACCATGCTTGAACTCAGGCCTGTCTGCGAGCACTGCGCCCGCGCGCTGCCGCCGGATTCGACCGAAGCGCGCATCTGCAGCTTCGAATGCACGTTCTGCAGCACCTGCGCGCACGAACTGCTCGGCGACATCTGCCCGAACTGCGGCGGCAACTTCGTCGCCAGGCCGATCCGGCCGCGCAGCAACTGGAAGGGCGACAACTACCTCGGCAAGTATCCAGCCGGCACCAAGGTGAAGCATCGCCCGGTCGACCTCCCGTCGCACGCCGCCTTCGTGGCCCGGATGGCGCTCGTGCCGCCCGCCCAGCGCTGAGGAATCCGGCGCAACCATCGGCCCGGAAAATCCCGCGCCGGGGCGCCGCGACGTCGGCGCGCGCGCATACTTCGTCGGTGCGGGCGCCGCGCGGGCTCACCGTGCCGGCGGGGGGAATACGATGGCGGGCAACTGGCTCAGCGCCCTGGGCGCCAAGCTGCGCGACGCGGGCACGGCGTATCTCGAGCAGGTGAAGGTCGTGCGCGATCTGCAGCGCATGACTCCGGCCGAGGCCCGGCAACACTTCGCGCAGTACGTGCAGGGCTTGTCGGCCGCCGCCCGCGCCGGCTTCGCGTTGACGCTCAGCGGCCTCGCCAGCAACGAGCGCGACGCGGCCGCGCGCCGCTTCATCGAGTCGATGAGCCAGGCGCTGGCCAACCCGCAGGCCTGGACCGCGGGTGCGCCGCCACCCGCGGTGCCGGCATCACCGGACACCTCCGAAGAGAATCCGCTGGTCGCCGATGCGGAGCGTGTCGATGCCTGGGTCGAACTTCCCGACGACGCGCGCGAGCGGGCGATCAACGACCATGCGGCCAGGCTATCGCTCGAGGGCCTGGAGCAGTGGCGGGAGAACATGGCCGAGCTCGGACGCCGGATGACCGTGCGCATGGCCCAGCATCGGGAGAACGAAGCGCGCATTGCTGCGGGCCGCTTCATCGAGGACCAGCACACCTATCGCCTGAGCCGGCTGGCAGGTGCGCCGCCGCACGCCGGCTGGCTGGCCCAGCTGCAGCAGATGCAGCGTGTCGGCGCGCTGGTCGAGACACTGCAGAAATTCGCCGCCGAGGTCATCGAGTCCCGCCGCGAGGCCCCCGCGGAGGAAGTCCAGCCAGCCACTGCGCCCGGGGAATCGGTTGCGTCGAACGATGATCCGGCGCTGCCGATCGCCGCCTTGCGCGCCGAACTCGAAAAAGAGCTGGCGAGCGGGCGCGTGCTGGGCGACCGGGCGGACACGCTTCGCCGCCTGCTGGACAAACTCGCAGCGTTGCAGCGCGCGTGCCAGCGCAACGAGGTCGGCGCCGATGTGGCGGTGCATCGGACGAAGCAGCTGATGGACGAGTTCATGCCGTACATCGCCAACCCCGGCACGGCAGCGGTCCACGCGACGCCGCGCGGGCGCGAGGTGATCCGACATGCCGGTGAACTCAAGAAGATGCTGCTGCGGCAGGCCACGAACCCGCTGCCCGCGGCCACTGCCGAGGTGGTCGGCGCGCTGCTGGGGGACGTGACGACGGTGCAGCAGCGGGCGGGCGAGGCGACCGATGACGCGGCGCTGCTCGGCCTGGAGACCGGCCTATTGCGCCCGGCGGCGCGGGCGGCGCACGAGCTCAACCTGACGCGGCACGCTCTGATCGCGCGACCCTTGTGGGCGTGCGGCGAGCCGGTCAACCGGGTCAATGCGATTTTCTTTTCCGGCGCCGGCGACCTGCAGGCGCTGCTCGAGACCGTGGCCGGCGCGAAAGGTCTGGAGGTCGAAAACACGCGCAGGCTGCAGAACCACGGCCAGATGCGCTGGGACGCGCTGAACGCGTGCCACGTCGCGGTGTTCGATCTGCGCAGCGCGGGCGACCTGGCGAGCCTTGCGGCCGATACGCCCGGCCGCGCGCGCGAACTGGCGGCGACCGCCTACGAACTCGGGCTCGCCTTCGCGCTCGGCAAGCCGTTGCTGGTGCTCACGCAGCCGGACGACGAGTTGCCCTTCGACATCGACCTGACGCCGATGGCGCTGCACGGCGATCACGCCGACGCAGACCTCCTCGCACACGCGCTCGACGAGACGTTCTACGTTCCCCAGCGCCCACACACCGAATCGTCGCTGCACGCGTCGCTCGCCCGATTGCGGCAGCTCGTCGCCGATCACCCCCAGCGCGCGGCGATCGAGCAGCAGTGGACCGCTCCGGCTCTGGCTGGTGATCCGGTTGGATTCGCTGCCGCGGCGGGCCACGTGTTCGAGCGCCTCGACGCGCCGCGCTGGCAGCTCCTGCGTCCGGCCTGGCCCGGCGCTTATCCCGAAGAAAGCTCGGCGGGCGGCGCTCCGGCGTGCTTCCACGTCATGCCCTTCCAGACACCGTGGGCCGACGAGGTGCGCGACGCCGCGCGGGAGGTTTGCATCGGGCTCGGGTTGGACTACCGCCGCGGCGACGAAGCCGAGGACGGCCGCATCGTGCACGCGATCTGGGCCGACCTGTGTCGCGCCGCCGTGGTGCTGGTCGAGCTGACTGGCGTGAACCTGAACGTGATGATCGAACTCGGCCTGGCGCACGCCATCGGGCGCCCGGTGCTCGCCGTGCAGCGCGCGAACACGGTCGACTTCAGGCCGCGCCACGTCGAGAAGCTGCGTGTGCACCGCTACGCATCGGCGGCGGAATTGACGAACGTGCTGCGCGCACGGCTCCTCAAGAGCTGAGTCCGCGGCGGCCTGCGTGCCGCCGTGCCCGGCGGCGCTCTCAGCTCCTGCCCGGAATGCGCGCCGGGGTCGCGCCGAGGTGCACGCCGCCGTCGAGCAGGATCAATTCGCCCGTGACCGTGCGGGCGCCGTCGACCAGCCACACGACCGCCTCGGCGATGTCCTCGGGCGAACTCGCGCGACCGAGCGGTGCGTTGCTCTCGTAGCCCGCCTTGATCTTCTCGTAACCCTCCTGCCCGACGCCGTCGACGAACCAGCGCGTCGTGATCAGGCCGGGGCACACCGCGTTGACGCGAATTTCCGGTGCCAGGGCGCGCGCGAAATACAGCGTCATCGCGTTGACCGCGCCCTTGGAGGCGATGTACGCGACGGAAGAGCCGATGCCCAGCGCGCCCGCGATGGAAGAGACGTTCACGATCGCGCCGTGCGCGGCCTTCAAGTGCGGCGCGCAGGCGCGGATCATCTGCAGCGTCCCGAGCGCGTTGACGCCGACGATGCGCTGGAACGTCTGCGCATCGATCGCATCCCAGTTGGTGGCACCCGCGAACGACGTGACGCCGGCGCTGTTGACCAGGGCATCGACGCGGCCCCAGCGCTCGACCGCCGCCTGCACCATGGCCCGGCACTCGCTGTCGACCGCAACGTCGGCGCGCACCAGCAGCGCGTCGGCGCCGGCGTCGCGGCAGGCTTGCAGCGACGCCTTGGCTTCCGTCTCGCTTCTCGAATAGTTGATCAGCAGGTCGTAGCCGCGGCCGGCGAGCGTCAGGGCGGTCGTCGCGCCGACACCGGTGGCCGAGCCGGTCACGATCGCCACCTTGCGATTCTTCACGACGATCTCCTGGTAGTCGGTCAGCCCGTAGCGGGGCGGTAAGTCGGCGCGCCGATTCTGCCGCGAACCCGGCCGCAACGCCCGTACCATCGGCATCGCGTGGCCGCATGAACGGTCCGGGCATGGACCAGAGGTGAGATATGAGCGACCCCTACGTGCACGGTTACGACGCGCGCGAAAACGCGCGCTTGCAGGACCAGGCCGGGACGCTGGTCGACCTGTTGCATTCCGACACGCGATACCCGGCCGGCAGCCGCGTGCTCGAAGCCGGATGCGGCGTCGGCGCGCAGACCATCACGCTCGCGCGCCGCAGTCCCGAAGCCCGATTCACGTCGTTCGACATTTCCGCGGCGTCGCTTGCGCAGGCGCGGCGGCGTCTCGCACGCGCAGGCTGCACCAATGTCGAGTTCCGGCAGGCCGACCTTTTCGCGCTGCCTTTCGAAGCCGCCTCGTTCGATCACGTGTTCGTCTGCTTCGTGCTCGAGCATCTCGCGCGGCCGGTGCGGGCGCTCGAGATCCTGCGTCGCCTGCTGCGGCCCGGCGGCACGATCACCGTGATCGAGGGTGACCATGGTTCGACCTGTTTTCATCCCGACAGTCGGGCCGCTCACGACGCGATCCAATGCCAGGTCGCTCTGCAGCGTGCCGCGGGCGGCAATGCGCTGATCGGGCGCGAGGTCTACCCGCTGCTGGTTGCGGCCGGTTTTGCCGAGGTCCGCGTCTCCCCGCGGATGGTCTACGTCGACGCGAGTCGCCCGCAGCGGGTCGAGGGCTTCACGAGGAGGACGTTCACCGCGATGATCGAGGGAGTCCGGGAGGTCGCGCTGGGCGCGGGCCTGATCGACGCGGCGCGCTTCGACGAAGGCATCCGCGCGCTTTATCGCACGACCGAGGCCGACGGCGTCTTCTGCTACACGTTTTTCAAGGGCGTCGGGACGGCGGTGCGGGCCGGGCGAACGGGCGGCGCGTAGTGCCCCTCTCTTCGCGCGGGAGAGGGGTTGGTGAGAGGGGGATCACGCTCACAGCCCTTTCGCCTTGAGCCATTCCAGCACCGCGTTGGCGACATCGGTCCACCCGTGATCGATCGTCAACGAATGCCCGCGGCCTTCGAACTGCTTGAGCTCGGTGATCGCGAGCGATCCGCGATAGCGGTTGAAGCTCGCCCGGGTGACGACATCGGGCACCGTGTGGTCCGCCGTCCCGGAGACCAGCAACAGCGGGCCGCGCGTATTGTTCCTGACGTTGACCTCGGACGCGGCGTGAAACTGGAAGTTGGCGAACGCCGCCTCGAAAAGCGGCTTTGCCGGTGAGGGGATGGTCCAGCGGTCGAACAGCTCGTTCGACTCGGCCTCCGGCAGGGCGTTGCCGAACCCGAAGCGGAACTCGCTCTTGGTGAGCGCGATCGCCTTGTGCAGGTTCAATGGATTGCCGAGCGCAGGCAGCGCGGCACGCAGTTGCGCCAGAGGCAGGGGCAGTACTCCCTTCATCTGCGCGGGATCGATGGCGACGGCAGCGCGGCCATAACCTTCGCCGAGCAGCTTCTCGGCGAGCAGGCCGCCGAACGAATGGCCGACGATGATGGGCTGTTCCGGCAGCGTGTCGATGATCGCCCTGAAGTGCACCATCAGGTCGTCGATGCCGTGGTCGGCGACTGCCTGCGGTTGCGCGCGCGCCGCGGCGACCGTGTCGGGCTCGTTCGGCCAGCCCGGTGCGAAGGCGGTGTATCCCGCATCGCCGAACAGCTTGGTCCAGTCGCCCCAGCTGGTGGCGTGCAGCCACAGACCGTGAATGAACATGACCGTTGCGCGCGTGCTCGACATCCTGATCTCCGTCGTGAGAGCGAAGCGTGCGGTGCCCCCGTGCGGCCCGCGCCGATAGATTGCCCGTCTTTGTCGTGCAGGGCGTTACACCACAAGCGCGAGATCCCTCCCGCGCTTGCGGGGCGACCTCGGGGCGCGAAACGCCGCGCCTGACCAATCGGGCGGTGCGATGCCAAATGTGACCTGCCATGCTGTCGGGTCGCACGCTTCCCGTGCCATCGCAGTCCGGAGTCCACGCATGAACGACATCGCGCGCGATGCGATCGCGCCAAGCCGCGAACAGCTCGTGCACGCGCTCTATGAGGCCGCCGAGCTCGAGCACAACCTCATGTGCACGTACCTCTATGCCGCGTTCAGTCTCAAGTCGGGCGAGGAGGAGGGCCTGACGGCCGAAGAAGCGGCGGCGGTGCAGCGCTGGCGGCGCGTGATCGGCGATGTCGCCGTCGAGGAGATGAGCCATCTCGCGGCGGTGTGGAACATCACGTCCGCCCTCGGCGGCGCACCGCGCATCGGGCGTGCCAACTTCCCGCTCGATCCCGGCTACCTGCCGGCGGGTGTCGTGGTCAAGCTCGCGCCGTTTTCCGAGGCGACGCTGCAGCACTTCATCCACCTCGAAAGACCCGACGGGTCGCGCGAACCGGATGGGGATGGATTCGCTCCGGAGCGGAGCTTCCTGCGCGCGAGCGTCGCGCCGCGCCTGACGCCGATGGGACTGGACTACGAGACCGTCGGCGCCTTCTACGCGGCCCTCGGCGACGGCCTGCGCGGGCTGGTGGCCGGACTCGGCGAGCAACGCGCATTCTGCGGCGATCGCGCGCTGCAGCTCTCGCAGGCCGAACTCGATCTTCCCGGCGCGCGTCCCGTGATCTGCATCAAGACCGCGCTGGCCGCTTTCGATGCGATCGTGCTGCAGGGCGAGGGGGCGCCCAAGCACACCGCCGATTCCCACTTCGCGAAGTTCGTCTCGATCCGCACCGAATATCGCGCGCTGCGCGCCCGCAACCCCGGATTCGCCCCGGCATACCCGGCGGCGACCAACCCGGTGCTGCGCCGGCCGCCGCGACCGGAAGGCCGCGTATGGATCGACAACGAGCAGGCCGCCGCGACGGTCGATATCGCCAACGCGACGTATGCGCTGATGCTGCGCCTGCTCGCGTACGCCTACATGCTGCGCGGCTCGACCCCGGAGAAAGCCAGCGCGGTGGACCTGGCGATCGGGTTGATGCGCGCGTTTGCGGTCCTGGCCGAACGCGCCGCGCGCCTGCCCGCGGGACCCTCGAACCCGAACTGCAACGCCGGCGTTTCCTTCACCGCCTTGCGCGATGCCGCCGCGCTGCCGGTGGGCGCGAGCGCCTGGCGTTTCTTCGTCGAACGCTTCGAACAACTCGCCGATGCGGCGCAATCGCTTGCCGTGCCGGGCGGCGATGCGCGTGCGACGGCGGCGGCGCGCCAGCTGTCCGCACTGACGCAGCGTGCCGCGCATGTCATCGCGGCGCCCGCCAGCGACGCTCTTCCCGCCGCGCCTGCGCAGCCGTCGCCGCCGGCACGTTCCGCTGCGCCGGCGAGTTCCATCGTCGACGGCGTGGAGCGCGTCGAGGGCGAACGACTCGCGCTGATGTTCGAAGGCGGGCGCTGCATTCACGCGCGCTTTTGCGTCACCGGCGCGCCGGCGGTGTTCCTCGCCAACGTCAAGGGGGCGTGGCTATATCCCGATGCAATGGATGTCGCGCGCGTGGTCGAGGTGGCGCACGCGTGCCCGTCGGGGGCGATCCGCTATCTGCGCAAGGACGGCGGCGGCCAGGAGTCGGCGCCGCCCGTCAACCTCGCCGCCGTGCGCGAAGGCGGTCCGTACGCGTTTCGCGGCGACCTGCGCATCGACGGAGTGGCGGCCGGCTACCGGGCCACGCTGTGCCGATGCGGTGCCTCGAAGAACAAGCCGTTTTGCGACGGGTCGCATCACGACGCCGGCTTTGCGGCCAGCGGCGAGCCGCCGACCCGTGACGCCGAAATGCTGGCCGGGCGCGATGGCCCCCTTGCCATCGACCCGCAGCCCGACGGCCCGCTGCGTGTGCGCGGCAACCTCGAAGTCGTCAGCGGGACCGGGCGCGTCGTCGCCCGCGTCACGAGCGCCAATTTCTGCCGCTGTGGAGCGAGCCAGTCGAAGCCGTTCTGCGACGGCAGCCACGCGCGCATCGGCTTCAAGTCGGGCTGACGCGGAGAAGGGGCGGCGATCCAGCGGGCAGCGCAGACTCCGAACTGATGCGGCCGCAAGACATCGGCGCGGGGGTCGCCGAAGAAGCGGGCGGCGTGGCCGCACCTCCCCCGAGCGCGCGCGGCTACGATTGACACCACGTGCCCGCTTCAAACCTGGCCGATGAGACCGATCGTCACGATTGCTGTCTTCGCCGCGGCGGCGCTGCTTTGCGGCTGCGGCGAAGGACCGGCGAGCGGATCGTCCGCGCGGTTCGCCTACATCTCGAATTCGTCGTCCGCGCTCGAGATGCGAGCGGTCGATCCGGGCACCGGCGGTCTCGCGGCGGCCGCGACGCAGTCGGCGAACGTGGGCGGACCCTCGGCCGCCCTTGCGCTGGATCCGTCGCAGCAATTCTTCTATGCGGTGACGGCTACCGCGGGCATCGCCGCGTTCCGCTTCGACCGCGTGAGCGGCGCGCTGGTACCGATCGCGGGGTCGCCGTTTCGCGCCGGTTTTTCCGCCGCTGCGATCGCTATCGATCCCGCGGGCAACTTCGCGTTCGTGGCCAACGGGAACGGCGTCGACGTCTCGGCATATTCCATTGCCCCGTCGACCGGCGTGCTGGTTCCGGTCACCGGGTCGCCGTTCTTCACGGGTCCCAGTCCGCTCGCCCTCACCGTGGACCCGACCGGGCATTTCCTGTTCGTGGCCAACTCGGCGAACAACAGCGTGGCGGCGTTCACCATCGAACCGTCGACCGGCGTGCTCGCGCGCGTACCCGGATCGCCGTTCGCCACCGGACTCGTACCGCGCTCGCTCGCGGTCGAGCCGTCTGGCACTTTCCTGTACGTGGGCAACTTCGGCGCCAACACGATTTCCGGCTACGTGATCGACAGCAAGTCCGGAGCGTTGACGCCGATCGTCGGCTCGCCGTTTTCGACCGGCGGCAGCCCGCTCGGCGCGACAGCGCACCCGTCGGGCCGGTTCCTCTACACCGCCAACCAGCTGAGCGGTGACATCTCCGCGTTCGCCATCGATCCGAGCACCGGCGTGCTGACGGCGATCACGGGGTCGCCCTTTGCCGCGGATGCCTTGCCGCAGATGGTGGCGTTCGATCCGATGGGGCTGTTCGCCTACGTCCCGAATCTGGGCGCGGACAACGTTTCGGTGTTCGCGATCGACGGCAAGGACGGCGCGCTGAAGCCCGTCGTCGGATCGCCCTTCGCGACCACGCTGCATCCGGCGTTCGTTCTCATCACGGAGTGACCGCCCTGACCCTCGGGAGGACTACCTTGCCTGCAACCGAACCCCTGATCGAGCGCGTGCTCCTCACCAATGACGACGGGATCGATGCGCCCGGGCTCGCCGTTCTCGAAGAAGTCGCCGCCACGCTGGCGCGCGAGGTGTGGGTGGTCGCGCCGGAGCACGATCAGAGCGGTACCTCGCACTCGATCAGCCTGCATGCCCCGCTGCGCTTCAGCCGCCATGGAGAACGGCGCTTCGGGGTAGGGGGCACGCCCGGCGACTGTGTCGTGATGGCGGTGCGGTACCTGATGCTCGAGGCGCCGCCCGCACTCGTGCTCGCGGGCGTCAACCGCGGCGCCAACCTCGGTGTCGAGACGGTGTTCTCGGGCACCGTCGGTGCAGCGATGGCGGGCATGCTGCTCGGCGTGCCGTCGATCGCGCTGAGCCAGGTGTTCACCGATCGGTCGGCGGTGCGCTGGGAGACTGCCCGCGCCCATGCACCGGGCGTGATCCGCAGGCTGCTCGCCGCGGGGTGGAGCGAGCAGGCGTGCCTGAACGTCAACTTCCCCGATGTCGCGCCGGAGGCGACCGGTCCGCTCACTCTGACGCGCCAGGGGCTCGGCCTCGTCAAGCGCATCGACGTCGTCGCGCGCACCGATCCGCGCGGCTTCGACTACCACTGGCTCAAGTTCCACCGCGCCGCGCGTCACGAGGCGCCCGACACCGAGGCAGCAGTGGTCGCCAGGGGCGGCATCTCCGTCACGCCGCTGCAATTCGAGCGCACCGCGGAAGGCGCGTTGACATTGCCCTGAAGCGCGGCGCGCGGCGACGAGGCCGTCTTGCGCGCGATGTAGGCGTTGACCTGGTGCTCGAGAAATGCATCATGGCTGGCCGGGCGTGGCGGCGCGGAACTGCATCACGTTGTCTTCGATGCGGCCGAAGCGCAGCGCGAGCAGGTCACGCAGGTAGTTCTGGTTCAGCCGCCACGGCGCCTGCGTGCCCTGCTTCGGAAAACGGTCCAACGCGCGTTGAAAATATCCGGACGAGAAGTCGATCCAGGGCAATGCCGCCGGCGCCGCAGCGCCGATGCGCGGCGTGCACTGCACGAATCGGTGCCGGCGCATGTAATTGAGCAGCCGGCATACGTAGCCGCATACCAGGTCCGCCTTCAGCGTCCACGAGGCATTCGAGTACCCGAAGCACGATGCGAAGTTGGGCACGTCGCTGAACATCACGCCCTTGTAGTTGAACGTGCCTGCCGGCACGACCGGGCGTCCGTCGATGTCGAGCGCGATTCCGCCGAAGGCCTGCAGCTCGAGTCCGGTCGCGGTGACGACGAGGTCGGCCGGAACCGTCTTGCCGGAGCGCAGCGCGAGCCCGGTCTCGGTGAAGGATTCGATCTCGTCGGTGACGAGCGAGACGTGCCCGGCGCGTATTTCGCGGAAGAGATCGCCGTCGGGCAGCAGGCACAGCCGCTGCTCCCACGGGTTGTAGCGCGGCTGGAAGTGCTGCTCGACGTCGGCCGCGCCGCCGAGCGCGCGGCGCACGCGCGACAGCAGCAGCTGCTTCGCGCGCTCGGGGTGGCGGCGGCACAGGTTGAACACATACAGGCCGAGCAGGACTTGCTTCCAGCGCACGATCGCGTGCACCACGCGCCGCGGCAGCAGCCCGCGCAGGCCGCGCGCCATCGGGTCTTCCGTGGGCCGCGCGATCACCCACGTAGGCGAGCGTTGCACCATCGTCACGTGTGCTGCCTCGCCGGCCAGCGCAGGCACGAGGGTCATCGCGGTTGCCCCGCTGCCGATCACGACGACACGCTTGCCCTGCCACGCGATGTCGTCGGTCCAGAACTGCGGATGCACGACGCGTCCCCCGAAGCGCTCGATGCCCGCGAACGCGGGCGTGTATCCCGCGTCGTAGCGGTAATAGCCGGCACAGAGAAAGAGGAAGTTGCAGCTCATCGCGACCGGCTCGTGTTCGCGGCCGCGCGTCACCTCCAGTACCCAGCGCGCGTCGCGCGACGACCACGAAGCCTTGGTCACGCGGTGTTCGTACCGGATTTTGCGATCGACGCCGTGCGCGGCGGCGGTCTCACGCAGGTAGTGCAGGATCGCGGGACCTTCGGCGATCGCGTTCGCTTGCTGCCAGGGGCGGAACGCGTAGCCGAGGGTGTACATGTCCGAGTCGGAGCGCGCGCCGGGGTATCGGAACAGGTCCCACGTCCCGCCGGAACGGTCGCGACCTTCCAGAATCGAGAACGTGCGACCGGGGCAGCGCGCGAGCATGTGGCATCCGGCGCCGATGCCCGACAACCCGGCGCCGACGATGAGCAGGTCGAAGTGTTCCATACGCGCGGACGGTACAAGAAATCGCCCGCGCGCCGAACACTCCCGTCGGTTCTCGCGCTGGCTTTCCGGTTCATAGCCGGCGCGGCGGCGACATGATCATCACGTCGCTTGACGGCGAAACTGTCGAGCGATTGGTCGAACCGGACCATCTGCAGCAGATCAGCAACGCGTTGGACGAGCTCGCGAGCGTGGAGCCCGAGCCGGCCAAGGTGGTCGACCTGAAGTTCTTCTGCGGTTTCACGCTGGCCGAAGTCGCTTCGATGCAGGGCGTGACCGAGCGCACCGTGCAGCGCCAGCGGAAGCGGGCGCGCCTGATGCTGTACCAGTCGCTCCGTGAGCGATAGGTCGGCCGCGAAGCGGCCCGGTGTCGCCTTTGGGCCGCGGGCTGCGATCTCGTGCGTGCAGGCGGTGCGGCAGAAGCGCCGGCCGCGCGTCTTCCTTCCCGGAGCCCCGATGAAACGAACCGCAATCCTGTCCGCGCTGCTTCTGATCGCGGCCGCCTGCGCCGCGCCTGTCCGCGTCGCACCGACGATTCCGCAAGGCCTCGAGCCGGGCGACGACGAAGCGATGATCGGCACCCTCGCTGCGCACGGCGTGCAGATCTACGAGTGTCGTGGTGTGAACAGCGACGACGGACAGCAGGCCGTCTGGGCTTTCGTCGCGCCCGAGGCCGAACTGTTCGCCGAGGGCCGGCCGGTCGGCAGGCATTACGCGGGGCCGCATTGGGAAAGCGTCGACGGGAGCAGGGTGGCCGGTGTGGTCAAGGCGCGGGCCGAGGCGCCGCGCGAAGGAGCGATTCCGTGGTTGCTGCTCGCGACCCGATCGGTCGGGCCCGATGGCGCGCTGGCAGGCGTCACCAGCATCCAGCGCATCAACACCGAGGGCGGTACCGCACCGAGTGCCGAGGGTTGCACCCTCGCATCGCTGGGCCAGCGTGCGCGTGTGGCCTACACTGCCGACTACGTGCTCTACGGCGCGCGCTGACGTTGCCGGTCGCCGCCCGCGTCGCGATGTTCGTACGTCGACGCGCAGCACCGCCTCGCAAATGCACGCGATGGGGCAACCTGTATCCGACCTGTCGCTTCTTCAGTCGCGCGATCCACTGCGACGACCGCTGGGCGCATTGATACGACGCTGCGCACACACCGACACGCAGTGAGCGCGTCCGCGCTCAGGCCATGCGCGGCCGGTCTCGAGTGCTTAATGCGCGGTTAAGCCGGCGGCGCTGCGACCACCGCATTTGCGCGAGCGGACTTCATCCATCCGCTCGCGTATCCCACATTGATGTCGGCATGCCCCGTAGTTAGGTGGTCTCGTGCCACGAGGCAAGCGGGAAAATGCCAAGACTACGACACGGGGAGTCGCGGTGGCTGCTGCGCACGAAAGAGAATCGGTACTGGTCGTCGGTGCGACCGGGCGGACCGGTGCATTCGTCACACGGTACCTCTGTGCGGCGGCGGTTCCGGTGATCGCATGCGTCCGCCGCCCGGATCGCCTGCCTGCCGAGCCGTCGCTCGCGGCGGCGGAGATCGTGACCGCAAACCTCGAACGCCCCGAGACACTCGCCCCGCTGGTCGATCGCGCCCTGCACATCGTCTACGTGGCCGGCAGCGAGCGCAGGAGCTTGTCGCCGGGCGCCTACCAGCTCGAGATCGACGCTCTCGCTGCCACCCTCGAAATCGCGCGCCGGTCCGGCTTCGGCGGCCGATGGATCTATGTCGGCTACAGCGGCGTGGAGCAACGCGGCAGCGCGACCTGGGCCGAGACACGCTGGCGCGAACTGAAGCTCGAAGCGGAACAGGCGATCGCCGGCAGCAACCTCAACTATTTCATCTTGCGCATCGGGCGCGTCAGCGGACCGGTCGCCGTCGAGCCCAACGTCAGCGTCACGCAGCGCCACGCCACGTCTCCGGATGCCGAGTTGCCCTGCAACGCGCTTGGTTTCCTCCTCGCCGGCGCCGCCCTCGCCGGCGCCACCTCCAAATCGACTGCGACGGTCCAACTCGACAGCCACGGCTACAAGTTGCAGGACGCCGTGCGCGCCTTCAGCCGCCTGCGGACCGATGTCTCCGCGACCACGCGCGCCGCGAGCGGCGCATCGTTCGGCCGCGCCTAGGCAGGCATTGTCATCCGGAGCGCATCCGTCGCTCCGTCGTCATCGCAAGCGCAGCGAAGAATCTCGGCGGTGCGCAACCCCGAAGAACCAGACGCGGATTGCGCGGATCAAAGCGACAGTCTTATCCGCCTCATCCGCGTCAATCCGAGTCATAAGCCTGTCCCTTTCGACCGCCTCGCCAGCGCATCGGATCGACAAGGAACCCCGTCACAACAATCCCCGCCGCGCGAGGCTGCGCATCAGCGCGCCGATGCCGAAGGTCCAGCGCGCCGCCTGGTCGGTCGTGACCACGCGATTGACGAGCGCACCCAACGCCGGCGTGGCGACGCGCACGACGTCTCCGACTGCGTGCGTGAACCCCTGCCCCGGACCGTACCGGTCCTTGGTGGGCGCGAACATCGTGCCCAGGAACAGCATCAGGCCATCCGGGTAGGCGTGATGCGCCCCGATCGCCTGCGCCACCAGGTCGAGCGGATCGCGGCTGATCTTCGCGAGCGAGCTCGCGCCTTCCAGTTCGAATCCGTCCGGGCCCGAGACATGCAGTGCGATCTCGCACTGGCGCACGTCGTCGATCCCGTACGTGGCGTCGAAGAGGCGGATCAAGGGGCCGATCGCGCACGACGCGTTATTGTCCTTGGCCTTGCCGAGCAGCAGCGCGCTGCGCCCCTCGAAGTCGCGCAGGTTCACGTCGTTGCCGAGCGTCGCGCCGAGGGTCTCGCCGCGGCTGTTGACCGCAAGCACGATCTCCGGCTCCGGGTTGTTCCACTTCGACTGCGGATGGATGCCGACGTCGGAACCCGTGCCTACGGCGGCGAGGACCGGCGCCTTGGTGAAGATCTCCGCATCCGGACCGATGCCCACCTCGAGATACTGCGACCACGCGCCCTGTTCGATCAGGAGTTGCTTGACGCGCGCGGCCTTTTCGGAACCCGGCACGATGCCGGCGAGGTTGTCGCCGAGCACGGTCGCAAGCGAGGCGCGGATCGCCTCCGCACGCGACGCGTCGCCGCGCGCCTGTTCTTCGATCACGCGTTCGAGCAGGCTCGCCACGAACGTCACGCCGCTCGCCTTGATCGCCTGCAGGTCGCACGGCGCGAGCAGCCATGGCCGTGCCGGATCGCGCGTCGTCTCCCAGCTGTTCTCCAGCACCGCGTCGAGCGCCGCGATGCGCGGCGCCCGACCTGCGCGCAGCGCGCGCCCGATCGTCGCTTGCGGTGCATCGAGTTCGAGCAGCTGGCTGACGGTCGGCGCGACGGACGAGAGATCGTGCAGCGCGCCCGCGTGCGCGGCCGCCGCGACCGGCCCGAGGTCGGGCAGCCAGACGCGCCCCACCAGCAGGGCGCGATCGAGGTCGCGCGGAAGGATGCTTGTCAGATTTCCGGCCATGGTTGGTCCGCCGCTTCAGGTCGGTCGAGATGTTCGCCCACCCTCGGGGGGCGCGCAATCACGACGCCTCGTGCGGGCCTACCGCTGCGCAACCGCATCCAGCAGCAGCGCGACGCCGCGCAGGACATCCTGGCTCGTCGCCGCGTCGCGCCGATTGAGCTGCTCGACGCGATCGAGCATGCTGCCCGCCTCGTCGAACCGCCCGGCCTGGACCGGGGCCGGCGCGAGGTAGTAACGCTCCTGGTTCTCCTGGACGCCGTTCTGCCGTAGCCGGCGCGCGCAAGCGTGATCTGCGGTACGTGCAGCGCATCGTCGGTGCACCCGGCCAGCGTGAGCGCGTCGCCATGGTCGGCTTGTGTGCCTTTCGCCGGCCGTGTCGAGCAGGACCCGCCAGCGTTCCTTGTCGAACCTCACCATGATGCACCTCGCGGTTGCCTGCGCTGGTAGATCGGAGTGGGCGCGGGAAATGCGACCAGGCGGGGGAGGCGGTGTCAGGGGCTCAGTTCCCCTTTGCTGGCAATGCGCGGGCGATGGAACTCGCGCACGTTCAGGCGTGGACTGCGGGCGCGGTTGCACGCGACAGGAGCGTTGCGAACTGCCGCTCGACCCCTTTTGGATCGTTGAGCAAGCTGGCCGCAATCTCCGCGGCCAGGCCGGGATAAACATCCTCGATACCGTCCTGCAACGCCTCGACGATCCTGGCGGCGATGGCAGCGGGTAGCAGCTTCGGCGCAGAGACCCGGCGCGCCAGGTCCGTATCCACGAAGGCCGGCGTGACGCCGATCACCAGCGTGCCCTGCGCGGCGAGTTCGGCGCGCACGGCTTGAGTCAGCGAAAACGCCGCAGCCTTGGATGCAGCGTAGGAGCCGATTTGCGGCATGCTCACGCGGCCGAGGATCGACAACACATTCACGATCGCTCCCCCGCCATTGCGGCCGAGTACGGGCGCGAAGGCGCGGCACATGGCGAGCGTGCCGAAGTAGTTGACCCGCATCTCGCGCTCCGCGGCAAGCGGGTCCGCGGGCGAAAGGAGCGACTGCCCGAGGGCAATGCCGGCGTTGTTGACGAGAATCTGCACGTCCTCGCAGTCGCGCACGGCCCGTTCGATCTGACTCGAGTCGGTGACGTCGAGCGCGACTGGAACCAGGGTCGAACCCGATCGTGTCGTGGACGCCGTGCGCGTACCCGCATAGACGCGGGCGGCGCCCGCCGCAAGCAACGCCGTTGCGATCGAAGCGCCAATCCCGCGATTGGCGCCAGTGACCAATGCGATCTTGCCAGCGATGTTCATGTTCCGCCTCGCGCGCTCGAATTCGACCGACCCCCTCACACCATCTCCAGCGCCAGCGCGATGCCCTGGCCGCCGCCGATGCACAGCGTGACGACGCCACGCTTCAATCCGTCGCGCTGCATCGAGTGCAGCAGGCGCGTCGTCAGCACGGCACCGGTGGCGCCGATGGCATGCCCGTGCGCGATCGATCCGCCTTCGACGTTGACGATGTCCTCGGGAAAGCCGAGTTCGCGCTGGCACGCCAGCGCGATCGCCGCGAACGCTTCGTTGATTTCGACCCGCTGGACATCGGACGTCTTCCAGCCCGCACGCTGCAGGGCCAGACGCACCGCGGGCACGGGCCCGATGCCGAACATGCCTGGCTCGACAGCGGCCACGCCATATGAGACCAGCCGTGCCAGCGGGCGCAGGTCGTGTTTGTCGGCGAAAGCGCGGTCGGCGACGATCACCGCGGCAGCGCCGCTGTTCAGTCCCGGCGCGTTGCCGGCCGTGATCGTGCCGTCCTTGCGGAATGCGGGCTTGAGCGTGGCGAGGGCCTCGAACGAAGTGTCGGGCCGGTTCGCTTCGTCCTTGTCGAACACGACCGTGCCCTTGCGCCCCGGCAACTCGAGCGGAACGATCTCCGCGCGGAATTTGCCGGCCGCCTGCGCTGCGCCGAACCGGAGTTGCGACCGCACGGCCCAGCGGTCCTGGTCTTCGCGCGAGATGTGGAAGCGCGCCACCAGGTCTTCGGTGTGCCACCCCGAGTGCTGCCCGCTGAACGCGTCGTTCAGGCCATCGCGCAGCATGCTGTCGAAGACCGGCGCATCGCCCATCCGGTTGCCCCAGCGCCCGCTGCCCAGCAGGTACGGCGCCTGGTCCATGTTCTCCATTCCTCCGGCGACTGCGGCGGACGCGTAGCCCGCGAAAATCTCGGCGGCCGCGCTGGCGATCGCCTGCGCGCCCGAGCCGCACACGCGGTTCACGGTGAGCGCCGGCACCTCCACCGGCAGGCCCGCGCCGATCGAGGCCTGGCGCGCCGGATTCATCTTCGTGCCGGCCTGGATGACGTTGCCCATCACGACCGCCTCGATCGTTTCGGGCGCGAGGCCCGCGCGGCTGACCGCGGCATGGATCGCGGCGGCGCCCAACGCCGACGCCGGCGTGTCCTTGAGCGAACCGCCGAAGGTGCCGATCGCGGTGCGCACCGGGAAGGCAAGAACCACTTCTCTGCCGGCCATGAGATGCTCCTGATAATTGTATCTACAACAATTGTATATACAATAAACAGGAGGCCCGGTTTCGTCAAGCTGACGGCGCCGACATCCGATCGGGCCGATTGGGCGTACAACTTCGCGAAGGAGGTGCCGCCGATGCCGACGCGCCAGGACGCCGCCAGTGGCGCGGCCCACACAGCCAACGCCGCCCGAGGCGCGTCCGGGGCGGGATTGCTCACCTTGTTGCGCGTGGCCTGGCAGCGCCACGCGCAGGAGCGGTCGTGCACATGGTCGCGAGCGCGTCTCGAACGCCATCAGGCGGCGCGCCTGCATGCGCTGCGCCGGTTCGTCGCGGCGCGTTCACCGTTCTACGCGCGCTTTCACCGCGGCCTCGAGCAGCGCCCCTTGCACGACCTGCCGATCCTCAGCAAGGCCACCATGATGGAGAACTTCGACAGCCTGGTGACCGACCGGCAGGTGCGGCTCGCCGCGGCCGAGGACTATCTGGGCCAGCCGCCGACGGACCGCCTGTTTCTCGACCGGTATGTCGTGCTTTCCACGTCCGGCACGACGGGCCGGCGCGGTGTGTTCCTGTTCGATCCCGGTGAATGGATCGCGGCGATTGCCGCCATCACGCGGCCGATTGCCTGGAGCGGCGCCGCGAACAACCTGCGCCGCCCGCCGAAGTCGGCGCTGATCGCCTCCGCGATGCCATGGCACTACTCGGCCCGCATCGGGCGCGCGTTGTCGACACGCCTGCTGCCCACGCTGCGCCTCGACGCGGGTGAGCCCTTGCCGGTGCTGGTGCAGCGGTTGAACGAGTGGCAGCCCACCGCGCTTGCCGCGTATCCGTCCGTGCTGACGCAGCTCGCGAACGAGCAGCTGGCCGGGCGGCTGAAGATTCCGCTCGCCAACGTCGCCACCAGCGCCGAAGTGTTGACCGCCGAGACGCGCCGGCGCGTCGAGCAGGCGTGGGGCATCCGTGTCTTCGACACCTACGGCGCGACCGAATACGCGCCGATCGCGGCAGAGTGCCCCCTGGGCAACAAGCACCTGTTCGAGGATCGCGCCATCATCGAGCTGGTCGACGAGCGCGGGCGTGTCGTCGCGCCGGGCGAGCGGGGCGACCGCGTCCTGCTGACGTTGCTCGAGCGCCGCACGCAGCCGCTGATCCGCTACGAGATCAGCGACATGGTGCGCGAGCTGCCCGGCCGGTGCGGTTGCGGGCGCAGCTTCCGCATGATCGAGAGCATCGAAGGGCGGGTCGAGGACGTGCTCTTCTTCCCCTCCCGGACCGGGGGCGCCGCGCGCGTCGCCATCCATCCGAACCTGTTTCACGCCACCCTCGAAACCGCTCCCGCGACCGGCTGGCAGGTAGTGCACGACGCTCAGGGCCTGACGGTCTTCCTGACCGGTGCGGGGGACGCGACGCGGTGCGCGCAACTCGGCGCGCAGGTCGGGCAGATGCTCGCTGCGCAGGGTGCGCAGGCGCCCCCGATCGCGGTGAAGGTGACCGAACAGCTCCAGCGGGGCGCAACCGGCAAGGCGCCGCTGATCGTCTCGCGCCTCGCGCAACCGAAGGGGCAATGAGCGGCGATGGCGACGGTGCCGTCCTCCGGTGCACATCCGGCTGCAAGGCGCGGGCGCTTGTACGCGGGCGTCGCGGTGCTGCTGCTCGCGCTCGCCGCGGCCTATTTCCTCTGGCCGCGCACGGCTCACCTGCGCGAATTCGACCCCGACCGCGTGGCGCAACTGGAAACGCGCATGTGGCGCAGCTACTACGAGAAGCGCTATGCGGCGTTGCTGGTCGATCTTTATGCGCTCAGCCGCGACGAATACGGGTTCTCGCCCGCCGACAGCCTGGGCATCGCCTGGTACGCCGCGCGCGCGGCGCAGACCTTCCAGCCCACGCGCAGCCGCGCCGAGGCGCAAGGCGCGCGGCCGCTCCTGGAGCACTATTTCAGGCTGATCGAAGCGCGCGGCGGCGAGACGTTCGACGTGCACGAGGCCGCGCGCCTCGAACTCGACTGGTGGCAGCTGCGCCGCGAAAACGCACTGCCGGCCGAACACGGCGCGGCCATCGCCCGCGTCAGCGCACTGCTGTTCGGCGCCGACAACGCGGAGATCGACCGCGCGGGCCGCCTGCGCGCCGAGATGATGCGTTACCGCGACGAGCGCGGCGACGGGCGGATGCAGGAAGGCGACTGGGCCCACATCGAGCGCGAACTCGCGCGCTCGTACCAGGCACTGCACGACGGGATCGCGATACGGTGACGCGGCGCCACCCGCGTCAGTCGACCACCGTCACGCTCTCCGGCAAGGGCTCGCTGCGCCGATGCGCGAACTGCGCCAGCGCGACGCCGAGCAGCGTGATCGCCGCGCCGCCAAGCTTGATCGGCGTGTAGCCCTCGCCGGTCGCCAGCCACGCGACCAGGCCCGCAACCGGCGGCATCAGGTACATCAGCGGCGCCGTTCGTGCCACGCCGCGCACGGCGTTGATCCAGCCCCAGACGATCCAGCCGACGAACGCCGACAGCACGACCGAATAGGCGAGACCGGCCCAGATCGAGACCGGAACCGCCGCCCAGTCGACCGCCACGCCGGCCGGAAGCGTAAGCAGCACCAGTGGCGCGCTTCCGAGCAGCGTCGTGTAGGTCATCACGAGCACGCTGCCGTGGCGCTCGAACAGCGGCTTCGCCGCGACCGTGTACGCCGAGAAGAAGGCCGCGGCGACAAGCAGGACCAGGTCGCCCCTGCTCGCCCGCCACTGTGCGCCGAGCAGCTTGTCGGAGAGGAATATCAGCACGCCGATGCACGCGACGGCAACGCCGGCGATCTGCGCCCGGGTGAGATGCTCCAGCCCGGCCCAGCGCAGGAACAGCAGCGTGAAGACCGGGCCGCACGCGAGGATCAGCGAGCTCGAAAACGCGGTCGACCAATCGATGCCGAAGGTCACCATGCCGACGTGCAGGACGTGGCCGATCAGCGCGAGGCGCGCGAGCTTCCACCACTCCTCGCGCGGCAGGCGCGGCCAGCGGACGCCGTAACGCTGCCACAGCAGGAGCACGGCGCACAGCGGCATGATCAGGTAGCGCACGAACAGGAATCCGCCGGGCGAGAGCGCGCTGAAGACGGCCTTCTGCACGGTGAAGTTGCTACCCCAGATCAGGATCAGCGCGAGCGCCAGCAGCAATGCGGTGCGCTGGCGCGGATCGACGGCTTCCGTCGATCCGAGCGTGGGAGCGGAGTCGGGAACGGACGTGGACATGGCTCGATGCGTTGGTTGGCCGCGAGTCTGCCATGTCGCACCGCGCAATCGCGGGAGGCCGGCCAAGGCGCTTCCGCCGAAGGGCGCTAACCTTGGGGTTTCCGCGAAGAAGCAGGCCGCACGACGGCTGCAATCGAAGATGCAAAGAACCCTGCTGGACGAAGCAGCGCGCCCATCGGTCCCGGTGAGCGCGCCGCGCGTGCTCGATGTTGCACGCACGATCGAACACGTCGTCGGCGCAATCGACGCCGCACCCGAGTACCTCGCGCCCTTTCGACATCTGCGGTTCGCCGGCCTTTTCCCGGCCGACGTCTACGCGGCCATGCTCGAAGCGCTGCCCACGAGCGCCGACTACGGCGAGATGTCCGGCCGCGCGCGCGACGCGCGGGCCTACGACGGCGGCAGCGCGCGCACGAAGGTCGATCTGTTCCCCGAAGGCATGCTCCGGCTGCGCAACGACAAGAAAGCGGTGTGGGAAGTGGTCGGCCGGGTGCTGCGTTCCGGCGCGGTCCGCGACGCGTTCGTGCGACGACTCGCGCCCGGGCTCGAGCAGCGCTTCGGCGCCGGGTACAAGACGGTGCGCATGTATTCCATCCCGCTGCTCACGCGCGACGTGCCCGGCTACAGCATCGGCGTGCATCCGGACACGGCCTGGAAGGGGATCACGGTCCAGATCTACCTGCCCGCGGACGATTCCATCGCGCACATCGGCACGGTATTTCACACGCGCGAGCCCGATGGGAGCTACAAGGTGGCGGCGCGCATGACGTTCCTGCCCAATTCGGGCTACGCGTTCGCCGTCGGCACCGACACCTATCACTCGGTCGACACGGTCGGGCCCGAGGTGCGCACGCGCGACTCGATCCTGCTCAACTACTTCGTCGACGACACGTTCGTGCAGATCACCAAGAACCGGTTCAAGCGGCTCGGCAACCTAATGCGCGGCCTCGGCTGGCGGCGCGCACGTTTGGGCGACTGACTACGGGGCGCAGCGGCAGGAGAGGGCGCAGGGTCAGTACCTGATCTCGAAGCGATAGCCCCTGAAGCGCAGCACCGCGGTCTTCAAGCCGATCTCCTCGAGCGTCAGGTCGGCCGAGAGTTGATCGCTCTCGCGGTACAGCCTGCCGTCGAGAATCAGCGAGCGGTTGGCGGGCGTGCTGGAGTAGATCGAACCGCCCACGGCGAGCGGCGGCAGGGCGGCGCGAACGTTTTCCGGAAGCTGCTCGCGCGTATATGCCGCGGGCGGTGCACCCGCCGCCGGCGCCTCGGCCTTCGCCGCGGCCTTGGGCGGCGCCTTGCGCTCCGGCGCGGGCCACGGAGCGGGCTCCGCGACCTCCCGCACAGGTTCAGGGGCGGTTGCGTTCGGGGGCGCGACGGGCTCCGGTGCGCCAGGTAGCGTGGCCACGGGCGGCCCCGGCTGCGGCCGCTCGACAACGAGGCGCGGACTGTCGCGCGCTGCGAAGAACCACACCAGCGCGATCAGCAGTCCGGCCCCCAGGCCCAGCGCGATCCAGAGCCAGGGCTTCGGCCGCGCCGTCGTCGCGACCTGCTCCAGCGACAGCGGCGGCACCGGCTGCGTGTGCAGGCCGGGCACGCTTTCGCGCGCCCGCTCGGAGTCGGCCTTGCGCAGGGCGTCCAGGATCAGCGACACGGCTACCTCTCCTGCTGCAAGTGCGGCTCCTCGATGCCGATCACGCGGTTCAGTTGCATCAGCGTGATCGGACCGGCGACACCGTCCGAGGGCAGCCCCTGCGCCAGCTGGAACGCGTGGATGCCCGCTTTCAACGATGCGTCGTCGAGGCGTCCGGCGATGGGGCGCGTATCGCCGCGCGCGGTTGCAAGCTGCAGTGCCAGCCAGTGCGCGGCCGGGCCCTTGCTGTCGGTGATCGTCCCCGTGTAGTCGGGCGGCACGCGCCAGTAGGTGGCGAACTCGCCGCGCCAGTAGTCGGCGAGCGCGACCAGCAGCACCGCCTTGTCCGCGCCGCCGACGCGCACGGTCGCGTTCTGGTTCGACAGCCCCGTCAGGTACACATAGGCGGGGCGGTTGCCGCCGTCGCGCAGGGTGAGGACCACGGGACGATCCAGCTGGCGGATCAGAGCCAGCGTGCTGTTGGTGCCGCGGTAGCACTGCACGCTTTGCTTCCGCGGCGCCTGGCATGGGTCACCATCGCCGACCTTTACGTCCCACGCCTTGGCCATTTCGAGCCACGATTCCTTCTCCGCCCCCACGAGCGAGCCGAATCCTGTGGCGAGATCGAACGGCGCTGCCTCGGCGTGAGTGGCGGGCGGATCGAGCGGCGCAACGGCGCCCGCCGTCGCCGGCGCTGGCGCCGTCGTGATCGTGCCGACGACCGCGGTCGTGCCCGGCGCACCCGCACGATCGCCGCGATCGAGCGCGAGCGCGACCGCGCCCACGAGCGCGGCGCCGGCGGCAAGCCCGAGTCCGAGGGTCGTCAGGCGTTCGTAGCGCGAGCGCCGGGCCGCGTTGAAATCCGGCAGGTCGAGCACCTCGCGCGCGGCCATTTCGACCGTCTGGGCATCGACGATGGTCTTGCCGTTGGCGTAAGCGCCGAGCAGTGCGCGATCGCACAGCAGGTTGATCCGGCGCGGCACGCCGCGCGAATAGACGTAGATCCGCTTCAGCGACGCGCGGTCGAACGGCACGGCGCGGCTCAGCCCCGCCACGTTCAACCGGTGCCGCACGTAGCGCAGGGTCTCGGGCTCCGAAAGCGCTTCGAGGTGGTAACGCGCGATCACGCGCTGTGCGAGCTGCTGCAGTCCCGGCTTCGCAAGCATGGTGCGCAGCTCCGGCTGGCCGATCAGCACGATCTGCAGCAGCTTGCGTTCATTCGTCTCGAGGTTGGTGAGCAGGCGCAGCTGCTCGAGCACGTCGGCCGAAAGGTTCTGCGCTTCGTCAATGATGAGCACGTTGTTCTGCCCGACGGCATGGGTGCGCAGCAGGTACTCGTTGAGGACATCGACGTAGTCCTTCACCGTCGGCACGCCGGGTCCCTCGTGCTCGTAGGGGATGCGGAACTCGGCGCAGATCGACTTGAGCAGTTCCTCGACGGTGAGCTTCGGATTGAAGATGTAGGCGACGTTGCAACGCTTGGGAATCTGCTCCAGGAAGCACCGGCACACCGTGGTCTTGCCGGCACCGATCTCGCCCGTCAGCAATACGAACCCGCCGCCGCCGCGCACGCCGTAGAGCAGGTGCGCGAGCGCCTCGCGGTGCCGCTCGCTCATGAAGAGGTAGCGCGGATCCGGCGCGATCGAAAACGGCGGCTGCTTCAGGCCGAAATAGCGCGCATACATGCGCAAAGGATACTTCTCCGGGGTGGCGATTGCTGGCTATGCTCACGGGCTCGAGCAGCGACCCCGGGACCATGACGGACTCGACCGAGCAGGGCGGCGGCAGGCCTCCGGCCGCCCAACCGCGCGCCGCCGCCACGGTCGTCGTCGTGCGCGACGGCGCGGCGGGGATGGAGGTCTTGCTGATGCGCCGGGTCGAGCGCAGCAACGATCGCAGCAGCGGTGCGTTCGTTTTCCCCGGCGGCACGCTCGACGCGGGTGACCGTGCTCTGCACGAGTGGTGCAGCGGCCTCGATGACGCCGCTGCGAGCGCCCGGTTGCGGCTCGAGCGGCATGGCCTGGACTACTTCGTCGCGGCCGTGCGCGAGTGCTTCGAAGAGGCGGGCCTGCTCTTCGCGTGCGACGACGCGGGCGCGCTCGCCAGGCTCGAAGACATCCCGGCTGCCGAAATCGCCGACATGCGCACCGCGATCCGCCGTGGCGACACCGACCTCGGTGCAGTCTGCAGGCGGCGCGGGCTGCGCCTCGCGGTCGACCGGCTTGCGTACCACAGCCATTGGCTGACGCCACCGGGATTGCCGAAGCGGTTCGACACGCGCTTTTTCGTGGCGGTGGCGCCCGCAGGGCAGAGCGCGTCGTTCGATCGTCTCGAGACGCTGGAGCATCGCTGGATCCGCCCGCGCGACGCGCTCGGCGAAGAGTTCGGATTCCGCCTGCCGAACGCCACGCGGCAGACGCTGGAATCGATCGCGGCGTTCGCGAGCGCACGCGCCTGCTTCGAGCACGCGCAGGCACTGCGCGACATCGAGCGGATCATGCCGCGCATCGGCCACGGGGCGCAGGGCCCGCGGCCCGTGATGCCGAACGAGCCCGCCTACGCCGAGATCGGCCGCATCGATCCCGATGGCGCGGGGACCGCGAGCTACGAATTGCCGACCGGCCGCGTGGTGCAGCTATCGGAGCGCGTGCGGCGACTCACGGCGCCGAACGGCAGCGTGATGACCGGGCCGGGCACGAACACGTACTTCGTCGGCGATCCGCCTGGCGCCGCGTGCGCCGTGATCGACCCCGGACCGGATGACGCGAGCCACGTCGAGGCGATCCTGGCCGCAGCGCCGGCACCGATCCGCTGGATCCTCGTCACCCACACGCATCGCGATCACTCGCCGGCGGCGGCCGCGTTGAAGGCGCGCACCGGCGCGTCGCTCTTCGGCATGCGCGCGCGCTTCGCCGCATGGCAGGACGCCGGGTTCGCGCCGGACCGTCTGCTGACCGACGGCGAGCGCGTTGCGGTAGGCGCCACTTCGACGCTGCGTGCGATCCACACGCCGGGCCACGCCTCGAATCACGTGTGCTACCTGCTCGAAGAGGAACGCACGCTGTTCACCGGCGATCACGTGATGCAAGGCTCCACCGTCGTGATCGATCCGCCCGACGGCGACATGGCGCAGTACGTCGAAGCGTTGCGCGCGCTCTTGCGCGAAGACCTGCAGTGGCTCGCGCCCGGCCATGGCTTCCTGATCGAGCGGCCGGCCGAGGCGATCGAGCGGCTGCTCCGCCACCGGCTGGGACGCGAAGCGAAGGTGCTCGCGGCGCTGCGTGCGCTCGGTCCCAGCGAAGTCGACTCGCTGCTCGCGCAGGTCTACGACGACGTGCCGGTGCGCATGCATCCGGTCGCACGACGCTCGCTCACCGCGCACCTGCTCAAGCTGGAAGCCGAGGGCCGGGCTTGGGAAGGCGCCGGCCGCTGGGCGACGACGCGAAGCTAGGAGGGTTGTGCTTCCCTCCCGCGCTTGCGTGGACGACTGAGGGTGGGGGCGCAGGGCCGGAGTTCTTTCTTTTGTTTTCTCGAACGTGGCCCGCCGCCTCAGGCGACGCCGCCGACCGACGGCGTGTTCGAGCTGGCGGTATTGGCGCTGCCCGAACTCGTGCCCGCCGGGTTGTAGGCCTGCATCAACTGCATGATGCGCGCCATGATCCGGCCCGTGTCGCTGCTGCCGCTGGACGACGCGGCATCGGCCGACGAGGATGTCGAGCCCGAGGAAGCGCCGTGGGCGTGATGATGATGATGGCCGTGATGACTGCCGACCTGCTGCGCCGCGCTCTGCAACGCGTTGGCGAACTCGCTTTCGGTGATCTTGCCGTCACCGTTGGTGTCCATCTTCGCCATCAGGTCGCTCGCGCTCATCGCCTGTCCCTGGGCCGACAGCGACACCTGGTCCATCGCCGATTGCAGCTGCGATGCATCGAGGTAGCCCTGGCCCGACGTGTCCAGTTGCGAGAACAGGTTCTGCGCCCACTGCGACGGGTCGGGTCGCTGCGTGTTCCAGCTCACTTGCTGGTCTTGCGTACTGCCGATGCTTCCAACGCTCATGATTTCTCCTGATGCTCCGGTGAGGATTCGGAAATCCGTGCGCCTCCCCCGCGCACGTTCCGAATTCCATAGCAAGGGATCGGTTGCGAACCTTCGATATTCAGGGCGCTGCTGCGTAAAGGCGGGTAAAGAAGACTGACGGTGCAAGATCCCTGCAAGCAACCTTGCGGCAGCACCTGGTTTCCCGAGCGAAAGCGGCGGATCTCGGCGATTCGAGGGCCTGGATCCTTCGGCTGCACCTCGGGACGACAACCCGACGACTAGGCCGTCAGCGGCAACGTGATCGCGATGCGCAGCCCGCCCGCAGGCCGGTTGCTTGCCTCGATGGTGCCGTCGTGCGCGCGCACCGCGCGTTCGGCGATCGCGAGGCCGAGGCCGAAGCCGGTGCCGTTGGATCCGCCGTTGGCGCGCACGAAAGGACGGAATACGGTGTCCAGTTCGTCCGGCTGCAGCCCGGGCCCTTTGTCGTCGACCGTGAGGATTGCGCGTTTGCCGTCGTCGCTCGTCCTGAGCGCGATGTCGATGGTGGAGCCGCGCGGCGCGAAGCGCAACGCGTTGCGCACGATGTTGTCGAACGCGCGCAGCAGGTCGTCCGCGCGGGCGCGTATCGGCAGCCGTGCCGGCGCGTCGCAACTCACCTCGACCCCGATGCGCTCGCCCTCGAAGCGGGCGTCGTCGACGACGCTCGCGAGGAGCGCGGCGAGATCGGTGGGCTGCGGCGCTTCGTCGTCGACGCCGGAATCGAGCCGCGCGAGCGTGAGCACCTCGCCCACCAGCGCATCGAGGCGCCGCGACTCGCGCTCGATGCGCTCGAGCGAGGCTTCGACGCGCTCCGGACTCTGGCGCGCCAGGCCGAGGGCCGCCTCCATGCGCGCGAGCGGCGAGCGCAGTTCGTGCGAAACGTCGTGGAACAACTGGCGCTGCGACGCGATCATCGCCTGCACCTGCTGCACCATCTGGTCGAATTGCCGCCCGAGGTCGGCGATCTCGTCGCGGCGGCCGCCGATGAGCGGTCGGACGCGCACGTCGAGCTTGCCCTGGGTGGCGCTGCGCAGGGCCCAGTCGAGAGCGCGGATCGGGCGCGCGAAGTACCACGCCAGCGCGGCCGCGAATGCAAGGCTCGCGATGATGCCGATGGCGACCGCCACCGAAAGCGGCGGCCGCTGCTGCGGCGCCGGCGGGGGAGGACGCATCTTGCCGGCCCAATCGCCGAAAGTTCGCGCCTGCGCCGCGTCCGGGTCGGCTGGCAGTGGGCGCGGTTCGCGCATCTCGGCCGAATCGAAGCGCGCCGGCTCGAACAGCAGCAAGCGCCCCGATCCCTGGCCCACTTCGCGCACGGCGCGTGCGCGCCCGTCGTGCGCCAGGGCACGCGCATTCGCGAGCGCTACCGGCGGCACGATGCGCCCGAGCAGGTCGTGCCCCTGCGCGTCGACCGCAAGGATGGGCGTGCGCGGCGGCGAGTCCTCTTCGCGCAGGAACGCCTTCAGCGCGTCGGTGCCGCCGTGGATCAGCACGTTGGCCGCCGCGCCGACGCGGAAGTCGGCGCGCGGTCCCTGTTCGACCTGGCTCGCGCGCCGTTCCTGGTTCTGCTGGTACACGTACACGGCGCCTGCCACCGCGCCGGCGGCGATCAGGAGCGCGACCCAGAACGCCAGGAAGAATTTCCAGAACAGCCGCCCGCCGATCCGAAACCTGCGCGCGACCGCAAGCGGAGGCCCGGCCTTCACTCCACCACCAGCTGGTAGCCGACGCCGCGCACGCTTTCGATGCGTAGTCGATCGCCGGCGGCATCGGCGAGCTTGTGCCGGATGCTGCTGATGTGCACGTCGATGCTGCGCTCGAAGCGGCCCATCGGCCGGCCGAGTCCCTTGCTGTAGAGGTCCTGCTTCGACACCACGCGGCCGACGTCGCGCAGCAGGACCTCGAGCAGGTTGAATTCGGTGCTCGTCAGGGTGAGCGGCGTGCCGTTGCAGGTGACGCGCCGTCGCGCCGGCCACAACACAAGCAGGCCCGCGTTCAACATGCCGCCCGCCTGGTCGCCGCCTCGCGTACGGCGCAGGATGGCGCGCAGGCGGGCGACGAGTTCGCGCGGCGGACAGGGTTTCGGCACGTAGTCGTCGGCGCCGAGCTCCAGCCCGACGATGCGATCGACGTGGTCGCCGCGCGCGGTCAGCATCAGGACAGGTACGGGAGAGCGTTCGCGCAGCCGGCGCAGCACCTCGATGCCGTTCACGCCCGGCAGCATCACGTCGAGCACGATGGCATCGAAAGGCTGACGCGCAGCTTGCTCGATGCCCTGCTCGCCGCTGTGAGCGCACACGGTCTCGAACCCCTCGACCGTCAGGTACTCGCTCAACATCGACGCGAGTTCGACATCGTCGTCGACGAGAAGAATGCGGGCGGCAGCGGCCGCGGCGACGGTATTCATTCAGCAAACAGCAAGGGAAAAGACGCAACATCGCCATGATAGAAGTCCGGCGTCAGCGGCTCCGGGGCCGTTTGCACTTCTTTACCAGTCGGCGGGCAAGCGTTTGCAACCGCACATTTGCATTTCTTTACGCCTCCGCCTCACACGCTTGCGGAACAAGCCAACAGACTGCGGCTCATACCGTTTCCTCGAGGATGAAATGAAAAGAGCGGACAGTCTTCCCGGGATCGCCGCCCTCGTGTTCGGCGTCGCGTTGTTCGCGGCAGCGCCGGCTGGCCATGCATTGCAGCCCGAGCCGCAGCTGATGCTCGAGGCCGACAGCACTGCGGCCGCGGTGCCGCTCGCCGCACTCGCCGGCGACCCCGGTGGTCCGGACCGCGACGGTCCGGACGGCATGGAAGGCTGGCACCGCGGCGGGCACCGCGGGTCGTTGCTGCCTCCCTACATCCGTTTGACCGAACAGCAGCAGGACAAGCTTTTCGATCTGCGCCATGCGCAAGCGCCCGCGCTGCGCGCGCAATTCAAGGAACTCCAGAAGGCGCGCGCCCAGCTGCGCGCGCTCGCGCTGGCGGACAACTATGACGAGGCGCAAGCGAAGCAGATTGCCGCACGCGCGGCGCAGGCAAGAAGCGAGATCGACATGATGCATGTCCGCCTGCAGCACGCGGCGTTCGCGATGCTCACTCCGGAGCAGCGCAAGCGCATCGACGAATGCAAGCCCGGCGCCGATGGCATGCGCCCCCGGGACTGCATGCCGCGGCGGTGAGGACCGGCCCGCAGGTCGTGTGATGGTGCCGAGATTTCTTGCGTCGATGAAGCCCGCCGGGCCGAGTCGGCGAAACCGGGGTGCGACGCAGGCGGGCGCTGCGTCTGCACCGGCGGGCCGCGCGGCCGCCAGGTCCGCCGCGGCTCCGACAGCGGCGCAGGTCGCCGCTCATGCTTGAAGGAGGCTGCAAACCATGTCCCTCACCACGATTGCCGGCACTGCTCCGGAAAGTGAACTCGCCGTCGCGACGCCCTTGCGCGGCGCGCCGATCGGTCCCTTGAACGGACGTTCAACGCGCGGCCGCGTGCTGTTCGTCACCGATCAACCCGCTGCCCTGCGCGACGAGATCGCCGCGTTGACCCAGGCCGGCATGTTGTGCCTGCCGGTCGAGTCGGATGCCGCGGCCGTGCACCGCGCTGCGCAGTGGGAGCCCGACGTCGCGCTGGTGCTGGGCGCGACGATGCCGCTCGACCGCCGCATCCAGTGGCTCTACGCGCTGCGCAGCGAGAGCGCCGCGCTGATCGTCATGGTGCTCGGCGATGCCGCGGCGCTCGGCGGCGAGGCGGAGCAGTTCGCGCTCGAAGTGGGCTTCGACGCGGTATGGCCCGAACTCGGAACCTCCCCGCTGCTGTGCTCGCGGCTGCAGGCACTGCTGCGGCCGCGCCAGCGCGGCGCCTTGCGGCGCGTCGACTCCGGCATCGGGCTGGGCGAACTCACCATCGATGGCGACTTGCCGCTCGCGCGGCGTCATGGTCGGGTCGTGCCGCTCACCAGCAGGCAGGTGCGCGTGCTGCATACGATGGCGACCGCGCCGTCGCGCACGCTCAGTCGTGCCGCGCTCGCCTCGATGCAGATGAACGGCGAAAAGGTGGTGCTCGACGACGGCCACTCGCGTGCCGTCGACGTCTTCATCTCGCGCCTGCGCCGCCGTCTGCGGCAACTCGGCATCGCGGGCTTCGACATCGTCGCAGTGCGCAGCGTCGGATACCGGCTGATCGTCACCGCCGAGCAGTGAACCCTCGGAGCGCGGAGCCGACCGCGGCGGCGTGACGCCGCGGCGGTTCCGGCCGGTCTTCGTCGCCGCCGGCGCTTTACGGGACATCTCCGGGCGGCTCGGACCCTAGGCGCACGAGAGCGCCGGCCACCCGCGCTTCGACGGCATCGAGCCGGTGCCCGGCGCAGGGGCCCTCGATGCACACGCCGTCTTCATAGCGGAACATGGCCGAGTGGTGCGCGCACATCAGGATCCGGCCGTCGTACGTGGCGAATTCGCCCGGTTCGAAGTCGAGCGGCAGGGAGAAGTGCGGGCAACGGTTGATGTACGCCCATACTTGCCCGCCCCGGCGCAGCAGGATGACGGCGCGGGTCGAACCGTCTGGCTGCCGTTGATCGACCGCGCAGGCGCCGCCGTCAGGGATCGCGGCAAGCGGCGTCGGCATCAGAACCGGGTATCCGGATTGCCGAGGCCCCACGCCCAGCGGCGGATCTCGATGTGGTCGAACACGCCGTTCACCGTGTAGGGATCGTCGGCGACGAAGCGCTCGACATCGGCGGCCGAATCGGCTTCGACGACCAGCAACGTGCCGTTCATCGTGCGTCCGTCGTCGGCCAGCAGCGGGCCGCCCAGGCGCACGGTGACCCGATGCGCACCGGGCGCGCGCAGGTAGTCGCGATGCGCGCGCCGGATCCGCGCCCGCACCGCCTGCATGCCCGGCCGGTCGCTCGCCATGACCGCGAAGAAGTACGTCATGGGCGGCGCTCCGCGGTCGCTTCGAGGCGCAACCGGCGCTGCACCGGGAACAACTCGAGCCCGAAGCGCTGCCGCACGAAGCCCCAGATGCCCTGGCGCATGAGCAGCATCACCGCGATGGCAAGCGCGCCGAACACGATCAGGTACCAGCTGCCGTAATCCGACAGCGTGTCGCGCAGCAGGAAGTAGAGCGCCGTGCCGATCAGCGGGCCTTCGATCGTGCCGAGGCCGCCGATGACGACGATGAAGACGACCGTGATGGTCCAGTTGATCGCGAATGCGCTGTCCGGCGAGATGCGCAGCTTGGTGAGAAAGATCAGTGCGCCCGCGAGGCCGAAGCCCGCCGCCGCGATGACGTAGACCCAGAATTTCAGGCGCGGCACCGAGATGCCGATGCTCTCGGCCGCGGCCTCGCTGTCGCGCACGGCGGTCAGGCCGAGGCCGAGGCGCGAGCGCAGGAGCAGGAATACGGCGAGCAGCGAGCCGATGCCGAGCGCGATCGCGATCCACAGCGTCGCGGCGTCGCGCCACCAGTCGTCGATGCGCTGCATCACCGTCGTGATGCTCACGCCCGACCCGCCGCCGAGCCAGCTCATGTTGGCGACCAGCAGCCGGAACACCTCCGCCGCCACCCACGTGCCCACGGCGAAGTACGCGCCGTGCAGGCGGAACAGGAGCTTCGACACGGGCATCGCGATCACGCCGCAGACCAGGCCGCCGAGCAGGACCGAGAAGAAGGGATCGAGCCCGAACTTGAGCGAGAACACGACCAGCGCATAACCGCCCAGTCCGACGAATGCCTGCTGGCCGAACGAGCCTAGACCGCCGTACCCGGCGAGCAGGTTCCACATCTGCGCCAGCGCGAGGTAGTAGAGGAACTCCGAAGCCGTGCGCATGGTCGAGGCTTCGGCCCACCACGGCAGCGAGGCGAGCAGGGCTGTGAGCGCCGCCAGCAGCGTGAGGGCGATCCGGCTCGTGCGCGTCGCGCGCACGACCGCGAAGCCCGGTGCGGGCGGGGCGCTGTGCACCGACTCCGCTGCCATCGTGCTCATTGGTCGCGCGTGCGCGGAAAGAGGCCGCTGGGCCGGAACAGCAGCACCAGCAGGAACGCGGCGTGCCCGAACAGCACGCCCCAGCCGGGATCGACGCGAAAGCCGATCGCCTGCATCGTCCCGAGCAGCACGCCGCCGACGAACGTGCCCCAGAAGCTGCCCATGCCGCCGATGATGACGGCCTCGAAGGCGTAGATGAGATGCGCCGGCCCGATGGCGGGATCGAACGTGGTGCTCATGCCGAACAGGACCCCCGCAAGGCCGACGCACGCCGAGGCAACCGCGAGCGCGAGCGCGAACACGTGCTTGTGATCGATGCCCATCAGCTGCGCGATCTCCTGGTCGTCCGAGACGGCGCGGAACGCCCGGCCGATCCGCGTGCGTGCGAACAGCCACTGCATCGCCGCGACCATCGCGACCGCGAGCACCGTGATGAGCAGCGGAAACCACCCGACGTAGAAGTCGCCGAACACGTTGAAGCTCGCCGTCACCAGGTCGCCGGCATCGAGGCGGCGCGAGTCGGCGGAAAACACCTCCAGGAGCGCGCTCTGCACGATGATCGAAAAACCGAACGTCACCAGCAGCGGCGGCAGGATGTCGCGGCCGAGCGTGCGGTCCAGCACGAAGCGCTGCGCGAGGTAGCCGGCCACCGCCATGCCGGGCAGCACGATCAGAAGCGAAAGCAGGGGATGCAGGCCGAGCGTCTGCATGATGACGAGCGCGAAGTAGGCGCCGAGCACCATGAAATCGCCATGCGCGACGTTGACCAGGCGCATCACGCCGAAGGCGAGCGACAGGCCGAGCGCGGTGAGCGTGTACAGCCCGCCGAGTAGCAGGCCCTGCACGAGGGTGTCGAGGAGGGTGATCACCGTTGGGCCGAACCTGCACGCACCATCCCTACACCCCGAAATAAGCCGAGGACACCTGCGCGCGCGTCAGTTCCTGTGGCTGCCCGGTCAGCGACACCCTGCCTTCCTGGAGGCAATAGACGCGGTCGGCGACACGCATCGCCTGGCCGATGTCCTGCTCGACGATCACGATCGCGGCGCCGTGTTCGCGCACCTTCGGCAGGGTCGCGTAGATGTCGCGGATCACCAGCGGCGCGAGGCCGAGCGACAACTCGTCGCACAAAAGCACGCGCGGGTTCGACATCAGCGCGCGTGCGATCGCCACCATCTGCTGCTGGCCGCCGGACAGCGCCGTCGCGGCGCTGCGCCGGCGCTCCTCGAGGATCGGAAACAGCCGGCACACCGATGCCAGGTTCCAGGGACCGGCGCGCCCCGGATTGGCGCCGATCAGCAGGTTCTCCTCGACGGTCAGGCTCGGAAACAGCCGCCGTCCTTCGGGCACCAGCGCGAGCCCGAGCTTGACGATGGTCGACGGCGCCAGACCGCCGATGGGTTGCCCATCGAACACCACCGCGTCGCGTGGCGCGCGATTCAGTCCCGCCACCGTGCGCAGGAACGTCGACTTGCCCGCGCCGTTGGCACCGATGATCGCCACGACCTCGCCCGCCGCGAGCGAAAAATCGATGCCGAACAGCGCCTGGAAGTCGCCGTAGAACGCGGTCAGCCGGTGCGTCGACAGCAGGCTCACTGCGCGACCCCGGCGAGATCGGCCTCGATGCCCATGTACACCTCGCGCACCTCGCGGCTCGCCATCACTTCGGCGGGAGGACCTTCCTTGAGCAGGCGGCCGAAGTTGATGACGAACAGCCGGTCGACCACCTCGAGCAGCGCGTGCACCACGTGCTCGATCCATATGATCGAAACGCCCTCGGCGCGGATGGCCTGGATCGTTTCGACCAGCGCCTTCGCCTCGTGATCGGTCAGTCCGCCGGCGATCTCGTCGAGCAGGAGCAGCTTCGGCCGGGTGCCGAGAGCGCGCGCCATCTCGAGCCGCTTGCGGTCCAGCAGCGTGAGCGCGCCGGCGAGCGTGTTGGCCTTGGCGAGCAAACCGGTGCGGGCGAGCACGGCGACCGCATGGGCATGGGCCTCGTCTTCGCGCAGCGCACCGCCGAACACGCACCCCGCCAGCACGTTCTCGAACACGGACATGCCGCCGAACGGATGCGGCACCTGGTACGAACGGCCGATGCCGCGCCGGCAACGCGCCGAGGCCGGCAGCGCCGTGATGTCCTCGCCCTTGTGCAGCACACGCCCCGATTCGGGCCGCAGGTCGCCCGTGATCAGGTTAAACATCGTCGACTTGCCGGCGCCGTTCGGGCCGAGCACCCCGAGCGCCTCGCCCTGCGCGAGCGAGAAGCTCAGATCGTCGATGACCTTGAGCGATCCGAACCGCTTGCTCGCGTGCTCGAGCGCCAGCAGCATCGACTCAGGCAATCGGCTTCAGCTTGTCCGCGACGGGGATGGCGGAGGCGAGCGAGTTCTCGACGATCACCAGGTCGTACTTGTTCTTCGTGCCCTTGCGCCACTGGCCGCCGACGAGCGGCGTCTTGGCGACGTTCTTCACCGGCTGGCCGGACCAGCGGATCGGACCCACGATCGTGTTGAGGTTGGTCGCGGCGATCGCGTCACGCAACGCCGCGGCGCTGCCCAGGTCGGTGGTGCGCTTGAGCGCGTCGGCGGCCACCTCGTACAGCGCATGCGCGAAACCGAGCGGCTGGGTCCACTGCTTCTTCGTCTCGGCCTCGAATGCGTTCGCGAGCGCGGCCGTGCTCTGGCCGGTGAGGGAGGACTTGAACGGGTGGTTCGGCGTCCACCAGACCTCGGTGGAGAGGCCTTCGCCGTTGGCGCCGAGCGCTTCGACCGACGACGGGAACAGCAACGCCTTGCCGACCGATGCGATCTTCGGCTTGAAGCCGCGCTGGCGCGCCTGGTTCCAGAACGTCGTGAAATCGGGCGGGATCATGACTCCGGTGACGATATCGATGCCGCCGTCGCGGAACTGCTGGATCTGCGAGCTGTAGTCGGTCGAGAGGTTCTGGTAGCGGCCCGGATCGAGCAGCGTGAAGCCTTCCTTGGCGAGGACCGGCGGAAAGCCGCGCTCCTTGTCGCCCCAGGCGTTGCCGTCGCCGTCGTTGGGGAACATGCCGCCGACCTTCTTGCTGGTCGGAATCGACTTCCACAACGAAAGGAAGACGCCGATCACGTCCTCCAGGCCCCAGAAGAAGTGATAGGTCCAGTCGAAGCCCTTCGCCGGATCGCCGCCGCGTGTGAAGAACCAGGGCTGCCAGGGCGCGACCGTGGAGATGCACGGTTTCTTGTTCAGTTCGCATTGATCCGAAACCGGGTTGGTGGTCTCCGGCGTCGACGACACCAGCATCAGGTCGACCTTGTCCTTGAGGATCAGGTCGGCCGCGACATCGGCCGCCCGCGCCGGGTTCGACGTCGAGTCCTTGAGCACGATCTCGACCGGAAACCGGGTGCCCTTGATGTCGAGTCCATCCTTGAACAGCTTGCCCATCTGGCTGACGACGAAGCCGTCCGCCTCGGCGAACGGCGCCAGCGGACCGGTGCGCGGCGTGACCATGCCGATCTTCAGCTTGCGCGAGGACTGCGCGTAGAGCCCGGTGGTCCAACCTGCCGACGCGGCGAGCAACGCGCCCGAGCCGGCGGCCTGCACGACGCGCCGGCGTGATGTGTTGGTGCCTTCTGTCATGGTCTTCTGTCTCCTCGTGGTTGGGCTTGTGACTGCGCTTCAAGCGGCCGGGGCAAGGCCTGCCCAGGCACGCCGCAACAGCTCGCGCACCGGCTCGAACTTGACGGGCCGCGGGTTGTAGTACGGATTGACGGTGGCAAGGCGCGCCGCCTCGTCGATGGCGCTCTCCGGAAAGCCGATGTCCTTCAGCGCCAGCGGTGCCTTCAGGCGCTGGGCCAGGGTGTACAGGCCGAGCGCGGCGCTGCGCGTGTCGAGCGCACGCGCGATGCGTGCCATCGCATCCGGTGCCGCGCGCTCGTTGTAGGCGATCGCGTGCGGCAGCACGATGGTGTGGGTTTCCGCGTGCGGCAGGTTCCAGGTGCCGCCCAGCGTGTGGCACAGCTTGTGATGCAGGGCCATGCCGACGCTGCCGAGCACGGTCCCGCAGAGCCACGCACCGTAGAGGCAATCGCCGCGCGCCTCCAGATCGGACGGCGCGGCGATCACACCCGGCAGGCCCTGCGCAAGGGCGCGGATGCCTTCTTCCGCGAGCAGCGACATGATCGGGTTCGCGTCCTCGGCATACAGGCCTTCGGCGGCGTGCGCAATCGCGTTCATGCCGCTGGTCGCGGAGAGCCGCGCCGGCAGGCTCAGCGTGAGCGCCGGGTCGTACAGCACAGCGCGCGGCAGCACGCGCGCATCGCGTCCGGTCTTCTTGAGGCCGCCCTCGGTGATGCCGTAGATCGGCGTCATCTCCGAGCCGGCGTAGGTGGTCGGAATCGCGAGGATCGGCAGGCTCGATTCGAGTGCGATCGCCTTGCCGAGCCCGGTCGTCGAGCCGCCGCCGATCGCCACTGCGCAATCGGCCCGCAGGCGTGCCGCTTCGGTGCGTGCTTCGCGCGCGGTCTCGATCGGCACGTGCATCACGGCGCGGTCGAAAATGCCGGCGCAACGATCTCCCAGGCGCGACGCGATGTCCTGCGCGCTCGCGCGCTGCTCGGGGGTCGCCAGCACCAGCGCGCGCATCGCACCGAGGCGCTCGATCTCGGGCACCAGCTGCGCGAGGCTGCCGGCGCCGAACACGACGCGGGCGGGCTGGCCGGTGTAGACGAACGCGCGCATCGAACTTCAGCGCTTGTAGTGCGGCGGAATCGCCGCATCGACGTTGACCCACACCGATTTCGCTTCGGTGTAGTCGTGCATGGCTTCGAAGCCCATGTCGCGCCCGTACCCGGACAGGCCGACGCCGCCGAAGGGGCTGCCGGGGTTGACGCGCTTGTAGCTGTTGATCCAGCACATGCCGGCGCGGATCTCGCGCGCGAAGCGATGCGCGCGCTGCAGGTCGCGCGTCCACAAGCCGCTGCCCAGCCCGTATTCCGTGGCGTTGGCGATCGCAAGCGCCTCGCTGTCGTTCGAAAAACGGGTCACGGTGACGAGCGGACCGAACACCTCTTCCTGCGCCACGCGGTCGGCCGCGCGCGCCTGCACGACGGTCGGCTCGACGTAGTACCCCGCCGCCAGTTCCTGCCGGGACGGCGGGCGACCACCCGTCAGCACCGTTCCGCCCTGCTGCTGGGCGATGTCGACGTACGACAACACCTTCGCACGATGCTGCGCCGACGTGAGCGGTCCCATTTCGGTCGCCGCGTCGAGCGGATTGCCGAGGCGGATCGAACGGGCGAGTGCGATGAATTTCTCCAGGAACGCATCGGCGATCGACTCATGAATGATGATGCGCGAGCCCGCGATGCACGCCTGCCCCTGGTTGTGGAAGATCGCCCACGCCGATCCGTTCACCGCGGCGTCGAGGTGCGCATCTTCGAAGATGATATTCGCGCCCTTGCCGCCGAGTTCGAGCTGGACACGCTTCAGGTTGCCCTTCGATGCCTCGACGATGCGGCGCCCCGTGGCGGTCGAGCCGGTGAACGCGATCTTGCCCACCCCCGGATGCTCGGCAAGGCGCTGGCCCGCGCTGGCGCCGTAGCCCGGGACGACATTGACGACGCCCGGCGGGAAGCCCACTTCCGCCATCAGCTGCGCGATCTTCAGCGTCGAAAGCGGCGTGATCTCCGCGGGCTTGAGCACGACCGTATTGCCCGCGGCCAGCGCCGGCCCCATCTTCCAGCTCGTGAACATCAGCGGAAAATTCCACGGCACGATCTGGCCGACGACGCCGATCGGCTCGCGCAGCACGTAGTTCAGGAAGCCCGGCTCGACCGGCACCACCGAACCTCGTTGTTTGTCGGCCATGCCGCCGAAGTAGCGGAAGCACATCGCGGTGCGCACGACGTCGAGGCCGCGCGAGTCGCGGATCGGGTGCCCGGTGTCGAGGGTCTCGATGCGCGCCAGTTCATCGGCCTGCGCTTCGATGCGGTCGGCCAGCTGCAACAGCAGCCGCCCGCGCTCCGCCGCCCCCAGGCGCGACCACTTCGGAAAGGCCGCTTGCGCCGCTGCCACGGCGCGGTCGACGTCTTCCACTTTCGCCTCGGCAACGCGCGCCAGCAGCGACGCGTCGTGCGGATTGAGCACGTCGATGGTCGCGCCGTCCGCGGCGTCGACGAAGTCGCCGTCGATGAACAACCGGTCGACGAAATCGAGGTCGCGCTGCCGGTCCGTGGCACCCATCGTTGGCCTTTCGTTCTCTGTCATCCTGGGCCGAAGGCGAAGGATCGCGGTCGTTCGAAGGCTGGGATCCCTCGCTGCGCTCGGGATGACACGGACTCGTGACGCGGGTTCGGTCCGCCGCCGCTTCACCGATCGAGGAACTCTCGGGCCCGACTGTTCTCCGGTGCTCTAGAACTCGACCGGATACGGCTTCAGTTCGCCGCGCGCGTAGCGTTTGGGCAGGTCCGGGGTCACGTTCTCCCACACCAGCAGCATCGAACGTTTGGTCGAGTAGCCCTGGTGACGGATGTCGGCCGGCATCGCGGCGACATCGCCCGGACGCATCGTCACGCGCGCCCGCGGTGCCCCCGTATTCTTGTCGGCGACGTCCCACACGATCTCGTCCGACATCTGCACGAACCACTCGACGCGGTCGTTGCCGTGGAACACCGGCAGGATGTATTCCTCGGTGGTGGGGCAGAACAGGCTGGCGCGGCAGACCGACGTCACGGACGGATTCCACGTCACGTCCGACCGTGACAGGTACTTGAACAGGTTGAACGCGTGCAACTGACCCTCGAAGCCGGGCTCGACGTTGACCACGGGTTCGTCCTGCGGCACGTCGGCGAACGCGCGATTCACCGGCAGGTCGTCGCGCAACGGCGAATCGTCCTGCAGCCCCGGCATGCGCCGGGTCGCGATGCGCGTGCGCTCGATTGCCGCGCCGTTGCTGCCGTGCTTGCAGCCGAACGCGGTGCCGGTCTCGGCCGGCGCGGCAAACGGGTCGAATCCTTCGTTGGTCCAGTCGTGCAGCATGGCCTTGAAGGTCGCCATGATGACCGGCGTCTCGAACTGCTCCTTGTAGTCGACGCCGGCTTCCTTCAGCACGCCGTTGAACGACCCGGCGTACACGTCGACCTTGCCGTAGTGGTTCTGCGTGCCGAACACGTGGTCGAAGTTGACCCAGCCGTAGAAGAAGCCCCACGCCACGTCGCGCATGAGCGCGCGCAGGAAAGCGTCGGCGGGCAGCACGTGCGAGCGTGTCTCGCCCTTGGCCGGCCACTTGATGGTGACGAAATACTCGTCGCGCGAGAAATCGAACTTGCCGAGCTTGAAGCTCTTGTAGCCGGTGGTGGCGTCCGCCGGGCCGGCGGCAACCTTGTCGGCAGCAAAACCGGATGCGCTCATCGTGGACCTCCGCTTACTTGAAGCAGATGTCGGACCACTTCTGCACCGACATCTCGCCGAGAACCGTCTGCTGCATCAATACGCCGGTCTTGTTCGCGGTGAAGCGATAGGCCGAGCCCGCAGGCAGCAGGGCCTGGTGGCCGCGCTTGAGCGTGACGTTGCCCATCTTGCGCCCCTTCGGTTCGCCGGCGACCGGCTGCGTGCCGTCGCGCGCGGGCGGCGACGTGTCGAGCTTGACGAAGTCGATGCGCACCTCGCCGTCCATGCAGACGGCGAATTCGTCGTGCGCGCAGGTCATCCAGGGCGATGCGCCTTCGGCGCGGATCGCCTCGATCACGTACTCGAGGTTCTTGCCGACCACGACCTTTTCGTACGGCTTCGATTTCGACGCGACTTCGAACAGGTTGGAGAAGACGTAGTGCTTCGGGCTGCCGCTGATGATCTCGACCGATCCCTTGCGGTAGTCGGACAGCGAGCCGAACTTGGTGCGGTAGGTCTGGGTTTCCGCCATCTGGTTCTCCTCGTCGAGGGCGTGACGTTACGGGCGCAGGGCGCGCGCGAACAATTGTCGCGCCGCCGAGATCACCATTCGCCAATCGCGAACAATCATTTGTTGCGGTGCGCGAGTCAGCGCACCCAGCCGCGCTCGATGAGCGGCTGGTCCCAATAGGGCACGCCGCCAAGGCGACTCGATATGAAATCGATCAGCAGGCGCACCTTCAGCGTCTGGCGCTGAGTGGCCGGAAACACCGCGGCGAACGTGAAATGCGTCAGCGTGTAGTCGCACAGCACCGGCACCAGGCGGCCGGCCACGAGGTCCGCCGACGCGACCAGCGTCGGCAGGCAGACGATGCCGGTGCCGCCCAGCGCGTAGTCGCGCAGCAGGTGGACCGAGTTCGAACGAACCTGCCCGGGAAGCTCGAGTTCGATGTGCTGGTCGCCGCGCTCGAACGTCCAGCGATTGCGCGAGGGGTAACCCGCGTAAAGCGCCGTCGTATGCGCGTGCAGTTCCTGCGGCGTGCGCGGCGTGCCATGACGCTCGACGTAGACCGGCGCGGCGCAGAACAGCCGCCGCACCGGGAAGAGGCCGCGCTCGACCAGCGACTCGGAAAGGGGCGGAAAGATCTGGAACGCGAGGTCGAAGCCTTCTTCGATCGGATCGACCACCCGGTCGTTGACGATGATGTCGATCAGGATGTTCGGATACTTCTGCGTGAACTCGGCCAGGATCGGACCGAAGTGGGTGATGGCGAAGCCGGGCAGCATCTGCACGCGCAGCTTCCCCGTCGGTGCCGCGCGCAGCTGGCGCATCTGGTCGGTGAGTTCGCCGAGGTGGGAGACCAGCTCCGAGCACTCCTTGTAGAACGTTTCGCCGACCTCGGACAGGCGGACGTGGCGGGTCGTGCGGTGAAACAGGGGCGCATCGATGAACTGCTCGAGCTGCTGCACGCGGGTTGTGACGACGGAATTGGCGACACCGAGCTGGCGCGCCGCCTCGGCAAAACTGCCGGTTTCGGCGACCCGCACGAACGCCTCGATGCTCAGGAATCGGTCCATCGCTCCGGTTCACTCCGTCGCAGAGCAACCCGGCTCGATACGTTACGCGAGCGCGCGCCCGATCAGGATGCGCTGGATGTCGCTTGTGCCCTCGTAGATCTGGCATACCCGGACGTCGCGCCAGATGCGCTCGACCGGAAAGTCGGCGACATAGCCGTACCCGCCGAAGATCTGGATCGCGTCCGAACACACCTTTTCGGCCATCTCGGAGGCGAAGAGTTTCGCCATCGCCGCCTGTTTCAGGCACGGCTCGCCGGCATCGCGCATGGCCGCCGCGTGCAGCACGAGCTGCCGCGCCGCTTCGATCTGGGTCGCCATGTCGGCGAGCCGGAAATTCACCGCCTGGTGCTCGAAGATGGGCTGGCCGAAGCTCTCGCGCTCCTTGGCGTAGGCCAGCGCCGCTTCGAACGCGGCGCGCGCCATGCCGACACTTTGTGCCGCGATGCCGATCCGGCCTCCCTCCAGGGACGACAGCGCGATCCGGTAGCCGTCGCCCGGTTCGCCGATGCGGTTGGCGACGGGAACGCGGCAGTCCTCGAACACGATCTGGGCGGTGTCGGAGGAATGTTGTCCGGTCTTTTCTTCCAGGCGCGCGACGACGTAGCCGGGCGTCGGCGTCGGCACGACGAACGCGCTCATGCCGCGTTTGCCCGCGCCCTTCTCGGTGACCGCGATCACGATCGCGAGGTCCGCGTTCTTCCCGCTTGTGATGAACTGCTTGACGCCGTTGAGCACGTAGTGATCGCCCTCGAGTTCGGCGCGCGTGCGCAGCGCGGCGGCGTTGCTGCCGACGTGCGGCTCGGTGAGGCAGAACGCGCCGAGCCGGTCGCCGCGCGCGAGCGGCACGAGGAATTCGCGCTTCTGCGCCTCGCTGCCGAAGTTGAGCAGGATGGCGCATACCGGGCAGTTGTTGACGCTGATCACGGTCGAGACGCCGCCGTCGCCCGCCGCGATCTCCTCCAGCGCCACCGCGACCGCGGTGTAGTCCATGCCGGCGCCGCCGTATTGCTCCGGCACCGCGATGCCGAAGGCCCCGAGCCGCGCGAGTTCGCGCAGCGCTTCCTGCGGAAACGTGTGATCGCGATCCCACTGCGCCGCGAACGGCGCGAGGCGGCCGGCTGCGAACTCGCGCAGCGTTTCGCGCAGCAGGGCGTGCTCCTCCTTCAAGGCCGCCACGTCAGTCGGTCATGATCCAGTGCAGCTGGCGCCGCTTGATCAGCCATCCGACCAGGCCGCCCGCGCCGAGCGCGGCGATCAACATCGGCCCGCCGCCGATGATCCCCGAGACGATCAGCGCGGTGGAAAACCAGCGCAGCGCGTTCGACGGCGACCAGACCCACGTCGCCAGCACCGAAAACGAGATCCAGGTGAGCAGCGCGACCAGGATGCCGCGCGACAGCGACTGCGCCACGGTGGTGATGCGTTTTTCCGCGTGCTGGTAGATCACCATGGCGAACATCATCGCGAACAGACCCGGCACGGCGACGAAGATCATGCGGTTGACGCCGCCTTCGGCCGCGAATTCGCGCAGCGTGTATTCGACGCTGCCTGCCGCGAGCATGCCGAAGATGCCGAACACGAACCCGGCAAAAAGCGGAACCGTCATCCACCGCATCGGTTTTTCGTTTCCTCCTGGCGCCCGGCTTCGTCACCGGCCGCGGCCGCAGGTTCGAAGCCGGCGCCGCGGGCGGGCGGGGCGCAATTGTGGCGCATCAGCGCGGCCCCTGTCTCGCGGACTGGCCGGGCGCGGCGGCCGGCGCAGCCCGAATGGCCCTCAACGCGGTGGCAGGCGCGCCGTGACCTCGATCTCGAGCGTCATGCGCGGATCGACCAGCCCGCAGATGATCGCGGTTGCCGCCGGGCGAGCGCGGGCGAAGTATTCGCCGAATATCGGCGCAACTCGCGCGAACAGGGCCGCGTCGGTCAGGTAGTAGTTCACCCGCACCACGTCGTCGAGCGAGCAGCCGGCCTGCTCCAGCGCCTGCGCGATGTTGCGAAAGCACTGGCGGCACTGCACCAGGGGATCGGGGTCGATCGTCATCGCGGCATAGTCGAAGCCGGTGGTGCCCGCGACATGGACATAGTCGCCGTCGACCACGGCACGGCTGTAGCCCGCCACCTTTTCGAAGTCCGAACCGGAGGAGATCAGGCGTTTCGGCATGGAGGAGAGGCGCTCACCAGGACAGGTGTTCGCCCGTGTAGTTGAGGAACTTGCCGTTGTGGGATTCGTTGGCCTGGGCGATCACGCGCCGCAGGTTGCCGACGCTTTCCGCCACGTCGATCGCCGCCCCCGCTCCGCCCATGTCGGTGCGCACCCAGCCCGGGTGGAACGCCATGCACACGACACGGCGTGCGCCCAGTTCCAGGCTCGTCGCGCGCAGCGCTGCGTTGAGCGCGGCTTTGCTCGCGCGATACAGCCAGCCGTAGGCGCTGTTCATCAGGCCGATCGATCCCATGCGGCTCGATATCACCGCGACCTTGGCCCCCGTTTGCGCGAGCAGCGGGGCGAGCAGCGTGATGAGGTGCATCGGTGCCAGCACGTTCGTATGCATGACGCGATCGAATTCGGCCGCATCCGGAGCCTCGAGGCCCGACGTACGCGGGCCGTAGACGCCGGCAGAAAGCACAACCAGATCGAGGCGCGCGTCACCGATCTGCTCGACGAGCCGGGCCCGCGAATCGGCATCGAGCACGTCGAGCGGGAGCGCGGTCGCGCCGAGCATGCGCAGGTGGCCGGCATCGGCGTCCTTGCGACAGGTCGCCAGCACACGATCGCCGGCGGCGGCGTATTGCCGCACGAACTCCAGACCGATGCCGCGTGAAGCGCCGACGATGAGGATGGTCGAGGGCATCGGGCGATCAAGAAGCCCGGCCGGCGGACGCCAGGCGCGCCGCCAGCAAGGCGAACAGCACGCCGCCGCCGCCGTTGAGCAGGCGGCGGGCACGCGTATCCGCCGCGATGCGGCGGGCGGAATTGGCCGCGAGCACGACCGCGCACAGGAACAGCGTGCCGCTGACGACGAACAGCCCGCCGAGGAACACCAACGCCAGCGGCTTGCTCGGTGCGTCGGCGGCGATGAACTGCGGCAGCAGCGCGAGGAAGAACAGGGCGACCTTCGGGTTGAGCACGTTGGTGAAGAAACCCTGCGCGAAGATCGTGCGCCAGGTTGCGGGGCCCATGGACCCGACGCCGGTGGGCGCCTCCTCCGGCGTGCGGCGCAATGCGGCGCGCAGCATGCCGAACGCCAGCCAGAGCAGGTAGGCGGCGCCGAGCCACTTGATGAACGTGAACGCAACCGCCGAGGCGGCGAGCAGCGCCGCCAGGCCGAGCGCGGCGGCCAGCGTGTGCACGACGCAGCCGCAGCCGATGCCGAGCGCGGCCGCGAAACCCGCGCGCAGGCCACCCTGCAGGGTGCGTGTCAGTGTGAGCAGCAGGTCGACGCCGGGGGTGGCGTTGAGCACGAGCGCGGTGACGAGAAAGAGCCCGAGGTTGTGCGTGCCGAACATGCCCGCCTACAGCATTTCGATCGCGAGCGCGGTCGCTTCGCCGCCGCCGATGCACAGCGATGCCACGCCGCGCCGGCCGCCCGTCTTGCGCAACGCGCCGAGCAGCGTCACGACGATGCGCGCGCCGGAGGCGCCGATCGGGTGCCCGAGTGCGCACGCGCCGCCGTGGATGTTGACCTTTTCGTGCGGGAGCCGGTGCTCGCGCATCGCCGCCATGGTGACGGCGGCGAACGCCTCGTTGATCTCCCACAGATCGACGTCGGCGCCGGTCCAGCCGGCCTTCTTCAGCGCCTTGTCGATCGCCGCCGCGGGCGCGGTGGAGAACCACTCCGGCGCCTGTGCGTGCACCGAGTGCGACACGATGCGAGCCAGAGGGCGACAGCCGAACCGGTTCGCGGTCGATGCGCGCATCAGCACCAGCGCCGCCGCGCCGTCGGAGATCGAGGACGAATTTGCCGCGGTGATGGTGCCGTCCTTCCTGAACGCGGGTTTGAGGGCGGGGATCTTGTCGATCCTGGCCTTGAACGGCTGTTCGTCGCGGCTGACTTCGACGTCGCCCCCTTTGCCCGCCACCTTCACCGGCGCGATCTCCCACGCGAAGGTGCCGTCGGTGTTGGCCTTGATCGAGCGTTCGGTGGAGGCGATCGCGAACCGGTCCTGCGCCTCGCGCGTGAATTCGTAACGCGCGACACATTGTTCGGCGAAGAGCCCCATCGCCTTGCCGCGCTCGTAGGCGTCCTCGAGCCCATCGAGCGCCATGTGGTCGTACATCATCGCGTGACCGTAACGGTACCCCTGGCGGCCCTTCGGTATGAGGTAGGGCGCGTTGGTCATGCTTTCCATGCCGCCCGCCACCAGCACGTCGGCCGAGCCGGCGACCAGCATGTCGTGCCCGAACATCATCGCCCGCATGCCGGACCCGCACATCTTCGACAGCGTGACCGCGCCGGCGCTCTGCGGCAGCCCGGCGCCGAGCGTCGCCTGGCGCGCGGGCGCCTGGCCCTGGCCGGCGAGCAGGCAGTTGCCCATCAGCACTTCATCGACCCGCGCGCCGTCGACGCCGGCACGTTCGACCGCGGCGCGGATCGCGACGCTGCCGAGCTGGTAGGCCTGCAAGGAGGCGAAGTCGCCGAGCATGCCGCCGATCGGCGTGCGCGCGGCCGAGACGATGAGGATGGGGTCGGTCATGAGAGTGCTCCTTCAGACATCATTCCCTCCCCCGCGAGCGGGGAGGGGATTCGTGGCGGAAACGGTGCACGAAACGTTCCGCGCGCGGATACGGATACACGTCGTCCATCCGCCCCGCGACGATACGGGCCTTGCGCGCTTGCCAGAACTCGGGCGTGAGCAGGTCGGCGTGATGCTTGAGAAACGCGGCGCGGATGCGCGGGTCGCCGAGCAGGAACGGCGCAAACTGCTCCGGGAACACGTCGCGTTTCTCCACCCGGTACCACGGCTCGCCGGACAACTCGGCCTCTTCGTTCGGCGGCGCCGGAATGCGACGGAAATTGCAATCGGTCATGTATTCGATCTCGTCGTAGTCGTAGAACACGACGCGATTCAGCCGCGTGACGCCGAAGTTCTTGTACAGCATGTCGCCGGGGAAGATGTTGGCGGCGGTGAGGTCCTTGATGGCGTTGCCGTATTCGATCAGCGCATGCTCGACCTCGGCGTCGCTGGCGTGCGTAAGGTAGATGTTGAGCGGCGTCATGCGCCGTTCGATGTACACGTGGCGGATCAGCACGACCGACTCGGTGATCTCGATCTGCTCCGCGCACGTTTCGCGCAGCTCGCGGATCAGCTCGGGCGAGAAGCGTCCGCGCGGCAACGTCACCTCCGAATATTCCCAGGTGTCGGCCATGCGACCGACCCGGTCGTGCAGCTTGACCAGGCGGTACTTGCCGATGATCTGCTCGGCGTCGGTCTCCTTGGGGAAGGGAATGACGTCCTTGATCATCTTGAAGACGTACGGGTACGAAGGCAGCGTGAACACCGTCATCACCAGGCCCTTGATGCCGGGCGCCACCACGAACCTGTCGCTCGAATGGCGCAGGTGATGCAGGAAATCGCGGTAGAAGAGCGTCTTGCCCTGTTTCTGCAGGCCGACCATCGTGTAGAGCTCCGCGGCGGGCTTCTGCGGCAGCAGGCTGCGCACGAAGTCGACGTACGCGGACGGCGCCTCCATGTCGACCAGGAAGTAGGCGCGCGTGAACGAAAACAGGGTCGCGATCCACTGCGCGGACAGCAGCACCGCGTCGATGTAGATCTGTCCGCGTTCGTTGCGCAGGATCGGCACCGCGAGCGGCGTCACGCGCGTGCCGTTGACGATGCGGCCGATGAGGTAGGCACCCTTGTTGCGATAGAACAGGCTGGAGAGCACCTGGACCTGGAAGTCCGGCTCGACGTGAAAGGGCCGCGTCAAGGCGTTCGGCGCCTCGTTGCGCCGGTGCGCGGCGCACACGGCCCGCATCACGCGCCGGATGTCGCGTTCCACGTCCACCCAGGGGCACGCCAGGCCGAGGTCGATCAGGATCTGGCGCAGCGCCTTGCGCGGCCCCTGGCGTGCCGGGTAGTAGCTGCGGAACGATGGCGGGTCCGAATCCATGTAGTCGGTCGCCACGCCCGGGCGCACGAACAGGAACCGGTTGCGGAAGTACTCGCGACGCAGAAGCTTCGTGCAGACGGAATTGAAGAACGTCTCGGCGCATTCCGGCTGCCGATGCTCCGCGAGTTGCGCCACGTACGACTGCTTGACCGCCTGCCAGAGGGCATCGCGCTCTTCCTCGGAGAGCGAAGCGAGGTCGAAGTCGCGCTCGATGCGCGCCACCGCCTCCAGCACGCGCTGATCGTAGAAGTCGATGCGCTCGCGCGCCGAGTCGCGCATGCCTAGCCAGTCGCCGTGCTCGAAGCGGCTCTTCGCCTGCTGCGCGACGTAACGAAACAGCGAATAGTGGCGGTTGAATCCTTCCAGGATCGCGCGCGCGATCCGCGCCGGATGCGGCATCGACCGATCGAAGCGCTCGAACGGACGGCCCTCGACCGGCGGCAGGGCGGGTTCGAAGCCGGGTGCAGGTTCGTTCATCGCGACAACAGTACGCGATCTTGCAACGCTCATGTCATCCCGGGCGCAGCGAGCGAGGGATCTCGTCCTTGCCACCACCGACGGTGCTTGCTTTGTCCCGGAACCACAGCCTCACGCCTCCCACTCGAAGCGCTGCTCGGTCACCGCGTGCCCCCACGTGACCCCCGGGCGTTCCGACACCAGGCGAAAGCCGCTGCGCTCGTAGAGCGACCTTGCGGCGTCGAGGCCCTTGAAAGTGTCGAGGTACACGCGGCGAAGTCCGGCGCGACGGCAGAACGCCATCGCAGCATCCATCAGGCGGTGCCCCTGGCCGCGGCCGCGCATCGCGTCGCTCAGGATGAACCAGCGCAAGTGCGCCGGCCCGCTCCCGCCATGGCCATCGATCACGATCGAGCCGTGCACCTGGCCGCGATCCGCCACCAGCCAGACGCCGTCGCGCGCGGGATCGAAGCGCGCCGCGAAGTCGGCCAGTTCGCGCGTGACCTTCGACTCGAACAGGACGCCGAAGCCGTGTTCGCGCGCGTAGTACTCGCCATGCAGGCGCCCGATCGTTCCGATCGCGCCCGGCAGGTACGAAGGCACGATGCGCGGCCCGTCCGGCGCCGCGAGCGCGCGGTCGAACGGATACAGGAGTTCGAATCGCTCCAGCGTCACCTGCATCGTGGGTGAAAACGGCCGGCCGAGGCGCGCGCACTCGCGCATGAAATAACGGGTGTGACCGGCGAGCCAGTCGGGCAGTGTGCGGTCGCCCTCGCCTTCATCCCAGGCGAACTGCGCGTCGACGTCCGCCAGCGGGCGCGTCTCGAGCCATACGGTGCGAATGACGGCGCGCGGCGTGCCGTCGTGCTCGGTCACCACGCTGTACCCGTCCGGCACGGGCGCGGCTTCGGGCGCGTTTTCATTGACCCACGCCGAGCCCGCGGTCGCCCGCTTCGGGCCGTTGAGCACGAGTTCGACCAGTTCGTGTGCGAGCGCCGGCGAATCGCCGAAGTACCACGCCTGATACGGCGTCTGCGGCGGCACGCCGGTGCACCGGCAGAACGCCCGCCAGAAGGTATCGACCGCGCCTTCCTTCGGCACCAGGTTCTCGACGAGCTTCTCGGGCATCGGCAGCGTCTCCTTCAGCTTTGTCCATCCTCGAGATCGAAGCTCATGCAGGTCGTCACGCCGCGTCTCCGTCCGGAAAGAACCGCGTCCGCCACGCGGCAAGCTGGTCCACCGACACGCCGATTCCGCCGCAGATCTCGACCAGGATGCTCTCGAAGCGCGCGAACGCGTCCGCGTGCACGTCGAGCGCGGCCAGCGTGGCGCCGCAGGACGGTTCGACCAGCAGGCGCCAGGCATCGGCGAATTTCAGGCAGGCGGCCACGGCCTGCGCATCGGTGACGGTGAGCGAAACGATCTCGTGCTCGCGCGCGGCCTCGACCGCGCGCGCGCAGACCCGCTTTGCGCCGAGCGTGGTGGCGATCGACGTGATCGCGGGCAGCGACACCGGCGCGCCCGCGCGCAGCGCGGCCGCATACGAGGCCGCGCCTTCGGTTTCGACCGCGATCACCGGCACGTGCCGCAGGCCGTTGCGTTCCAGGCCGGCGACGATGCCGGCGAGCAGGCCTCCGCCGCCGACGCAACATGCAACGGCATCGAAACGCCAGCCATCGGCGCAGCACTCGTCGATGAGCGTCGCGTGGCCGTCCCAGATGTCCGGATGATCGAACGCGTGCAGATACGCCGCGCCGCGGGTGCGCGCCAGCTCGAGCGCGTGCTCGTGCGCCTCGTCCCACGCGGCCCCGAAGACCAGCACCTTCGCGCCGATGCCGGCGATCCGCTCGCGCACGCCCGCCAGAGTGGTCTCGGGCACCACGATGCTGGTCGGCACACCCAGGCGCGCGCCCGCGTGCGCGGCGGCGAATCCGGCGTTGCCTCCCGAGGGACAGACCAGCTCGTGCGCGCCGCCCGCGACGGCGCGTTCCGCGGCCGTGCCGATGCCGCGCATCTTGAACGACCCGCACGGCTGCAGCGCGTCGAGCTTGAGCACGAGCGGCCGTCCGGCGCGGCTGTAGTCGGCCGGGGCCGGGACCGCGGGGGTGTGCGTGTGGAGCGCCAAGTCGATCTGACGCGGAGCGACCGGGTCCGCGGACCGCCTACATCGTCTCCGAGAAGTACTCCCGCCCAATCAGCATTCGGCGGATCTCGCTCGTTCCGGCACCGATCTCGTACAGTTTGGCGTCGCGCCACAGGCGGCCGGTCGGGTAGTCGTTGATGTAGCCGTTGCCACCGAGGATCTGGATTGCCTCACCCGCCATCCACGTGGCTTTTTCCGCCGCGTACAGGATCACGCCGGCGCAGTCCTTGCGCACCGTGCGGACGTGCTCGCGGCCCAGGCGGTCGAGGTTCTTTCCGACCGTATAGACGTAGGCGCGGCATGCGGCGAGCGTGGTGTACATGTCCGCGACCTTGCCCTGGATCAGCTGGAATTCGCCGATCGGCGAGTTGAACTGCTTGCGCTCGTGGATGTAGGGCGTGATGACATCCAGACACGACTGCATGATCCCCACGGGGCCGCCGGCGAGCACGGCGCGCTCGTAGTCGAGCCCGCTCATCAGCACCTTGGTGCCGCCGTTGACGGCGCCGAGCACGTTTTCCGCCGGCACCTCGCAGTTGTTGAACACCAGTTCACCGGTGTGCGAGCCGCGCATGCCCAGCTTGTCGAGCTTCTGCGCGACGGAAAACCCCTTGAACGTCTTCTCGACCAGTAGCGCCGTGATGCCCAAGGCCGCGAGCTCCGGCTCGGTCTTGGCATAAATCACCATCGTGTCGGCGTCCGGCCCGTTGGTGATCCACATCTTCGTGCCGTTAAGCAGGAAGTAACCACCCTTGTCCACGGCGCGCAGCTTCATGCTGACCACGTCGGACCCGGCGCCCGGTTCGCTCATCGCCAGGGCGCCGACGTGCTCGCCGGAGACCAGTTTCGGCAGGTATTTCTTCTTCTGCGCCGCCGTGCCATTGCGGTGAATCTGGTTCACGCACAGGTTCGAATGCGCACCGTACGAAAGCCCGACCGATGCGGAAGCGCGGCTCACTTCCTCCATCGCGATCATGTGCGCGAGGTAGCCGAGGTTGGCGCCGCCGTATTCCTCGGCCACGGTGATGCCGAGCACGCCGAGCTCGCCCATCTTGCGCCACAAGTCCATCGGAAACTGGTCGCTGCGATCGATTTCCGCCGCGCGCGGCGCGATCTCGCTCTGTGCGAACGCGCTCACCGCCTCGCGCAAGGCGTTGATGTCGTCGCCTAGATCGAAGTTCAGTCCGGGCAGTTGCATCGGAAACCTCTCGACGCTAGGTCGGTTCGTCGGCCACGCCCTGCATGACCATCAACGTTTGCTGCAATGTCGCGATGAGCGTCTCGCGGCCGTTCTCGCGCGCGAACACGTCGGCGCGCGCTATCGACAGCGTACGCCCCGGCTTGACGACCGCGCCGGCCGCGATCAGCAGGTCGCCGCGGGCGGGTGCGAGCAGGTTGATCTTGAATTCGACCGTCAGGACGGACGCATCGTCCGGCATCAGTGAAAACGCCGAGTATCCGCCGGCGCTGTCGGCAATCATGCCGACTATGCCGCCGTGCACGAAGCCGTGCTGCTGACTCAGGTCGGGGTGCACAGGCAGCTCGATCGTGCAGCGGCCGGGCGCGACGTCGGCCAGCCGGGCGCCGATGAAGCGCATCGCCGCCTGGCGCGCGAAGGAAGCGCGCACGCGGGCCTCGAAGGCGGGGTTGGCGGCGACGAAGTGCATCGGGGAAGCGCGACGCAATCTAGTTGCCCTTTACGTTAACGTCAATCAACCTCGGGCCGCCGCAGATTACAAATGTGATTTGAGCCACGGCGGTGCCGCGACTAAAGTCTGGGCCGGCATCGAGGTGGAGGAAGGACGCGTGGGGGACGAAGAGCGCTCAGACCTGCACACACTGACGACGACGCTCGCTGCTGCCGAGCAGGGCAACACGCACGCCGCCGGCGAGTTGTTCACCACCCTGTACCGGGAACTGCATCGGCTCGCGCGCCGCCAGCTGCACGCGAACGCGTCGGGCCTGACGCTGGGCGCAACCACGCTGCTGCACGAGGCGTATCTCGACATCAGCTCGCGCGGCGCGGCGTTCCCCGACCGGGCGCGCTTTTTCGCCTATGCCGCGCGCGCGATGCGCGGCCTGATCATCGACTACGTGCGCGAGCGGCAGGCGCTCAAGCGCGGCGGCGGATTCCACCTGACATCGCTCGACACCGAGATCGCCGAGGCCGTACCGGCGGCACAAGGTACGGACCTGCCGCAGCTGGGCGACGCGCTCGACGAACTCGCGGTCGCCGAGCCCGCGCTGGCGGAACTCGTCGAGCTGAAGTTCTTCTGCGGGTTCTCGTTCGTGGAGATCGCCGCGATGCGCGGCGTGTCCGAACGCACCGTGCAGCGGGACTGGAACAAGGCACGCCTCTACCTGCACGAGGTCTTGCGTGAGGCTTGATCCGGCCGGGCCCGGGGTGCCGGGTCCGGCCGACCGCCGCCGCGAACCTGAGAGCGCGGCGGCAAGCCTCGCGTCAGTCAGCACGATTTGAGATGGCCGCGATCGACAAGGCGCGCTGGCAGGTATTGAGCCCGTTGCTCGATGAACTGCTCGAAATGGACGCCGCCGAGCGCCCTCGGCGCCTGGCCCTGATCCGGCGCGACGACCCCGCGCTCGGCGAAGAGTTGGCCGTGCTGCTCGTGCAGCAGGCCGCGGTCGAAACGGCCGAATTCCTCGAAGGTTCGGCGCTCAGACTGCCGCGTGGCGCTTCTCTGAGCGAGCATGTCGTCGGCAGCTACACGCTCGAGCGACCGCTCGGGCACGGCGGCATGGGGACCGTCTGGCTGGCCCGGCGCAGCGACGGACGCTACGAGGGGGCCGCCGCGGTCAAGTTCCTGCACCTCGGCCTGCTGGGTCGTGGCGGCCTGGCGCGCTTCCGGCGCGAAGGCAATCTGCTTGCGCGCCTCGCGCACCCGAACATCGCGCACCTGATCGACGCCGGCGTCGCGGCCGGCCAACCTTACCTGGTGCTCGAGTACGTCGAGGGCGAAACGATCGATCGCTGGTGCAATGCGCAGCGCCTCGACGTCGACGGGCGCATCAGGCTGTTCCTCGACGTGCTCGCGGCCGTCGCGCATGCGCACGGCAGGTTGATCCTGCATCGCGACCTCAAGCCTTCGAACATCCTCGTCACGCCCGACGGCCGGCCCAAGCTGCTCGACTTCGGCGTCGCCAAGCTGGTCCAGGACCAGCCGCAGCCGGATGAAGTGACCCAACTGGCCGGCTGCGCGTTCACGCCCGACTACGCTGCACCGGAGCAGGTGCAGGGCGGCGAGGCGACGATGGCGACCGACGTGTATGCCCTTGGCGTCCTGCTTTACGTGCTGCTGGTCGGCCGCCATCCGACCTCGGGTGCGGATGCCACCCCGGTCGAGCGGCTGCAAACGCTCGTCGAGGCGGAACCGCAGAGCCCGAGCGAATGCGCCGCCGGCATCGACGCCGCCACCGCGGGCGTGCGTGCCACGACGGCGCGCCAGCTGGCGCGCAAGCTGCGCGGCGACCTCGACAACATCATCGCCCGGGCGCTGCGCAAGCCGCCGGGCGAACGGTACCCGACGGCCGCTGCGTTCGCGGACGATCTGCGCCGGTACCTCGATCACCAGCCGGTGCGGGCGCGCGCGGACACGCTCGCCTACCGCCTGCGCAAGTTCGTGCGCCGGAACCGCTTCGCGGTCGGTGCGGCGTCCGCGGTTCTGGTCGCTTTGGCGGCAGGCGTGATCGGAACCGCCTGGCACGCGCTCGAGGCGCGCAAGCAGCGCGACCTCGCGCTGCAGGAGATCCGCTATGCGCGCGCGACCCACGACGTGCTGATGGCGCTGCTCGATGAAGCGTTCCGCACCGGGGCCGAAGACCGATGGCGCGAAATGCTCGAGCGCGCCCGCGCGCAGTTGCACACGCGGCATGAAAACGACCCCACCTCGCAGGCGCGCATCCTGCTGATGCTCGCCGGCCGCTACGCCGCCATCAACGACGAGCGCGGCGAGCGCGAAGTCACCGACGAACTGATCCGGCTTGCACCGTCGCTGCCCGACCCGGGCCTGCGCGCACAGATTGCGTGCGCCCAGGCCGACATCTTCCTGTATGGGCGCGACGTGGCCCGGGCCCGGCCGCTGGTCGAGGGCGCGATGCGGGAACTCGGCACCGTGCCCGAACCTCCGCTCGGCCCGATGGGTGACTGCTACCGGACCGACGCGATGCTCGCGGTCGAGCAGGGCGACTTCGACCGCGCCGTCGCGCGCGGGCGCGCCCTGGTTGCGCGCCTCGAAGCCGAAGGGCTCGCGGGCAGTCGCCAGCACCTAGACGCGCTGACCACGCTGCAGCGGATCTATCTCGACACCGACCGCGACGGTGATGTGCTGGCGATGCATGGGCAGCTCGAGGAGGCGTTGCGCGCGCAAGGTGCGCTCGATACCACGAACCATATCCTGATCCTCGACCGGCGTGCCATCGCGCTGGTCCGGCGCGGGCAATTCGCCCAGGCGCAGCAACTGATGCATGAGGTGCTCGCGCACGAATCGCCCGCTAGCGCGCTTCCGGCCGTGTTTCGCGCCGGCATCGGTCGCCGGCTCATCGTCACGGGCGCCACCCGCGAGGGGATCGCGCTGACGCAGGCCCAGCTTGCCCAACTGGAACGCGACAGCCAGCGCAACCAGGTCTACTTCGCCCGCTTCGCGCTCGCCGAGGGCGCCTTGATGGATGGCGACATCACCGGTGCGGGCGGGCAGCTTGCCGTGCTCGCCAGGTCGATGGACGAAGGCAACGCCGCGTTGCGCGAGCGCGCGGAGCTGGCGCGGCTGCAGGCCCTGCATGCACTCGCGCGCGACGACCTGCTTGCGGCCCAGGTCGGCGTCGCCACGATGCGCACGCAGGCTGCGTCGCTGCCGCGGCGCGCGCGCAGCGAGGCGATGCGTAGCGAACTCACGGCGGGCCAGGTCGCCATCGCGCGCGGCGACCGTGTCGAGGCGGCACAGGCGCTCGATCGCGCCGCGACTGCCGAGCGGGAAGCGGCCGGCACCGCACCCGTGCCGGCCGACAGTGCCTGGCGCGGCCGGATTCTCCTTCTCCGCGCGCTGCTGGAACGGGACGCCGGTGCTGCGGACGCCGCGCGCGACCACGCGCGTCTGGCGCTCGAGCAATTCGCATCGACGCTTCCCGCCGGCCACCCGTGGCGCCAGCAGGCCCTCGCGCTTGCCGACGGGGCGGCGGGAATCGACTGAGCCGGGTTGCGTGCCGCGCAGGCGCGCGCGGTGTCGCTGCGGTGATCGGCGCTGTCAGGGCAGCGCGCGCGCATCGGCGAGCGCGATCATGCCGCGCGCCATGCGGTAGAGGAACCAGAACCAGGTCGCGACGATGCCCAGGCCGCCGATCATCGCGGCCCCGACCGTCTTGAAGATCGGTCCCCAGTTGATGTTCAGGACGAAGCTCTCGCTGCCCCAGTCGCCGGTGTTCACGACCTGGCGCGCGATGTCCTCGAGGACCGGCCAGACTCCGATCATGATGAGGATGAAGAACAGCAGGAACCACAGCTGCGAATACCAGAACGAGCGGAGTATCCAGCGGTGGTGCGAGTCGATGAAGCCGGCTTCCGGCCGGCCGCGCTTGCTGTAGCAGATGACGAGTGCGATCAGGGCCGGCCAGAGCAGGATCGCCGACAGGGCCATCGTCAGATAGGCGATCCACGCCGCCGTGAATTCCCGGGTGGGCGGCACGGTGGGCGGAGCGGACGCGGCAGCAAACGGGGTCGACATGGCGCGATAGTAGCGGCATTGCGCGCCGACGGCGGCCTCGACGCCGCGCGTGACAAACGCGCTGAAACGCCCGTCGGAACCCGATGCGGGGGGCAGAACTAATGCGGCGGGCGGTCGCTGCGCGCTGCTACCCTAGAACGCATGCCGCCGCCCACACCCGAATCTCTGCTCAAGGAAGTCTTCGGGTACCCGCAATTTCGCGGCTTCCAGCGCGAGGTCATCGAGACGGTCCTGGCCGGCCAGGACGCGCTGGTGCTTATGCCGACCGGCGGCGGCAAGTCGCTCACCTACCAGATCCCGGCCTTGCTGCGCCAAGGCGTCGGCATCGTCATTTCTCCCTTGATCGCGCTGATGCAGGACCAGGTCGCGGCGCTGGACGAACTCGGCGTGCGGGCCGCCTTCCTCAACTCGACGCTTTCGGCCGGGGCGGCGGCCGTGATCGAACGCCGCCTGCGCGACGGCCAGCTCGACCTCGTGTACATCGCGCCCGAACGGCTGATGACGGATCGGACGCAGCGGCTGCTTGCCGATCTCGCGGCGGCCGATGGCATTGCTCTGTTCGCGGTCGACGAGGCGCACTGCGTCTCGCAATGGGGCCACGACTTCCGCCCCGAGTACGGCCAGCTGTCGGTGTTGCGCGAGGCCTTCCCGGCGGTGCCGCGCATCGCGCTCACCGCCACCGCGGACGTGCCGACGCGACGCGAGATCGTCGCGCGCCTGCTGGTCGAGGCACGCGAGTTCGTCGCCAGCTTCGACCGGCCGAACATCCGCTATCGCATCGTCGAAAAAAACGATCCGCGCCGGCAACTCGTCGATTTCATCCGTTCCGAGCACGCAGGCGAGGCCGGCATCGTCTATTGCCTGGCGCGCAACACGGTCGACGAGGTGGCCCTGCACCTCGGCGCGCACGGCATCGCGGCGCTGCCGTATCACGCCGGGCTCGACGCGGCGGTGCGCGCGGCCAACCAGGCCCGCTTCCTGCGCGAAGACGGCCTCGTCATGGTGGCGACGATCGCTTTCGGCATGGGCATCGACAAGCCCGACGTGCGGTTCGTGGCGCACCTCGACATGCCGAAGAGCATCGAGGGCTACTTCCAGGAGACCGGCCGCGCCGGCCGCGATGGTGCGCCGGCGCAGGCATGGATGACCTACGGCCTGGCCGACGTCGTGCAGCAGCGCCGGCTGATCGAGTTGTCCGAGGCCGACGCGAACTACAAGCGGCTGTCGTCCGGCAAGCTCGACGCGATGCTTGGCCTCGCCGAAACCGGTGCCTGCCGCCGGGTCCGCTTGCTGGCGTACTTCGGCGAGGCGAGCGAAGCATGCGGCAATTGCGACAACTGCCTCGAGCCGCCCGAGTTATGGGACGCCACCGAGGCGGCGCGCAAGCTGCTCTCGTGCATCTACCGCTGCGAGCGCGCGAGCGGATTTTCGTTCGCCGCGACCCACGTCATCGACGTACTGCGCGGCAAGCAGACGGAGAAGACACGGAAATTCGGGCACGAAGCGCTGTCGACATTCGGCATCGGCGCCGACTTGAGCGAAGCCGAGTGGCGCCTGCTGCTGCGGCAACTCGTCGCCCTGGACTTGGTGGCGGTCGATCACGAGACCTTCAACGTGCTCCATCTGACCGAAGCGAGCCGCCCGGTGCTCAAGGGCGAGCAGCGGATCGAACTGCGACGGCACGTGGCGAAACCGGCGCGCGGCAAGCGCAAGGCGCCCGCTGCGCCGGCAACCGGCGGCGTCGACGCCCCATTGTTCGAGCAATTGCGCGCCTGGCGGGCGGAGATCGCACGCGAGCACGGGGTACCGGCCTACGTGGTCTTCCACGACGAGACGCTGCGTGCGATCGCCGCCGCGCGCCCGCGGTCGCTGGGCGATCTGCGCGACATCAGCGGCGTCGGCGAGAAGAAGCTCGCGCGCTACGGCGAGGCGTTGGTCGAACTTGTACGCAACACCTGACCGAACCCCTCCCACGCGTGCGGGGAGGGCGGGGGTGGGCGCGAAAGTGCGCGGTGTCAGTCGAAGGGAACGCTCACGCGGCGCTCGCGTCCTGTTTCGCCCGCAGCTTGGCCAGGATGTACGCATCGTCGGAGACGTAGAGCAGCCCGGCGATCTTGCGCATCAGGTGCAGTTCGTTTGCGGTCAGGTCCTTGTCCGCATACGCGGCGCGCCACATCAGCTCGACCAGGTGCTCCTTCTGTTCCTGCGAGAAGTTCTGGTTGATGAGCGACGTAAACGGAAAATAGCCCTCGGCCTTCTTGAGTTCGCCTTCCGCAAAATCGACCAGGTCCTCCGCGTCGGCATCGGTGAGCGCGAACCTCTCGTGGATCGCGGCCAGCACGGCCGCGTGCTCGGCCGGTTGCATGGCACCGTCGGCGCGCGCGATTTCGACCAGCAACGCCGCCGCGGCGACCTCGAGCGCACGGTGAACGTGGGCCGGTGCCCCCGCGAGATCGCCGCCGGCGTGTTTTTCGATCAACTCGAACAGGGCACGCAACATGGATACAGGAAGGACGGTGCGACCTCCGCTCCACCTTAACGCGTCAAGCGATCCGCGCGACGACAATGCGATACCGTATCGACGGGCCGGCTATTTCCGGCCGAGCATGCGGCGGCACTCGGCCTCGTGGCGCTCGATTTCGGCCAGTGTCACCTCGATGTCCTCGCGTTGCTGTTCGAGGGCGGCGCGATGCTGCGCGAGCACGGCAAGGAAACGCCTCGCTTGCGGAACCGCATCCTTCGACGATTCGTACATGTCGATCAGCTCGCGCACCTGGCTCAGCGAGAGGCCGAGCCGCTTGCCGCGCAAGGTGAGCTTCAGGCGAGTCCGATCGCGCGGCGAATAGACCCGGCGCAGCCCCTGCGGACCGACCCGCGCCGGCGCGAGGATGCCGTGGTCCTCGTAAAAGCGTATCGCCCGTGGCGTGATGTCGAACTCGCGCGCGAGCTCGGTGATGGTGAAGGTCGCCGCGTCGCCCGCGGGAGGCCGGCTCGGTGCCGCCGCAGGGGCTTTGCGTGCGCTCATGACGGTCTTCGCGACTTCGTGTCAGTAGAATCGCCACACTTTACGCAAACGTCAAGGCGCAGCATCCGGCGGCACGCATGAACCCCCAGGAACACGAACTCACGTATCCGTGGGCCGAGCCGCCTGCGCCGGGCACGCTGATCACCCTGCGTCCTGGTGTGCACTGGCTGCGCATGCCGCTGCCGTTCGCACTCGATCACATCAACCTGTGGCTGCTCGACGACGAGATCGAGGGTCGCGCCGGCTTCACCGCGATCGACTGCGGCATCACCAGCGAGGCGACGCGCCGCGCGTGGGAGCAGCTCTTCGACACCGCATTCGACGGCAAGCCGCTGGTGCGCGTGCTCGCCACGCACTTCCATCCGGATCATCTCGGACTGGCGTGGTGGCTGGTCGAAGGCGGCGAACACAAGCGCTGGCAGGCGCCGCTGTGGATGACGCTCGGCGAATACGCGTTCGGGCGCATGCTTTCCGGCAACAAGGACGGGCAAGGCGAAGAGGCGGGCAGGCGGGCGGCGGCGCACTTCGCGGCCAACGGCCTGCGCGAGCACGCGGCGCTGGAGAAGATCGTCACGCGCGGCTCGGGCCACTATCCGAAACTCGTGCCCGACGTGCCGATGTCGTTCCGGCGCATCGCGGAGGGTGACGAGATCGCGATCGGTCCGCACGGGCGCAAGCGCCTGTTCCGGATCCTGGTCGGGTTCGGCCACGCGCCCGAGCACGCGTCCCTCTTCTGCGAGGAGGACCGCCTGCTCATCGCGGGCGACATGGTGCTTCCGCGCATCTCGACCAACGTCAGCGTGTTCGAGATCGAGCCGGACGGCGATCCGCTGCCGCGCTACCTGCGCTCGCTCGACCGGTACCTGATGCTGCCGGCCGATACGCTGGTGCTGCCCTCGCACGGCAAGCCCTTCATCGGCCTGCATCGCCGGGTGGTGCAACAGCACGAGCATCACCAGGCGCGCCTCGACGAAGTGCTTGCGGCCTGCATGCGTCCGTCGAGCGCCGCCGACATCGTGCCGGTGATGTTCAAGCGCGAACTCGACCTGCACCAGCTGACCTTTGCGATGGGCGAGGCGCTGGCGCACCTGCACGCCCTGTGGCGCGCCGGCGCGGTGGAGCGCCGGCGCGGCGACGACGGCGTGTTCCGTTTCGAGCGCATCGAGTCCGCCCGGCCCTGAAGCCGGCTCGCCGGACGGCTCCCGAAAGAGCGACATGGACCGCAACGACGAAGACCCGCGCCGCAAGCCGGGCCGCCCGCAGACCGAGCTGACCTCGCTCGGGCGCAACGAAAGCCACAGCTTCGATTTCGTCAATCCGCCGCTGGTGCGCGGCTCGACGGTGCTGCACAAGAGCGTGGCCGACATGCGCGAGCGCGTGCGCCGGCGCAACCTCGGCGACGACGCCATGCCGGTCGCGTACGGCATCTACGGCACGCCGACGCATCACGCGTTCTACGACGCGATGACACGTCTCGAGGGCGGCGCGCACTCCTGGGCCACGCCCTCCGGGCTGACCGCCTGCACGATGTCGATCCTCGCCTACGTCAAGGTCGGCGATCATGTCCTGGTCCCCGATTCGGTGTACTGGCCGACGCGGCGCTTCTGCCGCGACACCCTGCCGCGTTACGGCGTCGAAGCGACCTTCTACGATCCGCGCCTGGGCACCGGGATCGAAGCGCTGTTCCGCCGCACCACGCGTGTCATCGTGGTGGAGTCGCCCGGTTCGCACACGTTCGAGATGCAGGACGTGCCCCTGCTGGCCTCGATCGCGCGCGCGCACGATGCGTTCTGCGTGGTCGACAACACCTGGGCCACGCCGCTGTACTGCCAGCCGCTCAGGCTCGGCGCCGACGTCGTCGTGCACGCGGCCACGAAGTACATCGGCGGCCACTCCGATCTGCTGATGGGCACGCTCACCACCAACGAGCGCGCGTGGCCGCGCCTGCGCGAGACGATGCAGCACTACGGGTTGACCACCAGCCCCGACGACTGCTGGATCGCCCTGCGCGGCTTGCGATCGATGGGCGCGCGCCTGCTGCAGCACCGCGCCACGGCCGACAAGCTGATCGCCTGGCTGCGCGCGCAACCGGAAGTCGAGCGGGTTCTGTACCCGGCGCTGCCGGACGATGCCGGCTATGCGCTGTGGAAGCGCGACATGACCGGCGCGACGGGTCTCTTCGGGGTGGCGCTCAAGCCGACGGTCGGCGAGGCGAGCTTCCACGCGTTCGTCGACGGCATGCAGCGCTTCGGGCGCGGCTATTCATGGGGCGGTTACGAAAGCCTGCTGATCCCGTCCTTCCCCGAGCGGACCGCCGTGCCGCTCGCGTTCGCCGGGCCGCTGTTTCGCGTGCATGCGGGGCTGGAAGACGCGGACGACCTGATCGAGGACCTGGAAGCGGGCTTCGCGCGCCTGCGCCGATGAACACCCAACCGGGTCCGGAACCCGCGGGCGAACCGCCCCCGGCCGCCACGCCAGACGCTGCGCCCGCTGCGCAAGGAGCCGCACCGGTGCCCGCGACCGCACCCACCGCGCCTCCGCGCAGCCCGGTTCGCCTCTCCGGCACCGGCGCGGAGTATTTCCGCATCTGGGTGGTGAACCTGCTGCTGACGCTGGTCACCTTCGGCGTCTACTCGGCCTGGGCCAAGGTGCGCAAGACGCGCTACTTCTGCCAGAACACCCGCCTGGACGGGCACGCGTTCGACTATCACGGCGCACCGCTCGCGATCCTGCGCGGCCGCATGCTCGCCGCCGTGCTGCTGGTCGCGTACTCGTGGTCGTTCGACTTCTCGCGCACCGTCGGCGACTTCTTCTCCACGCATCCGCAGACGCAGGAGCGGATCGAGTTGCTGAAGAAGGTGCAGTAGACGTGCCGGGGGACGAGACGCCTTGCCTGCAGCTCACCTTCGGTTGGCTCCGGTGCCTATGCTCTGTGTCTGCGCGGCTTGTAGGGCCGGCGCGCCAGCGCGCGGTCGAAGAGCCAGTTGGGCGCCATCCGCAGCAGCTTGGCCAGGATCGCCACCTGCCACGGAATCACCGAGTAGGAGCGGCCGGCGGCCACCGTGGCGACGGCGGCGCGCGCGAACGCATCCGCATCCATGAGGAAGGGCATGCGGTACGGATTGCGCGCGGTCAAGGGCGTGCGCACGAAGCCCGGCGCGATCGTCAGCACGCGGATGCCGTCGCGCGCCAGCTCGACCCGCAGGCTTTCGAGGTAGGTGATCGCGGCGGCCTTGGAGGCGCAGTAGGCCTCGGATCCTGGCAGGCCACGGATGCCGGCGACGCTCGCGATGCCCACCAGTTTTCCGCCGCCGCGCTTGCGCATCGGCCCGATGAACGGGTGGAACGTGTAGGCGAGCGAGACGACATTGGTCTGCAGGATCTCGCCGAAGGTCTCGAGGTCCTCGTAGTGCTCCGTCAAAACACCGGTCGAGATGCCGGCGTTGGCGATCACGACATCGGCGCCGCCGGTGTCGGCGTCGAACCGCTGCGCCGCGGCGATCAGCGCGTCGCGGTCGGTGACGTCGACCGGGTAGGCGTGATGCGTGCCGGGCAGCGAGCGAACCAGCTCGTCGAGCAGCGCCTGCCGGCGCGCGACCAGGCCAAGCCTGGCACCGCGCGATGCGTATTCGCGCGCGAGCGCTGCACCGATACCGCTGCTGGCACCGGTGACGAAGACGTTCATGCAGAGGCTGGCGCGGACCGCTACTTCTTCGCGCTGCCGCGGTCCGTGCGCGCGCGCTGGATCAGGTAGTCCAGCACGACGAGACTGCCGCTGCGGGCGCCGACCATGGCGGGTGACGTGAGGTACCGGCCATCGCAGCCGAGCGTCGGCGTGCCGTCGATCTTGTACGCACGCCAGGTCTGGAAGGCCTTGTTCGCGAGGGCGGCGGTCGAGAACGAGTTGAACATGTCCATCCACTGCTTGCGATCGATGCCGTTGGCGACCATGAGGTCGGCGATTTCCTCCGGATCGAGCATGCGCTTGTGGTTGACGTGAATGGCGGCGAAAACCTTGTCGTGCACTTCGAGGCGCCCGAGCTGGACCAGCGAGTAGTAGAGCTTGGTGTGGTTGAGGGTGCTGTTGTCCCAGTTGATGTGGATGCGCTTGTAGTCCACGTCGGCCGGCATCTTCTTGCGCCACGCCTCCAGATCGGGATTGAACGCGAAGCAGTGCGGGCAGCTGTACTGGAAGAACTCCAGCACCTCGATCTTGCTGCCGGAATCGACCGGCTGCGGCGGCAGCACGAGCTTGTATTCGGTGCCTTCCGTCGGTCCGCGCGCCTGCGCACGCGCGATGACCGGGAGCATGGCGCCGATTGCGAGCAGTCGGCGGCGGTCGGGATGCGGGTTCATGAGAGCCTTTCCTGGTTCGGGTCCGGAACCGTTAACGCGCGGGCGGCCATGCGCGACGACCTCCGGCGCGGGGTTTACTTGAGCCTTACAACCTGGCTGTCGATGCCGTTGTCTGCGAGGTCCTTGCGGATGCGGTTGATGTCGTCCAGCTGGCCGTACGGGCCGACGCGCACCCGGTACCACGTGGTGCCGTTCTGATCGACCGGCGACACGCGCGCATCCAGGCCGAGCAGGACCAGGCGCGCGCGCATCGCGTCGGCGTCGTCAGGGGTGCGGAACGCGCCTGCCTGCAGCACGTAGCGGGTCGAATCGGCCGGTGGCGGCGCGTCGGCCTTCGGCACGCCCTGCTCGGGCGGCGGCGGCGCCGCCTTCGGATCGGTCTTGGCGTTGGATTTGGTGGGATCGATCTTCGGCGGTTCGATCGGCTTGCTGTAGAGCGCGGTGTTCGGATCCGGCAGCTTGCCGTCGGCGCCCGGATTCACGTTCTCGGTCGGGCGCTGCACCTTGTTCATGAACGGCACCGGCGCCTTGGTCATGTACAAGGCCACGCCGACCGCGATCAGCAGGCCCGCCACGAGGCCGGCGGCGAAGCCGATCACGGTGTTGCCGCTCTGGCGCTGCCTGGTATCCATCCGCATCTCACATCCGTTCCGGCGCCGAGACTCCGAGCATCGCGAGCCCGTTGCGCAGCACTTGTTGCGTGGCGGCCAGCAGCGCGAGTCGCGCGTCGCGCACGAGCGAGTCGTCGACGAGGACGCGCTCGGCATTGTAGAAGCCGTGGAAATCGGCCGCGAGGTCCTTCAGGTAGAACGCGACCTGGTGCGGCGCGAGGTCGTCGGCGGCTTCGCGCAGCACGTCCGGGTACTCGGCCAGCCGCGCAAGCAACGCCTCCTCGCGCGCACCAACGAGCGGCGCAAGCGAGGCGCCCAGCGCCGCGGCGGCGTCGAAGGCAAAGCCCTTCTCCGCCGCCTGCGCAAACACCGAGTTGATGCGCGCGTGTGCGTATTGCACGTAGTAGACGGGGTTCTCTTCGCTGTTCGACACGGCGAGGTCGACGTCGAAGACGAACTCGGTGTCGCCCTTGCGCGAGACCAGGAAATAACGCGTGGCGTCGCGGCCGACCCAGTCGAGCAGGTCGCGCAGCGTCACGTAGCTGCCGGCGCGTTTCGACATCTTCACTTCTTCGCCGCCGCGCACGACGCGCACCATCTTGTGGATCAGGTAATCCGGGTAGCCGCGCGGCACCTTGACGCCGAGTCCCTGCGCCGCGGCCTGCAGGCCGGCACGCACGCGCGCGACGGTGCCGTGATGGTCGGAGCCCTGCACGTTGATGACCTTCTCGAAGCCGCGTTCGAACTTGGTGACGTGATAGGCGACGTCCGGCACGAAGTACGTGTAGCTGCCGTCCGACTTGCGCATCACGCGGTCCTTGTCGTCGGCGCTGCCCTCGATGGCCGTCGTGCGCAGCCACAGGGCGCCCTCCGATTCGTACGTCATGCCGGAGGCGATCATCGCCTCGACCGCGGCTTCGACCTTGCCGTCGGCGTACAGCGAGGATTCGAGATAGAAGTGGTCGAACTTCACGCCCAGCGTCGCGAGATCCTGGTCCTGCTCCTCGCGCAGGAACGCGACGGCGAAGCGGCGGATGTTGTCGAGGTCGTCGACCTTGCCGTTGGCGGTGACCGGCGTGCCGTCGCGTGCGGTGTGCGTCTTGCCGGCGAGGAAATCGCGCGCGATGTCGACGATGTAGTCGCCCCGGTAGCCGCTCTCGGGAAACGCCACCGATTCGCCCTTGAGCTCGCGCACACGTGCCTGCACCGAGAGCGCGAGGTTGTCGATCTGCGCACCGGCATCGTTGTAATAGAACTCGCGCGTCACCCGCGCCCCCTGCGCCGCAAGCAGGTTGGCGAGCGCGTCGCCGAGCGCGGCCTGGCGCGCGTGGCCGAGGTGCAGCGGGCCGGTGGGGTTGGCGGACACGAACTCGACCATCACCTTGCGGCCGGCGCCGCGCTCGGAGGTTCCGAAGCGGGCGCGCTGCGTCAGCGCCGCGATCACGACCGCCTGCTTCGCGGCGGCTGACAGACGCAGGTTGATGAAGCCCGGACCGGCCACGTCCACCGTTTCCAGCAGATCCGCCGCGGCCGGATGGGCCCTGAGCGCGTCGGCGATGGCTTGCGCGACCTCGCGCGGGTTCTTCTTCAGAGGCTTGGCAACCTGCAACGCGACATTGCACGCGAGGTCGCCATGCGCGTGCACCTTCGGCCGCTCGAGCACGACCGGGACATGCGCGGCCGGGCCAAGTCCGGCCAGCGCCTGCTCGATCAGGCTCGTGATGCGGTGCTTTTGTTCGGGAAGCATGGCGCGACGGGAGTGCAGCGAGGGCCGGCGCCGCCGCGACGGCGGCGCGCAAGGCGTCGGCAAAGGAGCCACGACGGCGCGGGATTGTACCGACGCGTCCTCGGGCGCCGCCTTTGCGGCCGCTCGGGTTCTGCCGAACGGATGATGAGGGCCTCCCGCGCACACCGGTTCTTCCTGACTTGAACCGCAGCTGAAAGCCCCAACCGGCACGGGCCTTTTCCCACGATTGAGGAGGAAGGCGCAAAACAAGAATGCGCTTCGTGTGCCGGCCGCGCGTGCGCGTGGCGCCACCCCGTCGCCCCGATGCTCGACCTCTGGAGTCCTGAATGAAGACGAAGCTGCTCCCCATGGCCTTGCTGCTCGCGTGCCTGTTCGCCCGGCCGGATGTCGCCGCCGCGGTGGACGGCGTGAGCGACACCGAGATCCGCATCGGCATGGTCAACGTGCAATCGGGCCCGGCATCCGGCCTCGGCAAGGGGATGCGCACCGGCGCCGAAGCCGTGTTCAAGGACGTCAATGCCAAGGGTGGCGTGTTTGGCCGCAAGATCAGCCTGGTGGTCGGCGACGACGGCTACGAGCCGAACCGGGCCGTCGACGAGACGCTCAGGATGATCGAGCAGGAAAAGGTGTTCTCGCTGTTCGGCTACGTCGGGACGCCGACCGCGAACGCGGTCATTCCGATCGTCAAGGAAATGGACGTGCCGCTGGTCGGACTCTTCACGGGCGCCATGACGTTGCGGGCGCCGGTGACGAAGCAGATCTTCAACGTGCGCGCGAGCTACGACGACGAAGCCGAAGCGCTGGTCGCGCACTTCGTCGAAAAGGGCGCCAGGTCGGTCGCCGTCTTCTACCAGGACGACGGCTTCGGCCTGGCGGTGCTGTCCGGCACCGAGAAGGCGCTCAAGAAACGCAGCATGAGCGTGCTTGCCAAGGGCACTTTCCAGCGCAACACGGTGGCGATCAAGTCCGGCCTCGCCGCGATGCTGGACGCGAGGCCCGACGCGATCGTGATGGTCGGCACCTACGCCCCCCTTGCCACGTTCATCAAGGAGGCGCGCGCCGCCGGGTTGAAGTCGCAGCTCGCGACGGTGTCGTTCGTCGGTACCGACAACCTGGTGGCCGAGGTCGGCAAGGACGGCGACGGCGTCGTGATCTCGCAGGTCGTGCCGTTCCCGGAGGACAACGATCTGCCGATCCAGCGCGAATGCCGGGAAACGATTGCGAAGCAGGCGGGCGAAAGGCTCGGCTTCGTCAACTTCGAAGGCTGCATCACCGCCCGCGTGATGCTCGCCGCGCTCCAGCAGGCCGGCAAGACGCCGACGCGCCAGGCGCTGGTCGACACGCTCAACGGCATGAAGGGCGTCGACGTCGGCGGCCTGCAGGTCGCGCTTTCGGCCGACAACCACCAGGCGCTGAGCCAGGTGTTCATGACCGAGATCCGCGACGGCAGGATCGTCAAGATCCGCTGACGCTTCGCCTCGCGGCCGGCCGCGCATGAAGATCTCGCACCGCCTCGTAACGCTGGCCGCCTTCACGTCGGCCGGCCTGGTCGCGGTAGCCGCGGTCGGCTACTTCGCGGTCACCTCGATCCAGTCCGACCTGCGCGGGCTGACGATGCACGCGACGCCGCTGCAGAACAAGACGTACGAGATGCAGGAGCGCACCGAACGCGCGCTCGGCACGCTGCTCAAGCTGTCGCTCACCACCGATCGCGCCGAAGTCGAGCGCAGCGTGGCCGTATTCGACGCGGAGTTGCGCGAGCTCGAAACGCTGCTCGGGCAGATCCACGAACTCGATCCGAAGGCGGGCGGCGACCTCTCCGAGTTCAGGTCTGCGCGCGAGCAGATCGCCGCCACCGTGAACAAGCGCCTCGCCGACGACGCGGCGTATCGCGCCGAAACCGAGAGCGCGCGCGCGGCCCTGCAGCAGGCCGAGGACGCGATCCGCAGCACGCGTGCCGCCGTGGCCGGCATCGAAACCGACGCCGCGCGCGCGGCCGACCAGGCGCAGGACGCGAGCCGCGGCCTGGGCGGCACGATGAAGCTGGTGCTGAGCGCCCAGGGCAAGCTGAAGGAGCTCGCCCTTCTGGTGAGCGAAACCGATGCGGTGCCCAACCGGTTCCACATCGCGCCGTTGCGCGAGCGCGTGAAGGCGCAGGTCGACAGCGTGCAGCGGCTGGAGGCGCAGACTGGCACCGACGACCCGTTGAAAGACGTGCGCACCGCGGTGAGCGCGATCTACGACGCGTTCACGCGGGAGGGCACGGGCCTGTTCGCGTTGCGCACCGACGTGCTGAACGGCAAGAAGGAAGCGGAGGAGGCGTACCAGAAGCAGCGGCGCGCCATTCTCGGGCCCATCGACGACATGTCGCAGAAACTGGCATCGATCAGCGATTCGCTCGAGGTGCAGGTCGTCAAGCAGAGGCAAGGCCTGGACGCGGCACTGCGCTTTCGCAACGAGCCCGGCGGCGTCGTGGCGGTGAGCGATGCGATCTCGCTCGACATGAAGGAGATGACCGCGCAGATCCGCCTGCTGATGCTGGCGACCAGCGAGGCGGAAGCAACCGCCGCGGCGGCCGGGCTGAAGCAGCTCTCAGAGCGCATGACCGCCAACGTCGAGCGCCTGCACGCCGGCCTCGTCAAGATGAACAAGCCGGCACTGATCGGCAACGTCAACGCGGCGAGCGGGGCGTTGCGCTCGGTGTCGCAGTCGATCGGCAAGGTCGCCGAGACGAAGAAGCGCCTGCTGGCGAGCGAGATCGCGCTGGCGAGCGCGATGCAGCGTCTCAAGGCGGTCGCGGCCCAGCGGGCCACCACGGGCGCCACGCAGGTGCGCAGCATCAACGAACGCCAGCAGGAGATCACGGCCGCGGTCGACGCGCGTGTGCGCAACTCGCTGCTGCTGATTCTGGCGATCGGCGGCGCCATCATCGTCGCCTCGATCGTGCTCAGCGTGCGCACCGTGCACGTCATCACCGCGCGCCTGAACCAGGCGGTCGACGTCGCCGAAGCGGTCTCGCGCGGTCGCCTGGCCGGCGTGCCGGCCGCCGCGGGCGGCGACGAGATGGCGCGCCTGCTCACGGCGCTCGGCGCGATGGTGGCGACCCTCACCACGATCGTCGGGCAGATCCGGGGCGCCAGCGATGCCATCAATTCCGGGTCGACCGAGATCTCGCTCGGCAGCCGCGACTTGAGCAGCCGGACCGAGCAGCAGGCGAGCAGCCTGCAGCAGACCACCAGCACCATGCAGGAGCTCACCGGCACGGTGCGCCTGAACGCGGAGTCCGCGCGCGAGGCCGCGACACTCGCCGGCAGGGCGCGCGGCGTCGCGGTCGAAGGCGCCAGCGTCGTCGGCCGGGTCGTGGCCACGATGAACGACATCCAGGTCTCCTCGAAGCGCATCGCCGAGATCACGGCGGTGATCGACGGCATCGCGTTCCAGACCAACATCCTCGCTCTGAACGCGGCGGTCGAGGCGGCGCGCGCGGGCGAGCAGGGCCGCGGCTTCGCCGTGGTCGCGAGCGAAGTGCGCGCGCTCGCACAGCGCAGCACGCAGGCGGCGCAGGAGATCAAGAGCATCATCGTCGCCAGCGTCGACAAGGTCGAAGCGGGCTCGGCGCTGGTGCGCGACGCCGGCCGCACCATGGACGAGATCGTGAGCCAGGTGCAGCGCGTGACCGACCTGATCGGCGAGATTTCCAATGCCAGCCAGAGCCAGTTCACCTCGCTGGGCGAGGTCAACAACGCGGTCGCGCGACTCGACGCGATGACCCAGCGCAACGCCGCACTCGCCGAACAGAGCGCGGCTGCGGCATCCACCCTGTGCGAACAGGCCAAGGGTCTGTCGGAGGCGGTGGCGGTGTTCCAGACCAGCGAGCTTGCCCCGGCCTGAGCGGGCGGTCCTTCACGCCGCGTTGCGGGACAGCGCTGAAGCCTGCGCTGTCATCCTGAGCGGCGCGAAGGATCTCGAACGATCCGGGGCTGTGATCCCTCGCCTTCGGCTCGGGATGACATGTTGCGAGAAAACGGCTCGCCCGGCGACGAGCACCAATCTAGAATGAGTTCGACTTCGGCGCGGCCTGACGGGGGGATGGCCCGCGCGGAGCCGGGTGGACGCGCATCGTGATCGATGTGACGTTTCGCTTGTTCGGATCGCCGGTGATACGCCTTGGCCAGGGCGAGATCCCGCTGCGCCCCGAGCGACGTTTCCAGCTGCTTGCCTATCTGGGCGCACGTTCCACCTGGGTCAGCCGTGACGAGCTCGCGCATCTGTTCTGGCCTGAACACGACAATACGGCCGCGCGGCGCAACCTGCGCTGGCTCCTGCATTCGCTGCAGGAGCTCGGCCGGTTCGAAGGACTGGAACTCGAGCGCGAGCGGGTGCGCTTGCAGGTATCGACGGATCTCGCCGCGTTCGAGGAAGCGATCGCCAGGCAGAACTGGAGCCGCGCGATCGATCTCTATCGCGGCGCCTTCCTGGCGGGCCTCGAAGGCGCGGCTGCCGGTCCGTTCGCACAATGGCTGTGGGCCATGCGACCGCGCGCCGCCAACGACTTTCGCAGCGCAGCCCTGAAGTGGATCGACGCCAACCCTGCCACGTACGCGGAACACGACGCCCTGACGCAGCGGCTTCTGGACCAGGATCCATTCGACGAACGCGCCGCCGCGATCGCACTGCGGGCACTGCTCGCGACCGGAGAGGCCGACGTCGCGCGGCGCCGCTACCGCGAGTTCGCGCAGCGCCTGCTCACCGAGTTGGGACTCGAGCCGGGGCCGGAGTTGCGCGCGCTCGTGCACGAAACGAGGGACGCGCCGGCTGTCCGTGGGGGGGTGGATGTCGGGCCCGCCTCCATTGCAAGCGGCGACGACACCTTCGTCGGACGCGAGCGTGAATTGGCAGCCCTGACGGCGCTGCTCGATGCGCCGGCCTGCCGCCTGGTCACGATTCGGGGACCGGGAGGCATCGGCAAGAGCCGCCTCGCCGCCGAACTTGCGACGCGGCGCTCCGCACTCGCCGTGGTTGCGCTCGAGGCCTTGACGGTGCCGGCGCAGATTCCAGGCGCAGTCGCCGCGTCGCTCGGCTTGCAGCCCGGCGCGAAAACCGATGCCGACTCCGCCGTTGCGGCTCACCTCGCGCAATGCGAGGGTCTGCTCGTACTCGACAACATGGAGCATCTGGCCGATGGCGCGAAACTGGTCGCGCAGTGGCTGCAGGCGTCCCCGCGCCTGAAGATCGTGGTCACGTCGCGTGAGCCGCTCGAACTCGACGAGGAGCAGGTGTTCGTCCTGGAAGGTCTCGCGATACCCGAGCCGGGCGTTCCGATCGCCGACGCCGCGGCGTGCGACGCCGTGCGGTTGTTCGTCGACCGCGCAACGCGCAGCAAGGCCGGTTTCGATTTCGTCCGCGAGCGCGCCGGCGTGGAGCGGATCGCCGCAATGGTCGAAGGCATGCCGCTTGCGCTCGAGCTCGCCGCGGCCTGGACGCGCCTTCTCCCGTGCGAGGCGATTGCTGCCGACCTGCAAGGCGGCATCGACGTGCTGGTTGCCGACGACACACGGCGGAGAAGCGAACACCAGAGCCTGCGCGCATGCCTCGAACACTCGTGGGCGCTCCTGCTCCCGCGCGAACGCGACGTCCTCGCCCGCCTGGCCGTTTTCCGCGGTGGCTTTGCCCTCGCCGCGGCGCGCGTCATCGCCGGTGCGCAACTTCCCGCGCTCGCGTCGCTGGTCGACAAGTCGCTGCTGCGCGCACGCGGCGAGGGGCGGTTTTCGCTCCATCCGCTCGTTCTGCGGTTCGCCGACGAGAGGCTGCGCGCGCTCGACGGCGCACTGGCCGAGACTCAAGCGCGGCATGCAGCGCTGTATCTCGACCTGCTCGCGCGCTGTGCGGAAGGGGTCGAGAGTGGTCGGCAAACGCTGGCCGATATCGAAACGGAGTTCGACAACTGCCTTGCCGCCTGGTGGTGGGCGCTGGGAGCAGGACGGTTCCATTGGCTCGTGCCTGCCGTGGACGCCTGGGCGATCTATTTCGACAGGCGGCGCCGCATCGGCGAGGGATTCGATTTCTACCAGCGGACCGGCGCCGCTCCCGTCATCTCCCGCGCCCCCGCGCTGTTGCGCGCACGGATCGAATGTTGCCGCGCCCTGTTCCTGATGCGCCGGGGCCATATCGCCGAAGCCGAGCGCCAGGCCCGCGAGGCTTTGCGTCGGTACCGTCAATTGCGCGACCCGGAAAGTCGCAGGGCCCTGAACCTCCTCGGCAGTCTCGCGTGGCAGCAAGGCGCCTACTCGCGCGCACGACGCTACTTCGAGGAAGGCGCGAGACGGGCGCCGCCGGACAGCCGCGACGCATGGCGCTTCGCCTGCAACCTCGCGCTGGCCACGCAATCGGGCGGCGACTACGTCCAGGCACGCGCGCTGTTCGAGAACGCGGTGGCGATCGCGCGGCGCCTTCCCGATCCGTCCGCCCTCCCGCCGACGCTGAACAACCTGGGCAATCTCTGCATCGCGCTCGACGAGATCGAGGATGCCCGGCGGCATCTGCTCGAAGCGCTGCAGGTATCGCGGCAGACGGGAGGGCACCGCGGCGAGCCCGAAATGCTGGTCAACCTGGCGGTCGCCGATATCGAACTCGGAAAGACCGGGCGTGCACGCGAATATCTCGACCAGGCATTCGCGGCGGTCAGGCGCGGCGTTGACCGCGAGACGGAGCCGATGTGTTTGTACACGCTGGCACGCATCGAATCCGCTGCCGGGCATTTCGCCAGGGCACGCGAACTCCTTGCCGAGGCAGCGCAGATCGCGCTGCACAGCGAAAACCTGCCGAACATGATCGAGGTGGCGACCTGGGCCGCCGACAACTACGCGCGCGAGGGCAATCCCGCGCTTGCCGCCGCAATGCTCGCCGTCTTGCTCGAACACCCCAGCGGGCCGCGCAACGAGTGCTCCAGTGCGCGCAAGCTGTTCGCGGCGCTTGCGCAGCGGCTGGACGAGCACGCGATGGCCACGGCGCGGGTGCGCGCAGTCGACGAGGACCTGCCGGCGCTGTTGTCGCGCGTCATTGCTGACGGGCAACGGGTAGAGGAGGGAATCGCGCGTCGCACGGCCGCCGAGCCGCGCCCACTTCCCGGCACCGCCTAACGCTCGCCCAACGCCGCATGCCTACCGTGCAAACCGCACGGGCAGGCGATGGACAGTCCAACCGTATTCGTGATCCGCATCTGGCGCCTCGCGCAAGGCTTTCGCGCGAGCGCGCGCGTCGTCGACGAGGTCGAGGCGTGTCTGTTCACTTCACCCGAAGCGCTTCTGCAGTTCCTGTGTGAGCAAGGCGCACCGAGGCGGGAGCCCGAGCGGCAGCCGCGGACGGGGCACCGGCGCCGGTACTGACAACGCTCGAACCGGGTTCCCGCAGTTCAGTCCGCGCACTGCCGGGCGAAATTCGGAGGCGACAAACGCTGAACAAACGCTTGCGGCCTAGGGTGTGCACTGAAGGGCAGTGCCCACGGGCTTCCAGCGGAGGCCACGTGGCACGAGCCGCAACCGGAATCGAGCGGGAGGGATTGCAGATGGGACTCCTCGACAAGGCAAGGTCAACAAGCCTGTTCTTGCTCGCTGTTGGAGGGAATCAGGCCAGGACTGCCATCTTCCTGTCGACCGCGTGCCTCCTGGTGTTGGCGGTGGCCGGCTGCGCCCCCGATCCCGGCGAGCCGTTCGCGTGCACTCAAGTGCAAGACGACCCTGGGGCCGAGCAAACCGACAAGATATCTCTCAATCCACCTCAGATTGCCGCCGGATCTCCGGGAGCCCGCGTCACGATTTCCCTGGTTGCGCCAAACCCCGATTTCTTCTACGCATCAAATACGATCCTGTGGAACGGATCAGCTGCCGGCATCGAAACAACCTACGTCGACCCCAGCCACCTGATCATGGGCGTGCCAGCTGACCTGCTGGCTGCGCCGGGGACGGCGCAGGTCGTCGTGCAGGGCACCTGCGCGCAAGTGGGCACGACTCATTCCGCGCCCGCCACTTTCACGATCACCAGCACTCCCAACCCTCTGACTATCGCCACCCCTTCGCCCCTGCCCGCCGGCACGGTGGGGGCCCCCTACAGTCAGCCGCTCGCGGCGATCGGCGGAACGCCCCCGTACACGTGGTCGCTGGCGTCCCTGCCTGGCACGCTTCCGCCGGGACTGAGCTTGGGCACCGGTGGCGTGCTCAGCGGTGCACCCAGCGCCGCCGGAACCTTCACTTTCGTCGTGCAGGCGATGGACTCGACCCCGACCGGCGCAAATGCGGCGAGCCAGTCGTTCTCGCTCGAAGTCGTCACGCAGGCGCTGGCTATCCAGACGAGTTCCTTGCCGGGCGCGACCCGGGGCATGGCGTACTCCACGTCCCTGCAGGCTCAAGGCGGTACGCCGCCCTACGATTGGTCGGTCATCAGCGGCGACCTTCCAGCAGGCGTCTCGTTGAGCAGCGGCGGCATCCTGAACGGAACTCCCGTCGCATCCGGCAGTTTCAATTTCTCGGTTCAGGTCACGGATGCATCGAGTCCGGCCCTTTCGGATACCAGGTCGCTTTCGCTCGACGTGGCCGCTTCCAACGGTGTCGGGTACTCCGGATCAGGGCTCCTGTTGCTTTCATCTCAGCCGATCTCCCAGCTGACACCGCCGATTGTCGCCATGGACGCCGGCGCCGACACGTTGGTCGTCGTCTCGACGAGTTCCGATCCCAACTACTCGGGCTCTGCCACGGTTTATGCGAAGGACGGCGCGGGAAACTGGGCTTCCAATTCGGCTCTCTCGCCTCTGTCGAGCGCTTCCAATGCCGCAATCAGTGCAGACGGCTCGGTCATCGCGTTCACTGTTCCGGCGTGCGGCAGCTTCGGAATACCGAATTGCATACAGGTCCTGCAGCGGCCTGCCAATGGGTGGCTGCAAGGACCGGTGTGGGGCGCCAGCTTCGCGCTCTTTCAGGCCAACCCCCAACCTGGAGACAATTTTGGGGCGTCGATCGCCATCGACGACAACGGCGACACGATCGTCGTCGGCGCGCCCTGCGGGTCGTCCGCGTCATGCGGCTCGGCCTATGTCTTCACGCGCCCGTCCTGCGGAACCTGGACCAACTGCCAGGGCAGCAACGGTTCCGGAACGGAAACCGCCCGGCTGAGCGTGACGGTCGATTCAGGTGGCGTGCTGGAACCGGTTCCCACCCTCGGATTCTCGGTCGCCATCGATGGCAGCGGCCGCACGATCGTGGCCGGTGCGCCGGATCTTGCGTTGTCCACGACGCCGGGGAGCGCCTATCGGTTTCAGATGCCCGCGGCCGGCTGGGGAAGCGCAGCCGCGGCCGCGACCAAGCTGGCTGCGTCCGATGGCAACGTGGGCGATGCGTTCGGCTGGTCGGTGGCGGTCAGTCCCGATGCAAGCACCGTGGTGGTCGGAGCACCAAAGAACCCCGAGAGCGGTGCCCCTCCTGATGGACCGGGAGCGGCGTATGTCTTTGCGCCGGCCGGCGGGTGGCCGTCGAACGGCGTGTTGCCCGAGGATGCCAAGCTGAAGGCTTCGAGCGGCCGGAACAACGACGGATTCGGTGAATCCGTGGCGGTCACGAATGGAGGCTCCACGATCGCCGTTGGAGCGCCCAACAATCCCTTTGGCAGCGGACAGCCGGGACCGGGCGCGGTCTATGTCTACCGCCTGCCGGCAAGCGCGCCGTGGAGCGGCGGCGCCCAGCAGCCGGCGGTCGAAAGCCAGGTGCTGACCGCGTATCCGGGAGCGATGTTCGGCCAGCAGAGTGTTCCTCCCCAAAGCGGCTTCGGTGCGACCAACGGACTCTGCATGGCGAGCGACGGCACGACGATCGCAGTGGGCGGCATCACCAGCGACCCCCAAGGAAACCTCCCGCCCATACCGTACGAAGTCGTCTATCTGTTTTACTAGTCGCGATGGCGATGCACTCCCTCGCCCGCAGGCGGGGGAGGGAGCTTTCTCGGCGGCGCCGGCTCCTCCCTGCGCGCGACCACGCGCCCGATGAAGAACGATCGAAATGGCGCGATGATCGAATACTCACGGACCGGTGGATGTCGAACGATGCAACGCGTGAACCGCTCCCGGAGCGCGACGTGGGTTGCCGTCCTGGGCACCGCGCTCTGGGCGATGACGTTCGCCGCGGAGGCAGAACCGTCATCACCGCATTTTCAGCTCGAGCAGCTCGCTGAAGGCGTCTGGGCGGCGATCGCGACGCCGGGTGAGTACGCGATCTGCAACATGGGCATCATCGACCTGGGCGCGGACGTCGTGCTGTTCGATGCAGGGCAGTCTCCCGAGGCGGCGACCGATCTGGCCGCGGCAGCGCAGCGACTTACGGGTCGCGCGCCGACCATCCTCGTTTACAGCCATGGCCACAACGACCATGTTCGTGGCGCCACGGCATTGGCGCCCGACACGGTAGTGATCGGAACCGCCGGAATACGCGACGACATGATCGAGGACGAGAAGAGCGCGGCCGAAGACGCCGCCGACATCGGTACGAAGCTTTGGCTGTACCGACAATACGAGGCGTGGGACGCGCGCGCCGGGCCTGCCGGCGAGGCGCGGTTCTGGCGCGCGTATATGCAAGCGGTCGCCGAGACCGGCCGGAAATACAAGGCCCGTCTGCCCACCCGCTTCATCGAGGGCGGGACGATGGTCCTGTCAGGTCCGCGTCGCAAAGTCGTGCTCGACGAGTTGAGCGGGCACACGAAGAGCGACGTGGTTGCTCTCCTTCACGAAGATCACGTCGTTTTCGCCGGCGACCTGCCGTTCGTTCGCCATCACCCTTTCCTCGGCGACTCGCCCGGCAGCGCGAAAATGCTGCACGCGCTCGATGCGCTTCGCGCGGAGGCGCCCGCACGTTATGTTCCCGGGCATGGCGCGGTCGCGGGTGTCGAGGCGATCGAATCCATGAGCGAATACGTGTCGACCCTGCGCGGCCTGGTCGCCGAAACGAAGCGCCGGGGCTTGACGGAAGACTGGTTGGCGGGGCGGTCGCCGCCCCCGCAGTATTCGTCGTGGTGGTTCGGGCGATTCTTCCCGAGCAACATCAAGGCCATCTTCGACGAAGCGAACTGAGAAAGCCGGCGCGGCGACCGGCGCAACCCGCCCCGCGCGCGGCCCGGGTCGCCACAGCGGCCTTGGCTTGCACGCGCATCGCCGCTGGCGCTGCACCGGGGCTCCGCATCCAACCGGCGCGGGCCGGGGGAGACATCTGGAAGCCGCTGGTGTGGGAAGGCACGTCGTTCATCGTCGCGAGCTTCATCGTCCGACCGCACCGGCGATGTACGCGCGGTCCTCGCGCCTTCACGACCGCCGGGAAGGCGGCTCTAGTACGGCGCGTCCTCCTTGCCGCCCGCGCTCAACAGGATGCGGAAGTCCCCGGCCGGCAGAGCGCAAGCAAGCCTGTCCGGCGTGGCCTCGAAAGCGTGGCCAGACGCCTCGCGCCAGCGTTCCACCCGGAGCGGCAACTCCACCACCGGCACCTGCGCGACGACGTCCGGCCCGCGATTGACGACGACGATCGACGCACCGCGCTCCGTGTAACGCGCAAACGCGAGCCAGTCGTCGCCGACTGCAAGCGTCTGATAAGCGCCGTGCCGCCACTCCGCACGCGTGCGGCGCAGCCTCGCCATACTGTGGAAGTGCTCGAACAAGGCGCGGTTCCAGCGACCGCGCTCCCAGTCGAAGCAGCGGCGGCAGTCGGGGTCGCGCCCGCCCTCGAGTCCGATCTCGTCGCCGTAGTAGATGCAAGGCACGCCCGGATAGGAGAACAGCAGCGTGACGGCGGTCTGCATGCGCTGCGTGTCGCCGCCGAGCAACGACAGGAAGCGCACCGTGTCGTGGCTGTCGAGCAGGTTGAGCTGCGCGAGCTGGTTGTCGTAAGGGATCGCGGCTCGCGAACGCGCGAGCCAGCGTTCGAACTCGCGCGTGTCGATGCGGATCGGTTGGTAGGCGATGTCCTGCCGTAGGAGCCACGCGCGCAGCGGGTGCGCGAAGCCGTAGTAATTCATCGCGCCGTCTTCCTGCTCGCCCTGCAGCCAACTCGTCGCCTCCGAGAAGTGTTCCCCCAGCACGTAGGCATCGGGTCTTTCCGCGCGCATTGCACGCCGGAATTCGCGCACGTAGTGCGCGTTGTTGTGCGCGCCGGGCCCTTCGCCGAGCATGTGGATCACGTCGAGCCGCCAGCCGTCGATCGAATACGGCGGTCGCAGCCAGTGGCGCAGGATCGCATCGGGCGCCTCGTACACCGTGGCGCGCACCAGCGGCGAGGCGAAATCCAGCACCGGCAGCGAGGTGTGCCCTTTCCAGCCGAGCGGCTGGCCGCTCTCGTCGAAGGCGTAGAAGCTCCGGAACGGCGATGCGGGCGACTGGGCGGCGCCGAGCGTCGCGTGCCGGCCCCAGCGGTTGAACCACGGATGATTGGTGCCGGTGTGGTTGACCACCGCATCGAGCACCAGCCTCATCCCGCGCGCATGCAGCGCGTCGCTCAAGGCGATCAGCGCGGCATTGCCGCCGAAATGCGGATCGACGTTGTAGTAGTCCTCGGTGTCGTACTTGTGGTTGCTGCCGGCGGTGAAGACCGGGTTCAGATACAAAGCCGTGACGCCGAGTTCGCCTTGCAGGTAGTCGAGGCGCTGCCGGATGCCCTCGAGATCGCCGCCATAGAAGGCGTTGCTTGCGTTCTCCGGGTCGATCGGCTCGCCCCACTCTTTCTGCACGACTCGATACGGCCGGCTGCCGTAGATGGTCTCGGCGCTGCGGTCGGCGGGCGCGCGGCCGCGCGCGAAACGATCGGGGAAGATCTGGTAGAACACCTGGTCGCGCACCCACGCCGGCGGCACGTCGTGCGGGTTGGCGCGGAAATGCAGATCCTCCGGCGGCAGATGCGCGTGCCGCCCGTCGGCGGCCAGCCAGTGTTGCATATCCCCGCGCAGCACCTTGAACGCATAGCGGGTGACCGTATTGCCGGTGTCGATCGGCAGGAACGCATCCCAGCGGTAGAGCGGCCCGCTGCGCGGCCCGGGATGCATCGTGATCAGCGCCTCCTCATTGTCCGGGAGCGCCCGCAGATAGACGGCCGTCGCATCGTCGCGGTCGGCGAGCAGTGCAACGTGCCAGCCGCGCTCGGCGCGGACGAGCCAGGGTGCGATGGTGGGATGCAGCAGAAACATTGGGCGCTCTCTTGCGTTGCGGGTGCGGATTCTGCGCGAGACCGGTTTGCGCAGCGCAGGAGCGCAAAGACATTGACCCGCCGGCGGCTGCCGGTGATGATCGAAACGGGCGTTGCGTTCCTGTCGTGCGTCCGCGTTATCCACATCCTATAAAGCAAGAGAGGAGAGCACATGCTGCGCGTTACCCTGCTTTTCGCAGGCTGTGTCGCACTCTGTTCGGCGCCCGCCTCGAGTGCGCACGAACCAGAGAACAATGGGCGAGATCATGCATCGGTCCTGCGGCTGACCCGTTTCGGTGCGGTCGTCGGCGTCGATGACTCGAAGGACAGCGGGACGTTGGCGTGGAAGGGCGTGCCGTACGCGAAGCCACCGGTCGGCAACCTGCGCTGGAAGGCGCCGGAAGATCCACGGCCATGGTTTTACCCGAGGTTGACCCAGCAATTCGGCAATGCCTGCGTGCAATACGGCCGTATCTATGGGCCGGGTGCGGACAACCGCTACGACCAGACGATCGCCAGCACGTTGAACCAGGCGGTCGGCAGCGAGGACTGCCTCTATCTGAACATCTGGCGTCCTGCAACGCGCGAGGACGATCTGCCTGTCATCGTCTTCATCCACGGCGGCAGCAACGTGTCGGGTTATACGGCCGACCCGGTCTACGACGGCGCCAGCCTCGCACGGACCGCCAATGCGGTGGTGGTCTCGGTCAACTACCGGCTCGGAATATTCGGGTTCCTCAACCTGCCGGAGCTGAAGAGCGGGACCGACCCGATCGAGGACTCGGGCGACTTCGCGCTGCTCGACATCATCAAGGCGCTGAAATTCATCCACCGCAACATCGAGTTCTTCGGCGGCGATCCGTCGAATGTGACGCTGACGGGTCAGTCCGCCGGCGCGATCAACGTGTACGCGATGCTGACCTCGCCCCTGATGGTCGCCGCGAAACCGCAGCTGTTTCATCGCGCCGCGGCGTTCAGCGGAGGCATTTCGCTGGCGAGCGAGCTGCCACCGGGCAGTCTGGCGACGCTCGCCCCCGCCGCGGTCTATCTCGCGCAGGGCAACGCGTTGCTCGCCAACCAGGTCATCGTCGATGGCCTGGCGACCGACAACGCGTCGGCGCTGGCGTACATCGCGTCCCAGACGCCCGCGCAGATAGCGGCCTACCTGCGCTCGCGGACTCCGGCGGCGCTCCTCGGCACGCTGCTGACGAAGCTCGCGGTGCTCGGCCTTGCCGGTTCGGGGCCGATTCCCGATGGCGCGGTGCTGCCGGTCGATCCGGTCGCCGAGATCGGCGCGGGCAACTACGTCAAGGTCCCGTTCATCGCCAGCAACACGCGCGACGAGGCCAAGCTCTTCCCGACATTCCTCGCGCTGTCGCCCGCGCTGGGCGGCGTCAGCGGCCGCCTGGTGAGCGATGCGACGCTCTTCCTCACCCAGTTCAACTATGACCCGAACGCCGCACCGACGGTCACGATCGACCAGTGGATCCCGGCCGTCTACCTGCCCGTCACGACGCCCGTCACGGGATTCAACGCGCGCACGGACCTGCTGAACCGGATCTTCTTCATTGCCAGCCGCGACAACGTGCTCGCCGCGCTGCGCGGGCAGCAGGCGGACGTCTGGTACTACCGCTTCGACTGGGATCGCGAGCCCGCGCCGTGGAACGACATCTATGGCGCCGCCCATGCGTTCGATCTTCCGTTCCTGTTCGGCAACTTCGGACCATCGCTGTTTTCGAACATCGCCAATTCGAACGCCAACCAGAAGGGGCGCCTGCAGCTGTCGCAGTCGATGATGAAGACGCTCGGGACGTTCGCCCGCCGCGGCGATCCGAACAACCGGTCCCTCGGCGTCACCTGGCCCGCGTGGCCCTCGACCTTGATCTTCGACGCCTCCGACACGCGCGCCGAGATTTCGGTCCAGTAGGGTGGTCGCAGGCGGTCGCGAGCCGGGTCAGGCGACCCGCTCTCGCGTTCGCTTGTTTCCTGATCCCGGTCCTCGACCACTCGGGGGCTTCGGCAACAGGGGACCGGGTTGATGTGCCGCGGAACGATCGCACCCTCCCCCGCAGGCGGGGGAGGGGATGTGCGGAACGCAAAGTGCAAAATCGCCCGATGCCCGCCACCCCGCCCGTCGATCCGTCCGCGATCGCTGCCGAACTGTTCAGTCTGATCGGCACGCCACGGCAGGTCGAGCCGTACACCGCGCGCTATGCCGGGCTCGACCTGGCCACGGCCTATCGGATCGCGGCCGACGTGCACGCGCGCCGGATCGCGCGCGGCGAGCGGCCGGTCGGGCGCAAGATCGGCTTCACGAATCGGACCATCTGGGCGGAATACGGCGTTTGGGCGCCCATCTGGGGCCATGTCTACGACACCACGGCGCGCAACCTGGCCGACGTGGCCGACGGGTTTTCGCTAGCAGGCCTGGCCGAGCCGCGCATCGAGCCCGAGGTGATGTTCGGGATGGCGGCCGCGCCGAGGCAGGGCATGGACGAGGCGGCGCTGCTCGGTTGCATCGAGTGGGTCGCGCACGGTTTCGAACTCGTGCAGTCGCGCTTTCCCGGCTGGAAATTCGCGGCCGCCGACACCGTCGCCGCCTATGGCCTGCACGGCGCGCTTTTCATCGGCGAGCGGTTTCCGGTCGCCTCGCGCAGCGAGCGGTGGCGGGCGACCTTGCCGGCGTTCGAAATCGACCTGCTTTGCGACGGCCAGGTCATGGACCATGGCCGTGCGTCGAACGTGCTCGACGGCCCGGTCTCCGCCCTCCGCCATCTGGTGGACGTGCTGGCGGCCGATCCCGGCCAGCCGCCGCTTGCGGCGGGGGAAGTCGTCACCACCGGCACCTTGACCCGCGCCCTTCCGGTCCAGCCCGGCCAGACCTGGACCACCGTGCTGGCCGGGGTCGACCTTCCTGGCGCCCGGCTGCGCCTGCGCTGACACCAGCGATCCAGCCGACGCCTCCTGAATTCCTACCGCGCTCTTCGCTTCAATCGTCGATAGCAGGGATGCGCGCGCGGCGCGCGGACGCCGTAGACGTGCCGCAAGATGTCTGCGACGGTGTCGAGCAGGAAGCGCCGCCCGGGAAGCGCACCGCTCGTGCTGCCGAATCGCTTGTAGAGCAGCTTGAGACGTTCGGGTTCGGCCATGCCGGCCGTCGGACCCACGCGGGGCGGTCGGTAGTCGACGGGTAGCTCGCGAAAACCCACGGCGATGAACGGCTGCGCCGCAACGGCGTCGCATTCGATGAACCATCCGTCGGCGCCGGTCGCGTCCTTGACCATCTGCTCCTCGATGCGCGCGATCACGGGGCGCAGCAGCCCTTGACCGCGCACGGATTGTGCGAAGACCAGGTACCCGCCAAAGCCGGCCCGCGCGAGCGTGAAGAAACTCGCGACCCCCTGTACGAGTTCGGAGGGTGGCGAGGCGAGACGCCACAAGTGATACCGGTATGCGCCGCTCTTTCCCGCGGCGAGAGCCCGTTCGAACTCATGCGGGGAGGCCGTCCGGCCCGCTGGCAACAGCTCCTGCAGCAAAGTCATCACTGCGTCGAAGGCGCGATGGCGCGCATCGATCTCCTCGATCACCAGGCCGCGCGGGACGTTTCGTCCAACGTAGTCGCCCAACGGAATCAACGGCACGGTCCGGTGCGTAGCGATGTGCCGCGCCAGCGCGCGGAACTGTGCATTGCGTGAAGGTTGCTCGATCCGCATCGCCCAGCGCATATATCCGCGCACGACCTCGAGCAGCCAGCCGCCATCGGCGCAAGTAGCCTTCGGCTCTGCGAGCATGTCTGCCACCAGCGTCAGGTTGTGCACGGGCCGCTTGCCTGCCGACAGGGCAGGTTGCACGTACGGGACATCGAGCTTGGAGAACCCCCAGCGGCCCCAAATCGCGGCGCGCTCGAAAGGGTCCATTTCGTCGGGTATCGCTGACCGGCGAAACGGATCATTCATCTCGGCCACGATCGCCTTGAGCCGGCCGGCGCGCGCGCGACGCGCGTCGGCCCGCAGCGCGTGCACGGTTTCGGCAAGCAGCGCGCTGCCGTAGCCACACGCACGCAGATCCGCGCGGGTGAACAGGAATTCAATCACGCCCGCGTTCGGACCAGCCAGGTAATCGAAGACCGAACCGCCAAGCGGCAGCCCGTGCTGTTGCGCGACCAGAATGTGAAAGTTGTTCGGCCCATACCAGCCCTCGGCTCTGCGCTTGATGTACCACGCCATGTTGCGTAGAGACTCGCGCTCATCGGCGTCGGGGAACGCCACGACATACAAGTCGCGATAGAACCGGTCGAGCGCCGCCCGGCCCGCGCGGGACGCGTCGATTTCCACGAAGCGCAAGCCGGCGTCCAGCCCGCGGCGCCTAGATCTTCGGGGCGACGTCATCGAAGTAGTCGCCGATCACCTCGACGAGGTCGCACGCCGAAAAGTATCCGCGCAGGGCCCACGGGCGGCTCTCCTCGGTCTCGTCTTGCTGGGGCAGCACTATCGCCTCGGCGAACGCCCGGTCCGGCTCCGCGGCCTGCCTCTTGCGCAGTGTCGTCAGAAGCGGATCCCGGGGTGCAAAGCGCAGCGGTCTGCCACAACCGCTGTAGTCGGAAGCACACGCCAGATGGAACCTGATCCCTGCGGCCACGTCGTCGGGGTCGAACAGCTCCTGCCGCCGCTCCCAGACCTCGTGCAACATGCGCAGAGCCTCTTCGACCAGCATCTGCTTCTGGAGCGCAAGCGCGGCCGGGTCACCGATGTTGGCGTGAACGAACACCGGGAGCAGGTGCTCCCACAGGTGCGCTTCGCGCAGGCGACGCCGCTCCTGTTCGTTGGTTGGCCAGTCCGGGCATTCCTTGCCGCGCAGCAGGCTCAGTCCCGCGGCCTTGAATTGCGGCCTGCGCGGCGGCACGGCAACGAGAAAGATGAGCCACAGGTACGCGGAGTAGTAGACCCGCGTCTCCGCGTTGGTCGAATCGATCTTCTCGAGTTGCAGCACGAGGTTCGGGTGAAACGCCTCGTTGTAGAGGGCCGCCTGGGCCGCCGCCGCACCCAACTGCGCGGCATGACCGGGATCGTCGACCTTGTCCTGCGATGCCAGATCGAAGCCCTGGTCGGCATCGGGTTCCGACTCCTTGCGAAGGAACCAAGGCGCCCAGCGAAGCCTGCCGGTCACCTCGGCAAATCGCGAGCCGCGTCGCTCTGCACACAGCGCGCTGCCGAGCGCATCGAGCGCAGGTGAGGCGGACGAACCGTCGCTCGGAACCTCCAGGAGCGGCAACGAATTGTTTTCATCGCCGTATCCATATTGATAGGCCACCAGCCCGCGCCAGCGACGGCACGTGCAAAGCGGCACGCTCGGCCCCCACATCAGCCAGCACATCCACTGCGAACTCTGCAGGCTTTCGAAGGCGCCATTGCGCTTTGCGGGAGACGGGATGGCACGCTGATACGAGTTGAGTACCTTGCGCCAGTCGTAGTCGAAGCGGCTGAGCAGCCCGGCCAGCAGGTACTGCGGCGCTATGAATCCAGTACGGACGTGAATTCGGCTGATCGAGGACAGGGCTTCGCGGCCCGCGTCTCCAAACTTTGCGACGGCGGTGAAGTAGGCCTTCCAGCGCTCTTCGCGGTCGTCGGTTCGAGCGAAGAAATCAGAGAGCACGTCGATCGATGCCGCCCGCTCGGAACCGACCGAGGCAACCTCGGTCAGCCGGCTCACCAGCTTCTCGAGTTCAGCGTCGGGAGCGAGCTCCGGCGACTCGAGTTCCGCTTCCTTCGCGTTGAGAAGGCGGTACTCGATGAAGTAGCGGACGACGTCGAACAAGCTGTCATGCCGGGTGCAGGAGCGCGCCGAGATTTGATCGACGAGCCGGCGCGCCCGGTCGTCGGCGTCGGGACCGCCAAGAAGTGCGTCGCGCAATAGCTTGACGGCCGCCTCGAACGTCCGGTCGCTGCTCGCGAGGATGGGGGTGCCGCCGGCGGGCCTCGCAGCCCCCGAGGCGCCTGCCGGCGCGAAGAAGCCCTCCTCGTAGAGCTTCTGAAGTTGGCCGCTGAACTGCAGCTGCAGGTCTTCGATGTTCTTGTATTCGCCGGGGAAGTGGCCCAGCGCCCGGAGCTTTTTCTTGAACGCCACCAGACTGATCGTGTCGCTATCGATCTCCCCGCTGCTGATCAGGGCGTCCTTGAAGTAGGTGAAAACAAATGGCTTGTTGGTGCTTTTGAACTGTCCGACCGCGGTTTCGAACTCTTCTTCGGTGTAAGGGCCGACCTTGGTGAAGAACAGCATCAGGAATAAATCGCATTTGCGAATGCGCTTGTCGTATTCATCCTGCAGCCGCGTCCTGGAAAAGGCATCCAGAAAATCCTCCCACAGCTCGAGTCTGAGAAATATCCCGACCTGTTCGACCCACTCCTTGTTCTTGCGATTGATGAATATCTCGAAGGACCGTCGATCCTCCTCCAACTCCTTCGAGGAGGCGAGAAAGATGGAGAACGTTTCCATAAGCCTTTTCTTCCCGTGAATTCAACTTCGACCACCGAGCTGGCCGCTGCCGGGTGATCCGGCGCTGCGAGCATCCGCCATGCTCGGCTCATCGCACGCATGAAGTGGGGCAAAAGCGTAAGCCCATTCAAAGGCTTGGGTTCACTCAGACCCGCCGATCCACCTTCTGGCCGCCGGGAGATGGGGCGACGGGCGACCGATGCCCGCCAGTCGGAGATCGACCTTTCCGGCGCCCGGCTGCGCCTGCGCTGACACCTGTGACGCCCCTGTAACGCCCGCGAGCCTAAAACACCGGGCATGACGGCGCTTACGCCGTCGCGAGGAGACGTCCGATGTATGCCGATCATCCGCGGGACGAACGCAGCGACCACGTACCGCTGCCCTGGCTGCTGGTGCTGGTCGCGTGGGCCTGGCTGCTGGCGCTCGCGCTGTATTTCACTGCCTGAGTCTCGATTCCACGCTCACCAGCCGGCGCGCCGCCGATCGCCGGTCGATGAGCGCCGCCGGCGGACCGGCCGATGTTCAGCGACAGCGCCGAGGCTTCGCTTAATCTCGCTGGCGTGAAGCGCCAGCCCGACGCCGGCTTGCCGGACCACCCGCAACTGCGCCTGCGCGGCGCGCCCAGCTGCGCTCTGCCCGACGGGCGGGTGATCGATCTCGAGGCGAAGGACGCCCTGCTGCTCGCATTTCTCGCGATCGAGGGCCAGACCTCGCGCGCCATCCTCGCCGAGCGCCTGTGGCCCGACGTGGACGCCGAACGTGCGCGCGGCAATCTGCGCGCGCGCCTGCTGCGCATCAAGCAGCGCGTCGGGGCGGAACTCATCGGTCCGGGCTCGCTCGCGATGCTTGCCGCGGGCGTGACCCACGACCTCGACGACACGAGCGACGTGCTCGCCCCGGTGGCGCTCGAAGGGGCGGGCGGTTTCGCCGAGTGGCTCGAAGCGACCCGTCTCGCGCGCCGGGCGCGCCGCGGCGAGCAGCTGGCCGCCGCATCGGCGCAGGCGGAGGCGGCCGGCCGGCTCGCCACCGCGCTCGAGCAGGCGCAGGCGCTGGTCGCGCTCGACCCGCTGTCGGAGCACGCGCACCGCCGCGTCATGCGCCTGCACTACCTGCGCGGCGATGCCGCGGCGGCGCGCGCCGTCTACCAGCGCTGCGCCGATGTCCTGCTGCGCGAACTCAACGCGAAGCCGTCGCGCGAGACCGAGGAACTGCTGCGCCAGCTCGATGCATCGGCCTCGCGCGTCCCGACGCGCGTGCCGCTGCCGATCACCGTGCTCCGCCCGCCGCGGCTGGTCGGACGCGAAGACGAAGCCGCCGCGCTAGCGGCCGCTTGGCACGAAGGGCAGCCCGTGCTGGTGATCGGCGAGGCGGGCATGGGCAAATCGCGGCTGCTCGCGGAGTTCACCGATGGGTCGACCGCGTCGGCCTCAGCACGACCGGGCGATGCTTCGGTGCCGTTCGCCGCCGCGGCGCGCCTGCTGCGCGCAGTCATCGGGCATGCGCCTGAGGTGGCGCCCGCGAGCCGCGCGCGCCTCGCGGCGCTGCTGCCCGAATATGCGGAATCCGATGCCAAGCCAGCCGCCAATCTGACCCAGCTTGCGCACGTCGTACAGGACATTCTGGACGTCGCCGCCGCCGCGGGCCTCACCACCGTGCTGCTCGACGACCTGCACTTCGCCGACGATGCGACGCTCGACCTGCTGCGCGAGGTGCTGGGCGGCGAGCCGGGCGCGTTGCACTGGGGATTTGCGCAACGACCGGCCGAGACGTCCGTGGTCGCGCAGGCCTTGGTCGCCGGGCTGGCCCAGGCGCGGCGGCTGGTCACGATCGAGCTCGCGCCGCTGTCGGTCGACGCGATGAGCGCGTTGATCGAATCGCTGCGCGTGCCGCAACTCGCCGCCGCGCGCCTGGCCCCCGCGCTGGTGCAGCACACCGGCGGCAACCCGCTGTTCGCCCTCGAGACGATCAAGCAGATGCTGGTCGAAGGCGGGCCCGCCGCGCGGGGCACGCAACTGCCCGCGCCGAGCAATGTCGGCGCGCTGATCGCGCACCGGCTCAAGCAGCTTTCTCCGCGTGCGCTCGCGCTGGCGCGGCTGGCTGCCATCGCGGGTCCCGATTTCAGCGCGAATCTCGCGGAGCGCATTCTCGCGACCCCGGCGCTCGAACTCGCCGACGGATGGGCCGAGCTGGAAGCCGCGCAGGTGTTGCGCGACGCGGCGTTCGCGCACGACCTGGTCTACGAGGCGACGCTGGCCGGCGTGCCGACCGCGATCGCGCGCGAACTGCACACGCGCGTGGCCGACGAACTCGAAGCGCACAGCGCGAGCGCCGAACGCATCGCGGCGCACCGCATTGCCGCGGCGGACCCGCGCCGTTCGATCCCCGCGTTGCGCGCGGCGGCCGCAGCCGCCGAAGCGAAGTTCCAGCGGCCCATCGCCGCCCAATGGCTGGATCAGGCCGCCCAGATGCTGGAGCAGATCGGCGATCAGGCCGAGGCGTTCGCGGTGCTGGCGCAGGCGGTGCAGCTGCGGCAAGGCTTCGACACCGGCGTCCGCCACGACGAGGCGACGCAGCGCCTGCTTGCCCTTGCAGTGACGCCGGCGCAGCGGGCCGAGGCGCTCACGGCGCGCTCGGTCTACCTGCACATCCTCGGCCGCAGTGCCGAGACGCTGCCGCTGCTTGCCGAGGGCCTCGTCGCGGCGCGCACCTCGCAGGAGGAGTTGTCGGTGTCGCGGGTGCTGAACGTGCAAGGCATCGTGCTGCGCCGGCTCGGCCGCAACGACGAGGCGATTGTCGCGCTGCGCGAGGCGCTCGCCATCACGCGCCGCCTCGATCCCACCAGCGGCGACGACCTGCCGGCGATCCTCAACAACCTGGCGCTGGCGCAGATGGAAGCGGACGATCACGTCACCGCGATCCTGCACTTCGAGGAATCGGCGCGCCTGCAGCCGGACACGCTGACCCGCGCACGCGTGCTGAACAACCTCGCGCTTTCGCTCGAGGAGGTCGGTAGCGTCGAGCGCGCGTACGAGACGCGCCTCACCGCACAGCGCCTCCTGCGCGGCCAGGACGGCGCCGACTTCGCGCGGCTGAACCTGCTGATCTCGCTCGCGGCGTGTTCGCGCTACCTGCAGCGCTACGGCGAGGCGATCAGCCTGCTCGAGCAGGTGCAGTCGCTCGCCGCAACGACATCGCACTGGCGGGTCGAAGACCTGCACGTGCAACGCGCGTTCCTCTGGATCGAACTCGGCGCGTGGCGCGCCGCCGACGAGGCGTTTGCGGCGGTCGAGACCGGCCGCCAGATGCCGCCGCCGGTCCGCGCCGGCGTCCTGATGGCGCGCGCGATGTACCAGCTGGCGCGCAACCTCGATGCCACGGCGACGGTGGCCGAGGCCGAGAAGCTGCTCGCCGGTGTCGACGAGCGCCGCATCTGGCGCCGTCTGCGCGTGGTCAAGATCCGCTGTCTGCCGCCGTCCGAGGGGCTCGCACTGGCGCTGGCGGAACTGGAGCGCGAGGCGACACGCGGCAACCGCGCCTCGCAGATTCCGTTCGCCACGCTCGCGGCACGCGCCCACCTCGCACTCGGCGATGCGCACGCGGCGCTGCGCATGGCGCAGCGCGCGCTCGAAGGCTTGAAGGGGGCGCTGCCGGCCGGATTTTCGCCGTTCGAGGTCCGCTTCACCCTGTCCGAGGCGCTTGCCGCGGTCGACGCAGCCGCCGCTGCGGAGGAGGTGCGCAGGCTGGCCGACGACCTGCAGCAGGTCGCCGCCACCCAGGTCCCGGAGGCGTACCGGCGCAGCTATCTGCAGGGTGTGACCCTGCACCGGCACATCCTCGCCGCGGCGGAGCGCGCCGCAGCGCGCACGCGCCTGCAACTGCTCAAGCGCTGAATCGCCGCGCCAGGACCGGGCGCAGTTCCTTGTGCGCGCGCCGGATCAGCTCGAGCGTCGTGTCCCAGCCGATGCAGGCGTCCGTGACCGAGACGCCGTAGCGCAGCTGCGCGAGATCGGCCGGGATCGTCTGGTTGCCTGCGTGCAGGTGCGATTCGAGCATCAGCCCGACGATCGAGCGGTTGCCTTCCTTGATCTGGTGGATGCAATCCATGAACACCAGCGGCTGCAGCGCCGCGTTCTTCATCGAATTCGCGTGCGAGCAGTCGATCACGATGTTGGCCGGCAGGCCGGCCTTTTCCAGGGCGTTTTCCGCCAGCTTGACGCTGACCGTGTCGTAGTTCGGCCGGCCGCCGCCGCCGCGCAGCACGATGTGGCCGTGCCGGTTGCCGCGCGTGCGCACGATCGCGGTGCGCCCGGCGCCGTTGATGCCGAGGAAGCTGTGCGGGCTGCGCGCCGAGCGGATCGCATTGAGCGCGACTTCCAGGTCGCCGTCGGTGCCGTTCTTGAATCCGACCGGCGTCGAAAGTCCGCTCGCCATCTCGCGGTGCGTCTGCGACTCGGTCGTGCGCGCGCCGATCGCATACCAGGTGATGAGATCCGCCAGGTACTGCGGCGACAGCGGATCGAGCGCCTCGCTGCCTGCCGGCAGCCCGAGTTCGCCGATGTCGAGCAACAGCCGGCGTGCGCGCGCCATGCCGCTGCCGATGTGGAAGGAGTCGTCCATGTCGGGGTCGTTGATGAACCCCTTCCAGCCGGTGACCGTGCGCGGCTTCTCGAAGTAGACGCGCATCACGAGCAGCATGGTATCGGCGACTTCGTCGGCGAGCGCGCGCAGCCGTTGCGCGTAGTCGAGCGCCGCGACCGGGTCGTGGACGGAACACGGGCCGACCACGATGAAAAGCCGCGGATCGCCCCGCTCGAGGATGGTTTCTAGCGCGGCTCGTCCCCGGGCGACGGTTTCCGTCACGCGCGCGGTCAGGGGTGCATCGCGCTTGATCTCCTCCGGCGTCGGCATCGGGTCGAGGCCAACGACGTTGAGGTTTTCGACCGCGGGAAGAGGGTGGGCGGGCATGCGGGGATTATCGACGTTGCGAGGGAGGCCGCAGCGGGTCCGAAAACAGGCCCGCAAACCCCCGGTTCTCGGGCCTTACCCAACTGCGGAATCGCGCGAAATGGCCGATATGCAGAGAGCCGACGCTTTCACCTGAAATGGCCGAACTGACGCTAACCTTGCGCGGGCTGCCGCACCATACAGCGGTGGCGCTGCGTTCGATGCTCGTGCTGCTCGATTCGGCACTGGGCGCGCGCTGGCGTCTGATGGATGCGCCGATCGCGGACGTCATCCTGGTGCCGGGCGAGCGCATGGCCGAGATCCGCAAGTCGGGCTCCGAAGAGGAGGTCCCGCTGCTGCTTGCGCTGACCAGCGACAACGTCTGCCCGCCCGGGGCGTTCGCGGTGCTGAAACGGCCGGTCACGCCGGCGCATCTCGTCGAAGTCCTGCAGCTCGCCGAAACGCTGGTGGAACGCGCGCGCGCAAGCGACGAAGGCATGCTGACCGTTCCCCTGATCGAAAGCCTCGATCCGGGCGGCCGGCTCGCTCCCCAGTCGTTCGACGCCCGTCTGCGCACGACCTTGCGCGCGGCGACCTGGCGCCTGTTCCAGGCCCCGGTCGCGGTCACCGTGCTCGACGATCGGCGCGACTCGATCTACAGCTTCCTTCCGGCGCGCGGCTTTACCACCCGGCTCACGAGTCCCGAGCTGGCGGCCGCGTTCCGCGCCAACCCGCCGGCGGTCTTCGTCGAGCTCGCGGCGGCCGAACAAACCGCGATGGCGCGCGCGCGCGAGTTCCGCAATCCGAAGGAACTCGAGTGGACGTTCTGGATCAGCAACGGTGCGCCGCGGCTGCGTCCGGAACTCGACCTGGTCCGGCGCTGGAAACTGAGGCGCTGGCCCGACTTCGGCCGCCTGCCGCACTACCACGCCGACGTGCGCATGGCCTCGGCACTGATGGCGCAGGCGCTGACGTTGCAGGAGCTGTGCGACGTGGCCAAGGCGCGCAACGAGACCGCGATCAACTTTCTCAACGCGACCTACACGCTCGGCGCCCTCACGGAGGAAACCGCGGCACAGGCCGACGAGGCATCCGGCCAGCCTGGCGAACTCGCCATCGCCACCGGTCCTGCCGCCGCCAAGCGCAAGGCCTCTGGCTTCTCCGGATTGATCGGCCAGTTGCGCCGCAAGTTCGGGCTCGCGTCCGCCTAGCCGGTGTCGTCGCCATGGGTGCCTACCGCATCGTGTTCGCCGGTCCGATCGGCGCCGGCAAGACGACGGCGATCCAGGCGCTTTCGGACATTCCGCCCATCAGCACCGAGGTGGCCAGCGCCGAAGCCGAGGCCGTCGGCAAGGCAACGACGACGGTGGCGTTCGACCTCGGGCAGGTGGTGCTCGAGAACGGCGACCTGGTCCAGCTTTACGGCGCGCCGGGGCAGGCGCGTTTCGATTTCATGTGGCCGATGATTTCCGAGAACGCGATCGGCGCCGTGATCCTCGCCGACAACCGCAGGCCCGACACGGTCGAGCTGACGCTGCAGTACGTGCGCGAGTTCGCGCCGCGCATCGCAGCCGGAAACTGCGTCGTCGGCGTGGGCCGCAGCAAGCTGCGGCACAAGCCCGGCGTCGACGAGTACCAGGACGTGCTCGAAGCCGCGGGGTTCGCCATTCCGGTGATGGAGGTCGACGTCCGCCGCAAGGAAGACACGCTGCTCCTGCTCGACGTGCTGCTCGCCCGCCTGGAGGCTGCGCACAGTGGCGCTTGACCCGCGCGACTCGCGCGTCGGCATGCAGCAGGAGCTGGCGGCGCTGTGCAAGAAAGTGCCGACCGCCAAGCTGGCCGCGGTGGCATCGGAGGACGGCTTGCTCACGGCAACCCACGAGCAGGCCGAGCCGAACCCGTCGGATCGCAAGAGCGCGATGCTGGCATCGCTGATCGCGCTCGCGCGCACCGCCGCGAGGGAGCACGGCCTCGAAGAAGCGCGTTGGCTGGTTCTCGGCTGTCGCCTCGGCGTGATGGTGGTGCGCCCGTTCGGTCGCCAGCGGCGGCGCCTGCTCCTGCTCGTGGTGAGCGACTCGGAGAAGCTCGGCCCGACGCTCGCAGCGGCGAAGGAATTCGCGCTGCGCATCGACGCCAAGTTCGGGCTGCCCGTCGGCGAACCTGCTCAGGCATGATCGATTGACGCGCCTTCGCGGCCGCGCAAGCGCCGCTGCGCGGCGCTCAGGCGTCGACGGGCGTCAGCACGAACATCCACGCGTTGTTCTTGAACGCGTGCTTGATCCAGACCATCGCCAAGGGCTCGAGCAGGCGCGACGCCTCGATGCCACCCAGGTCGGACGTCTCCCAGCCGAACTGCCTGAGCAGTCCCGCGACGGTCCCCTTCGCTGCGGCGTCGTTGCCGGCAATGAACATCGTCGGGGCCTGTCGCAGCTTCGGCCTCACCATCATGCCGTTGCCGACCGTGTTGAACGCCTTCACAACCCTGGCCTGCGGTGCCCAGGCCTGCACCTGCTCGCCCGCGGACGTGTCGAAGCCAAGCGCCAGGCGCGGACTGCCGCCGGAGAAGTCGAGCGGGTTGGTGACGTCGATCATGACCTTGCCGGCAAGATTCGCCGCGCCGGTGAGCGCTACCGCGTTCTGCGTCCCGCTCCACGGCGTGGCGAGCACGACCAAGTCGGCCTCACGCGCCGCATCGGCGAACGGCGCCGCGTGCGTGCCCGGTGCCTCGGCGACGGCTTTTTGTGCCGTGGCACGGGACGGTTCGCGCGAGCCGAACGTGGTGTCGTGACCGAGCGCGACGAATCCGCGCGCCAGCGCCTGTCCGACCGTGCCGGTGCCGAGAATTGCCACCTTCATGGAAGTCCTCCGTGAGTCGATGCGTCATCGTCGGTCGCGCGGACCGATTCGTCCAATGGATTCGAGACATGACGGCTATCGGCGCCAAACAAGGTCAGGCATCGGGGTCCGCAACACAATCGGCCTCGATTTCCACCAGCCACTGCGGGTCGATAAAACCCTTGACCTCGACGAACGTGTTCGCCGGCTTGATCCCGCCGAAGAACTCTCCGTGCGCTCGCGCCGCCTCCTTCCAGCGGGACACGTCGGTCAGCATTACCCGTGTCCGGATCACCTCGTCGAACGACAGGCCTGCATCGCCGATCGCCTTGGCGATGATCTCGAGGCAGCGTTTCGTCTGGCCATACAGATCGCCTGGCGCGGCGACTCCGCCGTCCTGCCCGATTGGCGCCGTGCCCGAAACCGCCACCACCTGGCCGACGCGCACTGCGCGCGAAAAACCGATGCGGGGCTCGAAAGGCGATCCCGAGGAGACAAGCTTGCGCATGGTCGCACCTCTCCTTGCCGGTTTGTCCCGAAGCGGTCGTTGCACGCTCCTAGAACCAGTAGTCGGCAACGCACCGGCCGTCGCGTGGCCGGTCTTCGAATGTGTTCAGCCCGTCGAAATGGTCGATCGGTACCTGCGCCACGGCTTCCGGTTCGGCGAGGCGCAGGTTGACGGCAATGCGACGGCGGCCCTCCTGATTCCCCTGCCGTGCACGCCAAAAGGCGACGCAGCCGCAAACGGGGCAGAAGTGGAACTCGATCGCTTCGCCTCGAGTGTAGGCCTGTGTCCTGCCTGAGACGGCGATGCCTTCCCCTTCGTAGCCATAGGCCCACAGCACACCGTAACGCCGGCACACCGTGCAGTTGCAGGCCGTTGCTCCGTCGGGTTGCCCTTCGAACTGCCATCGAACAGCGCCGCAGTGACAGGACCCTTGGATCATTTCAGGCCCTCATCCCGGCCGTTGCCGCACACCCGACGAAAAGCACGGCCGTCACAGCGCACTCCTCTGACGCTCGAGCATCGCTGCCATGCGCTGATGAACCAGGTTGATGGCCTTCAGCGGACGAATCATGACCTTGAAGTCGGTGATCTTTCCCGCCTCGTTCCACTTGATCAGATCCACCCCGTTGATGGCGATCCCATCGATCTCGGTCTCGAATTCGAGCAGTGCATCGGATGCGCCGACGATCTCGCGGACGTAGCGAAAGCGCTCGCCGGAGAGCACCTCGAATGCCGCGGAAAGGTACAGGGCGGTGAGCGCTCGGCCCCGCTGCGGCGTGTGAACGACCGGGGAATGAAAGACCGCGTCCTCCGCCAGCAGATCGTTCAACCCGGAGGCGTTGCGGGTTCCGACAAGGCGATGCCAGACGGCGACGGGGTGCTCGTTCATGAGTGGTTCCTGGTGGGAAAGCCGGTCATGGCTTGACCTTGCGGGCGGCGCCGCGGATGGCGTCGAGTTGTCGCATCAGCCACTGGCGGCTCTCGACCGGCGCTTCGCTGCCGCACCTGACCTGGTATGCCTTGCCCGACCAACTGCTCTCGGACGCGGCCAGCTCGATGAACTGCTCGGTGCTCTCGATCGTGCCCCTGCCATCGATGTACTCGAGCTTGCGCAGCAGGTGATCCCTGGCCTCCGCAGGCGAGTACCAGGAGCCGTTGCGATTGAATTGACAACTCGACGCACCCAGCACGGACAACAAGGCATCGATTTCCGCGCGCACCGGCGCAGGCGTCGGCGTTGCGGCAGAAAGGCAGCACCAGACGGCCAGAACGGATGCGCAGCAAAGACGCTTCATCGGTGTCAGGCGGCATTGCGTACAGGCCCGCTAGAAGAAACCGGCAGGGAATGTCGCCGCCGCTTCCGAGATGCCGGCGATCTTGTTGGTTGCCTGGCGATAGAACTTGAAGTTCAGTTCGGTCTCGGCGCGACCGTCGGTCCAGTCGGAGAAGCGCTTGAGCTCGTTGCGGCCAAGCGGCCGCTTCGCGAGCGCGGTTCGCCTCACGGCGATGCTCACGCGCGGCGTCTGCCGTGCCAGGCCCGGCTTCCTGGGGGTGGGCTCAGCCGCCGTCACGACGCCGCGCGCGACCAGGCCTTGTCCACCGTCGTTTTCGCTCGCGAGGACGAAGATCGCGTCGCCCATCGCGACGTGCTTGCCGCCGTACATCGTCTTCTGCGCGCCGAACACGAACCTCTTCGCGGTCGGAGCGGCGACTTCGGTCTTGATCGCGTAGATCATGCGCTTCTTCTCCAAACGTCCGCGGTCGCGGCGACCGTCAGCGCAGGATCTCCACCAGCAAGACCCAGGCGTTGAACATGGCGACCAGCATCGATGCGATGACGCCGAACGCGAACCACGCGATCCCGCCCGGCACCAGGCCCCAAAGGGCGAGACTCGCAATGACACCCGGCAAAGCAGCGATCTGGTGCAGCATGGCGCGGAGCACGGCGAGCCAGGGTCGATGGTACGCATGCCGCACGATCGACCGCGCCTGGATGATGATCGGCGCCAGCCACGTCGGGATCGTGACGACCAGGAGCGCCGTCGCCAGCTGTTGCGGCGACCGATGCGGGACCAGCGCGACGAGCGTGCCCCCCAGCGTGCCCGCAAGAAGAACGATGGTCTCGGCGGCTCGTCCCGATACACCGGGCAGAGCGATGATCCGGGCCAGGTTGATGGATAGCGTGACGAAGACGAGACCGGCAAGCGCGCCGGCAGCGCCGGCCGCCGCGATGAAGAACTCCGACCAACCCGCGATGGCAGTGGCTTCCAACGGACCTGCGCCCGATCACAAGCCGAGTGCCGACAGCCCCGGATGATCGTCGGGCCTCCTTCCGGGCGGCCAGTGATACTTGCGCTCGGGCGCGGCGATCGGGAGATCGTTGATGCTCGCGATCCGGCGGCGCATGAAACCCTGGTCGTCGAACTCCCAGTTCTCGTTGCCGTACGAGCGGAACCAGCTGCCGGAGTCGTCGTGCCACTCGTAGGCAAACCGGACCGCGATACGGTTGCCCTGGCAAGCCCAGAGTTCCTTGATCAACCGGTAGTCGAGCTCCCGGGTCCACTTGCGAGCGAGGAATTGCTGGATCGCCGCCCGCCCGGCAAAGAACTCCGCGCGGTTGCGCCAGACGCTGTCGGGCGTGTAGGCCAACGACACGCGCTGCGGGTCGCGCGTGTTCCAGGCGTCCTCCGCCAAACGAACCTTTTGCGTCGCGGTTGCCGTGTCGAAGGGAGGAAAAGGTGGGCGGGGTTGTTCGACCGTCGACATGGCGGAGTTCTCCTCAGGGCGATTGGGGACGCCGAACGGCGAAATTGACCGGCGGAGCGCCCGCCAGTGCGGCGGCCGGGGGGCCCGACCTCAATCAAATGTTAGCTATCTTGCATGCTGAAGCTACTCGCTGTGGCGCGAGGGCGGTGGCGTGCTCTTGAGAACGACCCGCGTGTTCTCGAGTTCATACAGATAGGCCGCACGACAGGACTTCCCGCCCGGAGTGGAGCGCAGCGATTCGTCGGAATCAATGGCGCCGATTCGCCGCCGCAACTCGCGCACCGTTTGCATGACGGTCCAGGAGGGAACCGAAGCACAGTACCTGGGAACCTCTTCCCGGGTCGCCAGTGCCAGGACGAATGCAGTGCAAGTGCCGACGGCCTCGCGAATCGACTCGACATGTGCTCGAGCGGCCCTGGCATCGGTCGTGCGGCTCAAGCGGACCGCCAGGCGAACCGCCCCGGGTTCGCAGTTTGCCGTCTGCCGATTGAGAGGAAGCATGGCCGTGGTCCAATGGCCGCCCAGATACGCGTTGACTTTGCCCACCCCATCGGCAGCGAGTCGGCGCTCCAGTTCAGGAACGAGCGAATCGGCCGCGGCCGCCGCGACCGGAAGCGTGAACGCGGCCAACAGCGACGCAATTGCTGCGCGCACGGCGCCTGGCGTCGAAATCGACCGGCAAGTGCCTCCGGCCGCGGAGCGGGCCGTCGGGTGGGCTTCGATATCCGACGCAGTGTCAGGCATCGTCCCAGGGAGGTCGCGATCCGGCGTGGTGCCTGCGTTCGAGCGGGCGCATGAGCAGTGATTCGTGCAAGCCGTGACGTCTCAGTCGAGGCTGTGCGTTTGCCAGGCTGGTGCAGCAAGGGGTTTTAGACACCTTCTCGCTTTGATAAAGCGAGATAAGCGCCCGGCGCCACCGGGAAATCGCGACTGGTCAGTTGCCGCTGCGGCGCCCTGGCGTCGGCTCCGAAGAATTGTCAGGCGTCACGCCTGACTCCCTCTGCCCGAAGAAGCCGCCTCACGCGACCACAGATGTCCGGTACTGATTCCAGGGAAGAGTCCACGACCAGATCGCCGCGCTCTGCTGCATCGAAGACAATGCGTGCGCTGGAGTCGCTCGAAGGAACTTCAGTTGATCCTCCGAATTGGGCTGCCCGGCGGAGATGAACTGACACAGCGGCAACGGTGATCGTCGGCGTCAGGAGCCCAGCCGCAATATCGATGCGGTCGCGTGGCAGGCCGTTGGATTGGAAACCTTCAGGCCTCTCGCTTTGCCAGAGCGAGGAAAGTGCCCAACGCAACCATTGTGGCTCCCGACGCGCGGCGCAGAAGCCGCGCGCGCGCCGCCCGGGCTGCGTGCGAGGCCAGCAACCGCGCAGACGAGAACACAGCCACAACATCAACGAGCGTGTTGAGGACGACACATATCGTGCCAAGCAGAACCAGCTGTGGGATGACCGGCTCCGATGCCCGGACGAACTGCGGCAGGAAGGCCAGAAAGAACAAGGCGGTCTTGACGTTGAGGGCTTCGACAACGACTCCGTCGAGCAGTGCCCGACGTGGACCTGGAGCCGCGACACTCACGGACCGAGGGTCACGGTCCTTCTGCAGAAGCAGCCGAACGCCCAAGTACACGAGGTACAGGGCGCCAGCGTACTTGACCACTGTGAACGCAACAGCAGACTGCGCCACGAGCAGGGACAAGCCGGTGGCAGCCGCCAAGACGTGGAGCATGCCGCCGACCGCAGTGCCGAAACAGGATGCCAGGCCCTCCGCGCGTCCGCCAGCGACCGTGCGTGCGACGACATAGGCAATGCCTGGACCCGGCGTAATGGCGAGGACGACGGCGGCGACGAGGAACGTGAGGACGGACATAGCGAAGCAGACCAGTCCGATGGCTATTTTTTCGGTCGATACCGCATCGCCACCGCCCCAGAGCCGAACTCCAGACGGCTTACGAGCTTCAGGTCGACATACTTGGATAGCCCGGCGAACAACGTCGGTCCATGGCCTGCCAGCCTCGGCTGCACCACGAACTCGTACTCATCGATCAACCCCAGCTCCGTCAACGCCAGCGCGAGCTTCACGCCTGCCACGAACAGTCCTTTACCCGACTCCCGCTTGAGCTGCTGAACGGCCTCTCCTAAATCCCCGCGCACGAGCTCCGCGTTCCAATCGACCCGCTCCAGGGTGCTCGACACGACGTACTTCTTCGCCGCGTCGATCGTCCGGGCAAAGGGTTCCATCCAGCGTTGCATCCAATCAGGCCTGACTCCCGTCAGCGCCGGAGCCCGCCACGCTGCCTCCATCAATTCGTAGGTCACCCGGCCAAAGAGGAGGGCATCGGCCCGGGATATGTTGCCCGTCGCGTAACGATGCAAGTCTTCGTCCGCGAAAATTGCACGATGATCGCAGCACCCGTCCAAGGTGACGTTGATGGAATATTGAAGGGGTCGCGTCACGTAAGCCTACCGAGAGCCATGGGATCGCCTAACGTTTGACATGAGCGAGTCCGCTCGATGGAAGGGTTTTAGGCCTCGGGTTCGTGGCAAACCGCCTCGATGTTGTGCCCGTCCGGACCAATGACGAAAGCTGCATAGTAGTTCGCGTGGTAGTGAGGGCGAAGACCAGGCGCGCCATTGTCTTTGCCACCTGCCTCCAGAGCCGCGCGATAGAAGGCGCGGACTTGCTGGCGATTCTCGGCCGTGAACGCCAAGTGAAGATGCGCCGGCATCTCCTCGGTCTGGTACAGGCACAACGAAGCAGCACCCTTTGCAATGAGCTCGACGCCGTAGGCTGGCGGACCCTCCGAGCCAACGGCTACTCCGAGTGGTTCGAGTGCTTTGAGGAAGAACGCCTTGCTCGCTGCATAGTCGCTGACTCCGAACTTGACGTGGTCAAACATGCGTCCTCCGGGCGTGTGGTCTTCGTGAGGTCTAACGTCGAAACTGACCGGCGGCGGCCCGGCCGCGCAGCGGACGCCACCAGGCGCCCGCGTTCAATGAAACGTTAGGCATCAGCCGCTCTCCCGCGTGCGCTCCATCGCCACCTCCGACCGCACAAAGCCCAGCTTCTCGTAAAACCCTCCAACGCCCTCTCTCGCCGCACGCAGCACCCAAGTCATGCTTCGGTCCTGGCCCATCACGGTTTCCACAAGCGCGCGGCCGACCCCTCGACGGCGATGCGCTGCTGCGACGACAACCATTGAGATGTACCCGTTCCTCATTCCATCCGTCAGCGCGCGAAGAAACCCGATGACCTCTCCGTCCTTTACGGCGACAAGCGCCCGTTGAGACCGGGCGACCAACTCTCGAAATTCTTCAGCATTCGATACGCCGAGATCCCAGCCTCCCGCAACGAGGAGATTTCTCGCGGACTCCAGTTCGTCCTCTCGAATGGGACGGATCTCCACTCTGATGCCTAACGTCGAAGCTCAGCCGCCGCCCACGAGCGAAGCGATTGGGCTATCGGTTGCAGCGACAAGTTAGAACCGTTCCGGCTCGGGGACACCGAGGTCACGACAGATCTTCCGTGCGAGATTCCTGTTGACCTCAATGTGTCGCGGCACCGCGCTACGCGTGTTCAGCGCCGGGTTATGCCACGAGCCAACTGCGACGCAACCGGGAAGATCCGGCACGTAAAGCACCGTACGAGTTCTCGCCCTTCTCAACGATGACGACGTAATCCACCTTTACGACCTCACTTCTTCGGCCCTGCCTGCCGCAAGGCGCTGTTCAACGTACCGGCGGAACTTCGACACTCGGGTTGCCCGATACGGTGACGGTACCGCGTTTGACGGGGTGGTGAAACTGGCGGTGACTGCCCTGCGTCCGCACGAGAAGCCAACCATCCGCCTCTAGCAGAGCGATGGGGTCCTTCACCTTCATTGGCATGCCGAGGACCTCCGCATTGACTCCTAACTCAATGTAGGCCGCACGTGTCCGTATAGCAGCGTCCGCACATCACCCAGCCGTGCGCCCCAGTACGGCGAAGGTCGTAGGAGAAATGTCCGTTGTGGCGCGGGTTAGGCGTTCCTAAGGTTCGGTTCGCCGGTTCGTGCGTGCGCGATTGCTCGCCATGCTCGCTGCCGAGCGCCGCGTTTCGGCTCAACCGGGCCCGTTCAGGAACCGCTCCACCAGCTGCAACTGCTCAGGCACGTTCAGCGCCGGCGCGTGTCCGCAGCCCGGAACCGTGACTACGACGGCGCGCGGGCCGCGCCGGCGCATCTCCTCGGCGGTTTCCGCGAGCAGCAGGTCGGAGGTCTCGCCGCGCAGGCACAGCACCGGAATGTCGAGCGCATCGTAGGCATCCCACTGGTCGTAGTCGTGCGGGTGGTGCACGAATTGCAGCACCATGTTCGGGTCGTAGTGCGGCGTGACCTTGCCGTTCGGCAAGCGGCGCGTCGACGTTTCCGTCAGGCGGCGCCACTGCGCGTCGGACAGCGAGCCGTAGGGCTTGTAGATGGTGCGGAAATACGACTCGAGCTCGCTCACGCGATCAAACTGCGCCGGGTTGCCCGTGTAGCCGCGGATGCGTGCCACGGCGGCTTCGGCGAGTTTGGGCCCGATATCGTTCAACACCAGGCGGCGGATGCGACCGCGCAGTGCGCCCGAGGCCAGCCGCAGCCCCAGCGCACCGCCCATCGACGTGCCGAGCCAGTGCATTGAGTCGATGCCGAGCCGGTCGACCAGGTCGAGCGCGATGCGCGCATAGAAATCGAGGCAGTACTCGCGGTCCGGGGCCGGACTCCACTGCGACAGGCCGCGTCCGATCGTGTCCGGGCAGATCACGCGGTAGCGGGTGGCGAGATGCGCCGCGACCTCGTCCATGTCGCGCCCCGTGCGTGCCAGACCGTGCCATGCGATCACCGTGTCGCCCTGTTCCGCGCCCCACTCCGTGTAGTGGATTTCGCGCTCCGCGGAGACGATGTAGTTCGACGTGAATTTCATATCGGTTCTGCGTTTCGGCGTGACGGGGGGACCGGCATCAGCCTCGCCTGAATGCCTGCAGCCGCAGGCGCCCGACGATGCCGCTCGGGAAGAAATAGACGCACACCACGAACAGCACGCCGAGCCAGAGCAGCCAGCGGTCGGGCGAGAGCAGGAGCGCGACCGCCGGCATGCCGCTCGCCGCGCCGGCGGCGACCTGCAGCAGTTCCTGCAGGTAGTTCTGCGCGATCAGGAACAGCGCCGAACCCAGCACCGCGCCGTACATCGTGCCCATGCCGCCGATCACGACGATCAGCAGGATGTCGAGCATGATCTCGAACGCGAGCGACGTATCCGGTCCGTTGTAGCGCAGCCAGAGGGCGAGCAGGGCGCCGGCGAGCGTCGCGAAACCGGCGGCCAGCACGCTCGACCACGTGCGGTAGACGACCGTGCGATAGCCGATCGCCTCGGCGCGGAAGTCGTTCTCGCGGATCGCCTGCAGCACACGTCCGAACGGCGAGTTGACGCAGCGCAGGAGGGCGAGGAACGAGATCGCCACCACCAGCACGATGGCGTAGTAGGTGAGCAGGCGCCCGTCCAGGGTGCGTGTCAGGTGGAAGCCCGGTGTAAGGACTTGCGGTACTTTGAACGAGAGACCGTCCTCGCCGCCGGTGAGATCGGACAGCTGCGACGCCAGCGTCTGGAACGCGGCCGCCACCGCAAGCGTGATCATCGCGAAGAAGATCGCTTTCACGCGCAGGCTGAACAAGCCGATCAGCAGCGCCAGCGCGAGCGACAGCACCAGCGCGGCACCGAAGCCGACCGCGATCGCGCCCCAGCTCGCGCCGAGCCGCGTGCTGGCGATCGCGATGCCGTAGGCGCCGAGGCCGAAGAACATCGTGTGCGCGAAGCTCACGATGCCGGTGTAACCGAGCAGCAGGTCGTAGCTCGCGACCAGCAGGATGAAGACGGCGATCTTCGCCGCCACGCCGAGCGCCTTCGCCCCGGGAAAGACGAACGGCGCGAGCAGCAGCCCGATCGCCGCGAGCGCGAGCAGGATCGCCAGCGCGCGGCTGCGCGGCAGGTCGTGGGAGAGCAGGCGCGAGAGCATGGGAGCGATCGGTGCCTATTCGGCGGTGAACATCCTCATCGACTCGTCACCGGATACAGGCCCTGCGGCCGCCACAGCAGCACCGCGACCATGAGGGCGATGTTCGAGAACAGCGCCGCCTTCGGAAGCAGGAAGCCGGTGTAGTTGGCGAGCAGCCCGACCATCAGCGCGCCGACCAGGCAGCCGAGGGTCGAACCGAGGCCGCCGATGATGATCACGATGAAGATCAGCACGTTCACCTGCGCGCCGATCTGCGGCACCACGCTCTGCTGATACAAGCCCCACAGCACGCCGCCGAGCCCGGCCAAGGCGGAACCGGCGACGAACACGCCGACGAACAGACTACGGATGCGGTAGCCCAGGCTTTCGACCATCTCGCGGTCCTGCACGCCGGCGCGGATCAGCAGGCCGATCTTGGTGCGATTGAGCGTGAACAGCAGCACGGCCAGCACGACGGCGCCCACGACCACCGCGAACACCCGGTAGCGTTCGACCGCCGCATCGCCGATCGCGATCGCGCCGCGCAGCGTCTCGGGCAGCGGCAGCGGAATCTGCTGCGGGCCCCAGATCGCCTTGATGAGTTCCTCGCCGATGATCATGCCGCCCATCGTGATGAGGATCTGCTTCAGGTGCTGGCCGTACACGGGGCGGACGATCACGCGTTCGAACGCCAGCCCGACCGCTCCCGCCAGCGCCATCGCGACCAGCATGGCGGCGAAGACGGCGAGCAGATTCGGGCCGAGCGCGGGGGCCGTCGCGTAGCCGCTCATGGCGCTGAACACCGTGGTGGCGATGAACGCGCCGAATGCGATGAACACGCCGTGGCCGAAGTTCAGCACGTCCATCAGTCCGAACACGAGCGTGAGTCCGGAAGCGATGATGAAGACGATCATCCCCATCGCGAGGCCGGCCACGGTGAGCGTGACCCACGTCGAAGGCCGGATGAACGGCAATGCCGCCAGGGCAAGCGCGACCACGAGCAGCAACGGCACGAAGTCGAACTTCGGCTTTGGCACGCCCGCCGCGGCGGGCATCGAGGCGGAGGCGGCGTTCATCCGTCTATTGATGCGCCGCCAGCGAAAGGCCGAGCAGGCGCGCCTGCAGCCCCTCGTCTTGCGCGAGGTCGGCCATCGAGCCGCGATGGACGATGCGCCCGTCGTCCATCACCGCCACCGTGTCGCCGAGCTGGCGCGCCATGTTGAAGTTCTGCTCGACCAGCAGCACCGTGGTCTGCGTCGCCTTGAGTTCGCGCAGCGCGGCGATCATGTTCTGCACGATCGCAGGTGCCAGGCCCTTGCTCGGCTCGTCGATCAGAAGCAGCTTGCGCGGCTCGACGACGGCGCGCGCGACCGCCAGCATCTGCTTCTGGCCCCCCGATAGTTTCCCGGCCGGATAGAGCCAGAACTTCTTCAGTGCCGGAAACAGCGCGAAGATCCAGTCGAGCCGCCGCGCATCGATCTGCTCGGCAGTGCGCGCGCCGCGCGCCGCGAGTACGAGGTTCTCCTTGACGCTGAGGTCGCTGAAGATGCCCATGCTCTCGGGCACGTAGGCGATGCCGCGGCGTGCGATCTCGGGCGTGTTCGCCCCGGCATCTGGTCCGCCGATCTGCGCGCCGTCGAACGTGATCGTGCCGCGCGATGCCCGCCACAGCCCCATGATCGTGCGCAGGCAGGTGGTCTTGCCCGCGCCGTTGCGGCCGAGCAGCATCGTCAACTGGCCGCGCGGCACTTCGAGGTCCACCCCGTGCAGGACGTGATAGGCACCGATGTGCGTGTGCACCCCGGCCAGCGTGAGGAGTGCGTCGCTCACGCCTCCTCCGTCACCGGTGCGGTGCCGAGATACGCCTGCTGGACCACCGGCGAAGCGATCACGTCGGCGGGCTCGCCGTCGGCGACAAGCTGCCCGTTGTGCAGCACGATGATGCGATCCGAGAGCTCGCGCACCACGTCCATCTTGTGCTCGACCAGCAGGATGGTCTTGTCCTTCTGTGCCTTCAGGGCGCGGATCAGGTCGAGGATGACCGGCACTTCGTCGACGCTCATGCCCGCGGTGGGCTCATCGAACATGTACACGCGCGGCTCGAGTGCCATCAGGATCGCCACTTCGAGCTTGCGCTGGTCGCCGTGCGGCAGGCTGCTCGCCGCCACATGCCGGCGGTCGGCCAGGCGTACCAGCGCGAGCAGTTCTTCCGCCTGCCGCGTCCAGTCGTGGTGATCGCTCCAGATCGACGTGAAGTGCAGCGCCGCGCCCTTGCGGCGCGCCTGCACCGCGAGGCGCACGTTCTCGAGCACCGAGAGGGTCGGGAACAGCTGCGTGAGCTGGAATGCGCGCCCCAGCCCGCGCTGTGTGCGCAGCGGTGCCGGCAGGTGCGTGATGTCCTCGTCGTCGAGCAGCACCTGGCCGCTCGTCGCTCTCAGCTGCCCCGAGATCAGGTTGAAGTACGTCGTCTTGCCCGCGCCGTTCGGACCGACGATCGCGGTGAGCGACCCGGGCGCGAACGTGCACGACACGTCGTTGACCGCGACATGCCCGCCGAAGCGGACGGTGAGTGAGCGGGTCGCGAGCATGCTGCCCGGTCTGTTCGGCCCCGCGCGCGTGCGCTACCGCTTGTTCCTGATCGGTACGTTCATCTGTTCGGGCTTGATCTCCTCGACCAGCTCCGGAATGCCCCACGCGACGCTCGGATCGACCTTGATCCTGAAGTGGAACATGCTCTGCATCGCCTGGTGGTCTTCCTTGCGGAACATCATGCGGCCCTTCGGCGTGTCGAAGCTCAGGCCCTCCATGGCGGCGATCAGCTTCTCGGTGTCGGTATCTCCGTTGGTCTTCTTCAGCGTCTCGACGATCGCCATCGCCGCCGCCATGCCGCCCGCGGTGAAGAAGTCGGGCGGGGCGTTGAAGCGCTTCCGGTGCTCGGCGACCAGCCACGCGTTGGCCGGGTTCTTGGGGATCTCGTAGTAGTAGTAGGTCGCGCCTTCCATGCCCGGCAGCTGCTTGTAGGCAGCCATCGCCGGCAGGATGTTGCCGCCGGTGGCGATCTCGATGCCGTAGCGCTTCAGGTCGAGGTCGGCGATCTTGAACGGGTTGCCGGCGCCGGCCCAGATGATGAAGATCACCTTGCGCCCGGGCTGGTCCTTGAGCGCATCGATCAGGCGTTGCGCCCCCGCGGTGAAGTCGGTGGTCGTGGTGGGCAGGTATTCCTCGTGCACGATCTTGGCAGTCTTCAGCGCATCCTTGAACGCCTTCACGCCGTCACGGCCGAACGCGTAGTCCTGGGCGAGGGTGGCGATGCTGACGTTCGGCTTGTCGAGCGCGACCGCGTTGGAGATCGCGTCCTGCGACGAGTTGCGGCCGGTGCGGAAGATGTAGCGGTTCCACTTGTCGCCGGTGATCGAGTCGGCCACTGCAGGCTCGACCAGCAGCACCTTCTTGTATTCCTCCGCCACCGGCAGCATTGCGAGTGCGACCCCCGACGACGTCGGTCCCACGGCAAGATCGGCCTTGTCGTCGCTGTAGGCAGCCGCGAGCTGGCTCTTGCCGATGTCCGGTTTGCCCTGGCTGTCGCGTTCGATGACGACGATCTTCTTGCCCGCGACCTCCATCTTGCCGCCGGTCGCGTATTCGAACCCCATCATCAAGCCGGTCTGCGTCTGCTTCGCATACGCCTCGAGCGGGCCGGTCTTGTCGTAGACGTGGGCGATGCGGATTTCCTTGCTTTGCCCGAACACAAGCCCGCTTGCCGCGAGCAGTGCCGCGGCGGCGAACCACCTGTACTGACGCTTCATCAATGTCTCCCTGTTGTACTGACGAGCGAGGGCGCAAGGAGCGTGCCAAACGAGGGCGGCCGCTCAACACCTTGATTTGATGCAGACGTGCTTTCCTGCTGCAGAACTGGAACCGCGGTCGGTGTCCGGCATCCGGACAGGTGTCCGGCTTCAGGACAGTGCTACGAAACCTCCGGCGGCGCCGCGCGCATGGCGGCGAGCTTCTCGTACAAGGTCGCGCGCGAGATGCCGAGCAGCTTCGCCGCGGAGACCTTGTTGCCGCCCGTGGCGGCGAGCGCCGAGCGGATCGACTCGCGTTCGAGTTCGGCGATCCGCTGCGGAAGAGGGGAGGTGCTGCCGCCCTGCCGTTCGTTCGCTGCCGCCCCGGCCCTCCACGGCACGGCGGGGGAGGGGGCTGAAGTCAGCAGCACGTCGGTGAAATCTTCGGCGTCGAGGCGGATCTTGTCGGTGAGCATCGCCGCCTGCTCGAGCGCATTGCGCAGCTCGCGCACGTTGCCGCGCCACGCGTGTTCGGCGAGCCGCTGCAATGCGGCCGGCGTCAGCTCGCGTTGCGGCATGCCGCTGCGCGTCGCGATCTGTTCGAGCAGCGACTCGGCCAGGGCATCCAGGTCCGCGAGCCGCTCGCGCAACGCCGGAACGCGGATCGGCAGCACGTTGAGGCGATAAAAGAGATCGGCGCGAAACTGGCCCGCGTCCACCAGCGCCTTCAGGTCGCGGCTGGTCGCGGCGATGACGCGCACGTCGATCTTTTCCACCTTGTTGGAGCCGAGCGCCTCGATCTCCTGCTCCTGCAGCGCGCGCAGCAGCTTCGCCTGCAGCGCGAGCGGCATGTCGCCGATCTCGTCCAGGAACAACGTGCCGCCATCGGCCAGCTTGAACTTGCCGTCGCGTTGCCTGCGCTCGGCCCCGGTGAACGCGCCGGGCGCCACGCCGAAGAACTCGGCCTCGATCAGCGTATCGGGAACCGCGGCAAGGTTGATGCCGATGAACGGCTTGTCGGCGCGCGACGACGCCGCATGGATCGCGTGCGCAAGCAGCTCCTTGCCGGTGCCGGTTTCGCCCAGGAGCAACACGGTCGAATCGGTGGCTGCGGCGCGCCGCGCCTGGCGCTTGACCTCGGCCGTCGCGGGGCTCGAGCCGATGAAGCTCGCGAACGTGTACTTCGGCCGGCGCTGCACGGCGAGTTCGCGCCGCGCCTCGTCGAGATCGCGTTGCAGCCGCGCGAACTTCCCGATCAGCGGCTGCAGCGTGGTCTCGGGATGATCGAACAGCACCATGCCGAGCGCGCCGATCACTTCGCCGTGGTCGTCGCGCAGCGGGATGCGGCTGACGACGAACGTGCCGGCCTTGTTGGTCAGCAGGTCGACGAGGATCGGCTTGCCGGTCTCGAGCACCTTGTGCATCAAGGTGTTGTGCACCACGTCCTGGACCGGCTTGCCGACGAAATCCTGCTCGCGCTCGAAGCCGAGCGCGGGCAGGAAGCGCTTGTAAGCCTCGTTGATCCAGACGACGTGCCCGGTGCGATCCACCAGCAGCATGCCCTGTGCCGCGTTGGCGAACAGATCGAACATCGAACGTGCGGCGAGTTTCAGGATGCTCGCCGCATCGCTGGGCAACGATGTTCGCTTCGACATGCCTTCCCTCCAGCGCGAGCTGCGGCCGATTCTATCCGCGGACGCGTGCCGTGCCGGTATAAAGCGCCATGCGCTGCGAACTCGATCACCTCGTCATCGGCTGCAAGGATCTCGACCAGGGCTCCGCATGGCTCGCCGGCCTGCTTGGGGTCGAAGCCCAGGCCGGCGGCAAGCATCCGTTGATGGGCACGCACAACCGCCTCGTGCGTCTCGGCGCCGGGAGTTTCCTCGAGTTGATCGCGATCGATCCGGAAGCACCGCCACCCGCGCGCCCGCGCTGGTTCGGCCTCGATGCGCCCGCGCTGCAGGCGCGCCTGGCCGACGCACCGGTTCTGTTGACGTGGGTGGTGCGCACCGACCGGATCGTGGAGGCGGTGACGCGTGTGCCGGAGCTCGGCCAGGTGCTCGCTGTGTCGCGCGGCACTTTGACATGGCGCATCACGGTTCCCGAGGACGGCAGCCTGCAGTTCGGCGGCCTTCTGCCGACCGTGATCCAGTGGGACGGCGACCTGCATCCAGCCGCTGTGCTCGACGACAAGGGTTGCGAGCTGCAGGAGCTTGCGCTCGCACACCCGATGTCGGCCGGGCTGGTGCCCATGTTTCGCGCGTTGCGGATCGCCGGACCGGTCGACCTCAAGCCGGGTCCGAAAGAACTGGTCGCGCACGTGCGGTCCCCGAAGGGGCTGGTGCGCGTTTCGTGATGCCGTGTGAGCCGGGCGCCCTCAGGCGCGCCGGCGCAGAGTCTCGAGGGCTTCGATCGCCGCGACGCCTCCGGTCGGGCGACTGCGCTTCGGCACCGGCTGCACCATGATCCGGCTAGCGCGCGAACTCGTAGGCGATCGACTCGATGGTGCCGCGCCAGTATGGCTTGCGCCCTTGCGGCGTGAGCCAGGTGACCTCGCCGCGCAGTGGCACGCGCATGCCGTCGCGCACCGCGTAATCCCAGAATCGACCTTCCCACGGCAGCAACTCGACGCGGTCGCCATCCAGGCGGCCGCGCGCATCGGCGTGCACGGTCTCGATCAGGCCGTCCTCGTCGAAGCGGAACGTCAACGCGACGACGTTCTGTCCGTCCACCAGCGTCGCGAGGGCGCTGCGCGCGTCGATCGCTCGCCAGCGCACGCCCTGGCGCGGAAGCAAGGCGGTCGGAAACCACGCGGCCTCGGCGAGGAAGCGCATCAACTCGCCGCGCGCCAGTTCACCGCCGCCGCGGAGGTTGGCGAGCGGCACGAGTCCGAGGATGGCCGGCCGCAAACAGCCTTCGCCGGCAATGTAAGCGTCGTGCACGTGGACCGTCACGCCGGGGGCCATGGTCATGCGCGCGTCCCAGACGAAGCCCGGATCCCGGACGACGATGCGCTGCGCCGCGGTGAAAGGTATCCATCGTTCCGCGGTGGTGCTCAGATTGAAGGTGCCGACCTGAGTCAGCCGTGCCGTGCTGACCATGGGCTGCCCGGGCCGCAGCACGGCGCCAAAATAGTGTCGGACCGGCGCCGGCAGGTCGTCGACTTCATAAGGCGCATACGCGCCCGCCTGCGTCTTCACGCGCTGGGTCTCGAGGCGCGCATGGAGTTCGCGCGTACGCCTGGCCCAGCGCCCCGCGCCATAAAGTGCGAGCAATGCCAGCGCGGCGAGCAGCAGAGCGACGCCGCCGATGATCCATTCGAGCCACAGCATGGAAAGTCTGCTCGCCGAGCCTGCAATGCGCCGATTGTCAGCGCGTGATGCGGCCCGCTCTTGACCTGCGTCAAGCGGCCGCGGGCGCTTGCGCCAGAATGCGGCCGCGAACCGCAGCAAAAAATGCTCGTCTTTCACAACCCCGTACACGACAGGCACGCCGGCAAGCTGGAGATGTTTCGCGGCCGGCTGGTGCCGTGCCATGAATCGCCTGCGCGGCTGCAGTTCGTGCTGGATGAACTGCGGCGTCGCCCCGTCGGAGAGCTACGCGCTCCCGGCCGACCCGACCTCGATTTGATCCGGCGCGTGCACAGCGTTCGGTACGTGGCATTCCTCGCAAGCGCGTGGAACGAATGGGTCGCGCTCGATCCGGCCAACGAGCAGCTCGACGTGCTGCCGTCCGTGTGGCCGATTCGAGGCTTCCGCCACGACATCGCGCCTTCCAACTTCGCCGCGCGGGTCGGCCTGTTTTCTTTCGACGCCGGCTCGCCGCTGACCGCCGGTACGTGGGAGGCGGCGCGCACCGGCGCCGCATGCGCCATCGATGCCGCGCGCGCGGTTGCCGGCGGTGCGCGCGCAGCGATGGCCTTGACCCGTCCGCCGGGCCATCATGCCGGGAGCGATTTCTTCGGCGGCTATTGCTTCCTCAACAACGCCGCGCTCGCGGCCCAGTCGCTGCGCGACGCCGGCCTGCTACGCGTGGCCGTGCTCGACGTCGACTATCACCATGGCAATGGCACGCAGAGCATTTTCTACGAGCGTGCGGACGTGTTCACCGTTTCGATCCACGGCGATCCGGTCACTGAATATCCGTTCTTCCTCGGTCATGCCAACGAATTCGGGCACGGTCCGGGCCTCGGGTTCAACCTGAACCTGCCGCTCGACAGAGGAACCGGATTCGCAAAGTGGGGGCAGGCACTGCAGCAGGCGCTCGACGCCATCGCGAGCTTCGGTGCCGATGGGCTCGTGGTCGCGCTGGGCGTCGATACGTTCGAGGGCGATCCCATCTCGGGCTTCAGGCTGAAAAGCGCCGACTACCTGCGAGTCGGTGAATCGATTGCGCGGGCGGGACTGCCGACCGTGTTCGTGATGGAGGGCGGCTATGCGGTCGCCGAGATCGGCGTGAACGTGGTCAACGTGCTCGAAGGATTTGTCGGGGCATCTTGACGCTGTGTCGTGTGGGGAACGGGAGATCCGATGTTGCGCACGGCGGGAAAACCAGATGCCGATCGCGCGGATCCGCGGCCTCTTCCGCCACCGGTTCCCGGCCCTGCCACGACGTTGTCGTCCGCGGCCGCGCCAATCGGATTTCGTCGTTAAGCTTTCTTCGTTGCCCGGTCGTGGCGAGCGATCGTGTCCTTCCTCGAAACCGACGTGCTGGTGATCGGCGCCGGGCCCGCGGGCTCCGCGGCCGCACGCACGGCGGCGCAACTCGGATCTCGCGTCGTGTTGGTCGACCGGCATCGGTTCCCGCGCGACAAGGTGTGCGGCGATGCGCTGATCCCCGATGCGCTCGAAGCGCTCGCACGGCTCGGGCTGAATGCGCGTGTGCTGGCGGAGGCGCGCCCGCTGGGGTCGCTGCGCATCTACGCGCCGAACGGGCGCTGCGTCGAGCTGTACGCCCAGATGGGATGCCTGCCGCGCAGCCGGCTCGACGAGCTGATGCGTGAAGGCGCCGAGCAGGCCGGCGCGACGTTCCTCGCGCCCTGCGCACTCGCGCAGGCGCTGGACCGCGATGGGGTGATCGCGGGCGCCACGTTCGAACCCGCGGCCGGCGGTGCGCCGATCACCGTGCGGGCGCGTCTCACGCTGCTTGCCACCGGCGCGGCGGCCGGACCGCTGCTGAAGTTCGGCGTGTGCGAAAGAAGACCCGCCAGCGCGATCGCCGCGCGCGTTTACGTACGCGCACCGCAACGCTTCGCCGTCGAGCACGACCATCTTTGCATCTCGTACGACCGCCACGTCTGCCCCGGCTACGGCTGGCTGTTTCCGGGCCCGGACGGCGTGTTCAATGTCGGCGTCGGTTATTTCGACGACACGAAGGCGCGGCCGCCCACCACGAACATCCGCCGTCTGTTCGACCGTTTCGTGCAGACGTTTGCACCGGCGCGCGCGCTGCTGGCGGTCGCGACGCCTCTCACCGACCTGCGCGGCGCGCCGCTGCGCACGGCGCTGGCGGGCGCGCATCTCAGCCGACCCGGTCTGCTCGTCATCGGCGAGGCAGCCGGAACGACGTATTCATTCAGCGGCGAAGGAATCGGCAAGGCGATCGCGAGCGGGATCGTCGCAGGCGAGATCGCCGCGCGCGCACCGCGCGACACGCAGGCGGCGATCGACGCGGCGCGCACCTACGCAGCGTGCATCCGGTCGGATTTTGCCGAGCGGTTTCGCGCATACAAGATCGCGCAAGGATGGCTCGCCTACCCAGCCGTCCTCGGGTTCCTGGCGCGCCGCGCCGCCGCCGGCGGGTACGTGCGCCAGCAGCTTCAGGCGCTGTTGACCGAGACGGGAGATCCAAGTGAGCTCTTCTCGGTCGCCGGCCTCTTGAAGTCCTGCCTGCGCTAGTCCGTATTCATCCGCGGAAATCCGCGTCGAAAGGCCCTTCGCTCTCTACTCCCTACTCTCTATTCACCTGCAGGCTGCGTCGCCGTCACGTCGGCAGCCGCCTCGCACCCCACGCCAGCAGCAGCGCGCCGATGACCACCACGCCAAGGGCCCAGCCGAGCGACATCGCGTGCGCGATGCTTCCAACCAGCGGCGGCCCGAGGACGAAACCGAGGTAGCCGACCGACGACACGGTGGCGATTGCCGCGGCGGGCGAGACGCCGGGCACCTTGGTGGCGCCGATGAAGAGGATCGGCACCACGTTGGCGAAACCGATGCCGACCAGCGCGAAGCCGATCAGCGCGACGACCGGATTGCGCGCGAGCAGAGCCGCCGCCATCGCCACCGCGGCCAGCAGCGTGCTTGCGGCAAGCAAGCGTCGCGCGCTGACGCGTGTCCTCAGCGCATCGCCGGTGAACCGCGTCGCCGCCATCGCCGCCGAGAAGCTCGCGTATCCGAGCGCCGCCAGCGCCGGTGGCGCCGCGGTCTGCGTCTGCATGTACAGCACGCTCCAGTCGTACATGGCGCCTTCGGCCAGCAGGCCGACGGCCGCGAGCATGCCCAGGAGGGCCAGGGTGCCGCGCGGCAGGCGATAGCCGGACCGGTGTTCGGGATGCTGCGGGTGTACCGGCAGCATGAACACGCTTGCGCACGCGATCAGCGCCGCCAGCAGGACGCCGAGGCCGGCGAGTTGCCAGGCGGGCGGCACGTCGGCGGCGATCAGGAGCGCGCCCACGCCTGCGCCGCTCATGCCGCCGACGCTGAACATACCGTGGAAGTTGCTCATCACCTTCTTGTCGCTGTGCTCCTCGAGCACCGTTCCTTCCGCGTTGATCGACACATCGAACAGTCCGCTCGCACCGCCGAAGATCCACATCAGCGGGAGTAGTGCGAGCAGCGTGGTGCCGTGGACCACGAGGGCCAGCGCCGCGCAGAGCACCAGCCCGGCGACGAGCACGACCAGCCGCGCACTGAAGCGGGAAACCAGCCGGCCCGCCCACGACAGGCACATCACGGCGCCCACCGCCACCGCAAGCAGCGCGATCGACAGCGTGCCCTCGCTGAGGCCGTAATGCGCCTTGACCGTGGGGATGTGCACGCCCCAGACGCCGGCGCTGAAGCCGAGCGCGAGGAACTGCATGCGCGTGGCCCAGCGCGCGGCGCGCAGGCGCGCGGCGGGGTTGCGGCCCAGGGCCAGCACGGCGGCGTTCATGCCCCTCGCGCCGCGCGGGCGGCGGCGGAAGCGGGGTGGGGGATCGGGCGGACGCTCTGCATGGCGGGCGGCGGGTAAAGCTGGCTTGGTCGGCGCAATTGTGCTTGAATCGGCAAATTCGTGCAAATATCGGAAAAACCATGGCGCGACCATCCAGTCCACCTGCCGCGCGGGCGACGGCGATTCCGCGCTTCGCGCAGGAGCGCCAGCGCGAGATCGCACAGACGCTGCGCGAAAGCGGCCGCGTCGAGGTGGCGGCACTCGCCGCGCACTACGACGTATCGGAGGACACGATCCGGCGCGACCTGCGCCTGCTGGCGTCGCACGGCCTGGTGCAGAAGACCCACGGCGGCGCGGTCGCGCTGCATGCGGCCGTCATCCCCGCCGCCGAACGTGCCGGCGTGCGGGCGCAGGCCAAGCGCGCCATCGCGCAGGCGGGCGCCGCCCACGTACGGCCGCACCAGACGCTGTTCATCGACGGCGGCACCACGACGCACGCACTCGCGCAGGAATTGCGCGCTGCCGGCGCGCCGCGGCCGCTGACCGTGGTCACGACGTCATTGGACGTGGCCACGGCCCTGCTCGACGACCGCCAGGTGCATCTCGTTCTTGCCGGCGGCGCGTGGATGCCCGAGTCGCGCATCTTCGAGGGAGCGCAGGCGCTCGCGACGCTGCGGGCGCATCGTGCCGACATCGCGTTTCTCGGCGCCTGCGCCCTGCACCGACGGATGGGCATCACCGCCAACGAAGCCGGCGACATGGCGCTCAAGCGGGCGATGATCGACGGCGCCGCGCAGCGCATCGTGCTCTCCGACGCGAGCAAGCTCGACGCCGTGGCTCCGCATGCTGTCTGCGCGCTGGCCGAGATCGACCGCGTCATCTCCGATGCCGCGCCCGCCTGGCTGCGCAAGCAGGTGACGGTCGAGGTCGTCTAGCGAGCGCTCGAGGCGCGGGTTGCGGCACGGACAGCCCCGGCTAGATTTGCGCAATTCCGTATCGATCGGCGGCGCGCTCCCGTTGGCGGGCGCGGGATGCAGGCGGCGCCGCAACAATTTCGCGTCGTCGCCGCAACGGCCCGTTCACAAGGCATCGAAATCCGACCGCAACCCGGCTATAACCGCAACCTCGCCCAAAACCGCCCCACGACGGTCCCGAGCGCGGCGCGAAGATGTCAGACGAAAACCACAAGAACAATGCCGGCGCTTCCTGGTGGCGTGGGGCGGCGATTTACCAGATCTATCCCCGCAGCTTCGCCGACAGCAACGGCGACGGCGTCGGTGATCTGGCGGGCATCGCGGCCAAGCTCGACTACGTGGCCCGGCTCGGTGTCGATGGCGTCTGGCTGTCGCCCTTCTTCAAGTCGCCGATGAAGGATTTCGGCTACGACATCTCCGACTACTGCGATGTCGATCCCATCTTCGGCACCTTGCAGGACTTCGACCGGCTGGTCCGGCGCGCGCACGAACTCGGACTGAAGGTGCTGATCGACCAGGTTTACAGCCACACGTCGGACCAGCATCCGTGGTTCAAGGAAAGCCGGTCGAGCCGCGACAACGCCAGGGCCGACTGGTATGTATGGGCCGACGCCAAGCGCGACGGCACGCCGCCGAACAACTGGTTGTCGATCTTCGGCGGCTCGGCCTGGCAGTGGGAAACCCGGCGGCGCCAGTATTACCTGCACAACTTCCTCACCAGCCAGCCCGACCTCAATTTCCACAACCCGCACGTGCAGGACAAGGTTCTCGACACGGCGCGGTTCTGGCTCGACCGCGGCGTCGACGGCTTCCGGCTCGACGTCGTGAACTTCTACTTTCACGACGCGAAGCTGCGCGACAACCCGCCGTGGGGCGACCGCCCGCGCACCGACGGCGCGATCTCCGACGTCAACCCGTATGCGTTCCAGGAACACCGGTACGACAAGACGCAGCCGGAGAACCTCGCGTTTCTAGGTCGGTTGCGTGCATTGCTCGATCGTTATCCGGCAACCACGAGCGTGGGCGAGGTCGCCTCGGACGATCCGTTCGGCACGATGGCCGAGTACACGGGCGGAACCAATCGCCTGCACATGGCCTACATCTTCAACCTGCTCTCGTCGACGTTCAGCGCGGAGCACATTCGCACGACGATCGAGGGCCTGGAGGCGCGCATCGGCGACGGCTGGCCGTGCTGGTCGCTCGGAAACCACGACGTGACGCGCGTCCTGACGCGCTGGGGCGGCACGGATGCGCCGCCGGCGCTCGCCAAGGTGCTGGTCGCGCTGCTCGGCAGCCTGCGCGGCAGCATCTGCATCTATCAGGGCGAGGAACTGGCTCTGACCGAGGCCGACGTGCCGTTCGAGCAGTTGCAGGACCCGTTTGGCATCACCTTCTGGCCGGAGTTCAAGGGCCGCGACGGGTGCCGGACGCCCATGCCCTGGACCGCGAGCGGGCGATTCGCCGGGTTCTCGGAGAAGGCGGCGTGGCTTCCCGTCGCCGAGGCGCACCGCGAACGTGCGGTGGACGTGCAGGACAGCGCGCCCGATTCGGTCCTGAACGCGTTCCGTCGTTTCCTCGATTGGCGGCGCCGCCATCCGGCGTTGCGCCGCGGCAGCATCCGCTTCATCGACGCTCCGGACAACGGCCTGGCGCTCGTGCGCGAGGACGGCGAGGAACGCATCCTTGCCGCCTTCAACCTGTCGGCGCGCGCTTTCGCCGTAGCGCTTCCGCGCGACTGGGACGTCGCACCGCTGGGCGGGCACGGCTTCGAACCGGTGCGGGCGACGGGGTCGATCGAGGTGCCGGCGTATGGGGCCTTCTTCGGCAGCGTGAAACGGTAAGGGGTGCAGCGGCGTGCCGCGCCCCGGCGCGGCATATAGTTAGGGCTAGAAGACAGAACAACGACGGAGACAGGCATGGCTGCAGTTGAAATGCGCAAGGTCACGAAGGCCTTCGGGCCCGTGCAGATCATTCGCGGCGTCGACCTGCAGATCGAGAGCGGCGAATTCGTCGTCTTCGTCGGCCCCTCGGGCTGCGGCAAGTCGACGCTGCTGCGCATGATCGCCGGCCTGGAGGACATCACGTCCGGCGACCTCATGATGGACGGCGTGCGCGCCAACGCGCTGGCGCCGGCGAAGCGCCACGTCGGGATGGTCTTCCAGTCCTACGCGCTGTACCCGCACATGACCGTGTACGAGAACATGGCGTTCGGGCTCACGCTGGCGAAGGAGGACAAGGACGAGGTCAGGACCCGGGTGCTGCACGCAGCGCAGATCCTGCAGCTGGATCAACTGCTTCAGCGCCTGCCGAAGGAACTGTCCGGCGGCCAGCGCCAGCGCGTGGCCATCGGGCGCGCCATCGTGCGCAAGCCGAAGGTGTTCCTGTTCGACGAGCCGCTCTCCAACCTCGATGCGGCATTGCGCGTGCAGATGCGCATCGAGATCGCCAAGCTGCACGACAGCATGCACGCGACCATGGTCTACGTCACGCACGACCAGGTCGAGGCGATGACGCTGGCCGACAAGATCGTGGTGCTCAACAAGGGCAACGTCGAGCAGGTCGGCGCGCCGCTGGAGCTGTATCACTATCCGCGCAATCTCTTCGTCGCCGGGTTCATCGGGTCGCCGAAGATGAATTTCATCGATGCACGCCTGGTGCGTGCCGGAGCGGACGCCGCGGTCATCTCGGTGCCGGACTGCGCCGACATTCGTGTCGCCGTCGATGCGACGGCCGCCAAGCCCGGCGACAAAGTCGTCCTCGGGATCCGTCCGGAGCACTTCCAGGTGTCGGATACGCCCGGCGCGGGCATCGGCGGCCTGGTCACGGTGATGGAGCAACTCGGCGACGAAACCTACGCGTACGTCGAGGCACCAGGCACCAAGGAAGGGTTGCTCAACGCGCGGCTCGATCCGCAAACCCTGGTCAGAAACGGGCAGTCGCTGCGCCTGACGTTCGCCGAACAGTCGGCGCACCTTTTCAACGAAGCGGGCATTGCTTTCCGCCGCGTGGGCGATGCCCTGGCACAGGGAGCCGTGAAGCACTGAACACGCAAGCAGCGAACGGATACAAGAAGAACGGAGTCAGGACTGCGGACGACGCAGAAACCGACGCTCGGAGCGAAACGGCGCGGATCAACGCTGCGCCAAGACAAGGAGAAAGCAATGAGTCTTCGTAAGTACGCCGCGTTGATCGCGGGGGGTCTGTCCGCAACGCTGATGACGATCGGCCTTGCCCATGCCGCGACCATATCGATCTCGTGCGGTGCCGTCGGCAAGGAACTGGAGATGTGCAAGACGGGCGCCGAAGCGTGGGCCAAGAAGACCGGCAACACGGTGACACTCGTCTCCACGCCGGATTCCACCACCGAGCGGCTTGCCCTCTACCAGCAGCTGCTCGCCGCCGGCGCCTCCGACATCGACGTGTTCCAGATCGATGTCATCTGGCCCGGCATTCTCGCCAACCACTTCATCGATCTTTCAAAGGCCGCCGGCAGCGCGGTCGGCGAGCATTTCCAGCCGATCATCAAGAACAATACGGTCGGCGGCAAGCTGGTCGGGATGCCGTGGTTCACCGACGCCGGCGTCCTGTACTACCGCAAGGACCTGCTGGAGAAATACGGCGCCAAGCCGCCGACGACCTGGGAGGAGCTGACCGCGACCGCCAAGAAGGTCATGGACGGCGAGCGCAAGGCCGGCAACGACAAGATGTGGGGCTTCGTCTGGCAGGGCCGCGCCTACGAAGGCCTCACCTGTGACGCGCTCGAATGGGTCGCCAGTTACAACGGGGGGACGATCGTCGATCCATCCGGCAAGGTGACGATCAACAATCCCAACGCGGCGGCCGCGCTGAAGACGGCGGCGGGTTGGGTGAACACGATCACGCCGAAGGGCGTCCTGAACTACGGCGAAGAAGAAGCGCGCGGCGTGTTCCAGTCGGGCAACGCGGTGTTCATGCGCAACTGGCCGTACGCGTGGAATCTTGCCCAAGGTGCCGACAGCCCGATCAAGGACAAGGTGGGTGTGATCGCATTGCCCAAGGGCGGCGCCAGCGGCCGCAACGCGGCGACGCTCGGCGGCTGGCAACTCGCCGTGTCGAAGTACTCCAAGAACCAGAAAGAGGCCGCAGACCTGGTCATGTACCTCACCAGTACCGCCGAGCAGAAGCGGCGCGCCATCGAGGCCTCCTACAACCCGACCATCGGCAGTCTCTACAAGGACAAGGAGGTGCTTGCCGCCGTGCCGTTCTTCGGTTCGCTGTACGAGACGTTCGTCAACGCGGTGCCGCGTCCTTCGACCCCGACGGGCAGCAAGTACAACCAGGTGAGCTCGGAGTTCTGGAACAGCGTGAGCTCCGTCCTGGGTGGCCAGGCCGAGCCGGCGGCGGCACTCAAGACGCTCGACGAGAAACTCACCCGCATGAGCCGCGGCGGCAAGTGGTAGGTACGGCGGTGTCATCCGTGGCGTGGCCCCAGGGGGACTCGCCCATGCAAGGGTCGAGGTTCCTCGCGGCCGCGCGGAATGACACCGGGAGAGAGGTAGTGGAGTTTTGTCGTCCCGAGGCGTAGCCGAGGGATCCCGGGCCGCGCAAGCCTGAGATCCCTCGCATCGGCTCGGGGTGGCACGGGAGGCGCTGTTCTCAGCGGAGCATCACGATGGCCGAGCAATCAGAACTGACACGCTCTCGGATCGGATCGGCCTGGATGTTCCTGGCGCCGATGCTGTTCCTCCTCCTGCTGGTGGCCGGATGGCCGCTGGTGCGCACCATCTGGTTCGGCTTTACCGATGCCAATCTTGCGGACCTCTCGTCGTGGAAGTTCGTCGGCCTCGATAACTACGTCGCCCACTACGACGAGAAATGGACCGGGCTGCTCGTCGATCCCGACTGGTGGCGCGCGGTCTGGAACACGGTCTGGTTCACGGTGGTCTCGGTCACGCTGGAGACCATCTTCGGCATGGTCATCGCGCTGGTGCTCAACGGATCGTTCAAGGGCCGCGGTCTCGTGCGCACCGCGGTCCTAATCCCGTGGGCGGTTCCGACCATCGTTTCCGCCAAGATGTGGAGCTGGATGCTCAATGACCAGTTCGGGATCGTCAACGATGCCCTGATGACCCTCGGACTGATTTCGCATCCCCTGGCGTGGACCGCCAATCCGAGCCTGTCCATGATCTCGGTGATCATGGTCGACGTCTGGAAGACGACGCCGTTCATGGCGCTGCTCATTCTTGCGGGCCTGCAGATGCTGCCGTCGGACTGCTACGAAGCAGCGAAGGTCGACGGCATCAACCCGGTCAAGGTGTTCTTCAAGGTCACGCTGCCGCTGGTCCGGCCGGCGGTCATGGTCGCCGTGATCTTCCGCGCACTCGACGCATTGCGCATCTTCGATCTGATCTACGTGCTGACGTCGAACAGCAAGGACACCATGTCGATGTCGGTGTATGCACGCCAGCAACTGGTGGACTTCCAGGAGGTGGGGTACGGATCGGCTGCATCCACCCTGCTCTTCCTGACCGTGGGTGTGTGCATCGTGCTGTACATGGTCGCCGGGCGCATCCAGCTCGAGAAGGATTAGCCATGAAGCGAATCTTGAGCGTGGGCGGGCTGTACCTGCTGGTCGCGGTGATCATCTTCTACGCGGTGTTCCCCTTTTATTACGCCATCGTCTCGTCGCTGAAGCCGCCGTCGCGGCTCTTCATGGTGGAGTACCTGCCCTCCGTCTTCACATGGGACAACTACGTCTCGGTGTTCCGCGAGCAGCCGTTCGCGAAGAACATCTTCAATTCGCTGCTGGTGTCGGTCTCGGTAGTCAGCCTGTCGCTGCTGCTCGGCGTCACCGCCGCTTATGCGCTCGGGCGCGTGCAGTTCCGCGGCCGCGGCATGCTTCTGCTGATGATCCTGGCGGTGTCGATGTTTCCGCAGGTCGCGGTGTTGTCGGGGATGTTCGAGCTGGTGCGCGGATTCGGCCTTTACAACAACCTGCTCAGCCTGACGCTGTCGTACATGATCTTCACGATCCCGTTCACGGTCTGGGTGCTGACGACGTTCATGAAGGGCCTGCCGAAGGAGCTCGAGGAGGCGGCGGTCATGGACGGTGCCACGCCGTGGACCATCATCACCCGGGTGTTCATGCCGCTGCTCTGGCCGGCGCTGGTGACCACGGGCCTGCTGGCGTTCATCGCGGCGTGGAACGAGTTCCTGTTTGCGCTGACGTTCACGCTCACCAACACGCAGCGCACGGTCCCGGTGGCGATCGCGCTCATCACCGGGTCGAGCCAGCACGAGCTGCCGTGGGGCAACATCATGGCGGCATCGGTCATCGTCACCGTGCCGGTGGTGCTGCTGGTGCTGATCTTCCAGCGTCGCATCGTATCCGGCCTGACCGCCGGGGCGGTCAAGGGATAGCGGGCGCCCTTCAAAGGGAAGGGCCCCTGACGCGCATTTGCGCCGACGAGCGCGGATAAAACGGTCATTTTCGATCCGCGCAAATCCGCGTAATCCGCGTCCGGTTTTCTGCCGCGCGTTGCGCGGATGTCCCGACAAGGTGGCGCCACGTTTTCGCGCCGCATCCACGGCAGACATTCAGCTTCCGTTCAGATTCCTTCGTGCGAAGACGCCGCGCGACGGAATTAGCGGCCGAACCTGCACCAATTCCCAACTAAGGGATTCCGCCTAGAAGCCGTAGATAGAACGGTAGTCCGGACGTGGGCGTCCCTGCCCGGATCCGGACAGCGGAGCGGAACATCGATGGGAAAGCGTGTCTTGCGGGTAGCCGCGTTCGGGCTCAAGCCGAACGAGCAGAGTGTCCTGAGCAGCATCAGCGTGCTGAGCAGCCATTCGAGCCGCGCCGTGGGGTTCGATCTCGCCGCGGATGGCTCGACGGCGGACCTGTTTCTCGTCGATGTCGATTCGCAGGAGGCGGTCGACCGCTGGCGCGGCTGCGATCCGATGCAGGCGCGCCCGGTGCTCGCGATCGACACCCAAGGCAAGATCATCGCGGCCAAGGTGCTGCGCCGGCCGCTGCTGGCCTCGCGCCTGCTCGCGGCCCTGGACGAAGTCGCCATGAACGCGGAGCGCTACGGTCCGCGCACGCTGATGCCGATCGCACCGGGCGTCGGTGCGCCGGCGCCGGGCCCGCAGCGGGCGCCGTCGGGGGCGCCACGTTTGCGGCAGGCCGTGCTGGTGGTCGACGACAGTCCCACCGTGCGCAAGCAGCTCGAGCTCGTCCTGCGCGGGCGTGACGTCGAGGCGACCTTGGTCGCCACCGGCGAACATGCGCTCGACGCCATCGCGCAGCGCGAGTTCGACCTGGTCCTGCTCGACGTCGTGCTGCCTGGAACCGACGGCTACCAGGTGTGCAAGGCGATCAAGAAAGGTCTCGGCAAGCGCACGCCGGTCGTGATGCTCACCAGCAGGTCGTCGCCGTTCGATCGCCTGCGTGGTTCGCTCGCGGGATGCGACAGCTATCTCGTCAAGCCGGCCAGCCAGGCCGACTTCGAAGCCGTGCTCAACAAATATCTCGCCGCCGCTCCGGCTGGCGAACTCAAGGTCGCCCAGGTGCGCCCCATGGCCGCCTGAAACCCTCTGTCCAATCCGTCCGGGGAGAAATTCGCATGAGCAAGAAAGTACTTGTCGTCGACGACTCGACCGTCGACCTGAACAGCCTCAAGACCATCCTGGCCGACATGGGCTGCTTCGTGCTTACCGCGAGCGGTGGCGTCGAGGCGGTCGCCAAGGCCAAGGCCGAGAAGCCGGCCATCGTCTTTCTCGACATCGTGATGCCGGACATGGACGGCTACGAAGCCTGCCGGCAACTCGCCGCCGATCCCGCAACCAAGCACATCCCGGTCGTCTTCGTCACCAGCAAGGGCCAGAAGGCCGACCAGGTGTGGGGCCAGTTGCAGGGCGCGCGCGGCTACATCGTCAAGCCCGCGCGGCCCGAGCAGATCGTCGAGCAGCTGAAGGTCGCGGCCGCGTAAGCGCCGCGGTTGACATGCAGACGCAGGCCGCGCTCGACGAGCCCGACCTGCTGGCGCCAAGCGAAGCGCTCACGCGCTTTGCGCCGCCGGCAGGTGCGCTGCTCGGCCCGGTGCAGGTGCGCGACGACGAGGTCGCGCGCTACGGTTTTCGCGTCAGCTCGCTCGGACTCCTCATCAAGCCCGGTACCGGCTCGGAGGTGGTCGAAGCGCGCGGGATCGCCGCGCTGCCGAATGCGCCGCGCTGGCTCGCCGGGGTGATGAACCTGCGCGGCAACCCGGTGCCCGTATTCGATCTGTGCGCGGCGCTCGAGCTTCCGCGCAACAACGAGTCGCAAAAATCGATGGTGCTCGTCCTGGACAAGGGCGAGCACGCGGCCGGCCTGCTGATCGACGGGCTGCCGCGCGTCGTGCCGCAAGGCCGGCCGGTCGATCCTCCCGGTGCGTTGCCCGCGCGGCTCGCACCGTTCACCCGCCAGGCGGTGGCAACCAGCGACGCCGTCTGGCTCGAATTCGATCACGTTGGATTTTTGACAAGCCTGGCGGCGACCTGACCGCCGCATCGACGAAGCTCGTCCTGGAGCTGCCCCATGAAACTGGAACCCGGATTTCTCCGCAAACTCAAGCTGCCACACAAGTTCTCGTTCATCGGCGTGCTCGCCGTGGCGATGGCGGCGGCGCCGCTCTACGCGATCTACCAGCGCAACCAGAGCGACATCGACGCGATCCGCACCGAGCAGGCGGGCCTGCAGCCGGTGACGGCGACGCTGGAGCTGATCGCAGCGATCCAGGACTTCCGCGGCGCCTCGTCCTACTTCCTGCTCGGCGACGACAAGCAGGAGGCCGCGGTGGTCAAGCTCGATGCCACCGTCTCGGCGGCGATCGCCAAGGTCGAGCCGATGGTCCTGGCGGCGAAGGAAGAGCGCATCACGGAGCGCTGGCAGTCGTTCAAGCGCGACTGGGCCGCACTGCGCGACAGGATCGCCGGCCGCAAGATCGACCAGCGCGGCGCATCGGATGCCCAGGTGACCGCGGTGCGCGACCTGCTGCAGATCAAGGACGAATTCATCACGCGTTACCGGCTCGACCTCGACGACGACTTCGAAAACAGCCACCAGATCCGCGCTTCGCTGGTGGAACTGCCGGCGCTCAGTGAAAGCCTTGGCCAGCTGCGCAGCCCGATCGTGTCCCGCCTGCGCGACCTCGCGCGCGTGCGCGGCAACGCGCCCTCTTCGGCACAGGCGATGGAAGCGCAGCTGCGCGCTGCCTTCTCCACCACCGACCGCGCGCACTTCGCCGAGACGGTGAAAGACGTGCAGGAGGCGCTGGACCGCTACGTGAGCCAGGCCCAGCTGGTGACACGCGCCTCACCCGACATGCGCGAGAGCGGCGACGCGCTGATCGCCGAAATCATCCAGAACACCAACTCCGCGCTGAACCTGGTCCGCCGCGAGATCCTCGGCAGGGAGGTCCCGACCGTCGATCCCGCGCAGTACCTGGCCGACGTGTCGAAGCCGCGTGAAGCGGTGCGTGCCGCGGCGACCAAGGCGGAACTGGTGACGAAACGACTGGAACACAACGCGGCCGACCTCGTGCGCGCGCAGCGGTTCTTCGTGCTCGGCGCCGCCACGGTTGCACTGCTTGGCCTGCTGGTGGCGGTCTTGATCATCCGCAGCATCACGCAGCCGGTCGATTCGCTGCTGCATGCCGTGCGCCGCCTCGAGGCCGGCGACGAGGAGGCGCGGGCGCGCCTGAACCGCACCGACGAGATCGGCCAGCTCGGCGCCGCGTTCGACCAGATGATGGACGTGCGCGTGGGCAACCTGAAGCGCGAGAACGATGCGCTCAACAACTCGGTGCTTGCGCTGCTGCAGGCGGTGGCCCAGCTCTCGCGCAGGGACCTGACGGTGAAGGTGCCGGTGACCGCCGACGTGACCGGCCCGGTGGCCGACGCGTTGAACCTGCTCACCGGCGAAACCGCCAAGGTGCTGCAGCAGGTGAGCGACATCTCGGCCGAGGTGACGGCCGCGTCGCTGAAGGTGAAATCGCAGTCCGACACGGTGATGAGCGCCGCGGCGCTGGAGAGCCAGCAGGTCGAGCAGACGGCGCAATCGCTCGAGCGCGCTTCCGAGACGATGACGCAGATCGCGGCCATGGCGCAGCACTGCAACAGCTCGGCCGAACGCGCCATCAAGACGACGCAGCAGGCGCTGGAGACGGTGACCGGCACAGTGGGCGGCATCAACAGCACGCGCGACACGATCCGCGAGACGGAAAAGCGGATCAAGCGGCTGGGCGAACGCTCGCAGGAAATCTCGGTGGCGGTGAACCTGATCAACTCGATCGCGGAACGTACGCACATCCTCGCGCTGAACGCGGCAATGCACGCCGCGTCGGCCGGCGAAGCCGGCCGCGGATTCGCGGTGGTGGCCGACGAGGTGCAGCGCCTGGCGGAAAGCGCGCGTCAGTCGACGCAGCAGATCGCCACCCTGGTCAACAACATCCAGGTCGAAACCGCGGACACGGTCAACACGATGAACTCGGCGATCTCTCAGGTGGTCGAGGGCTCGAAGCTCGCCGAGCAGGCCGGCCGCCAGATGCAGGTGACCCAGGAGGCGACCGCCGAACTCGTGTCGTCGGTGCAGCGCATTGCCGAGCAGTCGCAGCAGCAGGCGCGCACGACGACCGAACTGCTCGAACGCGCCAGTCTGATCAAGAAGAGCACGCAGGAGACGAGCAAGCAGCTCACCGAGCAGGGCCAGCAGACCAACCTGCTGGTGGAATACGCGCGCAACCTGCTTGCGACGGTGCGTGTGTTCAAGCTCTCCTCGACCTGATCGCCGCGGGTTCTGCGCCGGTCGGAACCGGCGCCGGGCCGGGGGGCATCGATGGGAACGTTCGACAACCGTTTCGCGCCGCTGGGTGCCGCGATCACCGCGCTCGAAGAGGGCTTGGTACGCGCACGCGCCGAGCCGGGCGACGATCGCGCGGCAGCGGCGGCCGCGTGCTGCCGCGCCATGCAGCAGGCAGTGGTGCGCTTCGGAGCGCAGGCCGGTGCGGCCGGCGCGACCGGTCTGGCGCATGCCGCGGAGTGGCTGAGCGCGAACCTGGAATACCTCGCGCAGAAGCGGCGCGACCTGCTGCCCGAGGAAGAAAGCAGCCTCCGGCGCTGGCCGCGCCTCGTATCCGACTACGTCGCCGGACCCGGTCCGTTGCAGGCCGCGGCGAAGCAGCTCGTCGTCTTCGCCGAGCAGGCGGTCTGGGTTCTGCGGCCGTCGCCGGTCGGCAGCGCGAACATTCTCACGCGGCTCAGCGCGTACCAACCTGCCGAACGCAGCGTCGCGACGCCGGCTACCGTGCCGGCCCCGGAAGTCGTTGCGTACGCGGCCGAACCGGCGCCACTCGTAGCGGCGCCGGTGGAACTTCCACGCCTCGCGCCGCCGCTGCCGGAGCCCGCAGCGACGCAGACGTCGCCGCAGGAGGAACTCGATGCGGCATTGAACGCCCTGGCCGCCGCGGCGGGCGAACTCGCGTCCGCATCGACCGAGGGGCGCGCAACCGCGCTCACGCACTACGGTGCACAGCTCGCCGTCGCGGTCGAAGCCGCGCAGAGCGCGGAAGCGTTCGGACTGGCGGACGCGTGTGGCCTGCTGCTCGAAAGAGTCGAGGCGACGCGCCCGATCGCCGCGGAAGCCACGGCGACGCAGCCGGACTGGCTGCTGCCGGCGCTCGACTTCGCAGCGCTCGCACTGAGTCATGCGGCGGACCGCGGTGATCTCGAGATTGCACTCGGTCTCGTCGCCTGCCTCCAGCACCACGGTTGGCCGAATCCGCTCGATGACGGCGAAGCCGCGGCGTTGCGCACCGTGCTCGGGCTGCCGCCCCCGCACGATGAAATTCCGGCGCGGTACGAGGCGGCGCCTCAACCCGAGCCTGCGCTCGAGGCCGTGGAGCCCGACCTGCCGCAACGACAGCAGGTCGATCCCGAGCATCTGGCGCTTCTCGCGCACGAATTTCCCGCGATGCTGGCCGCGATGCGGGCCGATCTCGACGCGGCGCGCAGCGATGCAAGCGCGGTCGAAACGTGCGCCGATGTGTTCGAGCGCGGCGCCAACGCGGTCGAGGTGGCGGGGCTGGTCGCACTGCGCCACGTGCTCGCGCACGTGGCCGGACGGATCCGCGCCGCCGCACCCGCGCTGTCGGATGCGCAGCACGCCTGGCTGGCGGATTTTCCGCAGCGCGTGCGCGCTTATCTCGCCGCACCGGTGGATCCCTCCGCGTCCGCGGCGTTGATCGAGTCTCTGGACGAGGGCGGCGCCTGGATGGCGCCTGCGCCGCGTTTCGCCGCGTTGCTGGAGCAGGCGTTGGCGCGCGTCGCACTCGTGACGGATACCTCGGCACCGCAGCGCGCGAAGAAGGCCACGCCCGAGCAGGTGTCGCTGGCCGTGCCGGCCGACATCAATCCCGAGCTGCTGGACGGCCTGCTCGCCGAATTGCCGGTGCAGACCGCGGAATTCGCGACGGCGATGCAGCGGGTCGCATCCGGCGCGGCATCGATGTTCGACCTGGACGTGGCCAAGCGCGCCGCGCACACGCTCAAGGGCGCGGCCCACACGGTCGGCGTCCAGGGCATCGCCAACCTGACGCACCATGTCGAAGATATCCTGATCGCCCTGACCAGGCACGGCCGCATGCCCGCGCGCGACCTCGCGGAGACGCTGATCGGAGCGGCGGATTGCCTGGAGGCGATGAGCGAGGCCGTGCTCGGCGTGGGCCCGGTGCCGGAGGACGCGCAGCAGACACTGCAGCTCGTGCTCGACTGGGCGAATCGCATCGACACGGATGGATTGCCCGACGAGGACGAAGCGGCCCCGCCCGCGCCCGAGACGGCGGATGCGGCACGCGGCGCGGCGACGGACGCCGCGACGCCGCATGCAGCCCACCATGGCACGGCGGAGTCGAATCCGCCCGCCGGCGCCGAAAGCACGCTTCGCCTGGCGGCGACGCTGGTCGACGAGCTGCTGCGCCTGGTCGGCGAAACGATGATCGCCAACACGCAGATCAAGGAGCAGCTGCGCCTGTCGGTGGAGCACACACGCGCGGTGACCAAGCAGAACACCGCGCTGCAGGAACTCGCCGGCGAACTGGAGCAGCTGGTCGACGTGCGCGGCGTCACTGCGCCGCTCGGGCGGGTGCAACGCGACGGCGATTTCGATGCGCTCGAGTTCGATCACTACAACGAGCTGCACACGGTCTCGCGGCGCCTGATCGAAGCGGCGACCGACTCGCGCGAGCTCTCGCTCGCGGGCGAACAGCGCCTCGCCGCGCTGGCCGAACTGCTCGACGGCCAGGGACGCCTCGCGATCGAGAACCAGAAGGTCGTGATGAAGACGCGCATGGTGCCGGCCTCCAGCGTCGTCTCGCGCCTTCAGCGCAGCGTCCGCCAGACCGCACGCCTGCTCGACAAGCGCGTCGACCTGCAGGTCAGCGGAGCGGGCACCGCCATCGACAGCCAGGTCCTGAACGGGCTGGTCGATCCGCTGATGCATTTGCTGCGCAATGCGGTCGACCACGGGATCGAGGACGCGCAGGTGCGTGCCGCGCGCAACAAGCCGGCCGTGGGACGCATCGACCTCGGCTTCGCGCGCGAAGGCACGTCGGTCGTCGTGCGCGTGAGCGACGACGGTGGCGGCCTCGACCTGGCACGCATTCGCACCAAGGCCGAAAGCCGCGGCCACCTCGCTCCCGGACAGGCGGTCACAGACGAAGAGATGGGGCGGTTCATCCTGCTGCCCGGCTTCTCGACGCGCGACGATGCGACGCACGTCTCGGGGCGCGGCATCGGCATGGACGCCGTGCACAGCCGGGTGCAGGCGCTGAAGGGCACGCTGCGGCTGCATGCCGCGCCGGGTCGCGGGCTGACCGTCGAGCTGCGCCTGCCTGCCTCGCTGATGACCACGCATGGCCTGCTGGTCCGGCACCACGACCAGGTGCTCGCGATCTCCAGCTACGGCATACACGACATCCGCTACGTGACGCGCGATCAGGTGCGTACGCTCGGCAACGGACTCGTCTACCAGGACCAGGGACAGGTCTACGACCTGCACCGCCTCGAGTCGTTGATCGGCCGCTCGTCGCAAAACGACGAGCGCGACTGGTTCCCCGCGCTGCTGGTGCAGGCCGACAGCGGAGCACTGCGTGCGGTGCGCGTGCAGGAGGTGCTCGACAGCCAGGAGATCGTCGTCAAGAACCTCGGCCGCTACGTGCCGCGGCCGCAGGGCGTGGTCGGCGTGACGATCCTCGGCGACGGCAGCATCGCGCCCGTGCTCGACCTGCCGCAATTGCTCCGCGCGCCGCAGCGCGTCAGCCGCGTCGCCCCGACCGCAGCCGCGAGCGGCCTGGCCGCGCGTTCCCCGGTCGAGCATCGGCGCTCGGCGCTCGTGGTGGACGACTCGCTGTCGGCCCGGCGTGCTGCCGCGCAATTCATGCGCGATGCCGGCTTCGCTGTCCGCTCGGCGATCGACGGCATCGAGGCCGCAGCGCTGATCGAAAAGCAGGTGCCGGACATCATCCTGGTCGACATGGAGATGCCGCGCATGAACGGCCTGGAGTTCACGACCCACGTGCGCAGCCGCGAGGCGTCGCGCCACGTTCCGATCATCATGATCACGTCGCGCTCGACCGAGAAGCACCGCCGCCAGGCCGAGGCGGTCGGGGTCGATGTGTACCTCACCAAGCCGTTTTCGGACGACGAGCTGCTCGATCACGTCGAGCGGCTGACCGCGGCCACGCCGGTCGCAGGCTGACGCACATTTCGCCATGGACGGACCGTCGAACAGCGCGCAACTGGTGTTGCTGCATTTCGGTCGCACCCGGCTGGCGCTGTCGCAGCGCGTGGTGCGCTCGCTCGAAGCCACCGCCGATGTCGAATTCGGCAGCGTGCCGCCGCCCGCGCTCGGCGCGATCGCGACCACTGCCGGTCGCTGGCCCGTCTATGCGCTGGACGAGGAACTCGAGCCGCTGCGTCACGTGCCGCGCGCGCGGCGCATCTGCGCGTTGCTCGCCACGGAAGGCGGGCTGTTCGGCGTGCTGTGCGACGAAGCGCAGGTGCTGGCGCGCCAGGGCCTGACCGCGTATCCGCTGCCCCTGGCGATGCGGCGGGCGGGCACGCCCGTCGAAGGCGTGCTGGATGGTGCAGGTGTCGCGCTCCTCACGTCGGCGCGAGCGCTCGCGATCGTCGTGAACGTCGGCGCGGGCCTCGCGCCTGCGGGCGAGCGGGAGGACCGATGAGCCGCGCCGCCGGGTGGCTGCTCGCGCTGGGCAACCATCGCGCCGCCGTCGGCGTGCGCGAGCAGGTGCACCTGATGCTGGATCCGGCGGCCGCCGAGCTGGCGGCGACGCCGGCGCATTGCCGTCACGTCATCTTCTGGAACGAACGCTGCGTCCCGGTGATGGATCTCGGTCGCTGGCTCGACGCGTCGGCCGGGCTCGGGCCGGCCGAGCAGCGGCGGCATCTCGGCATCTACGCGTACCAGCAGAATGCGCAGGCGCAGGTCGAGTTCGGTGCACTATGGCTGGCGCGACCGCCGCAGCGGATCGAGGTCGATGACACGGCCGCCGCGCCGTTGCCGCATGCGCGCGCCCGCTGGGCGCGCGTGGCAGCCGCATGCTTTGCGGACGCGCTGGGCGCGGTTCCGATCCTGGCTTTGTCGCGGATCTTTTCCGGCGCCTTGGCGGATTGACGCGCCTCACTCACACCGCGCTTGGTCATCTTGAAATGCGCCAGGCTTTCCCGCTCTGCCATCCCGAGGAGCGCCAGGGCCGGCGCCTTGTCATCCTGAGGAGCGCCGGCGACGAAGGATCCCGGCCGTTCGCCGCGCCGAGATCCCTCGCTACGCTCGGGATGACAGCTGCTAGCCCGCCGGCAGCGGCGTCGCCTCGGCGGCAGGCGTGGGTTCGTCGAGCACGAACGCCGATTCCGGCTCCGCGGTGGTGCCGAGGAATCCTGTGAGCAGGCAGGCAGCGATCATCATGATCGCCCACAGCCGGACCGGGAACGTCGCGCGCAAGCGGTCGAGTTCGGCGAGGAGCTTGTACGAAGGCGACGACATCTTCATTGCGGCCGGCTCTTTCGAGAGGCGGATCGGAAGTCGATCCGCCTGTCCGATTTATCGGCCATGCGCCGCCGTTCTTGAAGTGCGAATTCGGCCGTTGGGCTGCCGACATTCGGACGGCCGGTCCACTCGATCGGTCGCCCGCAATCGTGGGACGGCGCGCGGCGCGCAACCGGGAACGCCCGGGCCTGGCCGGCGTCTGACTGGACGCCGCGCGGGCTGCGAACCGGCGCGGCGAACTCGCTCCGCGTTTCACGATTCCCGGGAGAAACCATGGCAAATCCGATGACCGATCGTTACCTGGAGAACAACCGCCGTTACGCGCGCGGCGAGTCGCTGCACAAGCCCGCCCATCCGGGCAAGCAGCCGATCAGGCCCTCCAAGCGCATCGCCGTCGTGGCGTGCATGGATGCGCGCCTAGACGTGGAGGACCTGCTGGGCCTGCAGACCGGCGATGCGCACATCATCCGCAACGCGGGCGGTGTCATCACCGAAGACGCGATTCGCTCCCTTGTCATATCCCATCATCTTCTCGACACCAGCGAGATCATCCTCATCCATCACACCCGCTGCGGCATGCTGGGGTTCACCGACGATCTGCTCAAGGCGGGGCTGGAAGGCGATCCCGCTGCCAGCCGGATGCTCGTGCAGGCAACAGGGCGCCCGTTCACGAGCTGTGCGAAATGTGCCGCGTCGCCGGGCGCCTTCCACGCCTTCCGCGGCCAGATCGAACCGCTCGATGCGCCGCGCGACACCCGGAACATCGAACGCCTGGAATGGGACGTGCGGCGCGGCATAGCCTCGATCGTGAGCCACCCCTGGCTTCCGTCCAGCGGCCCGGACGCGGTCACGGTGCGCGGATTCATCTACGACGTGGACACCGGCAAGCTCGAGGAGGTGAGCTATCCCGGGCCGACCGGATCGATCGAGTGACCGGGAAGAAAGGGCCTCGGACGCGGATCTGCGCGGATGAGCGCGGATAAATCAGTGGTTTTCGATCCGCGTTACCGCGCCGGCTTTCTCCAGCCGCGCGCAGCATCGAGACTCCGCGGGACGACCAAGTTGCCGGCGACTAGTCGACCAGGGCGGTCACGACGAACATCGAGGCCGCGCCCAGGCAGGTGAGCGCTATGAGGACGCCCGTGATTCGTCCCCGGCTCTGCGAGTGTGCCTCGGGCAGGATGTCGGACGCGCCGATGTAGAGCAGAAAGCCGGCGAAGAAGCCCAGGTAGAGCATCAGCAGCGACGGCGGGACGCTGAAGAGCAAGGTCGAAGCTGCGCCGGCCACCGGCGCGAGCGCATCGACGATCAGCAGCACCAGCGAGCGGCGCGTCGTATTGCGATGGAGCAGCATCAGGCCGACCGTGTTGAGTCCGTCGCAGAAATCGTGCGCGATCACCGCGATCGCCACCGCGATGCCGACCGACTGCGAAACCTGGAACGCGAGGCCGATGCCCACGCCGTCCATGAAGCTGTGCCCGGCGAGCGCCAGCGCGGAGACGACGCCAACCTGCGGATGACGATGGGCCGAGTAGTCGCCCTCGTGCACGTGGTGGATCAGCACGAACTTCTCGAGGCTGTGAAAGACCACGAAGCCTGCGACGAGGGCGATCATCGCGCTGGTCGGATCGAGGCGGTGTTCGTGCGCAAGCGCGAACAACTCTGGAAGGATGTCGGCGCTCACCACGCCGAGGAGCACGCCCGCGGTGAAGCTCAGCACGAAATGGAGCCGGTCGCGGAACCTCAGTGCAAGCAGGCCGCCGCCGAGGGTCGAGAGCAAGGTCGCCACCGATAGAATTACGGCGTTCATGAGTCGGCGTTGTGAGAGGGTCCAGTCCGTGAGTCTGACATCCCGACACAGCCTGCTCCTGCGCCAGGGCAGCGATGACGCGGCCGGGTTTCGTGGTCGCCTCGTTTCTCTCGGCCTCGCTGCGGGGCCGACCGAAGTGATCGGCAAGATTGCGGCGCCGATCCCGGCCAGCGGCGGCCGGCCCCCGTCGTAGAGGAGGCGGGGAGATCGGCCCGGCGCGCTTGCACGCGAGAACCGCAACGCGCCTTGATCGTGGTCAATGTCCCGATCGGGTGTCGCGTGTCCACTGATGCAAGGACGATGGCGGGGCAAAGGCGATGGCCGATCCGATCGAGGCCTGGCGCAAGGAGCACGAGTACTTTGCTCGCTTGCTGCGGTTGCTGCAAAAGCAGGTCGACGTGTTCCACGCCGGTGGCGAGCCGAAGTACGCGCTGATGCAGGACATCGTGGCGTACCTGCGTGACTACTCCGACCGGTTTCACCATCCGCGCGAGGACGTGGCGTTCGCGCGGCTGGTACCGCGGTGTCCCGACCTCGAGCTGATCGTGGCGCGGCTTCAGCAGGAGCACCGCGTCATCGCGAATGCCGGTGCGAAGCTGCTGGAGCAGATCGAGGCGGTGCTGGGGGGAGAGATCCTCCCGCGTGAGCAACTCGAGACAGCGGCGGCGACCTACCTCGTCTACTACCAGAACCACATCCGTACCGAAGACGCGGCCATCCTCGGGCGCGCGGCCGAGCACTTGAACGCCGAAGATTGGCAGGCCGTGCGCGCGGCGGTTCCCGTCGCGCCCGACCCGGTGTTCGGTGCCGATCCGCAGGAGCGCTTCCGCGAACTGCGCCGCCAGATTGCGCTGGAGGCGGTCGCGGAGGATTGAGCGAACCCGCGACTCCAGCGGCGGATCACTCCGCTTTTCGTGCCAGGACCTCGATCGGGATGATGCGGCCGTCGGCGTAGCCGCGCGCGGAATTCGCCATTGCCTGCGCCGCGTCTTCGCGGTGGATCAGCATGACGGCGCGATGGGGCGGCTTTTCTCCTTGCGCGACCCGTGCGCGCGAGCGGGCGCCGAACGCGAGTGCTTCGTCGAGCGTGCTGCGCAGGCCGACGACGTCGAAACCCGCCTGCGCGAGAGCACGACTGGTTTCTTCCGGCGTCGCCAGGAAGCTGGTTTCCGCGCTGCGCGCCCAGGGTGTCGGATATTCGACGTCCGCGCCTTTGCCCCGGGCGATTTCAGTCAGCACCAGCCAGCCGCGCGGCTTGAGCACCCGACGGATCTCACGCAAGAAAGCCAGCTTGTCCGCGATGTTCATCGCAACGTTCATCGAGTACGCACCGTCGAACTGACGATCGGCGAACGGCATCGCGAGCGCATCGCCGAGTTCGAACGCGACTTTGGCTTCGAGTCCGAGCCGTCGCGTGAGAACACGGGCGACGTCACAGAACTCGGGCGTCAGGTCGAGCCCGGTCACGCGGCAACCGAAACGGGTGGCGAAGTAGCGCGCGGGGCCGCCGATGCCGCTGCCGATGTCCAGAAGGTGGTCCGCAGCATCGACCTGCATCTGCGCAGCCATGTCGATCGTGGCCTCGATCCCGCGACCGTGAAACTGATCGTAAGGCGCCAGCGCTTCTGCGCTCGGGTGCTCGGGATCGGCGCCATCCTCGGCAAGCGCACTGTCCAGGCGCGCGAGCAAATCGCCTCGTTCGTAGTACGCAGTGATTGCGCGGTCGATCTCCATGAGCGCACGATGGACAGGTCTGTCGGTGGCGTCAAGCGCCCGCGGTGGAATCGCGCAAGCCGCAGCGACGCCGGCACGGCCGCGACGGCGCCTACGGCATCGGCATCGGCCGCGACCTGGGATGCCACATGGCAAGGCGCAGGTACTTCGCGTACCAGAGAACGCGCGGATAGCTGCGCCGATCGTCGCGCGCGAACACCTTCACGAGGTCGTAGTGATTGATCATGTCCCGTTGCGGCGGCGTCTTGAAGCCCTCCCCGACGTGGACGTGGGACATGATGGACCTGGCGGCGTGGGCGTACGCCCACGGCGTCGACGTGTTCGTTTCCAGCACTCCGGGTGCCAGCAGGAACAGGTTGGGCGCGTCCGTCGACCGGAACGCGGAGCAGCAGCGGCGGCTCAGATCAGCCAGGGTCAGGCCGTGCGGGATTGCCGGCTGCAGATAGTCGAGTTCGACCGAATGACCGGTACCCCACAGCAGGACGTCGCTATCGAATGCGTCGCCGTTCGACAGACCGATCGTCGTGCCCGCGATCGAGCGGACCTCAGCAACGTGGCGTTCGATGTTATTGAAGTGACGCAGCATCAAGCGTCGCCCGGGAATCAACTGGTGACGCCGCAGATCGAAGTCCCCGTCGGGTTTGATCGGCGCGACGCCGGCCTTTGCATAGCGCTTGCGCAGGTCGCGATTGATCAGCCAGTTCACGACCGCCACGGGCAGGCCGAGCATCTGCCACTGCGAAAGCCGTCGCATGTCGACACCGAGATGTTTCGGTTGCAACGTCGGACGCATCCACTTGGCGGAGGGGTAGACCCATACGACGCGGCGTGCCTCGTGCTCGATGCAGAGATCCAGCAGGTCGTACGCGGACGCACCGCCACCCACCACGGTCACTCGCTTGCCGCGCAGGAGTTGCGGGCTGTGCAGCGCGGACGAGTGAAATTCGACGACGCTCGAGTCGCGGCGCGCGACATCCGGTATGCGCGGGCGGTTGTGTCCGCCGCTCGCCGCGACGAGGTACGTGGCCCGGAAAATGTCGGTGCCTGCGCGAACCTCCCAGCCTCGGCTTTCCCAGCGCGCGCTCTCAACCGGTGAATTCAGGCGGATCGACGGCGCGAGGCCGAACCGTTCGACCCAGGCTTCGATGTTGCTCAGGATGCTCGCCTGGTCCACGCCGCAAAGCGGCAGGTCCTCGAGCGTCCAGTCTTCCCTGCGGAACTGGATATCCTGCCACGATGGAAGATCGCGCCAGACGCCGCCGACACGCTCCCGGCGCTCCAGGAGCACTGCCTTCAAGCCGGCGTCTTGGGCATACTTCAGGCAGATCACGCCGCCGATGCCCGCTCCCACGATTGCCAGGTCGAAATCCGTGTCCTCGTTCATGGCAACGAATATAGGAAGCGCGGGACGAGGGCGCCGTACCCGCGCGGCCGGAAACATTGATCGCGCGACCGGACCGCGCGTCGGGAGCGCAGACGGGCTTTCGGAGCTGCTGCGCGTGATCCATCTGAGCGGCACCGCATTCATCGACGCCGAGCTCTCCGCGCCCTGGGCCGTCGAAACACCGCCACCCGCAGCGATCGCAGCGCGGCTGGCGCCGGGTGCGGGCCGGATCATTCCGTACCACCTGGTCACCGAGGGGGCGTGTTTTGTAACGCTCGCCGGCCAGGAGCCGTTGCGGGTCGAGGCGAGCCAGGTCGTGATGTTTCCCCGTGGCGATGTGCACGTTCTGTCGAGCACGCCGCGGCCGGCGCCGCTGCAGATCACGACCCAGGCCGTGGTCAAGCTCACGCGCCCCGACGCGATCGCGGCGGTCCGCTACGGCGGCGACTGGGCGCGCACGCGGCTGATCTGCGGGTTCTTTGCATGTGACGAAGTCCTGTCCGAGCAGTTGTTCGCGCGACTGCCCGGGCTCATGCACTGCGCCGTGGCGGCGGATGGCGCGGCGGGACTTTTGTCGCGTTCCCTGCGGCCCGCGGGAGTCGCCGCGCAGCTGGGCGCCGCCGCGGTGCTCGGCAAGCTCTCGGAACTGTTGTTCGTCGATGCCATCCGCGCCTACGTGGAATCGCAGGACACGCAGGACGCGTGGCTGCACGGGTTGAGGGACCGCTACGTGAGCGGCGGCCTGGCCCTGATCTACGGCCGTCCTTACCACCCCTGGACCGTCGACGTGCTGGCGCGGCAAATCGGGATATCGAAAACCGCGCTGACGGACCACTTCGTACGATGCACCGGCCTGGCCCCGATGCAGTACCTCTCGCAATGGCGGCTGCGTCTGGCTGCCGACGCGCTGCGCCATACCGACAAGGCGATCAAGCTGATTGCGGATGCCGCGGGTTTCGCATCGACCGCCGCATTCACGCGCGCGTTCAAGAGGGAGTTCGGCGTTTCTCCGGCGCACTCGCGCAGGAGCGCGCACGTCGAAGCAGGGCGCACGGGACCACGGAACGTGGCGCCGCCACAGCGCAGGCTATCTTGACGGCGTGCACGCGTCGCGGTCGAGCCGGCGCAGCCGTGCTAGGCCTTCTCTTCCTGCGGCAACTCGTGAATCACCATGCCCACGTCGGCCGGCACCGGCGTCAGCCAGCTCTTGTGGCGGAACGCCCGCCCGGCATCGCGCGCACCGGCCTGCCACCGCTCGGCGATCTTTGCGCGCGTGAAATTGATGTCCTTGTTGAAATCGTCGGTTGGCGCCGCCTTCATGATCAAGCGCACGATGTCGACGCTGCGCGTGCAACCGAGGCCGGTCAGCCGCCGCACCAGCGGATGGTCGCGTTCCTGCGGCGGCAGGCGCTGCGCGAGCAGATCGACGGCGCGGCGCAGGTTCTGCATCGTGCGGTGATCGTCGAGATGCTCGCGCGTGCGGCTCGCGTACTGGATGTCCTTCTGCCGCATCAGCGCCTCGCTGATCGAGCGCGGCGACTCCTCGGTCGGGTCCCACAGGTCGACCATGAAGCACAACATGTCGCGCCGTTCGGCGTCGTCCATCACGACATCGACCGGCGTGTTCGAGTAGATGCCGCCGTCCCAATACGCCTTGCCGCCGATCACCACCGGCGGGAAGCCCGGCGGCAGTGCGCCGCTCGCCATGATGTGTTCGGGCGCGAGCCGCTGCGTGTGGCTGTCGAAACGGACCTGCTCGCCGGTATCGACGTCGACCGCGCAGACCGTCAGGCGGACGTGCTTCGCGTTCAGGTAGTCGAAGTCGACGAGCTGCTCGAGGGTCCGGCGCAGCGGGCCGGTGTCGTAGAAGCTGGTCTCGCGCGTCGGCACTACGCGTCGGATGTCCGGCAGGGCGTTCAGTCGCGGTTCGAAGAAGCCGGGAATGCCGCGCATGAGCGTGTCCCAGATGACCGGATCGAACCACCGCTGCAGCCAGGCGCCGAGGGGATTGGCAGCAAGCGGCGCGAGCGGATCGTCGCGGCCGACCAGGTGCCAGAATTCGCGCAAGCGCTCGAGGCGGCGGTGCGGCGGATTGCCCGCCACGATGGCGCCGTTGATGGCGCCGATCGAGGTGCCCGCCACCCACGCCGGCATGTGCTCGTGTGCGACCAGCGTTTCGTAGACACCGCCCTGGTAGGCGCCGAGCGCGCCGCCGCCTTGCAGGACCAGGACGATCTCGGGGGAAGGTCTGCGTGCGGGATCTCGTTTGCTGCGTGGCATGAAGGACCGGCCCATTGACGCCCAGCGCAGGCTGGAGTCGGAAGGTAATCCCCGGTAACGATCTTCCGCCCGCCGGCGCCGACAGGATGCCCGCCGCCGTGGGTAGTATCGCCGCCCATGAGCGGTCCGCCGGCAAGAATCCTGGTCCTCGACGACGACGACGAGCTGCGCACGCTGCTGCTGCGCTACCTGGGCGAGCACGGCTTCGAGGTGCGCGTCGCGGCCGACGCGGAACACGCGGACCGCCTGCTCGGGCGCGAGTCGTTCGACCTGCTGGTGCTGGACCTGATGCTGCCGGGCGAAGACGGCCTGTCGATCTGCCGCCGGTTGCGCGCGCAGGGCGAAACGCTGCCCATCATCATGCTCACCGCGCGCGGCGATCCGGTGGATCGGGTCGTGGGCCTCGAGATCGGCGCCGACGACTACGTGCCGAAGCCGTTCAGTCCGCGCGAACTCCTCGCGCGCATCCAGGCGATGTTGCGGCGGCAATCGATGCTCGGCGCGCGGCCGGTGAGCGCCGGTACCGGCGTGGCGCGCTTCGGTGAATTCGAGCTCGACCTGGCGACGCACACGCTCACCCGCAACGCGCAGCCGGTCGATCTCACGTCGAGCGAGTTCGCGCTCCTGCGCGCGTTCGTCGGCAACGCCGGCCGTCCGCTCAGTCGTGAACGCCTGATGGAACTGGCCCACGGCCGCGGTCACGACGCAACCGACCGCAGCGTCGACGTGCAGGTTTTGCGCCTGCGGCGTCTGATCGAACCGGACCCCGCCAGGCCGCGATACATCAAGACGGTCTGGGGCACGGGGTACGTCTTCGTCGGCGACGGCACCGCATGAAGCGCAACGGCTGGCTGCCGGCCACCCTGTTCGGCCGCAACGTCCTGCTGATCGCGGGAATCATCATCCTGGTGCAGATCGGCGTCACGGCGGCACTCGTGGTGACGTCACAGCAGCCGCGCCTCGCCGGCATCGCGCGCCATGCGATCCAGAACGCGGAGGCGCTGCGCCAGGCGCTCGACACGATGGACCGCGCGGAAGCGGACCAGTACACCGCGACCCTCGATGCCGCCGACCCGGCGCGCATCGTGCGCGGCGCGGCTCCCGAGGGCAGCAGCGACCGGCCTGGGGGGCTGGCTTTTCGCCTGCTGAGCCGCCACGTCGCGACCCAGCTTCCGGCGGGCTACGAGGTGCGCTGGCAGCAGGCGCCGCAGCCGCGCCTCTGGCTCGGCACGCCGGTGCACGGCGAGATGACATGGTTCGGACTCGCCACCGGCCTCTTCATGACGGACCTTTCGACGGTGATCCTTGCCGTGCTGGCGGTCGCGGGGCTGCTCGCCTTCGCCGGCGCGTACCTGGTCCAGCGGCGCATCAATCGCCCGCTGCGACGACTGATCGATGCGACCGCTCAGATGGCCGCCGGCCAGGCGCCGCGCCCGCTCGCGGAGCAGGGCGCACAGGAGCTCGCGGCCCTTGCGCGCAGCTTCAACGACATGGTGGAAAGCCTGGCGCGCGCCGACCGCGAGCGGGCGGTGATGCTCGCCGGCATCTCGCACGACCTGCGCACGCCGCTCACCAAGCTGCGCTTCGCGCTCGAATACGTCGGCCCGCACTGCGAACCCGACATGCGCGCGCTGATGGAGCGCAACATCGAAGCCGCCGACCGCATCATCGACCAGTTCATCGACTTCGCGCGATACGGGCACGACGAAGCGGAGTGCCGGACCGACCTGAATACGCTCGTGACCGCGGTCGTCGACAGCCTGGCGCCGCTGCACCAGCCGATCGCGCTCGAACTGGGCGAGGTGTCGTTCCTGATGCTGCGTCCGACCGCGATGCAGCGGCTGATCATGAACCTCCTGCGCAACGCGCTCGAGTACGCCGGGCGCGAGATCGTCGTGCGCACCAGCGAAGCGGCTCAGACCCTCGTACTGAGCGTGCTCGATCGCGGGCCGGGCATCCCGCCCGCTCAGATTGAGCGTCTCAAGCAACCGTTCACGCGGATGGAAGCGGCGCGCAGCGGGCCCGGAGGATCGGGCCTGGGGCTGGCGATCGTCGAGCGCGTGACGCGGCTGCACGGCGGGCGTTTCGATCTGCTTGCCCGCGCAGGCGGCGGCCTGGAGGCGCGGGTCACGCTGCCAATCGGGGCCCGCGCGGGCTGACCGGGAAACCGGATCATTGCCGGGCGTTACCGCCGCCACTTTCTGTCACGACTTGAAACGATCTCGCCGCGCCCCGCCATCGCTTTTGCGCCGGGGCCGCCGAATACTCCAGGTGCCGTTCTGTCACGCCAACTGCCGGCAGCCGCCGAGGAGTAAACAATGAATCGAATCAAGCTTCGGGCCATCGACACCCTGCCCCGCGCGCTCGGGATGCTTTCCCTTGTCGCCCTGCTCGCCGCGTGCGGCGGCGGAGGAGGGATGGACAACTCGCAGTCATCGTCGAACTCGGTTTCGAGCGATGCCGCCAAGAACCTGAGCGCCAACACCGCTGTCACGCCCAACGACAGCGTCACCGCGATGAGCGCGGCCGTTTCGACCGCCGAGACGGTCGTTGCGGCTGGACTCGCCAACGTGACGATCGCCTGCCCTGGCGGTGGCACCGCCGTGTACCAGGTGACCGGGCCCGACGCATCCCTGCTTCTGAACCATCAGCTCGACCAGGGCGAGGACTACACGCTGACCTACAACGCATGCAGCAGTGCCAGCGGTGCGGCGTCCGTCAACGGCTCGCTGACCCTGTTCGTGAAGACCAAGACCGCCGACAGCCTCGAGCTCGACATGGCGACCAACAACGTCGTGGTCACGCTTCCGCACGGTGACGTGACGTTGAACGGCAGTTCCACGCTGACGCGCACGATCCAGACGGCGGGCAGCACCACGACCACCACGACACAGTGGGTCACGCCGAATTTCAGCGTCACCAGCAACCGCAACGGCCGCACGACCTCGTTCTCCTACAGCAACGTCGACCTGACGCGCACCGTCGTCACCACCAATGGCGCGGTGACGAGCACGAGCTTCAGTGGAACGGCCACGCTCACCTGGACGTGGCCGGGCGGCTCGTTCGCCGTCACGCTCGCGACCCAGGGCTCGGTCGGCTGCGATGCCGACGGCACGCCAACGCAAGGCATCTGGAGCATCACGCTCCCGAACGACCGCATCACGGTGACGATCGTGCCGGGTACGGTGACGATCGCGGTCGACTACGGCAATGACGGCACCATCGACCGCCTCTACACGTTCACGGTCACCGACATGATGAACAACGCCGGCTGATCCCCGACTGCACGCGCGCCTCGCGCGCGGCCTGTCAGTGAACGAAGCGGGCCCGGTGGGCCCGCTTCGTGTTTTCACGGGTCGACTTGTAAGCTGCGCAGCGCTGCAACCAGGAACCTACAGGGAGACCTTCATGAGCAACCTGACTGCGCTGTCCCTATGGCTGCCGATCCTGCTGTCCGCGGTGCTCGTCTTCTTCGCGAGTTTCGTGCTCCACATGGCGCTGCCCTGGCATCACGGCGACTACGGCCGCATTCCCGAGGAGCAGCGCCTGATGGACGCGCTGCGACCGTTGAACATCCCACCGGGCGACTACATGGTGCCGCGCCCGGGCGACATGAAGGAGATGCGCACGCCGGAGTTCCAGCAAAAAATGCAGGCGGGGCCGGTGCTGGTCGTCACGGTCCTGCCCAACGGCCGGATGGCGATGGGCAAGTACCTCGCCTACTGGTTCGTGTACTGCCTCGTGGTCGGTTATTTCGCCGCTTATGTCGGCGCTGCATCGCTGCCGCCAGGCACGTCGTACCTGCGCGTGTTCCAGATCGTCGGCACGACGGCGTTCGTGGGCCATGCGCTCGCGCTGTGGCAGATGAAGATCTGGTACCGGCGCTCGTTGGGGACGACGATCCGCTCGACCATGGACGGGCTGCTTTACGGCCTCCTGACCGGGGGAACCTTCGGCTGGTTGTGGCCGCACTAGGCGGCAACCGCGAACATTTGCCCTCCCTCGCTTGTGTCCACTCATATGGCGATCACGGCGATGGCGCTGATCTCGATCGGATGTTCATGCCGGAAACGAGCACGAGGCGTCCCGCGAGCCTCCACCCGACAGTGGAAGGGCTCGGGCGCATATTCACTTGCGCGCAGCCTCGCAACGAACTATTAATAAGACAACGGGCCGGGCTCACGGCGCTCGCATCGCCGGTTAGAGCCGATGAGTTCTAAGACCGCTGCGAAATGCTGATCCGCGGTCCAGTTCGATCCGCTTGACGAAGGACTGGATTGGGCGTTCACTGGCGCGCCCAGGTCTGCCTCGCCACAGATCGTTTGCCTCTCCGAGCCAGTATGTCCGAGGTGTTCATAAGTTATCGCCGGCAAGGCGCGCTGAAGGACGCGCGGGCACTGTTTGAGCGGCTCAGTCGAGAACTCGGCAACGACAGTGTCTTCATCGACCTCGAAGGCATCGAAATGGGGTCGGACTGGGTCGAAGTGCTCGAGCGCCAGCTCGACGGCTGCCGAGTCATGCTGGCTCTGATCGATAGCACCTGGGCGACGATGACGGACCGCCAGGGGCGACGGCGCATTGAGCGCGAAGACGACTTCGTTCGCCTCGAGATTTCGGCAGCGCTGCGTCGAAAGATACCGGTGATCCCGGTTCTGATCGACGAGGTCGAGATGCCCGACAAGAGTGAACTGCCGGACGATCTTCGCGCGCTCGCCACTCGCCAGGGACTGTCGCTGGACTTCCGCCGCTTTGACGCGGAAGTGGCGCGGCTGACGCTGTTCCTGCGCAAGAGTCTCAACCGCGATTTGCCTGGGCCGGATAAAGCGCCCGCCGGCGCAAGCGGCGATCCGGCGCTGCATCCAGTGTCGACGCCTGCGCGGACCGGCGATGTACAACCGCAGCGAACGACAACCCCGCAACCGAAACAACCGGTCGTGCTGCGCATGGATGAAGCCCCGGCAGGTCAGGGGCGGGTGCCTGGCGCTCACGTCGAGAGCGCGTCCTCCGACCGGGCACCATCAGCGCCCGCTGGAAAGCAAAGTCGACCGGACAAAGACGACGTCGAAGCAGCGGTGCAGTCGGCAACTCAGAGCCGGCCCGCCTTCCTCGCTTCAGCCAATGCTCTGCTCGGTGGACGTCTGGTCCTTGTTGTGGTCGTGCTGCTGCTTGTCGGCACAGTGCTGTTCGGCGCCTCGTATTGGAGGACACGAGAGCATGGTTCCGCGCCGTCGCCTGTTGCAGAAAAGGGCGTTCCGATCGGTCCCGCTGCGCCCGTCGCGCAGGATGGGAGCGTTGCTCCGACCGCTGCGACAAAGGACGAGAAGCCGACCAATCCAGCGGCGGAAGTCACGGCACAAGCGGTCACGCCCCAGCCCGCTGCAGCAAAGGAGGGCATGGCTTCCGATCCGTCGGCCCAACTGGCCAAGGGTGACGACTACTTCTTTGGCAAACACGGGTTGGCAAAGAGCGACACGGAGGCCGTGAAGTCGTATCGCATGGCAGCTGAGCAAGGCCAGGCAACCGCGCAAGCGAAGCTCGGCTACATGTACGAGCTGGGGCGTGGCGGCCTGGAGCGGAGCGACACGGAGGCGGTCAAGTGGTATCGAAAGTCGGCTGCGCAGGGCAGCGCGCGCGGTCAGGCGTACCTCGGCAACATGTACAAACTTGGGCGTGGTGGCCTGGAGACAAGCGACACGGAGGCGTTGAAGTTGTTTCGGAACTCGGCTGATCAGGGTGATGCGCGCGGTCAGGCCTATCTAGGTGCCATGTACGTCCAAGGCCGCGGCGGCCTTGAAAGGAGCGATACGGAGGCGTTGAGGTTGTTTCGCAAGTCGGCAGACCAAGGCGACGCATTCGGTCAGGCGGACCTTGGTCTCATGTACATGCAGGGGCGCGGAGGCTTGGAAAGGAGCGATACCGAAGCGTTGAAGTGGTTTCGGCGCGCAGCTGACCAGGGTGAAGGGCGCGGACAAGCCGACCTGGGCCTCATGTACCTGCTGGGGCGCGGCGGACTCGAGAACAGCGACACCGACGCGGTGAAGTGGTTTCGAAAGGCGGCTGACCAAGGTGATCCGGTCGGTCAGACAAACCTCGGCGCGATGTACGGGCAGGGGCGTGGCGGCCTGGAGAAAAGCGACACTGAAGCGGCAAAGTGGTATCGCAAGGCGGCGGACCAGGGTTATGGCCCCGCGCAGGTGGGCCTCGGCATCATGTACGTCCAGGGGCGCGGCGGCCTGGAGAAAAGCGAAACCGAAGCGGTGAAGTGGTTTCGAAAGGCGGCTGACCAGGGTGATGCCAAGGGGCAAGCGGAGCTCGGCCTCATGTATTTGCAAGGCCGCGGGGGTCTTGTGAAAAGCGACACCGAAGCCGTGAAGTGGTTTCGGAAGTCTGCCAACCAAGGCAATTCGCTCGGCCAAGCGAACCTTGGAGCAATGTACGAGCGCGGCGCCGGAGTGGAGAAAGACCGTACAGAGGCCCGCCGACTCTACAACTTGGCGGCGGCGCAGGGCGACAACTTCGCAGCGCAGGGCCTCAAACGCCTTGCGTCAAATTGACGTAGTTTTCGGCCCCGTCCCGGCGCAGCGCTGACGCGTCCGCGAGGCGCCGACGCTGGCGACTGCCAGCATGCGTCTCGCGCATGCATCTCCCGCAAGAAAATCGTTTGAGCCGGTCGCATGACCGCAGTCCAATCTGCCCATGCGTGAATCAGCCACGCGCCGCTCGATGTTCGTGCTGCTCGTCCTGAGCGGCCTCATCATTTCGATCTGCATGGGACTGCGCCAGAGCCTCGGCCTGTTCATGCGCCCCATGACGGTCGAGGTCGGTTTTTCGGCCGCGACGTTCGGGTTTTCGATCGCGCTGCAGAACATCGTCTGGGGTTTGTCGCAACCTTTCGTCGGCGCGCTTGCCGACCGCTACGGGCCGCGTCCGGTGCTGATCGGCACCGCTTTCATCTACGCGGCCGGCCTGCTGCTGATGGTGTACGCCAACGCGTTTCCCGCTGGACTGCAGATCGCCGGATTCCTTGCCGGGATCGGCACCGCGGGGACAGGGTTCGGGGTGCTGATCGGTACGGTGTCGCGCGCGACGCCGGAGGCGAAGCGCTGCAAGACGGTCGGCATCGTCGCGGCGGCCGGGTCGCTCGGCACGATGGTGATCGCGCCGATTGGCCAGACCCTGATCGCGGACGTCGGCTGGAAGACCGCGATGGTGACCTTTGCCGTCCTGGCCGCTTCGATGGCGGTGTTTTCGCTTGCGATTCGCGAGCAGGCGGCGCCGCAGCTGCGCCACCGAGCCTGCGCGACGCGATACGCGAAGCGATCGCGCACCGCGGCTACCTCTTCATGACGCTCGCGTACTTCGCCTGCGGCTTCCAGCTCGTCTTCATCACCACGCACCTGCCGGCGTACCTGCAGCTCTGCGGTGTCGCGCCAGGGGTGGGTGCGACGGCGCTCGCGCTGATCGGCCTGTTCAACGCGATCAGGACGTACATCTTCGGGGTGCTGAGCGCGCGCTACAGCCAGAAGCACCTGCTCGCGCTGATCTACCTGCTGCGCACGCTGTTCATCGTCGCCTTTCTCCTGGTACCGGTCGAGCCGGCAACGACGCTGGTGTTCGCGGCGGCAATGGGCCTGCTTTGGCTGGGGGTGGTTCCGCTCGTCACCGGGATCATCGGCCGCGTGTTCGGCGTCACGCACTTCAACACGCTCTACGGCATCGTCTTCCTCAGCCACCAGGTGGGATCGTTCTTCGGCGCCTGGATGCGTGGCGTGGTGTTCGACCGCACGGGGAACTACGACTTCGCCTGGGGTGCGCTGATCGTCATCGGCGCCACCGCGTTCCTGCTGCAATGGCTGATGGACGAGCGCCCGCCGCACGCGCGCGCGCTCGTCGGCCGCGCTGCTCCGGCCTGAGGTTCCTGAGACTAGCGGTCTTGCTCGTCCTGGATGACCAGCGCGTTCCAGTGCTCGAGCTGCTCCGGTGTGGCGTCCCATTCGCTGCCGAACAGCGCCGGCCCGTTGCGGTACATCACGAGCGCGAGCTGCGCCGACGGCGCGTGCCCCGCGTCGGCGAGCCGCACGAAGCGTCCGTACGCTGCCGCGTAGTGGTGCTCGCGGAAGGACGCCACGGCAAGGGCGTACGCCGTCTGCTGTGCGGCAGAGAGGCCCGCCGCCTGGCGGTCTGGTGCGCGCTCCCCGGCGGCGTTGACGGTGAGTGCGACCGTGAGCAGCGCGCATCCCAGCAAAGCTCCACCCATGACGAGTCTCCAGGTTGGGATCCGAAGGAGTGGTCGCAATCCGCGCGCAAAACCCGACATGCTGGGGGCGCGGCGACCGGCCGCCGCGCCTCACCGACCCGCGGGTGGCCGCGGCAGGTAGCGCCGGTCGGACCACGTGAAGAGCCACTGCGGCCGGTACGCGACAAAGATCGCCGTCAGCATTCCGGTGATGATCGCCTCACCCCACGCCGTGAGCCAGTAGCCCAGCATCAGCGTCGATGCGGTCGTGCCGGGCGGCAGCGGACGCAGCAGCGTCGCGAGCGCACCGGTGGCGACCGCGGCGACGAGGGTGCCGAAGAACGCGCGCCCGAGTATGTAGACGAAGATCTGCGGCGGCAGCCAGCGGCGCACCGCGACGCCGGCGGCAAGCCCGAAGCTGGCCGGCACCACGCCATGCCACGCGGCCAGTTCGATCGCGCCGGCCGGGCCGGCGCCCGACAAGGCTGCGACGATCGCCGCGACGATCAAGAGCGTCCAAAGCGCGAGCGGCCAGCCGAACATCAGGACGAGCAGGCACGCGAACGACAGCCGCAGCGAGGGGCCGCCCGGCAGCGCGTTGGGTGCGATCCAGGCAAGTGCAACGATCGCGAGGGACGCCAGCCAGGGTGCGCGCAGCTCGCCTGCACGCAGCACCGCAAACGGCCTGAACGCCAGTGCAACCGCGGCCGCAACGACGACGAGGAGCGCGGCCAGCATGGGGCGGCAGCGAGCTAGCCGAGAAAGTGCAGCACCGCCGGCACCTGCCGGCGCAGAAGCGCCGCGCGCGCAGTCCACTGCGCTTCGGGGGCCATCTCCTCGAGATAACGCACCTCGCCGGCGGCCGCGACGGCGATCGGCACGCCGTCGCGATAGAGGACGCGGTTGCCGGTCAGCGCCGGCAGGCGCGCGCCGGGCGTGACGACGCCGACAAGGTTGAGCGGATCGGCACCGCTCACGCCGAGCAGCGCACCGGTGCGTTCGCGGCGCCGGACCTCGCGCAGCAGCCCGACCGCTTCGGGCACGGCAAACTGTTCGCCGGTCAGTCCGGCGACGAACCGTCCGCCGCGGATCTCGCCGCGTGCCTCCAGGCGCCGCAGGGTGCGCAGCAGGTTGCGCCACGGCGGCAGCCAGTCCGCTTCGCGCGCGACCAGGCGCCAGAACACGACGCCATAGCGGCGCAGCAGCGTGCGCGCGACATGTTCGACGATCTCCGGATCATCGGTGCCTTCGCGCGGCGCGGCCGCCGCCGGCGCGCGCCGCACGAGCGCCCAGCGGCCGGCGTCTTCGATGCCGAACAACGCGGTGCGGCGCATGCGGCGCTGGCCGTCGAAGCTGCGCCGCCGGTCGGACGGCACGAGCAGCGCGCGCAGGCCGCCGAAGCCGTCGGAGTTCACCAGGCCGTGCGCCACGAGTTCGCCGAGCGCCTCTTCGACCTGCGTGCGCAGCAGTCCGGTGCCGTCGACGATCTCGTCGAAGAACGATGCCCCGTGCGTGCCGATGAACGCGAGCGTGCGCGTGGCGCGTGATGTCAGCGCGCCGGTGCTGCTCTCGCCGGCGAGCCGCGCCCACAGACCGAGGTTGCGCCGCGACGCGAGCGCGATCGGCGTGGTGCGCACCGGACTCGGCGCGCGCTCGCCGTTCGACGCCAGCGCGGCGATGCGCGTCCACACGACACGTCCCGCGCGCGACAGGTCGTCCAGCCACGCGGGGTCGTATTCGTTGACACGCGCCGGCAGGATCTCGGTTTCCCAGGCGGCGGCCGGTGCCTCGAATCCTTCGAGCTGCGCCACGATGTTGGCGACCGC
>DATJUX010000026.1:0-435681 GCA_035502095.1 Burkholderiaceae bacterium
GGTCCGAGGCGAACTGGGCGAACGCGGCGAGTTCGCGGTACTGCGCGAGCGCCAGGCGGACGCCGCCCCCCAGCTTCTTGATCACCTTGGTCTGCGCCGCGCCGCCGACGCGCGAAACGGAGATACCGGCGTTTATCGCCGGCCTGATGCCGGCGTTGAAAAGATCGGTCTCCAGGAAGATCTGGCCGTCGGTGATGGAAATGACGTTGGTCGGCACGAAGGCCGTCACGTCCCCCGCCTGCGTTTCGATGATCGGCAAGGCCGTGAGCGATCCCGTCTTGCCTTTGACGGCGCCCTTGGTGAACTTCTCGACGTACTCCTCGTTCACACGCGCCGCACGTTCGAGCAGGCGGGAGTGGAGATAGAAGAGGTCGCCCGGGTAGGCTTCGCGGCCTGGCGGACGTCGCAGGAGCAGCGAAACCTGGCGATAGGCCCAAGCCTGCTTCGTCAGGTCGTCGTAGATGATGAGCGCGTCCTGGCCACGATCGCGGAAATATTCGCCCATCGTGCAACCCGAATAAGGCGCGATGTATTGCAACGCCGCCGATTCGGACGCCGAGGCGGCAACGATGACCGTGTACTCCATCGCGCCGGTTTCCTCGAGCTTGCGCCGGACATTGGCAATCGTCGAAGCCTTCTGACCGACCGCGACGTAGATGCAGATCAGATTCTTGCCCTTCGAGTTGATGATCGTGTCGACGGCCACCGCGGTCTTGCCGGTCTGCCGGTCGCCGATGATCAACTCGCGCTGGCCGCGGCCGATCGGCACCATGGCGTCGATGGCCTTGAGGCCCGTCTGCACCGGCTGCGCCACGGACTTGCGCGCGATCACGCCGGGGGCGACCTTTTCGATCACGTCGGTCATCTTGGCGTTGATCGGGCCCTTGCCGTCGACCGGCTGGCCGAGCGCGTTCACGACGCGCCCGATGAGCTCGGGACCGACCGGCACTTCGAGGATGCGTCCGGTCGACTTCACCGTGTCGCCTTCCTTGATGTGCTCGTAGCTGCCCAGCACCACGCTGCCCACGGAATCGCGCTCGAGGTTGAGGGCGAGGCCGAACGTGCTGCCCGGGAACTCGAGCATCTCGCCCTGCATCACGTCCGACAGGCCATGGACGCGGCAGATGCCGTCGGTGACCGTCACGACGGTCCCCTGTGTCCGCACGTCGGTCGAGACGCCGAGGCCCTGGATGCGGGTCTTCAGCAGCTCGGAGATTTCGCTTGGATTCAGTTGCATTTCCGACTCCGGGTTCTATGTGCCTTTACGCCGCCGTCAGGGCAGCCTTCATGGCCTGCAGCCTCGACCGCACCGACGTGTCCAGAACGTGGTCGCCGACTGCGACCCGAACACCGCCGATCAGGTCCGGGTTCACCTTGACCTCGGGATTGAGCTTGAGCCCGAAACGTTTCGCCAGGGCCGCTACCAGGCCGTTGACTTGCGCGTCGTCGAGCGGAAACGCAGTCTCGATCGTGCAGTCGGCCACGCCGTCGGCTGCATTCTTGAGCGCGTGCAGCTGCTGCGCGACCTCGGGCATCGCCGCCAGCCGGCCGTTGTCGATCATCGTGCGCAGGAAATTGGCACCGCTCGCCGTGAGCTTGGTCTTCATCAGGCCGCTCAACAGGTCGAAGATCTGCGGCGCCCCGAGCTTTGGATCGGCGACCACCTCCGCGACGCGCGGATGCGCGGTCACCGTGGCGAGTTCGTCGGCGATCTCCAGCCACGTCGCCAACGTTCCGTCGGCGCGCGCGCTTTCGAACAACGCCTGCGCGTACGGTCGCGCGATCGTCGAGAGCTCCGCCATGGCTACAACGTCGCCTTCAGCTCGTTCAGCAGCTGCGCATGCGCCTGCGCGTTGACTTCGCGCTTGAGGATCTGCTCGGCACCTGCCACGGCCAGCACCGCAACCTGGTCGCGCAGAGTGCCCTTCGCCTTCTGCATCGCCTGCTCCGCCTCGGTGTGCGCGGCGGCGACGATTCGATCGGCTTCGACCTTGGCCTGCACCTTCGCCTCATCGACGATCTGCTGCGCGCGACGCTCGCTTTCCGCCACGATCGACTGGGCCTGGGTGCGTGCCTCGGACTGCATCTTGGCGGCCTGCTGGCGCGCCTCGTCGATGCTCTTGGCACTGCGCTCTGCGTCCGCCAGCCCGTCGGCGATCTTCTTCCGGCGCCCATCCATTGCGCGCAGGATCGGCGGCCAGACGAACTTCGCGGTGAACCAGATGAACAACGCGAATACCAGCGCCTGCGCGAGCAGAGTCAGATTGATGTTCATCTTCCTGCCTCGCGAACCGAAAGCCGCTACCGGATGACCGCGAGCAGCGGATTGGCGAAGGCGAACATCATCGCCAGGCCAACGCCGATGATGAACGACGCATCGATCAGGCCGAGCAGCAGGAACACCTTGGCCTGCAGCATGTTGGTCAGCTCCGGCTGGCGCGCCGAAGCCTCGAGAAACCGGCTGCACATGATGCCCACGCCGATACACGCGCCGGCGGCACCGACGCCGATCATGAGTCCGATGCCGATCCCGGTATAGGCCTGGATCATCGCCAGCAATTGCAGTTTGTCCATCGCGCGCCCCTTTCTTGAGCGAGGTCTGTCGAAGTTGTCGGGAAGGATATGTCAGTGATGCTCGCGAGCCAGCGAGAGGTAGACAACGGTCAGCATCATGAAGATGTATGCCTGCAGCGCGACGATCAGGATGTGAAAGATCGCCCAGCCCAAACCGAGGAACGTGCTGAAGAAGGTGCCCACCAGGCCGGAGGACGCCCACAGCCAGAGCAACAGGAAGATGATCTCGCCCGCGTACATGTTGCCGAACAACCGCAGCGAGTGCGACAGCGGCTTGGACACGTACTCGATGAAGTTGAACAGCAGGTTGGCGACGCCTAGCAGCAGGCCAGCGATCCACTTGAGCGGATTGGCCGACGGGGCCGTCATGCCGAACGGCGCGCAGACCAGCTCGTGCAGCCAGCCGCCGAGTCCCTTGGCCGCGATCGCGAAACCGATCATCAGGAGCCAGACCGACAGCGAAAGGGCGAAGGTCGTATTGACGTCGGCCGTCGGCACCAGGCGCCACTCGTGCAGCCCGACCGCGCCGAGCAGCTTCGCCACGATGTCGACCGGCAAGAAGTCCATCGCGTTCATCACGAGTACCCAGACACCCACGGTGAGCGCCAGCGGCGCGACCAGACGGTCGCGATCCTCGTGGTTGAAGATGCCCTTGACCTGCTCGTCGACGAACTCGATCGCGAGTTCGACGAAGGCTTGGCGGCGGCTCGGCACGCCCGACGTGGCGCCGCGCACTACCCACCAAAGGAAGCCGATCGCGATCGCGCCGACGATGATCGCCGTCAGAAGCGAGTCGACGTACAACGTCCAGAATCCGCCGTCACCAACCGACTTTTCGAAGAAGGTGAGGTGATGCTGGATGTAGCTCGTCGGGGTCAGTTCGGTTTCGGCGGCCATTGTTGATCGCGGTCCGGTCGCAGCGATGAAGAATCTTCGCGAATGAAAAAAGCCGCAGAGAAGAGCAGCAACGTAATCACGAAGGCGCCAAAGAACGCTGGGGCTACGACCTCGCGATAGGTCGCCATCACGAGCCACAGCAGCATGACGATCAGGACGACCCGCACGCCTTCGGCGCGCGCGGCCGTGAGAAGAGCGCCCCCTGCCGAGTCCGCGGTGCGTCTTGTTGCCATCAGCGCTGCGGTTACGCCGGAGAGCATGGTGACCATACCTCCCAGCACGGCCGATGCTGCGCCGTTGACCCCGGCAAGCAAACCACCGATCAGGGCCAGAACCGCGGTTGCCGACGCCTGCCATATGACGGCGGTGCGCACCGGCCTGCCGAGCCTACGAAGTCCAGCGTTCATCAAACCCCGCCCCCCGGCAAGAGCCGCGGATTGTAGCCGCATGCAGAACCGGGCGTGAAACCTAGCGTCGCAAGCGCGTCAGGATGCCGTCGAGTTGGTCGAGGCCCGAGAAAGCGATCACCACCTTGCCGCGTCCCTTGCTGTCCGAGCGCAACGTGACGGCCGCGCCGAGCATGTCGGAAAGCTCTTCTTCCAGCCGTTCGCGGTCGCGGTTGCGGCTGGTCGTCGCGGCCTTCTTTTGCTGCTTGCCCTCGCCCTGCTGCGCACGCGCGACCAGCACCTCCGCTTCCCGCACCGAGAGACCCTTGACGATGATCTGGTGACCCAGTTGCACCTGGATTGCGCCGTCGACGGCCAGAAGCGCGCGGGCGTGGCCCATGTCCAGGTTGCCGGCCATGAGCATTTCCTGGACTGGAGGTGCGAGATTGAGCAGGCGGAGCAGATTCGACGTCGCGCTGCGCGAGCGGCCGATGGCTTGCGCGGCCTGCTCGTGCGTGAAGCTGAATTCGCGGATCAGTCGTTGCAACCCCTGGGCTTCCTCGAGGGGATTGAGGTCCTCGCGCTGGATGTTTTCGATCAAGGCCATCGCGAGCGCGGACTCGTCGGGGACATCGCGCACGACCACGGGCACTTCGGTCAAGCCGGCCATCTGCGCGGCCCGGAAGCGTCGTTCGCCGGCGATGATCTCGTAGTGCCCGTCGCCGACCGGCCGCACGAGGATCGGCTGCACCACTCCCTGAGACCTGATCGAATCAGCGAGTCCGGCGAGGGCTTCGGGGTTCATGCGCGTCCGCGGCTGGTATCGCCCGGTGCGCAGCTGCGCGATCGACAGGCTGGTCGGACCGGCCTGCGTCGCCGCGGTCGATGTCTCGCCACCAAGGAGAGCATCCAGTCCCCGCCCGAGGCCGCGCACCTTTTTCATCGTGTCGCTCGTCCCAACGCTCATGCCTACAGATACCTGACGCGCTCGATCATCTCGGCGCCGAAGGCGAGATAGGCCTGCGCCCCTTTGGAGCTGCGATCGAACGTTACGCCCGGCATGCCGTACGACGGCGCTTCGGCCAGGCGCACGTTGCGCGGAATGATCGTCGTGAATACCTTGTCCTGGAAGCGCTCGACCAGTTGCTCCGACACCTGCTGTTGCAGCGTCATGCGCGGATCGAACATCACCCTGAGCAGGCCGATGATCTTCAGATCGGGGTTCAGGTTGGCGTGCACGCGCTTGATCGTATTGACCAGGTCAGCCAGCCCTTCCAGCGCGAAGTACTCGCACTGCATCGGAATGATCACGCCGTGCGCGGCGCACAGGCCGTTCAGCGTCAACAGCGAAAGCGAGGGCGGGCAATCGATCAGCACGAAGTCGTACGCCGCGTCGGCCTCGTTGAGCGCCGCCTTCAGCCTTGTCTCGCGATTCTCCAGGTCGACCAGTTCGATCTCGGCGCCGGCAAGCTCCCGGTTCGAAGGCAGGACCTCGTACGCGCCCGGCACCGACGGTACCGTTGCCTCGGGCAGCTTGCACAGGCCGAGCAGCACCTGGTAGACGGACCGCTCCAGCGAACGTTTGTCGACTCCGCTTCCCATCGTCGCGTTTCCCTGCGGATCGAGGTCCACCAGGAGAACGCGCTGGCCCTGCGCCGCGAGCCCGGCTGCGAGATTCACGCTGGTCGTCGTCTTGCCAACACCGCCCTTCTGGTTGGCAATGCAGAACACGCGCGCCAAGGTACCTACTCCGCGGCGAGTCGCGCACCGAAGCCAATCAAGGCAACGCCCGCAAGGCGGGACATCCAGCGGCCGACCGACGCGTGGGCGCGCAGTCGCCGCGCGGCCCAGTTGCCGGCAACGATCAGCACCGTTCCGTAGAGAAACGTCAGCAACGAGATCGTGCCGCCCATCGCCAGGAAAGCAACAACGCCTTCGTACCGTGTCGGATCGATGAACAGGGGAAAGAACGCCATATAGAAGACGATGGCCTTCGGGTTGATCACGGTGGTGAGAAAGCCTTGGCGGAAATAGGCACCGGCAGCCATTGGCAGCGGCATCGCATTGACCTTGCCGCTGGCGCGAACGAGCTGGGCGCCGACCCACACCAGGTACGTAACCCCGAGCCACTGGACGCTCTTGAAGAGCAGGGGATGTGTCGCGAGCATCGCCGCGACACCGACGATCGCGGCGAGCATGAGCAGCCAATCGCCGATCATCAGCCCCGCCAGGGTGGCGTATCCGCCGCGCAAGCGGCCCTTGGCGGTCGACGTCAGGACCGCGAACGTCCCCGCTCCCGGCAGCATCAGGAAGACGAGCGCGGCGGCGACGAACGCCCAGTAGTCGGAGATGCCGAACACGGCGCTAACGGGGACGAAGAACGAGGAGATGCCGCTCGGCATCGAGCAGCGGGACGCGCAGTTTAACCGCGTGGGTCAAACGAACCGACGACGGCAGGCCGTCGACCTCTTCGCTCGGATAGACACCTTTCATCGCCACCCAGCATCCGTCCACCGACAACAAGTGCGACGTGAGACGGACCATCTCGGCCAAGGCGGCGAACGCGCGCGACACGATTACGTCGAAGGGCGCGCCGCGGTACTGCTCCACCCGTCCTTGCACGACTTCGACATTGCGCAGGCCGAGTTCGAGGCGCGCCTGCTGGAGAAAAGCGGTCTTCTTCTGCACTCGATCCAGCAGCGTCACGTGCGCGGCGGGCAGTGCTACCGCGACCGGGATGCCGGGCAGCCCGGCACCCGCGCCCACATCGAGGATGCGAAGCGTCCGCGCGCCGGCGATGCGATCCAGTTCAGGAACGATCGACAGCGAATCGAGCAGGTGATGCGAGACGATCTCGTCGGGCCTGTCGAGCGTCGTGAGGTTGTAGACCCGGTTCCACTTCTGCAGCGCGCGGGCAAAGGCGATGAGTTGCGCCGCCTGCCGATCCGACAACTGCACTCCAAGTTCCGCACTTGAGCGCTGCAATGAAGCAGGCGACAACGCGCTTGCATCAGGCGGCAACCCTGCCCTCTCCCCTGGCAAGTCGTTTCAGGTGCACGAGCAACAGCGATATCGCGGCGGGTGTGACGCCCGAGATCCGGGCTGCTTGCCCGATGGTCTCGGGGCGGGCGGCCGTCAACTTCTGACGCGCTTCGATCGACAGGCCGCGCACGCGCTCGTAGTCGAGGTCCGCGGGAATCCGCGTCGATGCGCTGGAACGGTGTTTCGCGACCTCGTCTTGCTGGCGCGCGATGTACCCCGAATACTTGATCGCGATCTCGACCTGATCGCGGGCGGTGGCGTCGTCATCCCCCAGACCGCCGATCTCGGCGCCGTCGAGCTTCCGCGCCTCGGCCAGCGTTCGGTAGTTGACGCCAGGCCGCCGCAGTAAGTCAGCAAGCGAATACTCACGTTCCAAGGGTCTCCCAAGGAGACGCGTCGCTTGGTCGTCTCCGAGAGTGCGTGGACTCACCCACGTCGACCGTAGGCGCTCGATTTCGCGCTCGACGCGATCCCGCTTGCGCGCGTAGGCATCCCAGCGCGCATCGTCGACGCAACCCAGCTTGCGGCCAATCTCGGTGAGCCGGAAGTCCGCGTTGTCCTCGCGCAGGCTGAGCCGGTACTCCGCGCGCGACGTGAACATGCGGTACGGCTCCGAGACACCCCGGTTCGTCAGGTCGTCTACCAGCACGCCGAGATAAGCCTGATCGCGCGCCGGAGTCCAGGCACCGCGCGCCTGGGTCTGCAGCGCCGCGTTCAGCCCCGCCAGCAAGCCCTGCGCAGCGGCTTCCTCGTACCCTGTGGTCCCGTTGACCTGGCCCGCCAGGAACAGGCCCTCGATCTGCTTGCTCTCCAGCGACGGTTTGAGCGCGCGCGGGTCATAGTAGTCGTACTCGATCGCATAGCCGGGGCGCAGGATGTGCGCCCGCTCGAGTCCGCGCATGGAATGCACGATTTCGACCTGCACGTCGAATGGCAACGAGGTCGAGATCCCGTTTGGATAAATCTCGTTCGTGGTCAGACCTTCGGGCTCGAGGAAGATCTGATGGCTCGCCTTTCCGGCAAAGCGATGGACCTTGTCCTCGATGGACGGGCAATAGCGCGGCCCCACGCCCTCGATGACGCCGGAGTACATCGGCGAGCGGTCGAGATTCGCGCGGATGACCGCGTGGGTGCGGTCGTTCGTGTGCGTTACCCAACACGGCAACTGGGGCGGATGCTGCTCGGGGCGGCCGAGGAACGAAAAAACCGGAATCGGGTCAAGATCGCCGGGCTGTTCCTCGAGTACCGAAAAATCGATGGTCCGCCCGTCGAGCCTTGGCGGCGTGCCGGTCTTCAAGCGCCCCTGCGGAAGCTGTAGCTCCTTGAGCCGCCTGGCAAGCGAGACTGCGGGCGGATCGCCTGCCCTGCCGGCGGCGTAGTGCTCGAGCCCGACGTGGATCAGTCCGTTCAGGAACGTGCCCGCGGTCAGCACGACCGCTCGGCCGCGAAAAATGATCCCCGATTGCGTCACCGCCCCGACGACGCGCGTGCCGTCGAGCAACAGGTCGTCGACCGGCTGCTGGAACAGTGAAAGATGCTCCTGGTTCTCCAACCGGCGCCGGATCGCTCGCTTGTATAGAAGCCGGTCCGCTTGTGCCCGCGTGGCCCGGACTGCCGGGCCTTTGGACATGTTGAGGATTCGGAACTGAATTCCGGCCTCGTCCGTCGCGGCCGCCATGGCACCACCGAGCGCGTCGATCTCCTTGACCAGGTGCCCTTTGCCAATGCCGCCGATCGACGGGTTGCAGGACATCTGCCCGAGCGTCTCCAGGTTGTGCGTGAGCAGTACGGTTCTGCAGCCCAGGCGGGCAGCCGCGAGCGCAGCCTCCGTCCCGGCATGGCCACCACCGACAACGATCACATCGAACACTTCCGGGTAATGCATCGCCACTGCCCGTGTTTTATCGGGCGAGCATCTTACGAGCGGTTTGGCGCTCCGAGAATCTGCTCCCGCCGGGACTCGGTTCCACGTGAAACGTCAGCAGCATTTGTTCCACGTGAAACAGCTTGAACCAGCACCTACTGGGGCCCGTACTCCGGGGCGAGCAGCGTGCCGTGAACCTGGACGTTCAGGGGCGCCAGGATGCGCGCGCCGCCGAGGTCCACCCGCAGCGAGCCGGAAACCCTGCGGTCGGGCGCAACTGCCACTTCGCCATGCGTTGAGAGTGCCCCGGCGCGCCCGTTCAGGTCCTGGAACGAAACTCCCGCGGGTCCAGCCGAAAGCCAGCCGGTGAGATCCGTGAAGCGGGTGATCCCGCCGGACTGGGTTCCCGGTCGGCTCGCGACATACCCGAGATTGATTCCGTTCACGGTCGCCCAGCGAACACGAAGTGGACCGCTGGCGACCGTCGAAGCGATCGCTTCGCTCAGGCTCGGCCCGCGGCCGGCGAGCAGCACGTCGAAGGAGGCAACGCCCGAGACGGGGACCTGCAGCTGGGGAGCGTTCTCGACCGGCTTGCCTGCTAGTTGCCTCAGGACGGCCTCGAGGTCGAGGTTGCTTCCCATGGCGACGCCCGTGATCGCCCATTCGACGTCGGCCGCCGCGTACGCCGAGCCCTTGATCGACCCGAAATAGCCTGCGAGCAGAAACTCCGGGATCTCGACCAGGCCCGCGCGTGCCCGCATCGAGGCGTGGATCTCGCTCCAGGGAATCGACGGCCCGATGGTTGCGGCCCAGTTCGTCGCATCGAACTGGATTGCGATGCTTTCGCCGCCCTCGGCGACGGAGGCATTCAGCGTCGCGTTGCCGTCCCCGCTTCTCAGCGTCACGGCGGTGAACTTGCCGTCACCGCTGCGGCGGACCACGCCTTCGAACCTGCTGTTCAACTCGCGAATGCCCTGGAACTGTACCGACTCGAAACGAATGGTCGAGATCGAGGTCGGGAGTGCCTGGCTCAACCTTGGAATGGTGCGCATCAGGAATTCGCCCTGCGCGGCCTCGAGCGTCGTCGGCCCGACGCTCGCTTCGGCCCAGACCCACCCGCCTCCACGGAGGGCACGCCAGGCGTCATCCCAGTTGAAGTGCAAGCTGATATCGGAGGACCGCCAGACGTTGGCGATCTGGACGTCCGAGATCACGAAGCGCGGCGTCGGGGTGATCTTGAACTCGGCGCCTCCCACCGTCACCGGCTGACCCGTCGCCTGCGACAGCCGCTCGGCAATGCGCGGTGGGGACAGCTCGTCACGCAGCGGCTGCACCCATTCCCAGGCGAAGAGCGCCGCGCCGGCGAGGAGTCCAAGCAGCACCAAGCGAACGATCCAGGTCCGAATGGCGTACCAATCGATGCGGAACCGCTCGGTTCGTTCGTCGTCCTCGTCCTCGCGCGCCCGCACTTCCTGCACGTCGAGCCGATCGGGAACGTTGACCGTGGTGATTACGAAGTCGGTCGATCCGGCGGTAGCTTCCCAACTCTTCGCCATCAGCTCAAACCCCACGATCAGTGTAAGCACACGCTTACGTTAGAGACCTTGGCTTGCAACGCGATCTCGTGAAGATCGAGGACACGCTGCAAAACAAGCGCTAGCTCAACTCGCCAACCAGATCGCCCGCTGGGAGAGGTCGCTGTCTCGGCGCGAGCAGCACACGGATTCAGCCCTGGGATCTTCTCACCTGCGGATCCATTTTATTGACCGAGTTCAAGTCGTTCTTCGCCATATTCGCGCGAGACTGCACAGGTTTGGTCTCGAAGGCCGCGCCGCCTTGTAACGCTCCTGTCGCCCGCGTAACGTGCCCATACCCTTTCAGCCCGCTTTTCAATTGGCTGCGATCCGGTGTTTGCACGTCTCCTGAATCTGCCGGCCCTGTGGCGTCACCTGCGCAGCCACGATTCCGATCGCAGCGTCTGGGATCCGGCCGACGACCTCGAGCTCGCGTTGTATTCGAGCGTCTTCGGCAGCAACTTCCTGCACTACGGCTACTTTCCCGAGCTGCCGGTCGACCCGGAGACGATCAGCCTCGCGACCGTGCGCCGCGCGATGGACGACTACGCTTCGCTGGTGGTGGACCGTGTCAAGCCGGCGGAGCGGGCCCTGGACATCGGCTGCGGCATGGGCGGGCTGCTTGCGCGCCTGCGAGAAATCGGAGTCCTCGCGACTGGATTGACGCCCAACCGGGCGCAGGTGGCGCATATCCGCGGCTGCTGGCCTGACACGCCGCTGGTTAACTCGACCCTCGAGGCGGCACGGGCAGCGGGCCTGCAGCCAGACTTCGATGTGCTCATCAACGCAGAGTCGTTCCAGTACATCGACCTGCACGTCGGCATGACGACGGCGCGCAGCCTGTTCGCGCCCGATGCGGTGAATCCTCGCTGGTTGTGCATCGACTACTTTCGTCTCAACGAGACGACGCACAACAAATCGGGCCACCTGCTGCGGGAATTCGAGGCCGGCGTGGCGCAGCACGGCTTCGAGGTTCGCGAGCGACTCGACATCACCGAAAACGTGCTGCCTTCGCTTGCCTACGGAAGACTGCTCGCCAAACGCCTCGCGCTGCCGTTGCTACGCTTCTCGACCGACAAGTTCTTTCTGCGCCGACCGTTTCTTGCTTACCTCTTCCACGAGTGGACCGTTCGCAAGCTCGACTCGATCAGGCTCGACACGCTCGACCCGGAAGTGTTCCGGCGCGAAAAGAGGTACCTGCTCTTCACGCTCGCACCGCGCTAGCGGCGTAACCCGGCTCGATCACCCTGCGACGGCAGTCGCAAACGCGCGCCGTTGTGCTTCGAGCGCATCGGGAAGGCGCTCGCGCAGCCGTTCGAACCATTCCCCGTGTTGCGCGAACTCGGCTTGCCATGCCGCCGCGTCGGTCGAGGTCACCTGCGCGAACGACTCGCGGGAGAAGTCGAGTCCATCCCAGCACAGATCTTCGTACCTGGGCGACCGCCCGAATACCTGCTCATGACCGGCGGCGCGACCTTCGATGCGCCGGATCATCCACTCCAGTACCCGCATGTTCTCCGAGTAGCCGGGCCACACGAAGCGGCCGTTCTCGTCGGTGCGGAACCAGTTGACGCAGAACATCTTCGGCAATCGCGCGCCGCCCGCTCCCAGGTTTGCGCCGAGTTCGAGCCAGTGCGCGAAGTAGTCACCCATGTGGTAGCCGCAGAACGGCAGCATCGCGAACGGGTCGCGGCGGAGCACGCCCTGCGCTCCCGCCTGCGCCGCCGTCGTCTCCGAGCCGAGAGTCGCCGCCATGTAGACACCCTCGATCCAGTTGCGGGCTTCGGTGACCAACGGGATCGTCGTGGCCCGGCGGCCACCGAACACGAACGCATCGATCGGGACCCCGGCTGGATCCTCCCAGTCCGCGTCGATGGCCGGGCATTGAGCCGCCGCGACCGTAAACCGTGCGTTCGGGTGCGCCGCCTTGCGCCCGCAGCCCGCCGTCCAGTCGCTGCCTTGCCAGTCGAGCAGGTGCGACGGCGGCTGACTCATGCCCTCCCACCAGACGTCGCCGTCATCGGTCAGCGCGACATTGGTGAAGATCACGTTCTCGCGCAGCGTCGCCATCGCGTTCCGGTTGGTCAGTTCGCCGGTCCCCGGGGCTACGCCGAAGAACCCGGCCTCCGGATTGATTGCACGCAGGCGCCCGTCGGCAGATGGCTTGATCCACGCGATGTCCTCGCCGATCGTCGTCACCTTCCAACCCGCCAGAGCCGGCGGCGGGATGAGCATCGCGAAATTGGTCTTGCCGCACGCCGAGGGAAACGCCGCCGCCACGTGATACTTCTTTCCCTCTGGCGAGGTCACGGCCAGGATCAGCATGTGCTCGGCCAGCCAGCCGTGGTCGCGCCCCATGTTCGATGCAATCCGCAGCGCGAAGCACTTCTTGCCGAGCAGCGCGTTGCCCCCATAGCCCGAGCCGAAGCTCCAGATCTCGCGCGTCGCCGGGAAGTGAACGATGTACTTGGTGGGATTGCACGGCCAGGCAACGTCCTTCTCGCCGGGCGCGAGCGGCTTGCCCACCGAATGCACACACGGCACGAACGCGCCGTCGGTTCCCAGCACGTCGTAAACCCCGCGCCCCATGCGCGTCATCAGGCGCATGTTCGCAACCACGTACGGGCTGTCGGTCAATTCGACCCCGATCTGCGCGATCGGTGACCCGAGCGGACCCATCGAAAAGGGAACCACGTAAAGCGTGCGGCCACGCATGCAACCCGCGAAGAGCCGGTCCAGCGTCTGACGCATCTCACGCGGGTCGATCCAATTGTTGGTCGGTCCGGCATCTGCCGCGGAGTCAGTGCAGATGAACGTGCGATCTTCGACGCGCGCGACGTCGCCCGGATCCGACCAGGCGAGATAGGAGTTCGGGCGTTTTGCCGCGTCGAGCCGCCGCAAGGTGCCTGCCCGGACCATCTCTTCGCATAACCGGTCGTACTCGTCGCGCGAGCCGTCGGCCCAGACCACCCGCTCGGGCTGCGCAAGCCTGACGATGTCCGCCAGCCAGGCGACCAGCTTCTTGTGCTTCACGTACGCCGGGACGCTCATGCCCGGCGCCGACAGAACAGCGCTCATGCAACCCATCTCCGCGCGACACCCAAGAACGCGGCCCGCGCTTCAGTGACCATCCACTTCCGCGTGGCTCCTGGCCAGCGCTGCCATCTGCCGCGGAATGGCTGTCCGCGTCTCCGGCGAAGGGGCGCAAAGTGTAGCCTGCGCCCACCCCTGTCGCCTATATGCGTGATAGCACTCCAATCACGCGTGCAATTGTCAGCTCGATGGCAGCAGTTAAGACACGTTAGATGCGCTTGTTGTTCAGCGCCGCCAGGGCAGGCAAAGTATCAACATGAAAATCGCCATCCTGGACGACTTTCAGGACGTAGTCCGTCACCTCGACTGCTTTGCGGCTCTTCGCGGCCATTCCGTGAAAGTCTTCAACCATTCAGCACGTGGTGTCGGCCAGCAAGCCGCTCGACTTGCGAGCTTCGAGGCCGTCGTCCTGATCCGGGAGCGTTCGCATTTCCATGCCGACCTCATCTCCAAATTGCCGAACCTGCAGCTGATCTGCCAGACCGGCAAGGTGGGCGCGCACGTGGATGTGGAGGCTTGCACCCGGCGTGGCGTAGCGGTCACCGAATCGTCGGGTCATGCGCAGTCGACGGCTGAGCTGACATGGCTCCTGATATTGGCCGCGCTGCGCCGGCTGCCTGCCTACATGGCCAATCTCTATGCCGGCAACTGGCAGCGGAGCATTCCGGCTCCAGAGCAATGGCCGCTGGCGGGATTCGGCGAGTCCGTGGCCGGAAAGACGCTCGGTGTCTGGGGCTTCGGCCGCATCGGCCAACTCGTGGCCCACTTCGGCCGCGCCTTTTCGATGCAGGTCCTCGTTCACGGACGCGCCCCGAGCCTCGACGCGGCAAGCGCAGCGGGATATGCCGTTACGCCCGACCGGGCCGACTTTTTTGCCCGCAGCGATGCCCTCACGCTCCATCTGCGCCTGCTCGACGCGACGCGGGGTTGCGTGACCAATTGCGACCTTGCCCGTATGAAGCCCACGGCACTGTTCGTCAACACCAGCCGGGCCGAACTCGTCGCCCCCGGCGCGCTGGTGGAATCGTTACGCGCCGGCCGCCCCGGTCTTGCTGCCGTCGACGTGTTCGAGCGGGAGCCCGTCCAACCGGGGGAGCCTTTGCTCACGCTGCCGAATGCGATCTGCACCCCGCACCTCGGATTCACCGAGCGTGCGTCCTACGAACGCCTCCTGGGTGGCGCGTTCGCCAACCTCGTCGCGTTCGCGGCCGGCAAGCCAACGAATATTGCGAATCCGGAGGCGCTGGGGAATCCACCCGCGGGCGCGCCGAACGCATGAGTCTGCGCGCGTCCTTGTGGGCGCTGATGTTCGGCAATCTTGCCATCGGCACGGGCGTGATGATCGTCGCCGGTGTGCTGAACGAGCTAGTCACCGACCTCGCGGTCTCGCCACCAGTCGCCGGCCAACTCATCTCGGCAGCCGCGATCGTCATGGCGATCGGCGCACCGCTTGCCGCGGCGCTCACCTCGAGCTTCGATCGACGCCTAATGCTTGCGCTCACTCTCGCCTGGTACGCGACGGGGCTGATCATCTCCGCGCTCGCCGCATCGTTTCCGCAATTGCTTGCGGTGCGCATGGCGACCGTGGTTTCGGCGGCGATCTTCACGCCCCAGGCAGCGGCCACCGCCGCGCTGCTCGCCGCGCCAGAGACACGCGGCCGTGCGATGGCGTTCACATTCCTTGGCTGGTCGATTGCATCGGTCTTCGGGGTGCCGGTCGGGAGCTGGCTTTCCGGCGCGTTCGGCTGGCGATCGGCCTTCGTCGTAACCGGCGTGGTCGCAGGCGCCGGCGCTGCCGCCGTTTTCCTGACGTTGCCCGCCGGGTTGCATACGCAACGGCTTTCGTTGCGCTCCTGGATCGACGTCGCGCGCCACCCGCTCCTGCCCGGCGTGTTGTTGGTCACGATGCTGATGGCATCCGGGCAATTCGGCGTGTTCGCATTCATCGCACCGTACCTGCTCTGGCTCGTCGATGCCGACGCCAATGGCCGCGCACTCGCGCTCGCATGGTTCGGAGCCTTCGGGCTGCTCGGCAACGTTCTCGTCGCCCGCCGCATCGACAAGCTCGGACCGGGTCGTTCGGTCCAGCTGACGCTGGCTTGCGTCCTGGTCGGCGTCGCGCTCTTGCCCACCGGCAAGGGTGTGATCGCGCTCGCAACAATTGCACTGGCGATCTGGGGGCTCGGCCTGTTCGGCAGCAATTCTTCGCAGCAGGTGCGCCTTGCAGGGATCGCGCCGCCGCTCGCGTCGGCGTCGATCGCGCTGAACACCTCGTCGATCTACCTCGGCCAGGCGATCGGCACCGCAGGCGGCGGGCTGGTTTACGCGCAAGCTGGCGTCGACTACTTGCCCTGGTTCGCGACTGCGCTGATCGCGCTTGCGCTCGCCGTGTCCATCCTGGTGGAGCGGCGCTGCAAACAAGAAGGGCCGGTTCAGTGACCGGCCCGGCACAAGTCGGGATGCAGTTCAGCCGATCGGATTGATCTCGACCGCCTGCGGCCCTTTTTGCCCCTGCTGCACCTGGTACTCGACCCGCTGGTTCTCCTTCAAGGTCCGGAAACCCTTGGCCTTGATGCCGCTGTAGTGCGCGAACAGGTCCGCGCCGCCATCGTCCGGCTTGATAAAACCAAAGCCCTTTGTTTCATTGAACCACTTAACAGTGCCTGTCGGCATTCAACTCACCATGGAAAGGACGCGGGATGCGCCCGCGACGCGCAAGCGACTTGAGCGTGGGTCATGCCGGGACAGGGACGGGCCGAACGGAGAACCGAACGAGCGACCGGCCCACGGGCGAACCGCCCGGTTGTGGCCGGAGAGCATGAGGGGAACTAGCCGGGCGAGCACTGAAAGCAGAAAACCACAGCGCGATAAATCGACTGCGCGTTTAACGTACACCACGCGCAATAAAAAGACCAGTCACGTTGCGCGCGCAACTGCCTTCGGCATCCCATCAATTCGGGGTCACTCGTCGCCAAATGGCAACGACATGGTGACTCCATCAGATCAGAGATCGCGCGCGTAGATCAGATCGTTCGCCGCGCCCACGCCGCCAGCATCCTGACTTCTTTCTCGGGTTTCAAGCCAGCAGCGCCGAGACTCTCGGGACCGCGCGCGTGCAACTCCGCTTCCGCCCACGCGAACGTGTCAGTCACAGTCCGCTCAAGGGCGGTGAACGAAAGCCCTGCATCGATCGCGCGCGCAATGCGGGTCCGGTTCAAGCCCGGTGCGTCGTCGACCCACAGCGGCAGTTCGGTCCAAGCCTGCACGCCTTCCTGTTGCAGAAAATCGGCAGCGACCCATGTGAAGCGGCGTTGCGCCCCGAGCGCGCGCGCCGCAGTTTCGAGAAACGTATCGAACCGCAACCGCTGCGCAGGCCCGGTGGCGTTGAAGACACCGCCGACACCACGCGCGATGAGCTGCACGATCCAGCGGGCGAGATCGCGCGCGTCGATGAACTGGACCTCCGCCGCCGGATCGGCAGGCGCGAGGACCTCGCCGCCGCGCGCCACGCGCACCGGCCAGTACGTGAACCGCCCGGTCGGATCGTATGGGCCGACGATGAGGCCAGGGCGGATGTTCAGCGCGCGCCCGCCGAAGAGAGCCGTGACGACGCGCTCGCAAGCGGCCTTGAGCGCCCCGTAGTCGCGTGGGATGTCTTCCGAACCCGGATCTGCGAGCTCGGCGACCGGTGAGGTTTCGTCGGGCGCGTCGGCTAAATCCGAATACACGCTGATGCTGGAGACGAACACGTACCGGCCGACGCTGTCGCGCAGCGCTTGCGCGGACGCGCGGACCAGGCGCGGCACGTAGCCGCACGTGTCGATGACCGTGTCCCAGCGCCGTCCACCCAGGGCGCGCAACCCGTCCACGCCCTGCGCGCGGTCTCCGCGCAGTTCTTCGACGTCGTCGAACAGACCCGACCGTGTCCCACGATTGAAGAGCGTGACCTGATGGCCCGCGGCACGTGCGGCCTCGACGAGGTGCCGGCCGAGGAATTTCGTCCCGCCCAGGATCAGCAGCTTCAATTCCTCCCCCTTCGGCGCAGCCAACCGATGGCACGAAACAGCACACCGACGATCAGCACCACCATCGCCATGCGGATGCTGTGGAACGCGGTCACGATCGGCGCGCCGAGCTTGAGCACCTTCGCCGTAAGTGCCATCTCGCCGATGCCGCCCGGCGTCGTCGCGAGGATCGCGGTCGGCGTCCCCAGGGCGGCCGCGGGTGCGAGCCAGGCGGCAAAGATCGCCGCCACGACGAGATAACACAGCGTGATCAGCGCGACCGCTGCGAGATAGCGCGGCGCGGCGCGGAAGAACTCCGGCGCGAACCGCGAGCCCAACGCGATGCCGATCAAAAGTTGGCCGACATTCAGGACCGGCGTTGGCAGCGACGACCATGCAAATCCGCCGGCCGTGATCGCCGCCGCCGTCAGCAGCGGCCCGAGCATGAACGCATTCGGGACGTCCAGTCGCGTGAGCACCACAGCGCCGCCACCGGTCGCCGCGAGCAGCACCGCGAATCCGGTCGGATCGAATGTCGTCGCCGCCGGTGTGAACGGGTCCGCGCCCTGGACACCGCACCATTGCAGAGAGAATGGCACCACGAGCGCGACCATCATGATGCGCAGGCTGTGTGCGGCCACGACACGATCGACGCGCCCGTCGTAGCGCTCCGCCTGGGTCGCCATCTCGGCGGCCCCACCGATCGCGGCCGCGAAGAAGCACGTCGTGGCCGATTCGTCGCTGAGGCGCCGGAGAGCGAACGCGCCTGCAAGTCCCAGGAACAGCGCGAACACCACCGCCAGTGCAATCCACGGCGCGAGCCGCACCACCAGCCGTACGATCTCCGGCGTGAAATACAGTCCGAGAGCAAAGCCGATGATCCATTGGCCGGCTTCTCGCGCGTAGGGCACGCGCCGGAGACGCATGCCGCTCATGCCGACCGCCGCCACTGTCATCAACGGCCCCGTGAACCACGGCAAAGGCAGCTTGATCCAGAGCGCAAGCGCTGCACCCAGCAACGCCAGCGCAACCGTCCTGAGGAAGGCGTACGCGGGGAAGGCGACGCGCTGGGCCGCGCGCGCGAATGGCCCGTTCATGCACCGATGATACGGAAGCGACTCTTAGAATTTCCGCCATGACCGGGGCTGCGTCGACATCACAGCGCTTTCGCGGCGTCCTGCTGGGCGGCGCCGTCGGCGACGCGCTCGGCGCCGCCGTCGAGTTCATGAGCCGCACCGAGATACTCGCCTGGTTCGGTCCGGAAGGAATCCGCGACTTCGTTCCGGTCGACGGCCGCCTCGGCGCGATCACGGACGACACCCAGCTCTCCGCTTTCTGCGCCGAGGCGCTGCTGCGTGCGCACGCGGCCGGCGTGGAGCGGGAGAACGCGGCGACGCACGCTCTCGAGCGGTCGCGTTCGTACTTGCGCTGGTTGCTGACGCAAGGCGTGTCGCACCCGCTGCTGGATGCACCGCAGAGCTGGCTGATGGATCAGCCGGATCTTTTTCATCGGCGCGGGCCGGGCCAGACCTGTCTTGCATCGCTGAGCGCAATGCGTTCGCTCGGCGAGCACGCCGCCAATGCGAGCAAGGGTTGCGGCGGCGTCATGCGCGTCGCGCCGATCGGCCTGTTTCATTCGCACTGGCACAAGGCGTCCGACTCGTTCGACACGCAAGTCTTTGCCGCCGGAGCGCACGACGCGGCACTCACGCATGGACACCCGAGCGGACATCTGCCGGCCGGGTTCCTCGCCTTGCTGATCGCGCTGCTCGTGGCGGGCGTACCTCTCGGGAGCGCGCTCGAGCGCGCGCGCCGTCAACTGCTCGCGCGCCCACGCCACGAAGAGACCGCGGTCGCGGTCGATCGCGCCCTCCTTTTCGCCCGCACCGACCCGTGGGACCCGGCGCTGCTCGCCAGGCTCGGCCACGGCTGGGTCGGTGAAGAAGCCTTGGCGATGGCGCTCTACTGTGCCGTCGGCTGCGCGCGGACGGGAGACGACCTGGAGCGCGCGGTCGTGCTTGCCGTCAACCACGACGGCGACAGCGACTCCACCGGCGCTATCACGGGCAGCTTGCTCGGCGCGCTGCGCGGCGAGCAGGCGATCCCCGGGCGTTGGCTCGACGCGGTCGAATTGCGCGAAACGGTCACCACGCTCGCCGACGATCTTGCCGGCATCCCTGAAGGGGAGTGGGAGCCCGGCAGCGCTGCGCGACTGCGCTACCACGGTGGCTGACTGCGACGATCACTGCACCGTCGTTCCGACGCCCGCGCCGATGACCGCGGCGTGCGAAGCCGTGCGCACGAAGTCGAGCACGGCCCGATCGTAGGCTGCGCCGGCATACGCGATGGTGCCGTAGTGCCGCCCGCCCTCGATCTTCAGCATTTGCTTGTACTCGGGTCGCACCGCGGTCGCGTCGGCCATCAACGCGTCGCTCATCGTGTGCGGAACGACGTCGTCGTTGGTGCCGTGAATGAACAGCATGGGCTCGTTGACCTTGCGGATGCGGTCCGCCGAATCGAAGCTCTGCGTCACCAGCAGCGACAGCCCCGGCACCCAGCCCCACTTCGACTGGCGCACGAGGTCGGCGATGCTGGTGAAGGTGGACTCGACCACCAGCCCGGCGAATCCGTCATGCTCGGCGGCCATGGCGATCGCCATCGCGCCGCCCAGGCTGTATCCATAGAGGAAGCGCTTGCCGGCGTCCGGCTCGCGGCGCTGGAGTTCGGCGATGGCGAGCGATGCGTCGGCGAGCGCCGTGTCTTCACTCGGCAACAGCGCGGTCGACCGCCCGAAACCACGGTAGTCGATCGCCAGCACGTTGAAGCCGAGGAAACGCCAGTGTTCGATGCGCGCCTGGTTGCCGACCAGGTTGCGCCGCGCCCCGTGCAGGAACAGCACCGTCGGCGCGCCGGTCGCTTCCGCCCGCACGAACCAGGCGTGCACGACGTCGCCATTGGCATGGTGCAGATCGAAGGCTTCGACCTCCGCCGGCACCGCGTCCTCCGGAAAGCGCGCTGCCGCCGAGCGGGTCTGGAAGATCGCATTGCGCTGCCATTCGTCGAACGAAGCACAGCCGACCGCGCACGCCACGAGTGTGACGAGAGCGAGGACGACGCGCAGGGGCTTCATGACCAGACTCTAACGCGCGCCATCCCCGCCCCGCGTGCGCGGGACGCAGGAAGGGTTGCGCGCACAGGGCCGGGTACTAAACGAAGCACACAAAATGTTCGAGACACTTCGATTGACTCCACAGGCCTTCGAGCGCCGCACGAAACGCAGAATTCACGGCAGTGCCAGCAACGCCGGCGCTCAGGCCGCACGCAACGAGTCGACGATCTTCATGCGCGCCGCCTTGAACGCGGGCAGCACGCCGCCGACGAGTCCCATCACGAGCGCAAACACGAGCGTGTCGACGACGATGCGCGGGGTCAGCGCGAAGGAGAATGCGATCTCCGAGAACGACTGGAAGTTCGTCGTCGAGATCGTGATCGCCTGCAGGAACGTGGCGCCGAAAAGACCCACCACCCCGCCGACCAGCGCCAGGAGCAGCGACTCGACGAGGAACGCGGCGAGAATGGCGCGCCGGCGGAAGCCGAGCGCGCGCAGCGTGCCGATCTCGGCGGTTCGCTGGGCGACCGCCGCATACATCGTGATGGCGGCCCCGATCATGGCGCCGAGCGAGAAGATCACGCTCAAGGTGACGCCCAGGTAGGTGATGAAGTTCGAGAGCTGGCGGCTCTGGTCCTCGTAATACTGCTTTTCGCGCTTGACGTCGACCGTGAGCCGCGGTTCCGCGGCCAGCAGGTCGTTCAACGCATCGAACGCGGCGGGCGTGCTGAGCTGGGCGATCACCGATGAAAACGAGATGCGGCGAAATGCCTGCAGCAGCTGCTCCGCATCGCCCCAGATCTCCGAGTCGAACGCGGTGCGCCCGGCATCGAACACGCCGACGATCGTCCAGTGCCGTTGCGCGAACGAGAGAGCCTGGCCGATCTCCACGCCGGCGAACTGGCGCGCCACGCTCGAGCCGACGATGATTTCGTTCGAGCCCGGCCGAAAGAAGCGCCCGGCGACGATCTGCACCTGCGGGCGCAACTTGAGTCCGAACGGCGGCACGCCGCGGATCGGCACGTTGGCGCGTTTGCCGCTATCGATCTTGGGTAGCGAATTGAGAACCACCACCTCCTTCGAGGCGAGCGGATCACCATTCGCGTCGCGGGCGATCTGCGGCAGACTCTCGATCAGCGCCGCCTGATCGCGTGCAATGCCGCTTTGCACTTCGGTCTCCGATCCCTTGCGGATGAACAGCACGTTGTTGTCGGAACCGGAAGCGACCAAGGTCGCCTTGAGTCCGGCATCGAGCATCAGCACGGCCGCGAATACGAAGACGACCAGCGCCATGCCGCCCGCCGTGAGCACGGTGGTCAGCCGGCGCACCCACAAGTTGCGCGCGACGTAGGAGAGCGGAATCTTCACCGGTCACCCCACATGGCGCAGGCCGTCGACGATCCCGATGCCGGCCGACCGGATCATCGGCACCAGCGCCGCCAGGAATCCAACCGCGACCGCAGCCAGCGCTTGCCAAACGTAGGTGATCGGCGCAACTTCGAACACGGCGAAGATCTGCTTGCCGACCGATTCGAAGAATCCGTGCGCCACGGGTGCGGTGAGCGCCATCGCCAGCAGGCCGCCGATCGCGCCCAGCGCGAGGCTTTCCGCCAGCACGAGCCTTGCGACATAGGGCGGGCCGAACCCGAGCGCCTTCAAGGTCGCGTATTCGGCGATGCGCTCGCGCGCGGTCATCGCCATGGTGTTCGCCGCCACGGCGAGGATGATCAGGATCACGATGATGCTCACGCCCTGGATCGCCTCGATTATGGTTTCGATCATTGCGACGAAGGAAAGCTGGAACGCCTTTTCGGTTTCGGTCAGGGTTTCGGCCAAGGAGTTGGAGAACTCCTTGTCGATGGCGCGCGCGATCTCGGCCGCGCGCGACGGCTGATCGACCTCGACCACGAACAATCCGGCGCGGTCGGCGAGGCGCGGGATCTTCTGCTTCAGCCACTCGTTGAGGTAGTCATAGTGAAAGTACATCTGGCGCGTGATCGTGCCCTCGTCGCGTGCGTCGTAGATCGCGCGCACCGTGAACTCCCAGTTGCCGGAGTAGATCGTGCCGCGCAGCGGCAGACGATCGCCTACCTTGAAGCCGTACAGGTCGGCGAGCTGGCGCCCGATCGCCGCGCCCTGACGGTCGCGCAAGAGGTCGGTCCACTCGTTCGGCTTGAAGACGAACTCGGGATACATCGCAAAGTAGTTGGGCACGTCGACAGCGAACTGCGCGAAGAAGCTTCGCTCGTCGCGCCAGATGCCGCCGAACCAGTTCGATACCGCGACCGTCTTCACCCCTTCGATCGAGCGGATGCGATCGCGGTAGTACCCGGGCAGCGAAAACACGAGCGAGATGCTGTTGCGCGTGACGAGCCGTGCGCTCGAGGCCATGTCGACCCCTGCGTACCACGACTTGACGACTGTCTGCAGCAACCCGAACGCGACCAGCGCGATCACGAGGCCGAGCACGGTGAGAACGCTGCGCAGGCGGGCGCGGAAGGCGTTGCGGAAGACGAGTTTCAGGAAGAACACTGCCGTGTCTCCGTCACGCCGAACGCAGCGAGAGATCTCGACCTGCGAAGGCCGAGATTCCCCGTTTCACTCGGAATGACACTGCGTTCTGTCATCCCGCATCGTCAGTGCCCGAACGGACTCGTATCCGACAGCTGCCCCTTGTCGAGATAGATCAGGTGATGCGCGGCCTCGGCGGCGCGCGGGTCGTGCGTCACCATGACGATCGTCTTGCCTAATTCGGTGTTGAGGCGGTCGAGCAGCTTGAGGATCTCGGCCGCCGACGTGCGGTCGAGATCGCCGGTCGGCTCGTCGGCGATCAGGAGCACCGGATCGCCGACGATCGCGCGCGCGATCGCCACCCGCTGCTGCTGCCCGCCCGACAACTCGTTGGGACGGTGATCCATCCGATCGGCGAGGCCGACCAGGCCGAGCATCAATTCGACGCGCTCCCGCCGTTCGCGTCGTGACAACGCCGTCAGCAGCAACGGCAGTTCGACGTTCTCGAACGCGGAAAGCACCGGCATCAGGTTGTAGAACTGGAAGATGAAGCCGACGCTGGACGCCCGCCAGCCTGCGAGCTCGCCCTCGGACAGCGATGTGATGTCTTCGCCGTTCACCAGGATCGTGCCCTGGTCGGGTTTGTCGATTCCGGCGAGCAGGTTGAGCAGCGTGCTTTTGCCTGAGCCCGACGGGCCCATCAGCGCGACGAAATCGCCGCGCACGACATCGAGGTTGATATCCGTGAGCACCTGCACGACCTGGTCGCCGCGCTCGTAGCTCTTGCCGACGTGTCGGATCGACACGAGTCCCTCCGCGGCCACCGGCGCGGCACCGCCGCCGCCTGCGTTCGCCGGGTCGAAGCGTTCGGCCATCGCGCCGCTACTTCTTCGCCGCGGCCACGGTCACGCCGCTCGCGAGCTTCGGCGGCGGATTGATCACGACGCGTGTTCCGGGCGCAAGGCCTTCGACGCGCACGAGATCGCCGAGCTTGGCTCCCACTTTCACCGGAGTCATCTCGACCCTGCCGGTCGGCAACCCCGCCGCCTTGGCGTCGCCAGGCGGATCGGCGGCCGGCGTCGCGGCAGATTTCCCGTCGTCGGCGACGACGAACACCACGTCCCTGCCGTCGCGCTTGACGATCGCCTCGGCGCGCACGGCCGGCACCGGCGTGCGCTCGGCCGGTTGCAGCTTGCGCGCGAGGAACGCGATCTTGGCGCTCATGTCGGGCAGGACCCGGTCGTCCATCTCGTCGAAGCGCACCTTCACGAGCAGCGTCGCCTTGCTGCGATCGACCGTCGGCACGACGCGGCTCACGCTGCCCGCCAGGCGCAGCTCGGGAAACGCATCGAGCTGGATCTCGCACGGCTGGTCGAGCGAAGTCTTGGCGATCGATGCCTCGGAGACATCGGCTTCGACTTCGAGCGTCGACATGTCCGCCATCGTTACCACCGCGCCCGTGGTGCCCGCCGCCGCGGAGAAGGGCGTGACGATGTCGCCCACGTTCGCGCTCTTCGTCAGTACGATGCCGGTGAAGGGCGCGCGGATCAGGGTTTGCTCGAATGCCACGGTCGCCGCGCGCAGGTTGGCCTCGGCGACCTGGATCTGCGCGCGCAGGCTCTCGATCGCCGCCTTGGCCTTGTTGTAGCGGGCGAGCGCCGTATCGACCGCCGATGCGGAGATGAAATTCTTCGCCAGCAGCTCTTGCGAGCGCTTGAGCGACTGGTCGGCGTCCATCAGTTCGGCCTCGCCCTGGCCCAGGTTCGCCTTGGCGGCGGCCACGCCCGCGGCCGCCTGCTCCCGGGCCGCGGCCATGTCGCGGTTTTCCACCCGCGCGATGATCTCGCCTTGCTTGACGTGCTGGCCCTCCTGCACACCGAGCCACTCGAGTCGTCCGGTCGCCTTGCTGGACACGGACGCGCGCCGCGCCGCCGACACGCGTCCGGTGGCGTTGAGCACCGCGATCGACTGCGACGGATACGCCGCTGCCACGGTGCCGATCTCGACCTGCATCGGCCGGCCATGCTGCGCGACCACCGCAGCGACAACCGCGACCACCGCGATGACCAGCGCCCAAACCCACCAGCGCTTCCACAGCGGACGGCGCCGGCGCACGGGCGCCGCGCCGCGCGCGATCGAAAGTCGGGATAGCGGCTCGGTGGTCGAAGCCGGGGCGTCGGTGGTGGTGTCCATGGGAAGGGACTGGCGGTGGCGTCCGCGCATCGTAAAGGACGCGCATGACCCGGCGCGGTCGTTTCACGCCGCTCGATTGTCGTTTGGCGACGTGTTTCCGCCCGGCGGGCGGGGAGCGTGCTCGACTAGCTGCGGAAACCCGGATCGATGCGATCCAGCCGGCGCAGCAGGCCGGGCCAGACGAGCGCCCCGCCGAGCGACTTGGTCACGGCCTGCGCCTGCGCCTGGGCGCCGGCGATGATGCGTGGGTCGATCGGGATGAGGTCGCTCGTCATCAGGTTCGCTGCGCCCGACGCGCCGGCCATGGCGCGCACCTGGATCGCACACGCGGATTCGAACACGTACATCGCCAGGAACGCATCGGCCACGCTCGGGCCGACGGTGAGCAGGCCGTGGTTGCGCAGCATCAGGTTCGTGCGGTCGCCGAGGTCGCGCACCAGGCGCGGCTTCTCGTCGTCGCGCAGCGCGACCCCTTCGTAGTCGTGGTAGCCGAGGCTGGCCAGCACGAAGATCGATTGCTGCGAGATCGCCAGCAATCCGCTCTTCTGCGCGCTGATCGCCACGCCGTTCAGCGTGTGGGTGTGCAGGACGCACACCGCATCATGCCGCCCAGCGTGGATCGCGCTGTGGATCGTGAAGCCCGCCGGATTGACGGGCCACGGCGAATCGTCGAGCTTGTTGCCGGCGAGATCGATGCGCACCAGCGAGGAGGCGGTGATTTCCTCGAACATCATCCCGTACGGGTTGATCAGGAACTGGTCCTGCGTGCCCGGCACGCGCGCCGTGACGTGCGTGAACACGAGGTCGTCCCAATGGAAGAACGCGACCAGCCGGTAGCAGGCGGCGAGATCGACGCGCACCTGCCATTCGGCGTCGGAAACCTTGCCCTTGAGCGATCGTTGATCGGCCATGTCCATGGGCATCTCCGCAAAACGGACTCGATCGCGCAAGCATGCGCCAACGGACGCGGCGGGTCCATCGCGCGGGTCACTTGCCGATGCAGAAGCGGGCGAAGATCCTCCCGAGCAGGTCCTCGGCGCTGAATTCGCCGGTGATGTCCCCCAGGCGCTGCGCGGCGAGGCGCAACTCCTCGGCCAACAGCTCGAGCTGCCGGTCGCCTTGCGTCGCGTGCTCGTTCGCCACGTCGAGATGCACGCGCGCCGCCTGCAACGCCTCCAGGTGCCTGGCGCGCGCGAGGAACACCGATTCGCCGGTTGCCTCGGTCCAGCCGGCGATGCGCAGCAATTCGGCGCGCAATCCGTCGAGGCCTGCGCCCGTCTTGGCGGACAGAGTGACCCGGTCCCCGCTTACCCGCGCCGGCGTGCCGGTGAGATCGATCTTGTTCACCACCGTAACGACGGGCACGCCGCGCCGCGTGCGCGCCTCGACCTGCTGCAGGATCTCCGCGTCGGCAGCCGGCCGCGCCGCATCGACGATATGCAGCACCACGTCGGCCGTGCCGATCGCATCGAGCGTGCGTTCGATGCCGAGCCTCTCGACCTCGTCGGACGTGGCGCGCAGCCCCGCGGTGTCGACGATCGCGAGCGGGATGCCGCCGATCTGGATGTCCCGCGCTATCCGGTCGCGCGTCGTGCCCGGAACGGCGGTGACGATCGCGACATCGCTGCCGGCGAGCGCGTTGAGCAGGCTCGACTTGCCGACGTTCGGGCTGCCGACCAGGACGACGCGCAGGCCTTCGCGCAGCAGCGCGCCCTGGCGGCTGCGGGTGAGCACGTCGTCGAGCCGGGACCGGATCGCCGCCAGGCGTCCGCGCGCATCGGATGCTTCGAGGAAGTCGATCTCCTCTTCGGGGAAGTCGAGCGTCGCCTCGACCAGCGTGCGCAGATCGATCAATGCATCGACCAGCGCTTCGACCGCGTGCGAGAAATCGCCGACCAGCGACCGCGCGGCCGAACGGGCAGCGGCTTCCGTCGAGGCATCGATCAAGTCCGCGACCGCTTCGGCCTGCGCGAGATCGAGCCGGTCGTTGAGGAACGCGCGGCGCGTGAATTCGCCGGGCTCGGCGAGGCGCAATCCGCTGGCGCGGCCGACCTGGAGGCAACGCGCCAGCAGCACACGCAGCACCACGGGACCGCCGTGCCCCTGCAATTCGAGCACCGACTCGCCGGTGTACGAATGCGGCGCCGGATAGAAGATTGCGATGCCTTCGTCGATCGCATTTCCGCCGGCATCGAGAAAACGGGTGAAGGTCGCGTGGCGCGGCTGGAGCTCAGATTGCCCCAATACGCCATGCACGATCGCCGCGAGATCGCTGCCCGACAGGCGCACGATGCCGATCCCGCCGCGACCCGGCGCGGTGGCGATGGCGACGATGGGATCGCGGTCGGAGTTCATGGGCGCCGCGAGCATAGACTCGACACATGGACCCGCTCGCCCGCTATGGCAAGCCGCTCGCTGCGGCGGCGATCGCCGTGTTCGTCTCCGTGCCGATCGCCGCGTTCATTGGCGGCGCGCTGCCTTTCGAGTACACGGGGCGTGCCTTGGCTTACCTCGGGCTCCTGCTGTACGTGATCGTCGGCGCGGTCATCGTATTTCGGCTCGTCGCCGAAGGCGAGCAGTCGCTGGCGCCCGCGCGCCTGCTCAAGTGGACGGTTTCGTTGTGGCTATGGCCGGCGCTGGCGGTGCTTGCACTGCGCCGGCGCGACGGCCAGTAGGCCTTGGTCATCCCGAGGACCTCGCACCGCGCAAGGCCGAGATCCGTCGCTGCGGGGGAGGGCCGGGGAGGGGCGGGCGTGTGCACTTCGCTCGCTACCCCCTTGCACCCACCCAGCTACCCCCGCTGCTTGCTCTTCGCGATCTGCTTCGTCACGTACCACTGCTGCAGGATCGACAGCGCGTTGTTCACCACCCAGTAGAGCACCAGGCCGGCGGGGAAGAAGAAGAACATCGCGCCGAAGATGAACGGCATTACGGCCATCATCTTCGCCTGCACCGGATCCGGTGGGGTCGGATTGAGCTTGTACTGCACGATCATCGACGCGACCATCACGACCGGCAGGATGAACCAGGGATCGGGCGTCGCCAGGTCCTTCACCCAGAGCATCCACGGCTGGTTGCGCATCTCGACGCTCGCCAGCAGCACCCAGTAGAGCGCGATGAAGACGGGGATCTGCACCATGATCGGCAGGCAGCCGCCGAGCGGATTGATCTTCTCCGTCTTGTAGAGTTCCATCATCGCCACGTTCATCTTCTGCTTGTCTTCGGCGTACTGCTCGCGGATCTTCATCATCCGTGGCGTCACTTCCTTCATGCGCGCCATCGACTTGTAGCTCGTGGCCGAGAGCGGATAGAAGGCGGCCTTGACGATGATGGTGAGCAGGATGATCGACCAGCCCCAGTTGCGCACGACGCCGTGCAGGAACTCCAGCAGCCAGTAGAGCGGCTTGGCGGCGAAAGTGAGCCAGCCGTAGTCCACCACCAGGTCCAGGCCCGGCGCGAGCGACGCAAGCGTGTTCTGGTCCTGCGGGCCCACCCACAGCAGCGCTTTCGACGTCTCGCTCGCGCCCGGCCCGATCGGCTGCAGCGGCATCACCGTGCTGACCGAATACAGGTTGGGGCCGTCCTGCGTGGCGCGTATCTCGCGATCCTCGCCTTGCGGCGGCACCCACGCGGACACGAAATAGTGCTGGATCATCGCGATCCAGCCATCCTTTGCCTCGGTCGCGTGGTTCATCTTCTTCTTGGCGATGTCGTCGAACGAGAACTTCTGATACTTGTGCGCGTCGGTATAGACCGCCGGGCCGGTGAACGTGTAGTACAGCGATGATTCGCCCTCCGGCTTGTTGCCGTCGCGCACGAGCTGCAGGTACACCGAGGGCGTCACCGGCTCGCTGTTCGTGTTCTGGATCTCGTAGCGCACGTCGATGTCGTACTGCCCGCGCTTGAAGACGTAGGTCTTGATCACCTTCAGGCCGCCTGCCTCGGCGGCGAACTTCACCTCCAGCGTCGCCTGGTCGGGCCCGAGCGTGGTCGGGCCCTCGAGGCGCGTGAACGGCGTTAGGTGGTTCGGGAACTTCGCGCCGCCCGGTCCGGTGAGGCCGGTGCGCGCCAGGTACACCCGGTTCTGGTTCCACTCGAGCAGGACGATGTGCGCGTTCGGGTCCCGCTTCTTCCCGGTGAACAGGCCGACGATTCCGGCCGCGGTCCAGTCCGGCGCGATCCGTTGCTTGAGCAGCTCGACCTCGACCAGCGACGCGCCGGTCGGGTCGATCTCGGCGCGCACCATGTCGGTTTCGATGCGCACGCGCTCGGCCGACGGTGGTGCGGCCGCCGGTGCCAGGGGAGCGGCAGCAGGCGCCGTTGCGGCGGGTGCCTGGCCCTGTGTCTGCGGCGCGGCGGGCACGCTTCCGGCTGCACCCGGAGAAGCAGGTGGCTCGACCTTTCTTTCCGTCACCGTCGGCGTGCCGCCAAACAAACCCGGCCGTCCCTGCGAGACCTGCCAGCGGTCCCACAGCATGATCAGCGACATCGCGAAGATGCCCCACAGGATGGCGCGCTGGATGTCCATCGACGGCTTTCGAATCTCGCTTCAGACCTGGGATCGCGCCGCATGCGCGGCACCGCATGCACAACGCCATTGGAAGCTCTGCGGGACCGGATCGACACCGCCGGCTCCGTACGGGTGGCAACGCGCGAGGCGGCCGAGCATCAGCCAGCTTCCACGCAGGGCGCCATGCGTCTCGATCGCCTCCTGCGCGTATTCCGAGCACGTCGGCCAATAACGGCACGCGCCGCCGATCCACGGTGAGAGCAGGAAGCGATAGCCGCGGATCAGGGCCAGCAGCACTCGCTGCGGAAGGCGGCGCGCGTTCACTTGGACGGTCCGGCCGTTATTCGATCACAGAGCCGGCGCAGGACCGCATCGGCGTCCGCGCGCAGCGCGCGCTTGAGCTGCGTGCGCGGCATCGTCTCGCGCGCAGGCAGCGGCGCCTTCAGGCGCAGCACGATGTCGAGGTCAGCGGAAGCAAGCTCCTCCAGCCGCGGCGCACTGTGGCGCGCCGCTTCGCGCAGGATGCGCTTGATCAGCACGCGATCGACCGCCCGGCGAGCGAGGCGCTTGCCCACGGTGAGGCCGAAACGCACGCGCCGCGCCGCTTGTGCATCGGCGGCAGCGCTCGGTGGAACGGGCTTGGCCATCAACAGGAACCAGCGCTGGGAGAGGCGAATCGAGTCCGGGCCCGCTTGTGCAACGGCGGCGAATTCCGCTTCGGACGAAAGCCGCCGCGTGCGCGAGAAAGCGTACCCGGTCGTGGGCTCTCCTCCGCTCAGATCGCGATGCGCTTGCGTCCCTTGGCGCGGCGCGCATTCAAAACCGCGCGGCCGCCGCGCGACTTCATGCGGACGAGGAAACCGTGCGTGCGCTTGCGCTTGACCACGGAGGGCTGGAAGGTGCGTTTGGTAGACATGATTCTCTGTTCCCGGCGAGGCCACGCACCGCAGGCGCGTGGCATGGACGTCGTCGCTACCGAAGCCGCGTGCTTCGGCCCATCGCAGATTCGCCGTAACGGGTTTGCGAGAGCGGGTGTTCCTGCAGCCTCGTGCCGGTACGCCTTGCCGCTTCGCCCGTTCGGCGAAAAGCCGCGTATTAGACGCGACGCGCCCGAGCGCGTCAAACCGGCGCTTCCTGCACCGGGAGCGTGCTCCGAGCGTCGCGGCGACGCCGCTTATCCACCGCTTGTTCACAACTTGTTCAGAGTCACCCGTACAAGTTCGCCACGCCGTTCACCGACTGCGCTTCGCGTGAGCGCACGCTTTCGCGCAACGCTGCTTTCGACGTGATGAATCTGGCGCCTCCATGCTAGGCGCACGCGCTGCGCGCTGTGGATAACCACCGTTTGCCAGACTACAATTCGCCGTTCGTCGACACGACGATCGCGATGTCGGTACCCGCAGTCTCAGCCAGCCGCAAGCGTGGCCACCGCTGATCAAAGGGCGCAGGTCGGTACACGCGGAATAACGACAACAGGACGGCCCAGGTGGACCTCGATCCACCCGGATACACGTCTCTTGAGGGCGGAAGACAACCCCGATGCTTCAGTTCTGGACCGACTGCTCGCGTTTGCTGGAAAGCGAGCTGACCCCGCAGCAGTTCTCAGCCTGGATCAAGCCGCTCAAGGCCATCGAATACAACGCCGCAACGGGACGTTTGCGCATCGGCGCTCCCAACCGGCTGAAGCTCGATGCGATCCGGGCCCAGTTCGCCTCGCGCATCCAGCAGGCCGCCGCCGATGTCTTGAAGCGCCCGGTCAGCGTGGAGTTCGAGCTCGACGCGGCCAACGACCAGACGGTGCATCCCGCGCCGGTCAACGGCGAGGCGGCGATGACCTCGCCGCTCACGGCAGCGACGACGCCGCTCCGCAGCGCCGGCAGCGAGATCGAGCGCGCGCGGCTGAACGCCGTGCTGACTTTCGACACGTTCGTCAACGGCAAGGCGAACCAGCTCGCCCGCGCGGCCGCGATGCAGGTGTCGGAAAACCCCGGTGGCTCGTACAACCCGCTCTTTCTCTACGGCGGCGTGGGCCTCGGCAAGACGCATCTCATCCACGCGGTCGGCAACGGCATTCTCAAGCGCAAGCCGAACGCCAAGGTGCGCTACATCCACGCCGAGCAATACGTGAGCGACGTGGTGCGGGCCTACCAGAAGAAGGCGTTCGACGACTTCAAGCGCTACTACCATTCGCTCGACCTGCTGCTGATCGACGACATCCAGTTTTTTGGCGGCAAGAGCCGGACGCAGGAGGAGTTCTTCTATGCGTTCGAGGCGCTGGTAGCGGGCAAGCGCCAGATCATCATCACGTCGGACACGTATCCGAAGGAACTGAAGGACATCGAAGACCGCCTGGTGTCGCGGTTCTCCTCCGGGCTGACGGTCGCGATCGAACCGCCCGAACTCGAGATGCGGGTCGCCATCCTGCTCAAGAAGGCGGAGCTCGAGAAGGTGAACCTCGCCGAGGACGTTGCCTTCTTCATCGCCAAGAACCTGCGCAGCAACGTGCGCGAGCTCGAAGGCGCGCTGCGCAGCGTGCTGGCGTTCGCCAAGTTCCACGACCGCGCGATCAACGTGGACCTGGCGCGCGAAGCGCTCAAGGACGTGCTGTCCGCGAGTACGGCGCAGATCACGGTCGAGCTGATCCAGAAAACCGTGGCCGACCACTACAAGATGAAAGTCGCCGACATGTTCAGCAAGCGGCGACCCTCTAACATCGCCGTGCCGCGCCAGGTGGCGATGTACATGGCCAAGGAGATGACCCAGAAGAGCCTGCCCGAGATCGGCGAACTCTTCGGCGGGCGCGACCACACCACGGTGCTGCATGCGGTGCGCAAGATCGGGCAGTTGCGGCACAAGGATGCCGAGCTCAATCACGCCCTGCACGTGCTCGAGCAGATGCTCAAGGCCTGATGCAACGGTCCGTCCACAAGCACCTGTGCGCAACCCGGGAAATCCGTGTGCCCAACCGGCGCCAACCCGCCCTTTCGGGCGCCGGCCGGACTCATTTGCACAGTCCGTCCACATGGAACAAGCTTCCCTGTTCAGCGGTTGCGCACAGGGATTGGCAGGTTTCAAGTGGTCGTCGTGACAGAAAGTTTCGGCCTTATCCCCAGCGTGCAGCGCGATCTATTACCTAGCTACTACCAGAACAGGAAAGAAAACAAATGGTGTTCGTGAAGGCAGCGCGAGACGCCTTGTTGCGACCATTGCAAGTGGTGAGCGGCATCGTCGAACGACGGCAGACGCTGCCCATCCTCGCCAATGTTCTGGTGCGCAAGGACGGGGAAAAGATCGCGTTCACGGCGACCGATCTCGAAATTCAGATTCAGACCAGCGCGGACGTGGGTACCGGGAAGGACGCCATCGCGACGACGGTGTCGGCGCGCAAGCTGGTCGACATTCTGCGTGCGCTCCCGGATGCGGAGGTCAGCGTCGCGCTGGCGAACAAGAAGCTCACGTTGCAGTCGGGCAAGAGCCGCTTCTCCCTGCAGACGCTCTCGGCCGAGGAGTTCCCCACCGTCGCGGTCGCCGAGTTCTCCGCCGACTTCACGCTGCCGGCCGCGACGCTGAAGTACCTGCTGTCGATGGTGCACTTCGCGATGGCGGCGCAGGACATCCGCTACTACCTGAACGGCATGCTGCTGGTCGTCGATGGGGAGACCGTGCGCGCGGTCGCCACCGATGGGCATCGCCTGGCGCTCTGCGAGGTGCACAAGGACAGCGGCGGCGCCGGCGGCAAGATCGAGGCGATCGTGCCACGCAAGACCATCCTGGAGTTGGCACGGCTGCTCCCGGACAGTGAGGAGCCGGTGCGTGTCCAGATGGCCGCCAACCAGGTGAAGTTCACGTTCGGCGCGATCGAGCTGGTTTCCAAGCTGGTGGAGGGCAAGTTCCCCGACTATGCCAAGGTCATCCCGGCGAACAACCCGAAGCTGTTCACGGTCAGCCGCGAACTGCTCGGCGCGGCTCTGCAGCGCGCAGCGATCCTCACCACCGACAAGTTCAAGGGCGTGCGGTGCGTGCTCAGCGCCGGCAGCCTGAAGATCAGCTCGACCAACGCCGACCAGGAAGAGGCGCAGGAAGAGCTGGAGATCGACTACTCGGGCGACGGCCTCGACATCGGCTTCAACGTCAATTACCTGCTCGACGTGCTCGGCAATCTGAAGACCGAAAGCGTGCGCTTCGCCCTCGGCGACGCCCTCGGCAGCGCCCTGGTGACGATGCCCGATTCGGACAAGTTCAAGTACGTCGTGATGCCGATGCGCATCTAGCCTTTCTTCCCTCCCCCGCCGCGCGGGGAAGGGGTAGGGAGGGGCCGCAATGGCGTGGTTTCCCCGTCCCCGCCCCCACATAGGAACATGATGTCCGCAGTACCGAACCAACCGCCGTTCACCCCGACCCCCTCTTCGTCCGAGGCCGCCGCCAGCGACTACGGCGCCTCCAGCATCCAGATCCTCGAGGGGCTGGAGGCGGTGCGCAAGCGCCCGGGCATGTACATCGGCGACACGCACGACGGCACCGGCCTGCACCACATGGTGTTCGAAGTCGTCGACAACTCGATCGACGAGGCGCTGGCCGGGTTCTGCGACGAGATCGTCGTCACCATCCACACCGACAACGCGATCTCGGTCATCGACAACGGGCGGGGCATCCCGACCGGCATCAAGTTCGACGACAAGCACGAGCCGCGGCGCTCGGCAGCGGAAATCGCGCTGACGGAGCTGCACGCCGGCGGCAAGTTCAACCAGAACAGCTACAAGGTCTCCGGCGGCCTGCACGGCGTCGGCGTCTCGTGCGTGAACGCGCTGTCCAAGTGGCTGCGCCTGACCATCCGCCGCGACGGCAAGGTGCACTACCTGGAGTTCCGCCACGGCGTGGTGCAGAACCGCGTGACGGAGACGATGGAAGGCGTGACGGTCTCGCCGATGCAGATCACCGGGGAAACCGAGCGGCGTGGCACCGAGGTGCACTTCCTGCCCGACGACGAGATCTTCACCAACGTCGAGTTCCACTACGAGATCCTCTCGAAGCGGCTGCGCGAGCTTTCGTTCCTGAACAACGGCGTGCGGATCCGCCTGATCGACCAGCGCACCGGCAAGGAAGAGGATTTCGCGTTCTCCGGTGGGGTGAAGGGCTTCGTCGACTACATCAACCAGGCGAAGACGGTCCTGCATCAGCACGTGTTCTATGTCGCGGCCGACTCGAGCGCCGGCGGCGTTCCGGTCGGCGTCGAAGTGGCGATGCAGTGGAACGACGGCTACAACGAGAGCCTGCTTGCCTACACCAACAACATCCCGCAGAGGGACGGCGGCACGCACATCACCGGCCTGCGCGCGGCCATGACGCGCGTGCTGAACAGCTACATCAAGGCGCAGGAGCTCGACAGGAAGGCCAAGGTCGAGACCACCGGCGACGACATGCGCGAGGGCCTCGCCTGCGTGCTGTCGGTGAAGGTGCCGGAGCCGAAGTTCAGCTCGCAGACCAAGGACAAGCTCGTCTCCAGCGAGGTGCGCCCGGCCGTCGAGGACGTGGTCGGCAAGGCGCTTGAGAGCTTCCTGCTCGAAAAGCCGGCCGACGCCAGGATCATCTGCACCAAGATCGTCGATGCCGCGCGCGCGCGCGAAGCCGCGCGCAAGGCGCGCGAGATGACCCGCCGCAAGGGCGTGCTCGACGGCGCCAACCTGCCCGGCAAGCTCGCCGACTGCCAGGAGCGCGACCCGGCGAAGAGCGAGCTCTACATCGTCGAGGGCGATTCCGCCGGCGGCAGCGCCAAGCAGGGGCGCGATCGCAAGTTCCAGGCCGTTCTGCCCCTGCGCGGCAAGGTGCTCAACGTCGAAAGAGCGCGCTTCGACAAGCTGATCAGCTCGGAGCAGATCGCGACCCTGATCACGGCGCTGGGGACGAACATCGGGCCGGATTTCAACCCGGACAAGCTCAGATATCACCGCGTGATATTGATGACAGATGCTGATGTTGACGGGGCCCATATCCGCACGCTGCTGCTCACGTTGTTCTATCGACAGATGCCACAGCTCGTCGAGCGCGGGAACGTGTACATCGCGCAGCCGCCGCTCTACAAGGTGAAGGCCGGGCGTGAGGAGCGGTACCTGAAGGACGACCACGAGCTGAACCAGTTCCTGCTGCAGCTCGCGCTCGACGGCAGCAAGCTCTATCCGAACGCGCTGGCGGTCGAAGCCCAGCGCCCGGTCGAGGGCGACGCCCTCGCCGACCTGGCGCGCCAGTACCTGGCTGCCGACGCCGTGGTGCAGCGCTTGTCGAACGTGATCGACAGCCGTGCGCTGGAAGCGATCATGGCCGGCACCGAGCTCGACCTGCGCGACGCGGCCGCGGCCGAAGCGACCGCCCTGCGCCTGACCGAAGCGATGGGCAACCACACGGTGAACGTCGCGGCGCAGTTCGACCAGACAATGGACAAGCATCGCCTGCTGATTGCGCGCCGCCATCACGGCAACGTGAAGCACAGCGTGATCGATGCCGACTTCGCCGTCGGCGCCGACTACGCCGCACTATCGGGCGCTGCGCAGACGTTCAAGGGCCTGATCGGCCTGGGCGCGAAGGTCGTGCGCGGCGAGGGCGAGAAGCAGAAGGAAACCGCGGTGAGCGACTTCCGGCAGGCGATGGAATGGCTCCTGGCGCAGGCCGAGAACAGCCTTACCAAGCAGCGCTACAAAGGCCTGGGCGAGATGAATCCCGAGCAGCTGTGGGAGACGACGATGGATCCCGCAGTGCGAAGGATGTTGAAGGTGCAGATCGAGGATGCGATCGGGGCGGACCGGATCTTCACGACGCTGATGGGCGATGACGTCGAACCGCGCAGGGCGTTCATCGAGGCGAACGCGCTGTATGCGGGGAATATCGACGTCTGACCGAGGTTGCAGTCCACGTCTCGGCTTGAGCTGGGCGCCGCGTAACCGCCGTTGCTCCGTGTTATCCGAATCGAGGCGGCGTTCGGCCCAATCTCTCCGGCGGAACCGCTTTTGCGTGCACCAACGGCCACTCTCCTATCTGGCATCGCGCCACCGCGCCGCGCGGACGCGCAGAGAGGAGTCCGGCTTCGATGGCGACGCCCGAAGAGCGAGCCGCCAGGGAATCGAAAATTGCCGACCTCGGCGCCGGCACCGAGGCGACCGATGGCGGAGGACGAAGTTCACCGATCGCCCACCGGCCCGTGTGTCTCCCCGGCGAGTCCCTGCCGGAACGCCGCGACGCGTTGATCGAGGACAGGCTCGTCGTTGTGTTGGTCATGCCCTGGCGGCCAGGGTGCTTCTCGGCAACCCGCCGATCCTCCATCGTCTCGGCTAGGCTCAGTACCGCGACTTGCAGCGACTGATGGCCGTCGTCTCTCGTACAAGCCTGGCCCGAAATCGTTCGTAGACCTCAACGATGGCAACGCTGATCCCATCGCTCGGCTCGGCCCGCTTCGACTCGCGCGGCGAACTGCGCCTAGCCGAACGCCTCAAGGACTTCCTCGAAGACAACGCCTGCGTTTGGCACAACCTGCCCGTAGGCCCGCGCGGCCGACACCCCGATTTCGTCGTCATCCACCCCGCGAAAGGCATGCTCGTCCTCGAAGCTAAGGACTGGCGTCTGGACACGTTGATCTCGGCCACCAAGTCCGAAGTCCAGCTCCTGACCGACCGCGGCCCGGTCCGCGAGAAGAGCCCGTTCGAACAAGTCCGCGGCTACATGTTCGACGTCGTGCGTACGCTCCAGCGCGACCCGCAGCTCGCATTCCCGCGGGGCCACCCGTTCAAGGGCCAGCCCATCGCGCCCTTCGGCTTCGGCGTCGTCTTCACCAACATAACGCGCAAGCAGTTCGACCAGACGGACCTCGGCCAGGTCTTCCCGTCGGAGCGTTGCATCTTCAAAGACGAAATGATGGAGAGCGCCGACCCGGAGGCGTTTCGCGATCGCGTCTGGAGCATGGTCGTCAAGCGCATCGGCCCGCCGATGACCCTGCCGCAGTTCGACCGCCTGCGGGGGCTGCTCTTCCCCGAAGTTCGCATTCGCCAGATCGCCTTGCCTTTCGACGAACCGGAAGACAAGGAAGACCGCATCGTCGCCGTGATGGACCTGCACCAGGAGCAGCTCGCACGCAGCCTGGGCGAGGGCCACCGCATCATTCGCGGCGTCGCGGGGTCCGGCAAGACGCTGATCCTCGCTTTCCGCGCCCAGTACCTGGCGCGCGCGGCGGAGAAGCCGGTGCTTCTGCTCTGCTACACGAACGGCATCGCTGGCCGGCTCGAAGATGTGATGCAGCAGCGCGGCGTGGAAGATCGGGTACAGGTGAGCACGTTTCATTCGTGGTGCTTCCGCATTCTCCGCACCTACGACATCGCCGCGCCGTCGCCGGGGGAGATGCCGGACTATGAAGAGCGGCTGGCGGCGAGCGTGAACTCCGTCACCAAGGCTGTCGAAGCCGGCCAGATCCCGGGCGGCCAGTACGACGCGGTGCTGATCGACGAGGCGCACGACTTCGAGCCGCAATGGCTTGCTCTCGCGGCGAAGATGGTCGACCCCGACAAGCGCTCGTTGATGATCGTCTACGACAACGCCCAGGCGATTTTCAAGGGGCGCGAGACGCCGGTCTGGAAGCGGCTCGGCATCGACGCGCAGGGCCGCACCACGGTGCTGAAGGTCAACTACCGCAATACCATGCAAATCCTGTCGTTCGCCAAGCGCTTCGCTGCCGACGTGATCGGCGCGCCCGGCGTGCAGGCCGACGACGAGAGCGCGGTGCTGATGCCCGAAGGCTGCGGCCGCGAAGGCCCCGAGCTCGAGCTGCGCAAGTGCGTCGACTACGACGCCGAAGGCCACGCCATCGCCGAATGGCTGCAGGCCCGCAGGGCCGCCGGCTACGATTGGCCGCAGATGGCCGTGCTGTATCCCGAGCACAGGATCGGCGAGCGCTTCGCCGAGGTCTTCGTCAAACACGCCATTCCGGTCGACGTCGCACGGTTCTTCGCTCGCTCAGACAGACTGGTGTTTCGGCTGGAGCTCTGCCCCTTCACGGACTACGAGCTCCGCTGCCGCGCCCGGAACGCCCGCAACGCTGGCCGACTGATCAGCGCGAGCAAACCGGGATTGACCCGCGCCAGCCACCACAGCAGCCTGGCATATGCAGGAAACACGATCACCGCGCGATTGCGCGCAACGCCGCGCAGGCTGGTTCGAGCGGCGGTCTGCGCATCGAGCGGTGAGAACGGAATCCGCGCCTGCATCGCCGCGCGCGTCGTCCGCACGTAGACAGTCCGTTCGAAGATGCGGCTTGAGACGACGCCCGGGCAGAGGACGCTGATCCGCACCCCGTAATGCTCGGCCTCGGCGCGCAGGGTTGACGATGTGACCCGAGCGCTGGCGGACCATCACCGGATACGCCGCGAGCACCCCGTTCACCACGCCCCACAGGTTGACGTCCACGATGCGCAACCAGTGCTCCGAGGTGAGGTGCTGCGCTTCCCCGCCGACGCCGATGCCGGCGTTGTTGAACATGAAGTCGAGGCGTCCCCAACTATGCAGCACGTCGCCGACCAGCGTCCTGACCTGCTGCTCACTCGAGACGTCGACGCGGGCGGAGTGAATGCGCGACGGATCGTCGGCGAGTCTTGCGACCGCCTCGCGCAGCGCGTCCTGGTCGATGTCAGCAAGCGCGACGCGCGCGCCGAGCCGTGCCAATTCGGTCGCCAACCCGAATCCGAAGCCGGACGCTGCACCGGTGACGACCGCGACGGCTCCTTGATACGAATCCATGTCTCACCGCCGCGGGCCGGTGTGGCTCAAACGAGCTGCGAAGCACCACATGGCTGCGTCGCCTGCGTTCCCGCCGCCTCGGCGCCGCGTCGCCTTGCTTCCATCACGAAGTAGATCAGTGCCACTCCGGCCAACCCGGCGATCGTCACCACGACGCAGGCGTTGAACAGGTCGCTCGGACCGAGGTCGGAGGCATGGTAGATCGCGGCGAGCAGCACGAGTCCGTGCCAGAGACAAAAGCTCTCCAGGGCGACTTTGCGCGCTCCAGCCCCGCTCCCGGGCAAGGACCAGCGAGCCCACTTCCGTGAAGCCGAACCAGCCCGCCAGAACGCGCGCCGTGGGCGAAGTGAGCGGCCATGACCAGACGTCGATGGCGAGCTGCGGACGCACGAACGCTGCGAGTGCGCCGGCGAGAGTCACGATGCCCAGCACACAGAAAGTACGGCGGACCCACTCCTTCCCGCAAGCGGGGTGGGAACCTTAGTGCCGCTTCTTCCCGCCCTTGTGCATCCCCTTCATCGGATGCTGCGCTTCGGCGATCTCCAGCCCGCTGTGCCCTTCGAGCTTCGGCGTGATGTTGTCGTCGATCCACTTCTGGTCCCACCACTCGACCGGCAGCACGGCGAGGCCGTCGAGGTAGATCCCGAAGTGCAGGTGGTCGCCGGCAGCGAGGCCGGTCTCGCCCGTCTTGCCAAGGATCTGGCGCTTGGTCACTGAGTCGCCCGCCTTGACGTCGATCGAGCTCAGATGCCCGTAGAGCGAGAACAGTCCAAGTCCGTGGTCGATGATCACCGCGTTGCCGTAGATGCCCAGGTCGCCGGTGAAGGCGACCGTGCCGCTGTTGGCGGCTTCGACCGGATAGTGCTTCGTGACCGAGAGGTCGTAGCCCAGGTGATAGGCGGTATCGACCGGTTCGCCGTTGTACATGTACGTCCGCAGGTCGGCGAAGTTCGCCTCGACCTTGGAGTTGCTGAGCTGGGCGAACGCGTCCTTCCACAGGATGGTCGGCGTGGTCTTGTTCGTGATTTCGGTGATGCGGTCCTCGTTTTCCTTGCGCAGCTTCTTGTTCACGGCGACGAACACGTCCTTCGGCGAGCCCTGCCGCGCGGCGACGTCGGCGAGCAGCGGCGCCACCTTGTTCTGCAGGAAGCTGTCGGACAGCGCGATCGTGCTCTTCTTGTACTTGACGTTCTTCAGTTCGTAGGCGAGGCGCATCTCGCGCGTGTTGCCCGCCCTGTCGGTCGCGACCACAGTGGGTCGCGCGTCGGGTGCGGCATCGTAAGGGTGCGCGAAGAACGCGAGGAAGTAGTCCGGATGGTCCTTCACCTGGCCGGTGAAACCCGGGAAGAAATAGTTGCCCATCCTGATTCCGGTCGTCGCGCCGGGCTTCGACACCTTGTACACGATCGCGCCCACGCCGCCAAAGTTCACGTAGCGGTCGTCGGCGATGAGTTCGATCGTCGGCGGCGTGATGTCGATCGTGATGGCCTTCTGGGCCAGGGCCTCGTTGCCACGCCACAGCGCGGCATCGCGCGCCGTCACGCGGATCATCGCCGGCCCCTCCTTTACGCCCGGCACCTTAGCCGGCGCCACGGTTATCCGCTTCTCGATCACCGGTTGCGCCAGTTGCTCGCGCGCGAGGGTCAGCTCCGTCCCACCCTGCGATAGGGTCGCCGTGATCGACTTCAGGCCCATCCCGGTATCGATGACGCGGATCTCGAGCGGCTTCTGGCCCACGACGTCGACATCGGGCGAGAAGGTGATCTGCGGCGGCTCGGATTCGAACCGCGGCCAGAAGTACACGCCGCCCCCGACTACCGCCGCGGCGACGAGCAGGAGCACGACGATGACGATGGGAAGCTTGCTGCGGGGTCGCTTGGACTGGAATGTGTTCATGAGTACTTCGGTGGTCGAGCGCGGCCGGCTCACGGCAGGCCGCAGCATAACCGCCGCACCCTGACGACCTCCCCCGCGAGCGGGGGAGGGGCTGCACGAGACTTGGCACGCCGAGCGGACCAGCAACCGCCTTTGCACGCGGCCATCGATTCAGGCAAGGGAATCGTGCGTGCTCCACCGCACGTCCGCGGCGCCGATAATGACCGCCCGGTCGAAGCCCGCACGAGACGCCACTCATGCCCTTTCGAAGCCTCTATCCCGACGTCGCCATCCCCGAGGTCGCACTCAGCACGTTCGTGCTCGAGCGCGCCGCGTCGCTCGGCGACAAGCCCGCTGTAATCGACGGCCCGACCGGCCGCACCGTCACCTATGCGCAACTGCCGAGACTGGTCCAGCGCGCCGCGGCCGGACTGGCCGCACGCGGGCTGAAGAAGGGTGACCGCTTCGCGATCCTCAGCCCCAACCTGCCCGAGTACGTGATCGCGTTTCATGCCGTCGCCTCGCTGGGTGGCGTGGTGACGACCGTCAACCCGCTCTACACCGTGGGCGAGGTGACGCGCCAGTTGCAGGATTCGGCGGCGCGGTTCGTCCTTACCGTGCCGCCGCTCCTTGGCACCGTGCGCGAAGCCGCGCAGCAAGCGGCGCTGACCGAGATCTTCGTTTTCGGCGAAGCGGAAGGTGCGACACCGTTCGCATCGTTGCTTGCCGGCAACGGCGCGCCGCCTGCGGTGGCGATCGATCCGCGCGTGGATCTGATCGCTCTGCCGTATTCCAGCGGCACGACCGGCATGCCGAAGGGCGTGATGCTGTCGCATCACAACCTCGTGGCCCAGCTTTGCTCGGTCAACGGCGTGACGGACTCGGCGCTCATCACGCCGCACGACACGGTGCTCGCGTTCCTGCCGTTCTTCCATATCTACGGCATCGTCGCATTCATGAATCTCTCCCTGCTCCAGGGCGCGACCGTCGTGACGATGCAGCGCTTCGATTTCGAGCAGTACCTGCAGCTGGTGCAGAAGCACGGCGTCACGATCCTGCACGTGGTGCCGCCGGTCGTGCTCGCGCTGGCCAAGCATCCGGCGGTCGCGAACGTCGACTTCTCGAAGGTGCGCGGCGTGTTCTGCGCGGCCGCGCCGCTCGGCCAGGCGATCGCCGACGCGATGCATGCGCGGCTAGGTCTGCGTGTCTCGCAGGCGTACGGCATGACGGAGGTCAGCGGCGCGAGCCATCTCGGCCCAACCACTGAAGACAAGATCAAGCCCGCCTCCGCGGGTCGGCTGATGCCGAACCTGGAATGCAAGATCGTCGACCTCGGCACCGGCGCGGAAGTGCGTCCGGGCGAGCAGGGCGAAATCCTGGTGCGCGGGCCGATCGTCATGCAGGGCTATTTCGGCCACGCCGGCGCAACCGCCGCCACGATCGATGCCCAAGGCTGGCTGCGTACCGGCGACATCGGCTACGTCGATGCCGACGGCGATTTCTTCATCGTCGACCGCACCAAGGAGCTCATCAAGTACAAGGGCTTGCAGGTGGCGCCGGCGGAGCTGGAATCGGTGCTGCTCGGCAATCCGAAGATCGCCGACGCCTGCGTCATCGGCATCGCCGACGCAGAAGCGGGCGAGGTGCCGAAGGCGTTCGTCGTGAAAAAGAGCGAGATCAGCGTGGAGGAAGTGATGGCGTGGGTAGCCGCGCGCGTCGCTCCACACAAGAAGGTGCGCAAGGTGGAGTTCATCGACACGCTGCCGCGATCCGCCTCCGGCAAGCTGCTCCGGCGGCAATTGATCGAACGCGAGCGCGCCGGCGCCGCGCCGTAGATGCGTCAGTTCCTGATCGTCTTCGGCGTCGTGCTGGTGGTCCTCGGCTTCGCCTGGCCATGGATCTCGAAGCTGCCTTGGGGACGGCTTCCCGGCGACATCTCGATCGAGCGCGAGAACTTCAGCTTCCACTTCCCGCTGATGACGTGCCTGATCGTCTCGGTAGTGATCACACTCCTGCTCTGGCTCTTCCGCAAGTGATCAACTCACTCCCCGAGCGTGCAGCGTCGGGGAGGGGCCGCAATCGGTTACAGCCCGTTCAACACCGATTTCCTGTTTGCCTTCCCCGCGACCTCGTCGAACACCTTGCGTGCGTCCGGTGGCAGGCTGTCGCGCATCGTCTTGAGCGCTTCGATCGAAGGCAGTTGTGTCTGCAGCAATGGCAGATTCCGCAAGGTCGCGACCTTGTTCAGGTCGGTCCTCGCCTGCGTCAGGTCGCCCGAGGCGAACGACACCCGCGCCGCTTCCACGTGCGCTTCGAGTTCGGTGGCTGCGGTCGTGCCGTCCTCGTATCCGGCGACGATGTCCACCGACCGGACGTCCTTGATGTGCTTGGCCGCCCATTGGCGGAAGGTGTCGCTGCCGTGGGCGCTCTCGGCGTATTTCTTGTAGATCTCGCCGGTGAGGCGGCGGTGCTCGGCGTGCACCTCCTCGTGCGCGAGCGTCGAGACGGCGTTGGCGGGGCGGTCGAACGCGGCCGGTCCGAGTTGCACCCAGGCCGGACGCTTGGGATCGAACCCGGCGGTCCGGCCCTCGGCATCGAAATCCGGCGAAAGGTTGATGTTCACCTTGTCGCTCGCCGGCGTGTCGCCCTTGCCGATCACGTTGATCTCGCTCTCGGGAAGGCCCAAGGCATATGCGGCAAACGTCTTCCACTTTGCGGGGTCGTTGTTCCTCATGGCGTCGGCCTTCAGCGCGTCGTACTGCGCCTGGTCGACCTTGCCCACCTGGATCGCGGTCTTGACCGCGCCCGTGCCTTTGTCGGCGTCCTTGCCGACCACGCTCGTCTCCACCGCGTGCCAGCGCCCGTCGTTGCCGCGCACGACCATCGCGCGATCGGAGCCGGCCGCGCGCGCCCATGCGATCGCATGGTTCCGCGTCTCGTAGCCGCGCGGGTCGCCGAACGAGCGCTGCACGGTGACGTCCTTCTGCCCCGGCAGCGCGACGCCCACGAGCGGATCGGTGGTCCTGCTTGATCGTGTATTGCCGCCGCCGCCGTTCGAATCGGCATAGAAGCGCTGCACGGACGGAGAGCCGAAGAGCACGTCGAAGTTCGCGCGGCCGTCGCCGGCGACGGCATCGAGGCTCGCGGCGGTAGGCACGGTCGCCGGCGCCTGGTCTGCCTCGCCTCGCAGCCGGGCCGAGGTCGCGAGCGAAGAGCGCTGAACTTGGATCATGATTTCTGCTCCTGGTGGCGGTTCATTGGGCAATATCGGGCGGCAGCGGACTGGGACGACACGCGGCGCGCTTCAATCGACCGTGAATATTCGCGGCGTCACTGCTTCACCACGATCGTGAACTGGCTCCGCCCGACATTGCCCTTCGCGATCGGGCCGAAAATGGCGGCGACCTCGTCGAACGACCGCAGCTTCAGCGGGTCGAAGTCGCCCCACCGCAGCGCCGCCGGCAGGCTGCCGTAGATCTCGTTGGGCGTCGTGAAGCAGCCGACCGCCTCTGGTGCGCCGGCCCGTGCCTGCAATTCGAGCGGCACCAGCCCGGGCAACGTCAGCGGACGGTTCGCCGTGACGCGCGGATCGCGGGTGAACCGGTTCGGGAAGATGCGCCGGAGCACGCCGGTCTGGTCCTGGTGATAGCAGTACAGGTAGCCGCTCGTCGACGGGATGACGTGGAAGCCGACCGCTTCTCCCGGCGCGTACCGCTCCTTGGTGGGGATCAGGAGCAGCCGGCGTTCAGCCGTCGCGGTCCTGCCGCTCGCCGCGGGGGCTGCCGGCTGCGGCACGGGCCGTGGTGCGCCCTGTGGCGCCGGCAGTGCCGCCGGTTGTGTTTCGGCCAGCGGCGCAGCGCGCTGGGCGAGGGGCACGGTGTCGGCAACGAATGGCTTCGCCGGCGGCGGGGGGAAGGGCCGGTGCAGGAAGTCCGAGAAGAACGGCAGGTCGACGAAGTCCAGCTCGGCGAAGCCCGATGCGCGACGATAGGCGGCGATCGCTTGCCGCAGCGCCGGCGTGATCTGGCCGTCGACCGGACCGTCGTAGAAGCCGCGGTTGCGCAGCTGGTCCTGGAAGTACGGCACCAGCTCGCCGCCACGCTCCATGCCGATGAACCAGTCTTCGATCTCGCGCTTGACATCCGGGTTGTCCGGCCCGACCCCGAGGCACGACCAGTAAGGCAGCTTGAGCAGCCGGCCGAACAACTCGATGGCCGACAGCTCGACCATGTTGCGCAGCGCCTGCGCGGTCCCGTCGGTGCGCTGGAAGTTCGTGCTGAAGTTGATGCCGATCTTGCGGATCGTCGCCTGCGAATCGACGGCGTCGCCTTCCTTGGCGATGACGACGATGTTCTTCGACGAAACGCCCGCCAGCAGCGCCAGGTTGCTGGTCTGCGCGACGCTGACGTCGAGCCCGAGCACGTTGAACTGGCGGCTGCGCGAGGTCCCCGCGCTGACGATGGGTTCGAGCGACACGCCGAAATCGCTCTGGCGCCGCAGCACCCCTTCGTCGAGCTGCGTGATCGAGCCGCGGATGTTGTACTGGGGCACCACGCCGAATGCGGTGCGCTGCCTGGCGTTGTTGAGGAACGCGACGGCGTTGTTGGCGTCCTGCCCGAACGTGATGACCTGCACGGCGCGGCTGCGGCGCGTCATGTCCGAGATCGCCGAGATCATCATGTCGCGCGCGCCGGCGTTCACCTTCTTCGTGTTGTCGGCGAGGTCCTCCAGGATCACGCTGACGTCGCGTGCGTTGTAGCGCAGGAAGGTCTCGTCCATGCAGCGCAGGCCGTCGGTGAAGTCGGTGACGTTGCGCTGGGGAACGGTGGAGATCTTGCTGTTGGACACCGCCTCGACATCGGCCTTGCGCGACGGGGGCGCGGCGCAGGCGCTGACCAGGGCGGCGATGGTCGCGGCGAAGCAGGCGACCAGCGGGGTGCGGAGCGTGCGTTTCATGGTCGGGTCTCCGGGCGCTCGCGCTACTTGCCGCAGCGGTTGTTGGCCATGATCACGTCGCCCTGCACGACCACGGTGGTCTGCGGGCGTGCCGACGTCCCGATGCCGGTCTGCGCCGGCTGGAAGATGTTGCCGAGCGCGATGTTGCAGCCGTCGCCGAGCAGGTCGGTCTCGCTGCTGCCGCGGCGGGCGTCGACCACTTTCTCGTTCGGATTCCTTCCGGTGCGGTCGATCTTGATGCGCGCGATGCGGGCGTTGATCTCGTCGTCGACTTCGGTGATGCCGGCGTGCGCGACCGCCGTGGCGGCGAGCAGGCAGGCCAGGAGCGGCAGGTTCCGCGTCTTCATCGTCGTTCTCCTTGTCCGGTTCGTTCTTGTGGTCGCTAGCGGCCTTCCACGCCTCCCAGCACCATCTTCTGGCGGTTCTGGTCGCCACCAACCGGTCCGATCTGGGTGACGCCGCCGCCTACCAATACAAACGTACTGGCGTCGCGAATGGACGCGTTGCGCACCCCTCCGATATTCACGCTCTGGCGGTTCGTCCCGGAAAGGCCGGTGCCGCTGATCTGCGTGACGAGGCCGATGACGGTCGCGTTCGTCGTCACGTCGCGCACGTCGGAGTTGTCGATGGCGCCCACCAGGATGTCCTGGCTGTTGGCGCCGTTGGCGCCCGAGGTGGCGACCTGCGTGATGGCGCCGGTGACGTTGCCGCTGAGGTTCAGGTTGCGGCCGCTGGTGTCCTTGACGGCGCCCACGAGGATGTTCTGCTGGTCGTTCAGGCCGTTGCCCTTGCCGGTCTGGGTCACCACGCCGGTGACCGTGCCGTTGGCGATGACGTCGCGCGCATCGACCGAACCGAGCGCCGCCCCGATGCCGAGGCGCTGCACGATGCGGGTGTCCGCGCTCTGTGTGATCGCGCCGAGGGCGGTGCCGTTGACCACGACATTGCGCGCGGAGAGGGCGGCGTCGACCCCGCCGATCGCGAGCGTCTGCTCGTTGCGCCCGTTGCTGGTCTGGGTGACCAGCGCTGCCACGTTGGCGGTGGCCGTCACGTCGCGCGCGCTGCCCGAGGCGGCGACGCCGCCGATTTCGAGCGCCTGCTTGCTGTCGCCGGCTGCGCCGGCGCCGGTGCCGGCCGACTGCGTGATGCTGCTGGTGATCGTGGCGTGCGTGGTGATGTTGCGCGTGTCGAGGCTCTTGTCGTCGGCGGCCGCCACGGCACAGGCCGATGCGGCGCAGACGAGCACAGCCAGCCGGGCGATCTTCATGGTTCGCTCTCGTCGGGTTGAAGCGGGCGCCCGCCGCCCGGCGGTGCGCCCGGAGGCGCGGACGGCGGAGGGCCGCCGCCGCGCGTCGTTGGCGTGCCTAGTTCTGCGGGCCGCCCGCGCGGGTGCCCTGCACGCCGCCCACCACCACGCTTTGCAGGTTGCCGCCGGCACCGACGTTGGCGCTGACCTGCGTGACGAGACCGCGCACGGTGGCGGTCGCGTCTATGTTGCGCGCGACTGCGTTGTTGGCGCCGCCCACGTTGAGGACCTGGGAGATCGCGGTGGCGCCGACGTTCACCTCGTTCTGCGTGATGGCGCCGACCACCGTGCCCTTGAGGGTGAGGTTGTTCGCCTCGACGCGACGCGCTGCGCCCACGGCGACCACCTGCTCGTTGAGCAGCGAGAGCGTGTTGCTCGACGTTTGCGTGACCGTGGCGCCGAGCACGCCGTCCGCCGTCACGTTGTTCGCGGTGGTGTCGTCGACGCTGCCCACTTCCACTGCCTGCGTGTTCAGGCCCGAGGCGCCCGCAGCACCGATCTGGGTGATGATGCCAACGACGTTGCCGCGCACGTTGATGTCGTTCGCGGTGGTGTTGCCGACCGACCCGATGGCGACGAGCTGCTCGTTGCCGCCGGTCAGCGTGCCGATCCGCGTCTGGCTGATGTCGGCCGTGGCGCTGCCGGTGGCCGTGATGTTGCGCGCATTGACGTCGCCCGCGACGCCGCCGACGCGGACCTGCTGGCCCCCGGCTATGGTGCTGCCTGCGCGGCCCCCCGGCGTGTTCGAGCCGTTCGCCAGGTTGCCCACGCCGCCTCCGACCTGGGTCACCGTGCCGGTGACCGTGCCCTGGGCGTTGATGTTGCCGGTCACGTTCACGCCCGAGCGGGTGAGCGAGCCCGGCAGGATGGTGTTGGACGAGCCGTCGGTGATCGACTGCGCCATGGCGGACAGAGCTGCACACGTTGCAAGGACTGCGACTGCGAGCTGCCTGAGCTTCATCTTCGTTCTCCTTGGGGTGGGTCGGGTTCTCGCGGCCACGATTGACCGTCAGCCCACCTACGAAGCAACCCCACCCGGCGGACGGCGTGAAGATTCGACAAGCAGCGGGCCGCACCCGGATGTCGCACAATCGCGCCCGCGCCTCCGGCCCGCCGCGCCCGGGCATCGGGATCGGATTCACCATGACCGTCACCTACATCCTCGTCGACTATGAAAACACCCAGCCCACGGCGCAGGAGGTCGCGTTGCTGCACGACGCCGACCAGCGCCTGTGGATCTTTCGCGGGCCAAGCCAGAAGAAATACGACGCCGAGTTCGCCGAGGCGCTGCTGCCGCTCGCCGGCCGCGTGCGTGTCGTCAGGTGCGAGAAGTCCGGGCGCAATGCGCTCGACATGCACATCGCATTCGAGATGGGACGCCTGCTCGGCGAACTCGCAGGGCAGGCGGGAGGATCGCCGGCCTTTGCGTTTACCGTCGTCTCGCGCGACACGGACTACGAGCCGTTGCTGCAGTACATCCGTACACAAGGGTACGCCGCGAACCGGGTGACGAGTATCCGGGAAGCGCTCGGCGCCTCGCCTGCCGAGCAAGCCGGCGTGGCCAAGGGAGGCAGATCCGGGGCCGGCTCGAGGGCAACTGCAGCGGAGGCGCACGCGCCGCCAGCCAGGAAGAAGCCGACCAGGAAAACGCCCGCGGCCAAGGCCGTGAAGAAGTCCCCGAAGGCTGCCGTCACGAAGAGCGCGGCGAAGGCCGCCGGCACGACCGGGGCGACGGACGCGGCCGAATCGATCGATGCACTGGTCGACAAGGCGGTCGATCGGCTGCGCGACTATCCGAAGCAACGGCCCACGCGACGCGACCGGCTGGAAAGCTGGCTTTCCTCTCATCTGCGCAGCAGGCTCGCTGGCCGCGATGTCCAGCCCGTGATCGCGGCGCTGGAGCAGCGCGGCGTGGTCCGGTTCTCGGCGAACAAGATCGAGTACCCGGCGTGGGCGTGAGCGAGAGGTACCGATCCGAGCCGCTACACGACGCTCTCCGCGCTGTACCGCGCCAGCAGTCCGCTTCGCATGACGTACCTGTGCACGGCGGCGAACACCGCACCACTGAGGACGAGCTCGACGACCGCGATCGCGCCGGCCCAAAGCAATCCGTCCACGACGACGGGCCGTCCCGCGAGGGTCGCGCGCAGCGCCTCGAACACGTACGACGGAGGCAGGGCGGAGGAGATCGACTGCATCCACGCCGGAAGCGTCGCCACCGGATAGAACACGCCGGCAAACGGCGCGAGCAACGCCGGAATGGGCCAGATCAGCCACTCCGACGCGGGCCCCCACCGCAGCACCATCGCGCTCGCCACGATCCCGAGCGCGATGCCGAACACGAACAGGATTCCCACCACGGGCACGAGCAACAGGCCGAGGCCGAGGAAGTCGAGCCCGAACACACAGGTGGCTAGCACGAGCATCGCCAGCAGCCCGAGCACGCTCGTCCCGATGCTCGAGAGCACGAGCCCGCACACGTACTCGGAGATCCGCAGCGGGGTCGCGAAGAGATTGAGGAAATTGCGCGTCCACACGTCCTCGAGAAAGGCTACGGTGACGCCCTGCATGATGCGGGTGAACAAGTCCCAGAACAGCACCGCGCCGAGCAGTTGCGCGGTGAAATCGATTTTGCCGCTGCCGATCGAATTCAGATACCGCGCGATGAAGCCCCAGAGCACGATGTCGACCGCCACCCACGCGAACAGCGGGATGACGCGGATCGGGCTGCTGCGCATCAGGTAGAGCTGGCGCAGCACGATGCCCAGGACCGGTTGCAGCTTCATCGTCAGGGGTCCGGCGCGGACGCCAGTGGCTCGCGCGCGATGCGGATGAAAAGCTCCTCGAGTGTCCGCGCGCCATGCTGCCCCGGCAGGCGGCGCGGATCGCCTTCGAGCAGGATCGCACCGCGCGAGAGGAACAGCACGCGGTCGCACACCTGCTCGACCTCGGACATGTTGTGCGACGTCCAGAGGATCCCGCAGCCGTTCTGCTGCACCAGTGCGCGGATCTGTTCGCGGATCGTCTGCGCCGCCGCGGGGTCCAGCGACGCCGTCGGCTCGTCGAGCAGGAGCAGCTCGGGCCGGTTCATCAGCGCTTTCGCCAGATTGACCCGTGCCTGCTCGCCCGACGACAGCAGGCCGCAGCGCGTGTTGCGCAGAGGCCCGAGTTCGAATTGGCGCACCAGCTGCTCGACGCGCTCGCCGAGCGCGGGGGTGGCGTAGAGCAGCCCGATCACGCGCAGGTTCTGCTCGACGGTCAGGTTGCCCGGAAGCGCCGCATACGTTGCGGCGAAGTTGCTGCGTGCAAGTGCCTCCGACCGGTGCCGTTCGATGTCCAGGCCGGCAACCGTCACCGATCCGGCGCTCGCGTCCAGCACGCCGAGGATCATGTTGATCGTTGTCGTCTTGCCCGCGCCGTTCGGCCCGACGAGTCCGACGATTTCGCCGTGCCGGATCGAGAACGTCACCTCCTTCACGGCCAGCTTCGCGCCGAAACGCTTGCTCAAGGCGCGTACCTCGAGCACGGGTGCGGAATTCGAAGTCACCACCACCGGTCTGCGATCGATCGCATCGGGCCCCGCGCATCCGGGTTCCCGGTGCGCCCTCCGCATGAAAAATCGGGTTGGAGAAGGCGGCAGCTTAGATGCCCAGCGTCCGCGCGGGGATTTCCGTTGCTCGCTCAGCGCGTGCGGGGGCTCCCCGCGCGTTGCCAGATCACTTCTCCGTCGCGCCGCACCGTGCGCACCCGGTGAAACGGCACCTCGTGCACCGAGCCGTCCTGTTCGGTCGCCTCGAAGAAGAAGTGATCGCCCGGTTCGATGCTCACGCGCGATAGCGGCACGCTCACGATCTGCCGCAGGACGCGGTCGTAGTAGGAGATGCTGAAGTCGCCGGCGCCGCACCGTGGATCCCACTGGATGCGGGTCAGCAGAGCGTGCAAGGGAATCACGGTCGCCGGCCGCACCGCCGCGGCGGTCGGTGCTCCGTCATGCGCGCGCGAGCTCGCCGGGCGCGCGGGCGACCAGGGCGTCGCGCAACTGCCGGCGCAGCACCTTGCCGATTGCCGTCTTGGGAAGATCGGTCGTGAACTCGATGTGCTTGGGGCACTTGTACGGGGTCAGGTGTGCCCGGCAGTGCGCAGCCAGCGTCGCCACGTCGACCGCCGGATCCTTGCGCACGACGAGGAGCTTGACTGCCTCGCCCGTTCTCTCGTCGGGAACGCCGATTGCCGCGGACTCCTTCACGCCGGGATGCAACGCGACGACGTCCTCGATCTCAGTCGGGAAGACCTTCCCTGTTCCTACGCCGGCATCGTCGCGCCGGGGAAAACGGGCGCGTTGATTCCGGTCAAAGCACGTCACTGCCCGCACCCATCGCCGTATGCCCGGGCGCACAAGCGGCTGCCGAGCGCTACGAGCGGACCGGCGCGCGTCTTTTTTCTTCCACCTGGAGCTGGCGTGGCGCGACGCGGGCGATGCCGCTCAGCTCCTCGGCGAGGAACTCGGCGACATCGTCGGCGGTCAGAACGCCCACCAGGCAGCCGCGCGCGTCGACGACCGGCAGGCGCCGGATCCCCTTGCTGCGCATGGTCGCGATCGCGTCGTAGACAACGTCGGTATCACGCACCGTCGCGAGATCGGGGCCCATGACGTCGCCGGCTTTCACGGTCGCCGGGTCGACGTTCTCGGCAAGGACCTCCAGCACCAGGTCACGATCGGTGACGATGCCGACGGGGAACAGGCAGCCGTCGCGTTGATCGACCACGATCAGGTCGCCGACGTGGTTGTTGCGCATGAGCTGCGCAGCCTCCGCCACGGCGGTAGCGCGCGTGCAATAGACGACTTCGCGTGTGCAGATCTCTCCGATGCGCATGTGCGGCCTCCCGCATTCCGCTCTCTTTCCTCATGGTGCGAAGTGTCGTGCTTTGCGCGGAACGGGTCTTGACGCCGGTTAATGATCGAACGATGACGTCGATCAAGGCGCGAGCCAGCGGTCGCTGCACGATGGCACCCCGTCGCGCGCAAGATCGCGACCGATCCGCCAGCGGTGCGTTCTGCCCTTCCCCTTCACCAGCGGCTGCCCGTCGAGCGCGGCAAACGAGCGCCGGGGCGCGCTTACATCGGCACCAGCGGATGGAACTACGCAGGCTGGCGCGACGGGTTCTACGGGGGCTGCCCGGAGCGTGACTGGCTGGCTCACTGCGCCGCGCGCTTCTCCGCCATCGAGGTCAACGCCACCTTCTACCGGCTGCAACGCGTGGAGACGTTCCGTCACTGGCGCGCTCAGACGCCGGCCGGATTCCGGTTCGCGATCAAGGCCAACCGCTATCTCACGCACAACAAGAAGCTCGCGGACGCGCTGCCTTCGATCATCCTCGAGCGCGAGCGCGCGCGCGGCCTCGGCCCGAAACTCGCGGCGGTCGTATGGCAATTGCCGCGCAACGTCCGGCGCAACCTGGAGCGGCTCGAGGCCTTTGCCCGCGCACTGCACGCGTGGCGCGCGCCGCGCCACGCGATCGAATTCCGCCATCCGTCGTGGTTCGACGACGGCGTGGCCGCCTGCTTGCGCGACCACGGGATCGCCGTGTGCCAGTCCGACGCCGCGGATTGGCCGTTATGGGACGTCGTAACCGCCGATCTCGTCTATGTCAGGCTGCATGGGCGCCCGGTCACCTACGCGTCGGCGTATCGGCGCGGCACGCTTCAAGCATGGGCGACACGCATCCGTAGGTGGCTGCGCGAAGGGCGCGACGTGCACGCCTACTTCGACAACGACGCCCTGGGGCACGCCCCCCACGACGCGCTCGCTCTCCTCGATCTGGTTGCGCGCAGTCAGGGCACGCATCGAGCCACCGCCGACCTCTACTGACCGGACGACCAGGTGTAGGCACGCACGACGTACTGCGGGTCGAAGCGGATCTCGAGGATCTTGATCCGCGCGTTCGTCATGGAGGGAAGTTCGCCGACCCCGTAGTAGTACGTCCACTTCTCGAAGCGCTCGCCGTCCGACTCGACCGAAACGCCGACACTGCTCGGTGCGCCGAGCCAGTCGCGCACCTCGGTCTGAGTAGTGACGCCGCGCTGAACACGGGCATCGAAGGCAGCCGGATCGAAGTCGCGCCCAAGCTGTACGGTCGAGCAGGCGGCAAGCAGGAACGAAAGGATGATGAAAGATTTGCCCAGCATCATGATTTTCCTTTCAATCTGACAAACGAAGACGGCAAGGGTTGCGGTTGAGCCAACGCAACGCGCCTGTGCGGTATTCCCCATGACATGGTCGTCCGTTGAGTCGTGGCCGCCCGGACCGACGCTGTGTCGCGGACGGACATGGATTGCCGCGATCTAAGTGTTCGGAGGGAACGATGAACAACAGGAAGATGTTGCTCTTGCTTACGGCCGCGATCGTGACGGCCTGTGCGACAAAGGCACCGCCGCCGCCGGCCCCGACACCGCCGCCAACGGCCCCTGCCCCGGCGGCTCCACCGCCACCGCCGCCGCCGCCCCCGCCACCACCGCCGCCCCCGCCGCCGCCGCAGAAAGTCAGTTTCAACGCCGATGCCCTGTTCGACTTCGACCGGGCGGTCATTCGAACCGATGCGCAGCGAGCGCTTGACGACCTCGCCAGCCGGATTCGTGACGTCGATGTCAGCAGCGTCGTCGCAACCGGCTACACCGACCGCATCGGGACCGTGGCCTACAACCAGGCGCTCTCCGAGCGTCGTGCCGGTGCCGTGAGGGAATATCTCGTCAGCCGGCGCGTCGATGCGAGCCGCATCGTCACCGTGGGCAAGGGCAAGACGCAGCCCATGACAGGCGACAAGTGCAATCACATGGGGAAGGAAAGCGGGACCAACAAGAAGCTCATTGCCTGCCTGCAGCCCGATCGTCGTGTGGTGGTCGAAATCCAGGGACTGAAAGCGCCGTAGGTCGCTTTTCCAGTCGGAATCGCCGGCGCGCTCGACTGGATCGGGGCGTCGGCACGCGCGAGCACGCTAGCCCTCCGCCACTCGTCCTGGCATACGATCGCTCGCCACGGCGCTGCGTCAAGATCCAGACGTGGGCGCGGGTCCTGCCGCATGCTCCGCATACCTCAGCCGGAGCGCCGCTGCGCCCAGGCACGCAGCGCGCGAATATCGCCGGGCGTCGTGCGGCAGCAGCCTCCGATCAACCGTGCACCGAGGCGGTGCCACTCAGACGCGTGCGCCGCAAGCCTGGTGGTGCCGGCGCCGCCGTGCCAGCACATCGCGGCCGCGTCGTAGCGTTCGCCGGAGTTGGGGTAGGCGAGGATCGGCTTCGCAGTGCGCGACGCGACGATCCCGACCAGGGACGCGATGTATTGCGGCGCCGTGCAGTTGATGCCGATCGCTGCGATCTGCGGACAATGCTCGATTGCCTCGATGCATTCGGCGAGCAGCTGGCCCTGGCTGACATGCATTCCGTCGCGGCAGGAGAAGCTGACCCACGCCGGCATCTGAGGAAACTCGGGCAGCAGCTGCACCAGCGCCATTGCCTCCTCGCGGCAGGGTATGGTCTCGCAGGCGAGCAGGTCGGCGCCGGCCGTGGCCAGCAACGCGAGGCGTGGACGGTGAAACGCGATCAGCGCTGCGATGTCCAACCCGTAGCCGCGATACTCGGAGCCATCGTGCAGCGTCGCGCCGTAGGGCCCGATGGACGCAGCGACGAGCGGATACATGCGCCCCGCGCGGGCGGCCGGATCGGCCCAGAACACGTCGCGCGCTTCGCATGCCAGCGTCACCGAGCGGCGCATGAGTTCCGCCGCGGCGGCCGCATCGAGTCCGCGACGCGCAAAGCCTTCCAAGCTTGCCTGGTAGCTGGCAGTCGTCGCGACGTCCGCGCCCGCCGCGTAGTAGTCGACGTGCACCTGGCGGATCAGGTCGGGGGCGTCGAGGAGCAGCCGTGCGGACCACAGCGGATCGCGCAGGTCGGCGCCGCGGCGCTCGAGCTCGGTCGCGAGCCCGCCGTCCAGGATCACGACGCCTTGTCGTGCGAGCAGTTCGTCGAGTCGGTTCACGCCTGAATCCACCACGCTCAGACGGAACCATATCGCTTCTGCGTCAGACCGCCGGCGCCGCGCCGGTGCCCTCGAAGTAGAAAAGCTGCACCAGTCGCGTGTTCTCGGGGCGATCGCCGAACAGATCCGCAATGGCGTGGAAGTAGTCGCCACGGTAGATGATCAGGCGGTTGAAACGCATCGGCACGTGAAGCACGCAATCCCACGCCGCGTCGCGAGCGTCGCGCATCTCTTCGAAGCTGCGCAGCTTGTCGGTGGGAACCCAGCGTCGCTCGAATTCGAGAAACGAGCTGTAGCCGCTCGCGGCAAGTTCCTCCTTCGAAGGCCGCCGCTCCCAGCCCGTGGCCCGGTGACGCCAGAATCCCGTCCCGCCGTGGCAATGCTCGGGCAGGCTCAGGTAAAGCAGCGCGGCGTAGGCGTTCTCGCCGGCGTCGGTGTCGACGTGAATGTCGCAGCGTGCGCGCCCGCCCGCGGGGGTGAGGCGGAACGCACCGTTGTCGAGCGAGTCCCACTTGATGTCGCGGCCCAATGCGTCGGCGATCCGTTGCATGATCGCGTCGCACGGCTGTGCTTCGGTCTGCATCCCGGGGTAATTCACGCCGGCGCGCAGTGTCCGGTCGACGTACTCGAGCGCGAGCGCGCGGCGGCGATACGCCATCGGGTCGGCGAGAAAGTCATCGATGACCAGGAGCGATCGCGCCACGCAAGCCTGCCGCAGTGCGCCCTCGGGGTCGGGGGTGCCGGCGGCGGCGAGGGCGGCACCCGCCTGCACGGCGCGCCACGATTCGCGCGTCGCGGCCAACCACGACGTGATCGATCCTCCCGCGCCGGCGCACCGCGCCTGGCCCAGGTTCAACCGCGCGGCGAGTCCTGGATCGAGTGCGACGGCGGTGCGATAGCTCTCGAGCGCAGCATCGATCGCGTCGCGCCGGTAGCGAAGGCGCGCCAGCGCCTCGTGCAGGTCGGCCCGTTCGGGTGCCATGCGGGCGGCTTCGACATATTCCTGTTCTGCCTCCCGCGGGCGATCCAGGTGGAACAACACCGCGCCGAGGTCACGGCGCATGTCCGCATCGGCGCCCAACGTGCAGGCGGCAGCCAGGTGGCGTGCGGCATCTTCGAGCTGGCCGGCCCCGGAGCAGGCACGGCCTAGACTCGCGCGGTACGCGGCGTTGGCGGGCTCGGCCGCGGCCGCGGCGCCGAGGAACGCGAGCGCGCTGCGCGTCTCTCCGAGCGCCACCGCGCAGCGCCCCAGCAAGTGGTTCGCCTCCGGAAGCCCGGGTTCGAGGGCAAGTGCCTGACGGCCGCGGTTGAAGGCGTCGCGCACCAGGCCGCGCCGCAGCAGATCGCGGCATTCGGCCAGCAGATCGCCGGTGCCGGCGGCACGCAACCCCTGCGGCGGAGATGAACCACCCCTTGCGAGACGGCGCCGTTGTTCTCCCATGAGCTGCTTTCCTGCCGGGAGTGCGTGTCTGCTCAGAAGGCGTCAGAAAGGGCGGGTCCGGTGGGTCCTCGGGAGGCGTCGCGCCAACCGTGCCGCGGCCGTCCAGCCGCTTCGCGCGCGATTGCTTTCTGGTTCGTCTTGTTGGTACGCGACGCCATCTCGGCCAACTCTTCCGCCGATGTCCCCCTTTTGCTTCGAGGGGGCCCGTTGCTTCAGGTTCACATCGTGAAGGCTCGACGACAGCTTGCGGGCGGAAGCAGCGTCGCGAATCCTCGGACCTACGCGGTATGCCCCGTGGCTCGAGGGGCAGCGGCGCGTTCGACGCCCGATCCGGCCCGATAGAGCCAGATCAGCCCGACCACCGCGGAGAGCGCCGATCCGGCGAGGATGCCGAGCGTGGCCCGTTCAACCAGCAGCAAATCGCTGAAGGCCAGCCGCGCGATGAACAGCGACATCGTGAAGCCGATCCCGGCGAGCCAGGCCGCGCCGAGCAGGTGTTTCCAAGCCACGCCGGACGGCAAGCGCGCGATGCCCAGGACGACGGCGATCCAACTGAACAGGCTCACTCCCACGAACTTGCCGAGGGCGAGGCCGGCGGCCACGCCGAGGGTCACGTGGTCGGCGAATGCATCACCCCAGGACACCTCGAACAGGTCGATGCCCGCGTTGGAAAGCGCAAACACGGGAATGATGACGAACGTGACCCAGGGCGTCAGCCGGTGCTCGATACGTTGCAAAGGGCTCTGGACGTCGGCCGCGGAATGCTCCATTTCTTCGGCGACCGCGGTCATGCGGTGGTTGCTGAGCGGGTCGTCCGCCGTGTGCTCGTCGCGCCGGTCGGCGCGGAACGCGGCCAGCAGCTCCTCGAGGCGGCGTTCGAACTGCTCCGGGGTGCGTGACGAACGAGCAGGAATGACCATGGCCAACAGGATGCCGGCGAGCGTGGCGTGAACCCCCGACTCCAGCACCGCGAGCCAGAGCAGCACGCCCGCGATCGCATAGGGGAACGGATGACGGATGCCGCCCCGGTTGAGCACCAGGAGTGCGACGAATATGACCCCCGCCGCCACGAGCGAACGGACCTGGATCTGCTCCGAATAAAACAGGGCGATGACGAGGACCGCGCCGAGATCGTCGGCGATGGCGAGCGCCATGAGAAACACGATGAGATTCTTCGGGGTCCGCCAGGCCAGCAATACCAGGATGCCGACGGCGAACGCGATGTCGGTCGCCATTGGAACGCCCCATCCCGCGGCGCCCGCACCACCGTGGTTCAGGTAGATGAATACGAGAGCGGGCACGAGCATGCCGCCACCCGCGGCGACGACCGGCAAGGCCGCGTCCCTGAGGGAAGAGAGTTCGCCGACCAGTATCTCGCGCTTGAGCTCGAGGCCGACCATCAGGAAGAACAGGACCATCAGGCCTTCGTTCACAGCCTGATGCAACGAGAGTTCGAGCGAAAAAGGGCCTGCGGAAAACGTCAACGAACGGCTGGCGATCGCATGGATCGTCTCGGCCCCGAAGATGCTTGCGAGGCTGAGCGCGACGACGGTCGCGCCCACCAGAACGATCCCTCCCGCCGTCGTCCTGCGCAGGAACCGCTCGAACGGCGAAAGAATGCGACCGAACAGCGGTTCCAGTGGATATTGCGCCCGCGCCATGAAGTGCCCCGACCGAGGCCGGAGCGTACATGGCGAAGCGGGGACGGCGCGAACGGCTACGCGTGGCCGCGCAGCCACCCCTGGCGGCCAGCGACGTGGACGATCGACGTGGCCGGCGGATTCCGTGCGCGGGCACCGCCCGCGCGGTGCGTATCAGTTGATGGTTGCGTGCGACGACGACCCGGCGGAATGCTGCCCACTGGTCGCCTGCGACTGAGCCGCCCCGCCTTCTTCGGCGAGGGGCCGCCAGCCGAAGCGGCGCCACGTCTGTTCGACCGCGGTGGCGGCCGACGGCACATAGATGAACGAACGGTCGAGGATCGACTTCGAAGGTTGCATTGGTTTATCTCCCCTGGTGCAGTCCCGAGCGGAATCATCGGGCCGATCCGCCCGCCGCGCATCCGACCTTTCCGGAGTTTCGAAGCGGATTTTTCGCAGGGGGCGCTCAGGCGAGTCGCGCCTTCCCTTCCCCGCCAGCGGAGGAGGAGTTCTGCACCGCGCATTTGGTCGCGCCGCGGCGCGCACGGGCGGTCCGCGCGACGCGCTCGGTCTCGACGTCTTCCTGCTGCAGCGGGACGGAGGACTCGCCCGCTCGCCGTATCGGTTCGCAGAGCCGCTCGCTACTTGGCGCGCGCGTCCGCTCCCGCGGCCCTCGGCGCCAGAGGAGAGGGTGACTCAGGCCAGGCGGAGTTTCTGCGCCAGCCCGATGCGCTGCAGCTTGCCGGTCGCACCCTTCGGGATCTCGGCAAGGATGAGGATCTTGCGCGGAACCTTGAAATCGGCGAGCCGCGTGCTCACGAACTGCTGCAGTTCCTTCTCGGCGGCGGCGGCACCCTCGCGCAGCACGACCGCGGCGGCGACCTCTTCGCCGAGCTTCTCGTGCGGCATCCCGAACGTCACGCACTGCGCGACCGCCGGGTGATCCATCAACACTTCGTCGACCTCGCGCGGCGAGATCTTTTCGCCGCCGCGGTTGATGATCTCCTTGAGCCGTCCGGTGATGCTGACGTAGCCCTCGCCATCCATAACGCCCTGGTCGCCGGTGCGGAACCACCCGTTGACGAACGCTTCGCCGTTCGCCTTCGGGTTGTTCTCGTAGCCGCGCATCACGTTGTCGCCGCGGATGGCGATCTCGCCGGTCACGCCGGGCGCGACCGGCCGGCCGTCGGCATCGATGATCGCGACCTCCGGACCTGCCGCGCGTCCGACCGTGCCGGGCTTGCGCACCGCCGGCGGGAGCGGGTTGCTCGCCATCTGGTGCGCGGCTTCGGTCATGCCGTACGCCTCGATGACCGGCGCGCCGAACGTCTGCTCGAGTTCGCGGATTACCTGCGGCGGCAGCGACGACGACGACGAGCGGATGAAGCGCAGCGGGTTGGCCTTGATCACGTCGGCGTTCTTGCCGGCGCGCGTCAGGATGGCTTGGTGCATCGTCGGGACGGCCGTGTACCACGTCGGGTGCACGTCGGCCATCCAGCCGAAGAACTTCAGCGCGTTGAAACCCGGCGTGCAGCACACCTCGCTGCCTGCCGAGAGCGGTGCAAGGATGCCGGCGATCAGGCCGTGGATATGGAACAGCGGCATGATGTTCAGCCCGCGGTCCCTGGCGGTGAACCCCGTGCTCACGGCCACGTTGCGCGCCGACGCGCACACGTTGCGCTGTGACAGCGGCACGATCTTCGGCCGCGAGGTCGTGCCGGACGTGTGCAGGACCATCGCGACGTCGTCGGCCTGCGCGGGACCGGGATGCGCGGCCGAGGCTTGCGCCAGTTCGGGCGGGAACTCGAGCGTGAAACTTCCCGCGCCGGCCTGCGGCGTGGCAACCAGCCGCACGATCGGGACCTTCAGCTTGCGCGCCACCTCGACCGCGGGCGAATCCTTGCCCTGTTCGGCGACCAGCACGCGCGCATTCAGGTCGGTCAGGTAAAACTCGAATTCGTCGGCGCGGTAACCGGGGTTCAGCGGTGCCGACGTAGTGCCCGAGGCGATCGTGACGAAGGCGGCGGCCATCTCGGGCCCGTTGTCGAGCACGATCGCCACCCGGTCGTTGCGCCCCACGCCGTGTGCATTCAGCGACGCGCGCGTGTCGGCCGCAAGCTTGCGCAGGTTCGCGTAGCTCAAGGCGAGGCCGCCCGGCGCGCTCAGCGCGGCCGCACTGTCGGCGCCCGCTGCGATCAGCTCGACGACCGTGGTTGCATTCTTGCCCATGTCTGGCCTCAATTCATGATGCGCAGCTTGCCGTGCTGCTTGTTCAACGTTTGCGCGAGCAGGCTGACGCAGGCGTAGATGGCGCGGATGTTCGGCGTCGGGACCTTCACCAGTTCGCCGAGTTCCAGCACTGCGCCCACCAGTGCCTCGAGTTCGAGCGGCCGCCCGAGCTCCACGTCCTGCAGCGTCGATGGCTTGTGCGGACCTACCGCCTCGGCCCCGGCGATGCGCTTCTCGATGCTGATCTTGAACTGCACGCCGAGCGCGTTCGCCACCGCCTCGGCCTCGGCCATCATCGCCGCGATGAGCGCGCGCGTCGGCGCGAAACGGCACACGTCTTCCAGCGTCGCGTGCGTGAGTGCGCAGACCGGGTTCAGGCTGGTGTTGCCCCACAGCTTGAGCCAGATCTCGGCGCGGATGTCGCGTGCGATCGGCGCGCGGAAGCCGGCCTTGATCAGCGCCCCGGCGATCGCCTGCAGCCGCGGCGTGGTGGTGCCATCGAGTTCGCCGAGGCCGAATCGATTGCCTTCGACCACTTCGACGAAACCCGGCGATGCCAGGTTGGCCGCCGGATACACGACGCTGCCGATCACGCGCGCGGGGTCGAGATATTGCGCGATCCTTCCGTCCGGATCGCTGGCGCGCAGCCTCGTGCCCTCGAGCGCACCGCCGTGCTTGTAGAAGTACCACCAGGGGATGCCGTTCTGCATCGTCACGATCGCGGTGCCGTCGTGGCACAGATGCGCGAGATCGGCAGCGATCGGCCCGACCTGGTGCGCCTTCAGCGTCAGCAGCACGAAGTCGTGCGCGCCGGCATCGGCCATCTTCTCGAAGGCGCGTACGTCTCTGGCATGGATCTCGGTCCCGTCTTCCAGACGCAGGCGCATGCCGTTGGCCTGGATCGCCGCGAGGTTGGGACCGCGCGCGATGAAGGTGACGCTCGCGCCGCTCGCCGCGAGGCGCGCCCCGAGATATCCGCCGATGGCGCCGGCGCCGACGATGGCAATCTTCACACGAGGATTACGCTGGGCAGGGTCGGAAGGTCACGCGTCGCCACGCGCCGCGGCGCCGCACCGCGCCCGGGCCGGGCGCAGCAAACAAGATACCCGCAAATCGCGCTCAGGTGGCCGCGCGGCGCATCCTGGCGCGCATCGGCTTGAGCGCGGCGAGCGCGAGGATCGCGGCGACGAAATTCAGCGCGCTCGCGACCCAGAATACCGCATGCCACCCGCCGCTCGCGGCGAGGATGCTGCTGAAAGGAACCAGCAAGGAAGCGGTGCCCTTGGCCGTGTAGAGCAGCCCGGCATTCGCAGCCGCGTAGCGCGACCCGTACGTATCGCCGCATGTGGCCGGGAACAGGCTGTAGATCTCGCCCCAGGCGAAGAACACGATGCCGGTGAGGATCACGAACAGGAACGGATCGTGGCCATAGCGGCCGAGCATCAGGATGCCGAGGCCCTCGAGCGCGAACGCGATGAACATGGTGAGCTCGCGGCCGATCCGGTCCGAGACCCAGCCGAAGAACGGACGCGTCACGCCGTTGAGCACACGGTCGATCGACAGCGCGAACGTCAGCGCCGGCAATGTCAGGCCGAGGATGCTCACCGGCACGTCGGCGATCTTGAAGTCCTTGGCGATCGGCCCGAGCTGCGCCGTGGCCATCAGTCCGCCCGCGGCCATCATCACGAACATCGCGTACATCACCCAGAACACGGGCGTGGTCACCATCTGCAGCGTCGTGTAGTCGTGGCGCACGAACGTGGTCACGGTGGCCGGATCCGGGGCCGAAACGCGTGCGGAGGGTTTGAACGCCGGGTCGGGGGCGCGCATGAACCACGCCAGCACGAACACCACGATGCCCTGTGCCAAGCCGAAATACAGGAACGTCTGCTCGTAACCGCTCGACTTGATCATCGCCGCGATGGGGATCACGGTCATCGCCGATCCCGCGCCGAAACCCATCGCGGTGAAACCGGCCGCCAGGCCGCGGCGATCGGGGAACCACTTGAGCGCGTTACCGACGCAGGTGCCGTAGACGCCGCCGGCACCGATGCCGCCGATCGCCGCAGCGAGATAGAGTAGCCAGAGGGAATCCGCGATCGAGTTCAGCGCCCACGAGATGCCGACCAGGATCCCGCCGGCGAGCATCACGGGCTTGGGACCGTAACGATCGACGAGCCATCCTTCGATCGGCACCAGCCACGTCTCCGCCAGCACGAAGATCGTGAACGCGACCTGGATCGCCGCCCGTCCCCACTGGTATTTGTCGTTGATGGGATTGACGAACAGCGTCCAGCCGTACTGCAGGTTGGCGATCATCGACATGCAGATGATGCCGATCAGGAGCTGCCACCAGCGGCTCGCGCTGACGGCAATCGACTCGGTGGTACTCGGGGCGGATGCGGCCATGGGCAAATCTCCTCCTTGGGTCGGCCCGTTCTTGGCGCGGGCCGATCGATGGTTGCCGGTCAGCGATAGACCAGCACCGGGATCTTCGAGTTGGCGAGCACCTTCTGCGTCTCGCTGCCGAGCACCAGTGCCTCGATGCCCGTGCGGCCATGCGAGGCCATCAGGATGAGATCGCAGCCGCGCGCCGTCGCCTCGGCAATGATCGCCTCATGGGGCGAGGTGGCACTGCGTATGACGCGTTCGAAGGGGACGTCGCTCGCTCGCGCCGCCGCCTCGGCTTCGGCGAGGAACGCGTCGACCTCCTTGTGCACCTGCGCGTCGAATTCCTCCGGCGAGTCCTGCTTGACGAACATGCCGCCTTCGCCGGCGAAAAACGTGCTTGGCCGCTCGGGCAGGACGTGCAGGAAGGTGAGCCACGCACCCTCTTTGCGGGCCAGGTCGACTGCACGCAGGGTCGCGGTCCGCGAGAGCTCGGTACCGTCCGTGGGGACGAGGATGTTGCGAAACATGAATCTCCTCCCGCCGCCCATGCCGGGCGACCGGCACGCCGCCCGGTCGATTCGCACAAGGCACGGCGCGTTTTCTCCTGCGCGGATCATCCGCGAATGGCGGCGCCCCGGCAACGGCGGTCACGAGGGGTCGCGTTCTTCGTGCAACGCGGCCCGATGGGCGGCGAATTGCCGGGTGCGGGAACGGCGTTGCGGAACTCGGTTCGAAGCGATTGAATCGGTGGGGCGGCGGCGCTAACCTGCCCGCTCGCGATCAAGGCGGGAGGTCCTATGGCGAATTTCGTGCTTGTCCAGGGCGCGTGGCACGGCCGAGGGCTCTCGCTGTGCTCGGGATGACGAATCGCGTGACGCCCATGAAGTCCGAGATCCGCCTCGCACCGTCATTCCGAACGCAGCGAGGGATCGCGATCGGCGCACGCCGGGATCCCTTGTCGCGCCGGGGATGACAGGGCCGCCCACCGTGGAGCTGCGCATCATCTCGTCGATGGCCACGCGCCAGCTGCTGGCCGACCTCGTCAATCTCTACGAGGCGACATCGCCGCAACGCGTGCTGGTCGAGTCCGTCGGCGGTGTCGACGCGGCGAAGCGCGTCAGGGCAGGCGAAGCGTTCGACCTCGTGGTCCTCGCCGCCAACGCGATCGACGAGCTGATGACCGCCCGGCGGATCGTCGCCGGGACCCGGGTCGACCTGGTCAGATCCGGCGTCTCGATCGCGGTGCGCGCCGGCGCGCCGCGGCCCGACATCGGGTCGGAAGAGGCGGTCAAGCGCGCCGTTTTCGCCGCACGCAGTATCAGCTACTCCACCGGCCCCAGCGGCGTGCATCTGGCGCAGCTGTTCGAGCGCTGGGGCATCGCGGAGCAACTTAAGAACCGCATCGTCCAGGCGCCGCCGGGCGTGCCGGTCGGCACGCTGGTGGCGCGCGGCGACGTCGAGCTCGGGTTCCAGCAGTTGAGCGAGCTGATGAGCCTGCCCGGGATCGAAGTGCTCGGCCCGCTGCCGCCGGCGATCCAGATCATCACGACGTTTTCCGGCGGCGTCGCGCAGACCTCGGCACGCCCCGCTGCGGCGCGCGCGGTGCTGGAGTTCATGGCGTCGCCCGCCGTCGCCGCTCTCAAGCAGAAACACGGGATGGAGCCGGCATAGCCCGGACGCGCGCAGCGATCGCCTCCACCACGCGCCTCGCGTCGCGCCCGACGCCGTGCACCATCGTCGACGACGGGGCGTGCTGGAACGCAAGTCCGACGAGATAGAGACCCGGTTCGCCCTCGACCACGCCGCGCTGCTGCCGGGGCCGGCCGGTCTCGTCGAAGGTCGGCCGCTTCACCCAGTCGAGCCCGTGGCCGAAGCCGGTGCACCAGATGACGTTGTCGACTTCGACCGTGCGGCCGTCCTCCAGCGCCGGTTGCCCGTCGCGCACGCCGCCGATGCGCTTGATGCGCCGCACGCCGGCGGCGACGAGGTCGCGTGCTTTCACCCGCACCAGCGGGGCGCCATGCGCGAAGAAGTTCGGTCGCGCCTTGCGACCCATCGGCGTGTCGAGGGAGAGCAGGCGGTGGACGTGGCGTGCCTCGAAGCGCGCCGCGCCGGCTTCGACGATGTAGCGGTCGCCGTCGTGCCGGACTGCATCGACGCGAACGCCATTGCGCACCGGCAGGTCGAACGCACGCGCGTAGGCGCCGAGGAAGTCGCCCATCTCGTCCTTGGTCGGAAAGTAGCCCGCCGACGCCGGGAAACGCATGCCGTCCAGGCCGCAAAAACGGGCCGGCGTGAACAGCCGCAACGAATCCCAGCGCTGGCGCCACACATCGCCGATGCGGGCGTGCGCGTCGAGGATGACGAAACGCAAACCGAGGCGCGAGAGGTAGTAGCCGACCGACAGGCCGGATTGGCCGGCGCCGATCACGATCACGTCAAATTGTTCGGCGCCGTTGCGGCCGCGCGTTTCGCGGTCGATCGTTTCGAACGCCGCGCCGGGTTCGACGAAGCGGCCGGCACGCGCCTTCGTCTCGGCCAGGCTGACTTCCGGTTTCTCGTCGGTGCGAACTTCGGTGGTGGTTGCATCCATTCTTTCCTCCGTGACATCGTGGTTGACGATGGACGCAGGCTAGGTGGATGCAACCGCGCGCGCTTCGGTGAGAAGCCCCATCGGTCAAAATTCCGTCGTGGGTAGTTCTCCCCAACACGACTCCCCCCGCCACGAGCGGGGAGGGGTGCTGGCACTACAGCAGCAGGCCGTTCTGGATGGCGCAGGCCGTCGCCGCGGCGCGCGACGAGACCCCGAGCTTGTCGAAGATGTTGCTCAGGTGGCGGTCGACGGTTTTTTCCGAAAGCTTCAGCGCCTCGGCGATCAGTCGGTTGGTGCGCCCGGCGGCGACGAGGCGCAGCACCTCGATCTCGCGCGCGGTCAGCACGTCGCGTCCCCTGGCACCCTGTGCGGGCTCGGTGGCGAGCAAGACGCGCAGGCGAGCGAGATCCGGGGCAGCGCCCAGGCGCTCGAATACCTGCTGCGCAGCTTCGAACTCGAGCTGCGCCCCTTCCGAGTCGTCGAGCGCCTTGCACGCCAGCCCTGCGTGCACGCGCGCGCGCGCCGCGAGATAAGGCGCGTGCACACCCTGCCAGATCGCGAGCGCGGCGCGCAGGTGCGGCAATGCCGCTGCCGGCCGGCCCTGCGCGAGTTCGACGGCGCCCGAGGCCTGCGCGGAGATCGCGTTCAGCACCTCGGTCGCAAACCCGCGCGCCGTCTGTGCCAGCTCGGCATTCGCCGCGCTCGCTTCGTCGAGAGCGCGCGCGGCGATGAAGACCTCCACCGCGGCCGGCAGCAGGCGTGCGCGCACCAGCGGATCTTCCAGTTAGGCCAGGCAGCGGCGGATCGCGGCGGCGGCCTGGTCGGTCCGGCCCTGCGCCAGACGCAGCAGGGCGAGGCCGGGTTGCGGCTCGTGTCCCCAGCGGCTCGCTTCCTTGTACGCGTCCTCGGCGGCGGACAGTTCGCCGCGCAGGCGATGGATCTCGCCCTCCTGGTAGGCGGCAGCCGCCTTCGTCTCGCGATCGATCGCGCGCGCGACGTTGTGTGCGGCGTGCCGTGCCTCGACCACGGCCTGCGGCCACGCGCCGTTGAGTTGCATGATCTCCGCGCGGTGAATGCGGCAGAGGCCGTTGAACTGCACGAGCTGCGGCTGGCCGTCGCACCACCGCGCGAGCGCGTCGGTCCATTCGCGCGCGCGGTCGAACGCGAACACCTGGCGGCACGTCGCGATCACGTTGCAGTAGACGAGCCCCGTGATGACCGGCGTCAGTTCGCTTGCGGTGGCGGCGAGCATCGCTTCGTCCAGCAGCGCGACACCCTGTTCGACGACGCCCTGGCGTGCGATGGCGCGCCCGAGGTGGCAGCGGGCGAAGGCGACCAGGTCCGCCTCGCCGCATCGCTCGCCGATCGCGGCCGCCCGGGCGGAGAGCTTCTGTGCCGCATCCAGGTCGCCTTCCTTGAAGCACTTGCGGATCGCCGGCAGCAGCAAGTACCCCTGCACGGCGCAGTCGTCGTCGAGTTGCTCTGCGAGTCGCTGCGCACGTTGGAACCACGCCGTCGCGCGGCCGATCTCGTGGATGGCGAGCAGCCGATAGCCATGGAAGAACGCCCAGTACGCCGCGCGTTCCGTTTCACCCGCATGCAGAGCAGGTACAGGCGCTCCATCGTGGCGAGCGCCTCGGAGTCGCGGTCGAGCATGCCGGCCGACCAGACCAGTTTCTCGAGGTCCACCGCCTGCAGCGGGGCTTCCGCGTCGGCGCGCAGCAACTCGCGGAGCGCGTCTGCCCAGGCCCGGCGCGCGTAGGCGGTGCGGGCGGTTTCGAGGGCGGTCGATTCGGAAGACATCGAACGGGCACCAGCGTACAACGCCGCCGGATCACGCGAGAATCGCGCCATGTCCGAGCGCATCCTCCTCTTTCCCGCCATCCCCGAGCAGGTTGCACCGCTGGCCGCCGCCGTGCGGCGACTCGAGCCCGACGCGCAGTCGCTGTCGGGTTTCGAGGAGCACGCTCCCGGCGTGCTTGCCGGTGTCGAGGTGGTGCTCGGCTGGCGCTTTCCGCAGGGCTTCGCCGGGCATCTGACCGGCTTGCGCTGGGTCTGCTCGATGGCAGCCGGCGTGGAAAAGCTGCTGGTGCCGGACCTCGCGCCGCACGTTCCGGTTTCGCGCGTGGTCGACGCCGAGCAGGGGATCGGCATGGGGCAATACGCCGCGGCGATGGTGTTGCGGCATGCGCGCGGCCTGGCTCGCTACGACGTGCAGCAGCGCGAGCGCGACTGGACCCGCTATCCGATGGCGGTCGCGCGGCACCAGGTCGTGGTGCTCGGCTGGGGCGAAGTGGGGCGCGAGGTCGGCCGCCAGTTCGAGGCGCTCGGCTTTCCGGTGCGCGGATGGCGCCGCGACGGTACGACGCTTGCCGAGGTGCTGCACGACGCGCAGGTCGTGATCAATACGCTCCCGCTCACGCCCGCGACCGAAGCGCTGCTCGACGCGGCGGCGTTCGCAGCGCTGCCGCGCGGCGCGTATTTCGTCAACATCGCACGCGGCGGACACGTCGTCGAGGAGGATCTGATTGCCGCGGTGCGCAGCGGCCACCTTTCCGGCGCCGCGCTCGACGTGCAACGGCGCGAACCGCTTCCCGCCGCCGATCCGCTGTGGTCGGTGCCCGGCATCACGATCACGCCGCACATCGCGTCGCAGCCATCGCACGAGAAGGTGGCCGAGCAGTTCGTCACCGGACTGCGTTGCCTGCGGCGCGGCGAACCGCTGCCGAATCTGATCGACCGGGCGCGCGGATATTGAACCGATCGATCAGTGCGCCGCGGCCGCGGTTTCCTGTGCCGCGCGAACCTCCACCCGCACCTGTTCCGTCAGCTCGGCCTTGAGGGCCGCGAACTCGGGCGACGTCTTCACCGAATAGTGGCGCGGGTGCCCGAGCGGCACCTTGCGGTCCAGCTTGATCCGGCCGGGCCGTGCGCTCATCACGACCACGCGGCTGCCCATGAACACGGCCTCGTCGATATCGTGCGTGACGAACAGCACGGTCTTGCGCTCCGCTTCCCAGATGCCCAGCAGCAGCTCCTGCATCAGCTCGCGCGTCTGGTGGTCGAGTGCGCCGAACGGCTCGTCCATCAGCAGCATGCGCGGATCGTTGGCGAGCGCGCGCGCGATCGCGGTCCGTTGCTGCATGCCGCCCGAGAGCTGTTTAGGAAAGTGGTGCTCGAAACCGCGCAGGCCGACCTTGGCGAGGTACGCATCGGCGATTTCGAGCTGCTGCGCGCGCGGCATGCCGCGTTCGCGCAGGCCGAAGCAGACGTTGTCGCGCACGGTGAGCCAGGGGAACAGCGTGTAGCTCTGAAACACCATGCCGCGATCGGCACCGGGGCCGGAGATCGCGCGGTCTTCGAGCAGCACCGTGCCGGAAGTCTGATGGTCGAGGCCGGCCACGATGCGCAGCAGCGTGCTCTTGCCGCAGCCCGACGGCCCGAGGATGGTGATGAAGTCGTTCTCCGCCACCGTCAGGTCGGTTGCCTGCAACGCGACGGTCGGCGCGCCGCCGTGCTGGGCCGGAAAGCTGCGTGAAACGCCGCGGATGGAAAGAAACGCCGTCGCCATGGTGGGGGCCCCCGCTCGTGCGGACGCGACATCGATCATCGGCTGCTTCATCGTTTTACCGACCGAGCTGCGCCCAGGGGAACAGGCGCCGGTTGAACCATTTGAATGCGAAGTCGCTGATCAGGCCGATCAGGCCGATGACGATGATCCCGAAGATGATCTGGTCGGTCGCGAGCAGCGCCTGGCTGTCGGTGATCATGTGGCCGATGCCGCTCGAGGCGCCGATCAGCTCGGCCACGATGACGTAGGTCCACGCCCAGCCGAGCACCATGCGCAGGATCTCCGCGATCTCGGGTGCGGCGCCGGGGATCAGCACCCGTTTCACCAGGCTTACGTCGCTGCTGCCCAGCGTGTAGGCCGCTTCGACCAGGTCGCGCCGCGTATTGCCGACCGCGACCGCGATCATCAGGACCAGCTGGAAGAAGCTGCCGATGAAGATCACCGCGAGCTTCTGCGCCTCGCCGATGCCGGCCCACAGGATCAGCAGCGGAATGAACGCCGAGGCGGGCAGGTAGCGCGCGAACGAGACGAACGGCTCGAAGAACGCCTCGATCGGCTTGTAGGCGCCCATCGCCACCCCGAGCGGCAGCGCGACGAGCGCGGCGATCGCAAAGCCGCCGAGAACGCGCCACACCGTCATGCCGATGTCGCGCAGGAAGCCTTCCTGCACCAGCGTCCAGCCGCTCGCGACCATGCTGAGCGGGTCGGCCAGGAAGGTCTTCGACACCAGCCCGCCGAGCGTGACCGCGCCCCAGGCCGCGAAGAAGACAACGAAGAATCCGATGCCGAGGGCGGCGCGTGCACCGGGCTGGACGGGCGTGAGCGGTTTCATCGTGACGACGTGACCTCAACAGATCGATTTGTCGCTTGCGCAGCGCTGAGATGCCTCGTCGCTACGCTCCTCGGCATGACACGACAGGTGCGCAGTGTCATGCCCAGCCGCAGGCGAGGAATCTCGGCCTTCGAAAGGAAGGGACCCTTGACGCGGATCTGCGCGGATAACACCAATCATTCTTATCCGCCCAATCGGCGTCCGATCTTTTCCAGCCGTGCCCGCAGCATCGGGATCCCTCCTCGCTGCGCTCGTCGGAATGACGCGTTGGACGCGTCACTGGATGAAGCGCGTATCCGACAGCTTGCTCAGGTCCGGCGCCGACTTGATGATTCCGGTCTCGAGCAGCAGCTCCGCGGCTTCCTTCGAGAACGCGGCGTGCTCGCCGGCGAAGAACTTCCGGTTCGCCGCCCGATCCTGCCAGCGCAAGTACTTTTGCGAGCCCTCGAACTGCTCGGCGCTCTGCTTGACGTCCGCGCCCATGATTTCGAAGCTCTTCTTCGGATCACGCTTGATCATCTCGAGCGCGTCGAAGTAGGCATCCGCCAGGGCCTTGGCCGCCTTCGGGCTCTCCGCAAGGAACTTCGGCGTGCAGCCGAACGTGTCCATGACCATCGGATAGTCGAGCGTGGTCGCGATGATCTTGCCGGCCTCGGGCTTGGCACGCACCGCCGAGAGATACGGCTCGTAGGTCATGCCGGCGTCGAGTTCGGCGTTGCCGGCGATCATCGCGTTGGCGGCGGCCTGCGGCTCGAGGTTGACGATCTTCACGTCCTTGATCGAAACGCCGTTCTTCTTCAGCATCCAGGCGAGCGTGAAGTAGGGCGCCGTGCCGGGAGCGCTCGCGGCGACGGTCTTGCCCTTCAGGTCCGCGATCTTCGTGATGCCCGGCTTCACCACCATGCCGTCGGCACCGTAGCTCTTGTCGAGCTGGAAGATCTGCGTCGTCGCTACGCCGTTGGCGTTCCACACGATCCACGTCTCGACCGTGGTCGCGGCGCACTGCACGTCGCCCGACGCGATCGCGAGATGACGATCTTTCTGCGGGATCTTCTTGATCTCGACATCGAGGCCGTGTTTCTTGAAGATGCCCGCTTCCCTGGCGAGCGTCAGTGGCGCGAACCCGGTCCAGCCGGAAATCGCGATCGCGACCTTGGTCTCCTGGGCCTGCGCGGCGCTGGCGAGCGCGGCGACGGCGAGGGCAACGAGGGTTCTTTGCATGGACTCTCCTCTCTTCGGTTCGAAGCTTCGGTTGAATCGACTCATGCCGGGATCCAGAGCGGCGGCAGCGCCGGCAGTTCTCGCAAGATACGCGCCAAGGCACCGCTCGAGACCAGGCTGGTCGCGCGTTCGAGGTCGGGCGCCAGGTACCGGTCGGCGGCAAGCGAAGGGCAGTGCGCACGTACCAGCGCGTGCACCGCTTCCAGTGTCTGCGAGCTGCGCAGCGGGCGCAGGAAGTCGATGCCTTGCGCCGCGGCCAGCAGTTCGATGCCGAGGATGTGCGCGGTGTTGGCGATCATCGGCTGCAGCCGGCGCGCGGCGAACGTGGCCATGCTGACGTGATCTTCCTGGTTGGCACTGGTCGGCAGGCTGTCGACGCTTGCCGGATGCGCCATCGACTTGTTCTCGCTCGCCAGGGCCGCCGCGGTGACGTGCGCGATCATGAAGCCGCTGTTCAGCCCCGCATCGGCGGTCAGGAACGGCGGCAGGCGCGACACGCCGGTGTCGATCAGCATCGCGATGCGACGTTCCGCGATCGCGCCGACCTCGGCGATCGCCACCGCCATGGCGTCGGCGGCAAGCGCCACCGGTTCGGCGTGGAAGTTGCCGCCGGAGATCAGCATGCCGTCTTCGGCGAACACCAGCGGGTTGTCGGTGACCGCGTTGGCCTCGCGCACCAGGACCAGCGCGGCGTGCCGCAGCTGGTCGAGACACGCGCCCACGACCTGCGGCTGGCAGCGCAGGCTGTACGGATCCTGCACGCGGTCGTCACCTTCCAGATGCGACATGCGGATCGCGCTGCCTTCGAGCAGCGTGCGGTAGTACCGTGCGACGTCGATCTGCCCCGGCTGGCCGCGCAACGCGTGGATGCGCGGGTCGAACGGCCCGTCGCTGCCGCGCGCCGCGTCGACCGTCAGCGCGCCGACCACCAGCGCGGCTTCGAGCACCGGTTCGAACGTGAGCAACGCGTGCAGGGCGAGCGCGGTCGAGGTCTGCGTGCCGTTGATCAGCGCGAGGCCTTCCTTGGCTTCGAGGCGCAGCGGCTCGATGCGCGCTGCGCGCAGCAGCGGCGCGGCGGGTGCACGCTTGCCGTCGACGAGCATCTCGCCTTCGCCCATCAGCGCCAGCGTCATATGCGCGAGCGGCGCGAGGTCGCCCGAAGCGCCCACGGATCCCTGGCTGGGCACGTGGGGAACCAGCCCGGCGTTGTGGACCGCCAGCAGGGTGTCGATGACGACAGGGCGAACGCCGGAGTAGCCGCGCGCGAGGCTGGCCGCCTTCAGAACCAGCATCAGCCGCACGATCTGCGGTGCAAGCGGTTCGCCCACGCCGACGCTGTGCGAGCGGATCAGGTTCAGCTGCAGCGTGGCGAGATCGGCCTCGCTGATGCGCGTCGAAGCGAGCTTGCCGAACCCGGTGTTCACGCCGTAGGTCGGCGCGCTGCTCCGCGCGGCACGTTCCACCACCGCGGCGCTGGCCTGCACCTGCGCCGTCGAGGCGGGGTCGATCGAAAGTGAAGCGCTGCCGGCGTGGATCGCCTGCAGCGTTTCGAGGGTGAGGGAGCCGGGTGTGAGAATCATGTGAAAGCTCGATTCCCCCTCCCCTGCGCAGCGGGGGAGGGTTGGGGAGGGGGTGAAGAGCACGGTATGCGCCGCCCGCGCTCGCCCTCCCCCGCAAGCGGGGGAGGGAATTGAAGCCGCGACACTCACGCCCCCAGCATCGGCAGGTTCAACTTCTGCTCGCGCGCAACGCGGATCGCCTCTTCGTAGCCGGCGTCCGCGTGCCGCATGACCCCGCTCGCGGGATCGTTCCAGAGCACGCGTTCGATCCGCTGCGCCGCCGCGTCGGTGCCGTCACAGACGATCACCACGCCCGCATGCTGCGAGTAGCCCATGCCGACCCCGCCGCCGTGATGCAGCGACACCCACGTTGCGCCGCCTGCGGTGTTGAGCAGCGCGTTGAGCAACGGCCAGTCGGAGACCGCGTCGCTGCCGTCGCGCATCGCTTCGGTCTCGCGGTTGGGGGATGCGACCGAACCCGAGTCGAGGTGATCGCGCCCGATCACGATCGGCGCCTTGAGCTCGCCGCGCTGGACCATCTCGTTGAAAGCGAGGCCGGCGCGATGCCGCTCGCCGAGCCCGATCCAGCAGATGCGCGCCGGCAATCCCTGGAACGCGATGCGCGCGCCGGCCATGTCGAGCCACCGATGCAGATGCTTGTCCCGCGGAAACAGCTCTTTCATCTTCGCGTCGGTCCTGCTGATGTCTTCCGGATCGCCGGAGAGCGCGACCCAGCGGAACGGACCTTTGCCCTGGCAGAACAGCGGCCGGATGTAGGCCGGCACGAAGCCCGGGAAATCGAACGCGTTCTTCACGCCGCGATCGAACGCGACCTGGCGGATGTTGTTGCCGTAGTCGACGGTGGGAATGCCCATCGCCTGGAAGTCGAGCATCGCCCGCACGTGGGTGGCGCAACTCGCGGCGGCCGCATCGCGCAGCGTGGCGTGCTGGGACGCGTCGGCGGCGGCCGCGCGCCAGCGCTCGACGCTCCAGCCTGCCGGCAGGTAGCCGTTGACCAGGTCGTGCGCCGAAGTCTGATCGGTGACGAGGTCGGGCCTGATGCCGCCCCTTTGTGCGTGCCGGACCAGCTCCGGCAGGATCTCGGCGGCGTTGCCGAGCAGCCCGATCGAAATCGCCTTGTTCTCCGTCGTGTAGCGCTGGATGCGCGCCAGCGCATCGTCGAGGTCCCCGGACTGCTCGTCGAGATAACGCGAGCGCAGGCGGAAATCGATGCGGCTCTGCTGGCACTCGATGTTGAGCGAACACGCGCCCGCGAACGTCGCCGCGAGCGGTTGCGCGCCGCCCATGCCGCCCAGGCCGGCGGTCAGGATCCAGCGGCCGCTCATGTCGCCGTGATAGTGCTGGCGCCCGGCTTCGACGAAGGTCTCGTAGGTTCCCTGCACGATGCCCTGGCTGCCGATGTAGATCCAGCTTCCCGCGGTCATCTGGCCGTACATCATCAGGCCCTTGCGGTCGAGCTCGTTGAAGTGCTCCCAGGTGGACCACTTCGGAACCAGGTTCGAGTTGGCGATCAGCACGCGCGGCGCATCGCGATGGGTGCGGAACACGCCGACCGGCTTGCCGGACTGGATCAGCAGCGATTCTTCCTCACCGAGGTCGCGCAGCGCCTGCAGGATCGCTTCGAAGCATTCCCAGTTGCGCGCGGCCTTGCCGATGCCGCCGTAAACGACCAGCGCGTCCGGGTTCTCCGCCACCTCGGGGTCCAGGTTGTTCTGGATCATCCGGTAGGCGGCTTCGGTCAACCAGCTCTTGCAGCTGATCTCGCTGCCGCGCGGCGCGCGCACGGGGTGCGGCTTGGCGACACGGTGCATCGGCGAAAGGTCGGTCATGGGATGCCTCGGTTGAACGAACGCCGGCACTGTACTTGTCTAGACAACCATAGTCAAGCACGATCGCGCCCCGCGCGGCGGGGAGGGCGGGGTGGGCGCCGAGAAGAAAAAAGAAGGGCCGGGGCCGAAGGACTCGCACTTGTCTATACAGGTCTGTGCAAGTACCATTCCGTTCCATGGTCCCCGCTCCGTCGTCCGCGCCCGCCGCCCCCTATTCGCGCGTCAAATCCTTCCTCAAGGGCGAACTCGAGCGCGGCCGCTGGCGCCCGGGCGAACTGATGCCCTCGGAGGCGGAGCTGGTGCAGCAGTTCGGCGTCAGCCGCATGACCGTCAACCGGGCGTTGCGCGAAATGCAGTCCGAGGGCCTGGTCGATCGCGTGCAGGGCGTCGGCACGTTCGCGGCGCAGTTGTACCGCGTCTCGTCCACGCTGACGATCCGCAACCTGCAGGAAGAGATCGAGGAACGCGGCCATCGTCACCACGCGCAGCTGCACGTCAAGCGCAAGGAGGCCGCCCCGGTCGCACTCGCGCAGCAGCTCGGCGTGCCCACCGGCGCGCCGGTATTCCACACGCTGATCGTGCACTTCGACAACGGCGTGGCGGTGCAGTGCGAGGACCGCTATGTCAATCCGGCCGCTGCTCCCGACTACCTGAAGGTCGACTTTGCAACCACCACGCCCACGCGCTATCTGCTCGAAGTGGCGCCGCTCTGGGAGGCGCAATACACCATCGAGGCGAGCGCGCCCACCGAACAGGAAGCGAAACTGCTCGGCATCGCGCGCACCGAGCCGTGCCTCGTGATCGTCCGCCGCACCGTGAGCCGCGCCATCCCGATCACGATCGCCCGCCTGGTGCACCCGGGCTCGCGCTATCAATTGCAAGGCGAGTTCCGGCCATGAGGGCGGCCACCGACCAGAACCTGCGCATGATCCACCTCGCCGCTGCGCCCCGGCGGCGCTGGCGCAACGGCGGCGGCTGGACGCGCGAGCTGCTCGCGTGGCCGGGACCGGACGACTGGCGCGTGCGCGTGAGCGTCGCCGACATCGAGTCCGACGGGCCATTTTCGAGCTTTCCCGGCGTGCGTCGGTTCTTTTCCGTCCTGCAGGGAGCCGGCGTGGAACTGACGATCGATGGCCGGACGACGCGCGTGACGCCGACGGATGCAGCGGTGCAGTTTCCCGGCGAAGCGAAAACGGTCTGCCGCATGCTCGATGGTCCGACGCGCGACTTGAACCTGATGGTGCGCGGACCGCATGGAGCGATGGAGCGCGTCCCTGCCGGCACCGCGTGGAGTCCGCCCGCGCGGTCGTGCGGCATATTCGCCTTGGCAGCCGGGTCGTGCTGCGCCGATGATGCGACATTGGCGGTTCCCCCGTTGACGCTGCTCTGGTTCGAACGCGCGCCGGTATCGATCACCTTCGACGCGGCAGGCTGGTGGCTGGCGGCATGACGCGCATCCTCTGGCGCAACGCGCGCATCGCCACGCTGGCCGGCACGGCGCCGTGGGGTTGGATCGAACGCGGCGCGCTGCTGGTCGAGGACCAGACGCTGAGCTGGGTCGGTCGGGAGGACACGCTGCCGCGTTCCGCCAGCTTCGACGAGGAACACGATCTCGATGGCCGGCTCGTCACGCCAGGCCTGGTCGATTGCCACACGCATCTCGTGTACGGCGGGCAGCGGGCGCGCGAGTTCGAAATGCGACTGCAGGGGTCGACGTACGAGGACATCGCCCGGGCCGGCGGCGGGATTCGTTCGACGGTCGCCGCGACGCGCGCGGCGGGCGACGCGGCGCTGTTCGAAACCGCTGGCACGCGCGCGCACGCGCTGATGGCCGAGGGTGTGACGACGCTGGAGATCAAGTCGGGATACGGCTTGAGCGCCGAGCACGAAGCGCGTTGCCTGCGCGTGGCGCGCCGGCTCGGGCGCGAGCTGCCGTTGACGGTGCGCACGACCTGCCTGGCGGCGCACGCGCTGCCACCGGAGTTCGACGGCCGGCCGGACGACTACATCGCCGCCGTGTGCGCTTGGCTGCCTACGCTGCACGCCGAGGGTCTGTTCGATGCCGTGGACGCGTTCTGCGATCGCATCGCCTTCACGCCGGAACAAACGCGGCGCGTCTTCGAGGCGGCGCGTGCGCTCCAGGCCCCCGTGAAACTGCACGCGGAACAGCTGAGCGATCAAGGCGGGGCGCAGCTTGCAGCCGGGTTCCAAGCCTTGTCGTGCGATCACCTCGAGTACCTGAGCGACGCGGGCGTCCAGGCGATGGCGCGCGCCGGCACCGTGGCGGTGCTGCTTCCCGGCGCGTTTTATTTCCTGCGCGAAACGCAGCTGCCGCCCGTTGCAGCGCTGCGCAACGCCCGCGTTCCGATCGCGCTCGCCACCGATCACAATCCGGGTTCGTCACCGACGCTTTCGCCGCTGCTGATGTTGAACATGGGTTGCACGCTGTTTCGCCTCACTCCCGAGGAGGCCCTCCGTGGTTTCACGGTCAACGCCGCGCGCGCGCTCGGACTCGCCGACCGCGGCGTGCTCGCGGCGGGGCGGCGCGCCGACTTCGCCGTCTGGGATCTCGGGCACCCGAACGAGCTTGCCTACTGGTTCGGCCACAATCCCTGCGCGCGCGTGATCGCCGGCGGCAGAGAGCACGCTCGATGAGCGACAGGCTTTTTTCGCTGCATCGGGGCAAGCGGCCGCTGCTGGTGAGCCTGCCGCATGTCGGCACGGAGATTCCGCACAACCTGCAGGCCGACTACGTGCCGCATGCGCTCGAAGTCGAAGACACGGACTGGCATCTCGCATCGCTGTACGCGCTTGCCAAGCACATCGGGGCGAGCCTGATCGCGCCGCGCATATCGCGCTACGTGATCGACCTCAATCGACCGCCCGAGAACGCGCCGATGTATCCCGGTGCCAACAACACCGAGCTGTGCCCGACGCGATCCTTCGCCGGGCAGCCGCTGTACAAGGAGGGCCATGCGCCCGACGAAGCGGAGATCGAATACCGGCGCCGCATATACTGGCAGCCGTACCACGACATGCTCGCCGCCGAACTCGACCACATCCGGCGCAAGCACGGCTATGCCGTGCTCTGGGACGGACACAGCATCAAGTCCGAACTGCCGTGGTTGTTCGAAGGCAAGTTGCCCGACCTGAACCTCGGCACGGCGGGCGGGACGAGCTGCTCGCCGGTGCTGACGGTGGCGCTCGGCCACCTGCTGCAAACGCAGAACAAGTACACCCATGTGATCGACGGCCGCTTCAAGGGCGGGTACATCACGCGCCACTACGGGCGCCCGGACCAACATGTGCATGCGGTGCAACTGGAGATGTGCTTCTCCTGCTACATGCACGAGGAGCCGCCCTACATGGTCGACGCCGCGCGCGCCGGCAAGCTGCTGCCCCTGCTGCGATCGTTGCTGCTGACCGCGCTCGCGTGCGACCTGCAAAGCGACCTCTCGTCCGACACGACGATCGCCCTGAAGTCCCCTCCCCCGCGCGCGGGGGAGGGATAGGATGGGGACCAACGAGTGAGAACGCTCTGGGCCCCACGCGCCTGGCTCAAAACCGGCTGGCGAGACGACGTCCTCCTGCGCATCGACACGTCCGGCCGCTGGTCCGAGATCACCCCCGATGTCGCAGCACCCCCGGCTGGCGCGGAGATGATGCCGGGGCCGCTCCTGCCCGGTCTCGTGAACGCTCACTCGCACTCGTTCCAGCGCGCCTTTGCCGGCCTCGCCGAGCGGCGCGAGTCGGACGCGGACGACTTCTGGTCCTGGCGCGATCGCATGTATCGCGTCGCCCTGCGCATCACGCCCGCCCATCTGCGCGCCGTCGCCGCGCACCTGTTCGTCGAGCTGCTGCGCGGCGGTTACACGCATGTCTGCGAGTTCCACTACCTGCAGCACGACCGCGACGGCAAGCCTTACGCCGATCCGCTCGAACTCTCGTGGGCCGTGGCCGACGCCGCGCACGAAGCCGGCATCGGCCTGACCATGCTGCCGGTGCTGTACGAGCGCGCGGGTTTCCGGCAGCCATCGCTGCGCGAGGATCAGCGGCGCTTCCGCACTTCGGCGCAAAGCGTGTGGGCCGCGCAGCACACGCTGAAGACGAGCCGCCGTGCGCTCCTGAACACCGGCGTCGCGATCCATTCGCTGCGTGCGGCGGCGCCCGAGTCGATCACCATGCTGCGCAAGCTCGCCGACGGATTCGACGGCCCGATCCACATTCACGTCGCCGAACAGATAGCCGAGGTCGAGGACTGCCTCGCCGCGACCGGCGCGCGCCCGGCCGAATGGCTCGCGCGCGAGCGCCTGCTCGACGCGCGCTGGCAGCTGGTGCATGCGACGCATACGTTGTCCGGAGAAATCGAGGCGGTCGCGGCGAGCCATGCCGGCGTCGTCCTGTGCCCGAGCACCGAAGGCAATCTGGGCGACGGGTTGTGCGATCTGCCGCGCTGGCTCGATGCCGGCGTGCCGATCACGCTCGGCTCCGACAGTCACGTCACGCGCGAGTGGCGTGAAGAGCTGCGCTGGCTCGACTACGGGCAGCGTCTAGCGCGCCGGCAGCGCAATGTCGCCGCCGCGCCGAAGAAGGGCGAGCCTTCGACTGCCCAGCACCTGTTTGCGCGCGTGCTCCAAGGCGCGACGGCGGCCGGAGAGCGGAGTTGGGGCCTGGAACCCGGCGCGCGCGCCGACGCGCTGGTGGTCGACATGCAAGGCGCCAGCCTGCTCGGACTCCCGGCACCGCAGCTGCTCGACGCCTTGATCTTCTCGAGCCCGGGACGGCCCTGGCGCGATGTCATGGTGGCCGGTCGTTGGGTGGTGCGAAATCATCATCACGCGGCCTCGGAGAGCATCGCGCGCAGCTTCGAAGCGGCGATGCAGGAGATCTGGGGCGGGTAGCCGTTACCGCAGCACCTCCGCCAGCGTCTTGCGCAACCAGGCGTTGGCCGCATCCGTGTGGAAGCGCTCGTGCCAGTGCTGCTTCACCGCATACGGCGGCAGGGGGACCGGCGGCTCGAGCACCCGCACCCGTTCCTGCTGGGCCAAGGCCTCGCCGAGGCGCCGCGGCACGATGACGACCAATTCCGTCTGCGCCACCAGCCGTGCGACGCCGAGAAACGTCGGCACCTTCAGTGCGACGTGGCGCGCGTAGCTTTTCTTCGCGAGCACCTTGTCGACGATCGCGTGTCCTGTGCCCGACGTCGACACGACGATGTGGCTCTCGGCGAGGAATTGCTGCCTGGTCGGCTTCGCCTTGATGCGCGGATGATCCGCCGCGACGAGGCATACGAAATCCTGCTGGAACAGCGTCTGCTGGTAGAAGCCGGCCTCGAGGTGCGGCATGAAACCGACCGCGAGGTCGAGCTCCCCGGACTCGAGCTGGCGCGGACTGTCGGTCGTGATGCGCTCGGCCTCGATCGCCACGCCCGGCGCCACGCGGCGCACGTGGTTGACCAGCTTCGGCAGCACGACGATCTCGCTGATGTCGGTCATGCAGATCCGGAACTGGCGCTGCGTGGTGGCGGCATCGAACGCGGCGCGCGCCCCCGCGAGCTGCGCGAGCCGCTCGACCGCGGCCGTTATCTCAGGATGGATGCGCTGCGCGTACGGTGTCGGTTCCATGCCGCGCGACGTGCGCGCGAAGAGGCGGTCGCCGAAATGCCGGCGCAGCTTGCGCAGCGCGATGCTGGCATTGGGCTGCGCTATGCCGAGCTGCTCGGCCGCGCGCGACACGCTCTGGGTCCTGTAGACCTCGATGAACACGTCGAGCCAACCGATGTCGAGCTTGGCCACTTGCGACGAATAAAAAAACGTTATCCGAAGTATATCGATGCCTGTCTTTACGAAATATGGCATCGATCCGACACTGGCGCCACATCACACGAGGAGACAGCACGATGAGCACCTCTTCTCTTCCGGTCCTGGTTGCGGGCGGCGGCATCGGCGGCCTCGCTGCGGCGCTTGCCCTGACGCGCCGCGGCTTCGCCGTCAAGGTCCTCGAACAAGCGCCGCAACTCGGCGAGATCGGCGCCGGCATCCAGCTCGGCCCGAACGCCTTCGCCGCTTTCGACGCGCTCGGCATCGGCGAGCGCGCGCGCGGCCGCGCCGTCTACACCGACGAGATGGTCATGCACGATGCGATCGACGAAACCCGGGTCGCGCGCATCGAAACCGGCACCGCGTTCCGTGCGCGCTTCGGCAATCCGTACGGGGTGATCCACCGCGCCGACGTGCACAAGTCGCTGCTCGAAGGCGCGCAAGCGAGCGACCGGATCGATGTCAGCACGTCGACCACGGTGCAGCGGGTCGAGCAGGACGACGACACGGTGACCGTCCATGACACCAGTGGACGCACCCATCGCGGCATCGCGCTGATCGGCGCCGATGGCGTCAAGTCGGCCGTGCGCCGGCAATACGTGGGCGATGAAGCCCGCGTTTCCGGCCACGTGGTCTATCGGGCCGTCGTCGACCGCAAGGATTTCCCGGCGGATCTGCGCTGGAACGCGGCCAGCATCTGGGTCGGCCCGAACTGCCACCTGGTGCACTACCCGCTGCGCGGCGGCGACCAGTACAACGTCGTCGTCACGTTCCACAGCCGCGAGAAGGAGGAGTGGAGCGTGCGCGAGGGCAACCGTGAAGAGGTACAAAGCTACTTCGAAGGTATCTGCCCGCGGGCGCGCCAGCTGATCGACCTGCCCAAGGACTGGAAGCGCTGGGCGACCGCCGACCGCGAGCCGATCGCGCAATGGAACTTCGGCCGCGTCACGTTGCTCGGCGACGCCGCGCATCCGACGCTGCAGTACCTGGCGCAAGGCGCCTGCATGGCGCTCGAAGACGCGGTCACGCTGGGCGCCGCCCTGCGCGTCCAAGGCAACGACTTCGGCAAGGCGTTTGCCCACTACCAGCGCTCGCGCGTCGCGCGCACCGCGCGGGTCGTGCTCTCCGCCCGCGAGATGGGCCGCCTCTTCCACGCCAAGGGCGTCGAACGCATGGTGCGCAACGAACTGTGGAAGGACCGCAGCCAGGAGCGCTACTACGACGCGATGGAGTGGCTGTATGGCTGGACCGTCGACAAGTGCCTCGCCGCGTGAACACGACTGAATCCGGAGACAGCCATGAACGATCTTGGACGACTCGAAGACCTGCCCGCCGACTATCGCGCGGCACTGACGCGGCAGAACCTCGTGCCGCTGTGGCCCAGCCTGCGCGCGCTGCTGCCGCCTGGCCAGCCACGACCCGCCACGCGGGCGACACACTGGTCCTACCAGGCGCTGCGCCCGCTGCTGCTTCAAGCCGGTGCGCTGACGCCGATCGAAAAGGCCGAGCGCCGCGTGCTGGTCCTGGCCAACCCCGGCCACGGCCTCGAGAAGATGCAGGCCAGCGCGGCGATGTACCTCGGCATGCAGTTGCTGCTGCCGGGTGAATGGGCGCCCGCGCACCGCCACACGCCGAACGCGGTGCGCATGATCGTCGAAGGCGAAGGCGCCTACACGACGGTGGACGGCGAGAAGTGCCCGATGAGCCGCGGCGATCTCGTGCTGACGCCCACCGGCCTGTGGCACGAGCATGGGCACGACGGATCGGCGCCGGTGGTTTGGCTCGACGTGCTCGACCTGCCGCTCGTGTACTACATGGAGGCGAGTTATCACGTCGACGGCGCACGCCAGACCGTCAAGCCGGGCAGCAGCGATCGCGCGTACGCGCGCGCGGGCCTCCTGCCGACGCGGGTGTTCGAACGCGCGGCGAATCCGTACCCGATGCTGCGCTACCCATGGGTCGACACGCGCGCGGCGCTCGAAACGCTGGCCGCGGAGCTGCCGGCCCCGGAGGCAGTCCAGCTCACGTACGTCAACCCCGAAACCGGCGCCGACGTGCAGAACATCCTCGGCTATCGCGCGTCGATGCTGCGCCCCGGCGAGACGTTGCAGCTCCCGGTGCGCTCGCCGGCCGCCGTGTTCCACCTCATCGAAGGTGCGGCCGACGTGCGCATCGGCGGACAGACGTTTGCCCTGGCCGAGTCGGACACGTGCTGCGCGCCCGGGTTCACGCCCGTGACGCTAGCCAACCGCTCCGCCGTCGCACCCGCCTTTTTCTTCATCGCCGACGAGACGCCGCTGCATCGCAAGCTCGGCGTCTACGAGCAGCGCCAATGAAATGCAACACCACCTACGGAGAACGACCGTGACCACCGCGAACTACATCTGGGCTCCGCCGCCCGTGCGCTCCCTGCCGATCCGCGGCCGGGCCGAGCGCCTGCCGATCAACCGGCTCTTCTTCGTCGGCCGCAACTATCACGCGCACGCGCTCGAGATGGGCAAGCCGGTCGACAAGGCGAATGCCAGCCTGTTCTACTTCACGAAGTCGCCGCAGACGCTGGTCGAGTCCGGCGCCAGCGTCGACTACCCGCCGGGAACGAACAACTTCCATCACGAGATGGAACTGGTCGTCGCCATCGGCAAGGCGGGGTTCCGCGTCGACGCCGCGGCTGCCCACGAGCTCGTCTACGGCTACGCGTGCGGACTCGACATGACGCGGCGCGACCTGCAGCTCGTCGCGCGCGAACAGGGCCGGCCCTGGGATCTCGGCAAGGACGTCGAGGAATCCTCGGTCGTCTCGGAGATCGTGCCGATGCCCGGCGCCGTGCTCGATCGCGGCGCCCTCGCACTGACCGTCAACGGCAAGGCGCGCCAGCAATCGGATCTCGCGCTCCTGATCTGGAACGTGCGCGAGGTGATCGCCGACCTCTCGCGGTTCTATCACCTGAAACCCGGCGACCTGATCTTCACCGGCACGCCGGAAGGTGTCGGCCCGGTCGTACCCGGTGATCGGCTTGCAGGACGCATCGACGGCATCGGCGATATCACCCTGAACGTCGGTGCCGCAGCCTGACCGATCCATCCACAGAACATTCCAAGGAGATTCCCATGCAACCCCATCGTCCGGTCGACGTCACCGACGTCATCAACCGGTATCCGCTGGCGCCGTTCCAGATCCTGATCGTGGCGCTGTGCTTCCTGATCGTTGCCATCGACGGCTTCGACACCGCCGCGATCGGCTTTCTCGCACCGGCAATCCGCGCCGAATGGAACCTCGGTCCCGCGCAGCTTGCACCGTTGTTCGGCGCCGGGCTTGCGGGCCTGATGGCGGGCGCGTTCGTCTTCGGGCCGCTCGCCGACAAGTTCGGGCGCAAGAACGTACTGTTGGCGTGCGTGCTGTTCTTCGCGGTCGCGTCCCTGGCGTCGGCGTATTCGTCGTCGCTGTGGGAGCTGGTGATGTGGCGCTTTCTCACCGGGCTCGGCCTCGGTGGCGCGATGCCCAACTCGGTGACGCTCACGTCCGAGTTCTGTCCCGCGAAGCGCCGTTCGTTTCTAGTGACGACCATGTTCTGCGGTTTCACGGTCGGATCCGCGCTCGGGGGACTCGCGTCGGCCAGCCTGGTCGAGGACCACGGATGGCGTTCGGTGCTCATGCTCGGCGGCGCGCTGCCGCTCGCGCTGGTTCCGCTGATGGCCTGGAAGCTGCCCGAGTCCGTGCGCTACCTGGTGATGGAGGGCAAGGGCCTCGATCGCGTCGCTGCGACCCTGGCCCGGATCGCGCGCGGCGAGAACTTCACCGGCGTGCGCTTCGTCGTGACGGAGAAAAGACCCCGGGGTTTCCCGGTCGGCCACCTGTTCCGCGCCGACCTCGTGCGCGGCACGCTGCTTCTGTGGATCGCGTTCTTCATGAGCCTGCTCGTGATCTACCTGCTGTCAAGCTGGCTGCCGACGTTCATCAAGAGCACCGGCGTCTCGTTGAAGACCGCCTCCCTCGTCACGGCGATGTTCCAGGTCGGTGGCACCGCCGGAGCGATCGTGCTCGGCTGGCTGATGGACCGCGTCAGCGCGCACCGCGTGCTTGCGGTGAGCTATGCACTGGCAGGCCTGTTCATCGCCGCGATCGGCAGTCTCGCCGGCGCGCCGTGGCTGGTCGGCCTGGTCGTCTTCTGTGCGGGCTTCTGCATCTCCGGCTCGCAGGTCGGCGCGAACGCGCTCTCGGCGAACTTCTATCCGACCGATTGCCGGGCTACGGGGGTCAGCTGGGCCAACGGGGTCGGGCGCATCGGATCGGTGCTCGGCTCGGTAGGTGGCGGTGCGATGTTGTCGATGAACCTGGCGCTGCCGACGGTGTTCCTGCTCGTCGGAATCCCGGCGGTCGTGGCGGGGATCACGATGTTCGCACTGGGGCACCTGCGTTCCGGGTCGCCGCGCGGCGAGCTAGCGTTGCAGGCGTAATTCGGATCGGTCGCTTCCAGCAGGCCCGCGTGAATTTTCGACACACGCGGGCCTTGGGTTGTCCTGTTTGGACGCCGCACGCCGATTACCTGATTGCACCGGCTCCGAACCCGCTCGGAACGGCGCCTGACATGAAAAACACGATCCGCGGCCTGGCTATCGTCCTGGCAATCCTCATTACCGCGTGCGGCTTCCTGGTGCTTGCCGTCCCGGCACGGGTGGACACGCATCGGGCGCTGCCCGAAATCGTGCTGCCTCCGGTCCAAGTGCTGGCCACCAAGCCGCGCGACGAGCAACGTGCCGGCGCCACGCCGGAGTCCGGCACCGGCCCGATTTGACCGCCCGCGCGCGCGAATCTCCGACAAAGGACCCGTCAGCGCCCGGAAGTTTGAACTCCGTGTTTGGAATGGTTGCACTAACTGGCATAACAACCGGAGATCAAACATGACGCGCATCTCGATCCGTAGCATCGCTGGGGTCCTGGCGATCACCGTCACGGCCACCATCCTGCAAGGCATCGCCAGCCTGGCTCACGTCGATTCGCCGGCGTCGCCCGTCGTCACCCTGCCCGCGGTGACGGTCGTCGCCAACAAGCCGCAGGAAGAGCAACCGGTTCTCGCCAGTTCGGTCACCGACGGCGCGATGTAAGACTTTCGGGAGCGGCCGGCTACGGCCGCTTCTTGCCACACACCTTCGGCGCTCGACCCGCTCTTCGCCAAACGCACTGCGACCGCTCCTCGCTTCGCCGCCCTCGAGGAAGGGTTGGCGCCGGAGCGCAGAATCCGTCGTGTGAATGCGCGTGGTTTCATCCTCCAGGCGAGCTACCGCGTCGTCGCGGGCGCGCCGGTCATCCACCTGTATGGCCAGCTGGAAGGCGGCGGAACGTTCCTGGTGCGGGACGACCGCCAGCGGCCGCACTTCTACATCCGCGCGGCGCAGGCCGAGTCGGCGCGATCACTGGGCATATCACTGGGCATCTCTGCGCTGCAGCCGATCGAGCGGCGCACGTTCGATGGCGCGCAGGTATGCCGGATCGAAGTCGCGGTGCCGTCCGACATCCCGGCCCTGCGCGAACGCCTGCACCGCGCCGGGATCGAGACCTTTGAAGCCGATGTGCGCTTTGCCGTGCGCTACCTGATCGAGCGTGGCGTCAAGGGCGGTTGCGAGATCGAAGGCGAGGCGCGCCCCGGCACCGGCATCAGGCTGGAGTTCGACAACCCGCGCCTGCGGCCCGCCGACGTGAAGGTCGATCCACGGGTGCTGGCGTTCGACATCGAGACCGACGCCAAGGCGCAGCGGCTGCTCGCGATCTCGCTGTACGCGCCAGCGCTCGACGAGGTGCTGATCGTCGACGGCAGCGACCGCTCCATGCCGGCGCACGCGACGCGGTGTGCCGACGAGCGCACGGCGCTCGATGCGTTTTCCGAGCGGGTACGGGAATTCGATCCCGACGTGCTGACGGGTTGGAACACGATCGATTTCGATCTCGGGGTGCTGGAGCGGGTCGCGGCGCGCCTGCGTCATCCGCTGGCGCTCGGACGGGATGCGGGGCCGATCCGCCTGCGTAAACCCGAGGGCTATTTCGGCAGCGGGCAGGCGAGCGTGCCCGGCCGGCTCGTACTGGACGGCATCGACCTGTTGCGCGGCGCCTTCGTGCGCATGGACGACTACTCGCTGGATGCAGTCGCGCGCGAGGTGCTCGGCGAGGGCAAGGCGACCAAAACCGAGGCGGGTGACCGGATCGAAGAGATCGCCCACAACTACCGGCACGACCTGCCTGCGTTCTCTCTCTACGCGCGCACCGACGCACGCCTCGCTTACCAGATCGTCGAACGCCTCAACCTGGTCCCGCTCGCCTTCGCTCGCAGCCGGCTCGCGGGGATGACGCCGGATCGAGTGGCGGCCAGCATCGCATCGTTCGACTTTCTCTACCTGAGCGAGCTGGCGCACGTGGGCATCGTCGCGCCCACCGTGCGCTCGAGCGATTCCCGCGTGTTTGCCGCGCAGCAGGGCGGCTACGTGCTGGAACCCGTGCCGGGCCTGCACCGCAACGTCTGGGTGTTCGATTTCAAGAGCCTGTATCCGAGCATCATCCGCACGTTCAACATCGATCCGCTTTCGTATGTCGCCGCGCCGGCCGCGGGGGCCGACCTGATCGAAACGCCGGGTGGCGCGTTCCGGCGCGAAGCGGCGATCCTGCCGCGGCTGCTCGACCAGCTCTTCCCGCGCCGCGAAGCGGCGAAAAGGAGCGGCGACGAGGTCGCGTCGCATGCGATCAAGATCCTGATGAACTCGTTCTACGGCGTGCTCGGCACGCCGGCCTGCCGCTTCTACAACCCGGCGCTCGCCAATTCGATCACCGGCATGGGACGCGAGTTGCTGCTCTGGTCCAAGCGATGGTTCGAGCAGGCCGGCCTCCGGGTGCTCTATGGCGACACCGACAGCCTGTTCGTGCAGGCGGGCATCGACGATCCGGTGCGCATACGCGAGCAGGGACGCGAGCTGGCCCTCGCCTTGAACGTCGACATCGCGCGCCACATCAACGAGCGCTGGCGCGTGCCCAGCCGCCTGGAGCTCGAGTTCGAGAAGCTCTATCTCAAGCTGTTCCTGCCGCGCGCGCGCCACAGCACGCGCGGCGCGAGCAAGCGTTATGCGGGACTGGTCCGCGAAAGCAAGGGCGACAGCGTCGAGTTCATCGGGATGGAGGTGGTGCGTCGGGACTGGACCGCGCTCGCGAAGCAGGTGCAACGCGAGCTCTATCAGCGCCTCTTCACCGAGCAGCCGGTGGAGGCGTACCTGGCCGAGGTGGTGCGGCAGGTCAGGCAGGGCGAGCTCGACGGGTTGCTCGTCTATCGCAAGAACCTGCGCAAGGATGCCGACGAGTACACCGCCACGACGCCGCCGCACGTTGCGGCTGCGCGCAAGTCGACCCGCAGTTCCGGACGCCTGATCAGCTACGTCATGACCACTGCCGGACCGGAGCCGGTCGACAACGTGCAGCACCCGCTCGATCGCGAGCACTACGTGGCGAAGCAGATCCAGCCGGTGGCTGAACCCGTGCTGGCTGCGCTCGGCCTCGAGTTCGAGCGCGCGATCGGCGACAGCAAGCAGATCGACCTGTATTCCCTCCTGGGCGAGAGCTGAGATCCCGCATCGCGCCCGCGCCTCGGATGACCCTGTCCGGTCGGCGCTAGCATCGCGGCGCGAATGCTCTCCGTTCGCAAGCCATCCAGGGAGAGCCGATGAAACGCCCGCAAAGAATCGTCGTCGCCATCGCAGGCCTGTCGCTGTTCGCCACCGCCACTGTGATCCTTGCGCAGGCCAGCGGCCTGACGCGAACGCTGGTCGGCAAGGCGGACGTTTCGGTGCCGGGACGCGAGGCCGTGGTAGCCAGGGTCGAGCTCGCACCCGGAGCGACCGCCGGCCGCCACACCGACCCCGGCGACGAGATCAGCTACGTCCTCGAAGGCGAGGCCGAGCTGCGCATCGACGGCCAGCCGCCGCGCATCGTCAAGGCGGGCGAGTCGTTCGTCGTCCCCGCCGGGGTGATCCACGACGCGCACAACCCGGGCAGCGCACCGACCAAGCTGGTCGGCGTGTACGTCGTGGAAAAGGGCAAGCCGCTCGGGAGCCCCGCGCCCTAGTCATCCCCCTCCCCCGGGTGCGTAGACGGTCAGGGTGGGGGGCAAGCGAAGCTCACGCCCCCCGCCACACAAACCATCCCGCCGTGATCGCCAGGGTCGCCAGTGTCACCGGCAGCCCGGTGCGCAGGTGACGCCGCCAGTGGATCTCGATCCCCTGGTGCCGCGCGGCATCGACCACGATGATGTTGGCGATCGAGCCGACGATGAAAAGATTGCCTGCGAGCGTGCTCACCAGAGCGAGCATCGGCCCCGCAAACGGCTCCTTGGCCGCCGGCAGCAAGAGCATCACGGCCGGCACGTTCGAGACCACGTTGGAGAGCAGCAGCGTCGCCGTGAACAGCGGTACCGGCTCGGTCAGCACGACACCCTGGGCGGCGAGCGCCTGCACGGCATGCGCGGTGACGCCGGTGTGTTCGAGCGCGTGGTTCACCACGAACAGGCCGATGAACAGGATCAACAACTCCCAGTCGATGAGGCCGAGCGTGTTGGCCGAATGCAGCTTGCGGCTCATGAGCAGCACGCCCGCTCCGGTGAGCGCCGCGACGTCGCGCGGCAGGTCGGTGAAGAGGAACACGACGATCAGCGCCACGGCGACCGCGAGGCCCTTGGCGGTCTGCCAGCGATCCAAGGGTGTGTCGGCGCTCGCGTCCAGCGCAGCGCGCGGGCGCGCCTGCCCCTGCAGGCGCTTCTCGGGCTGCCAGCGCCCACGCGCTTGCGGCACCAGCAATGCCCAGAGAACCGCCAGGCCGCACGCGACCGGAACGATCGCTTCGAGGAAGTAGGCGCCGAACGACATCCGGAGCACGGTTCCGATCAGCATGTTCTGCGGGTTGCCGATCAGCGTCGCTGCCGACCCGATGTTGGCGGCGCACGCGAGCCCGAGCAGGAAGGGCACCGGATCGAGGCCGCGGCGCAGGCAGGCGTCGGCGAGCACCGGCGCGACCGCCAGGCAGACGATGTCGTTGCTGAAGACCGCCGACAGCACGGCCGCCGTGACGATCACGGCCGCCAGCAACGCACCCGGAGCGAGCGGCAGCGCGGCGATTCCCTGGGTGATCCAGGCGTAGAAGCCGCCCAGCCGCATCTGTGCCGACAGCACCATGAACGAGAACAGCAGCAGCAGCGTCGGCAGGTGGATCGAACGCGCGGCCTGTTCCGGCGTCAGGTCGCCGATCGCCACCAGCGCGATCGCGCCGAGCAGCGCCACGCCGGTGCGATCGAGCTGCAGGAAAGGCAGGCCGCCGAGAATCATCCCGAGGTACACGATCACGAAGATCGCGACGACGGTGACGCTCATGTGGCGCGGCCCGCTGTATCGCCCCGCGTTTCCGCCTCAGTGCTGTACGGCCGCCTGTGGCACGGCCGCGGGTTCGAGGTGCTCGTCGAGATCCACCTGGACTTCGCCGTCCAGCACCTTTTTTGCGGTCGCGCGATCGATGTCCTTCTCCCACGCTGCAACGACGACCGTGGCGACGCAATTCCCGACCAGGTTGCCGAGCGCGCGCGCCATGCCCATGAACCAGTCGACGGACAGCACGAGCACGAGGCCGATCGCCGGAATCGCAGGGATCGCCGAAAGCGTCGCTGCCAGGATGACGATCGCCGACCCGGGAACGCCGTGCGCGCCCTTCGACGTGATCAGCGAGACGCCCAGGATCAGCAGCAGGTCCGTCATGGACAGCGGCGTGTTGGTGGCCTGGGCGATGAACACGGCTGCGAGCGTCAGGTAGATCGAGAACGCGTCGAGATTGAACGAGTACCCGGTCGGAATCACCAGGCCGACCGTCGAGTCCTTGATGCCCATGCGCTCGAGCTTGCGCATCACCTGCGGCAGCACGCTGTCCGACGAAGCGGTGCCGAGCACGATGAACAGTTCCTCGCGCAGGTACCGCAACAGCTTGAAGATGCTGAACCCGGTAAACCGCAGGATGAGACCCAGCACGACCACGACGAAGATCGCTACCGTGGCGTAGAACACCGCCACCAGGTAGCCGAGCTGCTTGAGGGATCCCACGCCGTACTTGCCCGTGGTGAACGCGATCGCGCCGAGCACGCCGAGCGGGGCCAGCTTGACGATGAAGAACATCATCTTGAACAACACGTGCGAGGTCTGCTCGATGAAAGTGAGCACCGGGCGCGCCGGCGCCCCGAGCAATCCGAGCGCGCAGCCGAACATCACCGCGATCACGAGCACCTGCAGCACGTCGCCGGTGGCAAACGCGTTGAAGAACGTGGTCGGGATCAGCTTGAGCAGGAACTCGACCGTACCCGTGCTCTTTACCTTGCTTGCGCTGTCGACGTAAGACGAAAGCGCGCTGGCGTCGAGCGAGGCGGGATTGATGTTCATGCCGACACCGGGCTGGAACAGATACGCGAGCGCGATGCCGAGCGCGAGCGCGATCGTCGTCGTGACCTCGAAGTAAACGACTGCCTTGACGCCGACGCGCCCGACCTTCTTCAGGTCGCCGGCACCGGCGATGCCGAGCACGACCACGCAGAACACGATCGGGGCGATCAGCACCTTGATGAACTTGATGAAACCGTCACCCAGCGGTTTCAGCGACGCCGCGAAGTCCGGGAACAGGATCCCGAGCACGACACCGAGAACCAGCGCGACGATGACCTGGCCGAACAGGGACTTGAAGAACTTTGGCATGAGCGTCCTCCCGCGCCAGGCACTGCGGCCGTGACGCATTGATGAATCTGTCGTCCCCCGCGTCGCGAGGGATCCCGATGTACGCGATTCCCGCGCTTCGCGCCGTCCGGCGTGAAGTCGCAGGAAGGTCCGCTCAGCTGCTGTCGGGAGCCTGGATCTTCATGCAGTCTTCTCTAGTTGGAGCGGCCGTTCGATCGCCGTGGCGGCGGCGCCACGGCAAGTGTCTGCTGCAGGCGCGCCACCGGATCGCTCTCCTTGCGGTGCTGCAATCCGGCTTCGACATTGCGCAGGTGCTGGTCCATCAGGCGCACGGCCTTGTCGGCGTCGCGCGACTCGATCGCGCGCAGGATGTCGTCGTGTTCGTCGGCCGAGTGCGACGCTTCCTGGTTCGACTGGTACAGCATCGACATCAGGTTGGTGCGCGTGACGAGGTCGGCCACGACACGCACGAGGTGGGGATTGCCGAGCGCATCGGCGATCTGCACGTGGAAGTCGCCGAGCAGATGCGTGCGGCGCGGTGCATCGCCATGGTCCACCGCGGCGTGCTGCTCGTGCAGGTGCGCGCGCAGTGCCTTCAGCTGCGCCTTGCTCGCCACGCCGATGAACTCGCGCAGGATGGCGCCTTCGATCAGGCGGCGGGCGGCGAACGCCTGCGCGACTTCGACCTCGGACGGCTCGATCACGAACCAGCCTTTGCGCGGGCGCACCGCGACGAACCCTTCCGAGGCCAGCCGCGTCAGCGCCTGGCGCACCACCGTGCGGCTGACTCCGAACACCGCGCCCAGTTCCTCTTCGACCAGCCGTGTGCCCGGCCCGATGCGCTGCTCGGCGATCGCCTTGATCAGGCTGTCCCCGATGCTCGTCGCCGATGGCTTGCGTGGGGCGGGCTTGGCGGAGCGGGGCATGCCGGCGCTTTCCGTATCCATCTGTTGTATACAACAGTAGGACACAAAAAGTCGCTTGTCAAGCCTCCCTTCTCCCCACGCTGGGGTGCGCGCTGTTACGGCACGTAGGGATCGACCTTGTCCTGTTCGGCCGGGTCGTTGCGCGCAACGATGGCGCGCGCCGGCGCGGACTGGCTGAGATTGATCGCCTCGTGCGGCACGCCGGGCGGAATGAACAGGAAGTCGCCCGCCTCGCTGACGACGGTATGCGCGAGTCCCTCTCCGTAACGTGTCTCGACCCGGCCCTCCAGGACGTAGATCGCGGTCTCGTAGCCGCGGTGCGAATGCGGCTCCGAACGCGCGCCCGGAGGGATCAGGACCACGTGCATCGACAATCCCTGCGCACCGACGGTCTGCCCCGACACGCCGATGAAGTACGGGATCTTCTGGCGCGTCCACACTTCCCGGTCGGGACGAATCGCACGGACACGCGGCGGGGTTGGATCGTCCATCGGACTCGCTCCAGCGCTGGGGATTCGGCGTAACCGCCGCCGATTCTGGCAGAGCAGTTGCGGCGCGGTTAGTCCGTTCGGTCTCTGGCCGGCACGCACGGCGTCCATAGACTGGTCGCCATGACTCCCTCCCGCCGCAGGCTCCTTTTTGCGACCGGCGCCGGCGTGCTCGCCGCCGCGTTGGCGGGCTGCGGTGGACACGAAAGCGGAGGAGTCAGCTCGACCGCGCCATCACCCGCTCCGGGACCGGCACCGGCGCCAACGCCCGCGCCGGCACCGACACCCGCGCCTGCGCCCACGCCCGGCGGACTGCACTACGCCTCGATGGCCACGGCGGGGCTCGGTGTCGGCGCGCCGCTGAACGGTGCGGTTCCGTTTCCGGCCGACAACCCTTGGAACCGCGACATCTCGGCCGCGCCGGTCGATCCGAACTCCGCCAACCTGATCGCGAGCATCGGCGTGTCCACCGGGCTGCATCCGGATTTCGGCGTGACCGACGGCATCCCGTACGTGATCGTGGCCGATTCGCAGGCGCGCGTGACGATCGATTTCACCGCCTATGGCGCCGAAAGCGACCCTGGCCCATACCCGATTCCGCCCAATGCACCCATAGAGGGCGGGGGCGACCGGCACGTACTCGTGGTCGATCGGGATAACAACCGCCTATACGAGTTGTTCGGTGCCGTGGCGCAGTCGGATGGAAGCTGGGACGCCGCATGCGGCGCCGTGTTCTGGCTCGACTCCGACGACGTGCGGCCCACGGCGCAGCCCGGCTGGACCAGCGCCGACGCGGCCGGGTTGCCGATCTTCCCCGGCCTCGTCCGGTATGACGAGGCGAGCGCGGGCCTGATCCCGCATGCGTTGCGCTTCACGGTGCAGTCGACGCGGCGCGCGTATGTTCCGCCCGCCACGCATTTCGCGTCCTCGAGCACCGACGCCAACCTGCCGCCGATGGGGATGCGGGTGCGGCTCAAGGCGGGCTTTGCGATTCCCGTCTTCTTCAGCACGGAGGCCAGGGCCATCCTGCAGGCGCTCAAGAACTACGGGATGATGGTCGCGGACAACGGCTCCAACTGGTACATCACCGGCGCGCCGGACCCGCGCTGGGACAACGGCACGCTGAACAGCGAACTCGGCAGCGTCAAGGGCTCGGACTTCGAAGTCGTGCAGATGGACGGGCTCGTCACGCCGTAGCACCTTCACCCGTTTTCAGGCATGGGAAAGCATCGACGCGGCGCGCCGTGACAGAATGAACCGCCATGTCCGGTGCGCACCTCCACGCAAAACGAGGCATCGAGCGACGGCTCCTGCTGCTCGGGTTCGTCGCTGCGCTGATCGTCGCTCCCGTCCTGGCCAACGTCTGGCCGGCTTTCGGCAAGGGCCCGATGTTGTGCGTCGCCGCCACCGAGGCGCACGTTGCCGTTGATGCCGATGCGGCACACGCAGGGTACGCGCCCCCTGGCCACGAGTCGCATCACCAGGTTCACTGCGCGCTGTGCGCGCTGGCTTGCCTCGGCTGGGCACCACCGCTCGCGCTCGGACTTTCCAGCCTCGGGGCCGGCGCGATCGATCACGCTGTCACTGTCATCGCGCAAGGGCCGCGCGCGCAAGCGGCGTGGCCCGGCGCCCGGGCCCGCGCTCCTCCGCTTTCCTGACACGACCGTCGAGGCTTCCCGTTGCGGAGGTCAAAGGCTGCGCCGGCGCCAGCGCGCCGGCGCTGTTGTGACGTGACTTGTCAGGAGGTTGCCATGAGAGACGATCGCCGCGCGCGACACGCCGTCGCGCGGGCAGCCAAACCATTGATGGCCGCCGCCATCGCCGCCACGCTATCGACCGCGGCAGCGACGACCGACGCCTGGGCGTGTTCGAGCTGTGGCTGCACGCTGAACTCGGACTGGGCGAGCCAGGGATTCAAGACGGGATCGGGTCTGAGCGCCGACCTCCGGTACGACTACTTCAACCAGAACGACCTGCGCACCGGGACTGGCCGCGTGGACACGGGCGCGATCACGTTCCCGACCGACCGCGAGATCCAGCAGGAGACGATCAACCGCAACACCACGCTGACTCTCGACTACGGCATCAACGGCGACTGGGGCGCGGCGTTGCTCATCCCGTACTTCAACCGCTATCACACGACCATCGCCGAGGGGGACACCGACATCTCGACGTCGCGTTCATCGAGCGTCGGCGACGTCCGGCTGATCGGCCGCTACCAGGGCCTTTCGCCCGAGCACAACATCGGCGCGCAGTTCGGCTTAAAGTTCGCGACCGGCCAGACCGACGTGACCTTCAGCGAGGGCCCGCAGGCCGGCCAGCCCCTCGATCGCGGCCTGCAGCCGGGCACCGGTTCGACCGATCTGCTGCTCGGCATCTACGCGTTCGGGCCGATCAACCAGAGCTTCGACTACTTCGCCTCGGCGCTCATGCAGTTGCCGATGACTTCGAAGGACGACTTCAAGCCCGGGGCCGGGGCCAACCTCAGTGTTGGCGTGCGTTACGTGACCGACTCGGCCGTGGTACCGCACCTGCAGATCAACCTGCGCACCGAGCGGCCGGAGTCGGGGGCAAACGCGGACGTCGAGAACTCGGGCGCCACGCTTGCGTACGTCAGCGCCGGCCTGTCGTGGGCGGTGACGGGAAAGCTCGAGGCGTATGGATTTTTCCAGGTGCCGTTTTATCAGCGCGTGAACGGATACCAGCTCGAGCCGAAGTACAGCGTTTCGATCGGGTTGCACTACAACCTCTGAAACCGGGTGCAGGCGGCGCCGCGGGCGCGGCTTGCACCTTCAGAGCAGCGGCTTGATGACGGCGTCGAGCGCCGACGCGTCCAGCTTCGGCTCGACGAACCAGTCCTGCCTGACCAGCTTGCCCCGGCGATCGATCACCGCCGAAACCGGCATGCGCCAGATGCGGCCAAACCCCGACAGCCTGGCCGCCTTCAGCATCGCGACATCGAAGGTAAAGGGCTTCGCCGCTTCGCGCACTTTGGGCTCGTCGGCGAGTTCGTCGGTGCTCAGCGCCAGCACCACGAGGCCCTGGTCGCGATGCGTCTGGTAGTAGGCATCGATCTCGGGCATTTCCGCCCGACATGGGGCGCACCACGTCGCCCAAAAATTGACGAACAACACCTTGCCGAGGCATCGCTCCGTGGAGAAGTCGCGCCCGTCGAGCAGCTTGACCGAAATCGAGGGCGCCGACGCGGCGCGGGCGAGGCCGGGTATGGCGACGGACGCGACGACCGATGCCAGCAGGCGCCGCCTTGCGGCCGGAGGCCTGCCTGGGATGCGAGGAGGTGGGTTCATCGGGCGGATCGTAGATGGGTAACGCACGCAACGCGTAGGTCAGATAAAGAGTGCCGCTGCTCCCGAGAACGTCAGGAACGCCAGTGCGGTGGACACCAGGATGATGCGCGCGATGCGCCCACTGTCGGCGGCGAACTTCTCGGCCAGGATTACTACGTTGCTCGCGCTCGGCAGCGCGGCGACCAGCACGATCACCGACAGGGCGAACGCATCGAGCGGGAGGCCGAAACGGATCGCCAGTCCTCCCGCCACCAGGACCAGCAACGGATGCAGCAGCAATTTGGTCGCGACCACGGGCAGGTATTCCAGCGGCGCGGTCGCTTCGCCGTGTGCCATCTGCGAGCGCGCCAGCACCGCCCCGATCGTGAACAGCGCGGTCGGGGACGCGGCATCGGCGAGCAGGCTGATCGTCTGCATCACCGGCGCCGGCGGCAGGACGCCCGAGGCCGACGAAAGCGCGCCGAGCAGGATCGACCACGGCATCGGATTGATCAGCATCCCGCGCAGCGCGTTGCCGGCCGCGTGACGCACGCCGTGTTCATCGGCGCTGTCGAGCTGGGACAGGGCAATGCAGGTCGAACTCGTGACGACCAGGTCGACCAGGATGGTGGCGATGGCCGGCCCGGCCGCCTGCGGGCCCAGCAGCTTCACCAGCAGGGGCACGCCCATGAAGCCCGTGTTCGGGAACGCCGCCACCAGCGCGCCGAACGCCGCGTCCTTCCAACGGATGCGGCGGCTCAGAGTGAGCCAGACGGTCAGCCCGACCAAAACGAGCGCGCACAACAGGTAGACCGAAAGCACGCCCGGATCGAGCGACCGCTCGATCGGCGTCGTGGCGCCGAAGCGGTATAGCAGGCAGGGCAGTGCGAAAAAGAGCACGAACGTGTTCAGGGCCGGGATCGCCAGCGTCGGCAGCAGGCCGCGCCGGACGGCGAGGTAGCCGCACAGCACCAGGGCGAAGAACGGAAAGGTGACCAGCAGGATCGCGAGCACGGCCGCGAGATTCTCACAAGCGCGCAAGCGCCGGGTTTGATTCGACGCGGGACGCGGTCTCCATGTCGTTCCTATAATCCGGCGCTTTTGACCGCGCGCCGCCGGATGGCCCTGCTCGAGATCGAAAACGTCACGCGCCGCTTCGGCAGCACGACGGCCGTCGATGGCGTGTCGTTGTCGATCGAGGCAGGCGAGTTCTTCACGCTGCTCGGGCCGTCAGGTTGCGGCAAGACGACGCTGCTGCGGATGATCGCCGGCTTCGATCCGCCCGACGGCGGGCGCATCGTGCTTGCCGGGCAGGATCTCACCGACGTCCCGCCGGAGCGGCGTCCGGTGCGCACCGTATTCCAGAGCTACGCCCTCTTCCCTCACATGACGGTGGCGGCGAACGTGGTCTTCCCGCTCCGCATGGCGAAGGTCGCACCGGCGGAGATCCCGTCTCGCGTCGCGGCGGCGCTCGAGGACGTGCGCCTGCAGCCGTTTGCGAACCGCTTTCCCCACGAGCTGTCCGGCGGCCAGCGGCAGCGCGTGGCGATCGCGCGCGCGCTGGTCACGAAGCCGAAATTGATGCTGCTCGACGAGCCGCTGGCGGCGCTCGATGCCAAGCTGCGCGGCGAGATGCAGATCGAACTCATCAACCTGCAGAAGGAGGTCGGCATCACGTTCATCTACGTGACCCACGACCAGACCGAGGCGCTGGCGCTGTCGCACCGGATCGCGGTGATGAACCAGGGCCGGATTGAACAGCTCGACGAGCCGTCGAAGATCTATTCGTTTCCCGCCAACCGATTCGTCGCCGACTTCATCGGCGAGTGCAACATCCTGAGCGCCAGCGTCCAGGCGTGCGAAGACGGCGTCTGCACGCTGGATCTCGCCGGCATCGGGAGCGTGCGGGCGACGATCAACGTGCCCAGCGTGGCGCCTGGCACGGCCGGCGCGCTGGCATTGCGTCCGGAGAAGATCGCCATCAATGCGCCCGGCCAGGTGGCGCCCGACGGCGAGAATCACCTCAGCGGACGCGTCATGGACTTCCTCTACCAGGGCGACGTCACGATCTACATGGTGGAGCTTGCTTCGGGTGCGCGGCTGGAGGCGATGCGGCCGAACTCCGCGTCCGGGCGCGCCCGGTTCTTCGATGTGGGCGACGCCGTGGACGTGGCGTGGAAGGTCGACGCCGGCCATTTCCTGGCGGACTGACATGACCGGCACCTTGCGACAACCCGGATCGGCGCGCGAGAGATGGCTCGTCGCCGGGCCTCCGCTGGCGTACCTGATCGTCTTCTTCGCGCTGCCGACGCTGCTGATGGTGGTCGCGAGCTTCCGCCTGGCAGGCGAATTCGGCGGCCTCGCGCCGTTGCGCTCGGAAAGCGGTGGCTGGAATCTTTCGCTCGACAGCTACGGTCGCTTCTTCGCCAGTTCGCTCTACCTGCAGCTGTTCGTCAAGTCGTTCCTGTACGCGCTCGTCACCACCGCGATCTGCCTGGCGCTCGCCTATCCACTCGCCTGGCTGATCGCGCACAGCGCGAAGAGGTACCGCGACCTGCTGTTGTTGCTCGTCATCCTGCCCTTCTGGAGCAACTTCCTGATCCGCGTGTACGCGTGGATGATCATCCTCGGACCCGACTGGGCGCTGGCGCGGACGCTGAACGCGGTGCTCGGCCTGGTCGGCATCGGCCCGGTGACGCTGATGTTCTCGCCGTTCGCGGTCATCGTGGTGCTGGTCTACGTGCATCTGCCGTTCATGGTGCTGCCGCTGTACGCGAACCTGGAAAAGCACGACCCGACCCTGCTCGATGCGGCGCGCGACCTGGGCGCGGGCGCGTGGCAGCGCTTCCGCCACATAACCTGGCCGCTGTCGCTGCCCGGCGTCTTCGCGGGATCGGCGCTGGTCTTCATCCCCGCCTTCGGCATCTTCGCGGTACCCGACCTGGTGGGCGGCACCGACGGGATCATGATCGGCAACGTGATCAAGCAGCAGTTCCTCGAGGCGCGCGACTGGCCGTTCGGCTCGGTGCTTTCGATCGTGCTGACGGCGGCTGCGCTGGTGCTCACCGGACTTGCGGCCCTGGCGGCGCGGCCGCGCCGGAGCGCGGCGTGAACCGCACGGCGCCGCGCTGGGTGTGGACGAGCGCCCTCGCCGCCTACCTGTTCCTGTACCTGCCACTGCTCGTCGTGGTGGTGTTTTCCTTCAACGACAGCAAACTAAATGCCGAGTGGGTCGGCTTCACGACCGCCTGGTACGCCAGGCTGTTCCGCAACAACGAGATGCTCATTGCCGCGCGCAACTCGCTCCTGATCGCGCTGACGGCCTCGCTCGTGTCGACGGTTCTCGGCACGATGGCGGGCTTCGCCCTGCACAAGTACCGCATGCGGGTGCTGCCGGTGCTGGTGGTCGCGCCGATCGCGATTCCGGAAATCCTGATGGGCGTGGCGCTGCTGATGTTCTACGTCATGCTCAATCTCACGCTCGGCCTGGTCTCGATCACGCTGTCGCACATCGCCTTCTGCATCGGGTACGTCGCGCTGGTCGTGCGCGCGCGCCTGGCGGGCATGGATGAAAGCCTGGTCGAGGCCGCACGCGATTGCGGCGCGACGCCGCTGGAAGCTTTCCGCTACGTGACGTTCCCGCTCATCCTGCCCGGCGTCATCGCGGGCAGCCTGATGGCATTCACGCTGTCGATCGACGACTTCGTGATCACGTTCTTCACCGCCGGCGCGTCGGCCTCGACGCTGCCGCTGCAGATCTACTCGATGGTCAAGATCGCGGTCACGCCCGAGGTCAACGCGATCTCGACCCTTCTGCTGATCCTGACGCTGCTGTTGATCACGGTGGCCGCGCGCGTCGCGCCCGGCCTGCTCCGCATGAACGATTGACTCGGAAGGAACTGCCATGACTGCGCTTTTCCCGCGCGCGATGTTCGCTGCCGTCTTCTGCACCGTGCTGCTTGTTGGCTGCGGCAAGAAGGAGGAGGCACCGCCGCCGCCCAAGGCGGCCCCGGCCGAAGCCAAGGCGGAAGCCAGGCCCACCGGGACCCTCAACCTCTACAACTGGAACGACTACATCGCGCCCGAGACGGTCGAACGCTTCGAGAAGGAGTTCAACGCCAAGATCGCGCAGACGTACTTCTCCGACAACGAGGAGATGCTGGCGAAGCTCGCCGCGGGCGCGACCGGTTACGACATCATCGTTCCGACCAGCAACGCCCTGGAGGTGCTGATCAAGAAGGGCGACCTGCAACCGCTCGACCACTCGAAGCTGCCGAACCTGAAGAACATGAAGCCGGAGTTCCTCGATACGTCGTTCGATCCTGGCAACAAGTTCTCCGTTCCCTACGCCTATTCGACGACGGTGATCGGCTACAACGACAAGCGGATGAAGGCGGCGGGCCTGGACCCGCGCGGGTTCGAAGTGCTGTTCGACCCCAAGATCGCTTGCAAGGTCAAGGGCCACATCACGGTGCTCGACTCGCCGGACGAGGTGTTCTCGGCCGCGTTCATCTATCTCGGCATCGATCCCAACACCACCAACAACGACGACTACAAGAAAGCCGCCGATACGATCAGGAAAGCCAAGCCGTGCTGGGCGGCCTTCAACTCGTCCTCCTACATCAAGGAGATGTCGGCCGGCAACATGTGGCTTGCCCTGGGCTACTCGGTGGACTTCTTCCAGGCCAACCGGGACGCGGCCGCTGCCAAGCGGGACTTCAAGGTCGTCTCGGTGATCCCGAGCCAGGGTGCGGTGCTTTCGGTCGACAACATGGTGATCCACAAGTCGGCGCCGAACCCGGCTCTCGCGCATGCATTCATCAACTTCATGATGGAAGGACAGAACGCCGCGGAGCTGTCCAACCTGATCGGATCCGGCAACGCCAACGCCGCCGCGATGGAGTTCATCAAGCCGGAGGTGAAGGCAAACGTCTCTGTCTTCCCCGATGCGGAGGCGATGAAGAAGCTGCACCAGCTGCGCTTCCTGCCGGCGGAGCAGCGGCAGGAGCGCGGCCGCTTGTGGACCGAGGTCAAGGTCCGCTAGCGGCCTATGATGGCGGCGGGTTCGACTCGGGACCCGAGCGGCCCGCACCCAAGGAGAAGACGATGGCCAAGAAGAACGTCGAAGCTGGCGTGTATCGCGTGACCGAGATCATCGGCACCAGCGCGGTGTCGTGGGAAGACGCGGCCAAGAACGCGGTCGAGACGGCGGGCAAGTCGCTGCGCGACCTGCGCATCGCGGAGATCACCAAGCTGGACCTCAAGGTCGAGGGCGGAAAGGTCGTCGCGTATCGCGCACGCCTCGCGCTCTCGTTCAAGTACGAGGCGTAGGCCGCCGTGGGAGGACCATCATGACCTTGTGTCCGATCGCCATCGTGGCCGGTTGCAAGAAGTGTCCGGCGTTCTCGGTCTGCCCGCTCAAAGGCGTGATCGGCGACTACAAGAAGGAGGACGCGGCGGGTGCGAAGCCCGCCGCCGGCGCCAAACAAGGCAAGAAGTAATTCCCTCCGCCGCCTGCCGGGCACCCTCCCTGACCCTCCCCCGCTTCGCAGGGGAGGGGATCAGGTCTCGGCGGGGATGCTGCGTACCGACAGCACGCCCTCGATCGCCGCGATCTCGGCAATCACCTTTTGCTCGACCGCGCTGTCGACGTCGACCAGCGTGTAGGCCATTTCGCCGCGCGACTTGTTCACCATGTTGTGGATGTTCAGCCCGGCGCGCGCCATCGTGGTCGATATCTGGCCGAGCATGTTCGGCACGTTCGCGTTGGCAATCGCGACCCGGAACGCCGACTCGCGCGCCATCTCGACGTTCGGGAAATTGACCGCGTTCGTGATGTTGCCCTGCTCGAGACAGGCGCGTACCTGGTCGACCACCATGACGGCGCAGTTCTCCTCCGCTTCGACCGTCGATGCGCCGAGGTGCGGAAGCGCGACGACACGCGCCTCGGCCTGCAGGCGCGGCGAAGGAAAGTCGCACAGGTAGGCCTTGAACCGCCCGCCGCGCAGCGCCGCGAGCACCGCTTCTTCGTCGACGATGGCCTCGCGCGCGAAGTTGAGCAGAACGGCATCGCGCTTGAGCACCTCGAGGCGCCTGGCGTCGATCATGTGGCGCGTGACCGGCAGCAGCGGCACGTGCAGCGTGATGAAATCGGAGTGACGCAAGACCTCCTCGACGCTGTTGGCCTTGCGCACGTTCGAGGGCAGGCGCCACGCCGCATCCACCGTGATCTCGGGATCGAAACCGAGCACCTTCATGCCGAGCTTCAGTGCGGTCTCCGCGACCAGGCCACCCACCGCGCCCAGGCCGATGATCCCGAGCGTCCGTTGCGGCAACTCGACCCCGGCGAAGTCCTTCTTGCCCGCTTCCACGCGCGCCTCGAAATCGGTCGCATCCGGAGGCAGGCGCGCGACGAACTGCAGCGCGGGAACCAGATTGCGCGCGCCCATCAACAGCGCCGCCAGCACCAGTTCCTTCACCGCGTTGGCGTTGGCGCCCGGCGCGTTGAACACCGGGATACCGCGTTTCGACATCTCGGCGACCGGGATGTTGTTCGTGCCCGCTCCAGCGCGCCCGATCGCCTTGACGGTGGGCGCGATGGCCATTGCGTGCATGTCGTGCGAGCGCACCAGGATCGCGTCGGGCTGCGCCACGTTCTTGCCGACCTCGTAGCGCGGCTTCGGCAGCCGGTCGAGGCCCTGCGCCGCGATCTGGTTGAGGACGAGGATCCGATAGGTGCTCATGGACGTTCCGCGCGCCGGCCCGGTCAACCGTTTTTCCGCTCGAATTCCTTCATGTAGTCGAGCAGCGCCTGCACGCCTTCCAGCGGCATCGCGTTGTAGATCGAGGCGCGCATGCCGCCCACCGACCGGTGACCCTTGAGCTGCAACAGGCCGCGCGCCTCGGCGCCCTTGAGAAAAGCGCCATCGAGCGACTCGTCGCGCAGCTTGAACGGGACGTTCATGCGCGACCGGTCCTCCTTGCGCACCGGGTTGTGATAGAAGTCGGTCGTGTCGAGGTAGTCGTACAGCACCCGGGCCTTGGCGATGTTGCGCTTCTCCATCGCGGCGAGACCGCCTAGCGCGAGCAGCCATTCGAACACCAGGCCGGCGATGTAGATCGAATACGTCGGCGGCGTGTTGAGCATCGAATCGTTCTCGGCCTGTTCCTTCCAATGGAACGCCGAAGGCGTGATCGGCAGTGCGCGCCCGAGCAGGTCGCGCCGAACGATGAGGAGCGTCACGCCTGCGGGCCCGGCGTTCTTCTGGGCACCGGCATAGATCACGCCGTAGCGGGTGACGTCGAGCGGGCGCGAGAGGATGTGCGACGAGGCGTCCTCCACCAGCGGGACCGCGCCAACGTCGGGCGTCCAGTGGTACTCGAGGCCGCCGATCGTTTCGTTGCCACAGATGTGCACGTAGGCCGCATCGGGCGAGAGCTTCCAGGTCTCGCGTGCCGGTATGTAGGTGAAGTTCTTGTCCTCGGCCGACGCGGCGACGTTCACCTGGCAGTACTTCTTCGCTTCCTTGATCGATTTCTTCGACCACTCGCCGGTGTTGACGTAGTCGGCGACCTTGCGCTCGCCGAGCAGGTTCATGGGGATCAAGGCGTTTTCGGCGATCGCGCCACCCTGCAGAAACAGGACGGCGTAGTCGGCCGGGATCACGAGCAGCGTGCGCAGGTCGGCTTCGGCCTTGGCGGCGATCGAGATGAACTCCTTGCCGCGGTGGCTCATCTCCATGACCGACATGCCGCTGCCGTGCCAGTCGAGCATCTCCGCGGCGGCGCGCTCGAGCACCTCGCGTGGAAGAACGGCTGGACCGGCGCTGAAATTGAAAACCTTCATCGAACTGGCTTCCCTGGTTGCGGGCGTGGGTTGGGTGGAGGCGGATTCTCGCATCGCGGGGTGGCCCGCGTCGGCCCTTCCGGCACCATGCGGAACCCCGCGCTGCAGGCACAATCGAAACCCGCTTACCTTGCAGGTGAATCGCGATGAGGCGCGTATCCAGGCTGTTGCACGGTGTCGTGGCGATCGTCTTCCTGGCCTGCCTGCCCGCCCGCGGCGCCGAGATCGTGCTCGAGCGGACCGCGGTCGACCGCCTGGTGCGCCAATCGCTCTTTGCCGACCAGGGCCGCTACTACCTGCAACGCGGCGCGTGCTACGCCTACCTCGACGATCCGACGGTATCGCTGACCGGCGGGCGCGTCGTGCTCAATGCCAATCTGACGTCGTACCTCGGCGTCCTGGTCGGTGCACAGTGCGTCGGCGTGCCGCTCAATTCGCGCGTCGTGCTCTCCGGCAAACCGGCGCAACAAGGCGGCATCGTGCGCCTGGCCGATCTGCGCATCGACAACATCGCCGATCAGGCAACCCGCGCGCTCGTGCAGCAGGTGGTCATGCCGCGGTTTCCGCAGGCAGTCGAGATCGACGTCGCGGCGGCGCTGCGCGCGATGCTCAAGCACCCGAACATTCCCTACACGAGCGAGCTCGAACGCCTGGACATCACGGCCGTGACCGCGGAGAACGATCGCCTCGGCGTGACGTTCGACTTCAAGCTGCTCGCGAAGTGACGGCGCTACGCAGCACGCCGGGCTGTCGGGCGCGCTTACAGGTCGTCCGGCGCGATCGGCTCGCAGTCAATCGATTCAGAGGGTTGCCGCGCTGGAACGGCGTTTGCACCGGTCTTGCACGATCGGCCGGGGGACCGCTCGGCGAAGCACGGCACCGCTGGTCCGGTTGCACTTGTCGCCACGGCGAGGGGCGCCGTTACGATCGGATCGCCGCTCGCCGCGGCGCCAGACCGACACCGAACCCGGGGCCGCGGTCGCGCAGGACGGAAGGTTCGTCCGCGCGATCGCGGCTCGCGGACCAACGGAGAAGAGCGGCGCCTCCGACGCGGATAAGACCGCCTTTTGATCCGCGCAATCCGCGTCTGTTTTTTTCAGCCGTCCTCCCCGCGCCGTGACACGCGGCGGTCGTCCGCGGTGGTGTAAGTTCGTGGCCTCGGCCGCGACCAAGCCACCCGCACGATGGAGTCGATTTACTACGTCATGTCGTTCGCCTGCCACCGCAGGTGCAGGCATTGCTACGACGATCGTTTTCGCCCCTACGTGCGCGGCGAGCTCGACGCGGTGGTGCAGCAGGCCGTGCGCAACCACGGGCGCATCGTCGATCACTTGCCCGACCGGATGACGTACCTCGACACGGCCGATCCGCGCCCCGATGGGTCGTTCGTGGAGAAGACGGGCCGCGTGATCCTCTCGGGCGGCGAAGCGCTGCTCGACCCGGTGCGCGCGGCCGTGGCGTATCCCGTCATCGAGCGGCTGCGCCGCAGGTACGCGGGAAATGGCGGCGTGAAGGTCGTCGTGCAGACGACCGGCGACATCCTGACCGCGCAGATCGTCGATGAACTGCTCGAGCGGGGTGTCTGGATGATTTCGGTGGCGAGCGTCGACGACTATCACGTCGGACTCGAAGGCGAGGCAAAGCAGAAGGCGTTCATCGAGAAGCTGTCGCTGATGTTCGAGCGCGCCGGCATGCGCAAGTCGGGGCTGAGCGCGGTGACCCGCAACTGGCACGAGGAAGAAGGACCCGTTTACAGCTTCTTCGGCGCCACGCCTGATTCCTGGATCGGCAAGTTGTGGCCGCGCGGCCGCGCGTGGGAGAACAGCCTGTCGCGTGCAACCCTCGCCGACAACTTCTGCAACCGTTGGTCCGGCGGGCTGAACTTCCTGCGCCACCGGTACGACGGTTCCGAGGTTTCGATCGAGCCCACCGGCGACGTCTATCCCTGCTGCATCAAGACCGGGCTGCCGGTCGGCAACCTGCTCGAGGATTCGTTGATCGAGATCCTCGACTCCCTGGCGGGTGTTCCGGCCTACGAGGCGATCACGATGGGACATCCCGAGCGCATGGGCCTCGCCTACGGCTGGTCCGAAGCCCGGTTCATCGAAGCGAGCCGCACCGTGCTTCCCGACGGCACGCCGTACCAGAACCTCTGCATCGGGTGCGACCGTTTCCACGAGGAGAAGCTCGGTCCGGTGCTCGAACAGGCGCGCGCGCGCCGGCGTTCCGCCAAGGGACTTGCGGCCGGGCCGGTCGCACCGCGCCTCGTCCTCGACCCGGCGAGGGACTGAGATGTCGATTCGTTCGGTGCGCGCCGCGTTGGCGTTCGGCGCCGGAATCCTGTCGATCGCCCTTGCAGGCGCCGCGCTGGCACAGACGACTTCCGCCGTGGCGCCGTGGGACCAGGTCGTCGCCAAGGCGCGCCGGCAGACGGTGCACTGGAATGCGTGGGCCGGCGACGAGCGCACCAACGCGTTCATCGCGTGGGTGGGCGAAGAAGTGAAGGCTCGATACGGCGTGACGGTCGATCACGTGCGCCTGAAGGACACGTCGGAGGCGGTCACCCGCGTGGTCGCGGAAAGGGCCGCCGGGCGCGAGACCGACGGGACGGTCGACCTGATCTGGATCAACGGTCCGAACTTCCTCAGCCTCAAGACGCAGAAACTGCTCTACGGCCCGTTTGCCGCCGCCCTGCCGAACTTCAAGTACGTCGACACCGTCAACAAGCGTTCCAATGTGATCGATTTCACGACGCCGGTCGACGGATTCGCGGCGCCGTGGCGCATGGCGCAGATCGTCTTCGTCTACGACAGCGCGCGCATCAAGGACGCGCAGACGTTGCCGCGCTCGGCGCGCGATCTCGTGCCTTGGGCCCGTGCCCATCCCGGCCGCACCACGCACCCGAACGTGCGCAACTTTCTCGGCTCGACGTTCCTCAAGCAGGCCCTGTACGAACTTGCGCCGGACCCGGCGGTGCTGCAGCGCCCCGTGGCCGACCAGGACTTCGACCGTGTCGCGGCGCCGCTGTGGGACTGGTACGACACGCTACGTCCGAACCTGTGGCGGCAGGGGCGCCAGTTTCCCGAGAACGGTCCGGCGCAGCGGGAGTTGATGAACGACGGCGAGATCGACCTGATGATCTCGTTCAACCCATTGGAGGCGGCTGTCGCGATCGCCAACGGATTGCTGCAGCCCACGGCGCGCACGTTCGTGTTCGACGGCGGCAGCATCGGCAACACGAGCTTCGTCGCCATCCCGTTCAATTCACCGAACAAGGAGGGCGCGCTCGTGGTCGCCAACTTCCTCCTCGAACCGGCGACCCAGGCGCGCGCACAGGACATCCGCAACATGGGAAGCTTCAACGTGCTCGACCCGGGCAGGCTGTCCCCGGCCCAGCGCGCACTCTTCGATGTCCTCACCCCAAGCCCGGCGCTGCCGACGGCCGCGGAGCTTGGCAAGCCGCTGCTCGAGCCGCATGCGTCGTGGATGACGCGCATCACGGCCGAGTGGGAGCGGCGCTACACGAAATAGGCGATATCGATGCGCGCCGCTGTCATTCCCGCGGCCCCGGCGCTCGCGCCCCGCCGCGCGACGCTCGCTTGGGCGCCTGCGCTCACCGTGGCCGCTTTCGTCGTACCGATCGGCGCCGGCCTGGCCGGGACCGTCGCGCCCGCGTTCGGATACCTGCCCGCAATCGGCGGCAACGAATGGACGCTGGCGCCGTGGCGGTCGCTGTTCGCGTACCCCGGATTCGCCAGCAGTTTGAAGTCGACGCTCGTCACGGCACTGCTCGCGACGCTCGGTGCGCTCGCCATCGCGCTCGGCAGTTGCGCGTACCTGCATGGAACCCGCCTGCAGCGCCGCATCGGCGCCTCGATCGCGCCGCTGCTCGCGATGCCGCACGCCGCGCTGGCGATCGGTTTCGCCTTCCTGATCCTTCCCTCGGGCTGGATCGCTCGCGTTGTGTCGCCCTGGCTGACGGGCTGGACGGTTCCACTCGACGTGCTCACGGTCGGGCACCCCTCCGGGCTGCCGATCGTCGGCAGCCTGCTGCTCAAGGAAGTTCCGTACCTGATGCTGATGACGCTCGGTGCCCTGAACCAGGTGCCGGCGGACGCGCATACGCGCATCGCGCAATCGCTCGGGTACGGCCGCGTTGCGGCGTGGTTCAAGGTGGTGCTGCCGCAGGTGTATCCGCAGATCCGCCTGTCGGTGTATGCCGTGCTGTCGTATTCGCTGTCGGTCGTCGATGTCGCGTTGATCCTCGGCCCGAGCAATCCGCCCACCCTTGCCGTGCTGGCGGTGCGCTGGTTCGCGGATCCCGATACGTCGCGCTACTTCCTGGGCGCCGCCGCGGCAGCGCTGCTGTTCGCGCTGGTCGGCGTCGCGATCGCGGCGTGGGCCGTGGCGGAGAAGGTGCTGGCTTATCTGGGGCGGCGCTGGATCGAGCGCGGCACCCGCGCGCCCTATGTGTCGCCCGCCGCAGCGACCGCGACGGCAACGCTGCTGGCGATGCTGGCGCTCGCCGCGGCGACGATCGCCGGGTTGGCGCTTTGGTCCTTTGCGCAAACGTGGCGCTTCCCGGCTGCGCTGCCGGATGGGCTGACGCTCGGCAACTGGCAACGTCAGTCGCGGAGCCTGCTGGATCCCGCACTCACGACGCTTGGAGTCGGGCTTGCAGCCACGTTGGTCGCGCTGGCTCTGACCCTTGCGTGCCTGGAGCACGAGGCGCACCTGTCGGCAGCGCGCAGCGCGCGCGCGCGCGGCGCTCAGGTGCTGTGGCTCATCTACCTGCCGCTCCTCGTTCCCCAGGTGGCCTTCCTGTTTGGCACCCAGGTCCTGCTGGTGCGGCTCGGCTTCGACGCGACGCTCGCGGCGGTCATCTGGGCGCACCTGATCTTCGTGCTGCCGTACATGTTCCTCTCGCTCGCCGATCCGTGGCGCGCGTTCGACGCCCGCTACACACGCAGTGCGCTCGCGCTTGGGAGCCCGCCGTGGCGCGTCTTCGTGCGCGTCAAGGTGCCGATCCTGCTCAAGCCGCTTCTGATTGCCTGTGCGGTGGGCTTTGCGGTGAGTGTCGGCCAGTACCTGCCCACCCTTTTCGCCGGCAGCGGTCGCGTTGCCACGCTGACCACCGAAGCGGTGACGCTTTCGGCCGGGGCCGACCGGCGGGTCATCGGCACCTGGGCGCTGCTGCAGGCGGTCTTGCCCTGGTTCGGCTACCTGCTCGCTGCGCTCGTGCCGGCGGCGCTCTATACGCGCCGCCGCGCGCTGAATCCATGAAGCGTGACCAGCCGCCCGCGATCGGCGTCGCGGCCGAACCCTTGGGGCTGCGCGGGGTCACGCTGGCAATCGGCGCCCGGGCCCTGTTTCCACCGCTCGACCTGGTTATCGCCGGCGGCGAATGCGTGACGATCATGGGGCCGAGCGGTTGTGGCAAATCGACGCTCCTCAACCACATCGCCGGCACGCTCGATCCCGCGTTCTCGGCCAGCGGAAGCGTCGGGATCGGCGCCCAACCGCTCGACGGCCTGCCGCCCGAGCAACGGCACGTCGGCATCCTGTTCCAGGACGATCTGCTGTTTCCGCACCTTTCGGTGGGCGGCAACCTCGCATTCGCGCTGCCGGCGCACGTGCGCGGGCGGGCGGCGCGGCGCGCGCGCATCGAGAGCGCGCTGCTCGAAGCCGAGCTGCCGGGCTTTGCGGCGCGCGACCCGGCGACGCTCTCGGGCGGGCAACGTGCGCGCGTGGCACTGATGCGCACGCTGCTCGCCGAACCGCGCGCACTGCTGCTCGACGAGCCGTTCAACCGACTCGATGCGCAGCTGCGCGGCGACTTCCGCTCGTTCGTGATCGGCCACGCCCGCGAGCGCGGCCTGCCGATCCTGCTGGTCACCCACGATGAAGCGGATGCGGCCGCAATCGGCGGCCGCGTGATCCGGCTCGGCTGAGCGGCGAGCCTGCGCGCAAGCGGCGTGGGCTTGTCGAAAATTCCGGGGCGGGACCTGGAGCCCCTCCTCTAGTGTCCGCCGCGCCGGAGCGCTTCTCTCTCTGGCAGGCGCGGACGCGGCGAACATTCGTCCGGGTCGATGCCGGAAATTCGCTGTCAAGCCCATGGGTTGCTGCGTAAGGTTCCCTCAGCGCACCGGTCATGTCCGGCCGGGCCGCAACCGGGTTTCGGCGATGAACGCAGCACCTTCGGATACGTCGACCGCTCCTTCCGCACCGGGCGCACAACCGATCCACGGTTGCCTGCCGCGCGGATACCGATTGCGGGAATTCGTGATCGAACGCGTGCTCGGCGAAGGCGGCTTCGGCGTGGTCTACTCGGCTCTCGACCTGCGCCTCGAGCGCCGCGTCGCGATCAAGGAGTACATGCCCTCTTCGCTCGCCACGCGCAACAGCGACTTCTCGGTGCAGATGCTGACGAGCCCGCGCCATCGCGAGGCATTCGAAGTCGGCCTGCGCAGCTTCATCAACGAAGCGCGCCTGCTCGCCCGCTTCGAGCATCCGGCCTTGATCAAGGTGCACCAGTTCTGGCAGGAAAAGGGCACCGCCTACATGGTGATGCCGTTCTACTCGGCGCCGACCTTGCGGGCGTGGATCCGCGGCCGCTCCGAGCCGGTCGGCGAGGGCTGGCTGCGCAATTTCCTCGCCGGCGCGCTGGATGCGGTGGAAGTGCTGCACGCCGAATCGTGCCTGCATCGCGATATCGCCCCCGACAACATCCTGGTGGTGCAGGACTCCGCGCCGTTGCTGCTCGACTTCGGTGCCGCGCGCCGCGTCATCGGCGACTTGCGCAAGGCGCTCACCGTGATCGTGAAACCGGGTTTCGCGCCGCTCGAGCAATACGCCGACACCGTCAAGATGAAGCAGGGTCCGTGGAGCGACGTCTACGCGCTCGCCGCGGTGGCTCATTTCGCCCTGACCGGCCAGGCGCCGGCACCGGCGGTCAGCCGCGTGCTCGCCGACGAAGTCGTCCCCTTGCGCCTGCGGCTGAAGGGAAGGTACTCGGACACGCTGCTCGGTGCGCTCGACACGGCACTCGCAGTCAAGCCCGAGCGTCGTCCGCAGACGATTGCGGCCTTCCGCAGCCTGCTGCTGTCGGACCAGGCGGACGAATGGGAACCGACGCGGGTCCTGATCCGGCACGCGCCGGTCGGCTCGACCACGCACCAGTCGATCGTCGCGGCAACCGATGCCGCGCAGATGCGTGCCGCCGGGTCCGGGACCAGGCTCCAGATGACCGCAGCGCCCGGAAGCGTGCAGCGCAGCGCGCCCGTGACGAGCGGACGCAAGACGAACGCACCGATGACGCTCCAGGGGTCGCCGACGACGTCGCCGCGCTCGGCCGCGCACACCCGCGAGCGCTCGACGCTGTTGCAGGCGGTGCGCGCGAGCATTCCCGAATCGGTGCAAGACAGCCGCTGGCTCGGCGTCGCAGGGTACGCGGGCGCGCTGGTCGCCTTCGGCGCGACGCTCGCGCTTACAGCCTATGGACTCGAAGCGTACGTGGACTCGAGCACCAATCCGGCGACGCAGGCATTGGTGGTCGAGCGCAAGCCCGCGCCGGTTGCCCCGGTAGCACCCGCGCCGGCCGAACAGCCGGCGACGCGTCTGTCCGGAACGGAAGCCATGGTCGAGGCAAAACCGACCGAGGTCACGCTCGCGCCGGCACAAATCGGGATGCCGAGCCCCGCGCCCGCAGTCGTGCCGGCGCCCCTGAAGCCCGCGGCCGCCCCCGCTCCCAAGGCGAAACCGGCGCCACAAACGAAGGCTGCCGCGGTCGAGGCCGGCCATCGCGAGACGGGCACGGCGGGGCTTTTGCTCACTTCGTCGGCGCCGGTCTCTCCGGCGAGCAGCGCGGCCCCCGTCTCGCATCCGAAGACGCGCGGCCTGGACGAGATGGTCGTGCCGCTCGAGCGCGCTGCCGAAACCGCGCACGTGGGACCGGTCGAACTGGTCGTGGCCGCGCCGCCGCCCGCGCTGGTGTCAGCCGAGCCGGCACCCCCGCGGGCGACCGAGCCCGCGCCCCTGCGCGCGCTCGAACATCCGCAGCCGCAGTTTCCCGCTGCGGCCGCCAATGATGGCGTGCAGAGCGGACGCGTCCTCGCACAGCTGACGGTGAACAGCGACGGCAGTGTCGGCCGGGTCGAGATCGTCGAGGCCCAGCCGCGCAACGTCTTCGACAAGGAAGTGCGCCGCGCGCTCTCCGGCTGGCGCTACGAGGCCCCCGGCCAGCCGCGCAAGACGACGGTCGAGTTCGTCTTCAAGCTCGAGCAGTAGTTTCGACACCGTCCCTGCCTGTCATCCGGAGCCGCAGGCGGGGGATCTCGGCCTGTGAAGCAATGGGAAGCCTCGCAAGCGCCGGAACGACGCCCCGCGTCTACATCACGGCGCCGAGCTGCCAGGGCACGAATTCGTTCTGTCCATAGCCGTGTTTTTCGCTCTTCGTCCGCGCACCGGACGCGGTGCGCAAGACCAGCTGGAAGATCCGTTCGCCCATCTCGGCGATGGTCGACTTGCCGTCGATGATCTCGCCGCAGTTGATGTCCATGTCCTCCTCCTGCCGCACCCAAAGCACCGAGTTGGTTGCAAGCTTGAGCGATGGCGCCGGCGCGCAGCCGTACGCGGACCCGCGTCCGGTGGTGAAGCAGATCATGTTGGCGCCGCCCGCGACCTGCCCGGTGGCGGACACCGGGTCGTAGCCCGGCGTGTCCATGTAGACGAAGCCGCGCGTCGCGACGCGCTCCGCGTACTCGTACACCGCGATGAGATTTGTCGTGCCGCCCTTGGCGACCGCGCCGAGCGATTTTTCGAGGATCGTCGTCAGCCCGCCGGCCTTGTTGCCGGGCGACGGATTGTTGTTCATCTCGCCGTCGTTGATCCTGGTGTAATGCTCCCACCACTTGATGCGGTCGATCAGCTTCTCGCCCACGGCGCGGGTGACGGCGCGGCGCGTAAGCAGGTGCTCGGCGCCGTAGATCTCCGGCGTCTCCGAGAGGATTGCGGTGCCGCCGTGCTCGACCAGCAGATCGACCGCGCGTCCGAGAGCCGGATTGGCGGAAATGCCCGAATAGCCGTCGGAGCCGCCGCACTGCAATCCGATCGTGATGTGCTCGGCGCTCACGGGCTCGCGCACATATCGGTTGGCGAACGGCAGCATCTCCTCCACCAGCCAGATGCCGTGCGCCACGGTCTTGGCCGTGCCGCCGGTGTCCTGGATATTGAACGTGCGCAGCGTCTCGCCTTCGCGCAGCTGACTGTGGGCAAGCCACGCATTGATCTGGTTCGCTTCGCAGCCGAGCCCGACCACCAGCACCGCGGCGAAGTTCGCGTGCGTGGCATAGCCGGCCAGAGTGCGCTCGAGCACGCGCATGCCGGCGCCATCGCTGTCCATGCCGCACCCCGTGCCATGCGTCAGCGCGACCACGCCATCGACGTTCGGATGCTCGGCCAGCGCGTCCGGATGGATGTCGCGCCGGAAGTGATCGGCGATGGCGCGCGCCACCGTGGCCGAGCAGTTCACGCTCGAAAGAATACCGATGTAGTTGCGGGTGGCCACCCGGCCGTCCTCGCGCTTGAAGCCCATGAACGTGGCGTGCCTGGGTGCGCCAACTGGCTTCACGTCGGCACCGAACGCGTAGTCGCGCGAGAAATCGCCCATCGCGAGGTTATGGGTGTGCACGTGTTCGCCGGCGGCGATCGGCTGGCTGGCGAACCCGATGATCTGGTTGTAGCGGCGCACCGGCTGTCCCGCCGCGATCGGCCGCACCGCCACCTTGTGGCCGGCCGGGATCAACCCACGCACGCTGACGCCTTCGACCGTCACGCCGCCGACGAGCTGGCTGCGCGCGATCAGCACGTCGTCGTTCGGATGCAGGCGGATGAACGGGGGCACTTGCGCGATGCTCTGGGCAGCCATGGGTCGACTCGGAAGGTGGGTGAGGAATGGTAACTGCCGCCGGACGGCGTCTCGCTTCAATCCGCGCGCCTTGCGCGCCGCCAGCTTGCGCTGAATCGCGCATGCGCGCGGTCCATGTGATGTTGCATGGCCTGGCGTGCACCGTCCGCGTCGTGCTTGCGGATGGCGGCCAGCACCGCGCGATGCTCCTCGATCGCCGCCTGCCAGGAACGCGGCGACTCGAAGTGGTTGCCGAGCTGGCGGAACAGCTTGCCGTCGCGTGCGTCCCAGAAGCGGTGGACCAGGTCGACCAGCACGCCGTTGCCGGCCGCCTCGGCGATCGCGACATGGAACGCGCGATCGCCGTCCAGCGGAGCATTGCCCGCGGCGGCCGCGGCCTCCATCGCCGTGAGCGTCTCCGCGATGGCGGCGATGTGCCTGCGGGTCGCGAGCCGGGCCGCCTGGGCCGCCACTTCGCGTTCGATCAACGCGCGCGCGCGGATCAGTTCGAGCGGCCCCCACTCGCTGTCGGGGGCCGGGCGCGCCCCATTGAGCTTGCGGCGCACGTACACGCCCGAGCCGCCGCGGATCTCGACCAGCCCCTCGACCTCGAGCGCGATCAGCGCTTCGCGCACCGAAGGCCGGCTGACACGCAGCTGCTGCGCCAGGTCGCGCTCGGCCGGCAGGCGCTCGCCGGCCGGGAACTCGCCGGCCGCGATCAGCTTGCGTAACTGGTCGGCGATCTGGCGGTACAGGCGGCGCGACTCGATGTTCTGCAACGGCATGACGGCAGGTGCGCGTGGGCGAGTTGGCCGGGCCCGCAGTGGCCAAGTGGTCAGACCAATTTCATGCTAACTTCGCCGCCGCCATACAACAAGTCCGAACAAGCCCTCCGACTCGATACGGGTGCGCGCCGCGGGAAACCGGAGGAGCAGCGACCGAGGTTGACGGTGAGACTGAAGGGCAAGAGCGCGCTGGTCACCGCCGCCGGGCAAGGCATCGGACGTGCCGCGGCGCTGGCGATGGCTGCCGAGGGCGCGCAGGTCCTCGCGACCGACGTGAACCCGCAGCTGCTGGCAGCCTACGCCGGCGTCGCGAACGTGCGCACCGAGGCGCTAGACGTGCTCGACCGCGCCGCGATCGAGCGCACGATCGGCGGCATGGCATCGCTGTCGGTGCTCTTCAACTGCGCCGGCTTCGTGTTCAATGGCACGATCCTGCAGACCGAAGATCGCGACTGGGATTTCAGCTTCAACCTCAACGTCCGCTCGCAGTTCTGGACCATCCGCGCAGCGCTGCCGAAGATGATCGCGGGCGGCGGCGGATCGATCATCAACATGGCCTCCGTCGCCTCCAGCGTCAAGGGCATCGCGAACCGCTGCGTGTACGGGGCGACCAAGGCCGCGGTGATCGGCCTCACCAAGGCGGTGGCGATCGATCACGTCGCGCAGGGCGTGCGCTGCAACGCCATCTGTCCGGGCACGGTGGATACGCCGTCCCTGGGCGAGCGCATCAGCGCCAGCACCGATCCGGTCGCGGCGCGCCGGAACTTCATCGCGCGCCAGCCGATGGGCCGGCTTGCCAGGGCCGAGGAGATCGCACCGCTGATCGTCTATCTCGCCAGCGACGAGGCCGCCTTTGCCACCGGCCAGGCGTTCATCGTCGACGGCGGCATCGCCATCTGATCCTTCCCTTCAACGAAAGCTCGCGATGAAACTGGTGCGATTCGGCGCCGCCGGCAAGGAAAAGCCCGGCCTGATCGATGCGGACGGGGTTCTGCGCGACCTGAGCAAGGTCGTTCCGGATATCGGGCCCGCGCAGTTGGGCGACGCGGCCCTGGCACGACTGCGCAAGCTCGACAGCAAGCGGCTGCCCGCCGTGAGGAGCTCGCCACGCTTCGGGGCTCCGGTCAACGGGGTCGGCAAGTTCATCGCGATCGGCCTCAACTATCGCGACCACGCGGCCGAGTCGGGCCAGCCCATCCCGAAGGAACCGGTCGTCTTCATGAAGGCGGTGACGTGCATCCAGGGTCCGGACGATCCGGTGATGCTGCCCAAGGGCTCGAAGAAGATGGACTGGGAGGTGGAGCTTGGCGTGGTGATCGGCACCCGCGCACGCTACGTGAGCAAGCGCCGCGCGCTCGAGCATGTCGCCGGTTACTGCGTCGTGAACGACGTGAGCGAACGCGAGTTCCAGCTCGAACGCGGCCCGCAGTGGGACAAGGGCAAGGGCTGCGACACGTTCGGGCCGATCGGGCCGTGGCTGGTCACGCGCGACGAGATTCCCAACGTGCGGAAACTCGGCCTCTGGCTCGACCTGAACGGCAAGCGCACGCAGACCGGCAACACGAACACGATGATCTTCGACGTGGCGACCATCGTGAGCTACCTGAGCGAGTTCATGACGCTGATGCCGGGCGATGTGATCACCACTGGCACGCCGCCGGGAGTCGGCCTGGGCATGAAGCCGGAGCCGGTATTCCTGAAGCGCGGCGACGTAATGCGGCTCGGCATCGACGGGCTGGGCGCGCAGACGCAGAAGGTGGTTGCATTCAAGCGCTGAGGTCGCCCCGATTGTCAAAACGACCCCGGGGTCCGGCCGGGCGAAGGTCTCAGACTGCTGGCGCCGAGATTGCTCGCGCCGCTCGGAATGACGCCGCGCGCGAGACTCAGGCCTGGCTGTCGTCGTCGACGGCCGAGGCGCGCGCCAGCTCGGCGAGCTGCGCCTCGTAGGCCTGCAGGAAGGCCTTGCCGAACAGCGAGTCGAAGTCGTCCTCGACCTCGCGCAGAATCTCGGCGTACTGCTCGCCGAACTGCTCCCACAGCTTCGCCCGCCGGTTGACGGGCAGCAGGTGGTCCCACATTCCTTTCGGCGCGAGACGGGCTTCGAGCGCGACTGGATCGAACCGTTCCAGCACCGCCTCGAGCGCGGCGCGCATGCCGGCGAGCACGGCGACCTGGTGCGCGCGCAGATCGCCGAAAGCGTCGTGGAGGGCGTCGCGCGGGCCGATGAAACCGCGCAGCGGCGGCCCGAGCAGGTGCGTGAGGGCCGCGTCGACATTGGGCGAGAACTTGAGCGGATTGTTGCCGCGGGTCTGCAACATCGTTGCGCCGGCGCCGAGCTCCCGCTTGGCGATCGTGCGCGCCGCGAGCAGGGCGAGCGTTCCGGTCAGTGCCTCGCGCAGCAACTCGCCAATTAGCTGCAGGCGTTGCGGCGAGCGCTCGGCGGCGGGAGGGACCGCCACGCCAAGCCCGCCGTACAACGCCTTGACCATCTCGTCCTCAGCGGCCGGCCGCTCCGGTGCGGCGTCCTTGCGGACCTTGTCTGGAACCGCAGGGGCCGGCGTCGGCGCCCGGACTGGTGCGGCATCGCCTTTCGCTGACGGCGCCGCCGGCGCGAGCCTCGGTGCTGCGATCGGCGCGCGGGGCTTCTCGGGCGGCTGGGCCGGCGCGCGCCCCGGTGCCGGCGCCTGTTGCGGCGCGCCAACCGCATTGGGCTGGATGATCGAGGCCTTGAGGAGGTCGTCGAACACACCGCCTCGAGCGGGGCGATTTCCACCACCGAGAATGGCGAGTGGATCGCCGGCGCGCTGGGGCACGGCAGGCGCGGGCGCCCCGGCTGGCATCGCTTTCGCGGCTCCTTCGTTGAGGGTGCGCTCGACGCGCATCACATAAGGCCCGATGCGGATCTCGGCGCCGACATCGAGCGGCGACTCGACGTCCGCGGGCAGCTGCCGCCCGTTGAGGCGGATGTCCAGGTTCGTGCCGATCGGGCGGATGAAGTGCCGGCCGCCCTGGCTCGAGATCAATGCCTGCTTGCGGGAAATCGCACGGTCCGGATCCGGAAGGACCAGCGTGCAACCGACCCCACGTCCAAGATCGCCGGTCGATTCGCCGAACCGCGCCGCCAGCGGAACACCCAGCGACAGCGCGCTCGCCGGCGCGCCGTCCTTCGACACGATCCGGATCCAGATCATGAGGACCGCCGGGGATCAGGCATGCGGGGCTTATACCACCGTGGGGTGCTGTTCCCTCGACGGGACCGTGTGCTCGGAACGAGCGCATGCCGGCGCCGCGCGCCCGGGCTGCCGCGCAGCCTGTCGGATAGTTGCATTGACACCCGCAAATGCGGCAGCCAAGATTCATTAGCAGGTGGGGGATGGCGCCGGTTAGAGCCTGCGCCTATCCACGGCAAGGAGGTAGCGTGGGCGTTTTCCGTTCGATTGTGCTGGCCGCAATGCTTGCCGCGGTCTGCTGGAGCGCTCACGCTGACGTTCCCGGCACCATCACGATCCTCGAAGGCGAAGCGCAGATCTTTCGCGGCATGGCGCGTTATGCCGCCGCCGAGGGGGTGCGCCTTGGCCTGGGCGACATCGTCGAGACGGGCGACAACACGTTCATCCAGATCGAACTCGGCGATCAGTCGACGCTGCAGCTCGGCGGCATCAGCCGGGTCATGATCAACGGCGGCCCGGGCAAGACCAAACCCGAACGCTGGCTGTATCTGATGAACGGGTGGGCCAAGGTGTCCGGCGTCAAGCGCGACCCGAAGGCGGAGGCCGCGTTTGAGGTGCGCGCGCCGCTGTTCGAGCTCCCGCCGAACCCGGCGGTCGTCGTGCTGCTTGCGACGCCGAGCGACGTGCAGCTGTTCGTCGAGCGCGGCGAAGTCCGGCTCGCCGAGCGCCAGCGCAGCGGGCCCTCGACATCGGTCGCGCTCAAGTCGGGCGACACGTATCGGCGCAAAGCGTCGTCGCGCGGCGCGGTGACGCAAGAGCCAACGCCCGAGTTCCTCGCCAAGATGCCGAAATACTTCCGCGACACGCTGCCGTCGCGCATGGAGCGCTTCCGTGACGCCGACGTCAAGCCCAAGGAGGCGCCCGACTTCGGTTACGCCGACGTCGAGCTGTGGCTCAAGGCTGAACCGTCGATTCGGCGTCCGTTCGTTCAGCGCTGGAAGGCAAAGGCATTCCGGGACCCTGCCTTCAAGGCTGCCATCGTCGCCAACATGAACCAGCATCCCGAGTGGGATCCGGTGCTTTTCCCGGAGAAATACCTGCCGAAGGAGCCGCCCCCGACGCCGCCGCCCTCGGTCCAGGCGCAACAGCCGGCGCCCGTGTCGCCCGACCCCACGAACCAGAACCCGCCACCTTCGCGATAGAGAGAGTTGTATGAAGCTGCTTCTCAAGTTCAACCTCGTCTTCCTGCTGATCTTTGCGGCCGGACTCGCCGCGACGGGACGCGTCTCGTGGTCCCTGCTCGAGCGCAACGCGCGCGCCGAAATCGCGGAAAATGCGCGCCTGTTGATGGACACCGCCATCGCCGCTCGCGTGTACACGTCGAAGCAGATCGCGCCGCTGCTGCAGACGCAGATGAAATATTCCTTCCTGCCGCAGTCGGTGCCCGCGTACTCCGCGACCGAGGTGTTCCAGGACCTCAACAAGAAGCACACCGAGTACGGCTACAAGGAAGCGACGCTGAACCCGACCAATCCGCGCGACCGCGCGGTCGAGTGGGAGACCGACATCATCCAGCAGTTCCGCACCGGCGCCAGCGCAGCCGAGATCGTCGGCGATCGCGAGACGCCGACCGGGCGCTCCTTTTACGTCGCCAGGCCGCTGCGTATCACCGATGCGAACTGCCTGGCCTGCCACAGCACGGTCGACGCGGCGCCCAAGACCATGATCGAGCGCTACGGCACCGCCAACGGCTTCGGCTGGAACCTGAACGAAGTCGTCGGCGCGCAGATCATCTCGGTGCCCACGCGGGTGCCGCTGGACCGCGCCGAGCAGGCGTTCAAGGTGTTCATGACCTCGATCACCGCGGTGTTCATCGTCATCGGCATCATGCTCAACCTCATGCTGTGGATGATGGTGATCCGCCCCGTGGCGAAGCTCTCGCAGTTCGCCGACCGGGTGAGCCTCGGCGAGCTGGAGATTCCGGAATTCAAACGCACCGCGAACGACGAAATCGGCGTCCTGGCGAAATCCATCGCCCGGATGCGGACAAGCATGGTGCAGGCCATGAAGATGCTGGAAACTTGAGGGTGCGGCCCGGCAGAACGGGCCGTCCTGATTGCCGAAACCGATGAACAGTCCGCAGCGCCTCGGCAAATACCCGATCACCGGAATTCTCGGCAAGGGGGCGATGGGGATCGTCTATCGCGGGTACGACCCCGTCATCAAGCGCCCGGTCGCCATCAAGACCATCCGGCGCGAACTGATCGAGGAGGACGAGCGCGCCGAGTCGCTGGCCGGGCGCTTCCGCAAGGAGGCGCAGGCGGCGGGCGCGCTGAATCACCCCGGCATCGTCGCGATCTACGAATACGGCGAGGACACGAACCACGCGTTCATCGCGATGGAATACGTCGAGGGCAACAGCCTGCGCGAATACCTCGCGCGCGGGGCACGCTTCGAAGAACGCGACATCGTGAGCATCATGTCGCAGCTGCTCGATGCGCTCGACTACGCGCACAAGCGCGCCGTGTGGCATCGCGACGTCAAGCCGGCCAACATCATCATCATGGGCAACGGCCGCATCAAGCTGGCAGACTTCGGCATCGCCCGCATCGAATCGAGCGACCGCACGCTCGCCAACGTCATCATGGGCACGCCCGGCTACATCGCCCCCGAGCACTACCTGGGGCAGCCGACCGACCATCGTATCGACATCTTTTCCGCCGGCGTGCTGTTCTACGTGCTGCTAGCGGGGCAGGCGCCATTCCGCGGCCGCCCCGAGGCGATCATGCACGACGTCTGCTATCACGATCCGGCGCCGCCTTCCGAGGCGGACCCGGCGCGCCGGTGGGCGAAATACGACGCCATCGTGGGGCGTTCCATGGCCAAGGCGCCCGACAATCGCTTCGGATCCGCGGGTGATTTTCGCGCCGCGATCCTTGCCGAATACGCACGGCCAGTGAGCGAGTCGATCTCCGAGTCGACCATCATCCGCCATCCCGTGCGTCCGACGCCCGGAGGCGAAGGCAGCACGCCGCAATCGCAGAAGCCACCGTCGCTCTCGAGCGGCGGCACCGCGCCGCCGCCAGGGTGGGAGGTCAAGGTCCTGTCCACCGTCGAGGTCGAGCTCGCGCGTTACGTCGGGCCGGTGGCCAAGGTGCTGGTCCGACGCGCCGCGCGCCAGCACAAGAACCTGCCAGCGCTGGTGGCGGCGCTCGCCGTATCGATCGATGCATCGGCCGAACGCGACGCTTTCGCGCGTGCGGTGACCGGCCGCGGCTTGCAACGCGTCGCGACGCTCGTCCCGGCTGAAGGGACCGACGTCTCGGCGGGCGAGACCGTGATGACGGGACCGCCGATGACCGAGCAGGACATGGAACGGGCGACGCGCGTCTTGACGACGTTCATCGGGCCGATCGCGAAGGTGATCGCCAAGCGCGCAGCCGGGCCCAACGTGAGCCGGCGCGATTTCTTCGCGCGCGTTGCGCAAAGCCTCGACAGCGAGGCGCAGCGCGAGCGATTTCTGCGTGAGGCCGGCGGCTCGTAGCAGTCCGCCAGCCGGTTCGTCCGCGGCGGCGGGTGCCGCGCCCTGGGATCCACTGGCCGTGGCAAGTGCACAGCAAGACGTGCAACCAACGAGCGTGAAGAACCCCGTGTCGTCGCGATGAGTCAGGATTACCGCGCTCTGGTCCGCGATGCGCTTCGGGCGGGCGGCGCCGGCAAGGTCGCAGAGAAGGCCGCGGCGGACGATCCCGATCCGGAGGCGACGCTCGTCGCGCGCCAGGGCGCAAGCGTTGAACTGCAGCGGCGCGTCGCCGGCATCAACCCGCTGCTGGGCGCCGCCAACGTCCTGCTCGCCCTCGTGCCGCAGCTGCGGGCGACCACGTCGCATCCCGATCCCGCGCGGCTGCATCGGCAGCTGCTGACGCGCGTGACGGAGTTCGAGATCGCCGCAAAGGGCAGCGGCGTGCCGCCGCAGAAGGTGGTGGCCGCGCGCTACGTGCTGTGCACGTTCATCGACGAGGTCGCGGCGGCGACACCCTGGGGCGGCAGCGGCGCCTGGGCCGAACACAACCTGCTGCAGGAGTTCCACGACGAACGCGACGGCGGGGAGAAGGCATTCAAGCTGCTCGAACGGCTCGGCGAGGACGTCGCGGAGAATCTCGACGTGCTGGAGCTCTTTTACGTCTGCATCGCACTGGGCTTCGAAGGGCGCTACCGCGGCAAGCCGAACGGGCGCGCGCAGCTCGACGCGATCGCGGCGCGCCTGGTCGAGGTCCTGCGCCCGGAGGAGACGCGCCGGAATTCCCGCACCCTGTCGTTGCGCTGGGAAGGCGTGCTGATGCAGCGCAGCCGCACGCTCATGGTCCTGCCGATCTGGGTCGTCGTGGCGATCGGGAGCGCGATCGTGCTCGGCGCGTTCCTGCTCCTCAACGCGCGCCTGAACAGCCAGTCGCGGCCGGCGTTCCGCCAGATCGCGGCCGTGCCTGCGACGCTGCGCGGCGACGAGGGCGCCCCGGCAAATGCCGCGCCGGCGCCGGCGCGCCTCGCAACGCCGCTGGCCGCCGACATCGCCGCCAATGCCATCGAAGTGCGCGACGAGGCGCTGCGCTCGGTCGTAATCGTGCCGGCCGACTCGCTCTTTGCCGCCGGCACCGCGCAGATCGAGCCGCGCAACAACGAACTGCTCGGCCGGATCGCGCAGGCGCTCGCCATGCAGCCCGGTCAGGTGGTGGTGAGCGGACACGCCGACAACGTTCCGGTGAGCTCGCTGCAGTTTCCTTCCAGCTGGCACCTGACACGCGAACGGGCGAGCGCCGTGGCGGCAGTCCTCGTGCAGCGCGGCCTGCGTGCCGACCGGGTGCGCGCCGAGGGGCTTGCCGACGCGGAGCCGCGCGGACCGAATGCGACCCCCGCCGAACGCGCGCGCAATCGCCGGGTCGAAATCGTTCTGCAACTGCCCCGGCCCGACGCTGCGCAATGAAGCGGGTCCTGCTTGCGTTCCTGAACCGGCCGCTGTTCGCCGTAGTCGGCGTTGCCGCGGCGGCGGTCCTGGTCTGGTTCGTCGGGCCGCTCCTGACGCTGGGCGCTGCGCAACCGCTCGCAAGCGAACCCGCGCGCTGGGTGGCGATCGCGGTTCTGGTCGCAGGCGCCGCGGCGTACGCGGTGCTGCGCGCGGCGCGCTCGGCGCGGCGCAATCGGAAGCTGATCGAAGGTCTGGCGGGTGGTGCGCGTCCGCGCGCGGCGCCCGGAGCGCAGGACCTCGCCCAGATCGGCCAGCGCTTCGAAGAGGCGATCGCGCTCTTGAAGCGCACGCATCTTGGCGGCAAACGCGCGCTGTTGGGTGCGCTGTTCGGCCGGCCCTTCGTGTACCAGCTGCCCTGGTACGTCATCATCGGCGCCCCCGGTGCCGGCAAGACGACGGCACTGGTCAATTCCGGGCTGGAATTCCCGCTCGCCGCGAAGCTGGGAAAGAACCCGGTGCGCGGCGTCGGCGGCACGCGCAACTGCGACTGGTGGTTTGCGAGCGAGGCGGTGCTGATCGATACCGCGGGACGCTTCACCACCCAGGACAGCGATCGCGACGCGGATCGCACCGCCTGGTTCGGCTTCCTCGACCTGCTGGTGCGCTACCGGCCGCGCCGTCCCGTCAACGGCGTGCTGCTCACGGTCAGCGTCACCGATCTTCTATCGGCGAATGCCGAAGAGCGCAGGGTTCACGCCCGCAAGTTGCGCGAGCGCGTCGACGAACTGCACGCGCGCATCGGTGCGGGCCTGCCGATCTACGTCATGGTGACCAAGGTCGACCTGCTGGCCGGGTTCATGGAGTTCTTCGCCGACTTCGACAAGGAGGAACGCGCGCAGGTATGGGGCGTGACGTTCCCGTATGCGCCAGTCGAGGCCGAGGTGGATCCGCTCGCGCGCATCGGCGCCGAGCTGGCGGCGCTCGAAAAGCGCCTGGATGATTGTCTGTTCGACCGCCTGCAGGGCGAGCACGACCGCGAGCGGCGCGCCGCCATCTACGCCTTTCCGCAGCAATGGCGCGTGCTGCGCGAGACGCTGGTGGGGTTCCTGCAGAGCGCGTTCCTGCAGGCGCGTGGCGAGGTGCGGCCGTTGGTGCGCGGCGTGTACTTCACGAGCGCGACGCAGGAAGGCACGCCGGTGGATCGTGCACTCGGCGAACTCGCGCGCGCACTCGGACTGAAGAGCCGCATCGTTGCGCCGGCGCGCCCGAGCGGCAAGACCTTCTTCGTCACCCGCCTCCTGCGCGACGTGGTGTTCGCGGAGGCCGGCCTGGCCGGCACCAATCTGCGCCGGCGCAGGAGCCGGGCGGTTCTCAAGTGGAGTGCGCTCGGTGCCGTCTGCGCGCTCGTGCTCGCGGCGGTCGGCCTCGAATGGCGGTCGTACGCCGCCAACCGCGCGGTGGTGACCGCGCTGGACGCGAACCTGGAGGTGCTCGATGCCGATGTCGCCAGGGCGCGCGCCTCGACGCCAACGGATCTGGTCGCCCTGGTGCCGGCACTCGACGCATTGGAAGGCATTGCAGAACGCGGCGACCACGCTGGACCCGACGCCGGCAAGGCCCGGCGGATCGCCTTCGACATGGGGCTCGACCAAAGCGCCATGCTCACCGCGGCCGCGCAGGATGCCTACCAGCACGTGCTCAAGGAGGTGTTCCAGCGGCGCATCGCGGCGCGGCTGGAAGAGCGCCTGCGTGCCGGACGCCCCGACAACGTCGGCCTCATCTACGAAGCCCTCAAGGCCTACCTCATGCTGTACGGCGGGCGCAACTTCGACGCGGCGTCGCTGCGCGGGTATCTCTTCGCCGATTGGGATGCCACGCTGCCGCAGACCGTCGGCCCGGTCGAGCGCGAGGCATTGCGACGCCACCTCGATCGATTGCTCGCCGGCGGTGAAGTCGGTGCGCCGGCGCGCGCCGATCGCGCGTTGATCGACAAGTCGCGTGCGCTGGTGGCGAGCGTCCCGCTGCAACAGCGCATCTACGACCGGTTGAAGAGCCTCGATCCGGGGTCGGGCGCACCCGCGTTCTCGATCGCTGCCGCAGCGGGTCCCAACGCGGCGCAGTTCTTCACCCGTACCAGCGGGCTCTCGCTTGCACAGGGCATCCCCGCCCTTTATTCGCGGTCGTTCCTGGAACAGTCGCTGCGCGCGCGCAGCCAGGATGTCCTGAGTCAATTCACGCAGGAAAGCGGCTGGGTGCTCGGCACGGAGCAGACCACGCCGGCGCAAAAACTGCCGCCCGCGCTGCAGGCCGACATCGAGCGGCTCTACCTCGCGGACTACGCGCGCACGTGGGACGGGTACCTCGACGACATCCACCTGGTCAAGCTGGACAGCCTCGCCAGGACCGCGCAGGTCGCGCTGGCGCTGGGGCGCGCCGATTCGCCGCTGGTCGCGCTGTTCACCGGGATCGAGCACGAAGTCGGTGTGCTCGTGCATCCGGCGGCGGCGACATCGGGCGGCACGCCGACGCGCGCCATCGACGTGAGCCCAGGCGCCGCCGAGCGCTTCGACGCCCTCGCGCACCTGGTTAGCGGACAGCCTGCTTCGATGCAGGAGGTGGTGGCACTGCTCGCAAAGCTCGCGACACATTTGGCGGCGGTAGATGACGCTGTCAAGCGCCGCGCCGCACCGCCGCCCAGCGAGGTGATGCGCGAAATCGTGGCGTTTGCCTCGACCATGCCGCAGCCGTTGCGCGGGATGCTCGCGCAACTCGCGACGACCAGCGCCGGGCAGGTGTTCGCGACACGACGCGACGACATCGCACGCCAGCTTGCGAGCGAGATCGGTCCGGCCTGCACGCGCGCGCTCGGTGCACGGTTCCCGCTCGCTCCGACGGCGACCGAGGAAATTCCGCGCCAGGATTTCGTGCGCGTATTTGCGGCCGGCGGATTGATCGACGGCTTCTTCCAGCGCCAGCTGGCGCCGTACGTCGATACGTCGGGCGCGACCTGGGCTTTCTACAAGCCGGACGGCAGCGTCGAGCCGGCCGACTCGCTGCAGGCGTTCCAGCGCGCCCAGGCGATACGCGAAGCGCTGTTTGTCGATGGCGGGCGCACGCTCGGGACCCGGCTGGAGCTCAAGCTGCTCGACATGGACCCGGGTGTCGGCTCCCTGGTGCTCGACGTCGACGGCCAGGTACTGCGTTTCACACGCGACACGACCCAGCCGCAGAGCGTGCGGTGGCCCGGCCCGAACACCACCGGCGATTCGAGCTACGTGCAGGTGCGCATGTTCACCAACACGCCGGGTGGCGGCGAGGTGGAGCCGATGGAGGGTCAATGGGCGTTGCTGCGCCTCTTCGCACACCTGCGTTCCGAGCCCGGTGCCGCCCCGGATCGCGTGCCGGTCACGTTCAACGTGCTCGGACGCCGCGCGCGCTTCGAGGTGAAGAGCCCCACGCACTCCAACCCGGCACGGCTGCCGGCGCTGGAGCAGTTCCAGTGTCCGCAGCGGCTGTGAGTAGGATGCGCGCATGACGTGTCTGCGCGCTCCCTGCAACGACGGGCGATGTCCCGCCTGGCTGGGGTCGCTCCTCCTTGCCGTGGCGCTGCTCGCCGTGCAGGGGGCGTCGGCGCAGGCCACGCGCGGCGTCGCCCTCACCGAGGTGACCGAAGACCGCCTGGCACTGGTCATCGGCAATGCCGCCTATCGCATCTCGCCGCTCGACAACCCGGTGAACGACGCACGGCTTATCGGCAGCCAGCTGGAACAGGCCGGTTTCAAGGTGCTGCGCTACGAGAACCTCGACCGCAACGCGATGACCAGGGCGATGCGCGAATTCGGCGACCGGCTGACCGACCGGACCATCGCGGTGTTCTATTACGCGGGCCATGCGCTGCAATTGCGCGATCGCAACTTTCTCGTCCCGATCGAAGCCGAGATACGCAACGAGGACGAGATCGAGATGGCGAGCGTCGATGTCGGCTTCATCCTCGGCCGCATGGCCTCTGCGCACAGCCGCATCAACATCGTCATCCTCGACGCCTGTCGCAACAATCCCTTCGCCGGCAAGACGCGTCCCGCGCACGGCCTGGCGCAGATGGAAGCACCGGTCGGCACGCTGCTCGCCTTCGCGACCGCGCCGGGCAAGGTGTCCGAGGACGGGGTGGACACCAACAGCCAGAACAGCCTCTACACGGCGCAGATCGCAAAGTACCTGCTGACCCCCGGCCTGCCGGTCGAAACGCTGTTCAAGCGCGTGCGCGAGGCGGTCGTACGCGGAACGAACGGGTCCCAGGTGCCCTGGGAAAACTCGTCGCTGCTCGGCGAGTTCGCGTTCGTTCCCGGCGTTGCGCAGGCGAGCAAGTCGACCGCGGAAGACGAGGTGGCGGGAGAAGTGGCGTTCTGGAACAGCATCCAGGATTCGACCCGCGCCGAGGAGTACCGCGCCTATCTGCGCCAATACCCGCGCGGCCGCTTCGTCGCGCTGGCACAGACGCGCATCGCTGCACTCGCTCCTGCACCCCCCGTCAGCGCGCCCGCCGCGCCGGGTGCGAGCCCGCTGCCGCACGTCGGCGACACGTGGCGTTACCGCATCCAGGACCGGTACATGCTGGGCGACCTGTTCGTCACCACAACGGTCGACGACGTGACCGACAGCGGCGTCGCCGAAACGTGGACCAGCACCTTCGACGGCAAGGTGCGCTCGACCTTCGTGCCCCTCAAGCCGGGTTTCCGTCCGCTGCCCGGGCTCGAGCAGATGCCGCCCGAATTCGCACCCTACCTGCAGGCCGCAGGGCTGCTGCGTCCCGGGCAGCGCATCGGCGATCAACAGCGACGCATCGAGCAGGTCGAGGTGGCGCTCAAGTCGAGCGTCGCCAGCGAAGAGGACGTCGTCGTGCAGGCCGGGCGGTTCCGCGCCATCAAACTCGTGCTGAGCGGCCAGGCGCGCGGACGTTCCGCCAGCCAGGGCCCGATCTCGACCGAGCAGACGATCTGGTATGCGCCGGAGGTGAAGCGCATCGTCAAGTATTCGGTGTCGACCAAGGTGGCGGGCCTGCAGCAGGAAGCGACCCAGCTCGAGCTGATCGAATACACGCTGCATTGAGTGCCGGCGCCGGCACGCGGCTCATTCGGTGCCGTGCTTGGTTTCGAACGCGATGCCGATCTTCTGCAGCAGCGGCATGGGCAGTTCGCCGCCGGCGCAGACGATGACGCCGTCGTTCGGCATCTCCTCCACGGCATGGTCGAACTCGAGCGTGACGGTCTTGGCCTTGATCTTCTTCACCTTCGAATTGAAGATGACGCGCACACGACCCGCCTCTTCCTGCTCGGCCAGCCGCTGGCGGTTCCTTTCCTTGACGCGCTGGAACGCACCGCTGCGATACGAAAGTACGACGGTGGAATCGGGTTGTTCCGCGATCGCGGTCGCCGCCTCAAGCGCGCTGTCCCCGCCGCCGACCACGAGTACCGCCATGCCGCGGTACTGCTCGGGATCGACCAGGCGATAGACGACCTTCTGCTGCTCCTCGCCGGCTACCCCGAGCTTGCGCGGCGAGCCGCGCCGCCCGATGGCGAGCAGCACCGAGCGCGTCTGATACGAGGCCTTGCTCGTCTTGACGACGAAGCTGCCCTCCTTGCGTTCGATGTTCTCCATCTTCTCGTTGAAGCCGACCGTGAGCCCGGTCTTCTTGACCACCGCCTGCCAGAACTCGAGCAGCTTCTCCTTGCTGATCTCGCCCATCCTCACGTTGCCGATCACCGGGAGTTTCAACGGCGCGGTCATCGCGATCTTGTTGCGCGGATAGTGATAGATCGCGCCGCCGAGCGAATCTTCCTGCTCGACGATCCGGTAGCGCAGCTTGTGCTGGATCGCGCCTAGTCCGGCGGAAAGACCCGCAGGACCCGCACCCACGATCACGACGTCGAGATCCGGATTACCGCCTTTGCGGTCACGGATCGACTCGAGCGCCTGGCGGCCCTGTTCGGCCGCCTTGCGGATGAGGCCCATGCCGCCGAGTTCGCCGGCGATGAAAATGCCCTCGATGTTGGTCTCGAAGTTCGGTTGTACGTACGGGATGTCGATGCCGCGTTTTTCGGTGCCGAAGACGAGCTGGATCGCATCGACGGGGCAGACCGGCTGACAGGCACCGTGCCCGATGCAGTGGGCCGGGTTCACGAGCACGGCCTTGCCGTTGATGATGCCGAGCGCCTGTTCCGGGCACGCCTTCACGCACGCGGCCGATCCCATGCATCGCGCGGCATCGACGATCGGATGCAGCGACGGCGGTTCGGTCATGCCCGAGTCGGTCGCCTCCTTGAGCACTTCGTGGTGCGCGCGTTCCTTGCGACTGCGTCGGACGACATGCCACCCGACCACCACGAGGGCGAGCGCTACGTAAACGAGGAGGTACGTCCAATGCATCGCTGATCCACGATGTGCTTCAAACGCTCGAGTCCACGCAATACCGCATGCTGGCTTAAGCAGCGCTTAAGTGCACGCTGCCATACCCCGCGTTGAAGGGGAAACCTACCCTTCTTACTTAGACCATTCTTCCGATGGCCACGCGGTTGACCACCCGTTAGCTTCACGGGAGAAAGTGGCCGCCTCACCACGATCACGCCTGAGCGCCTCTCCGTCTTATCGAACTGGTGGCGATGAACGACGCAAGGAACGCTGCGGCGACGATGGCCGAGACATCGAGCCCCGTCGCATCGACTTCGACAAAGGTGAAAAGCTCGTTTCGCTTCGGCGAGGCGAGCCTGTATGCGGTGCTCGCGCTGCTCGTGCTGGGGTGCTGGCAGGTCAGCGAGTTCGGTTATTTCACCTCGAAGGACGATTTCGGCTACTGGCTCGGCGTTGCCGGCGGCGCGATGATGTTGCTGCTGTTCCTGTATCCGATGCGCAAGCATCTGCGCTTCATGCAGCGCATGGGTGCGCTGAAGTACTGGTTCGTGGTGCACATGGTGTTCGGCATCGTCGGGCCGCTGCTGATCCTGCTGCACTCGACGTTCAAGGTCGGCTCGATGAACGCGGCCATCGCGCTGACCTGCATGATCGTGGTCGCGCTGAGCGGCATCGTCGGCCGCTTCCTGTACCGCCAGATCCACCGCGGTTTCCTCGGCGAAAAGAGCTCGCTGCGCGACCTGCAACTCGAGGCCGGCTTCGAGCAGGACGCGGTCAAATCGCGCTTCCACTTCGTGCCCGAGGTGGAGATGCGGCTGCAGGCATTCGAGACCGAGACGCTGCGGGACGGCGCAGGCATGGGATCGCACCTGCATCGCGTGCTGGTGCTGCCGGTGCGCCAGCGCCTGGTCTACCTGCGCTGCCGGCGCGACGTCGATGTCGCGCTCTCGCGCATTGCGCGTCACCTCGGATGGCGCCGCTCGGACCTGGAGAAGCGCAAGCGGCGCGCCTACGCGCTGCTGCGCGACTACCTCTCGTCGGTCGTCCGCGTGGCGCAATTCGACGCGTACGACCGGCTGTTCTCAATGTGGCATGTGCTGCACATTCCGTTCGTCTACGTGCTCGTCGTCAGCGCGATCGCCCACGTGATCGCGGTGCATGTGTACTGACGATGCCGGCGGAGCGGGCGGGAGAACGTCAAAGTGAACCGGCGCTGGCTACGCCGGTACATGCCGATCCTGGTTGGCGTCGCTGCGGTGCTGGTGGGCGCAGCGCGGGCGCAGACGCTCGAGTCGGTGCTTTCGCCCGGCAAGCTGATCCAGGGCCACGCCAAGTTCGAGGACGATTGCCGCAGCTGCCACGTTCCCTTGCAGCGGTCGGGCCAGGAGAAGCTGTGTTTGGACTGCCACAAGGAGATCGGCCAGGACGTGCGCAACAAGCAGGGCTATCACGGGCGCCTAAAGCCGCAGGCGTGCCGTACCTGCCACACCGATCATCGCGGACGTGACGCGCCCATCGCAGAGTTCGACAAGGCCACGTTCGACCACACGCGCACCGACTATGCGTTGAGCGGCGCGCACGTCAAGGTCGATTGCGCGAAATGCCACGTCCCGGGCAAGAAGTGGCGCGAGGCGCCGCCCGAATGCGATGCCTGCCACGCCAAGGACGACGTGCACAAGGGCTCGCTGGGGCCGAAGTGCGGCGACTGCCACACGGAGAAGGCGTGGAAGGAGGTCGCCAAGTTCGATCACGGCAAGACGCGCTTCGCGCTGACCGGCAAGCATGCCGACGTCAAGTGCGGCGACTGCCACAAGGACAATCGCTACCGCGAGACGCCGCGCACCTGCATCGGGTGCCACAGGGCCGATGACAAGCACAAGGGCCAGTTCGGCGAGAAGTGCGACAGCTGCCACGGCACGCGCGACTGGAGGACGCCGACGTTCAACCACGACCGCGACACCAAGTACCCGCTGCGCGGCAAGCACGCGGTGGTGAAGTGCGAGAGCTGTCACAAGGGCAATCTCTACAAGGACAAGCTCGCCACCGCGTGCGTCGACTGCCATCGCAAGGACGACAAGCACAAGGGGACGCTGGGCAACGAATGTGGGAAGTGCCACAACGAGCGCGGGTGGAAGGAGCCTGCCAACTTCGATCACGACAAGACCAGGTTCCCGCTGCTCGGCAAGCACGCGAAGGTCGAGTGCAAGTCGTGCCACCAGAGCACCGTGTTCAACGAGGCGCCGTCGACCTGCATCGGCTGCCACAGGAAGGACGACAAGCACCAGGGCAAACTCGGCGACCGGTGCGCCGACTGCCACACCGAACGCGCCTGGAAGGCGAGCAAGTTCGGTCACGACCGCACCAAGTTCCGCCTGCGCGGCGGACACGCCGTCGCGACGGTGAAATGCGATTCGTGCCACCGCGACCTGACGAGCTTCCGCAACACGCCGCTCGACTGCATTGCCTGCCACAAGAAGGACGACAAGCACCAGGGCCAGCAGGGGACGCGCTGCGACCAGTGCCACATCGATCGTGACTGGAAAACCACGGCGTTCGACCACGGCCGTACCGAATTTCCGCTAACCGGCCGCCACATCACGCTCGAGTGCAAGAAGTGCCATGAGACGAACCGCTTCAGGGATGCGCGGCGCGAGTGTTATGCCTGTCACAAGAACGACGACAGCCACAAGCTCCGCTTCGGCGAGCGCTGCGAGAAGTGTCACGGCACGCGCGACTGGAAACTGTGGGATTTCGACCATGATCGGCGGTCCGACTACAAGCTTGAAGGCGCGCACCGTCGTGCCTCCTGCAATGCGTGCCACGTGACTGAGGCGCCCTCCGGCAAGGACATCGGAGCAATTTCAAAGACCTGCGTTTCCTGCCATCGCCCCGACGACGCGCACGACGGTGCGTTCGGCTTGCTGTGCGAGCGTTGTCATGTCGTCGCCAACTGGCGCGAGATCCGTACTCGTCTCGGCGGATTAGGTCGTTCGCGTCGGGACAACTTAAGTAAGTCTTCAGACCACATTCCGAGAATCGATTCAGTGCGCGTACTGGGCGACGCGAGCCACTTCGCGCGGCGTGTTGCCGAACTGCACGAGGGATGGCAATGAGTTCGGCATCGCGGTTGATCCGGGGTGTGCGCGCCGCAGGAGCGGCCATGGCGGCGCTCATCGTCGCCAGCATGATGGCCGGCGCCGCGTTCGGCCAGGGCGAGACCAAGATCGCGCAAGGCGGCAGCCTTCGCGACTTCGACCACCTGCGCTCGGGCTTCCAACTCACCGGCGCGCATTCCGCGCAGCGTTGCGAGTCTTGCCATCTTGCCGGCGTGTTCAAGGGCACGCCGAGGGACTGTGCGACCTGCCACACCGCGGGTACGCGCTACGCGCGGAACAACATCGTCAGGAACATCAATCACGTACCGACCCCGCTTGGCTGCGACAGCTGCCACAACACGAGCACCTTCGTCGGCGCACGTTTCGACCACACCGGCATTGTCCCGGGCACCTGCTCGAGCTGCCACAACGGCGCGAACGCGCCGGGGAAGCCGCCCGGTCATATCCCAACGACCGCCTCCTGTGACAGCTGCCATCGCACCACAGCGTGGACGCCCGCGGGCTTCAATCACGCAGGCGTTGCGGCGGGCACGTGCGCGACCTGTCACAACGGGACGACGGCCACTGGAAAGACACCGAACCACATTCCCACGACCGCGTCCTGCGATATGTGCCATCGCACGACGGCGTGGTTGCCGACCAGCTTCAACCACGCAGGGGTCGTAGCGGGAAGCTGCGCCACTTGCCACAACGGCACGGCGGCGACAGGCAAGCCGGCGAGTGGGCACATTCCGACGACGGCGGCATGTGACGCGTGCCACACCTCGACCGCCAGTTGGCTGCCGGTGCCGGCGACTTACGGACATGCCGGCATCGCGGCGGGGTCGTGCGCGACCTGCCACGGCGGGACATACGCCAACATCGACGTCAAGTCGGCGTCCCACCTGGCAACGACATCCTCGTGCGACGTCTGCCACCGAACGACGGCATGGACGCCGGCGAGCTTCAATCACGCTGGTGTCGCGGCAGGAACCTGCGCGACGTGCCACAACGGCGCGACTGCGACGGGCAAAACGACACCGCCGCACATTCCGACCACGGCTTCGTGCGACGCGTGCCACAACACGACGACGTTCACGACCGCGACGATGAACCACTCCGTAGTGACAGCGACGCAGTGCAAGGTCTGCCACAACGGGAGCTACACCGGCGAAGGAACCACCGGTGCACTTGCCAAGCCCGCCAACCACATTCCAGAGGCGCAGCTCGTCAACGGTGCGGCGTTGGACTGCAACGCATGCCATACGAACACGTCGAGCTGGACCGCCGAGACGATGAATCACAACGGCACCCAGGGCAACGGGTCGGGATGGTGCAAGACCTGCCATCTGACTGGCACGACGTATCTCGGCAACATGCAGAAGATGGTGCTGAACCATCGCAACAGAACGCCTGCGCCAACGGATTGCTCGCAGTCGGGCTGCCATCGACCGCTCGGCAACACGGGCTCGACCTACAAGGCGTGGGATTGAGGGCGCGAAGCCCGGCTCGCCGCAACTAGGTTGGCCCGGAGGGCCGGCCTGCAGGGCGCACGCACACGACCTGCGGCCGGCTTGCTTTTGTGTTTCGCAATTTTGCAGACGCCACGATGAAGCTTCGTCTCCAGTCGCTGCTCGCGATGGCACTGTTGTGTCTGGTCTCGCACGGTCGGGCCCAGATCATCGACGAAGTCAACTGGCGCAGGCTGGGCGACGACGGCGCCCTGCAGATCAGCTTCACCACTCCGATCCAGTTTCTGCGCGCGGTCATCTCTCCGTCCGGCGATCTGGCTCAGGCGTTCTACGAGATCCGCCTCTCCGGCGAGACTCCCCGGTTCGTGGTCGCGGATCGGCGCCTCGCCGCCAGCGACGGGCTGCCCGCGGTCCTTATCTCGGACGAGGCGGTGAGCAGCACCTATAGCCGAAAGGTCGTGATCCACTTCGACCGCCCGGTCAAGATGCGCGTCGTCGCGGGTCGCGGCAACTGCTGCATCGATGTCATCGTCGAAGGCGCGGGCGCCGCCGCGGAGAAGCGCAGCGCAGCACCGCCGTCGCCGGCAGCGCCCACTGGTCAGTTCATGGTCACGCTGCAGCAGTCCACCGATCCGAACCTGCGCATGGAAGTCCCGGTTCCCGGCGAGCTGGATGCGTATCAGCTCTTCACCGCACGTCGCGCTGTCGACGGACGCACCGTTTACGAAATCAATCTCGGATACTTCGGGACGCGAGCCGAGGCTGAACGGGCGCTCAAGATCCTGGCACAGCGCTTTCCGCAGGCGACCGTCGTCGAAGTCAATCCGCAGGCCCCACCGCCTGCGATTGCTGCGGTCCGTGAACCCACGCCGCAGGCCGCGCCTGCGCCCGCGCCGCTGCCGGCTGCTCCGATGCCCCCGCCGGCACCGACCACACCTGGGCTGCCGCCAGCGCCCGAGGCGACACCGGAAGGCGTCCTCGTGCCTTTGCCCGCACCAGCACCGGTGCCCGTTGCGCCGGTGCCGCCGTCGCCTGCTCCGGCTCAGCCATCGCCACCCGCCGCGCCGCCCGTGCCAGCGCAACCACAGCAAGCGCCTGCGCCCGCGCAGCCGCCAGCGGCGCAGCCATCGGGCGGGGCACCTCAGCCCGGCCCGACACTTCCGTCGACGAACGTCACGCCTCCCGCACCGGCGCCGTCGGCGCCCGCGGAGATCGACCAGCGCGGGCGCGTGCTGCTGGCGCAAGGGCGCGCGGCCATGGACAAAGGTGATTTCGACCAGGCGGTCGGGCTCTTCAACCAGCTTCTCAATCTGCCGCCGAACGTCACTTCGCAGGAGGGACAGGAGTTGATCGGCTTCGCCCGGGCCAAGCTTGGCGACGTTACGCGCGCGCGCGTGGAGTTCGAGCTTTACTTGAAGCTCTATCCGACCGGCCCGGGTGCAGACCGTGTCCGTGCCGGGCTGGCGCAGCTGGGCGCCGCGCCGGCCGCGCAGGAGCGACGCCTACGACCCATCGCACCGTCGACCTCATTCGTCGGCTCCTTCTCCCAGTACTACTACGGCGGCAACTCCCTCTTCTCGACTCTGCTGGAGGGCACGCCGCTGCCCGGCACGCCGCCGCCGAATTCGGGCGCGATCTCCTCCGAGACCCAGCGTTTGCTGCAGACGAACCTCGATCTCAACTACCGCCATCGTGATGCGGGCAGCGACCTGCGGGCGGTATTTCGGGACACCTACAGCAAGGATTTCCTGAACAAACCCACTTTCAGCACGCGCGTGCCGAATCGCCTGATCGCCGCGTACGTCGACTACAAGGCGCTGCCGACCGGAGTGACCGCGCGCGTCGGGCGGCAGACGCCGACGGGAGACGGGGTGTTGTACACGTTCGACGGCGCGCGGCTCGGATACACCTTCGTCCGGACCATGAGCGTCAACGCCGTCGCCGGGGTGCCGGTCGACGATCTCTACGACGCCAAGCGGCGCTTCTACGGGCTTTCGCTCGACACGGAGAATCTCGGCGATCACCTGAGCGGGAGCGTGTACGCCATCCAGCAAGTGATCGATGGCGAGACCGACCGGCGCGCGGTGGGCACCGAATTGCGCTACTTCGATGTCAACACATCGCTGTTCGGCATCTACGACTTCGACACGCTGTTCCACGCGGTCAACATCGCATCGCTGCAGGGAACCTGGCAGGCGTTTGCCAACACCGTGACATTTTCGTTCCTGGCGGACCGGCGCACTGCACCTATTCTGGCCACCGGCAACGCATTGCTGCAGCCGGAGACCAGGACCGACCCCGTCACCGGGGAGCAAACAACCGTGACCTACAGGACCTTGACCGCCTTCCTGCAGAATCACTCGCTCGAGTACGCGCACCAGCTGGCCAAGGCGACGACAGCCTACGTCGCGCAAGGTTTGCTGGGCGCTTCGGTTCAGGTAACGCCGAACTTCCAGTGGGGCGTCGACTGGCGTCTCTCCAACACCGGTGCGCTGCCCGGCTTTGATCCCGGCGGAGGGGTGACGCCGATCCCGCCCCAGCCGGCGACAGGAAATGTCCAAACGCTGAGCGGTCAGACGGTCTTCTCGAATCTGTACTCCGAGCGTGACACGCACGCGCTAAGCCTTGCCTTCACCAGAGCACCGGAAGTCACGTATCAGTCGACGGACTTCACCGTTCAACCGCCCGTACCCACCACCACAACCGTCCCTGCATACCGGGGCATCGCGGTCCAGTACAACAACACGTCGCTCCTGTGGCAGCAGCTGCAGGTCGAGCCGTCCTTCCGGTACTACAGGCAGGACGACACGCAAGGCAGGCGCCTGACACGCTGGTCACCGGGCTTGCGCCTGACGTGGCGCATCACGCAGAAATTCTCGCTGGAGGGCACCGCGACCTACGAGCGCACCACCATACACCCCGGGGCAGTCAGCGGCACGACCGATCTGACAGTCGACAAGTTCTACTACTTTGGTTATCGATACGACTTCTGACGCATCCCCCGCGGCAACCGTAGGCGTGAGGGCAGGGATTGCAGAGCGTCATCGACACACAGGAAGCGCGATGCTTCGTCGCCGGTCGCTCCATCTGCTTGCTGCAACCCTGGCACTCGCCAGCTGCGGTTCGGTGCAGGACCGCGGGTCGACGCCGATGATCAGCGGCGGCCATATCGAGATCCAGATCCGCAATACGCGTCTGTGGACCGCAGGGCACGCCAACGCCTACTTCGCGGAGCAGAGGGCGCTGGGTCTGGACACTCCGTTGCGCCTGATCGAGGTGGTCAGTCCGAGGCCCGCCAGAGACAGTGAAATCACGATACGGTTCGCCGTGGACACGGATGGCAGGGTGATGGACGCGAAGGTTCTGCACGCGGTCACGAATCTCGGCGACGAATGGATGATTGCGAACACCCTCAACGCCCTGCGTCAATGGCGTTTCGAACCGCCGATTTCCGGCGGCAAGCGGACGGGCTTTTGCTGCGTTCAGGTGACGTACGAAAACATCACTGGGTTCTGAGCAGCGGCGGTGAACGCCGGGGTGCAGAGCGCGCCAGGAATGACGGGCTTCACTGCACGGCTCGTGGTGCGACGGCATTGCCGGTGACACGCGCATCGGTCTGATAGATCATGTCGCGCACGATCGGATAGATCTCCTGCTGCCACCTGCGCCCGCTGAAGACGCCGTAGTGGCCGACGCCCGGCTGCATGTGGTGCTGTTTCAGGTAGGGACGGATGCCGGTGCAGATATCGTGCGCCGCCATGGTCTGCCCGATTGCACAGATGTCGTCGCGTTCGCCCTCGACCGTGAGCAGCGCCGTGCCGCGGATGGCCGCCGGCTCGACCTGCATGCCCTGCCACTTCAGCGCGCCGCGCGCCAGCGCGCACTCCTGGAACACGAATCGCACGGTCTCGAGATAGAACTCCGCTGGCAGGTCGGCCACGGCGAAGTACTCGCGGTAGAACGTACGCGTTCCTTCGGCCTTCTCGTATTCGCCGGCGACCAGCGCGTTGTACAGGTCGACGAACGCCTTCACATGGCGCTCGAGATTCATGCTCATGAATGCGGTGAGCTGCAGGAACCCGGGATACACCTGCCGCCATGCGCCGCGATAGCGCCACGGCACCGTCGCGATCAGCCGGCTTTCGAACCAGTCGATCGGGTGCGCGACGGCGAGCTCGTTGACCCGCGTCGGATTGATGCGGCAGTCGATCGGACCGGCCATCAGCGTCAGGCTGCGCGGACGCGCCGGGTGCCCTCCCTGCGCCATCACGGCGGCGGCGACGAGTGCCGCGACGCATGGCTGGCAGACGGCGATGACGTGCGCGCCCGGCCCGATCGAGTCGAGGAAGTGGATCAGGTGCGCGACGTACTCGTCGAAGCCGAACCGGCCCTCGTACACCGCGACGTCGCGCGCGTTGCGCCAGTCGGTCACGAAGACATCGTGCTCGGGCAGGAGCGTGCGCACGGTCTCGCGCATCAGCGTCGCAAAATGGCCCGACATCGGCGCGACCAGCAGCACGCGCGCCTGTACCAGGTCGATGTCCTTGCGGAACCGCAGCAGGTCGGCAAACGGCGTCGAAGCGACGATCTCTTCCGTGACCTGCACGGCGTGCCCGGCGGTTTCCACCGCGTCGATGCCGAACGGGGGCCGCCGGTGAGTCAGGCGCGCCCGCGAGATCAGTTCGAACGCTGCACTCATGCGCCGCTGCGCGTCCGCATCGGGATAAGCGAGGCGGGCGGCCGAGAGCGGTGGCACCGGTTGCGCCATCAGGTCCAGCGCCGACCGCGCGAAGGTGCGCATCGGCCACAACAGGCGGTTGTGGGTTTCGTAGGCCTCGTAAAGCACGGTGTCCCCGACCTCGGTCTTTCCCGTCGCTGACGCAAGGAGCGAGCCAGAGCACACCGCTACAACTGGCATGCGGCTTGCGAGCACACGATGCGCGATAGCGCGTAACGGGAGCTGACACGCGATGAGTCGGCCGGTGCTGACGATCAGCAGCAAGAACTATTCGTCGTGGTCGCTGCGCGGCTGGTTGCTGGCCCGCTTCGCCGGGCTCGACTTCGAGGAAGCGGTGGTGGCACCCGACGACCCGGAGGTGCGCGCCGAGATGCTGCTGCTTTCCTCGTCGATCCGGGTGCCGAGCCTGCAGAACGGTCCGGTCAAGGTCTGGGACACGCTGGCGATCGGCGAGTACCTTAACGAGCTGCGGCCCGAGGCGGGTCTGCTGCCGCAGGACCAGGTGGCGCGCGCGCATTGCCGGGCGATCTGCGGCGAGATGCACTCCGGGTTCGCCAACCTGCGCTCCGCGCTGCCGATGAACCTGCGCGGACACTTTCCCGGGTTCCGTATCTGGGGCCGGGCGCAAGCCGATATCGATCGCATCACCAGCATCTGGCGCGAATGCCTGGTGTTCTATCGCGGGCCTTTCCTGTTCGGCACCGCGCGCACGATGGCCGATGCGATGTATGCACCGGTGACCACGCGCTTTCTCACCTACGACGTGAAGCTCGACCCGGCATGCGCGGAGTTCTGCCAGACCATTGTCCGCATGCCCGAGATGGTCGAATGGATCGAGGCCGCGAAGCAGGAGCCGATCGGGATCGAGGAGCTCGAAGTCGAGTTCTGACCGAGGCGGCTGGCCCGCCTCAGGACAGTGCCCGCCGCCTCATCGCGGTGCGAGGTGCCCTGTCGCGTTGCGCCCAGGACACGGAACGGCCGCCTCCGGCGGCCCGATATCGCGGTCGGACGATTTGTCATGCGCCTGGATCCACGGCGTCGGTTCCGGCACGGAGCAGGGCGCTTCCACCTCGACGGTCTTGAAATCCGACGAATCTCGGCGGCTCGATGTACCGGGAACGCTCGCTTCGGATGAGAGAGAAGCACCACTTCGTACTACAGTCTGCGACTTCGAACCGGGGAGCGAAACAAATGCCGCGGATCGCCGTGATTCCGGGAGACGGAATCGGCAAGGAAGTCGTGCCCGAGGGAATGCGGGTGCTGGAGAAGATATCGAGCCGTTTCGGCCTGGCGCTTCAATTCGATCACTTCGACTTCGCGAACTGCGACTACTACGCCCGGCATGGCGCCATGATGCCGGACGACTGGCAGGACCGGATCGGCCGGCACGATGCGATCTTCTATGGTGCAGTCGGCTGGCCGGCGACCGTGCCGGACCATGTCTCGCTGTGGGGCTCGCTGATCCAGTTCCGCCGCGTGTTCGACCAGTACATCAATCTCCGCCCGGCGCGCCTCATGCCCGGCGTGCCGTCGCCGCTGGTGGGGCTGGACGGCAAGGCGCGCAAGCCGGGAGAGATCGACTTCTACATCGTGCGCGAGAACACTGAAGGCGAGTATTCGTCGGTCGGCGGCCGCATGTTCGCCGGCACCGAGCGCGAGTTCGTCGTGCAGGAGGCCATCTTCACCCGCACCGGCGTCGACCGCGTGCTCGAGTTCGCGTTCGAGCTTGCACGTTCACGGCCGAAGAAGCACCTCACCAGCTGCACCAAGAGCAACGGCATCTCGATCTCGATGCCCTACTGGGACGAACGGGTCGAGGCGATGGCGAAACGATATCCCGACGTGCGCGTCGACAAGTACCACGTCGATATCCTGACCGCGCATTTCGTCCGCAATCCGCAGTGGTTCGACGTCGTCGTGGCGAGCAACCTGTTCGGCGACATCCTTTCGGACCTCGGGCCGGCGTGCACCGGAACCATCGGCATCGCGCCGTCGGCCAACATCGACCCGACGCGCCGGTTCCCGTCACTGTTCGAGCCGGTGCACGGCAGCGCGCCGGACATCGCCGGCAAGGGCATTGCCAATCCGATCGGCCAGATCTGGTGCGCGGCGATGATGCTCGAGTTCCTCGGCGATGCACCGGGCGCCGATGGTCCGCGTTTCCGGAGTGCCGGAGAGGCGATCATGTGCGCGATCGAGCACGTGTGCGCGCACGGACCGCGCACGGGCGACATGGGGGGCAACGCGAAGACGGTGGAGGTCGGCAGGGCGATCGCGGAAGCGATCTAGATGAAAAATGGGCATGCACCACGCCTCTTTCCTTCCGCCCGGGTACTTCACCGCGGGCGTCGAGCAGACGGACCCGATGATCGCCCACGCGATCGACCGCGAGAAGGCGCGCACCCGTGACGTGATCGAGCTCATCGCCTCGGAGAACATAGTCAGTCGCGCCGTACTCGACGTTCAGGGATCGATCCTCACCAACAAGACGGTGGAGGGCTACCCCGGCAAGCGCTACCACGCCGGAGCCGAAAACGTCGATGTCGTGGAGCGCACCGCGATCGAGCGCGCCTGTCGACTCTTCGGCTGCCGCTTCGCGAACGTTCAGCCGCATTCGGGCAGCCAGGCCAACCATGCCGTGCTGCACGCGGTCGCCGAGCCGGGCGACACGATCCTCTCGATGGATCTCAATGCCGGCGGCCACCTCAGCCATGGTGCGCCGGCGAATCTGAGCGGCAAGTGGTTCAAGGTCGTGAACTACGGGGTGCGTGCCGTCGATGGTCTGATCGACTACGACCAGGTCGCCGACCTCGTGCGTCGACACGAGCCCAAGCTCGTCATCGCCGGTGGCTCGGCCTACCCGCGCGCTCTCGATTTCGCGGCGTTCCGTCGCGCGGCGGATATCGCCGGAGCGAAACTCCTCGTCGACATGGCGCATTTCGCCGGCCTCGTCGCGGGCGGCGCCCATGAGCATCCCTTCCCACACGCCGACATCGTCACGACGACCACCTACAAGTCCCTGCGCGGGCCGCGCGGCGCGATCATTCTCTGGAACGACCAGGATCTTCGGAAGCGCATCAACAATGCCGTCTTCCCCGGGCTGCAGGGAACACCTTCGCTGCAGGTCGTCGCCGCCAAGGCGGTCGCCCTGGGCGAGGCACTGCGGCCCGAGTTCGCGAACTACGCCAAGGCGGTTCTGGCCAACGCGCGCGCGCTCGCGCGCCGGCTGCAGAGCCGCGGCTTCGACCTCGTCGGCGGCGGCACCGACACGCCGTTGATGCTCGTCGACCTGCGCGCGAAGGACCTCACCGGTGCGCCGGCGGCCCAGAGCCTGGAGCGCGCCGGCATCATCGCGAACATGAATCCGATTCCCGCTGATACGGCCGACCTGAAGGTCATGTCCGGGCTGCGCTTCGGCGTTTCCGGGGCGACGACGCGGGGTCTCGAAGGCGACGATTTCGAGACCATCGGCGACCTGATCGCCGAGGTCCTCGAAGGGCTGCGCAAGGTGCCGGGCGACAACGGTGCCAACGAGGAGAGAGTCCGCGCCGGTGTCCGTGCAATCGCGGCACGGTTCCCGACGTACGGCTGAGGCGAAGGGCGGCAGACTACCTTGCCTCGGTTCGAGCGGGCCCCCGTCGCTCCGAGCCGCAGGCGATGAATCCCGGCGCAACGATCGGCGTCTGCGTCGCCACTGCGTAGGTCAGAGCACGCTCGGCGCGACAGGCGGTACCGCTCCGGGTGCAGACGTCGGCGGTCGATGCTTCGCATCGACTGCCCTGCGCTGCTCGATCCGGGGGGAGGCCGCTCTTCGGGTTCACGCCTGCTGCACGACGCCCGCGAGCGACCGCTTGGCCTTGACCTGTCGCGCTGAGCGTGCATTGCAGTTGAATACGAGATCCCTCGCCGGCGGCTCGCAATGGCACGCCCTGCGTAATGCGGGCTACGCGTACCGCTCGCGCGCGAGCTGCGTGCCTTGCGTCAGCGCGGCGAGCTTCGCCAGTGCTGTCTCGCGCGCCATCGGCGCCATGCCGCAGTTGGTGCACGCGAACAAACGTTCCTTCGGGACGAACTGAAGCGCGCGGCCGATCGTGTCGGCGACGTCGTGCGGCGTCTCCACCTGCTCGCTCGCCACGTCGATCACGCCGACGAGCACGTCCTTGCCCGCCAGCAGTGCCATCAGGTCGGGCGGCACGTGCGAGTTCCTGCATTCGAGCGACACCTGCTCGATGCGGCTGCGCGCGAGCGCCGGGAAGATCGCCTCGTATTGGCGCCACTCGGAGCCAAGTGTCGCCTTCCAGTCGATGTTGGCCTTGATGCCATAGCCGTAGCAGATGTGGACCGCGGTGGTGCAGGTGAGCCCGGTGATTGCGCGATGCAGCGCCGCGATGCCCCATTCGACGACGTCGTCCATGTAAACGTTGAACGCCGGCTCGTCGAACTGGATGACGTCCACGCCGTCGGCCTGCAAGGCGCGCGCTTCCTGGTTCAGCAGGTCGGCGAACGCAAACGCGAGTTTCACCTTGTCGCCGTAGTGACGGTCGGCGACTGTATCGACGATCGTCATCGGGCCGGGCAACGTGAACTTGAGCTTGCGCAGCGTATGCGCGCGCGCCAGCTTCGCTTCGGTGGCGTGTACACGCCCCTTCAGCCGCAGCGGACCGATCACCTGCGGCACCATCGCCTTGTAGCGATCGGCGCGGATGCCCATCTCGACCTTGTGCACGAAGTCGATGCCCTCGACCGCCTCGAGGAAACCATGCACGAAGTGCTGGCGCGACTGTTCGCCGTCGGTGACGATATCGAGGCCCGCGTCCTCCTGCGCCTTCAACCAGAGCAGCGTCGCGTCGCGCTTGGCCGTCGCCAGTTCGTCGCCGCTCGCCTTCCATTGCGGCCAAAGTTTGTTGGTCTCGGCCAGCCAGAACGGCTTCGGCAGGCTGCCGGCAATCGTCGCCTCGAACATGTCCGCTCCCGTCGCCGTCAACCGCGGCCGTTCTTCATCAGGGCGAGGAACTCGCGCCGCAGGCTGGCGTTGGTCAGGAAGGCGCCGCGCATGACGCTGTTGACCATCTTCGATTCCATGTCCTTCACGCCGCGCCATTGCATGCAGTAGTGATCGGCTTCCATCACGATCGCCAGCCCGTCGGGCTTCAGCTTGTCGTGCAGCAGGTCGGCGACCTGCGTGACGGCCTCCTCCTGGATCTGCGGCCGCGTCATGACCCAGCCGACCAGCCGGGCGTACTTCGATAGGCCGATCAGGTTCGAGTCCTGGTTCGGCATGACGCCGATCCAGACGCGGCCGATGATCGGGCAGAGGTGGTGCGAACATGCGCTGCGCACCGTCACCGGCCCGATGATCATCAGCTCGTTCAGGCGCTCGATGTTGGGAAATTCGGTCACCGCCGGCTCGGCGACGTAACGGCCGCGAAAGACCTCCTTCAGGTACATGCGCGCGACACGCTCCGCCGTCTCGACCGTGTTGTGATCGCTTTCGGTGTCGATCACGAGCGAGTCGAGCACGCCGCGCATCTTCTCCGCGACCTCGGCCAGCAGCGCGTCCAGCTCGCCCTCGTGGATGTACGCCGAGATGTTGTCGTTCGCGTGGAAACGCTGATGCGCTTCGCGCAGCCGCTCGCGGATCCTCTGCGAAACCGGAGTTCCCGTCTCGCCTGCATATGGAGCCAGCTCGGCAAACATGCGCGTCATGGAACGCTCCGCACGGTGGTTGAGATCGATTCGATGGTATCAGCGGCGCGCGCGTCACGACGGCATTGCGGCGCGATACGAGGTGCGCAATAGCTCATGGAAGTGCCAAACCCCTAGCTCGCGGGTGGGATTGAGGCGGCCCGCGACATATGAACCCGACCCGAGACCCCGCTGCACGGCCTCGCAGATCGCGATGTCTTCCTGCTGCACGAGGTCGCTGAACTGCGAGTCGCCGGCCCGGTCGGTGCGGTCGGTCGCCGCGTAGAAGAAGTCGAACTCGACCCGGCAGCGCCCGGTCCCCAGCGGCAGGACCCGATTCGTCTGCAATCGCCCGGGCAGCACGTTGAGCATCGTGTTCGGATACAGCCAGTAGTAGAGCGCGTCTCCCGCGCCGTAGAGCGCATTGCCGCGCTCCAGCGGGCTCGACTGCAGGACGAACCATGCAGCGAGTTCGGTCGTGTAGCTGCGGTAGTCGAGCAGCGCATTCAGCTCCGGGTGCACTTGCGGCAGGTGATAGCCCTCGAGGAAATTGTCGACGTAGACCTTCCAGTCGCAGGCAATGTCGTAGCTCGCTCGGTGCGCGAACGCCAGCGGCAGGCTTGCGGGAAGGCGCACGTCGATATCCGCAACTAGCGCGTCGAATGGCGGTGCCGTCGCGAGTGCCGCGAAGACGAGTCCGCGCCATTGCGTTACCTGCGCCTGCGGAAGCCGGATCGACGCCACATCGAACTCGGGCGCACGTCCCATCTCGGGTGCGCCGCGCAGGGTTCCGTCGAGTGCATAGGTCCAGCCGTGATACCTGCACGTCAGCGAACGCGCGCTGGTGCCGTCGCATGTTGCCACCGGACCTGCGCGGTGGCGGCAAACGTTGTGCAGCGCGCGCAGCAAGTCGTCGTCGCCGCGCACGATGACGAGCGGCACGCCGCCGATCTCGGCCACGACATGGTCTCCCGGGCGGGCGACCTGCTCCGCGCGCGCAACCAACTGCCAGCTGTGGGCGAAAACCGTGTCGCGTTCGAACGGGTGGAAAGCGGGATCGACGTAACAGTGCGCGGGCAGCGCGAGTGCGGTCTGCGCCGGCTGCGCCTTCAGCCAGGCAGGGTCGGCGGCGAACGCGCGTTCCGGCTTCATCGCGCCGTCGCGAACCGTTGCGCGGCGCGCGCACGCGCCTTGAGCGCCTCGGCCGCCCGGTCGCGCGGCGGCGCCGTCGTCTGCAGCGACCGCAGCAGGCGCCCCGACGCCGCGGCGACTTCGTCGATCGCCGCGAGAAAGGCGGCCTCGTTCGATTTGGACGGCTTGTTGAAGCCGCTGAGCTTGCGCACGAACTGCAGCGATGCCGCGCGGATTTCTTCCGCCGTCACCGGCGGATCGAAGTTGAAGAGCGTCCGGATATTCCTGCACACGGGAGTCTCCAGCGAAAGGCCCCCGACGATTCTATTGAGGTCTCAGCCGGCAAGCTCGTGCAGCCTGCGCTCGAGGTAGCGGCGCTCCAGCGGTTGCGTTGCGAGCGCGAGCGCGCGCCGGTAGGCGTCACGTGCCGCGTCGATGTCGCCCGCGCGACGCAGGAGATCGGCCCGCGCCGCGGGAAGCAGGTGGTATCCGGAGAGTTCGCCGCGCTGCTCCAGGCGCGCAATGCGGCGCAGTCCTTCCTGCGGGCCTGTCGCCATTGCGTGCGCCACCGCGCCATTCAGCTCGACCACGGGCGACGGCAGGATTGCGAGCAGTCCATCGTACAGCGCAGCGATCTGCGGCCAGTCGGTCTGCTCCGACGATCCGGCGCGCGCGTGCAACGCCGCGATGGCTGCCTGCAACAGGTAAGGGCGCGGCGGACCATGCAACGCGCGGTGACATGCAATGGCGTCATCGAGCCACGCGAGCCCGGCGCGCACGTCCCCGGCCTGCCACAGGCTGCGGTCCTGGTCCTCCATCGGCACCAGCTCGCCGTCGCGCACGCGAGCGGCGCGCCGTGCGTGCTGCAGCAGCATCAGCGCGACCAAAGCCTGCGCCTCGACGTGACGCCGCACCAGGTCGCAGGCGAGCTTTCCCAGGCGGATCGCCTGCTCGCAGAGATCCGTGCGCACCGGCGGTTCGGTCTCGTGCGCGAGGTAGCCCTCGTTGAAGAGCAGGTAGATCACCGCCAGGACCGTGTCGATCCGCTCGGGCAGCTGCGCGATGGCGGGTACCTCGAACGGAATCCTTGCTTCGCGAATCTTGCGCTTCGCGCGCACCAGGCGTTGAGCGGTGGCGCATTCGTCCTGCACGAACGCCCGTGCGATCTCGCGCGTGGTCAGGCCACACAGGGTGCGCAACGCCAGCGCCATCCGGCTTTCCTGGTTCAGGGACGGGTGGCAGCAGACGAACAGGAGGCGCAGCCGGTCGTCTTCAAGTGCGAAATCGGCATGTTCCGGCGGAGCATCTTCCTCGACCTGCTCCGCCTGCGCGGCTATGTCGTCGGTCCATTCGACTTCGAACGGACTCGTGCGCGCACGGTCGACGAGCAGGTTGCGGGCGACCGTGGTCAGCCATGCCGCAGGCTGGTCAGGTTCGCCTTCGCGCGGCCAGCGCTCCGCCGCGCGCGCGAGCGCCTCGGCGAGCACATCCTCGGCCAGGTCGAGGTCGCCGCAGCGCCGCGCGAGCACGGCAAGGACCTTGCCGTACTCCTCGCGCATCAGGCGGGCGAAGATCGCGCCTTGCACGGCGATGGCCGCCGAAACGCGGCTACATCGAATGTTTGATCAGCGGGCGCAGTTCGATCGTCCCGCCCTGGATCGAGGGGCAGCGGCCCGCCCACTTGAGCGCCTCGTCGAGGTTGGCGCACTCGATGAGGTAGTAGCCACCGAGCTGTTCCTTCGTCTCCGCGAATGGACCGTCGGTTGCCACCACCTTGCCGGCCGCCAGTCGCAGCGTCGTCGCGCTCGAAGTCGGCGCGAGCTGGGAGCCGCCGACCATCACCTTCTTCTCGGTCATTTCCTTGCCGTATTGCATGTGCGCCGCGTGCATCTGCTCGATCGCGGCTTTCGGGGCGGCGGCGTACGCCTTTTCGTCGCCATAGATCAGGATAATGTATTGCATCGAAGCCTCCTTCGGGGGAAGTGGCGGAACGCGAAGATTCGCCCGCCTGTCACCATGACGGACGCGGCGGCCGGAATCGACAGTGTAGGAAGAGTTTTTTCGCCGGATCCCGCATCGGCGTACCCTTGACCCGATACGCATCGGGAGACTGCCGTGCAAGCTGCAGACGCGAAGCCGGACTGGCGCCAGCAGGGTGTCCGGGTCATCAAGGCCGACCAGCTCGATCCCAATACGGCACAGACGCCCGGCATGAACCGGCAGGCCGCGATCAACTACGCGCGCGTCGGCGCCCAGAAAATCTGGGCCGGGACGGTCACGATCCACGCCAACGCCAAAACCGGCGCGCACCATCACGGGCCGCTCGAGAGCGTGATCTACGTCGTGCGCGGCAAGGCGCGCATGCGCTGGGGCGAGCACCTCGAGTTCACGGCCGAAGCCGAAGCGGGCGATTTCATCTACGTGCCCCCGTACGTGCCGCACCAGGAGATCAATGCCAGCCGGTCGGAGCAGCTGGAGTGCGTGCTGGTGCGCAGCGACAACGAAGCCGTGGTGGTCAATCTCGACATCACGCCCGTGGAGCAACCCGAAGCGGTCTACTGGGTGGATCCGATCCACAAGCATCCGCACGGATAGTGCGGGCGGAAGGTTCAGGTCACACGGCGCGCCGCTCTAGCGGCGCGTGTCGAACAGGTCGTTGACGTCTTTCTTGAGCGCGGCCGCGATCTGGCGGCGTGCGCGGATGAAGGGCGAGTTCTGCGCCTCCTCGGCCAGGTACGCGTCCAGGTCGCCCTTTTCGCGCTGCAACCGCGGAACCAGGGCGAGAAAGAGATCGGTGAGCTCTGGGTCGAAGTGCTTGCCGCGCAGCGACGCGATCTCGCGCAGCGAGTCTTCGACCGTCCACGCGTGCTTGTAAGGGCGCACGTGAGTGAGCGCGTCGAACACGTCGGCGAGCGCCGTGATGCGCGCGGCGAGCGGGATCATCGAACCCTTCAGCCGCGCCGGATAGCCGGTGCCGTCGAAGCGCTCGTGATGGTGGCGCGCGATCTCCTCGGCGACGTACATCTGCGGCACGTTCGACTTGGCGAGCAGCTCCGCCCCCGAGGTCGTGTGCGTCTCCATGATCGCGCGTTCCTGCGGGGTGAGCTTGCCGGGCTTGAGCAGGATCGCATCGGGCACTGCGAGCTTGCCGATGTCGTGCATGCGCGCCGCGAGGTCGATCAGGAAGCACGTATGGTCGTCGACGCCGTACTCGCGCGCGAGCAGCGACGACATGCGCCCGACCCGATAGCAATGTTCGCCGGTGGTGTCGTCGTGCAGTTCGGCGGCGACGGATTGCTGCTCAAGCATCGCCGTGCGCGAGCGCATCAGGTCGCGGTCGGAGAGCTGGCCGCGCAGGACGGATTGGTGCAGATCCAGTGTGAGCTTCGCATCGTTGTCGAGCGATGCATCGATGCGGCGTTGATACTGGCTGTGATGCATCAGGACCTGGGCCTCGCGACCGTCCTGATGCAGTCGCTTCATTTCGCGCAGGTAGACCAATGCCGCGTCGGGTTGGCCTGCCGCCTCGTAGCCTTTGATCAGAGCGGGCAAGGCATCGTGCAGCATTCCGGGCATGTCGCTACGTGCCCGTTCAAGGGCGCGCTTCAGCCTCGTGAGTCCGATATCGGTGTTGCCCGAATGGACCTCGGTCAACCCCTCGGCGATTGCTGCCAGCACCTCGGCACGCGCGGAACGCGAACGTTCCGCTACCTCCTTGGCGAGTTTCGCGCGCTCGCGAGCCTGGTCAACCAGGCCGACCTCGAGTAACAACCGCGTGTAGTGGTGCTCGTGAAACACCTGAACCAACATGTCTGCCGCGGTCTCTGGTGGACATGATTCCTTGATCACCTGCTGGATCGCGTTCAATCCACGGCCCGCGTCGCCGAGGAACAGTGCCGCCCCGGCAATGTTGCTCAACGCCGAACGCCGGGTAGCTTGCAGTTGCGCCGACGGTCCCGCAATTTCGATGACTCGTTCGTAGCACGCCACCGCGTCGGCGTAATGTGCCGAGTAGTAGTAGGCCACGCCTGTGTTGAGCCATAGAGCACACTCCTGAGTCACGTCTCCAAGGCGGCGCGCGATTTCAATCGCTTCGGCGTAGCACTCGATCGCGTTCGGTATGTCGCGCGTGTCCGCAAGCACACCGCCAAGACATTTCAGCGCTTTGCAGAGCCAGCTCGGATCGCCAAGGCGTCGGGCAATTTCAACCGCATCACGTGCAGGCGCCAGCCCGGCATCGGGTTGGGCAGCCCGGTAGTAGTGGGTCATGACTCCCAACAAACACGACACGCGACCGGCGCAGACGAGGGTTGAGGGAACTTGCTGCAGAGCGTTGTATGCCGCCTCGATTAAGAGGCCTGTGTCGCTTGATGGGGCGGCGAGCTCGGCGCGAAGCAGCTCTCCTAACCGGTCCAGTAACTCCGGCGAAGCGCCAGAGGGGATTCGGTCGAGGACGGTTTGCAAGGGAGTGTTGCTTAGATCCATCAATCAAGACCGAACCGCGGCCCCGGCGCTTGCCACGCCAGCCTAGTCCGAGGCTATATTCCGCCTAACCGAGTCAATCGGTCGATTTGGTAGGTTCTTTAGCACCACTTCAGAACTTACACACCAACCCGGGGAGGTCGGAATGCTTCAAAGCCAAGAGCAAGTCGCTGAAGTTGCCCAGGAAGAAGAGACGTCGGTCGTCGAGTTGTCCGAGGCCGATCTTCAGTGGATCGGCGGCGGCGCCGGGATCATTGACCTCGGCTACTGAGACAAGTAGCTCGATCCAAAAAGGGGCTGGATGGCCCCTTTTGCTTTGTCCGACAAATCTCGAGCGATCACTTTTCTGCTAGCGGCTACCTCCCCCAAACCGCGCCTCGATCGTCGTCCCCGCTCCCACCGTGCTTCGTACGCTCAACGTCGCGTCATGAAGCTCCGCCACACGTTTCACGATAGCGAGCCCTAACCCAGCCGACCCATCTCGCCCGGGCTGAGCCGCCCTGTAGAAGCGCTCGAATACGTGCGGCAGGTCCTCGGGTGCAATGCCGCAGCCGGTGTCGGCGACCGTGAGCGCCGCACCATCCGCGGTTCCCGTCGCCTTCAGGACGACCGAACCGCCGGCCGGCGTGAACTTCAGTGCGTTCTCGACCAGGTTTTCGATCAGTCGCTCGACCATCGCGATATCCGCCCAGACCATCGGCGCGGACGGATCGGTCGCCACTTCCAGCTTGACTCCCCGGCTGTCGGCCGACAAGCGGTACTTCTGGCCGATGTCGCTCACGAGCTCCGGGAGCGAAAACGCCTCCCGCCTGGGTTCGGTCTCGGGGGCATCGAGCTTGGCGAGTTCGAACATCTGTTCCACCAGCCGCGCCAAGCGTTCCGCATGTCTGTTTGCGATCTCGAGATAGTGGCGCTGCTGCGTTTCGGGCAGCACGTCGCCCTTCATCAACAGCGTCTGCAAGTACCCGCGCAAGGCCGCGAGCGGCGTACGCAGGTCGTGCGACGCGTTGAGCACCGCCGTGCGCCGCCCCTCGTCGATCGAGCGCAACTGCTTGAGCTGCGCGACCATGCGGTCGCCGATCTCGCCGAACACCATGGCCAGCCGCGCGATTTCATCCGGCGCACGCGGCGCCGGGGGCAGCAGCGGCGGCGCCGTAAAGCCGTTGGCCCGAAACGCCTCGACGGCCGCCGTCAGGCGGCGCAAGCGCCCGGTGAGGACACGAAACAGCACCAGCGCGGCAACCAGCGCGAACAGCAGGCTCGTGACCAGCGCTCCCAGGATCAGCGGCACGACGTAGCCGCGCGACGCCGCCATCGCCCGGTGTGCGGCGTCGGACTGGCCCAGGACCACATACACGTACCCCATCGGATTGGCCGGGCTGCCGATCGGCGCCGCCGAAAAGATCGTCGTGCGGCCGGCATCGCGCGGATCGGTGCCGTGCAGGGGCATCGAGCGTTCGCGGGCGATGAACTGGCGCACCGGCCCGAGATCCACCTGCGGCTGCGGGAGCTGACCCTGCGGATCGGAATGCGCCTGGACCGCGCCACGTTCGTCGAGCAGATAGACGTCGACATCCGGATTGAGGCGCTTCACGTACGAAAGCACGTCCGCGAACGCATGGGCGTCTAGGACGCCGCTGATCGTGTGATGTTCGCGCGCGAGCGTCTGCGCCAGCTCCGCGTTGGCGCGCTGCGTCATTTCCTCGCGGTACATCGATTCGAAGTTCGTCAGGATCAGCGCGAATGCGACCCCGAGCAACGCGAAGAGCGCCACCAGCGCGAGCGCCAGCCGCACGTACAACTGGTCGAACAGCGCCGGGCGCATCGGGGCGGGTCACCCGGCGCGGCGTGGTGGGTCATCGGCGAACTTGTATCCCACGCCCCACACCGTGCGCAGGTAGTGCGGGTTGGCTGGATCGGTTTCGAGCTTGGCGCGCAGCCGGTTGATGTGCGAGTTCACGGTGTGCGCGTAGCCTGCGTGCGCGCCGCCCCAGACGGAATCGAGCAGTTGCTCCCGCGAGAACACGCGCCCGGGATGACGCGCGAAGTGCAGCAGCAGGTCGAACTCTTTCGCGGTGAGCTCGATCTCGCGGCCGCCGACGCTCACGCTGCGGCGCGCGGGGTCGATCGCGAGGTCGCCGAAGCTGATCGCGGCAGCCTGGGCGCCGGTCCGCGCCAGCCCTTCCATGCGGCGCACGATCGCCTTCGCGCGCGCGACCAGTTCGAGCACGTTGAAGGGCTTGACGAGGTAGTCGTCGGCGCCGGTTTCCAGCCCGAGGACCCGTTCAGCGTCGCTGCCGCGAGCGGTGAGCATCAGCACCGGGATGTAACGTGGCAGCGCGCGCAACCGGCGACACACCTCCAGGCCATCCAGTCCCGGCAGGCCGAGATCGAGCACGACCAGGTCCGGCGCGCGGCTCTGCACCTCGCGCAACGCGGAGGGACCGTCGCCGCACACCCTCACGTCACGGGCGATCTCGCCCAGGTGCAGGGCGGCCAGTTCGGCAAGATCGCGCTGGTCTTCGACGATGAGGATCGACTCGAGCATGACGGGCTTGGGCGCGCCGATGCACGCCCGTGCAGCGCCAACGGCATTGGTCGGCGCCGACCCCCGGGACCTTACAGCAACCCGGCGGCGGAGAGAGCGTGACGACATTTGGCGCCGAATTGAACAATTCTCCCGCCTCGCGTGAGACTTGCGTGATCTTTGGCATGAAGACTGGCGTCCATCGATCGCACGCCGGATTTCCCGGCGCGGCGACCACCAACGGAGCGCCCGATGTCCCTGCACAGTCTCGATTCCGAACGGATCGATCACCTACGCCGTCGCCTGGTTGCCTACGCGCGCCGCTGTCTGAACGACGGCCACGCCGCGGAGGACGCCGCCCAGGAAGCGTTGATCGCGATGCTCGCCGCGCCCGACCGTTTTCGCGGCGAATCGGCACTCGAGACCTACGCGATCGGAATCCTGCAGCACAAGATCACCGACATCCATCGCGCGCGCGGACGCGAGACGCCGTGCGACGAGGCCACCCTCGAGGGCGAGGCCGACCGCCAGGCGCCGGCGCCCGACGAGAGCCGGGAGATCGACACCGCGAAATTCTGGAAGATGCTGCGCGCGAGCCTGAAGCAGCTTCCGCACCGCGAGCGCACCGTGTTCTGGCTGCGCGACGTGACCGAGTGGCCGACGCAGGCCGTAAGCGACTATCTCGGCATCAACGACAACCACGTCCATGTTCTCCTGCACCGCGCACGCGGCAAGCTGCGCAAGGACCTGCCGCGGGAGTTCCCGCGCGCGCTTGTCGCGGCGCCGGTCCTGTAGGCCCTGCGGGCTGTCCTCCTGCGCCCGAACGAGGAGCGAGGCACAATCGTCTCTCTCACCGGGAGACAGCCTTGAACTACCGTCGCCTCGGCCGGTCCGGCCTGCTTGTCAGCGAGCTTTCGTTCGGGTCGTGGGTGACGTACGGCAACCAGCTGGACAACCGGGCGGCGCGCGAGTGCATGGCCGCCGCCTGGGATGCCGGCGTCAACTTCTTCGACAACGCCGAGATCTACGCGCGCGGCGAGTCGGAGCGGATCATGGGCGCGGTGCTGAAGGAACTCGGCTGGCCGCGTAGCCGGTTGGTGATCTCGACCAAGTTCTTCTGGGGCCTTGGCGACGGGCCGAACGAGAAGAACACGCTCAACCGCAAGTACCTCATGCAGGCGATCGATGGGTCGCTCTCGCGCTTGTCGCTCGATTACGTCGACCTGGTGTTCTGCCACCGCGCGGATCCGAACACGCCGATCGAGGAGACCGTGTGGGCGATGCACGACATCGTCACGTCGGGGCGCGCGACGTACTGGGGAACCAGCGAGTGGAGCGCGGACGAAGTGCGCGCCGCATGGGAGGTCTCCGAGCGCCATCACCTGCACAAGCCGGTGATGGAGCAGCCGCAGTACAACCTGTTCCATCGCCAGCGGGTGGAGCGCGAGTACGCGCGGCTGTACGCCGAGCTCGGCATCGGGCTTACGACCTGGAGTCCGCTGGCGAGCGGTCTCCTCACCGGCAAGTACCGCGACGGGATCCCGGCCGGCTCGCGCGGCACGCTGGAGAACTACGCGTTCCTGCGCGAGCGTCTGATCGATCCGACCCGCAACAACATCGTCGGCGAACTGGCTGCAGTCGCCGACGATCTCGGCTGCTCGCTCGCGCAGCTCGCGCTGGCCTGGTGCCTGAAGAATCCCCACGTGAGCACGGTCATCACCGGCGCGAGCCGCACCGCACAGGTACGCGAAAACATGGGCGCCACCGAGATCGCGGCGCAGATCGACACAGGCGTGCTCCAGCGTATCGACTCGATCATCGGTGGGGCGTACGACTAGGCAAAGCACGTCGGTCCTGCAAATGCGTGTGCTGATCATCGAGGACGACGGCCTGCTCGGCGACGGGCTCGCGAGCGGTTTGAGCGCGCTTGGTTTTGCCGTCGACTGGTTCAGGGAAACCAGGAGCGGCGCGCATGCGCTGGAAAATGCCCCGTACGACGCGATCATTCTCGACCTCGGACTGCCGGGCGAAGACGGCATGGAATTCCTCCAGCGCATGCGCGCTGGCGGCTCGACCACGCCGGTGCTCGTGCTCACCGCGCGCGATGCGGTATCGAGCCGGATCGCCGGCCTCGACGCGGGCGCCGACGACTACCTCGTGAAGCCCGTCGCGCTGCAGGAGCTCGGCGCGCGGCTGCGCGCGATCACGCGGCGCGCCCGCGGGCGCCCGGAGCCGACCTGGCGCCACGGTGGCCTCGAATACAACCCGGCCTCGAAGTCGGTGGTCTGGAACGGCGAAACCGTGGTCCTTACCAGCCGCGAGCTCGCGCTGCTCGAACTGCTGCTGGCGAACCCGGACCGCGTGATGTCGAAGACGCAGATCCTCGAGAAGATGTACGGCTGGGGCGACGAACTGGAAAGCAACGCGATCGAGGTGTTCGTCTACAACCTGCGCCGCAAGATCGCGCCCGAAATCGTTCGCACCGTGCGCGGCGTCGGTTATGCGCTCGGCCCGCCGGCGGTGAAGCCGAGCTCATGACGCTGCAACGGCGCCTGCTGATCCCGCTGTTGATCGGGGTGCCGCTGATGTGGCTGGCGGCGTTCGGGTACAGCGTGCTGCACGCGGGCTACGAGATCAACGAGCTGTTCGATACGCAGCAGGTGCGCCTGGCGCAGCAGGTTGCGTCGGTGCTGCCCTCCGCGAATCTGCTGCCAACCCGGTTGAAGGCCCCCGTCGAGGCCACCCGCGGCGCGGCCGACCTCGACGATCTTTCGATTGCAGTGTGGGATGCTTCCGGAACGAAGCTGTTGTTCGACCGCGAAGGCGCGCAGCTGCCCTTCGTGCCCGGCATGCACGGGTTCGTCGACGCCACGATCGGGGGCGAGGTCTGGCGCTTGTACTACCTTCCGTCGGACGACGGCACACGCGTCGTCGCCGTCGGCCAGGAGCTCAAGGAACGCGACGAGCTGCTCACCGACCTGCTGAAGAGCCAGCTGCTGCCATGGGCGGTCACGTTGCCGCTGCTGCTTGCGGTGATCGCCTTGTCGGTGCGGCACGCCGTGCGCCCGGTGCGCGAGCTGGCGCATGACCTGGAGTCGCGTGGCGCCGAGGACCTGCGCCCGATGCACGGGAACAAGCTTCCCGACGACCTGCAGCCGATGCTCGCCGCGCTGAATCGTCTGTTCCAGCGCATCGGCGTCGCGCTGGAGAACGAACGGCGCCTCACGGCGGACGCTGCCCACGAGCTGCGCACACCGCTGGCCGCGCTGCGCGCACAGTGGGAGGCCGCCCAGGTCGCGCCCAGCGACGAGGCGCGCAAGCACGCCTTGAACCAGGTCGGGGTCGGCATCGAACGCCTCAGCCACCTGGTCGTGCAACTGCTCGCGCTCGCCGGCGCCGAGAGCACGCAGACGACCGCGATGAAGCAGGCGGTGGTGTGGCCGAACGTCGTCGGCAACGCGTTGTCGGCCTGCCTTCCCATGATCGAGACGCGTGGCAGCGAAGTCGAAGTGCATTGGCCCGACGACTCCGCGGGCGCGGCCGCTCCGCTGCCGCTGCTCGGTGACGAAACCCTGCTTAGTACGTTACTGCGCAACCTGATCGACAACGCCCTGCGTTATTCGCCGATCGGCAGCCATGTGCACGTGTTCTTCGAGCCCGATCGCATCGTCGTCGAAGACCAGGGCGGCGGCGTGCCGGCCGAGCAGATCCTTCGGCTGGGCGACCGGTTTCATCGCGCGGCGGGGCAAAGTGAAAGCGGTAGCGGGCTGGGTCTTTCGATCGTGCGCCGGATCGCCGCGCTGCATGGACTGGAAGTCCGGTTCGGCAACCGAATGGGCGCGAAGGAAGCGCCGGCCGGGCTGCGTGTCGAGGTGCGCCGTCGCGCCGGGCTCGTGCCAGCCTGAGGTGCGGATCAGGTCGGTGCCGTCTTGCGCCGGCGGCGCGTGCCGGTGCTCCGGTCGAGCAGGTCGTTGAGCCACATCGGTGCCATGGCGTCCAGCCGGTCGAGCCATGCGCCGTTCGGATGGAGCAATCGCTCGCTGGAGCCGGCGAGCAACATGCGCAGCGCGACGCCCGCGACGTAGTCCGGCAACGCCGCTGATTCGCGTACGGCGGACGAGCGACCGAGGAACTGCACGCGCACCGTTGTGTCGGCGAGGTCGCGCCTGAGCGCGGTGCAGAAACTCCGCAGCCCGGCCTGGCTCGCCGTGAGGGCAGCCGTCCCCGGAGGCGCAATGCGACCGGGTGTCGCGCCGATGCTCAGGACGCGCGCTGCGCGCGCCTGCAGCAGGTGCGGAAGCAACGACCGCGTGAGCTGGATCGGCGCGACCAGGTTGGTCTGCAGCACCGCGTCGATGTGGCCGCCCTCCATCGCCTGCAGCGGGCCCGGTTCGCCGCAGCTCGCCGCGTTGATCAGCGCGTTCACGTTGCGCGCGATCGCGGCATCGCGGATCCCGCGACGCGCCGATGTGCTCGTCACGTCGGCGGCGAGCGCATCGACGCGATGACGGTTGTCGTCTTCCCGCGCCAGCGCGCGTGCCAGCGCGGCCAACGGTGCCGCGGTGCGCGCGACCAGCAGCACGCGCGCACCGCGCGCCACGAGCTGGCGCGCAAGCGCCGCGCCGACCCCGCCGGTCGCGCCGGTCAGCACGACGGACAATTCGTTCGGCTTCACTGTGCGGATTTCGCGGCTACCGGTGGTTCAAGCTAAGGTCGCGACATGAACCGCACCTGAACACCGCGGGCATGGGGCGGGGACCATGTCCGAAAACGGCCAGACACCACCGGCGCCGTGGCCTAAAGTAACGGCTGTCATGAGGCTCGATCCGCAGCACTGCTACGCGGCGCTCAAGGCGCGCGACAGCCGGTTCGACGGCGGCTTCTTCGTCGGCGTGTCGACTACGGGCATCTACTGTCGCCCGATCTGCACCGCACGCACGCCGAAGCGCGACCACTGCCGCTTCTTCGCGAACGCCGCGGCGGCGGAAAGCGCCGGGTTCCGGCCGTGCCTGCGCTGCCGGCCGGAGATCGCGCCAGGGGTCGCCCGCGGTGTGGCGCCGGTCGACGCGGTTCGCGGCGCGGCGCACTGGCTCGCGTCGCGCATCGAAGAAGGGGCAATGAACGACGGCGGCAGCGAGCGCCTCGCGTCCGAGTACGGCCTGAGTTCGCGCCAGTTGCGCCGCGCGCTGATCGCCGAATACGGGGTCACGCCGATCGAGCTGGCGCAGACGCGCCGCCTGCTGCTCGCGAAGCAGCTGTTGACCGAGACGTCGCTGCCTCTGGCGCGAGTCGCGTTCGCGAGCGGATTCTCGAGCGTGCGGCGCTTCAACGCATGTTTCCGGTCGCGCTACCGCCTGAATCCCGGTGCATTGCGCAAGCGACAGGCCCCGCGCGCCGACGCATCGGTCGTGCTGCAGCTCGCGTATCGGCCGCCGTTGGCCTGGGATGCCCTGCGCGAGTTCCTGGTGACGCGCGGCGCGGCAGGAGTCGAAGCGGCCGACGGCGCCCGTTACGTCCGCACCGTGGCGTTGCACGGCAAGCGCGGGTGGATCAGCGCAACGCCGCTGGAGCACAAGCCGGCATTGCAGGTGGAGGTCGCGGTCGACCTGCTGGCGGTGCTCACGCCGTTGCTTGCCCGTCTGCGCCGCATGTTCGACCTCGACGCGAATCCGGCGATCATCGAGGAGCGCTTGCGCGACGATGCGCGCATGCGGCGTCTGCTGCGGCGCCGGCCGGGATTGCGCGTGCCGGGTGCGTTCGACGGCTTCGAGCTCGCGTTGCGTGCCGTGCTGGGACAGCAGGTGTCGGTCAAGGCGGCCTCGACGCTGTTCAGCCGCTTTGCCGAGACGTTCGGCGCCGCGGCCGCCACCCCGTACCCACAACTGCGCCGCCACGCGCCGACCGCAGAGGCGGTCGCGCAGGCGCCCGTGCAGCGCCTGCGCGACCTCGGGCTCACGCGGCAGCGCGCGGCGAGCGCCAGCGCGCTCGCCCGTGCCGTCGCCGACGGCAAGCTCGTGCTCGAACCCGGCGGGGCGGTGGCGCCGACGCTCGAAAGGCTGCTCGAATTGCCCGGCATCGGCCCCTGGACGGCGCAATACATCGCGATGCGTGCGCTGCGCGATGCCGACGCGTTGCCGCCGGGCGACCTCGGCCTGCTCAAGGCGCTTCGCCTCGATCATCCGCGCAAGGTGATCGAGCACGCGCAGAAATGGCAGCCCTGGCGCGCCTACGCGGCGCTTCATCTGTGGACGGAAATGTCGGCCGGCGGCTGACGTGAGGATGGCGATGACGAGCATTTTCAGCGTGCTGGACAGCCCGATCGGCGAACTGCTGCTCGCGGGCGACGGCGAGGTCGTCACGGCGATCTGGATGCAGAGCCACCGCAGCGAACGGCACCGGGTGCGGGAATGGCAACGCGACGATCGTGCGTTCGCGGCTGCGCGCGCCCAGCTCGACGAATACTTCGCAGGCGAACGCTTCGAGTTCGACCTGCCCCTGGCCGCGAGCGGAACGGAGTTCCAGCGCAAGGTCTGGAGCGAGCTGCGCCGGATCCCCTACGGCGAGACGCTGAGCTACGGCCAGCTCGCGCGGCGGGTCGGCCAGCCGGGCGCCGCGCGGGCGGTCGGGCTCGCGAATGGCAGCAATCCGCTGCCGATCGTGGTGCCGTGTCACCGCGTGATCGGGGCGGACGGGTCGCTCACCGGGTTCGGCGGCGGGATCGAGCGCAAGCGATGGTTGCTCGCGCACGAAGCGAGGTTCACGGGCGCCGCGCGGGACCTGTTCAGCACCTGAGCCGCGCGCCGCGCGGGCTTATAACGGTCGCACGCCGAACAGCCAGCCGTGCAGCCAGAATCCGAACACGAACCAGGCCACGATCCCGGCCGCGACCGTCTTGATGTCGCTCGACACCGGTCCCACGGCATAAGTGGTGCCCGCGGCCCGATCGCGCCGCCGCGCGGCGGCGAACGCGAGGATGGACCAGACGAAGAACGCGCCGAACAGCAGCTCGTCGCCGAGGCTGCCGTTCGACAGGAGATGCGCGAACGCCCAGGTCTTCACGCCCGCCGCCATCGGGTGGCCGATCTTCGCCTTGATCCGATTGCCGCGGACGTAGGCCGCGGCGAAAAGCACGAACGCGACCAGCACCAATGCCGAGGTGATCGGGTGTGTCCACGCCGGCGGGTTCCATACCGCGACGGGCGCCTTGAGCGTCCGCCCATAGCCCCAACCCAGCGCCACGATTCCCACCGCGGAGGCGAGCGAATAGAGCCCTTTCCAGGCCCGCTCGCCGCGCGCGGCGATCTGCCGCGTGCGCCAGTCGTCGGCGACGATTCGCACGGAGTGAACACCGAAGAAAATCACGATGCCGGCGACGAGCAGTGTCATGGCGGCGCCTACTCGGAAGCGACCTTCAACACGAGCTTGCCCTGGTTCGCGCCGGAGAAAAGCATCTGCAACGTCTCGGGAAACGTGGCCAGCCCCTCGACGACGTGCTCGCGCGACTTCAGCTTGCCCGCCGCCATCCAGGCCGCCAGTTCACGCGTGGCCTCGGGATACCGCTTCGCGTAGTCGAACACCACCATGCCGGTCATCGAAGCACGGTTGACCAGCAACGAAAGGTAGTTGGCCGGCCCCCTGACCGGGGTCGTGTTGTTGTACTGGGAGATGGCGCCGCAGATCACGATGCGCGCGTGGCGGGCGAGGCGTGTCAGCGCGATGTCGAGGATGTCGCCGCCGACGTTGTCGAAATAGACGTCGATGCCATTCGGGCACGCATCGCGCAGCGCGGCCTTGACGTCGGCGCTCTTGTAGTCGATCGCGACGTCGAAGCCGAGCTCTTGCGTGAGGTAGCGGCACTTGTCCGCGCCGCCCGCGATGCCGATGGCGCGGCAGCCTTTGATCCGTGCGATCTGCCCGACCACCGCACCAACGGCCCCGGCAGCGCCCGAAACGACCACGGTTTGGCCGGCTTCCGGCTTGCCCACGTCGAGCAGGCCGAAGTAGGCGGTGAAGCCCGGCATGCCGAGCGTCGAGAGATACACGGGCAATGGCGCCAGCTTGGGGTCGACGCGCACCAGTTGTTTTGCCGTGGCGACCGCGTATTCCTGCACGCCGGTGACTCCGTTGACGAAGTCGCCCTGCCGGAACGCCGGGTCCTTCGATTCGATCACCTCGCCGATCGCGCCGGCGCGCATGACTTCGCCGATGCCGACTGGCGGAACGTAGGACTTGCCCTCGTTCATCCAGCCGCGCATGGCGGGGTCGAGCGACAGGTAGAGCGTCTTCACGAGCACCTGCCCATCGGCCGGCGCCGTGACCGGTTCCTCGGTGAAGCTCCAGTCGCTGCGCTTGACGGCGCCGGCCGGCCGCGCGGCGAGGCGCCACTGATGATTGACGAGCGTGGTCATGCTGGTCTCCTCGATGATACGGGCGGGCGCTGCGCGCCTCCGGACGCGCACTTTACGCGCGGGCGGGTGTAGCGTGCGCGTGGCAAAACGAGATCGGGGAGAGTCATGCAAGTTTTGCGAAAACTGCGAGCCGGCGCCGCGGCACTTGCAGCGCTGCTAGTTTTCATCTCCGGTTGTGCGACCGGGCCCGCACCCGACGCCGAGGCGCGCCGCGCCGAGGGGTTGAAGCAGATCGAATATATCGTCGTCATCTACGCCGAGAACCGCAGCTTCGACCACCTCTATGGACTATTCCCCGGCGCCGAGGGCATTGCCAAGGCGACCGCTGGGGAGAAGACGCAGCTCGACCACGATGGCACGCCGCTGCCGACGCTGCCGCCGGTGTTCGTCAATGGCAAGCCAAGCGATGCATTTCCGAAGGGTCTGCCCAACGGCCCCTTCCGCATCGACGCGCCGCCGGTGGACCGTCGCTGGGACGAGGTGCTGCCGAGTCCGATCCACAACTACTACCAGAACATAGAGCAGATCAACGGCGGCAACAACAACAAGTTCGTCGCGATGTCCACCGTCGGTGCCTGGGTCATGGGCTACTTCGACGGCTCGAAGATGAAGGTCTGGAAGTGGGCCCAGCAGTACACGCTCGCCGATCACTTCTTCATGGGTGCGTTCGGCGGCTCGTATCTCAATCACCAGTGGCTGATCTGCGCGTGCACGCCGGTGGATACGGCAGCCCCGTCCGGCACGCGGGCACAGCTCGACGAGCAGAACCGGTTGAAAAAGCGCCCCGACTCGCCGCCGTCCGTCATGAATGGCCCGGTAAGTGTGTTCGACGGTCGCGTCACGCCCGACGGCTACACCGTCAATACGTCGCAGCCTCCGTACCAGCCAAGCGGCGTACCTCCCGCCGAAGGAGGCGATCCGGCGTACGCCGATCCCAAGGGCGGAACGGTGCCACCGCAGACAGCGAAGACGATCGGCGACACGCTCAGCGCCAAGGGCATCAGCTGGGTCTGGTACGCGGGCGGCTACAACCAAGCGCTTGCCGATGGGCGCAAGCCGCCGAAGGAAGAGCGCACCGTGATCTACAGCATGAAGGCCGGTGCGATCGGATTCCAGCCGCACCATCAGCCGTTCAACTTCTACGCGCGCTTCGCGCCCGGCACCGCGGACCGGGCGGAGCACCTGAAGGACTACGACGACATGGTCGCCGCGATCGACGCCGGTACCTTGCCGCAGGTCACGTTCTACAAGCCGATGGGACGACTGAACCAGCATCCGAGTTACGCGGACGTCGCCGCCGGCGACGAACACATCGATCAACTGCTCGAACGGCTGCACAGGAGCCCGCTGTGGAGCAAGATGGTGGTGATCGTGACCTACGACGAAAACGGCGGGTTCTGGGACCACGTCCCGCCGCCGTCGGGTCCTGGCTGGGGCGATCGATGGGGCCCGGGCACGCGCATCCCCGCGCTCATCATCTCGCCGTTCGCCAAGCGCGGCTTCGTCGACAAGACCAGTTACGACACGACGTCGATCATCAAGTTCATCACGCGCCGGTTCGATCTGGAACTGCTGCCGGGAGCGAGGGCGAAGGCGGGAGACCTGACCAGCGCGTTCGTGTTCTGACGCTCGTGACGGTTGTTTCGCCCGAGGGAGCATTCCTGACGTCGAGACGGCCGCCCGAGGAATCTTCATCGGGGTGCGGCGTCTGAGTCATATCGCTGGCACCGCCAGATCGACCCATCGAGCCGCGCAATGCAGGACCAACCCGTCGCCGTTCCCAAGCCCTTTGCGCTGCGTTTCCCCCCGGAGGCGCTTGCCGATCTGCGTGCCCGCCTCATCCGCACGCGGTGGCCGGATGAACCGCCGGACGAGCCGTGGTCCAGCGGGACGAGCCCGGCGTATCTGCGGACCTTGCTCGACTACTGGCGCGTCGGATTCAGCTGGCAGGCGCAGGAGGCGCTGCTGAATCGCTTCCACCAGTTCACCGTGCCGCTGGCGGGAATCGACCTGCATTTCATCCACGAACCGGGCAGAGGGCCAAGCCCGATGCCGCTCCTGCTGTCGCACGGCTGGCCCGGCTCCGTCTTCGAGTTCACGAAGCTCATTCCCCTGCTCACCGACCCCGCCAATCACGGCGGATCGGCGCACGACGCATTCACCGTCATCGCCCCCTCGTTGCCCGGGTACACGCTGTCGTTCAAACCGGGCCAGCCGCGCTTCGGTGTCGAGGAGATCGCCGACACGTTCGCCGACCTGATGACGGGCGTGTTGGGCTACCGCCGGTTCGGCGCCCAGGGCGGCGACTGGGGCGCCTTCATCACTTCGCGCCTCGCTTACAAGCATCCGGAACGGCTCGCGGGCCTCCATCTCAATCTGCTCGCGGTGCGGCGGGATCCGAAGACGGTCGTCAATCCAACCGACGAGGAGCGCGTTTTTCTCCGCGACCTCGAACACTGGCTGAAGGAGGAGACCGGTTACCAGTGGATCCAGGGCACGAAACCGCAGACGCTCGCTTTCGCGTTGACCGATTCACCGGTAGGTCTTGCCGCATGGTTGGTGGAAAAGTTCCGCTCCTGGACCGACTGCAGCGGCAATCCTGAAAACGCGCTCACGCGCGACGAGATGCTCGCCGACATCACTCTTTACTGGCTGACGGGCGCGATCGGCTCGTCGTTCTGGCCGTATCAGGCGCGCATGCATCGGCCATGGCCGATTCCGGAGGGCGCGACCGTCGATGTGCCGACCGGCTATGCCGAGTTCCCTGCCGAGATCGTGCGTCCGCCGCGTTCGATCGCGCAACGCATGTACACGAACATCCAGCGCTGGACGCGGATGCCTAAGGGCGGGCACTTCGCGGCCCTGGAGCAGCCGGAGGCGCTGGCGCACGAGATTCGCGAATTCTTCCGGCCGCTCCGCACGGCCCACGCGACAGTCCAAGCGGGCTGACTCCGTCGCTCCTTTCGGAGACTCCGGTAAGGCCGACGTTGGTAGCGCATACCACGCGACCCGCGCACGACAGCCGCGGCGCACGGCTGCCGATGACCAGGTGGCACCTGTCCATCGACCGGCCCTCGATCACGTGCGCTCCACGTGCAATGGCTTGCCATGCGGCGGGAACCTCCCGTTAAGACGTGCATCACCTCTCGGTGCGGGAGGACGCGTTCAATCCCGGGCATCGCGGCACCGGACCTCCGGGTTGCCTTCGACGGCAAGCGGGCGACGTATTGGCAGGAACAAGGAAAATCGATGCAAGCGACTCTCGGGAACGGCACGCCGCCGTCCATCCGCGTGCTGGTCGTCGAAGACAACCCGCTCAACCAGGAGCTCGTGCTGGGGTACCTCGAGGGTTCCGAGTTCGAAGTGACGCTCGCGGGAGACGGGCGGCGGGGCGTCGAGGCATTTGCGCGCGAGCGCTTCGACGTCGTGCTGAGGGATTGGCAGATGCCGGAGATGGATGGGCTCGAGGCAGCGCGACGGATCCGCGAAATCGAGCACGGGCAGGGGTTGCGGCGGACGCCGATCATCGCCGTCACCGCACATGGGCGCGCGCGCGATCGCGCCGCGTGCTTCGCCGCCGGCATGGACGACTACATGCTCAAGCCCTGTTCGTTCGACGCGCTGATGTACGCCCTGCGTCACTGGACCCGGCGCGTGTGAATGCATGCGACGGCACCGTGCCGGTTACGTGTTGTCGCAGGTTACGAATTGCAATACACCCGCGTCGTCGGGCTGCGCCCCGCGCGCGTTGTCGGAAAACATGCAACGAGGAGGTGCCATGTTCTCCCGACTCAAGCTGCTCGCATTGATAGCCCTCGCGGCGACCGCGCTGTCGGCGTGCGTCGTGGTGCCGGTGCCCGCGCACCGCGCCTACGTCGTGCCGCCACCGGTCATCGTCGCGCCGTACCCGCACTACTACGGTCGCTGGTAGGCGGGGGCGCGCGCATCGCTCGACCTGATCTCGAGCGCCTCGAGCACGCGCGAGACCATGTTGTAGGAAGCGATCGTCACCACCAGTTCGAGGACCTGTCGCGCGGGAAGATGCGACCGGATCGCATCGAACACCGTGGCATCGACGTGCACGTTGCGCGTCATGGAATCGGTCAGCGCCAGCGCGGCGCGCTCGGTCGCAGTGAACCGATCCGCAGCGGCCCAATCGCCGAGGGCGTCGAGCTGCTCCCGGGCGAGCCCCTCCCTGAGCGCGATCGGCGCGTGCTGCTCGACTTCGTAGGCCGCGCCGTTGAGGATGCCGACGCGCATGATGACGAGTTCGCGCAGCGCGCCCGGAAGCGTGCTTCTTTGCCGTACGGCCGTCATCAAGGAGAGCCAGCCCTCGGCGATCGGCGGGCTGTGCAGCAACATCTGGTAGAGGTGCAGCACGCTGCCGCGTTCGGCGACGATGCGCTCGACCAACGCGCGGATGGCCGTGTCGTTGGGCTCGGCATAGTTCAGGCGTGCCATGGGATCACCCCGCTTGAGAGGTCCGGCAGGGCAGCATAGTCGCGCCGGTGGGCGCGACCTGCGCTTGGCGCTACGCTGCGCACTCGAGATGCTCGCGCCCGGAGACAGCGCCATGCAGACGAGGATCGAACTCCTTCAGCGGATGCCCGTCTTTGGCGCGCTGCGGCAGGACACGCTGCAGTTCCTGCTCGAACAGGCGCGCGTGAAAGCAGTGCCGGCGGGACAGTACTTCTTCCGCGAGAAGGATCCGGCCGATTTTCTCTACGTGCTCGAGACCGGGCGCGTCGCCGTGGTCAAGGCCTGGAAGGACGGCGAGTTCGAACTGCGCGAGCTCGGTCGCGGTGACTGCTTCGGCGAGATGGCGCTGATGGATTTCTTCCCGCGCAGTGCCTCGGTGCGCGCCCTCGCGGATTGCGAAGCGATCGCACTCGGCCCGACCGACCTGCTCCGGTTGTTCGAGCGCGACGCCGAGCAGTTCGCGCTGATCCAGATGAACATGGGCCGCGAGGTAAGCCGTCGCCTGCGCGAATCGGACGAGCAACTGTTTCGCGCCCGCATGGCCGAGCAGCGCGCTCCGGACTTCGATACCGAGACGGTGTTCCGCTCGACGTGACCCGGGTCTGTCAGCACACGCGAGTTCGAGATTCCTCGTCGCTTGCTCTTCGGGATGGCAACGCGGACCGTGTCATTCCGAGCGGCAACGAATCTCGCTGCTCCGAGCTACATGATGCGGTTGAACCACAGCAGCGATAGCAGCGCGGCGACGACGGCCAGCGCGGCGCCGGCCGCAGCGAAGAACGCCGTGATTTCGGTCTCCTTCGTTTGCAGCACAACGCGCGAATGCAGGCTCTGGTAGACCTTCTTGAGGTCGGCGGCATTGCCGGCGTAGAAATATTCGGCCTGGGTGATGTTCGCCACGGCGCGCAGCGTCTCCTCGTCCAGTTGCGCCCGGAACGACCACCCTTCGAACCCGATCACTTCGCCGTCGACCGTGCCGATGCCGACCGTGAAGATCCTCACTCCGCGCTCGGCCGCGCGCTTTGCGGCCTCGATCGGGTCCGGGCCCGTGGTGCGCTGGCCGTCGGACAGAAGGATGATCGCCGCCGAGGTGTACGACCCGGGTGCGACGGGCCGCACATCGGCCTTGTCCCTTTCCTTCTTCGGCGCCGCGTCGAGCGGAGTGCCCCGTATTGCGGCCTCGCGACCGTAAATCGCCGTGCTGACGTCGAATCCGCCGTCCGGGAACAGCGTCGCGAGCGCAACCAGAATGCCGCTGCCCGTCGCGGTCCCGCGCTGGAGCTGGAACCGGTCGATCGCCGCCAGCACGTCCTCGCGGCTCAAGGTCGGCGCCTGCACGAGCGAGGCCGTGGCCGCGAAGGAGACGACACCGATCCGCACGTAGCGCGGCTGCTCGTTGACGAACGCTCGCGCGGCGTTTTGCGCCGCGGCCAGGCGATTCGGCTCGACGTCCTTCGCACGCATGCTGCCCGAGACATCCATCGCCAGGATGATCGTCTCCTGTTGCGTCGGCAGCGTGATGACCGCGACCGGCCGACCGACCGCGACCACCAGCAGGGCGATCGCGGTCAGCAATAGCGCGGGCGGGATGTGGCGCCGGATCCGGTTGCCCGAGCCCAGCGCTTCTTTCACGAGCGAAAGGCTTGCGTAATGGAGTGCGAGCTTCTTCTTCCGCCGCAGCACGAGGATGTACACCGCGACCAGTGCGGGCAGCAGCAGCGCGGACCAGAGGAACTCAGGCCACAGGAACGACATGGCGGCTTCCCAGGTGAGCGGGCAGGCGGCCGCCCTGCGCCAGGTTGCCGCGGCGCTTGCGCAGGTCGGCGAAGCGCATCACGGCATCGGCGAGGTCATCCTCGGTCGCCAGTTCGAGTGCGTCGATACCGGCGTTGCGAAATCCCTCCCGCAGGTCTGCCTCGCGCTTTGCCGCGGCCGCCGCAAAGCGTCGGCGGAAACCCCGGTCGTGCGTATCGACGTAGATCTGTTCACCCGTTTCGTTGTCCTGCATCACGACCATGCCGAGATCGGGCAGCTCCATCTCGAGCGGATCGTAAAGGCGGATCGCGATCACCTCGTGCCGCTGCGCGAGTCGCGCGAGCGGCTCGTGCCATCCGGGCACGCTGATGAAGTCGGAGACGACGAAGATGAGCGAACGGCGCCTGATCATCTCGTGCGCCGTGGTCAGCAGTTTGCGCAGGTCCGTGGGTTTGCCCGCGGGGCGTGCGGCCGCGAGCGGCGACATCATCCTGCGCATGACGTGCAGCACGTGGCGGCGACCGACCCGCGGTGGAATCACCGCGTCGACCGTGTCGGCGTAGATCATCAGGCCGACGCGATTGCCCCGCCGCGTCAACACGCGGGCGAGCAGCGCCACGAAATCCACCGCGACCGAGCGCTTGCGCACTTGTCCCGACCCGAAGTCGACCGAGCCGCTGAGGTCGGCGAGGAACCACGCAGCAAGCTCGCGATCCTCGTGAAACTCGCGCACATACGGCGTCTGCAGGCGCGCCGTCACGTTCCAGTCGATGTGACGCACGTCGTCGTGATACTGGTACTCGCGCAGGTCGGCGAGGTCGAGACCGTTGCCGCGGAACATCGTGCGGTAGTCGCCGTGCAGCACGCCGTCCAGGCGGCGCAGCACGGTCCACTCCAGTCGCCGCAGGATCTGCTCAGGACTGGGCGACGGTCTCGGCGACGTTGACATGGGTCTGCAGCGGCTTCTCGGGCGCGGGCACGCGACGCATGATGCGCTCGATGAGCGCATCGGCCGACATGCCGTCGGCGAGCGCTTCGTAGGACAGCACGAGCCGGTGCCGGATGACGTCCGGCGCGAGATCGGTCACGTCTTCCGGCAGGACGTAGTCGCGCCCGCGCAGCAAAGCCAGGGCGCGCGCGGCTTCGATCAGATGGATCGTCGCGCGCGGGCTCGCGCCGAACGTGATGTACTTCGCCAGGTCCTTGTTGCCGTATTTCTCCGGCGTGCGCGTCGCGGCGACGAGACGCACGGCGTACTCGATCAGCGCCGGGTCGACGTAGCCCTTGCGACACTCGCGCTGCAACTGCGACAGCTGGTCGGTGCTGGCAACCGTCGCCACCGGGGTCGCGGGACCCGTGACGCGCTCGACGATCACGCGTTCCTCGTCTTCGCTCGGATACCCGACCAGGATCTTCATCATGAAACGGTCGACCTGCGCCTCCGGCAGCGGGTAGGTGCCTTCGGTCTCGATCGGATTCTGGGTCGCCATGACGAGGAACGGTTCGGGTACCCGATGCGTATCGCCGGCGATAGTTACCTGCCGCTCCTGCATCACTTCGAGCAGCGCGCTTTGCACCTTCGCCGGAGCACGGTTGATCTCGTCTGCGAGCAGCAGGTTCGTGAACACCGGCCCCAGTGACGTGGTGAACTCGCCCGACTTCTGGTTGTAGATGCGCGTGCCGACCAAGTCGGCCGGGACCAGGTCCGGCGTGAATTGGATGCGGCGGAACGCGCCGCGCATCGTCGCCGCCAGGGTCTTGACGGTCAGCGTCTTCGCCAGGCCGGGGACGCCTTCGACCAGAAGGTGTCCCTGGGCAAGCGTCGCGACCAGCACGCGCTCGAGGAAGTGGTCCTGCCCGACGACGATCTTCTTCACCTCGTACAGGATGCGTTCCATCGTCGCAGCCACGGCGTTGCGGCTGGCAAGGTTCTCTTCCATGTCGATCTGTTCCTGCGGGGACGGCGGGGTGGAGATGGTGGCGGTACTAGAAGGGGTGGATGCCCATCGCGGTGGCGGCGTTTTCGATCGGCACGGCGAAGCCCACGCCGACGAAGAAACGATCCTGCGTCGGATTGAGGATGGCGGTGACGATGCCGACCACTTCGCCGTCGAGCGTGACCAGCGGTCCGCCCGAGCTGCCGGGGTTGGCGGCAGCATCGAACTGGATCAGGTTCGTCAGCACGCGATCGCCGTTCGTCGAGCGGAACTCGCGGCGCAGCCCGGAGATCACGCCGGCGGTGACCGAAGGACCGATGCCGAACGGAAATCCGACCGCGACCACGTGGTCGCCGGGCGCGAGGTCGCCGGTCGAACGCAGCGTCGCAGCGGGCAGGTCATCGGGGATCGTCTTCGCGCGCAGCACCGCAAGATCGTTCTCGGGTTGCTTGGTGATGACGACCGCTTCGGACTCCAGGCCGTCGAAGAACACCACGCGGAGGAATTGCGCGTCGCTCACCACGTGCAGGTTGGTCAGGATGACGCCGCTGTCGACGATCACCACGCCGCTGCCCACGCCTTGCTCGTAGGGCGGGCCGCCGTCCACGCGCGGCGCCATGTTGCGGACCCGCACCACGGAGCGACGAATGTTCTCGAACGCACGCGCCTCCGCCGAAGGAAGGGACTTGGTCGAGAGCGTGTGCAGCACCGCCTGGTCGATATCGCGCTGCGTGAACACGCGCACCTTTGGCGCCATCTGCGCGTACATGGCCACGAGTCCCAGCGCGGCCAGGGCACCGAGCGCCACGAGCAGCGGACGCTCGAAGCGCCCAAGCCAGGCGCGCAGGCCCGTGCGGCCTGGCGCGGCGGATTGAGACGGTTGTGTTTGTGCGCCCGGTTCCGGGTCACGCCTTGGGCGCGATCCGCTCGAACGGCTGTACAAACTCGGCCTTCTCATCGAAGCAATCGCCTTCGTCGCAACGGTACCACGCCAGTCATCGCCCGGGCAGTGGCAGCGCGGCGCTGGACTCGTTCGGCGGTGGATTCATCGGCGCGGCGCCGGCAACGCTGTGCGCCGTCGCGCGCGTGATGACGGTGTTGTCGCACTTCGTTGTGGCATGGCTCGCCCGGCGGATCGGCCTTGTCAACACCATGGTGTTCACGCACCTGGGCGTCAGGAATGAGCCAACTCGCACGCGCAGCGTCCTCGCATGATCGCGCCCGGTTTTCGCCGGCGCCGCCGTGCAAGGCGGCGCCCTGTGACTCCGCTGACAGCCGCAGATCAATGCGACTGCGGCGGCGGCGGTGCGTTCGGCGGCGGAATGTTTTCCGACGTCAGGTTGGGCGGCGGGCTCGCCACCGTTGTGCCGTAGTTCGCGGCCGGTGCGGGCTGAGACGGCGGCGGCGGGTAGTAGGCGGGTTGCACCGGCTCCGCGCTCTGCACGTAACGACGACCATACGTCGGCACCTTGTTGCCCTTCGCGTACATGCATTGGTAGTACGCGGAGTCGTAGACACGCTGCGTCGAGTAGTACGACCCCGTCGCGCTGCCGCTGCCGACCGCCGAACCCGTAATCAAGCCGATGCCGGCGCCGATGCCGGCACCCGCGGCATTGCCGCCAATGAGCGCGCCGGCGGCCGCGCCAATCGCGGTGCCCACGGCCGCGCTGCCTACCGCGGCCTCGTTGGCACGATCTGCCGACGACTTGCCGCCGGCCTTCGCGATCGCATAGTCGCGACACGCTCCATCGTCAGCCTGGAACTGCTCCCATGTCTTGTTGCGGCCCGGGAAGGCCTCGAGTGATGGGCCGGTAGGCGCTGTGACGCATCCCGCCACCACCAGCACGCCGAGGCTGGAAAGGATCTTCGGATTCATGTCATCACCTGCTTTCGGGCGCCGGCGGCTGCGCTGGAACGCGCTCGAAACCTCCGGTGCACTCTTTCACATATGGCCAATACTTCTGGCTGCTAGCGCACCAGTACCACCAGGTCTGCTGGGGCTGCTGCTGTGGCGGCTGCTGCTGCGCCGGCGGCGGCGCCTGCTCGACGTCGCTGCGCTCGGTGTACTGCGGATCGCCCGCCGGAGCCGCCGGGTAGCCGTAGCCGTAGTACGGATAACCGTAGCCATAGTAGTAAGGCGGCGCCCCGTAGTAGTAGCTTGGGTAATAGCCGCCATACCAGTAACCCGGCCAAGGCACACCGAAGCCGAAGTAGACGCCGCCGTGGTAGCAACAATGGCCGCCGTGGTAGTAGCCGGCGTGGTAGTAGCCACCGTGGTAGTGAGCGCCACCGTAGTAGTGACCGCCCCCCGCCGCGGCGGACGGGCTGAACGCGGACAGGGACAGCAGCGTCGCGCAGGCTGCAAGGACAAGACTCAGGCGCTTCATCGTTTGGCCCTCGGGTGCGGGCGGCACTATTCCCAGCGTGCCACCCGGATAACGTTTTGATTGTGGAACCATGGCGACCGTTCGCGCGCGTCGAACATGTTGAATTTGTAACCGGTGGTTGCAACGAGCCGCGTCAGCGCGTGTCGCTTGCTGCGCGGCCACATCGGCAGGCACCTATTGCATCGAATCGGGGCAAACTCCCGTTTCTTTATATGGGGTGGCCTCGGCGGAAATCGAACGAATTGGCCGCCTGACGTTCCCATATTTCGCGGCCACTCCACGGGCGGGCGGGAGGCGAACATGAGTACGCTGGAGAAAATCGTCTTTGCGGCGCTGGTGCTCGCCGTGATAGGCGGCGGATACTGGTGGTGGAAGAGCCAGACCCCTGCGCCGCTGCCGGTCGCGCCGGTTGCTGCGCCAGCGGCGCCCCCTCCGGAGCCCGAACCGGCAATCCAGCATCCCATTGAGCAGGCGCCGGTGGCTGCCGGCGAAGCACCCAAGCCGCTGCCCGCGCTTGCCGAGAGCGACAGCGCCGCGGCCGAAGCGCTTGCCGGCCTTGCCCCGCAAGGGAAGCTTCCCGATTTCATCATCTCGAAGCTGCTCGTGCGCCATATCGTCGCCACCGTGGACAACCTGCCGCGCGACAAGGTCTCGATGAACCTCTGGCCGGTGAAGCCTGCCGCCGGCGTCTTCATGGTGGCCGGCACGCCGGATGGCAAGGTGATCGCACCGGAAAACAGCGCGCGCTACGTGCCCTACATCCGGTTCATGGAATCGCTCGACATCAAGAAGGTCGCGGCGATGTACGTCCACTTCTACCCACTGTTCCAGGAGGCATACCGGGACCTCGGCTACCCGAAGGGCTACTTCAACGACCGCCTGATCGTCGTCATCGACCACCTTCTCGCGACGCCCGAGGTCTCGGGGGCGATGCGCCTCGAGCAGCCCAAGGTGCTCTACGAATTCGCCGATCCGGTGTTGAAGGAAACCTCGGCGGGCCAGCAGATCCTGCTGCGCATCGGGCGCGAGAACGAGCTCAAAGTCAAGACGAAGCTGCGCGAGCTGCGCAAGGAAATCACGCGCCAGGCCCCGAAGGGCTAGGATCGCGGCCGCTTCTCGGCGCTTGCCCTGCGTCCCGCCTCGGCTAGCCTTCGCCGATATGATCGGAGCGGCCATGAAACGGATCCTCCTCGCGCTCGCGGCCGTGCTGTGGGCGAGCGGCGCGCTTGCGGCACCGGCGGCGCCGTCGAATGCGATCGCGTGGTTCGAAGGCGACGTCGACGCCGCGTTCGCGCAGGCCAAGCGCGAGCGCAAGCCGCTGTTCCTCTATTGGGGCGCGGTCTGGTGTCCGCCCTGCAACCAGGTGAAAGCGACCATCTTCAACCGGCAGGACTTCATCGCCCGCTCGCGCGGTTTCGTGCCTGTCTACATCGACGGCGACTCCCCGTCCGCGCAGGCGCTCGCCACCCGCTTCAAGGTGAGCGGTTACCCGACCATGGTGCTGTTCCGCGCCGACGGCGTCGAGGTGACAAGGCTGCCGGGGGAGGTCGAGCCGGACCAGTACATGCGCGTGCTCGCACTCGGCATGCACGCCACCCGCCCCGTGAGCGTCCTGCTGGCCGCGGTCCAATCAGGCCGCGGGGCGCTCACGCCAGCCGACTGGCGCCTGCTTGCCTACTACTCCTGGGACACCGACGAGCAGGCCGTGGTGCCGAAAGCCAAGGTGCCGGCGACGCTCACGCAGCTTGCCCTGGCCTGTCCGCAGGACCAGGCTGCGGCGAAGTCGCGCCTGCTGTTGAAGGCGGTCGCTGCCGCTGCCGACCTGCCGGATAACCAGCGCCCCTTCGACCGTGCGACGGCGCTCGCGCAACTGGACGCGGTGCTCGCCAACCCGGCGCTCGCGCGCGAGAACTTCTCCGCACTCACCGACTCGGTCAGCGATATCGCCCGCTCGCTCCAGCTTTCCGCGCCGGAACGCGAGCGCCTCGTCAAGGCGTGGGATCCGCTGCTAGCGCGCTGGAGCGACGACGGCACCCTGTCGCGCGCCGATCGGCTGTCGGCGGTCGACGGGCGCATCGAACTTGCCCGGCTCGACGCCGGCGACGGCGCGCTGCCGCCCAACCTGGTCAACGACGTGCGCTTCGCCGCACGGCGCGCCGAACGCGAGACCACCGACAAGTACGAGCGCCAGGCCGTGATCAGCGCGGCCGCGTACGTGCTGCGCGAGGCCGGCCTGATGGAGGAGTCCGATGCGATGCTCAAGGCGGAGCTCAACCGCTCGCATTCGCCCTACTACTTCATGCTGAGCCTCGCTTCCAATGCCAAGAAGCGCGGCGATTACGACGCGGCGGTGGAGTGGTACAGCAAGGCCTACGAAGCCTCGCGCGGTCCGGCCACGCGACTCGAGTGGGGTGCACGTTACGTGCGCGCGCTGGTCGACATGGCCCCGCTGGATGCCGGGCGCATCGAATCGACCACGCGCAACGTGATCGGCGAACTCGAGGCGAAGCCGGAGACCTTCCACGGGCGCAGCGCGACGGCACTCGCCACGCTGGGCAAGCGCGTCCGTGAATGGAGCGAGATGAGCAACCAGGCCGAGGTGCTCGACCGGCTGCGCGAAACCATGGATGCGGTGTGCGGCAAGCTGCCGGAGACCGCGCCCGAGCGCGCGACGTGCGGCAGCATGTTTGGCGCCAAGGCGGCCTAGTACTCCAGCTTCTCACACGCCTGAGCAGGTCGCGGAGCCCGGCGCATTGCCGCCCAAGCAGGCGTCGAACGCGACTGCGACTACTCGACGCTGCGCCCGCGCATGCGTCGGGAGCGCCGGCGCAGTCCTTCGGCGGTGACCAGCAGCAGACAGGCGAGCACGACCAGCAACGTGCCGGCGGCCGTGATGGTCAGGCTGATCTCCTGGTTGATGCCGGCAAACATCTGCAGCGGCAGCGTGCGTTGACCCGGTCCGGTCAGCAGCAGCGCGACGACGACCTCGTCGAACGACGTCGCGAACGCGAACAGCGCACCGGAGAAGACGCCCGGGAAGACGATCGGCAGCGCGACGCGGCGAAATGCCACCCACGGCGCGGCACCGAGGTTCGCGGCCGCATCGAGCAGACTGCGATCGAACCCGGACAGGGTCGACAGCACGGTGACGAGCACGAACGGCGCACCGAGCGCGGCATGCGCCAGCGTCAGTCCGAGAAAGCCGTCGGTCAACCCGAGCGGGGCAAACACGAAATACACGCCCACCGCGACGATGATCACCGGCACCACGAGCGGCGACAGAAGCAGCGCAAACAGGAGGCGCCGTCCGGCAAAACGCGCGCGCCAGAAGCCGAACGCGGCCAGCGTGCCGAGCGTCGTCGCGAGGGCGGTCGCGCCGCTGCCGACCAGCAGGCTGTTGCGCAGCGATGGCAGCCAGAGATCGGACGTGAAGAAATCCGCGTACCAGCGCAACGAGAGCCCGGGCAGCGGGAAGTACAAAAACGATCCGGCCGAGAAGGACAGCGGCACGATCACGAGAATGGGCGCCATCAGAAACACGAGCACCAGGGCCACGTAGACCCACAGCGCGTGACGCATCCAGCGTTGCGCGCGCGATTCGTAGGCGTGCGCCATCGGCTCAGCCCATGCGGACGCGGTCGATGCCGACCAGCCGGTCGTAGAGGTAATAAAGCGCCATGGTCGCCGCAAGCAGCACCAGCGACAGCGCACCCGCCATGCCCCAGTTGATCGTCTTGGCGGCATAGAAGGAGACGAAGTACGAAAGCATCTGGTCGTTCGCGCCGCCGACCAGGGCCGGGGTGATGTAGTAACCGAGCGCCTGGATGAAGACCATGAGGACACCGGCGCCGACGCCCGGCAGAGTCTGCGGGGCGTAGACGCGCCGGAACGCCGTGCCCGGCGTCGCGCCGAGCGAAAGCGCGGCCCGCGTGTGCACCGCCGGGATCGTCTTCATCACGGCGTAGAGGGGCAGCACCATGAACGGCAGCAGCACGTGCGTCATGGCGACGAACACCGCGAAACGGTTGAAGAGCAGTGGCAACGGCGCGTGGACGAGACCCGCCTGCGCGAGCGCGCTGTTGACGACGCCTTCCCGCTGCAGGAGCACGATCCACGCCGATGTGCGCACGAGCAGCGAGGTCCAGAACGGCAGCAGCACGAACACCAGCAGCGTGCTTGCGATGCGCGCCGGCGCATGCGCCAGCACGTACGCGAGCGGATAGCCGAGTGCGAGGCAAAGCAGCGTCACGCCGGCGGCGATCGTGAACGTGCGCGCCAGCACACGCACGAAGATCGCCTCGTCCTTGGGTGCGCCGAGGATCGCGCCCGACGCATCGCGCCGCAGGTCGACAGCCGCCAGCAGGAACAGCGAGGTCGCCGGTCCGGCCGCGCGTGCGATCGCGCCCCACGTCTCGCGATCGCTCCACTTGTCGTCGATCGAACGAAGGATTGCGCTCGCCGGAGCCGTATTCGTGGCAGGCAACCGGCGCGCGGTGGAAAAGAGCAGGGTCCGGTAGCCGCTGATGTCGTAGTTGAGGCGGGTCGCCGCGCGCGCCAGCGTGCCGGCCGCGGCCGCCGACCGGATGTCTTCGATCAGCGCGGCGTATGTCGCCTCGTCCGGAAGACCTTCACCGTTCCAGCGGGCGATGGCGGCGCACGTGCGCGGCAGGATCGGTGCGACGTCGGTGTCGATGAAGCTCTTCGAGAGCAGCGCGCCGATCGGCCCGATGAACGAAACGAGCAGGAACACGAAAAGCGGGGCGATCAGCGCGAAGGCCTTGACCCGTTTCGCCCGCTCGGTTCGTGCAAGGGCCCGTGCGAGCTCGGCCCCCACCCGGTCCCTCCCCCGCACGCGGGGGAGGGGATGCGCGGGCGGCGCTACTTCGCCAGCCACGCGTTGAAGCGCTGGTTCAGCTTGTCGAGGTTCTCGAGCCAGAACTTGTCGTTGATGTACAGCGCCGACTTCAGGTTGGCCGGGTTCGTCGGCAGGTCGGGCAGCACCGACGGGTCGACCATCCCGGTCGCCGCAACCTGCGTCACGCCGTACGGGATGTGCGTCGGCAGGTTCTTCTGGTTCTGCGGGTCGCTGACGAAGGCAAGGAATTGTTCCGCCTGCGCCCTGTTCGGCGAACCCTTCATGATCACCCACGAGTCGATCGTGTAGAGGCTGCCGGGCCAGCTCATCTTGAAGTTCTTCTTGTCGTTCTTGTTCGCGGCCGCGATGCGCCCGTTGTAGGCGGAGACCATCGCGGCTTCGCCGGCCGCGAGCATCTGCGGCGGTTGCGAACCCTTTTCCCACCAGATGAGGTCGGACTTCAACTGCGAAAGCTTGTTGAAAGCGCGATCGACGCCGGCCGGCGTCGCGAGTGTCCGGTAGACATCACCGGCGGGAACACCGTCGGCGAGCAGCGCGATCTCGAGGTTGGTCTTCGGCCCCTTGCGCAGCGCGCGCTTGCCCGGGTATTTCTTCGTGTCCCAGAAGTCGGCCCAGCTCTTTGGCGCGTCCTTGATGCGGTCGCCGTCGTAGGCGAGCACGAAGTTGTAGACGATGGCGCCGACGCCGCAGTCGTTCACCGCATCCTTGAGGAACTTGTCGCGGCCGCCGAGCTTGCCCCAGTCGAGCTTCTCGAACAGGCCTTCTTCGCAACCGAGCAGCAGCTCTTCCGATTCGACCTGGACCACGTCCCAGTTGTTGGCGCCGCCCTGGATCTTCGCGCGCAGGACACCGATCCCGCCGTCCCAGTTTTCGTCGACCATCCTGACCTTGGTCTTCTCCATGAACGGCTTGAAGTAAACCTCCTTTTGCGCGTCCTGATAGGCACCGCCCCACGAGACCACCGACAGGTCGCGCGCGCTCGCGCTGCCGGCCGCGCACGTGCCCACCGCGAGTGCGACGGCGGCCGCACCGAACCATCTTGTCTTTCTCATCGCTTGCTCCTCTCCTCGCCTGCTGGCATAGATCCGGTTCAAAGGGGAATTCGATCGGCCATGAATCCCAGCACTACGCTTCGCTGTCATCCCGGGAGCGCAGCGACGAGGGATCCTGGCCCGTCGATGCGCCGGGATTCCCCGTCTGCGGCTCCGAATGACCCCCTGCTGAAGCTCATCGCTGATCGAGAAGGGGAAAGACCACTGTACTCGCGGCCGGCCATTGGGCGACCGCGACGGCCCCGACTTGCGGGATGTTGGCTGCATCGCGCGCCGGGATGTTCGCGATCAGGTCCCCGGCGGCGCAGCGCATCCGCACCCGCACGCGGTCGCCGAGAAAAATCGCCTCCTCGACGCGCCCACTGAACGTGTTTTCGCCGTCCCGCGCCGGGGACGCGAGAATGGAAATGCGCTCCGGCCGCACGGAAATCGTCACCGGGGCGGCCGCCCCGATTGCCGCGGCGGCGCGTCCGCGGATCTGCGCCCCCGCGACGGATGCGACGCACTGGCCGGCGTCGTTGGCAACGAGTTCGCCGGAGAAGCGATTGTTCTCGCCGACGAACGACGCCACGAAGAGGTTGGCCGGCGATTCGTAGAGCGTCTGCGGCATCGCGATCTGCTGGATGCGCCCCTGGTGGAATACCGCGATGCGATCCGACATCGTCAGCGCTTCCGCCTGGTCGTGCGTGACGTAGACCGTGGTAATGCCGAGCCGGTCGTGCAGGCGCCGCAGCTCGAGCTGCATCTCGTCGCGCAGCTGCCGGTCGAGCGCGCCGAGCGGCTCGTCCATCAGGATCATCTGCGGCTCGAAGACGAGCGCGCGCGCCATGGCCACCCGTTGCTGCTGCCCGCCCGAGAGCTGTGCCGGGAGCCGCTGCGCCAGCGTCGGCAACCGCACCATTTCGAGCGCGCGCTGCACGCGGGCATCGATATCCACGCGCGCGAGCTTGCGCACCGAAAGCGGAAACGCCAGGTTTTCCGCCACGGTCATGTGGGGGAACAACGCGTAGTTCTGGAACACCATGCCGAAATTGCGCCGGTACGGCGGCAGGTCGTCGATCGGCTGCCCGCGCAGGCGAATGTGGCCCGCCGTCGGGCGCTCGAACCCGGCCAGCATCAGCAGGGTCGTGGTCTTGCCGGACCCCGACGGCCCGAGCAGCGACAGGAACTCGCCCTCGGCGATCTCGAGGTTCAAGTGGTCGACGACGTTGACCTGGCCGTCGTAGGTCTTGCAGACGTCATCGAAGGCGACAAACATGGGCGGAAGCGTCGATTCCGGTCGGCGCGAAGAATACCCAACGCTTTCAGTCGTCGGTCAGGCGGGCCTTCTCCTCCAACGCCGCCCAACGCTCGAAGCTCGCCTCGAGCGTGCGCTCGATCTCCTGGGTGCGCGCGCGATCGGCCTTGATGCGCTCCGCCCCGACGCGGTGATAGTCCGCAGCCATCATGCGCGCGGCGAGGTCCGCCTGCTCGCGTTCCAGCGCTTCGATCTGCGCCGGCAGTGCCTCGAGCTCGCGCTTTTCCTTGAAGGAGAGCTTGATCCGCTCGGGACGGCGCACGGGCGCCGTCGTGGCCTTCGATCCGGCCGGCGCGGCAGACTCGGCCGGAGCTGACCGCTGCGCCAGCCAATCGGAGTAGCCGCCGACGTATTCGCGCCAGCGCCCGTCGCCTTCGGCGACCAGCGTCTGGGTCACCACGTTGTCGAGGAACGCGCGGTCGTGGCTGACCAGCACCAGCGTTGCGCCGTAGTCCTGCAGCGTGTCTTCGAGCAGCTCGAGCGATTCGATGTCGAGGTCGTTGGTCGGCTCGTCCAGCACCAGCAGGTTGGCGGGCCGCGCGAACAGGCGCGCGAGCAGCAGGCGATTGCGCTCGCCGCCCGAAAGCGTCTTCACGGGCACTCCGGCCCGGCGGGGTGGAAACAGGAACTCGCCCAGGTAGGTCATCACGTGCTTGCGCGTGCCGCCGACCTCGATCCAGTCGGAGCCGGGGCTGATCGTGTCCGCCACCGTGCGCTCCGGATCGAGCGGCTCGCGCAGCTGATCAAAATACGCTGGCTGCACGTTCGCGCCGAGGCGGATCGTGCCGCCGTCCGGCGCAAGTTCGCCCAGCAGCAGCCGGATCAGCGTGCTCTTGCCCGCGCCGTTCGGACCGATCAGGCCGAGCCGGTCGCCGCGCATCAGGCGCAGGTCGAGGTCGCGCACCACGACGAGGCTGCCGAAGTTCTTGTGAACGTGCTCGAGTTCGGCAACGAGTTTTCCCGAACGCGCGCCGGCATCCAGGGAGAGCTTGATGCTGCCGCTGCGAGCGCGCCGCGCGGCGCGCTCGCGCCGCAGTTCCTCCAGGCGTGCCACGCGTCCGGCGTTGCGCGTGCGCCGCGCTTCGATGCCCTTGCGGATCCACACCTCTTCCTGCGCCCAGAACTTGTCGAAGCGCCGGTGCGCCGCCTGTTCGGCCGCGAACTCGTCGTGCTTGCGCGCCTGGTATGCGGAGAAGTTGCCGGGATACGAACGCAGCACGCCGCGGTCGAGTTCGACGATGCGCGTGACGATGCGATCGAGAAACGCGCGATCGTGCGTGATCACGATCAGGGTCGGCCCCTTCTCCAGCAGGGCCTCGAGGCGTGCGATCGCGTCGATGTCGAGGTGGTTGGTCGGCTCGTCGAGCAGTAGCAGGTCGGGCTGCAGGGCCAGTGCGAGCGCGAGCGCGCCGCGCTTGCGCTCGCCCCCGGAGCAGGTTTCCGGGTCGCGCGCGGCGTCGAGCGCAAGGCGCTGCAGGTACTCGTCGATGCGCGCCTCGGTGCGCCAGCGCTCGCGCTCGTCGTGGATCTGTTCGACATGGCCGCGCCGCAGCAGGCTCAGGCGCAGGTTCGCTGCCGCAGGAAGCTGGGGCTCCTGCTCGACCAGCGCCACGCGCGTGCCGTCGGCGATGTGCAGCTCGCCGTCGTCGAGGCTCGTGAGCCGGGCGATCGTGCGCAGCAGGGAGGACTTGCCGCTGCCGTTGCGCCCGATCAGCCCGACCCGCTCGCCGCCATTGACCGAGAACGCGGCGCGATCGAGCAACGGCACGTCGCCATAGGCGAGCTGGGCATCGAGCAGGGTCAGCAACGCCATCGGCGCGGCGTGGTGCGTCAGGCAGCGCCGCCGGCAAGCAGCTGCCCGTAGCGCACCGGATCGACGTTGCCGCCGCTGACGATGACGCCGACCCGCTTGCCCGCGACCTGCACCTTGCCCTCGAAGACCGCGGCGGCTGCCAGCGCACCCGTCGGCTCGACCACCAGCTTCATGCGCGCGGCGAAAAACCGCATTGCACGCACCAGCGCGGCATCGCTGACGGTGACAATGTCGCTCACGAGCGCCTGGATGATGGCGAAGGTGAGGACGCCGGGCTGCTGGGTCTGGGCGCCGTCGGCGATCGTCTTCGGCACGTCGATGTGCTCGATGCGCCCGGCGCGAAAGCTGCGCTGCACGTCGTCGCCGGCTTCCGGTTCGACACCCACCACGCGGCAGTCCGACGCGAGCCTGCGCGCACTCACGGCCGAACCCGAGATGAGCCCGCCGCCGCCGACGCAGACGACGAGCAGGTCGAGCGGGCCGACATCCTCGATCAGCTCGGCGGCGGCCGTACCCTGGCCGGCGATGACGTGGGCGTGATCGAACGGGGGAATCAGCGTCAGGCCGCGTTCGGCGGCAAGGCGCCTGCCGATCGCCTCGCGATCCTCCTTGTAACGGTCATAGCCGAGGATTTCGGCGCCGTACCCGCGTGTCGCCTCGATCTTCATCGGCGGCGCATCGAGCGGCATGACGATCGTCGCGGGAATCTCGAGCAGGCGCGCCGCCAGCGCGATGGCCTGGGCGTGGTTGCCGCTGGAAAACGCCACCACGCCGCTGCGGCGCTGCTGCGGCGAAAACTGCGCGAGGGCGTTGTAGGCGCCGCGAAACTTGAACGCCCCGACGCGCTGCAGGTTCTCGCACTTGAAGAAAAGCTCCGCGTCCGTCGCTGCGTTGGCGGTGCGCGAAGTGAAAACGGGAGTGCGATGAGCGACGCCGCGCAGGCGGGCGCGTGCGGCCTCGATGTCGGCATAGGAAACGGGGAGGGTCACGGAAGACTCCAGCGCAAGTTCGATGCGTCAGACCGGTGCGGCGAGGGCATCGGCACGCGAGGTGGCGATCAGAACGACACCGCTCGCCGCCAGCAGCAAGGCCGCCGCGTGCAGCGGCGTGAACGTTTCGCCGAGCAGGGTGACACCGACCAGGGCGGCGGCTATCGGCAGCGCCACGGTGAACACGCCCGCCTGGTTGGCGGGAATGTGGCGCAGCCCGGTCATCCACAACCAGACCGCGACCAGGCTTGCAGCGAGCGAATAGAAAACGAGCAGGCTCCAGGTCGAAACCGAGAGCGCGCCCAGATCCACGCTACGCAACTGCCAGAGCCCGAACGGCGTGATCAGGACCAGGCCCCAGAGATTGATCAGCGCGGACACGCGCAACGGCGTGCGGGTGGCGGCGAGCCGCTTGCCGATGATCACGTAGGTGGCTTCGCAGAACACCGCGCCGAGGATCAGCAGGTTGCCGAGCCACGATGCGGCGGTCGGCGCACCGGCATCCGACTTGGCGAACTGCAGCAGCGTGATGCCGCCCACGGCCAGCACGATCGCCGCGACCACCCGGCGCGACAGCCTTTCGTGCAGCACGAGCCACGACAGCAGTGCGACCACGGCGGGCAGGGTCGAAAGCACCACGCCGGCGGCGGTCGCGGTGGTGTGCGCCATCCCGCTCAGCAGGCAGATCGAAAACAGGAAGTTGCCGAAGAAGCTCTGCACGAACAGGAGGCGGTGTTCGGTGGCGGAAAGCCGCGCCTCGGCCGGTGCGCGCCGCGTGAACGGCAGCATCGCGAGCGCGGCGATGCCGAAGCGCAGGAACGCGAGCGTGAACACCGGCAGCACGGCCACCAGCGGCTTCGACAGCGCGACGTACACACCGACCAGCGCCATCGAGGCGGTGAGCGGCAGGTAGGCGGAAAACGCGAGCGAGACGCGACGGGGCATCGCGCAACGATACCGGCTGCCGCGCGCGGCCCTCGCGGGCGGCCGTACTAGACTCGGCACCGCTCGACGGACGTTGCGACCATGAACGTGCTCTGGACTCCCTCGCCCGAACGCGTCGGCAACGCGCGCATCACCGCCTTCGGCGACTGGCTGCGCGCCGAACGCGGCCTGCACTTTGCCGACTACGAATCGATGTGGACGTGGTCGGTGACCGACCTCGAAGGCTTCTGGAGCGCGATCTGGCAGTTTTTCGACGTGCGGCCATCGCGGCCCTACGAAAGAGTGCTCGCGGATGCACGCATGCCGGGGGCGGTGTGGTTTCCCGGCGCCCGGCTCAATTTCGTCGACCAGGTGCTCCGCCACCGCACGTCGAAACGCAGCGCCATCGTGTTTCGCAACGAGGCCGGCGACGGCGGCGAAGTCGGCTGGGAGGAATTGCAGGCTCAGGTCGCGAACCTGGCGCAGACGCTGCGCGAGTTCGGGGTGCGGCCCGGCGACCGGGTGGTGGCATACCTGCCGAACATCCCGGCGACGGTGATCGCCTTTCTTGCCGTCGCGACGATCGGCGCCGTGTGGTCGGTCTGCTCGCCGGACATGGGCCCGCTCGCCGTGCTCGACCGCTTCCGCCAGATCGAGCCGAAGGTGCTGATCGCCTGCGACGGCTACCGGTACGGGGGCAAGGCGTACGACCGGCGCGAGGTGGTGGCGGAGTTGCGCGCTGCGCTGCCGTCGCTGACGCACGCGATCTGCGTGCCGGTGCTGGATCCGGCGGCCGCGCTTCCGAACGCGTTGCGCTGGAACGATGTCATCCGCACCGACCCCGGGCGGTCGTCCCAACGCCAAGCAGCAAGCGAACAGGTCGCGTTCGACCATCCGCTATGGATCGTCTATTCGTCGGGCACCAGCGGAATGCCGAAGGCGATCGTGCACGGGCACGGGGGCATCCTGGTCGAGACGCTGAAGGGCGCCGGACTGCACAACGACATCGGTTGCGGCGACCGCTTCAACTGGTACTCGAGCACCGGCTGGATCATGTGGAACTGCCAGGTCGCGGCGTTGGTGCTCGGCTGCACGATCTGCCTCTACGACGGCAATCCCGCGTGGCCCGACTTCGGCGCGCTCTGGCGCTTCGTCTCCGAGGAGCGCATCGACTTCTTCGGCGCCGGCGCCGCGTACTACGCCAACTGCATGAAGGCCGGCATCGAACCCGGCCGGCAATTCGATCTGGCCGCACTGCGAGCGCTCGGGTCGACCGGCTCGCCGCTCTCGTCCGATGCGTATCGCTGGATCTATGCAGCGGTCAAGCGCGATCTCTGGTTGACTGCTGTCTCGGGCGGCACCGACTTCGGCGGCGCGTTCGTCTGCGGACTGCCGACCCTGCCGGTCTACGAGGGCGAGATGCAGTGCCGCGCGCTTGGTGCCAGGGTCGAGGCATGGGACGACGCGGGCCGGCCGAGGCTCGACGAGGTCGGTGAACTCGTCTGCGCGGCGCCGCTGCCGTCGATGCCGCTCTACTTCTGGAACGACCCCGGCAACGTGCGGCTGCGCGAGAGTTACTTCGACACGTTCCCCGGTGCGTGGCGCCATGGCGACTGGATCCGTCTCGTGCCGCGCCCGCAAGCCGTGGGTGCGGTGATCTACGGGCGCTCGGACGCGACCATCAACCGCCACGGCATCCGCATGGGGACCGCCGAGCTCTATCGCGCCGTCGAAGCCCTGCCCGAGGTGCTCGACTCGCTGGTGGTCGACCTCGAGTTTCTGGGCCGCGAGTCGTACATGCCGCTGTTCGTCGTCCTGCGCCCAGGAGTGAGCCTCGACGCGGACCTGCGTGCGCGCGTCAACGGCGAGATCAAGCGCGCGCTGTCGGCGCGCCACGTGCCGAACGAGATCATCGCGATCGCCGAGGTGCCGCGCACGCTCTCCGGCAAGAAGATGGAGCTTCCGATCAAGAAACTGCTGCTCGGTCACCCGGTCGAGAAAGTTGCCAACCCGGACGCGATGGCGAATCCGGCGAGCCTCGCGTGGTTCGTCGCCTTTGCGCAGGCGCGCGCGGCGGCGACGCGATGAGCGCTGCATCCGTCAGCACGGGCGGTCGGGCGAGGCGCTGCTCCGCCTGCGGCGTTGCGATGGTGTGCGGGCGCACCGACCCGACCGGCTGCTGGTGCGCCCGCCTGCCGGCGCTGCCCGCCAGCTCGATCGAAGCCGGGCGGGATTGCGTGTGCGAGCGATGCCTGCGCTTGCGCCAGCGCGATCCCGGTGCGCCTGCCGGCGCACCTCCTCGTTCCTGACGTCTGCCGGCGCGTCGTCGCTCGCGGCCAAATTGGCCCCTCGGCGCGGGGAAATTCGTCGCTTTGACGGACCATGGCGGATGCCAGAGTATGGCGGTTCAATCCGCAGCGCCGGCACTGTCGGCCGTCATGTTCGCGTTCAGTTCAAGCAGCGTTCGGCTCCCGGACGAATCCCGCTTCGACGTTGCGCCACAGGTGGTGCGTGCGCTGATCGGCATCGCCATGGCGGCATGCGTCGCTTCGATCGCGACGGTCCTGATCGTCACGCGGGTGCAGCAGCCGCAGGCATTCACGGGCGGCCTGGTCTCTTCGCTGAGCTTCGCGGTGCTGCTGGTGGTCGCAGCCGCCGTCGCGACGCGGGGCCGTCTCAAGCTCGCCGTCACCGTGGCGCTCGCCGCGATGCCGCTGGGCATCACGTTGTATGCCGTCACGTCGAAACTGGGCATCCACACGCTGCTGCTCGGCGGCTTCGGCATCACGGTGCTGGTCGCGGGCGTGGTGAGCGGAATGCGCATCGCTGCGCTGTTTGCCGGCGCGTGCGCAGCGGCCGTCGTCGGGATGTATTGCGCCGAGCAGGCGGGGTGGCTGCCCGGCCCGGAACACGCCGCCATCGTTCCCGGCAGCGCGCGGTTGATCGCGCACTTCCTGCTGCTCTCCACCTCGCTGCTGTTTGCCTGGATGCTCGCGCGCATCGTGCGCGGGTCGCTCGAGGCTTCGCGGCACCAGGAGGAGCGATTCCGGTGGCTGTTCGTCCATTCGCCGCTGGCCTGCGTGATCCATCGCGCCGGCCGGATCGAACTGGCGAACGCCGCCGCCGCGCACCTGTTCGGGTACGCCTCGGCCGAAGCGATGACGGGCCTCGCGCTCGCGCTCCTGGACTACCCCGGCCAGCAGGCACCTCCGAGCGTGCTGCTGTCGGCTTCCGAGGGCGTGCCGGTCGGCGCCACCGCGCCCTCGAGCGAAATGCGGCTGCGCCGGCGTGACGGACGGGAACTGCTCGTCGATGCGCACGTGATGCGCATCGCGCAGCCTTACGGTTCGGCGAGCCTGTCGGTCTTCGTCGATCTGACCGAGCGCAAGCGGGCCGAGGCGCAACTGGCGCGCTCGGAAGCGCTGCTGTCGCGCCTGTTCAAGGCGAGCGTGGACAGCATCATCGTCGCCTCCGTGCCGAACGGCCGCATCGAACTCGTCAACCAGGGTTTCAGCGACCTGGTGGGGATCCCGATCAACGAGGCGCACGACCGCACCACCCTCGAACTCGGGCTCTGGAACGACCGCACGGAGCGCGAACGTTTCATGACGCGCCTGCAGCAGGAAGGCGTATTGCGCAACTATCCGGCGCGCATCCGGCGCGCGGACGGGACGCCGCGTTCGGTCCTGCTGTCCAGTTCCGTCTTCGACCTCGACGATTCGGCTTTCTCGGTCACCATCATGCGCGACGTGACCCAGGAGCAGCGCGAGCGGCTGGAGTACGCGGCGATCCTCGACAGCGCGCTGGTCGGCATCGTGTTCCTGCGCAACCGGCGCTTCGAGCTCGTCAATGCGCGGTTCGAGGAGATGTTCGGCTGGTCGCGCGGCGCGATTCGCGGCCAGTCGGGCGAGGTCGTCTGGCCCAGCTTCGAGGACTACCTCGCGGTGGGTCGGCGCACGACGCCGATGCTCAAGCGCGGCGAAGCGGTCGACTTCGAGCATCAGGTGCGGCGCCGCGACGGCTCGCTTTTCTGGTGCCACGTCCGCGGCCGCGCCGTCGATGGATCGAACCTGGCCGGTGGCACGATCTGGATCGCCGAGGACATCACGCGGCGGCGTGCCGCCGACGCGGCGCTGGCCGCGGCGAAGGAGGCGGCCGAGGCCGCGAGCCGTGCCAAGAGCATGTTCCTCGCCAATACCAGCCACGAAATCCGCACGCCGCTGAACGGCGTGCTCGGCCTGGCGCGCCTGGCCCTGCAACCGGACGTCGATGCCGGAAGCACGCGCGAGTATCTGCAGCGCATTCACGACAGCGCCGAGGCGCTGTCGGACATCATCAACGACATCCTCGACCTGTCGAAGATCGAAGCGGGCAAGCTGGCGATCGAGCACACCGCGTTCGATCTGCGGGCGTTGCTCGACTCGGTGTTCAACGCGTATCGGGAGCTCGCGCGCACCAAGGGACTCGGGTTCGAAATGACGGTGGTCGGCGAAGCGACGCGTTACGTCGCCGGCGATCCGACACGCACGCGCCAGATCCTCGCCAATTTCGTCTCCAACGCGATCAAGTTCACCGAGCGGGGGCGCGTCGCGATCGAGGTGCGCCAGCGCGGTGGCGGCATCGTGCGCTTCGCGGTCGCCGATTCGGGCATCGGCATCGACGCAGCGACGAAAGCGCGCCTGTTCACGCCGTTCACGCAGGCCGACGCGTCGACGACGCGACGCTATGGCGGCACCGGCCTCGGCCTGTCGATCTGCCGCGAGCTCGCGCATCTGATGGGCGGCCAGGTCGACATGCAGAGCGAACCCGGCGCGGGCAGCACGTTCTGGGCCGATCTGCCGCTGCCTGCCGCCGCCGCGCCGGCGACGCTGGAACCCGTGGCGTCTTGCGAGGAAGATCTGAGCGGACTGCGCGTACTGCTGGTCGAAGACAACCCGGTCAACCTGCTGATCGCCGACACGCTGCTCAGGACCTGGGGCGTGACGGTCGAGCAGGCGAACGACGGCCGGCAGGCGATCGCGGCGGTCGAACGTTGCGATCGCTTCGACGCGGTGCTGATGGACGTGCACATGCCGGTGATGAGCGGGCACGAGGCGACCATCGAGCTGCGCAAGCGGCACGCGAAGGAGGATCTGCCGATCGTTGCGCTGACGGCCGCCGCGCTGGCCTCCGAGCAGGAGCAGAGCCTTGCGATCGGCATGAACGATTTCATCTCGAAACCGTTCGATTCCGCGCGCCTGCGCAGCGTCCTGCTGCAGGTCACCGCGCACCGCCGCCGCCCGGCCGAGCCGGCCTGACGCAGCGGCTACTTTGTCCCGAACAGGCGGTCGCCGGCATCGCCCAGTCCGGGAACGATGTAGGCGTGTTCGTCGAGGTGATCGTCGAGGGCGGCGACGAACAGCGGCACGTCGCGGTGGGCGCGCTCGAAGACCGCCACCCCCTCGGGTGCGGCCACCAGCGCGAGAAACAGGATCTGCGCCGCGCCGACGCCGCGCTTTTTCAGCACGTCGACCGCATGCGCCGCGGAGTTTCCGGTGCCGATCATCGGATCGCAGACGATGAAGGTCCGGTCCTCGGTCTCCGGCAGGCGGACGTAGTACTCGACCGGATGCTTGTGTTCGTCCCGGTACAGGCCGACATGCCCGACCCGGGCCGACGGGATGAGCTCGAGCAGCCCGTCGGCCATGCCGAGTCCGGCGCGCAGCACCGGAACCACGGTGAGCTTGCGGCCCGCGATCACCGGTGCATCCATCGCCGTGAGCGGGGTTTCGATGCGGCGCGTGGTGAGCGGGAGGTTGCGCGTCAGCTCGTAGCCCATCAGCAGCGTGATCTCGCGCAGCAGCTGCCGGAACGTCCGCGTCGACGTCTCCCGATCGCGCATGTGGGTGAGCTTGTGCTGGATCAGCGGGTGATCGACGATGAAGAGGCTGGCGAACCGCGGGTCCTGGTGCATGCGGTGGAGTCTACTGGCGGTTCCCTTTGTCATCCCGCCACCAGCCGCACCGCCCGGTCGGCCCGCGCCACGCCGTTCACCACGATCGTGATCGTGTGCCGGCCCGGATAGTGCTTGCGGGTCGTGAAGTCGCGGAACCGGTGCTTGCGCGCGATCGACAGCGCGGTCCCGGACGTCAGCGCCTTGACGCCGATCTGGAACACCTTGCGGCGCGTGCCGCCGTCGCTCTTGACGAAGTCGATGGCGTATTCGATGCGCGCCTTCGTGTCCCTGGCGGCACGCACCGTGAATGCGAACGCGAGGTCGCTGCCGATCGGGATCCGCTGCGCACCGAGCTTGAACGCGCCGACCACGACCGGTACGGCATCGTCATGGCCGAACAACCGCAACGCGCGCTGATCGCCGCGTTTGAGCAGCGTCCGGCATGCATGCTGCAACAGGCGATCGGTCTCCCGCGATTGCCCGTGCCAGCGCCCGGCGATCTGCCGCAGCAGATCCGGATGGTCCTTGCCGATGTCGTTGAGGTTATTGGCGACGCTGCGGCGCACGTACTCGCTCGGGTCGGAGCGCAGCGCTTCCAGGATCGGCAGCAACGGACGCGGATCCTCCTTGAAACGCGGCAGCGCCATCGCCCACGGCAGGCGCGGGCGCGCGCCTTCCGAAGCGAGGCGGCGCACATGCTGGTCGGGGTGGCGCGCCCAGCGCGCGATCTCCGCCAGCATGCGGTCGCCATGGCGGACGATGAACGGGCGCACCGCGAACTCGCTCGACGAATACGGCGTGAACAACTCGAGCGCGGCGACGGAACGCGCGAAATCATCGAGCCCGTATTCGGCGACGAAGTCGGGAAAGGACATGGCTTCGAGGCCGCTGAACGCAGGCGCGATCCGGCACAGCACCGCGAGCTGCCGCGGATAGTCGCCGGGCAGGAACCGGTGCAGCGTTTCGCTGATGCGGCGCATGCGCTGCTTCAGCTCCAGGCGCGGCCAGCCGGCACCCAGCACTGCACGCTGGAATCCTGCGGCGTCGAAGTGCGGCTCCGCGCGCGCGATGGCCGCGGCCAATGCGCCGACGAACGTCTTCGAGAAGCGATGCTTGAGCAACTCAGCCACGTGCGCCTCCGCGCCACGCCGACCACGCGAGCGCGAGCCAGCCGGCAAGCAGGCTCAAGCCGCCGAGCGGCGCGACCGTGCCCAAGCTGCGCAGGCCGGTCACCGCAAGCAGGTACAGGCTGCCGGAAAACAGGACGATGCCGGTGACGAACAGCCAGCCGCCGGCGCGCGCGGCCCGGCCCGGCCATTGGCTCGATGCCCAGGCCGCGGCGAACAGCGCGAGGGCGTGTACCAGCTGGTAGCGCACCGCCGTTTCGAACACCGCGAGCGCGTCGGCCGAAAGCCGGGCCCTGAGACCGTGCGCGCCGAATGCGCCCGCGGCGACGCCCGCGAATCCGAACAGCGCACCGGCGAGCGCAAAGGTGCGTGCGCTCATCGGTGGAAGTCGACGACGGCCGGCCGTCCCGGAAGATCGAGCGTCGCGCTGCTCGCCGGCGTCCGGGCAATCACCTTGCCCCGTCGCACGACCGCGAGACGCGTCGCGCGCAGGCGCAGCGCTTCGACCGGGCTGGTGGCTTGCAGCAGCACGAAGTCGGCATGGTTGCCCGCCGCGATGCCATAACGGTCGAGCCCGAGGATGCGCGCGGGCGTGGTCGTGACCGCGGCGAAACAGCGGTTCATCGCGTCGACGCCGGTCATCTGGGCGACGTGCAGGCCCATGTGCGCGACTTCGAGCATGTCGCCGCTGCCGAACGAATACCACGGATCCATCACGCAGTCGTGGCCGAACGCCACGTCGATGCCGGCGGCCAGCAGTTCCGGTACGCGCGTCATGCCGCGCCGCTTCGGATAGGTGTCGTGCCGGCCCTGCAGCGTGATGTTGATGAGCGGATTGGCGACCGCGCTCAGGCGCGCCTCGGCCAGAAGCGGCAGCAGCTTCGAGACGTAGTAGTTGTCCATCGAGTGCATCGAGGTCAGGTGCGAGCCGGTCACCCTGCCCTGCAGGCCCAGGCGAACCGTTTCGGCGGCGAGCGCTTCGACGTGGCGGCTGGCCGGATCGTCGGTCTCGTCGCAGTGCATGTCGACGCGCAGGCCGCGCGCCGCGGCCTCCTCGCACAGGATGCGGACGCTCTCGGTGCCCTGCGCCATCGTGCGCTCGAAGTGCGGGATTCCGCCCACCACCTCGACGCCGAGGTCGAGCGCGCGCCGCAGGTTCGCCAGCGCACCGGGCGCTCGCAGCACGCCGTCCTGGGGGAACGCGACCAGTTGCAGGTCGAGGTAGGGCGCGACCTTTTTCTTCACTGCAAGCAGCGCCTCGACCGGACGCAGGCTCGGGTCCGACGTGTCGACGTGGGAGCGGATCGCGAGCAGGCCGCGCGCGACCGCCCAGTCGCAGTACGCGAGCGCACGCTCGGCGATCGCCTCCGCGGTCAGCGTCGGTTTCAACTCGCCCCAGAGCGCAATGCCCTCGAGCAGCGTGCCGCTGCGGTTGACGCGCGGCATGCCGTAGGTGAGCGCCGAGTCCATGTGAAAGTGCGCATCGACGAACGGCGGCGTGACGAGCTGCCCGCCGGCGTCGAGGGTCTGCGCCGCCGGTGCGACGATGCGCGGGCCGACCTCGACGAAGCGATCGGCGGCGATCGCGAGGTCGATACCGGTGCGGCCGTCGGCAAGGGCGGCGTTTCTGACCAGCAGGTCGAGCATGGCGGGTGCGGGCGAATTCCGAATGCGGCGGGCGGCGACTCTAGCCGATGTATCGAGGGCGCGCATCGCCGTACACTTTGCCATCATGCCCGCACCACACCAGACCCGCCACGGCATCGAGCCGGCGTTCCTCGACGCGGCCGATCGCTTCGTCCAGCTCGCCAACGAACTGAACGCGAACTACCCGCGCGACTTCGTGCGCGCGGCGCTGATGTATGCGGCGGCACGCTACACCGCGTTCACCTGGCTGACACGCGAAGACGCGCCCGATCAGACGCTGGAGCACGCAGCGGCGTACTACGCCTCGGAGTACGACAGGATGCTGCGCGATAACGTCGACGAGATCGAGCCGGTGTATCGCGCGGCCTCGCGCGACGGCACGGCTTCGAACTGAACCCGGTCATGGCACGCGCGGCGCGCGGCGTGACGTTCGTTGGCCCGTGGGCGCCGCTTGCCGAGCCGCTGTTCCGCGCGCTCTGGCTGGCCAGCCTCGGTTCCAACATCGGCACCTGGCTGCAGAACGTGGCGGCCGGCTGGGAGATGACGAATCTCTCGCCGTCGCCGCTGCTGGTGGCACTGGTCCAGGTTGCCGTCACGGCACCCGGCTTCGCGCTCGCGCTGGTCGCCGGCGCGCTCGCCGACATCGTGGACCGGCGCGCGATCCTGATCGGAACGCAGATCGCCGGGGCGGTGATCGCGGGGTTGCTGGCCCTCGTCACGGCGGCCGGCCAGCTTTCGGCGCCGGTGCTGCTCCTGCTGACGTTCCTGCTCGGCGTGCAGTCGGCCATGATGGTGCCGGCGTGGACGGCGAACATCGCGGACATCGTCCCGCGCGGCCAGCTCGCGCCGGCGGTCGCCCTCGGCGCGGTGTCGTTCAACCTGTCGCGCGCGATCGGACCCGCGCTCGGCGGCGCGTTGCTCACCTTCGCCGACAGCTCGATCGCCTTCGCGCTCAACGGGCTTTCGTTCATCGCCATGCTCGCCGTGCTGGCGCGCTGGAAGCGCGAGCGGCCGGAGCCGAAGCTGGCCCCGGAAGGGTTCGTGTCGGCGATGAAATCGGGACTGCGCTTCACGCGCGAGGAACCCGCGTTTCAGGCGGTCCTGATCCGCTGTGCCGCGTTCTCGATCCCGGCCGCCGCGGTGTTCTCTCTGGCGCCCGTGATCGCCCGCGGTTCAACGCTGCCCGGTCCGTACGGCTATGCGCTGCTGCTGACGGCGATCGGCCTCGGCGCGGTGGCTTGCGCCTTCTACCTGCCGCGCTTTCGCGCACGCCGCTCGCATGATGCGGTGCTGGCGATCTCCGGAGTGCTGTTCGCGATCACGCTCGGCGTCGTGGCGGCGACGCGCGAGTTCGTCTGGCTCGCCATCGCGATGCCGCTGGCGGGCGCGGGGTGGCTCGGCACGCTGTCGAGCCTGCAGATCGCGGCCCAGGCGATCGCGCCCGGATGGGTGCGCGCCCGTTCGCTCGCGATCTATTTCATGACGCTCAACGGTGCGATTGCGGTCGGCGGCACGCTCTGGGGCACCGTCGCGACGCACAGCTCGGTGCAGGCCGCGGTGGCGCTTGCGGCGGCGTTCATGCTGACCGGCATCCCGTTGCTGGCCCGCTACCGGCTCGGCGCGAGCGACGAGCCGGAGGTCGTGGCGACCAGCGAAGTACCGGCGCCCGTCGACAATGTGCCGCACGACGCCGGCCCGGTCCTGGTGCAGATCGAATACGTGGTGCTGCCGCCGGCGCGCGAGCAGTTCATCGCCGAGATGCAGGAGCTCGGGCGGTTGCGCCGGCGCGACGGCGCGTACACGTGGGAGTGCTGCTTCGACATCCGCGACCGGCAGCGCGCGGTGGAGACGTTCCAGATCGAAAGCTGGCTCGAGCACCTGCGCACGCACGAGCGCATGGGCCCGTCGATTCATCGCGTCCTCGAGCGCGTGCGGGAGCTGTGCAGCGAGCCACCGCGCGCGCGATACCTCGTGTCGATCCACGCCGGCGCCCTCGACCTGCTGCCGCAGCCGAAAGGCCTGGACGAGTAGGTGTCAGCGCGGCGGCAGCTGGTACGGCGGCTTGCCCTTCGTGCCGACCTGCAACTCGTCGAGCACCCGTTCCACCCGTGGCAGCGCCGCCACCGCGCCGAGCAGCTGCTGCTTTTGTTTCCCGGAGCGCACGCATCCCTGCAGGAACACGAAGCCGCGCAGCGTGCGTACCCAGACCGTGCTGTCCTTGAAGCGCGGGTCCCCGGCGACGCGCGTGACCGCGTTTTCGTTGATCGGCTTGTCGTACTTGTAGGCGCTCGGGCTGTCGCATTGGCCTTCGAGCCAGCACCGCGTGCCGCGCTCCGCGCGCGCGTGCGACTCGGTGCGCATTTCGGCCTCGGTCATCAGCGGACCATCGGGCACCGGGCAACCCGGCAGTCCGTGCGTGGCCTGCGCGAACGGATCGTCGAACCAGTTGCGGCGCTCCTCGCCCGCCGCCGAGGCGCCGACGCAGACCAACGCAACCAGGAGCGCAAGGGGTGCCCGTCGCATGGGAGGATTATCGCCGTCCGGGCGCGATAATCGGCCGCATGAACGCGAACCCTGCCGAAGCAAGAAAAGAACTCGCCTGTGCCTTGCGTGCCGCCGCGCACTTCGGCTTCAGCGAGGGCGTGTGCAACCATTTTTCGCTCGCCGTTCCCGGGCGGCCGGGCGAGTTCCTCATCAACCCGCAGGGATTGCACTGGAGCGAACTGACGCCCGACGATCTCGTCACGATCGACGCCGCAGGGCGCAGGATCGCCGGCCAGCATGAGGTCGAGCCGACCGCGTTCTTCATTCACGGCTGGATCCATCGCACGGCGCCGGATGCGACCTGCGTGCTGCACACCCACATGCCGTTTGCCACCGCACTGGCCATGATCGAAGGCGGGAGGCTGGAGATGGCGAGCCAGAACGCACTGCGCTTCTTCGAGCAGGTCGCCTACGACGAGCACTACAACGGACTCGTGCTGGACGACCGCGAGGGCGAGCGCGTCGCGCGCAAGCTGGTCGGTGCGTCGATCCTCTTTCTCGCCAACCATGGCGTGATCGTGCGCGGGCCGAGCGTCGCGTATGCCTTCGACGATCTGTACTACCTCGAGCGCGCCTGCATGCACCAGGTCCTCGCAATGGGGACGGGCAGGCCGCTCAAGCTGATCCCGCAGTCGATCGCGGCGCGCACCGCGGCGCAGATCGCGGGCGAGCGGCGGCAGTCGACGCTGCACATGCAGGCGCTGCGCCGCATGTTCGGGTTCACGTGAGATGCGCGCAGGCGACCGCGTCGAACTCAAGGGGCCGTCGCATCCGCCGGCCGAAGGACGATGACCGCGTTTCGTCCCGCGCGTCTGCGTCGGATCCCGGCCGCGCCCTGAGCCGAGGTTCACTACGCGTCGCGAACCGGCCGGCAGCCTCGTCACCGCGTCCTCGCCTTCGGCGGCGGGTTCGTTCACGGTCACGCGCCGGTGGGCGCGTGTCGGGGTGGCCGTTGCCAGCGCGCTCGCCGCCGGCGTGCTGGCCGGTTGGGTGCAGTTGGAGTCGATGCGCCAGGCCGCGCGTACGACCGATCGCGTCGAACGAACGCTGCTGGTCCGGCTTGCCGCCGAGCGCCTGCGCGCCGCGGTGCGCACCGCGCAAGCCGATGCGGTCAGCTACCTGCTGGCCGGCACCGAGACCTACCTCGCGCGCGTCAACGACGCACGGCTGGAAGGGCGGCGCCAGTTGCACAGTCTGACGGAGTTCGGCAGGGACGATCCCGCTTTGCAGTCCGCGCTCGCGAGCCTGAGTCCGGCGGTCGCCGACGCATTCGATACCCTTGCCCAAGCCGTGCGCGCGCCTGCCGAGCGACGTGCCGGCGAGGCGGTGCGGCTCGCCGGCCCGGGGCCGATGCGTCTGGCGGTCGACCAGGCGTTGCGCGCGCTCGCCGATTTCGACACCGAGCTCATGCGCCGCGTGGAGCGCGAGCAACTGGCGAAGCGCAACGAACGCTGGCGCGCGCTGACTCTGGTGGTGGGCGCCAACGCCCTGCTGTTCGGTCTGCTGGCGGCGATTCTTTTCATCCTGACGCGCGGCCCGGTCCGGCGCCGTCTCGCCGCGAGCGAGCAGCGCTACCACGTCCTGTTCAATCAGGCGCCGCTGCCGATGTGGGTGTACGACCCGACGACGCTGACGTTGCTCGACGTCAACGACGCGGCGCTGCGCCGCTACGGCTACTCGCGCGAGGAGTTCCTGCAGCTCGCGTTGCGCGACCTGCGGCCTGCCGAGGAAGTGCCGGCGCTGGAGGCGGCATTGCGCGACCTGCCGCCGCAACGGTACGGCCTCGAGTGGCACCACAAGACGCGCGCGGGCGAGATCCTCGACGTGCGGATCTTCGCCGCCGACACCGACTTCGACGGCCGGCGCGCACGCCTCGTGCTGGCCGAAGACATCACGGCGTACCGCGCCGTCGAAGCGGAGACGCATCGCCTGCGCGAACAGCTGGCGCTCACGCTGGACGGCATGTACGAAGCCGTGTGCCTGTTCTCGCGCGACGGCCGGTTCCTGTTCGTCAACGAACGCGCACATCGGCTGGCCACGGTGCGGCGGCCGGTGCAGATCGGCATGAAGATCGAGGAGAACTTCCCCGAGTTCATCGGCACCCCGCCGCTGCAGGCGCTCTATCGTGCCGCCGACACCGGACAGGCGCAGCGGGTCGAGGAATTCGCGTTCGAAACCGGCGTCTGGGTGGAATTCCGCTTTTATCCGCACGGCGACACCGTGCTGGTATTCGTCACCAACATCACCAAACGCAAGATCGCCGAGGGTCTGTTGCGCGAGCGCGAGGCGGACCTGGTGCACCTTTCGCACCTGCTGCTGCGCGCGCAGGAGGAGGAGCGGCGCCGGATCGCGCGCGAGATGCACGACCAGCTGGGACAGGAACTGATCGCGCTGAAGATGAACCTGCAGACCGCGCGTGCCGACTCGCCGGCCGGGCAACGGCGGCTGAACGACTCGACCACGATCGTCGAGCAGCTGATCGAACAGGCGCGCGACCTTTCGCTCGATCTGCATCCGTCGATCCTCGACGACGTCGGCCTCGCCGCCGCGCTCGAGTGGCTGAGCGCGCGCCAGTCGGAGCGCAGCGGCGTGCCGATCGAGGTGCGCGGCGAGCGGCCCCTGCCGCGCCTGACGCGGGAAACCGAGGCGGCGCTGTTTCGCATCGTGCAGGAGGCGATCTCCAATGCACTCAAGCACGCGCACGCGCGCAGCGTGACCGTTACGCTGCGCCATGATCCGACCCAGCTCGAGATTTCGGTGCAGGACGACGGCTGCGGTTTCGAGCCCGAGCTCGCGCAGCGGCGCGACCGCGACTCGCTCGGGCTCATCAGCATGCGCGAGCGCGCCGACCTGATCGGTGCGGCGCTCGACGTGCGCTCGAGCCCGGGCGCGGGGACCTGGATCGTGGTCCGCCTCGGGCTGCCGCAGCGGGAGCTTGCGACGAGCGCCCAGGGAGGCGCCGTTGGCTGAGCGCAAGCGCGTCCTGCTGGCCGACGATCACCAGCTCGTGCGCGCCGGGCTGCGGGTGCTGATCGATGCGCTGCCCGACTTCGCGGTGGTGGCCGAGGTCGGCGACGGCATCGACGCCGTCGAGCAGGCGCGCAGGCTGCAGCCGGAGCTCGCGCTGCTCGACATCTCGATGCCGCGCATGAGCGGGCTCGAAGCCGCGACCGCCATGCGCATCGCGAGTCCCGGCACGCGCGTGATCGTCCTGTCGATGCATGCGAGCGAGCAGCACTTCGCCGCAGCGCTCAAGGCCGGCGCGACCGGATACGTGATCAAGGACGCCGCCGTCAACGAACTTGCCGAGGCGCTGCGTGCCGTCGCCGCCGGCGACCACTACGTCAGCCCGCGCATCTCGGGCGCGGTCATGCAGAGTCTGGCGCGCAACCTGCGCGGCGAGGAGGTCGGAGCCGCCGGCGCGGCGCTTTCGCCGCGCCAGCGGCAGGTATTGCAGCTGATCGCGGAGGGCCGCAACACGCGCGAGATTGCCGAGCAGCTGCATGTCAGCGTCAAGACCGTCGAGACGCACCGCGCCGAACTGATGCGGCGGCTGGACATCCACGACGTCGCCGGGCTGACGCGCTATGCGATTCGCGCAGGGCTCGTCTCGCCGGATCGATAGCGATTGACAGCGCCCTGAACCTGGATTGGGGTTCCCCCATCGCGACTCGGGCCAAGACCTGAGGGGAAAAAACGGCTGGCACCCGATTCAACCCGGACTGGCTTCTCGTTAAGGTGCGCGCCGTTCGAGCACCGCGCGCCCCTGACCGCAGTACGGCCGCGCTGCCCTCCCAAGGATTCGTAGTGAGCAGCTTGATCCGCGACGCCGGCCGAAAGGCTGGCGCGCGCAGGCATTTGCCATGGCGCTGACGGCGCGCCGCATACGCCTGTTGTGTGCGGGCGGTGCCGTCGCACTTGGCGCGCTGGCGTGCCTGCTCGCGCTCGGCGTGTCGCGCCTGCACGGTGACGAGCTTGCCGCGAGCCGCGCGCGCTCGCAGGATGCCGCGCGCGGCGCCGAGCGGATGACGGCCGGCGTGCTCGACAAGGTCGACCTGACCCTGCTGGAACTGGCGCAGCGGTATCGCGAAGCCCCGCCCCGGACCCCTGCGGCGCACGCCGCCTTGCAGGCGCGCCTGACCGAACGGCACGCGATGCTCGACCTGCCGTTGTCGCTGTCGATCTTCGACGCCCAGGGCGATCAGCGCATGGATGCCGGCGGCGAACCGAAACCGGTCAGCATCGCCGACCGCGAGTACTTCGACGCGCACCGCCGCAACAGCGCGGGCGGCTTGTCGATCGACGGCCCGCTGCCCGCGCGCCGCAACGGCAAGCCACTCCTGATCCTGTCGCGCCGGCTCGAGGGACCGCAGGGACAGTTCGAAGGTGTCGTCGTAGCCTGCCTGCCGCTCGAGATCTTCGAACGCGGCTTTGCCGACGCGTGGGTCGGGCTGCACGGCGCGATGGTGCTGGTGCGGATGGACTCCACCGTCGTCGTGCGCGTACCGGGTCCGCCCGGGATCGCCGGGCGGCGGCTGTACGACGCGGACGCGTTCGCGCGTTTTGTCGCCCAGGATCGCAGCGGGACGATGGAGACAGCGTCGCCCGTCGACGGCCGCATGAAGATCCTGAGTTTCGAGCGCGTTCACGGGTACCCGCTGGTCGTCACCGCCGTGGTCGATCGCGACGAGGCGCTGGCCGCGTGGACGCGAGCGACCTGGCTCGCGGGTGGTGCCGCCGTCGCGGCGCTGGCCGGCAGCCTTGCGCTGCTGGGCATGTTCGGGTGGCGGGTCGGCCGTGACGAGCGCGAGGCGGCGGCGTTGCGCGATCGTGCGTCCGAACTCGAACGCAGCGTCGCTGCCGGATCGAGCGCGCTGAACACCGCGCGCACGCAGGCGGACACGATCAGAAGCGCGCATCGGCGCCTGCTGGCGAGTCTCGGCCACGCGCTGCGGGTGCCGTTGTCGAGCATCCGCGGCACCAGCGGCGTGCTCGCGCATACGTCGCTCGATGCGCGCCAGCGCGCCTGCGTGCAGACCATCGACGCATCGGCCCAGTCGCTCGCGGTGCTCGCCGACGACCTGCTGGATCTGGCGCGCTGCGAAGCGGGCACCCTGCAGCCGGAGGTGGCGCCGGTCGCCTTGTGGTGGCTGGTCGACGATCTGCTGCAGGAGTTCGAGCCGAAGGCGGCCGCCAAGGGTCTGTTCCTCGCCAGCGACATCGATCCGGATCTCCCGCCAGCCGCGCGGACCGATCCGATGCGATTGCGCCAGGTGCTCGCGAAGCTGCTCGACAACGCGATCCGCTTCACGCCGCGTGGCACGGTGCTGTTCAGCGTGCGCGCGACCGCGGCCGCCGAGGGACAGGTGGGCCTGCGCGTCGAAGTGCAGGACAGCGGCGCAGGGTTCGGCGAAGCCAAACAAAGCGAACTCTTCGATGGCCTGGAACGCGACGACGCTGCACTTCCGCGCCAGGGCAACGGCGCCGCGAGCCTGAGCCTCGCCTTGTGCCGGCGCCTGGTCGAACTCCTCGGCGGGCGGATCGGGGTGTCGAGCCGGGTCGGCGCCGGCGCCACGTTCTGGATCGAGATCGCACTGCCCGCGGCGCAGCTGCGCGACTGCGCGTCCCACGCCGCGCTTGCCCCGCTGACCGCGCGGTGCGTGTTGCTGCTTTCGGGCACCGGCGCACGCGCCGCCCGCCTGCAACGCTGGCTGCATGCGGCGGGAACGCACGTCTCGACCGTCACCGCCGGTAGCGCGTTGTTCGAAGCGCTCGACCCGACCGGCGCCGGGCCCTACGACATCGTGGTCGTCGACGAGGGCGAGGTCACGGCCGACGGGGTGCAGCTGGCGAGCAACCTCCTGCAGCGCACCGCCGGCGATACGCGATGCTGCGTGCTGTGGCTCGCGGGCGAGCACGACGAAGGCGCCAGCGAGCTGCCGGCGCGCTGGCTGAGGCGTCCTGCGCGCATCCAGCGTGACGAGTTCCACCAGGCACTACGCCTGCTGATCGCACGCCGGGAAGTCCAGGCCGGCGTCGCGCCTGACGACCGCGCGGCAGGGCGCGCGGCCGACACACCGCTGCGCATCCTGTTCGCGGAAGACAATGCGATCAACACGACGTTCACCGTCGCCTTGTTGCGCATGTACGGCTACGAGGTCGAACACGCGGAAAACGGCCGCGCGGCGCTGGCGCTCGCGCGCGAGCGGGCGTACGGCATCTTCCTGTTCGACATGCACATGCCGGGACTGGACGGCGCCGAGACGCTCGCCGAGATCCGCAAGGACGAGCAGGCGCACGGGCTGAACCGCCGCACGCCCGCGATCGTCGTCACTGCCGATGCGATGATGGGCGCGCGCGCACGCCTGCTCGCGGCCGGCTTCGACGACTACCTTTCTAAGCCGTTTCGCGCGGAAGAACTCAAGACCATGATCGACCGCTGGACCCACGGGCGGTCGACCTCGGCGCCCGCGGCCTGCTGAGCACGGTCCGCGGGCGTCAGGGCGAGACTTTCGACCAGCCGGGCCCGGGGTCGAAGGACCTGATCGCCGCCGCCTTGGCAGCGGTCCCCGGACCGAGATCCTGCTCGTAGACCTGCTCGTCGTGGCTGACGATGAACGTCTTGATGCCCGTTTCCTGGTAACGGGCCGGCCATGCGATCACCGCGAAGCCGCCGAACAGCTTTCCCCCGACGACATAGCTGTAGGCGCCGCCCGGCGCATGCGAACCCTGCGCGACGAGCAGCTTGTAGAAGTATCCGTTGTAGCCGTCCGGCGAAGCGAGGCGCCCGGCCGCGACGAAGGCCGGACCGAGCGGGCTCGGCGGCTCGCCGGACTGGGTCGGCCAGTACAGGCCGTCGCGCTTGCCGGGTGAACTCGTCAGCCGGGACGCGTAGGCGAGCACACCCTTGCCATCGCGGTTCATCTGCGCGTACTCGGCCTGGGCATCGCAGATCGCCAGCATGGTCTGGATCGCCGCCAGTTCGTTCTTGCCGATGCGGCGCACGCGCATTTCCTCGGCGCCTGCAGGCGGATCGAACTGCCAGCCCTTGGCCGTCTTGACGATGGGAATGGGCAGGGTCCAGCCATCGTCGCCCACCGCGATCTCGGCATGCGTGTCGTCGACGGTCTTGATCGAGTGAGCGCGGGCCCATGAGGAGAGGAAGCGAAGGCGGCTTTCTTCGGGCACGGGCGGGATGAAGTCGCGGAAGTCGGCGCCCAACACCGACTTCAGGCCCTCATCGTTGTTGGTCGCCACCGCCTCGCCAAAGGCCGTCATCGCCGCGTCGGGCGACTCGAACACCTTTTGCGCGCGCGCGGCCGGCGCCCCGAAACCGAGCGCAGCGCACGCCGCGACCGACAGCACGAACCTGGCGCAGGGCAACGCGGCAAAGAACAACGGTGCTTTCATGCTCGCCTCTCCTCTAGCGCCGGCCGCCCCCGCGCCCGCCGCCGCCGCGCGCGCCGCCCCCGCTCGGTCGATTGAAATTCGAGGCGCCGGCGCTGGCCCGGCCGCGATCGACATCACGTTGCGCGGCGCTGCCGCCCCCCACGCCCTGGAACGCCCTGTCGCGTGAAGCGCTGCCGCCTGTGCCGCGATCGAGACTCGAACGATCGGCAGCCTGCGGACGATTGGCGAGGTTGCCGCGATCGCCGGCACCCCCTGCGGCCGGACGCTCACCGAGGCCGCCGCGATTCGCGGTGGCCGGGCTGCGGCCACGAAAGTCGTTGCGCGTGCTGGCACCGGTTCCGCGGCCGAATTTTTCGCGCGTCGCGTTGTCGCGGTAGGCCACGCCCTTGCGGTGGCCGGCGTCGTGCTCCCACCTGCCGCCCGCGCCGACCTTGTTGCGATCGAAGTTGCGATCGATGTTGACGGCCTTGTTGACGTTGATGTTCACGTTGCCGCCACCGCCCCAGGTGATGCCGCCGATGATCGCGGCCCCGACCGCGAAGCCGATTCCCCACGCGATGCCGGCGCCGAACGCATAGCCCGGGTAGTAGGCCGGATACGGCGGCCAGTAATAGGGCGGGTAGTACGGATACGCCCAGCCGCCATAGACGATGGTCGGGTCGTAGGCCGGCACGTAGATCACTTCCGGATTCGCCGGCTCGATCTTCACGATCGTCTGCGTGGTGGTCGTCGCCGGCTCGACGAGCACGGTCTGCTGCTCGTTCGACTTGAGGTGACCCGTCTCCTGCGCCTTGACGCGCAAGCGCTGGACGGCCGCGAGCACGCCCGCCTGGTCGGCGAGGAAGGCGTCGCCCAGCTTCTGCGTCCAATCGAGCTTGTCGCTCATCGGTTCGAGCACCTGCGGAAAGGCGACCAGCGATTTAACGCTCACGTCCCAGGTCTGGTCCTCGACCGCCTTGACTGCGGCATCGCCCTTGATATTCGGATTGGCCTTGACCCAGCGCGCCGCCAGCACGATCTCCAACGGATAGGTCGACGCCATCAGCGCCTGCGACAGCACGGCATCCGGATAAAGCGCGATCGGCGCGACCAGCGCCTCGAGTTCCTCGGGCTTGTACGTCGTGGCAGGGGCTTGCACGGGCTGGTCCTGCGCCCTGGCGCCCGAAGCCAGACAAAGCCCGGCCAGCAGAAGCAACGCGCATGTGGCGCGAATTACTCGCTCACCCCGAAGAGCCACGGCACACTCCGTTTATGGTCATGGCGTCGCCTCCCTGGCGACAATCGTAACCTTAAGCGCAGAGTCCTCCGCTCGCGCCGGCGCGGCTGTCGATGACCTTGGCTTGCGTCAAGTGTCAGCCACCTGCAGCGGCGCTTGCCCGGCGGTTGCACCGACTTATAGTCGCGCCGAAACCAACATGGAGGCACGCCCTGCTGCGGCGGCATCCACGCGGCCGCCTTTCCCGTATTCAGTTCACACAGACCGACAGCGTCCGCGCCGCGGTTGCCGCGCTGCGGACCTTTTCGCATGCTCGACGATCAGGAAATCAAGCGACTGCTGCTGCGCGCGGCCACCCGCGACGAGGGTGCGGCGGAAGCGTTCGGTCGCCTGTATCGCCTGACGGCCTCGCTGGTCCTCGGCGTCGCGCAGCGCGTCGTCGGCCGGCGCGAAGTCGCCGAAGAGGTGTTGCACGATACGTTCGTAAAGATCTGGAATGCAGCGGGCAGCTTCGATCCGCTCGCCAACCAGCCGGTGGCGTGGATGGTGGCGATCGCGCGCAACCGCGCACTCGACCTCGTCGCCAGCGCCGATCACGCGCGCGTGGAAAGTGTCGTCGATCTGGGCGGCGAGGGCGATTCCGACGAGGTGCTCGACCGGTTCTTCGACTGGTCGGACAACGCGGCGGGGGCCGAAGAAGCCGAGGACTTGCGCCGGGCGCGCGGCTTCCTGCGGCACTGCCTCGGCGAACTGGCCGCGGTCGAGCGACAGGTGCTGGTGCTCGCGTATCACCACGGCATGAGTCACGGCGACCTGGCCGCGCACATGGCCAGGCCGCTCGGCACGATCAAGACCTGGGTCCGGCGCGGCATGGAGAACCTGCGCCAGTGCGTCGAGCGATGCATGGATCCGCACGGCACGGTGAAGGGCCGACGATGAGACTTGCGCGCCAGCGCCAGCTCGATGCCCTGTGCGGCGAATACCTGGTCGGCACGCTGCACGGCCGGCCAAGGCGCCGCTTCGAACGCGCGCTGCGACAGGAGCCGCTCGTCGCGGCACGGCTCGCGTACTGGCAGCGGACCTACACCCCGCGTCCGTCGGACAAGATGCGGGTCCAGCCCGGCCCGGAGACCTGGCGCCGGCTCGAGACGGAACTCGGGCTCGTGCGGTACAAGCGGCCGTGGTGGCGCCGCGTCGGCCTCTGGCGCCTGTGGGCGACGGCGGCAACCGCCGCGCTGGTCGTCGTGATCGGCATCCAGGTGCAACGCTTCGAGGGGCCGCGCCAGCTGGTCGAGATCGCGCGCCTCGGCACCAAGGAGCAACCGGCTGCCGTCATCGCCTCGATATCCGGCGACCGCGAGTTCCTCCAGCTGAGTGCCGCGCGTCCGATCGAAGCCGGGCCCACGCAGAGCTATGAACTCTGGTTGATCCCGAACGAAGGCGGCGCGCCGGTGTCGCTTGCAGTGCTCGGCCAGCTCGACGCGCGCTTGATCGTGCCGGCAAAGCACCGGGGGCGATTGCGCGCCGGCGCGACACTTGCGGTTTCCGTCGAGCCCGCGGGCGGCTCGCCGACCGGAGCACCGACCGGTCCAGTGATCTTGACCGGCACCGTCGAGTCCTGACCGCGCGCGCCGACATCCGGCGCGCACCTTCGCCTGTAGAGGGAGTGCGGTCGTCGCAACCTCACCTCTCGGTCGGAGGACCACCATGCAGAGCCTGATCCGAGCTCGTCGCAACTTCCTTGCCGTTTCCAGCGCCGGCGTCCTGTCGGCGGCGGCGGTCGCCATGCTCGCGGGCCACGTTGAAGAACCAGGCCGACGTGCTGACGCTCGCGACCCGCCTCGAGCTGGGCGCGGCCAACGCGTATCTCGGCGTGATCCCCGCTTTCAAGGATGCCAAGCTCGGCCAGGTTGCCGCGCGCCGCGCCGCCGACGAAGCGATGCACTGGACCGCGCTCAGCGGCGCGCTGTCGCGCGCCCTGCCGTCCAACGCACTTTCGTTCGGAGCCTGACTGCGGCGCGGGCCTGATCGGTCCGCACGAGCCGTGCGTGCAGCGACGCGCCGGCTCGCGTCGTGCACGGGTGGTTATCATCCGCGCACCCATGCCGGCCGCCGGACGACTTCTCGCGTTGCTTCTCGTGTCGACGGCCGGTATCGCGCTGGCGCAGGAGCCCGCCAAGTCTGAACTCGAGCAGTGCGCGCGCCTCGCCGATCCGAAGGAGCGGCTGGCATGCTTCGACCGCCTGGTGCCGGCGCCGACTACGACCGAGGAACCGGCGACGCGCGAAACGCCGATGCCGCCCGAAGCACGGGTGTCCGCCGAGGCGGAACGCGGGAGTTCGTTGATCGGCGAACGCTGGGGCATCGGCATCTTGGACCGCGACAGCCGTTTCGACCTGCGCTCGCACAAGGGTAGCTACCTGCTGCTCGCCCGCTACAGCAATGCGCCGAACACCCTGCCCACGTCGCCGACCAAGCCGCCGCTATCCGCGCCGCTCGACATCGACCAGACGGAAGCAAAGTTCCAGCTCAGCTTCAAAGTGAGGCTCGCCGATTTCGAGCACGTCGTCGACGGCGTTCCACCGGCGGCGTTGTGGGTCGGTTACACGCAGCAGAGCCACTGGCAGGTCTACAACCCCCAGGTTTCGCGACCGTTTCGCGAGACCAACTACGAACCTGAGCTGATGCTCGCGTTCTTTCCGGATCAGACCGCGTTCGGCTGGCGCTGGCGCCTGCTCGCGCTGGGACTCGACCACCAGAGCAACGGCCAGTCCGATCCGTTGTCGCGCAGCTGGAATCGCGTGTACCTGCTGTTCGGCATCGAGCGGCCGAACCTCGGCCTGCTGATACGGCCGTGGGTGCGCATCAACGAGGACTACGACCGCGACGACAACCCGGACATCACGCGTTATCTCGGTTACGGCGACATCACCGCCGTCTATACGCACGGCGACCACACCTACTCGCTGCTCGGGCGCTACAACCCGGCAAGCGGCAAGGGCGCGGTGCAGGCGGCGTGGAGCTTTCCGCTGCAACGGACCGTGCACGGCTACCTGCAGTTGTTCAGCGGATACGGCGAAAGCCTGATCGACTACAACTGGCGCCAGACAACGATCGGGATCGGGATCTCGATCAGCGACGCGCTCTGAGCACGGGGCGGCCTGCGCAGAGGCGCCGCAGCGTCACCCGAGTTCACCCGCCTCGGCCAGCTCGCGGATGCACACGACCGTGTCGAGGTCGGCGCTCTTGTAAGCCTGCCTGCGCAGGGCGGTCGTCGCGGCATCGATCTCGTCCGCGTCGTTCGCCGCGGCGCCGTCGTCGAACTCGTAGATGAACCGCAGGTAGAACATCTCCGGCTGCGGCTCCTCGATGCGGATCGTCATCCGGCTGGCCGGGAAACGCTCGCACGCCGCGACGTGCGTGACGCTGCCCGTCATCGGCGTCAGCACCACGCGGTCGTTGACACGAAACGACCCGAAGTCGAGCGTGCGCGTCAGCTCGAACGCGTCGTGACGCTCGGTCCGCGTATCGATCGTCGCACCTTGCAGGCCAAGCACGAACCGGGTCGGCTCCTCGGCGCGGCGCACCAGGCCGCGCCAGAGCTGGGTGCGGGAGAGCGGGTCCAGCAGGGGCATGAGCGGGTCGTTGATCTGGACCAGGTGTTCGAAGTGCATTGGGTCGGTGCGAGCGGAATCTTCGGGACTTCATTAGCGCCGGACCCCGGCCGAGTCAAGGGCGGGTGCGCTCGGCGACACCGGTTCCCCGCACCAGGGAAGGGATTTAACCCCGAAACGGGACTCCGCCCGTTACTAGCAGCCATGCCCGTCCAACAAGGAGAACCGAAATGCACTTGCGCACCCTTGCACTCCTGGCGGCCACCGCGCTGTCGGCTTCATGTTCCGCCGCCCGTATGCCGCCGCCCGACATCGCGGCGGGAAGCCTCGCGCAGATCGAGGTCGTCGATCGCGCCACCGGAACGACGCTCCCCGTCTACTGGCACCTCGGCGAACGCTGGATCGCGGGCACGCCGGGACACCGCTACGCAATCGCGGTGCGCAATCGCAGCAACGGCCGCGTCCTCACGGTGATCGCGGTCGACGGCGTCAACGCCATCTCCGGCGAGACGGCGGCGTGGAGCCAGACCGGCTACGTGCTCGATGCCGGGCGCAGCTTCGACATCCGCGGCTGGCGCAAGAGCCAGGAACAGGTGGCGGCGTTTGAGTTCACCGCCCTCGACAAGTCGTACGCGGCCCGCACCGGGCGTCCCGAGAACGTCGGCGTCATCGGCGTCGCGGTGTTTCGCGAGGCGGCGCGTGCCGAGATCGCCCCGCCGGCACAGGCGCCCGCGGCCAACAGCAACGAGGCGGCGGGCGCGCCGCGCGAGCGCGACGAGGCCAGCGCAAGCGCGCGCGCCGATTCGCGCCTTGGCACAGGACATGGGCAACGCGAGACATCGCGCGTCACGTACACCGATTTCGAGCGCGCCCGCAGCACGCCCGACGAGATCGTCACGATCCGCTACGACAGTCGCGAGAACCTGCTGGCGATGGGTGTAATCCCGCGGCCGCGCCTGCCGGCGCCGGCGCCCAATCCGTTTCCGAACTCCGAATCCGGGTTCGTGCCCGACCCGCCGCGATGAACCGCTGATCGCCGATGCCGCTGCCGCGGCGCTCGCCGGCGCCGCGATAATCCCGCGCATGGACGGTTCAAGTTCGGACGAGGCGCTGATGGCCGCGTACCAGGGCGGCGATGCGCGTTCGTTCGCCTTGCTGTTCGAGCGGTACGAGCGTCCGGTCTTCCGTTTCCTGCGCCGTTCCCTGGGCGATGCGGCAGCGGCCGACGATCTGCTGCAGGAGGTCTGGCTGGCCGTGGTGCGCAGCGCGCCGGGATACGTGCCAAGGGCCAAGTTCACGACCTGGCTGTTCACGATCGCGCGCAGCAAGCTGATCGATCATTGGCGCTCCGCGACACCGATGGTGAGCCTGGACGCGGAAGCGGCGAACGATTCCGAGGCGACGCTGCTCGACGGCATCGCGGCCGCGCCCAGCGTGCAGCCCGAGGTGCAGGTCATGTCGCGGGCGCAGGCGCGGGCGTTCGTCGCCGCGGTGGAGGCCCTGTCGCCAGTCCAGCGCGAGGCATTCCTGCTGCACGCTGAAGGCGACATGACGGTCGAAGAGGTCGCACAGGCGACCGGCGTCGGTTTTGAAACGGCAAAGAGCCGCCTGCGCTATGCATTCGGCAGACTGCGGGCGGCAATGGAGGTATGGCAATGAATCACGGCGAAACGAACACCCGCGACTCCGGGGTGCTCGGCGCCTATCGCGCGGCATCCGAAATCCTGGACGAACAGCCGCAACCGGGGACGCGCGCCGCGATCCTCGCCGCGGCCGCACGGGCGGTCGATGCACAACCGCGCGACGCGGCAACCGGGGTCATGTCGCGGCGGTCTGCGCAACGAAAGCGGATGGCACCCGGGCCCTCGAAGCGGCCGCTTGCCCTGGTTGCGTCGTTCCTCGCCGGCACGATCGTCATCGTGTTTGCGACCCAGACGACCCGGCATCAACAGGCCACGCACGAACCCGCCGGCGCCCAAGTGAAGGTTCCCGAGCAGCAGCCGGCGCAAGTCGCGATGACGAACATCGAAAAGGACACCGACGCGCGGCGCGTCGCCACGCCGGAGCCCGCGCGCGCGGCCGCGTCGACACCCGAGGAGGCCAAGGTCGAAGCCGTGCCACCGCAGGTCGCCGCCAGGCGACCCGAAAAGCAACTGGCTGCGCCCGTGGCGCCAGCCGTGCCGCCCGCCGCAGAGCCGCCAGCTTCGACCGCGCGGATCCGGCAGCAGGGGGCGGCGGATACGCTCGCGGTGGCCCGCGAGCGGGCTTCGCGCTCGGAGGAAGCGGTCGTCGCCGCAGGGGCCGCGGCGGCACCTCCCGCGGCGGTCGCCGCCGCACCCGCGCCGGCCCTGGCTGCGCCGTCCGCGAAGGAAAGCGAAAGCACCAACCAGGTCGCGCTCGCACATGACGAACGACCCGCGCGCGCGGCGGACATGTCCGCCCAGGGCAGGCTTGCGAAGGCGAAGCCGGTCGAGCGCACCGTCGCGATCGCCGAGCCGAACGTCGAGAACGATCCGGCGCGCTGGATCGAACGCATCATCGCGTTGCGCGACGCCGGGCACGATGAGGATGCCGACCGCGAACTCGCCCGGCTGCGCGAACGCTATCCAGACGTGAAGGTGCCGCCGAACGCGCTGCCGCGCGCCGGAACACGCTGAGACGAGGGCGCCGGCCCCGCTCAAGTTCTGCACGCGCGGTGCCGATATCGGGTACAGGCGGCGCCTGTCCGCATCGCCGAGCCTTTCCATGCTCAAGTTCGCGTTCGCCGTTGGAGTCGTTGCCGAGTGGATCACCGGGCCGGAGGTCACCTCGGGGCCGGCCTTTGCCATGGCGGTGACGCGGGCGCTCATGGCAACCCTGGCCGCTTGGATGGCGCTCGAAGTTCTGCGCGCCGTCGTCCGCGCCGTCCAGACCCTCGACGACAAGGCCTGATCGGCGACGCTCAGGGAAGCGGTTCGACGTCGAGTCGTCCCGCGCCGGCCTGGGCGACCGCCTGGCGCGCGATCCGGTACGCATCGACGTCGAAGACCCGCGCAGCCTGCCGCGCGAGCGGCAACGCCGCCTCGAGCGTGCGGACGCTGCCGAGCCAGCACCAGCGGTCGAACACGTGCCAGTCTTCGCGCCGGTTCTCGGCGTTGGTTTCGACGAGCGCGATGGCGCCCCGGTAGGGCCAGGCGGGAATGCGCAGCGGCTCGACCGCCAGCGCCACGCGCGCGGCGTGATCGGCGGCGCTTTCTGCGCCGACGCAGCAGCCGCGACAGCGCCGGAGCTGGAAGTTGAAGCACGGTGCGTCCGATGGCGCGCGCCGGCTGCGCGATTCGAGCCGCAGCGCCTTCAAACACAGCGTGTGGTCCGAGGCAATGTCGCGCAGGCGCCGGCGTGCGCTCGCGCGCGACCCGAAGGGTCCGAACATGGCCGGCAAGCGATCGAGCGGTGCGTCCGCGGCGCGCACCATGTGCGGCCGGCCGAGCGCGTCGACCTCGACCAGCACGGCGTGCGCGCGCAGGCGCAGCGCGATGTTGTGCGCGGGCAGGCGCGTCTTGACCAGCTCCGCCTCGCGCAGCAGCGCACCGATCGGGCCGGCCGTTTCCTCCCATTCGATCCGCCGCACCTCCTGGGCAAGGCGCGCGTCGGTCGCGTTCGCGTGGTCGGCGTTGAAGTGTCCGCAGATGCGCGCGCGCAGGTCGACGCTCTTGCCGATGTAGATCGGATGCGTGTTCAGCCCGAAGAAAAGGTACACGCCGGGCACCGGTGGCACTTCATCCAGCGCCTCCGGGGGCAGGAAGGCCGGCGTCGCCGGACGTGCCAGGAGCCGCTCGACGGTGCTTTCGATCTCCTCCCGCCCGCGCATGTCCACCAGCCGCTGCAGGAACCGCCAGAGCACGCGGGCGTCGCCGAGGGCGCGATGGCGCACCTCGCCGTCGAGGCTGAAACGCTCGATGATCGCGTCGAGCGTGTGCGGACCGCGATCCGGATACAGCAGGCGCGACAGCCGCACCGTGCAGAGCGTCGGTGCGCGCCACGCGAGGCCGCAGCGCGAGAACTCGGCGCGCAGGAAACCGTAGTCGAAGCGCACGTTGTGGGCGACGAATACGGCGTCGTGCAGCTTCGCGGCGAGATCGGGCGCGATGTCCCGGAAGGACGGCGCCGCCCGCACCATCTCGTTGCTGATGCCCGTGAGCCACTGGATCTCGCTCGGGATCGGCACGCCCGGATTGACCAGCGACGACCACTCCGTCACGCGCAGGTCGTCGCCGTCGGCCTCGACGGCAACCAGCCCCACTTCGGTCACGCGCTCGCGCGCCGGCGAGGAACCGGTGGTCTCGACGTCGACGAAGCAGACACGGGGCGCGAACATGGGCCGTGAGGATAGCCAACCGCGCCCGTCGTGCCACCGGAGTCTGTGGACGCGGATTTGCGCGGATGAACGCGGATAAGGCGAAAGAGTGATCCGCGTGAATCCGCGTCAATGCCTTTGACTCGGACCTCGCCTCGCGTTCCTACTCCACCCGCGCGATGTTGTCGTCCGAGTTGCGATCGATGCGCTTGTTGTACGGGTCGACCCCGGCGAATTTCGGCGGCTTGTCGACGGTGACGGTGATGCTCTGCTTGCCGGTGCGGATCGCCCGGCGCCCGAAGAGCAGTACCGAATCGGCGTTGAAGTCCTTCTTGCCCGGTTCCGCGGTAAAGACGCCGACATCGAATGGCTCGTCCAGCGGCGCCTCGGTCTCCTTGCCCTGGCCGTCGGCGTAGAGCTTGCGCGCCTCCACCTCGAGCGTCACGTCGTAGCGACCGTCGTCGCGCTGGTGCGCGCGGGCGGCGGTCGTCTTGACGTCGACCAGCGTGATGCGCTCGAACAGGTCGGTGATCAGCGCGTCGTGCTCCGGGCCGGCCTCCTCGCGCAGCAACCGGAGGAAATCGAGCGAGGAGGGATAAGGCGCGGCCTTGAAGGCATGCTCCTGGAGAAAACGCGCGAGCGCGCGGTTGACCTTGTCTTCGCCGACCACTTCCTTGAGCCAGTACATCGCCAGCGTGCCCTTCTGATAATGGATGTACGGCTGGTCCTCGACCCGTGCCAGCGGCAGTTCCTCCACCACCTCGCCGCCGCGCGAGCGCAGGTAGCGGTCGAGTTCGTATTTCAGGAACCGCCGCACCTGCTCCCGCCCATACATTCTTTCCATCACGAGCAGCGCCGAGTACTGGGCGAACGTCTCCGAAAGCATCGTCGCGCCCTGCTTGTCGGCGCCGACCACCTGGTGCGCCCACCATTGGTGACCGACCTCATGGGCCGTGACGTACGTCACGAGGTCGATCTTCTCGCGATCGTGCGCATCGACGATGAAGCCGATCGCCTCGGAATACGGGATGGTGTTGGCGAAGGACTGCGCGAACGTCGCGTACGCGGGGAATTCCAGCACGCGCGCCTGGTTGAACTGGTACGGCGAGAAGACCGCGCTGAAGAGCTCGAGCGAGGTCTTCATCGCCGCCAGCATGCGATCGACGTTGTAGGCGTGTGCGGGGTGGTAGTAGACGGCGAGATCGACCGGGCCGGCCGGAAGCTGGATGCGCTCGGTCCTGACCGCGTAGCGGGCCGACTGCAGCGAGAAGAGGTTGAGGATCGGCGCGTCGGTCACGAAACGCGCGATGCGGCGCCCGCCGCTCTCCGTTTCCCCCACCTTGCGGCCCGGTGCGATCGGCACCTGGTCGGCGTCGGTCGAGAACGTGATGTCGGCGCTGACGAAATCGCTGTCGTGGCGCAGGTAGTTGTGCGCGCTCGCCGCCGCATCCTCGAGCTTCGCCATGCGCAGGTTCGGATCCAGTCCGTACTTGCGCCGCCTGCTGCGATCGCGCAGCAGGCGGTCGCGCTCCATGCCGAACGCGGGCGTGATCTCGGTGTTGTCGAGGAAGGTGCCGTTGGCCACGATGCGGGTGAGCGGCCGCCCGTTCGGAAAGCCGCGCTCTTCGAGCGTGGTGGCGAACACGACCGAGCGCTTCGCGTGCACGCCGAGCGGCGGATCGAACTTGTAGATGCGATACGAAAAATCCTTGTACTCCTTCTGCAGCGTCGCGCCGTCGATCGACAACTCATCGAGCCGCAGGCGCGGATCCCAGCGCACGTGCACGTCGTTCATCGGCGCGCCGCTGCGGTTTTCGATCGTGTAGGTCCCGTGCGTGACGGCGCGCACCGCGCGCGGGAAAAGGTCGACCTGCAGCCTGATGTCGGTGATGCGCGGCGGCTCGATGTTCTCGAACTGCAACAGCGCCTTCTCGTAGTCGGCAAGGTGGCGTTCTTCGTCGGGTTCGCTGCGATAGACGTTGAGAACGTTGGTGTTGTAGTAGGTCCATGCGCTGGCGCCGAACGCGACGGCGACCGCGACCGCGGCGGCGCCGCCGGCCGGTCCGTTGACGCGGTCCGGCAGCCGGCGCAGGCGCGGCAGCAGCCGCAGGTCCGCGCCGCGGCGCCACAGCCAGTAGGCGAGCAATGCAAGCAGGGTGGCGACCGCCGACCAGTAGACCTGCAGCCATGCCTGCCCGATCCAGAACCGCCCGCTTCCGTTCATGTCCGACAGCGGCACCGGTGGCGTCTGGGCGAAGTTGTACAGGCGATGGCCGAAGCCCAGGTTCTCGAGCGTGACGCTGGCGACGATGTAAACCAGCATCACCGCCCAGCCGAGGAACTTGTGCGGCACGATGGCCTGCACGAAGACGGCGAGCACGGCGAATTGCGCGAACCCGACGAGGTTCGGCAGGAGATACCAGTCGATGTACCGCCCGAGCTCGAAAACGAAGTAGCCCTTGAGCACCTGCACGGCGAGCGCGGTGACGATCGAGGCGGCCATCGTGGCCGCGAGGACGAGCACGATGGCGACGATCTTCGGCGCAACGTGCGCCCAGTCCGGCGCCGGTGTCGCGTCGACGATCTCGTGCATGCGCTGCTGGCGGTCGCGCCACACCAGCTCGCCCGCGTAGTAGATCGCGACCATCAGCGGGATGATCGTGAAGGAGCCCTGCAGCCGGTCCACCATGATGCGCGTGACCGGGAACACGTCGGTGCCGAGGATCGAGGTCGCGAACCAGAGCGCGGCAAGCGAATTGAGCACGCCGATGCCGAGCAGGACGAAGAAAGCCGGACTGCGGAACACGAACGCCATGTCGAAGCGCGCCAGCGCCAGCAGCTGCCGCCATGCCGTTCCCGGGCCGAAGCGCGTCGTGAGCTCGACCGGTTGCCCGCCGGCGGGCGGCTGCGTCTCCGGCTCGGTGCGACCTTTCCGCTCGAAACCGCCGCCGCGCGTCTCGAAGCGGAAGCGCCCGTACGCGAACGCGAACAGGCCGAAAGAGATGGCAAGCCACAACGCTCGGTTGGCGAGCAACGGACCCGCGATGCGCGGCAGCAGCGTGTTGCGTTCGCTTGCGGTCCAGTACTTGGTCGCGAGGCCGAACGCCGACAGGCCGAACGGATCGAGCAGCGCGACGCCGCCGTCCCACTGCGGATCGCGCAGCGCACCGCGGGCGACGAAGAAACCGACCAGGAACAGCACCGCGGCGACGTAACTCGACATCATCGAGCGGGTCACGGTGGCCACCGCAAAGAAACCGGCCGCCATCACCAGCAGCGTCGGCAGTGCAAAGAAGAACAGCGCATACGCGTAGTGCGCGAACCGCAGCGGGCCGACACGTTCCGGATCGAGCCACGGCATGAATGAACCGAGCAGCATGCCGACAGCGACCGCGACCAGCACGAGGAAGGCCACGATCGTGGCGCCGGTGAAGCGTCCGAGCAGGAAAGCGCGCTTGCCGACCGGCGTGGCGCGGACGATCGGCGCAAACCCGGTTTCGTCGTCGCGCACGACCACGTTCGCCACGAACGCCACCACGACGAAGAGCGCGAACACGCTGAGCGTGCCGATCGTCAGCAGGATCGCGTACGGCGAGTTGACGTTGACGTTGCCGCGCCCGCCGATCTGGACCTGATCGATGGTGACCGAGCCGAAACTGAGCAGGAAGAAGAGCGCGCACGCGACGATGAACAGCGGCGAGCGCAGCTGGTAGCGAAGCTCGAAGGCCGCGATCCTGGCCAGCATCGTGATTTCCGTCCGCCCGGTCAGGCCGTCGTAGTGAGGCCGGCGCGGCGCTCGACGCTGAGCGTCGCGAAATAGACGTCCTCGAGCCCTCCTTCCACGGGTTCGAACCCGGGCTCCGGCGCCTCGTCGGCAATCACGTGCACCACGGTGCGGCCCTCGCGCAGGCGCGTCGAGATGACGTCGAGCCGCTCGCGACACGCCGCCAGGTCGTCCTTTTCGATCGCCTTGCGCCATACGCGGCCGCGCATGGAGTCGATCAGGTCGTGCGGCGCGCCGGTCCGCACGATGCGGCCCGCGGCGATGATCGCCATCTGCGAACACAGGTCGGCCACGTCGTCGACGATGTGCGTGGAGAGGATCACGACCACGTTCTGGCCGATCTCCGCCAGCAGGTTGTTGAAGCGGTTGCGTTCCTCCGGATCGAGGCCGGCGGTCGGCTCGTCCACGATGATGATCTGCGGGCTGCCGATCAGCGCCTGCGCGATGCCGAAGCGCTGGCGCATGCCGCCGGAGAATCCTGCGATGGGTTTCTTGCGCACGTCCCAGAGATTGACCTGCGCGAGCAACGCCCCGACCGTGGCGCGCCGTTCGCGCGCGTCGCCGATGCCCTTCAGCACCGCCAGGTGGTCGAGCATGTCGAGCGCGCTGACGCGCGGGTAGACGCCGAAGTCCTGCGGCAGGTACCCGAGCATCCGGCGCAGCCGCTCCGGCTCGCGCAGGATGTCGAGCGCCACGCCGTTTGCCGCGAAGCGGATCGATCCCGTGCTCGGCGTCTGCAGGGTCGCGACGCAGCGCATGAGCGTGGACTTGCCGGCGCCGTTCGGGCCCAGAAGTCCGTACATGCCGCGGCCGATTTCCAGCGAGACGTCGTCGAGCGCGCGTGTTCCATTGGGGTAGACGTGCGACAGGTTGCGGATCGAGAGCACGGGTTCTCCTTCGCGAGCGCGGGCGAACTGTACCGACCCGGCGGCGGAAACCCATGGCGATGTGACGGAATGCGAGGGACGCGTGCCAGACTGGCCGCGGCCCGCGCCCGCCTCAGGATCGTCGCGCCGGGGCGGGCGAGAAGCGGCGCAGCAACAGCGCGTTGCCGACCACGCTTACGCTGGAAAGCGCCATTGCGGCGGCGGCGACGACGGGCGAAAGCAGGCCCGCCGCGGCGAGCGGGATGCCGATCACGTTGTAGAAGAACGCGAAGAACAGGTTCTGCCGGATCTTGCGCACGGTCGCGCGTGCGATCTCGATTGCGGCTGCCACCAGCTGCGGGTCGCTGCGCATCAGCGTGATGCCCGCGGCGTGCATCGCGATGTCGGTGCCCGATCCCAGTGCGATGCCCAGATCGGCGCAAGCGAGCGCCGGCGCGTCGTTGATCCCGTCACCCACCATGGCCACCCGGCCGCTCTGCTTCAGCCGCGCCACCCGGGTCGCCTTGTCCTGCGGCGAAACGTCGGCCTCGAAGCGCCGGAGCCCGACGGCTTGCGCCACGGCCGCTGCGGCGCCCGTGTTGTCGCCCGAGATCATGATGGTGTCGATGCCCATCGCAGTCAGGCGTTCGATCGCCGCCCGGGCGCCCGGGCGCGGGGGATCGGCGAACGCGATCAGGGCAAGCGCCTCGATCGTCCCGTCCCGCCTGCGCGCAAGCCACGAAACCGAGTTGCCCGATGCCTGCAGGCGCGCGGCCGATTCGCCGAAGGCGGCGGCGAGGCCGAGTTCGTTCATCCAGCGCTGGTTGCCGAAGCAGATCTCCGTGCCGCCGACGCGAGCGCGCACACCGCGACCGGCAAGCACCTCGACGTCGCGCGCGACCTCGGCCGGCGCGACGCCTCGTGCCGGCGCGGCGGCACGCACGGCCGCGGCCAGCGGATGCAGGCTCGCGCCGCTCGCCGCGGCGGCGAGCGCGAGCGCATCCTCGCGCGACGTGCCCGGGCTTGTCTCGACCGCCGCGACCCGAGGGGCGCCGAGCGTCAGCGTTCCGGTCTTGTCGAAGGCCACCAGCGTCACCGCGTCGGCGACTTCGAGCGCGTCGGCGTCCTTGATCAGGATTCCGTTCTGCGCCGCTACGCCGGTGCCCGCGATGATCGCCGTCGGCGTCGCCAGGCCGAGCGCGCACGGACACGCGATGACGAGCACGCTGACGGACCGGATGGTCGCGACGTCGAAGGCCAGGCCGGCGGTCAACCATCCGACCAGCGTCAGCAGCGCGATACAAAGCACGATCGGCACGAAGACGGCGGCAACCCGATCGACCAGGCGCTGGATCGGCGCTTTCGCGGCCTGGGCGCCCTCGACCCGCCGGATGATCGCGGCGAGCACGGTCTCCGCGCCGGTCGCGGTGGTCTGCACCTCGATCCGCCCGGTGTTGTTGAGGGCGCCGGCGGTCACGCCGTCGCCCTGCTGCTTGTCGACGGGCAGGCTCTCGCCGGTGAGCAGCGATTCGTCGACGGCCGTCGCGCCGGCCACGATGCGCCCGTCGACCGCGATGCGTTCGCCGGGCAGGACGATCACGACATCGCCGCGGTTCACCTGCTCGAGCGGCACCAAAAGCGTCTCGCCCGCGCGCAGCACCCGTGCCTGCGCAGGGCGCAACTCGCCGAGCAAGCGGATCGCCGCCGAGGCTTGCCGCTTCGCGCGTGCCTCCAGCCAGCGGCCAAGCAGGACGAGCGCGATCACGACGGCCGATGCCTCGAAGTACAGGTGCGCAGCGTGACCGCGTCCCCACCAAAGGAAAAGCGACAGGCTGTACGCCGCCGTCGTTCCGAGTGCCACCAGCACGTCCATGTTGGCGGTGCGCGCGCGCAACGCCTTGAAACTGGCGACGTAGAAGCGCCGGCCGCACCAGAACTGCACCGGCGTCGCAAGCATCCACTGCAGCCACGGCGGGAGCGCGACGTCGATGCCGAGCAGTCCGAGCGCCATCGGCACGACCAGCGGGGCGGCGAGCAGCAGCGCAAGCAGCGCGTCGCGGCGGATCGGCGCGACCGGGTCGCGCCGGGATGGTTCTTGCGATACGCCGTGTGCCGGATGCGCGGGGTAACCGGCGCGGGCGACGGCCGCGGCCAGTGTCCCGGCGGACGCTGCGCCGGCGATCGACTCGACCGTCGCGGTCTCGGCGGCAAGATTGACGCTCGCGGTCAGCACGCCCGGGACCTGGCGCAGCGCCTTCTCGACGTGCGCAACGCAGCTTGCGCAGGTCATGCCTTCGATGTCGAGCAGCACGCGCTCGGTCGGCACGGCGTAACCCGCCGCCTCGACTGCGCTGCGCAGACGAGCGGCGTCGACGGTGGTGGCCGCGACCGAGGCCGATTCGGTCGCGAGGTTGACGCGCGCGGCGCGCACGCCGGGCACGGTGCCCAGCGCCTTTTCCACGTGCGCCACGCACGCGGCGCACGTCATGCCCTGCACCGGCAGGACGAAGCTCTGCAGCGCCTCCTCAGATGCTGCCGATGAAATCGCGCTTGCCGAGTTCGACCCCATTGTGCCGGAGGATGTCGTAGGCAGTGGTCACGTGGAAGAAGAAGTTCGGCAGCGCGATGTGGCAGAGGTAGGCGAGCCCGGCGTGCTTGTGCACCGTGTCGCGCACCTTGAGCGAGATCTCGCGCGTTTCCGCGCCGTCGAATGCCTTCGGATCGATGCCACGCACGAATTCGGTCGTGCGCGCGATGCGCGCCTGCAGCTGCTCGATCGTCGTCTCGACATCCTCGAAGCGCGGCGGCTCCAGGCCGGCGAGACGCGCCGCGGCGCCCTTCGCATGGTCGCTCGCCAGCTGGATCTGGCGCGTCAGCGCGAACATGTCGGGGTACAGGCGCGCGGTCAACAACACGGCCGGATCGATCTTCTTCGCCTGCGCGTAGGCGGCGGCCTTGTCGAGGATGGCGGAAAGGTTGCCCAGTGTGCGGGCGAAAACCGGCACCGAGAGCGCGTGCATCGAAAGACTCATCGTCAAATCCTTTCGTTGATCCAGTCATTTGCGCTTGCGCAGCGCGAGCATGGTGCCGCGGCAGCGCGCCGCGCCGCACAAGCATTGGTACTGCTTCTTGATCGTGGGTGTGATGCGTTCGTCGACGATCAGGCCGTAGTCGTACGAAAGCTCTTCGCCGCGCCGGATGTCGCGCAGCGCCTGGATCCAGACGCGCCCGTCTTCCTCTTCCGTTTCGCAGTTCGGGTCGCATCCGTGATTGATCCAGCGCGCCACGTTGCCGCCGACGTTGGCGTCGATCACGTGCCTGCCGTCGGAAAGCGAGAAGAAGAACGTGTGGTTGGGATCGTCCGGATCCGAGGGCGGACGGCGATCGCATTCCTTCCAGGTGATGCGCTCGCCGCGGTATTCGATCACGCGCTCGCCGGCGCTGATCTTGCGCGCGGCGTACACGCCGCGCCCGTGGATGCGCGACGTTCGCACGACGATCTTCGGTTGCAGGCGGCGGGCCTTGTTCTTGGTGGCGGTGGGTGGGATGAAAGAGGCCTTGCTGGACATCGGGCGACGATCTGAGCGACAAACGGAACCGGCCGCAGTATCGCAGAAGACGCGCCGGCGCCGCCCGGCGCCGCGCACCTCAGGCGGCGTGCTGGGTGGTGGGCTGCTCGGTGCGTTCGAGCGTCCGCAGCGCGCGCCGATGCAGCGGCGCCGCGGTCTTGCTGCGCTCGGCGAGGTTGACCACCGTGCCGGTGAGCCAGTGCAGTTCGTGCGGGCGGCGCTCCGCGATGTCGACGGCCAGCGACGGCCGCATATGCTCGGGGCCATCGAAGAAGCTGCGCCAGCGCCGCACGTAGAGATCGTCGGTGAGCGGGACCCCGATCGAGCGGCCGACCGCAAACACCTCCTCGAACAGCCCACGCAGCATGACGAGGGCATGCGGCGTGCGCCGGACCTCGCCCAGCGTGAGGCGGGTCAGCGCGCAGGTGGTCGCGAGCGGCTCGATGCCGACGAACTTGGCCCAGAGGAGCTGGGTCGCGCCCGCGGCGACGGGCGCCGAGATGCCGGCCGAGGACAACCGTGCCGCGACCTCCTGCGCCATCGGCGCATCGGCGGCACGCAGCGGCGCGACCGACAGGCGGCGCGCTTCCGAGTGAATCTGGATCTCGCCCAGGCCGCTGCGGTCGGCATTGACGACCGCGGCGCCCGCCAGCACGCGCCGGTGCGTGAACAGCGCTGCCACCATCTCCGGCGCCGCCAGGCCGTTTTGCACCGTGATGTAGGTGCGCTTGCCGTCGTCGTCGGCAGCCAGGCCCTCGAGTGCCTGATCGAAGTCGGGCATCTTCGTGCAGAGAATGACGATCGAATGCGAGCCCGGCGCGACGGCGTCGCAGATGAAACGATCGCCGCCGATCCTCACGGTGCCGTTGGCGCTGTGCAGGAGCAGGCCGAGGCGCCGGTAGCCGAGGAAGCTCTCCGGCCGGATGCGGAACGTGACGTGCCATCCTGCGGTGTGCAGGCGCGCGCCGAGCACAGCGCCAACCGCGCCGGCGCCCACGACAAGCGCGCTGCGTTCCGTATAGAGCATCGCCCACCCGACACGTACGTCGGAAAGCTACAGGCAGCGGGCCCGGGGGGCAAGCAATGTCAGGTTCGGAGTCGCTGCCGGTCAGCCCGGACTGACCAGCGACTTGAAAGCTTCCAGCGGGTGGCTCTTGAGCACGTCGAGCAGGTTGTTGAACTGGTCGGTCCAGAGCGACAGGGCCGGGTTCGGATCGATCGGTTCGACCCTGTCGGCGAGCTCCGGGCGGGAAAACGGCGCGTCGCTCTCCGCGAGCAACACCCAATCCGTGCTCGAGGCGCCGGTTTCCTCCGGCGGCGAATCGGCGACCAGGCGAACAGACATGCCGTTGACCGCGGCGATGTTGGCAAGCACTGGCTTTAGGTCCAGAAAGCGGTTCGAAATGTGCACGGCGACGATGCCACCCGGAGCCAGCTCGCGCCGGTAGACCTCGATCGCTTCGCGCGTGATCAGGTGCACCGGGATCGAGTCGCTCGAGAATGCGTCGATCGCGAGCACGTCGAACCGCTGCGGATCCTTGGCGGCGAGTTCGCGCTCCATCGAGAGGCGCGCGTCGCCGATGACGAACTCGAGTTTCGCCGGCGTCGAACTGAGGTACGTGAACTGCGTGCGCGCGATCTGCAGGACGTCGGGATTGAGTTCGTAGAAGCGGACGGTATCGCCGGCACGGCCGTATGCCGCCAGCGTGCCGGCACCCAGGCCGACGACGCCGATCCGGACCGGACCGCCTTCCTGCTTTGCGGCGATGGCAAGCCCGACGCCCGACGTGCGCGAGTAGTAGCTGCCCGGCTCCAGCTTGGCGGGCGAATTCGTCAGCTGCTCGCCGTGCAGGATCACGCCGTTCAGGAGCCGCCGCACCTGGTGCTCGCCCGCGCCCGTCTCGCGCACCCGCAGTGCCCCATAGAAATTGCGTTCCATGAAGATCACGTCGCCGCGCAGGAAGTCGACGTAGTACCACGCGTAATAGCTGGTCGCGATGCTGGCGGCAAGGGCGACGACGGTCGTGCCGGCGGCCCATACGCCGGCCAGCCGCCGGTTGGTCCAGGCAGCAAGGATCGCCAGTGCCGCCAGCGCCGCCAGGGCGAGCGGCAATTCGTAATAGGCGGGGAACACGCGCGGCGCCACCAGGCCGACGAACAGGCCGCCGATCGCCCCTCCCGCCGAGAGGCACAGGTAGAACTGGGTCAGGTACTGCGGCGCCGGCTTGCGCTGCGCGAGTTCGCCATGACAGAACAGGCATCCGAAGAAGACGCCCACGCAATAGAGCGGAACCGCGAGGCTGATGTCGAGTACGCCGCGTGAAGCGGAAAGCCCGGCTGCCATCGCCACCGCGAACGCCAGCGCGGTGAAGATGCCCCAGCGCGGGTCGTACCAGCCGCGGCCGCCGCGGCCCTCGAACGCCAGCACGAACGTGAGCAGGTACAGCGTCAGAGGCAGCACCCAAAGGAACGGCACCGACGTGATGTTCTGCGTAATGTGGCTCGTCGATGCCAGCAGCAGCACCGAACCGAGCGCGGCGAATGCGAGCCAGAGCAGGTGGTCGCCCACGGTCGGCGGCGGCCCGTCCTCTTCGACGGTAACCGCGCCCGCGGTTGCCGAAGACGCGGCCGCACGCGCCGACTGCCACGCCGTCACGGCGCAGGCGAGCGCGAACACGGCATACGCGACGCTCCAGGCGTACGACTGCGTGAGCGAGTTCGCGAACGGCTCGATGGCGAAGGGAAACGCGAGCAGGCCGAGCAGCGACCCGAAATTCGACAGGGCGAACAATCGATACACGGACCGCTCGGGAAACCGGTGCGCGACCCACTTCTGGAGCAGCGGCCCGGTTGTGGAGAGCAGGAAGTACGGCAGCCCGATCGTCACGCCAAGCAGCAGGATGATGGCGAGCGCGGCGTCCTGCCCTCCGGCGGGCTTGAGCCAGTCGCGCGGAACAATCGGCAGGAACGCGAGGCTCGCAAGCAGCAGCGCGATGTGCAGCCGCGCCTGGGTAGGCGGTGCGAGCCGGCGCGTGATGAAGTGGGAATAGGCATATCCGCCGAGCAGCAGCACCTGGAAGAACACCATGCAGGTGGTCCAGACCGCCGACGTGCCGCCGAACCACGGCAGGATCTGCTTGGCGATGATCGGCTGGACCAGGAAGAGCAGGAACGCGGAGAGAAGGATCGTCGCTGCGAACAGGAACATGTGGGCGGGAACGCGGGCGCGCCGGGGGGCGCGATTGTCGCACGCAGTGCAGCATGACCCTGTCCGCGCGCGCGCTTGCATGACCGGTACGACCTTCGGACGACCGGCCGATCCCCAGAGCGCGCGGGGGCACGGCACTCGAATTCCGCCTTTCAGGCGACTCAAGGCGTACCCCGGCGCTGCCGAGACTCAACAATGGGCCGTGCCCCGACGCGGCCGGAGTCCAGCGTGTTCGAGTTCCCGCCAGCCACCCGCGAAGGCCCTGCGGAGCCCATCGATCTTGGTGTGGTGACGCCCGGCTGGCAGCCTGTGATCGCCCGCGACAAGCGGCCGGTCGGCTTCCGGCTGGTTCTGCGTGCCGGCGATGGCGCCTCGGTGCCCATGGCCGATCTGCTGGACGGCCTCCTGGGCGGCTTTATCGCCGACGATGCGACCGGCTTTCCCCACGGCCTGATCGTGCTCGCTCCGGTCGACCTTCCGCTCGACGACTCGATGGCGGCGTGGAGCGCGCCGCGCAACGTGCTGCTCGAGATCGACCAGGACGAACTTGCCGATGCGGTGCGGTTGCGTCGCGTGCAGGAAATCCAGCGCCGCGGCGTGCGCCTGGTGTTGCGCGTGAGCGATGGCGCACGCCTCGCCGACGCGCGGCTTCCGCTGTTCCAGTACGTCGCGATGCAAGCGGGCACACAGGGGCTTGCGCCGCGCGAATGTGCGCTGCTCGCCCTCGGGCCCGGGTCGAGCGCAGGTGTCAGCGCGGCGTTCAAGGCCGGCGCGCACGCGGTGGTCGGTTGGCCGCTCGGCGAGGCGGCGCAAGGCGCGTCGGGGACGCTGCAGCCGATGCAGCGGGCTGTGCTCGACCTGATCCGCCTCGTGCAGGCCGAAGCGGAAAATCGCGACCTCGAGCGCGCGTTCCGGGCCGAGCCGATGCTCTCGTACATGCTGCTCACGCTCGCGAACAGCCCGGCATTCGTCCGCGGCAGGCCGATCGCTTCGATCGCACAGGCGATCCAGCTGCTCGGCTACCAGCGGCTTGTGAAGTGGCTGGTGCTGCTGATGGTGGTCGCGGCGAAAGAAACGAAGGCACTGCCGCAGATCTACACCGCGGTCGCGCGCGGTTTCCTGATGGAGAACCTCGCGGGCGCGGCGGGCGTGCGGGGCCGGGAACGCGACGAGAGTTTCATCGTCGGCGTGTTCTCGCTGCTCGACAAGATCGTCGGCCGCGACGCATCGCAGCTGTTCGGCGAGGTGCCGTTGCCGCCGGCGGTCGTGGCCGCGCTGGTCGAGCGCACCGGGCCGTTCGCGCGGTACCTCGGCCTCGCGCTAGCGCTCGAAGGCGGTGACGCCGGGATCGTGCAGGCCGGCACGAGCGCCCTGCAACTGTCCCAAGGGGCAGTCAACCAGGCCCTGCTGCAGGCGCTTGCCGCGACGGACGCGCTGCAGAGCGTCGTCTGAGAGTCAGTTCGGCACGTGCACCTTGGTGCTCTGGCAGAACGGCTGATCGGTTTCCACGGCGGCGAGCACGACCGAGCCCGTGTCGGTCGTGGAGACGAACTGCCTGATGCTGTTTGCGAACGCCACCGGATTGGCGTTGGCACCGAACGCATCCGTGTACCAGTACAGCGGGCCCTGGACGTTGTGGACGACGTCGGCGCCGAAGAACGCGCTCCTTACGCACGCGTTGAACGGGCTTGCCGGATCGTCGAAGGCAACGCGCTGATCCTGCGTGGTCGCCGGCCCGTTCGGGGCGATGGCCGAGCAGGCCGCGCTGCCGCGCACCTGGCGCACGATCGTCGAGGCCTGTAGCGGATCGGTGACGAGAGCGCCGTTCGCGTCGAGCCCCGAGTAACAGAGCGCGATGCTCTGCGCGAGTGCGTTGCTGCCGAGGTCGAAGTAGCGCGCCGGGTTCTTGACGACGACGGCGGGGTTGAGCGTCGCGAGTTCCGAACCGTCGCTGCGGCGCAGGCGCAGCTGCGTTTCCCAGCGCTCGGTCAACGGTGCCAGCGTCGAAGTCTGGCCGGCGAGGACGAATGCACCGGCGAGCACCTGGTCGCTCGTCGGAATGATGCGGCCGCGTTCCGTTCCACCGGGCGGCGAGGGATCCGGGACCGGGAGGCCGGTGTTCTCCTGCAGCGTCCCGTCGGCGCGCATGAAGCTGCCCGGGGCGCCGTAGACGGCCATCGTGCTGACGATCACGTTGACCGGATACAGCTGGACCGATGCGCCGGCATTGCAGTTCACGGCATAGATGACCGAAAACATGTTGCTCGCGAACGCGTCCGCGGTCGAAGTCGCCTGGTTGTAGGCGACGAACAGATCGCAGCTCAGGTCGAAGCCCGGCGCGAGGGCGCCGCTCACCAGCGAGCGCGGCGCGCTGTTGACGAACGCGATCTTGTAGGCGGTGTGATCTTCGATGCGCGGCGTGGCGGACCCGACCAGCTGCTCGGACACGAGCCCGAAGGGAATGCCGCTCACCGCCAGCTCGCTCGTGTCGAGGGTGCCGTTGTGGTTGGCGTCGAACCCGAAGTGCTGCTGCAGGGCGGGCCAGAGCGCCGAGCCGGCCGGGTTCGTGCCGTGCTCGTGCCCGAAGGAGCAGGTCTGGCCGGTAGCGGGATCGGTCGTTTCGGGCGGATGCCAGGTCGGGTATTTCTTGCCGTCGGGTCCGATCACGAAGTAAGAATCGTGGAGCGCCTGGCTGCAGGTGTCCTGTGTCGCCGGCGTCCACTGGCTCATCGACTGGCTGTCCGGCGCGTTGGACGAGCCCCCGCTGGTCGACAACGGGTCGCCCGTGCATGAGAACACCAGCGAGCCCGTGAGCAGACAGGTCACCGCGAACGCGCTCGTCGAACGCAACAACAACCGGGAAGGACGCAGCGAGTCGATCATCGAGGAGCGGCGGCGGGCACGCGCCCGATCATCGCAGCGCGAAGTATCGCCGCTCGCTGCGGCGCACCGCTACCGGATCAGCGCGACGCCCTGCGGCCGGTCTTCGTGGCCTTCGCGGGCTTGCGTGCAGCGCTGCCCGCAGCGGACTTGCGCGCCGGTGCGGTCTTCGCTGCGCGTTTCATGCCTGCCTTGGCCGCGCTCTTCGCTGCGGTTTTCGGCGCGGACTTCGCCGCGCGCGCTGGCGCTTCTTCGGCGCCGGCCGCGGGCGTCCTGCGCGCCGTTGCGACAGGCGCGGCTGCGCGCGGCTCCTCGGCTCGCGGCGGCGTGCCCGCTTTTGCCGCAGGCTGCGCGCCTTTTTTTGCCGCGCCGCGCGGTGCGCGCGGCTCGAACTCGAAACCGATCGTGCCATCGGGTTTGGTGATCAGGAACGCCGCGAACTTGCGCCGCGTCCGGTTGGAGACGAAACCGCGCAGCAGATCGGTACGACCGGCGGCGAGCAGCTTGCGCACTTGGTCCGGCTCGATCGGCTGCTGCAGGATGACCCTGCTCGCGCGGAAGTCGCAGCTGCGCTCGGGGCCGACGCTCTTTTCGCACACGTAGGCCATGGGCTGCTCGTAGACGTTCGAGCGGCACTTCGGACACGATCCGAGCGGCGTCTGCCCGCTGAAGTCCACCGGTTCGCTCGAGCCCTCGTCACCGGGCGCGGCGTTGCCGAAGTCGAACTCCAGCTTGTGTTCCGGCGAGATCTTCAGCACCGCGGCAAAGGGCCGGCCCAGCTTGCTGCGAAAGCCCGTCAGTGGCCCGATCTGCTTCTCGCGCAGCAGCTGCTCGACCTCGTTGACCTCGAAGAAGCGTCCGCCCGGATGTTTGGAGATCGAGAAGTCGCAACGGGTGCACGCGAAACGGCGGTAGTTCTCGACCACCTTGCCGCCGCAGTTGGGGCACGGCGCCTTCAGCTTGGCGTAGTCGCCCGGCACGTCGCCGGTGTCGGCGCCGCGGCGGATCCGCTCCACGATGTCGCGCGTCATGTGCGCGATCTCGCGCATGAACGTGTCGCGCTTCAGGCGCCCGCGCTCCATCTGCGCCAGCTTGTGCTCCCACTCTCCGGTGAGCTCCGGCGCATCGAGCGCGTCGACGCCGAAGCCGCGCAGCGCGCGCAGCAGCTGGAACGCCTTGGCGGTGGGGTGCAGCTCCTTGCCGTCGCGCGCGAGGTACGCCTCGGTGATCAGGCCCTCGATGATCGCCGCGCGCGTCGCGGGGGTGCCGAGTCCCTTGCCGGCCATCGCCGCGCGCAACTCGTCGTCGTCGATCAGCTTGCCCGCGCCTTCCATCGCCGAGAGCAGCGTGGCCTCCGTGTAGCGCGCGGGCGGCCTGGTCTGTTGCGCCACCGACTCGATCGTCTTGGTGCGCACCTTCTCATTCGGCTCGACCTTGACCAGCGACGCTTCCGCCTCCTGCGCTTCCTTGCCGTAGATGGCGAGCCAGCCCGGTTCGACCAGTACCTTGCCTTCGGTCTTGAACTGGTGCTGCTCGACCGTGGTGATACGCGTCGTGACCAGGTATTCGGCGCCTGGAAAGAAGATCGCCAGGAACCGCTTGACCACGAGGTCGTAGATCTTGTGCTCCGCCTCCGAAAGGTGCTTCGGCGTCTCGAGCGTCGGGATGATGGCGAAGTGGTCCGAGATCTTGCTGTTGTCGAACACCCGCTTGTTCGCCTTCACCCAGCCGTTCTTGCTGATCTGCCTGGTGAACGGCGCATAGGCGCGCAGCGCGCCGAGCGCGTCGACGGTCTTTTTCACCACGCCGACGTAGTCCTCCGGCAGCGCCCGCGAGTCGGTGCGCGGGTAGGTAAGCACCTTGTGGCGCTCGTACAGCGCCTGCGCCAGCGAAAGCGTCGTCTTGGCGGAGAAGCCGAAGCGCGAGTTGCCCTCGCGCTGCAGGGACGTGAGGTCGAACAGGAGCGGCGCAGCTTGCGTGCTCGGCTTGGATTCCTCGGTGACCGTCCCGTTCTTGCCGCGACATGCGGCGACGATGGCATCGGCGCGCGCCGCCTCCCAGAGGCGCTCCGGGCGGCGGTCGGGATCGTCCTCGACTTTCTTGAAATCGGGATCGAACCAGCGCGCCTCGTATTCGCCAGCACGGCAGCCGAACGTGGCGCGCACCTCCCAATAGTCGCGCGGCACGAACTGCTGGATCTTTTCCTCGCGCTCGACGACGATGGCAAGCGTCGGCGTCTGCACGCGACCGACGGTGGTGAGGAAGAACCCGCCATCCTTGCTGTTGAACGCGGTCATCGCGCGCGTGCCGTTGATGCCGACCAGCCAGTCGGCCTCGGAGCGGCAGCGCGCGGCATCGGCGAGCGGGTGCATCTCGCTGTCGCCGCGCAACTGCGCGAACGCCTCGCGAATCGACGCCGGGGTCATCGACTGCAGCCAGAGGCGGCGGATCGGCTGCTTTGCCTTCGTGTGCTGCACGATGTAGCGAAAGATCAGCTCGCCTTCCCGGCCGGCGTCACAGGCGTTGACCAGCGCCGTCACGTCCTTGCGCTTGATGAGCTTGGTGAGCACCTTGAGACGCGGTTCCGATCTTTCGATCGGCTGCAGGTCGAAGCGCGGCGGAATGACGGGCAGGTTGTTGAACGACCATTTACCGCGCTTGACGTCGTATTCCTCGGGCGCCTTGAGTTCCAGCAGGTGGCCGACCGCCGACGAAAGCACGAACTGGTCGCTTTCGAAGTAGTCCTGCTGCTTGGTGAAGCCGCCGAGCGCGCGCGCGATGTCCGCCGCTACCGAGGGCTTCTCGCCGATGATCAGGGTTTTGCTCATGCGAAGTGCGCTTTGTATACGCATCGCTGCGGGCAGCAATGCATGCAAGGAAGGGCGCCATTTTGTGCTGCGGCCCTTTTTTCAGGATATCAACGAATCGGGGGAGGAACGCAAGTCGGCCCGGACAGGTACCCGATCCCGCAGGCGGCGCCGAGCTACTGCAGCAGGCGATCCTCGCCGTCGTCGAGCAGTTCTTCGAGCACCAGGATGTCGATGTCCGCTTCCTGGCACCAGAGAACCATCAGCACGATCACCTTTAGCTTGTCGAGGGAAACCGGTGCATCGGCCACCGCAAGCGCGCGCTCGATGACGATCTCGCGCTGGGTGGCACTCAGTTGTCCGGCGGCCTCGAGAAAAGCCAGGAAGCCGATGGCAGCGCTGCCGAGGTGCTCGACTTCGAAGCCGGCGTAGACACGGAAGGCGCCCGGGGACGCCTGGTTGACCAGCGCGGCGCCCTGCGTCACGCGCTCCAGGCCCTGCAACCACGCGAGCGCGTCGGTGATCTCGTCCTTGGCAAAACCGGCGGCGGTGAGCTTGCGCGTTACCGCGTCGGCATCGGCGCAGGCATTGAACGCGCCGTAGTTTTCGAACAGGTAGACGAGGATATCGAACATCCGGTTGAACTCTACTGCCTGGGCCAGCGGCGTGTCAAAGGCGCGCACGCCCATTACCGCAATCTCTGGTAGCGATTACCGGGGAGACGCTCAACATGTTGGGCCAGTTCGAGTTCCAGCAAGGCCGCGCTCAGGCTGCCCGCATCGCGCGCGCAGCGCTGCGCCAGCGTGTCGAGATCGACCGGGTCGTGCCCGAGTGCGGCGAGCAGCGCACTCTGCTCGGCGCCGATCCCGTCCGGCGCCGCCGCTTCCTCCGGGCGCCGCGATGTTGCCGGCGCCGGCAGGTGCAGCTCCTCGAGCACGTCCTGCGCGCTTTCGACCAGCTTCGCGCCGTCCTTGATCAGGCGATGGCAGCCGCGTGCCGTCGGCGAATGGATCGAGCCGGGAATCGCGAACACTTCGCGCCCGAGCTCGCCCGCGAGGCGGGCGGTGATCAGGCTGCCCGAGCGCAGCGCGGCTTCGACCACCAGCACGCCGCGTGCAAGCCCGGCGATGATGCGGTTGCGGCGCGGGAAGTTGCGCGCCAGCGCCGGCGTGCCGGGCACGAACTCGGAGAGCAGTAGCCCGCGGCCCCGGACCGCATCGGCGAGGTCGCGGTGACCCGGGGGATATACGACGTCGATGCCGGTGCCGAGTATCGCGACGGTGCTCGCGCCGGCGCCCTGTTCGGCCGCCTGCAGCGCGCCACGATGCGCGGCCGCGTCGATGCCGACCGCCAGCCCGCTGACGATGCTCAAGCCGCCGTGGGTGAGGGTCCGTGCGAAGGCTTCGGCGGTTTCGCGCCCCTGCTGCGTGCAGCTTCGGCTGCCGACGATCGCGAGCGCCGGTGTGGCGAGCAGCGTGCGCCGGCCGCACGCAAAAAGCACGGTCGGCGGATCCGGGCACTCGAGCAGCGCAGCCGGGTAGTCGGGGTCGGCGAGCGTCAGCAGCGAACGATCGGCCGCCGCGTCGAGCCAGCGTTGCGTTTTCTCGATCGTCGCCTCGATCGCCGCAGCGGGCGGCTGCCGCAGGACGCCGGAGAGTTCGGCAGGCACGTGCCTGCCGAGGGCGGTCCGTCCCGCGGCAAACACCGCCTGAGGAAGACCGAACGCGGCGAGCAGCATGCGCGCCGTGCGCGGCCCGATGCCGGGAGTCAGAAGCAGGCGCAGCCAGGCGGCGCGCTCGGCCGGATCCATGTCAGCTCGCACGAAACAAAACGGCGCGCCGATTATCGGCGCGCCGTTTGTTGCCAGGCCTGTTCGCCGCGCTACCTACTTCGACGGTGTCTTGTAGGTATCGGCTGCGCCCGGCGAGACGGTTTGCGGCGCGGTCGTCGAGAGCGGCGCCGCATTGGGGAATGCCGACACGGCGGGACGCGGCTCCATGTACCCGTACTCGACGTCATCGGGCTGAATGAAGCGATCGCCGACCTTCACCGGCTTGGAGCCCATCATGATCAGCGCGTACGAGATGTGGTCGAACACGCGGAACACGAAGATCTCGCCGATGCGCTCGTCGGGAAGCTTGATGTATTCCTTGCCCGGCACCGTGACGTCGCGCACTGTTTCGCCAGTATCGAGCAAGGCGAGCACGTGCCCGATCTCGAGGCCGTCGGCGCGGCCGCGGTTCAGCGTGATGATGTTGCGCGGTCCAGCCTGGTTGACGCCTTCGTAGATCGAGACGATGCGGCCGTCGACCGGCCTGTCGGGACGGTGCGGCACGTACGTGATCAGGGCCTGGCGCTCGATCGGCACGAGCCGGTCGCCGACGTCCATTTCCTGCTTGCTGTCCTGCACGCGCAAGGTGGCGATCTCACCGGGCTTGGCCATGCGCGCGGTGCCGAGGTAGAAGGCCTCGTAGGCGATCGGTTTCTTGTGGTCGACGTCGTCCGGGTCGTAGAGCGCGCGTGCGGGACGGAAGACATGGTAGTTCTCGACCTTGTCGTTCGTGATGCCGCGCACGTAGGCGACGTCGCCGCGCCCGAGGTGGAGCCGGCCTTCCTGCGTGCCGACGATGCGCGGGTAACGCGTCATGTCCGCCGCGTCGTAGACGACCGGCTGGGAAAGGAACGGCTCGATCAGGTTGTTGGGAATGCTCGAGATCGCGGCGCCGCCCTCGGTGGCGGCATCGCGCACGTGCGGCGAAAGGCGCACGACATCGCCGGGCGCACCGGGGAGTGCGGCGGGGGTCGTACCGTCGGCGACCTTCAGGTACGCACGCTCGGCGCCCTTGACCAGCACCAGCATCTGGTTCGGATAGATCAGGTGGGGGTTCTTGATCTGCTCCTTGTTCATGCCCCACAACTCGGGCCAGCGCCACGGCGAGGTGAGGAACACCTTCGAGATGTCCCACAGCGTGTCGCCGCGCTTGACCGTGTAGGTGTCGGGTGCGTTCGGTGCCAGTGCGGACAAGGGAACGCCCGCCTGCGCGACCTCGTCGGCGACGCGGCGCTGGTCTGTCGTGATCGGATAGCGCGAGGTCGCTGATTCCTGTGCCGCGACGCCGCCTGCCAAGGCCAGGCCGGATGCGGCCAGCACCAGCCAGATGCGCGGTCGGGGAAGATAAAACTTGTTCATCGAAACTCCCTCGGATCGGACCGGCGGCGCAGTCCACGGTTCGTTGCGGCGGACCGCGGAGGCAGGTCGCGCCATGCCCTGACGGGCCAAAGCATTGAAATCATGACGAAGGGCTTAAGATTCTGGACCTAGTGCCTTGATATCGCAACGGATCTTCCCAGCGGGGTCCCTAGCTGCTATTGGCGAGGCCAAGTGGCTCACCTGCGCTTGCGGTGGGCGATATTTGGCGCCGAGTATCGCTTTGCGGGGGGCTTCCGAAGGGTCAAAAAGGGATGCAAAGTGCCCTGTCCTCGGCACTGTCGAGACACGCCGAAAGCCGGTCCGATTGATCGCCCGATCCTGAAAGAGTCCTGTCGTGCCATTGCTGCAAATCCTTGAATATCCCGATCCGCGCCTACGAAAGGTGGCACGACCCGTCTCGACCTTCGACGGCAGGCTGCGACAGCTGGTCGAGGACATGGGGCGGACGATGTATGCCGCGCCGGGCATCGGCCTTGCCGCGACGCAGGTGGACGTGCACGAGTGCATCATCGTGATCGATATCTCCGAGAACAAGGACCGGCTGCGCGTCTTCATAAATCCCGAAATCGTCTGGGCGTCGGAGGAGACGGCGCTGTGCGAGGAAGGGTGCCTTTCGGTGCCGGGCATCTACGACGAGGTGCGCCGCCCGGCGCGTGTGCGGGTCAGGTTCCAGGACACCGATGGCAAGAGCCACGAGATGGATTGCGACGGCATGCTGGCCGTCTGCATCCAGCACGAAATGGATCACCTGACCGGCAAGGTCTTCGTCGACTACCTGTCCTCGCTGAAGCAGGAGCGGATCCGCACCAAGCTCAAGAAGCGGAAATCACGGGAGGCTGCCTGACGCGCGCGGGGTCCGTTAGCGATCAGCCAGTTCGACGAAAAGCCCGATGAACGCGGCCGATCCAAGCGAGGTGGCGTGCGAGATCCGGACGCGCGCGTACGTGCAGGAACTGCGCTCGTTCTATCGCCTGCTCGGCGCCGCCGCCCTCGTGGCGGCGATCGTGTTCACGTCAACGTCGTGACCAGTCCGGGCCGCTGGTGGTGGCCATGGGTCGGGTTCGGCTTCGGCGTCGCCCTCGCATTCTCGGGCCTGAATCTGCTCCGCCAGAGCCCCCAGTTCGGTGCCGATTGGGAAGAGCGCAAAGTGCGCGAATACCTCGGGCGCGATCGACGCTGATCCCTGACAGCACGAAGCCTGCGCCGTGCCGAAGGCGCAAGGCGGTCCCTACAATCGAAACATGCGCATCGTCTTTGCCGGCACGCCGGAGTTCGCCGCCACCGCGTTGCGCGCAATTCTCGCGGCGCCGACGGCCCAAGGCTTCGAGGTGGCGCTGGTACTGACCCAGCCCGATCGTCCGGCCGGACGCGGCATGCGGCTCTCCGCGAGCCCGGTCAAAGCGCTGGCGCTCGAGCACGGCTTGCCGGTGGCAATGCCGTCCACGCTCAATCGTGCACGCGATGCAGCCGCAGCGGATGCCGCCCTCGACGCACTCCGCGCGGCGCGCCCCGACGTTCTGGTCGTCGCGGCGTATGGCCTCATCGTGCCGCAAGCGGTGCTCGATGTTCCGGGCGGGCTCGGTGATGGCGGCTGCGGCCAGGTGACGGCCCTGAACATCCACGCTTCGCTGCTCCCGCGCTGGCGCGGCGCGGCGCCCGCGGCGCGCGCGATCGAAGCGGGCGACAGCACGACCGGCATCACGATCATGCAGATGAATGCCGGGCTCGACACGGGTCCGATGCTGTTCTCGCAGGCGCTGGCGATCGAACCATCGGACACGACGGGCACGCTGACGGCGCGCCTCGCCGACCTTGGCGCCCGGATGATCGTCGCTGCGCTGGCTGCGGCCACGCGGGCGCAGTTGCGCGCATCGCCACAGCCGTCCGAGGGCGCCACGTACGCCCGCAAGCTCGACAAGACGGAGGCTTGGCTCGACTGGCGCGCTTCTGCGCCGGTCCTGGCGCAACGCGTGCGCGCGTTCGACCCGTTTCCCATCGCTGCAGCGCGCTTGGGCGTCATGGAGATGAAGGTCTGGCGTGCGCATGCCGCATCCGGCTCGGGCGCCGAACCGGGCACGATCGTCGCCGCCGATCGAGGCGGCGTGCGCATCGCGTGCGCCGTGGGTGATCTGCTCGTCACCGAACTGCAACGCGCCGGCGGGAAGCGTCTGAGCGCCGCCGACTTTCTCGCCGGCACTCCGATCCAGGTTGGCGCGCGCCTGGCGGTGCCGGGCGCCGACTGACGCCGGCGATGCGATCGACGCGTCGACCGCGGGCCGAGCCCGATGGCGGACCCCCGTTGGCCGCGGCGTTGCGCCTCGCGGCCGCCGCCTGGCAGCAGTTGCGCAGCGGCACGGCTCTCGGACGAGCGCTCGAGCTCGCCGCGATCGCGCAGCGCGCGGCGGACCACCCGCGCACGTTCGCGGCAGCCCAGGACATCGTGTACGCGGCGACCCGCAACCTCGCGCTGGTCGAAGCGCTGGTTGCCCGCCTCGCGATCCGGCCACCGGCGCCCCGGGTCGCTGCCTTGCTTGCGGTTTCGCTTGCGCAGTTGATCGACAAGCGTCACGCGACCTACGCCGTCGTCGACCAGGCCGTCACTGCGGCCCGGCGCGATCGTCGCACCGCATCGGCCGCAGGGTTCATCAACGCGGCGCTGCGCAGCTTCCTGCGCAGCGAGAGCGACCTGCTGGCGCAGGCGCGCCGGGACGAAGTCGTGCGCTTCAATGCGCCGCGCTGGTGGATCGAACGGCTGCAGAGAGAACATCCGCAACACTGGCGCAGCGTCCTGGCGACGCAAGGCGAAGCGCCGCCAATGGTGGTGCGCGTCAACGCACGGCGCGCGTCGGTGGCCGCCTATCTGGAGCGGCTGCAACGCGAAGATGTCGAGGCGATCCGCGTCGGCGCGCAGGCGGTCTGGCTGCAAAGGCCGCGTCCCGTCGAGCAGATTCCGGGCTTCATCGAGGGCCAGGTTTCGGTCCAGGACGCGGGAAGTCAACTCGCCGCGCAGTGGCTCGACGTGCAGTCGGGGCAGCGCGTGCTCGACGCCTGCGCGGCGCCTGGCGGAAAGACGGGTCATCTGGCGGAAATGACGGACGCGCAGATCGACGCGGTCGAACTCGACGCGCAGCGCGCCGCCCGGATCGAATCGAACCTGTCGCGGCTCGGTCTTGCCGACCCGACGCGCATCCGCGTTCTCGTGGGTGATGCGTCGATGCCCGCCATGTGGCCGGCGCGACCCGCATATGAGCGAATCCTCATCGATGCCCCCTGCACCGCCTCCGGAATTGTCCGGCGTCATCCGGACATCCCATGGTTGCGTAGGGCCCCGGATGTTGCGCAATTAGCAACGATTCAGGCTCGATTACTCGATGCTTTGTGGCCGCTGCTGGCGCCCACTGGTAGATTGCTCTACACCGTCTGCTCGCTCTTCACCGAGGAAGGAAGCGGGCAGGCGGCACGGTTTCTGGAGCGCTGGGCTGACGCTCGGGCCCTTGACCTGCCGGGCCAACGTGCAGGGTCGGTGCAATTGCTACCGACCCCGCTGGCACAGGCCGGGCCCTGGCCCAGAGAGGCTTCCACGCCGAGCGTGCACGACGGGTTCTTCTACGCGCTGTTCGAGAAACGCTAGCTGATTCCCATGTCGTTCGCGGCTCGTCAACGTCGAACTGACAGGGCCGCGCCGGCGGCTCTTCGCACCTGTCTGTCCTTCTGGCTCGCGCTGCTGCTCGCGTGGGTCGTATTCGTCGCGCCCGTCACGGCAGCCGATCGCATCGCGGTGAACAGCGCGCAGCTGCAGCTTGCCGACGATCCCGAGGGCGCGCTCGTCCTCGATGCGCAATTCGACTTCGAGCTGCCGCCGGTACTGGAGGACGCGGTCAACCGCGGCGTCGCGCTGTTCTTCGTCGTCGAGTTCGAACTGTTCCGCCCGCGCTGGTACTGGTTCGACAAGAAGCTGGTCGACGCCGTGCGCACCTATCGTCTCACCTACAGCCCGCTCACGCGGCAGTACCGCCTCGCTACGGGTGCCCTGGCGCAGCCGTTCGATTCGCTCGCCGATGCGCTCGCGACCTTGCGTCGCGTGCGCGGCTGGCGGGTGGCCGATCGCACGCTGATCCGTCCCGACGACGACTACACCGCGCAGGTGCGCATGCGGCTCGACACCTCGCAACTCCCGAAGCCGTTCCAGGTCAATGCATTGACGAATCGCGACTGGACACTGGCTTCCGACTGGCGCAATGTGCCGGTTTCCGCCGACCTGGCGAAGTAGGAGGCGCGCCGACCGCGCGCCGTAGTCTCCGTGCACGCGCCCGCCATCTCGCGCGCCCTGCGTTACGGTCTCCTGACCGCACTCGCCCTGGGCGGCGTGCTGCTGTTCCTGCTTGCATCGGCGAGCGGAAACACGCAGGCGTTCGAACGCAACTATCCGCTGCTGCTCGCCATCAACGGCGCGATCGCCGCAACGCTGCTCGTGCTCGTGGTGATGCTGGTTGCGCGGCTGGTGCGGCGCTGGCGCGCGCGCCGCTTCGGCGCACGCCTGATGGCGCGGTTCGCGCTGGCGTTCGCGCTGATGGGCGTGGTACCCGGCCTGCTGATCTACGTCGTCTCGGTGCAGTTCCTGCAGCGTTCGATCGAATCCTGGTTCGACGTACGGGTCGATCGCGCGCTGGAGTCGGGTTTGGCGCTGGGTCGCGCCGCGCTCGAGGCGCAGCTCGCCGACGTCACCGGCAAGGCGCGCGTGATGGCGCTCGAACTCGCCGATGTGCCCGAGTCGCAGCAGCTCGGACAGCTCGATCGCATGCGCGAACGGGTCGGGCTGCACGAGGCGCTGCTGGTCACCGCGACCGGCAGACTGATCGGCGCAACCGGCGCCACGATCGGCAGCGGTATCGACGACCTCGTGCCCGAGCTGCCCGCGCTCACCGACCTGCGCCAGGCGCGCGCGCAACGCACCTTCGCGAAGGTCGAGGGCGATCCGCTCGCGGTCGATCCGCGCGCCGGCCTGCGCACGCGCGTCATCGTGCCGATTCCGCAACCCACCAATCCGCAGAACGATGTCGAAGCGCTCGCGGCGGGACAGCGCGGCGGGCTCGGCGGCGTGCTGCTCGCGCCCGCGCGCAGCGAGGTGCGCCTGCTGCAGGTCGTGCAGCGGGTCCCGCCTTCGATCGCCGCCAACGCCGAGGCGCTGCAGACCGGCTATCGCGAGTACCAGGAGCTCTCGCTGGCGCGCAGCGGGCTGCAGAAGATCTACACCGCGACACTGACGCTGACGCTGCTGCTCGCCATCTTCGCCGCGGTCGCCACCGGCGTGCTGCTCGCGGCCTCGCTGGCCGCGCCACTGCTGCAGTTTGCCGAGGGGACGAAGGCAGTCGCCGAAGGCGATTACCGGCCGGTGCGCGTATTCCGCGGCAACGACGAACTGAACCTGCTCACGCAATCGTTCAATGCCATGACGCGCCAGCTTGCCGACGCGCGCGATGCCGTCGAGGCGCGCTCGCGCGAGCTGGAAAACGCGCGCGCGTACCTCGAACGTGTGCTGACCAACCTATCGGCCGGGGTGATCGTGCTGGACAAGGACTACCGGCTGGTCACGGCGAACTATGGTGCCGGCCGCATCCTCGGGCTGTCGCTCGCGCCGCATGTCGGCCATTCGTTCGCCGAGCTGCTGCCCGCGATGGCGGAACAGGTGGCCGACTGCTTTGCCGACCAGCATCTCGCGGCGACGCCGCGCGACTCCTGGCAGCAGCAGATCGAGATCCGGCGGTCGGGCGGGCCGGCCGACGCCGAGCCGCTCGCACTGCTCGCGCGCGGATCGCATCTTCCGCTCGACGACGGGCCGGGTTATGTCGTCGTGTTCGACGACATCACGCAAGTCATCTCGGCGCAGCGTGCCGTCGCGTGGGGCGAGGTCGCGCGGCGCCTCGCGCACGAAATCAAGAACCCGCTGACGCCGATCCAGCTCGCCGCCGAGCGCCTGCAGATGAAGCTCGGCGCCAAGCTGCCGCCCGACCAGGCCGAGGTGCTGGTGCGCGGCGCGGCGACGATCGTCAACCAGGTGGCCGCGATGAAACGCATGGTCGATGATTTCCGCGACTATGCGCGGGTCCCGCCGGCGCGCCTGGTCGCGCTCGATCTGAACGCGCTGATCGACGAAGTCGGGGCGCTCTACGGCATCGAGAAGCGTCAGCGCACGGCGGCCGTCGGCGCGCCGGCGATCGAACTCGTCCTGGCGCACGGGCTGCCGTTGATCGAGGGCGATGCGACGCAGCTGCGGCAGGTGATCCACAACCTGCTTGCCAATGCCAACGACGCGCTGCAATTGCGCGAGACGGGTGGCGCGCCGAGCAGCGGCCGCATCGTCGTGCGCACCGAGGCGGTGACGGTCGACGAACCCGGCACGCCGGCACACCGGCCCAAGCAGGCGGTCCGGCTGGCAGTCGAGGACAACGGCCCCGGCTTTGCCGCGAATATACTTAGACGTGCCTTTGAACCCTACGTTACGACCAAACCCAGCGGCACAGGTCTGGGTCTGGCCATGGTGAGAAAAATCGTCGAAGAACATGGAGCTCGGATCGAGCTCAACAACCGCAGTGTGGCCGCCGGAGGCGGCGCGAGCGTAACCATCGTATTCCGCCGCGTGGTCAAGGCCGTGGCCGCGGACGTTGCGGCCGGCCAGCGCCGGCGTGTTGCCTGATCCCGCGCACGATGGTCCTCCCGGCGGCAGCGTCAACGGACACGTATGGCGACCATTCTCGTCGTTGACGACGAAGTAGGCATTCGCGAGCTGCTGTCGGAGATTCTCTCCGACGAAGGGCACGCGGTAGTGACGGCGGAAAACGCCGCGGTGGCGCGCCAGCTGCGGATTGCCGAGGCGCCGGATCTCGTGCTGCTCGATATCTGGATGCCCGACACGGACGGCGTCACGCTGCTCAAGGAATGGGCGTCCAGCGGGCAGCTGACCGTGCCGGTGATCATGATGTCCGGCCACGCGACGATCGACACGGCGGTGGAAGCCACCCGCTTCGGCGCGCTCGACTTCCTGGAGAAACCGATCGCCCTCGCGCGCCTGCTCGCCGCGGTCAAGAGCGGGCTGGAGCGCGGACGCGTCATGCGTACCCTGCGTACAACGCCGCTGCCGGAGCGCCGCGTCATCCACGCGTCGCTGGGTGCGAGCGAGGGGCTCGCGGTCGAGCCGGGCCGCACCGTCGGCACCGTCACCGCCGCGGCCGTTCCCGCCGCCAGCGCGGCCGGGGTGAGCCTGGAGCAGCCGCTGCGCGACGCCCGCGACCAGTTCGAGCGCGTCTACTTCGAATACCACCTCGCGCGCGAGAACTACAGCATGACGCGCGTCGCCGATCGCGCCGGCCTCGAGCGCACGCACCTGTATCGCAAGCTCAAGCAGCTCGGCGTCGAACTCGGGCGCGGCGCGCGCCGTGCGCCGGTCGGCGAGACGCTGAACGACTTCGTGGCCCGCGAGGAAGGGCGCGCGGAGAACGACGGGTTGTAGCGACGGGCACAGGCGGCGCCTCCCCCGGTGAAGATCATCATCCTCGGCGCCGGCCGCGTCGGCAGTTCGGTTGCCGAAAGCCTGGTCTCGGAAGCCAACGACATCACGGTGATCGACACCGACGCGCAGCGCGTCGGCGAGCTGCAGGAGCGCTACGACCTGCGCGGACTGGTCGGCAACGCATCGCTGCCTTCGGTGCAGCGCGAAGCCGGCGCGCTCGATGCCGATATCCTGATCGCGGTCACCGCCACCGACGAGATCAACCTGGTGGCGTGCAAGATCGCCGCCGACCTGTTCAACGTGCCGACGCGCATCGCCCGCGTGCGCAATGTCGAGTTGCAGGAACATCCCGAACTCACCGGCGAGCAGGGCTTTCGCGTCACGCACATCATCTGGCCGGAGCAGAGCGTCACCGACTACCTGCTCAAGCTGATCGAATTTCCCGAAGCGCTGCAGGTGCTCGAGTTCGCCGACGGCCGCGCTTCGCTGTTCGCCGTGCGCGCCTTCGCGGGCGGGCCGCTGGTCTCGCATCCGATCGCCGACCTGCGCAAGCACATCCCGAACATCGACACGCGCATCGTCGCCATCTTCCGCAACGATCGCAGCATCGTCTGCGAAGGCGAAACGATGGTGCAGCCGGGCGACGAGGTGTTCTTCCTGGCCGCGACGGAACACAGCCGCACCGTGATGAGCGAGCTGCGGCGGATGGACCGCCCGGTCAAGCGCGTGATGCTCGCGGGCGGCGGCAACATCGGGCTGCGCCTGGCGCGGGCGCTCGACACGGGGGAAGGCATCGACTGGGGCGAGCGCTTCAATGTCAAGATCATCGAAGCGAACAAGCGGCGCTGCGAGTACCTCGCGAGCCAGCTCAGTTCCAACGTGCTGGTGCTCAACGGCGACGCGACCGACGAGGATCTGCTCGCCGACGAGGGCGTCAATGACATCGATCTCTTCGCGGCGCTGACCAACGACGACGAGAACAACATCATGAGCGCGCTGCTCGCCAAGCGCTTCGGTGCGCGCCGCACGATCGCGCTCATCAACCGCAAGAGCTATGGCGACCTGATGCAGGGCGGGCAGATCGACATCGCGATTTCACCCTCGCACGCGACGCTGTCGAACCTGCTCAAGCACGTGCGGCGCGGCGACGTGGTCGCCGCGCACAGCCTGCGGCGCGGCGCGGCCGAGGCGCTCGAGGTGATCGCCCATGGCGACGCCAAGAGCTCGCGCGTGATCGGACGCAAGATCGAGCAGATCGAGCTGCCGAAGGGCGCGACGATCGGCGCCATCGTGCGCGGTGAAGGCGACGAAGCGCGCGTGCTGATCGCTCACCACGACGTGGTGATCGAGCCCGAGGACCATCTGATCCTGTTCGTCGCGCGCAAGCGCATGATTCCTAGGATCGAAAAGCTGTTCCAGGTGGGCGTCGGGTTCTTCTGATCCTTGCGCCGACGCGCGCAGGCGCACGGCTGCTCGAACCTCCCCTCTCCCCCGTGCCGGAGAGCGGCCGGGCGTACGGGCGCCAAGGCACATCTTCGCCACGCGGTCGACGCAGCCACGCCGCATAGCAGCGGCGCAGCACGTCGCGCTCCTGCCTCCGGTCTCCACCGATACACGCGCGCTATACGCCGTTCAGCACGACCTCGGACATAGAATCGCCGCGCGTCTGCATTCCGATGCTCGCGCACTTGAACATCGATCCGGTGCTGTTCGGCGCCATGGTCGCAGTCAACCTGCAGGCGGCGTTCCTCTCGCCGCCGGTGGCGATGTCGGCCTTCTACCTGAAGGGCGTCCCGCCGCCGCGCGTCACGCTGAACCAGATCTTCGCGGGGATGATGCCGTACATGATCATCGTCATCGTCTGGCTCGCGATCATGTACGTGTGGCCCGGCGTGACCCTCTGGCTGCCGAATTTCATCTACGGCGCGGGGTGAGCCGCCGGTTGCGGCCCGCCCCGCGCCGCAGGGCGCCGGCGAGGCCGCTCAGCGCATAATCGCGCGCCGCCTCGCACGCGCCCGCCAGCCGATGACTGCGCTCGCACGCTCTTTGTTCCCGGTGCTCAACGTGCTCGGGTTCGTCGTGATGCTGTTCGCGATGACGATGCTCGTGCCGCTGCTGTTTGCGCTGGTGGGCGGCGACAAGGCGCTCAACGCGTACGACGAAGCCTTCTTCGTGTGTCTGGGGGTCGGCGCGGCGTTGTGGTTCTTCACGCGCCGCTTCAAGCGGGAGCTGCAACCGCGCGACGGCTTCCTGCTGGTCACGCTCGTCTGGACCGTGCTGCCGGGCGTTGCGACGCTGCCGCTGCTGCTGCACCTGCCCGGCCTGTCGTTCACCGACGCCTACTTCGAGGCGATGTCCGGCCTGACGACGACCGGCGCGACCGTGTTCACGGGCCTGGACCGCCTGCCGCTCTCGATCAACGTGTGGCGCCACCTCCTCGTCTGGCTCGGCGGCATGGGCGTGCTCGTGCTGGCGGTCGCGATCCTGCCGCTGCTCGGGGTCGGCGGCAGCCAGATCTACAAGGCGGAGACCGGGGGACCACTCAAGGAGTCGAAGCTCACCCCGCGCATCGCGGAAACCGCGAAAGGGCTCTATTCGATCTATCTGGCGATCTCGGCGGCGTGCTTCCTGGCCTATCGCTGGGCCGGCATGGGCTGGGCGGACGCATTCATGCACATGTGCGCGACGATGGGTCTCGGCGGCTTTTCGTCGCATGACCAGAACTTCGCGTACTTCAAGTCGGCGCGCATCGAGATGGTGGGTGTCGTGTTCATGATGCTTGCCGGCTTCAATTTCTCGGTGCACTTCCTGGCCTGGCGCAAGCGCACGTTGCACGTGTACTGGAACGACGTCGAAAGCAAGGCCTACGTCGCGGTGGTGCTCGGCACGGCCGTGTTCGTGGCCGTGTTCCTGTACTGGCGCGGCCAGTACCCGGAATTCCTGACCGCCTTGCGCTACGCCCTGTTCAACGTCGTGTCGATCGCGACCACGACCGGCTTCTCCAGCACGGACTTCAACCAGTGGCCGATCCTGGCGCCGCTGCTCATGCTCTTTCTTTGCGGTTTCTCGACCTGCGCGGGCTCGGCGGGCGGCGGCATCAAGATGATCCGCGCCATCATCCTGCTCAAGCAGGCCATGCGGGAATTCGTTCGCATCCTGCACCCGCGTGTCGTCAACCCGGTGCGCGTCGGCGACCAGGTGATCGAAAACAGCGTGATCTACGCCGTGCTCGCCTTCATGCTGATCTACGGCGGCACGATCATCGCCTGCACCTTCCTGCTCCTGCTCACCGACCTCGACATCGTGACCGCGTTCACCGCCGTCGTCGCGTGCATCAACAACACCGGGCCGGGCCTGAACCGGGTCGGGCCGGCGACCACCTACCAGGGCCTGGGTGCCTTCGCGACCTGGGTCTGCACCTTCGCAATGCTGGTGGGGCGCCTCGAGATGTTTTCGGTGCTGGTGCTGTTCACGCCCGCGTTCTGGCGCAAATGACGGTCGCGCCGGAGGCCCGCCTTGCGCTCTGCGTGGCGCGGGGAAAGACGGCCCAGCAGGCCGCCATCGACGCGTGGTTGCGCGAGCGGTCGGACGCCGGCTCCGGTGCCCGCCTGGCGGTGGTCGCCGAAGGCGCGTTCTTCGAACTGGTCGTGCCGCCGCAGTTCGCACTCGAACGGCTCGCCGCAGGTTGCGTCTGCTGCGTCGGCCTGTTGCCATTGCGGGTTACGCTGACGCGTCTGTTGCGCACTTTTCGGCCGGACCGGGTCCTGTTGCTGCTCGCCGACGCGTCGCATGTCGAGCGCCTGCAAGCGCTGGTTGCCAGCGGTCAACTGGGCGTCACGCTGGAGCAGGAGTCATGAAATCCGCACATGTCAACGGCGTCGACATCGCCTACACGATCGAACCGGGTGCCAGGCCCGGCCGGCCGTGGCTGGTGTTCTCGCATTCGCTGGCCGCCGATCATTCGATGTGGTGGCCCCAGGTGGACGTGTTCGGCGCGGCGTACAACGTCCTGCGCTACGACACGCGCGGTCATGGCGCTTCCGCTGCGCCGGACGGGGCCTACTCGCTCGACCAACTCGGCGACGATCTGCTGCAGCTGCTCGCCGTGGTCGGCATCGAACGCTGCCACTTCGTCGGTCTCTCGATGGGCGGCATGATCGGCCAGGCGGCAGTCTTGCGCGATCCGCGCCCGTTCGAGTCATTGGTTCTTGCCGACACGTCGAGCCGCATCCCACCGGAGGCCCACCCGGTCTGGGAGAGCCGCATCGCCGCCGTCAGCACGCCTGCGGGCATGGCCGCCGTCGCGCCGGCCACGCTGGAGCGCTGGTTCACCGCCGCATTCCGCGCGCGCGAACCGGGCTTGGTTGCCCACATCGACCGGCTGATCCGCGCCACCCGGGTCACCGGATACATCGGTTGCTCGCGGGCGATCATGCAACTCGACCTGACCGATCGATTGCACCGCATCGAGTGCCCGGTCCTCGTGCTCGTCGGCGACCAGGATGCCGGCACGCCGCCGGCGATGGCGGAGGCGATCGCGCGCGCCATCCCCGGAGCGGGGCTGGAAGTCATCCCCCACGCGGCCCACCTTTCCAATATCGAGCAGGCGGAGCGATTCAACGCGCTGATGCAGCGCTTCTATTCGACCCCGTCCTGATCCGGCGAGGAAGCGAAACGCACTGTTGGCCCGCAAGCTTATGGCGCTTTTCGGCGCCTTCGTTCCCTTGAGTTTGCCCGCCCTGCGCCGATATTGCCGTCAGGTGGCCAAGAATTTGAATTTTTCGGGTTCGAGGTCAGCCGAGGCGGCCGGTGCCGCGTTGGGACCGACATGAACATGATCTACAACAGCGAGCATTACTGCGTCGTCGAATTCTCCGACTTCGGGGTCGACGGCAAGCACGCCGAAGGTGGGTACGAGATTGTCGACAAGAGCCTGCGGCGCGAGATCTTCCTGGGCGGCCGGGATGCGGAACAGTTCCGCGCGACGGTGCAGGCCATGATCCAGGGCGACGACGAACCCACGCCGGAGGATTTCGACGAGTTCCTCGGTGGCTACGTCGGCCTGATGACACAGCCGGTGGTCCTGCACTAGCCGGCGGCGGAAACGGACGAAAATGGGCGTGCTGCGGCACGCCTTTTTTATTGCCGCTGTTCGGCGAGCAGGCCGCGGTCGACGATGAATTGCACGACCCTGTCCAGCCCGGCACCCGACTTGAGGTTCGTCATGACGAATGGCCGCTCACCGCGCATGCGCGCCGCGTCCCGCTCCATCACCCCGAGATCGGCGCCGACGTGCGGCGCCAGGTCGACCTTGTTGATGACGAGCAGGTCGCTCCTGGTGATCCCGGGCCCGCCCTTGCGCGGAATCTTCTCGCCTCCGGCCACGTCGATGACGTAGAGCGTGAGGTCGGAAAGTTCGGGACTGAACGTCGCGGCAAGGTTGTCGCCGCCGGATTCGATGAATATGAGGTCGAGGTCGGGAAACCGCCGGCACATCCGCTCGACGGCATCGAGGTTGATGGACGCATCCTCGCGGATCGCCGTATGCGGGCACCCGCCGGTTTCGACACCCATGATGCGCTCGGGCTCGAGAGCCTGTGCCGCGACCAGCAGGCGCTCGTCCTCCTTGGTGTAGATGTCGTTGGTGACCACCGCGAGCCGGTAGCGATCGCGCATCCGTTTGCAGAGCACCTCGACCAGGGTCGTCTTGCCCGAGCCGACCGGGCCGCCGACGCCGACGCGCAGCGGAGAAGCGGATTGCGTCATTCAGGTTCCTTGAAACGGCCGCAGCGCGGCGCTCATGACCGGTACAGGCGCGAGTAGAGCGACTCGTGTCGCGCCGACCGGAGGGCGAAGCCGACGCCCGCCGTGCCGAGCTCGTCGTCGCGCAGCGTAGATGCGATCCCCACCGCACCGCTGACCGAGTCGTGCAGTTCGAGGAGCATCGACTGTCCCGCCAGCTGCCCGAGCGGCACCGACTTCACGGCGACGAGTACCTGGTTTTCGACCCAGGACCAGAGATACGCCGTGAGGCCGGCCTCGCGATCCACGCCCATGCCGGCGCAGGCGACTGCAAATGCGAGCGGGTAGGCGACCGGGTCCAAGTCGGGAGTAGCAAGGCCGAGCGCTTCGAACAGTCGCACTAGCGAGCCGCCCATCTGCTGCGTCTCCATGCGCAGTTCGGCCGTCTCGCGTGCCGCCAGCAGCTCGCCGTTGAGCGTGCGCAAGCGGGCGTGATCGCCGGCGGCCTGCGCGTCGAACGCGCGCACCCAGAGCGGCGCCTCGAACCGCGCCAGCACATGCAGGAGCAGGTGTTCGATCCATCGGTGGGCCGAGGCGGCGTCGCGCACGTCGCCGCCGGCGATCGCCATTTCCATGCCCTGCGAGTACGCGAACCCGCCTACCGGCAGTGCCGGGCTCGCCAGATGGAGCGCTGCCAGCAGTGCCCGCAGCCGGACTTCCTGGCCCAGGCCGGGTGTTTCGACGGGTTTCACCGGCCTGCATCCTTCGGCGCGCGAGGAAGGCGCGCCAGCCGGTCGCGATGCGCTTCGATCGACAATTGCTCGCCGATCGTCGCGGCGCCGTCGGCTTCGTGCGCATCGCCGTGCGAGTGGCCGCCATACGCGCCGGGCTCCGGGTCGAATGGCATGACCAGGTGCTCCAGCCGGGCGCCGATCGACTGCAGCAAGCGCTCGAGAACCGGATCGGGTTCGATCAGCACGTGATCGGCCCCCAGGTGAGCCGCGACATGACGATTGGCCAGGTGGTAGACCGCGCGTATCAATGTGAGCGGCGTCGCGGCGATCCGCACCACCGGCTGCGCCGCGGCGACGACGCGGATCACCGTCCCGTCGTCCGCCGCCAGCAACGTGCCGTCGCGCATGACCGTGCCGCGCGGGAGCAGGATCGCGACCGCCGTGCCATCGGTGCACACCGCCGCCAGCCGGCGCTTCACGCGCTGGTCGTAGTCGAGGCTCAGGTCATGCGCCGCCCGTGCGGGCGCGGACGGATCGTGCAGGCGGGAGCACTGGAGCATCGGAACCTAGAACAGGAAATAGCGCTGCGCCAGCGGCAGCTCGCGCGCCGGCTCGCAGTCGAGCAGCACGCCGTCGGCGTGCACCTTGTAGGTTTCCGGATCGACGGTGATGCGCGGCGTGAGCCCATTGTGGATCATGTCGCGCTTGTGCAGCTTGCGCACGCCGCGCACCGCGACCACCGGCTTTTGCAATCCGTAGCGCCCGGCGACGCCTGCCTTGAGCGCTGCCTGCGAGACGAAGGTGAGCGAACTCTTCGTCAGTGAGGCGCCGAACGCGGCGAACTGCGGCCGGTAGTGCACCGGCTGCGGCGTCGGGATCGACGCGTTGGGGTCGCCCATGGCCGCCGCCGCGATCGAGCCGCCCTTGAGGATCAGGTAGGGCTTGACGCCGAAGAACGCCGGCTTCCACAGCACGAGGTCGGCCCACTTGCCGACCTCGATCGAGCCGACTTCGTGGGCGATGCCGTGCGTGATGGCCGGGTTGATCGTGACCTTCGCGATGTAGCGCTTGATGCGCGCGTTGTCGTGTGTGGCCGGATCCGAAGCGCCTCTTTCAGCGAGCGACCCGCGCTGCAGCTTCATCTTGTGCGCGGTCTGCCAGGTCCGCATGATCACCTCGCCGACGCGGCCCATCGCCTGCGAGTCCGAGCTGATCATCGAAAAGGCGCCCAGGTCGTGCAGGATGTCCTCGGCGGCGATGGTCTCCTTGCGGATGCGGCTCTCGGCGAACGCGACGTCCTCGGCGATCGCGCTGTCGAGGTGATGGCAGACCATAAGCATGTCGAGATGTTCGTCGAGCGTGTTGACGGTGTACGGCCGCGTCGGATTGGTCGACGAGGGCAGCACGTTGGTCTCGCCGCACACCTTGATGATGTCGGGCGCGTGGCCGCCGCCCGCGCCTTCCGTGTGATAGGTGTGGATCACCCGTCCCTTGAACGCGCGGATGCTCGATTCGACGAAACCGGCTTCGTTCAACGTGTCGGTGTGGATCGCCACCTGCGTGTCGGTGCGGTCGGCGACCTCGAGCGCGGCGTCGATCGTCGCCGGCGTGGTGCCCCAGTCTTCGTGCAGCTTAAGTCCGATCGCGCCGGCCTTGATCTGCTCCAGAAGCGGCGCCTCGAGCGCGGCGTTGCCCTTGCCCAGGAAACCGAGGTTCATCGGGAAGGCCTCGGCAGCCTGCAACGCGCGCTCCATGTGCCATGGCCCGGGCGTGGTCGTGGTCGCCGCAGTGCCGGTGGCGGGGCCGGTGCCGCCGCCGAGCATCGTCGTCACCCCGCTCATCAGCGCCTCTTCGATCTGCTGCGGGCAGATGAAGTGAATGTGGGAATCGATGGCGCCGGCGGTGACGATCAGTCCTTCGCCGGCGATGATTTCGGTCGCCGGGCCGATGACGATCGTCACGCCGGGCTGGATATCGGGATTGCCCGCCTTGCCGATCGCGCCGATCCGTCCGCCCTTCAGGCCGATGTCGGCCTTGACGATGCCCCAGTGGTCGATGATCAACGCATTGGTGATCACGGTGTCCGCGCAGTCCTTGCTCAGCCGCTGCGACTGCCCCATGCCGTCACGGATGACCTTGCCGCCGCCGAACTTCACCTCCTCGCCGTAGATCGTGAAGTCCTTCTCCACCTGCGCGATCAGCGCGGTGTCGGCGAGCCGCACCCGGTCGCCGACGGTCGGGCCGAACATCTCGCCATAGGCCTGGCGCGAGATCTTGAGCGTCATTTCTTCGCCCCCTTCTTCGCGGTCTTCTTTGCTCCCTCCCCAACCCTCCCCCGCGGGCGAGCGAGGGAGCCCTTGTCCAACGGCCCCATCACCTTCGAGTTGAATCCATAGACGATGCGGTCGCCGGCCAGGGCGACGAGTTCCACCTCGCGCTGCTGCCCCGGTTCGAAGCGCACGGCGGTCCCGGCGGCGATATTGAGCCGGAAGCCACGCGCGGCGGCACGATCGAACTGCAGGGCTTCGTTGGTCTCGAAGAAATGGAAATGCGAACCGACCTGGATCGGCCGGTCGCCGCGGTTGGCAACGGTGAGCCTGATTGTCTTGCGGCCGGCGTTCAACTCCAGTTCGCCGGCCTGCACCATCATTTCGCCCGGGATCATCGGTGGCCTCACGCGATCGGTTGATGCACGGTGACCAGCTTGGTGCCGTCGGGAAAGGTCGCTTCGACCTGGATGTCGGGGATCATCTCCGGCACGCCCTCCATCACGTCGCCCCGCTTGAGAAGCGTCGCGCCGTAGCTCATCAGTTCGGCCACCGTGCGGCCGTCGCGGGCGCCTTCTAGGATCGCTGCCGTGATGAACGCCACCGCCTCGGGATAGTTGAGCTTCAGCCCGCGCGCGCGCCGGCGCTCCGCCAGCAGGGCGGCGGTGAAGACCAGGAGCTTGTCCTTTTCCCGCGGCGTCAGTTCCATGGGTAATCCTCGTCGAAGCGCCTCGATGGCGGGAGTGGGATCAGGTCGCCCAGATACGCGGTGCGATCGCCGCGCGCCCGGCGAAGACGAGAGGCCGGGCCTTGCGCCAAAGCGTCTGCAGAACTTCGCGCACCGCCGCCGTGCCCGGTCCCAGAGCGCGTGCGAGCAACAACCGCGGGGCAAGCCGCGTGATCGCGGCCGTCGGCGGCAAGGGGTCGCGCAGCGACTCGACGTCGGCGTCGGACCAGCGCGGCCCAAAGGCCCATAGGCAACCGAAGACCGGCTGGCCCCCGAGTCCGACCGGTGAAGCGAGCAATGGATCCGTGCCTACGATGCGTGTTCGTTCGCTCCAAAGCAATTCCTCGTCGGCCTCGAGCCGGATCGTCTGTACGAACTCGCCCGCATCGAACGACTCGCCGGCGGCCGTGCGGCCCAGGGCGACGACATCCCAGCCGATGGTCGATCCCGCGCCCGCCACGACGACATCGATGGTCGAGCCGACCAGCGCCTGATTGAACACGATCGTCTCCTGGGGCAGCCACTCGAGCCGTCCGGCGACCTCCAGCCTGACCGACTGGGCGGCGCGACGGCCATCGGCCTTGTACCAGCGCGTCGCTCCGGGCGTCGTCAGCAACGCGTGCGCGGGCGGCTGGCAGCTGGCGCGGATCGCGAGCGAATCGCCGCCGGCGATGCCGCCCGGCGGATGCACGAGGATCGTGTGACACACCGCATCGCCCTCGGGGTAGAGCGCCTTTTGCACCTGCAGCGGGCCATCGTGGCGCCGGGCTACGACGGTGCGGCCGGCGGCCGCCTCGTAGCACAGGTCGAGCGAGGCATTCCAGGACGAAGGCACGGCGCCGGGGTGCGAGTGCAGCGGTCAGATCGAGATGAGTGCGCGCACATTGTCCGCCTGCATCGTCGATCCCGCACCTGCGTGCGTGATCTGCCCGCGCGCCATCACCGCGTAGGTATCGGCCAGCGACTCGGCGAAGTCGTAGTACTGCTCGACCAGCAGGACGGCCATCTTGTTGCGCGTCAGGGTGCGAATCACCGCGCCGATCTCCTTGATGATCGAAGGCTGGATCCCTTCCGTCGGCTCGTCGAGGATGAGCACGCGCGGATTCGCCGCCAGCGCGCGCCCGATGGCAAGCTGCTGCTGCTGGCCGCCGGAAAGGTCGCCGCCGCGCCGCTTGAGCATCTGCTTGAGCACCGGGAACATCTCGAAGATCGGCGCGGGAATCTTGCGCGCGGCCGTGCCGTCGAGCGGCGCCAGCCCCATGAGCAGGTTCTCTTCGACCGTCAGGCGGTTGAAGATCTCGCGGCCCTGCGGCACGTACCCGATGCCGCGCCGCACGCGCTGGTACGGGGCGAGACCCGTGAGTTCGGCGCCGTCGCAGCGGATCGTGCCGCTGCGCGCGGGGACCAGCCCCATGATGGTCTTCAGCAGCGTGCTCTTGCCGACGCCGTTGCGGCCGAGCAGGACGGCGCAGGCCCCTTCACGGACCACGATGTCAACGTTGCGCAGGATGTGGCTGCCGCCGTAGTACTGGTTCAGGCCCTCGACGCGCAGCATCTCGCGCCGGCTGTCTGCGACCGCGGTCGCGGGAACGGCTGGAGGCATGGTCGTCATCGGCCCAGATAGACCTCGATCACGCGTTCGTTTTCCTGTACTTCCGCCATGGCGCCTTCGGCCAGCACCGAGCCCTCGTGCAGCACGGTCACCTTGCGGGCGATGCGGGCGACGAAGTCCATGTCGTGCTCGACCACGACCAGCGAGTGCGTGCCTTCGAGTTCGAGGATCAGCTCTGCCGTGCGCTCGGTCTCGGTGTCGGTCATGCCGGCCACGGGTTCGTCGAGCAGGATGAGTTCCGGCTCCTGCACGAGCAGCATGCCGATCTCGAGCCATTGCTTCTGCCCGTGCGAAAGCGAGCCGGCAAGCTGCCCTTGCGCGCCCTCGAGGCGGATCGTCTTCAGCGTGCGCCCGATCAGCTCGTGCTGCTCCGGCGTCAGGCGCGCGAACAGCGTCGGCCACACCTGCTTGTCGGTCTTCATTGCCAGCTCGAGGTTCTCGAACACCGTGTGGTGCTCGAACACCGTGGGTTTCTGGAACTTGCGCCCGATCCCGAGGCGCGCGATTTCGGTTTCCGGCAGGCGCGTCAGGTCGAAGGTCTGGCCGAAGAACGCCGTGCCGGAGTCGGGCCGCGTCTTGCCGGTGATGACATCCATCATCGTCGTCTTGCCGGCACCGTTCGGCCCGATGATGCAGCGAAGTTCGCCGCGTTCGATGGTCAGGCTGAGTTCGTTCAGCGCCTTGAAACCGTCGAAGGAAACCGTCACGCCCTCAAGGTACAGGATCGGGCCGTGCGTCGTGTCGACGCGCTCGGGATCGACGACGTGACCGTAGGCAGGTGCGACCGGGCCGGCACGCAGGTTGGGGGCGTTCACGCCTTGCCCTCCATCACGACGGCCTTGTCTTCGACCGCGGTCTTGCGCTGCTCCGCGGGTTGGGCGACGGCCGGCGGGCGCCTGCGCAGCAACTCGAACACGCCCATCAGGCCGCGCGGCAGGAACAGGGTGACGAGCACGAACAGCAGGCCGAGAAAGTAGAGCCAGAACTGCGGAAATGCGACCGTGAACCAGCTCTTCGCCCCGTTGACGGCGAACGCGCCGAGGATCGGCCCGAACAGCGTGCCGCGCCCGCCCACGGCGGCCCAGATCGCGATCTCGATGGAGTTGGCCGGGCTCATCTCGCTCGGATTGATGATGCCCACCTGCGGCACGTAAAGCGCGCCGGCGATGCCGCTCATCACGGCCGCCAGCGTCCAGACGAAGAGCTTGTACGAGAGCGTGCGGTAGCCGACGAACATCAGGCGCGATTCCTGGTCGCGGATGGCAGTCAGCACCCGCCCGAGCTTGGACGTGACGATGTAGCGACAGACGATCAGGGCCAGCAGCAGGTACACGCCGGAGAGCACGAACAGCGTGGTGCGCGTGCCCGGTGCCGTGATGGGGAAGCCGAGCACGCGCTTGAAGTCGGTGAACCCGTTGTTGCCGCCGAAGCCCATGTCGTTGCGGAAGAACGCGAGCATCGCGGCAAAGGTCAGCGCCTGCGTGATGATCGAGAAATAGACGCCCTTGATGCGCGAACGGAACGCGAAGAAGCCGAAGATGAACGCGATCAAGCCCGGGGCCGCGACCACCTTGAGCATGGCGACCAGGAACGAGTCGGTGCCGGCCCAGTACCACGGGAACGCCTTCCAGTCGAGGAAGACCATGAAATCCGGCAGATCGCTCTGGTAGACGCCGTCGTGGCCGATCTGCCGCATGAGGTACATGCCGAACGCGTATCCGCCAAGCGCGAAAAAAAGTCCCTGCCCGAGCGACAGGATGCCCGTGTAGCCCCAGATCAGGTCCATCGCCAGCGCGACGACCGCGTAGCACATGAACTTGCCGATCAACGTGATCCAGAAGCTCGAGACATGCAGCGGATGGCCCTGCGGCACGGAAAGATGCAGCACCGGCAGAACGACCAGCAGCACCAGCCCGACCGCGAAGATGGCCATCCACGTGCGCGGCGTGAAGAGGCGGGTCATCGGAGCGAACATTCTTGACGCGGGTTACGCCTCGGCGCTCCGTCCCTTGAGCGCGAACAGGCCCTGCGGGCGCTTCTGGATGAACAGGATGATCATCACCAGAACGAAGATCTTCGCCAGCACGGCACCGGAGAACGGCTCGAGGAACTTCGAGATCGATCCCAGGCCGAGCGCCGCGATGGCGGTGCCGGCGAGCTGGCCCACGCCGCCGAGCACCACGACCATGAACGAATCGACGATGTAGCTCTGGCCCAGGTCCGGGCCGACGTTGCCGATCTGCGAAAGTGCCACGCCGCCGAGCCCCGCCACGCCGGAGCCGAGACCGAAGGTGAGCATGTCCACGCGGTGGGTCGGCACGCCGGTGCAACTTGCCATCGACCGGTTCTGCGTCACGCCACGCACGAACAGGCCCAGGCGGGTGCGGTTGATCACCAGCCATACCGCGCCCAGAACCGCGAGCGCGAAGCCGAGGATGACGATGCGGTTGTAAGGCAGTACCGAGCCGCCGGCGAGCTGGATCCCGCCCGACAGCCACGACGGATTCTCGACCTCGACGTTCTGCGCTCCGAAGAAGGTGCGGCAGGTCTGGATCAGCAGCAGGCTGATGCCCCACGTGGTGAGCAGCGTCTCGAGCGGACGGCCATAAAGCCAGCGCAGCACGCCGCGTTCGAGCGCCATGCCGACCGCCGCGGGGACCAGGAACGCGACCGGCAGGGCCGCGACAACGTACCAGTCGAAAGCTCCCGGCAGGTACGAGCGAAAGATGCCCTGCACGACGTAGGTCGCGTAGGCGCCGATCATGAGGAACTCGCCGTGCGCCATGTTGATGATGCCCATCAAGCCGTACGTGATGGCGAGTCCGAGCGCAGCCAGCAGCAGGATCGAGCCCAGCGAAAGGCCGGTGAACAGGCTGACGCCGAGTTCGACCGTGCGCAGCCGGCGGTTGATCTGGTCGAGCGAGCCCTGGGCGGCAGCCCGCACGCGCTCGTCGGCCTCGGGATAGCTGCCGTCCTTCTGCCTGGTGAGCAGGGTCGAAAGAACCTGGCGCACCTGCGGATCGTCGCTCGCGGCGAGGGCCTTGGCGGCGCGCACGCGCACCTCGACGTCGTTGCTCTTGAGCCCCAGCGATGCCGCGGCGAGCTGAAGGATGGCTTTTACTTCGGCGTCGGATTCCTTCGCCAGCGCCGCGTGCAGGATCGGCAGCAGTTCGTCGTTGTCGCTCCCCTGCAGTTCCTTGGCTGCCGCGAGCCGCGTCTGGCGGTCGGGTGCGGAAAGCTTCAGCCCGGCCAGCGCGCTGTCGATCTCGCCGCGCAGGCGGTTGTTGACGACGACCGTCTCGAGTCCGGCCGGCGCGGAGCCGAGCGGATCGCCCGTGGACGCGTCGGCGATATTGCCGCCGGAGACGATGACCGCACGGCCGCTCACCACGGCCAGCGCGTCGTTGGCCAGCGCATCGAGCACCGCCGCCCCGCGCGGTTCTCCGCTCGCGCCGATCTTGCGCACCGCTGCGACCCGCACGTCGGGGTCGTCGCTGCCAAGCTGGGTCAGCAGTGCGGGATCGAGCGCGGCGCGCGCGCATGGCGCGCCAGCGAGCCAGAGCAGGCATGCAAGAACGCATGCCGCGATGACCCGTAGCGGATCTCGCCCTCGAAGTGCCTGCGCGCGCATCGTCGCTTCGTCTTTCCGTGCATGGCGCGAACGCGCCCCCCGGAGGCAGCGGGCACGGCGAACGGCAACCGCCGCTGCCGTACCCTCGACCGCAGTTCAGACCGGCGTGTCGGGCTTCTTCTCGTTACCGGGGATGAACGGGCTCCACGGCGCCGCGCGGACCGGCCCGGGAGTCTTCCAGACGACGTTGAACTGGCCATCTGCGCGCACTTCGCCGATGAAGACGGGCTTGTGCAGGTGATGGTTCTTCTCGTCCATCTTGACGGTGAAACCGCAGGGCGCCGCGATCGACTGGCCGCCGACGGTCGCGATCACCGCCTCCGGCTCGGTGCTCTTCGCCTTCTCGACCGCCTGCTTCCACAGGTTGATGCCGATCCAGGTCGCCTCCATCGGGTCGTTGGTGACGACCTTGTCGGCGTTGGGCAGGTTCTTGGCCTTGGCGTAGTCCTTGTAGGCCTTGATGAACGACTCGTTCACCGGGTTCTTGAGCGACATGAAATAGTTCCAGGCCGCCAGGTGGCCGACCAGCGGCTTGGTGTCGACGCCGCGCAGCTCCTCTTCACCGACCGAGAACGCCACCACCGGCACGTCCTTCGCCTTCAGCCCGGCGTTGCCGAGCTCCTTGTAAAACGGCACGTTCGAGTCGCCGTTGATGGTGGAGATGACGCAGGTCTTGCCGCCGCCGGCGAACTTCTTCACGTTGGCGACGATGGTCTGGTAATCGCTGTGGCCGAACGGGGTGTAGATCTCCTCGATGTCCTGCTCGGACACGCCCTTGCTCTTCAAAAACGCGCGCAGGATCTTGTTGGTGGTGCGGGGGTAAACGTAGTCGGTGCCCAGGAGGAAGAAACGCTTCGCCGCGCCGCCGTCCTTGCTCATCAGGTATTCGGTGGCGGGAATCGCCTGCTGGTTCGGTGCCGCGCCCGTATAGAAGACGTTCTTTTCGAGTTCCTCGCCCTCGTACTGCACAGGATAGAACAGCACGTGGTTCAATTCCTTGAACACCGGCAGCACGCTCTTGCGCGACACCGAAGTCCAGCAGCCGAAGACGACGGCCACCTTGTCCTGGGTGATCAGCTGGCGCGCCTTCTCGGCGAAGAGCGGCCAGTTCGACGCCGGATCGACCACCACCGCCTCGAGCGGCCGCCCCATCACGCCGCCCTTGGCGTTGATCTGCTCGATGGTCATCAGCGCCGTGTCCTTCAGCGCGGTCTCCGAGATCGCCATCGTTCCCGACAACGAATGGAGGATCCCGACCTTGATCGGTGTCTTGGCTTGTGAAAACGCAGTGGAGATGCTGGTGCAGGAAAGCGCGACTGCACCGGAAGCCTGCAACATTTGCCGCCGGTTCATGCTCATGTGTTCCCCTCCGAGGTCTCGCGTCGACGCGACGCGGCTCGCATACGCACTACAAGATCCGTGCCGCCCGCCGCAGGGCGCCGGATCGAGGGGAAGCGGCGTGCATCGAGTGCCTGACGCACCGCGCTGGGGCGATGGCGCCGGTAGGCCGCACGCCGGCGGTGCGACTGGCACGGGAATGGGCGCGCGGGGTCCTGCGAATGTGCTAGCGGGATTCGAATCCGGTGCGCGGGCGTGCGGGCCACCAATGCGCCAGCTCGTCCGCGCTCATCGGCCTGGCGCAGAAGTAGCCCTGCACTGCATCGCAGCCCATTCCGCGCAGCATCGCGAACGTCGCCGCGTCTTCGACCCCTTCAGCCACGGCGCGCAAATCGAAGTTGTGCGCGAGGTCGATCACCGAACGCACGATCTGCATGTCCTCGCGCCGCGTCATCATGCTTGCGATGAACAGTCGATCGATCTTGAGCTCCGTCAGCGGCATGTCGCGCATGCGCGCGAAGGAGGAATGACCGGTGCCGAAGTCGTCGATCGACAGGCGCGTTCCGAGCGCGGCCAGCTTGCGCATTACGGACAGCGTCGAATCGCCGTCGCGCACGATCGAGTTCTCCGTGACCTCGAGCACGAGCCGCCCGGGCGCTAGGTGCCATGCCGCCAACGCCTGCGCGACGCGTTCGGGCAATCCGCCGTCGGCCATCATGCTCGGCGACAGGTTGACCGCCAGATCGAGCTGCGCGCCCTGGTCGTCGAGGCTGGCTGCCTCGCGCATCGCGGTGTTCAGGACGAGCCGGGTCAGGCCATCCATCAATCCATGGCGCTCGGCGAGATCGACCAGGCGCGGCGGCGACAGCGGCGCTTCGCCCGGGGCGTGCGGCCAGCGGATCAGCGCTTCCACCGCCGACCAGGTGCTGCGCACGAGGTCGAACTGCGGCTGGAACGCGAGCTCGAGCTCGTTCGTCTGCAACGCACGCTGCAACGCCGGCAGGTGCGCGTCGTCATCGTGGTCCGCCATGTCGAAGCTGGCGAAGACCACGCGTGCATGGGCGGTCGCCGCCGCTTCGCAGGCGACATCGACGGCGCTCAGGATCTGCTCGATGGTGCGGCCGGCGAGCGGTGCGAGCGCGGCGCCGATCTGCGGCCGCAGCGCCGCGCCCTGGCTCATGCGCCCGAGCGCACGCAGGATGCGATCGCAGGCCAGGCGGGCGACGCCTTCCTGGCCGACCTTCGCAAGCAGGACGCCCACTTCGTCGCGGCTGCAAGCGGTGACCAGGTCGTCGGAGTGCAGCACGCCGGCGACCCGCTGCAGGACCTCGCGCAGCACGATGTCGGCGCCTTCCGTGGCAAGCAGCTTGATGCGGCGGTCGCGGCGCCGCAGGCGCAGGAGCAGAACGGTGAAGGCCGCAGAGGATGCGTTGGGCGAGTCGGCGAGCAGGGCGCACCGATTCTCGAGCGCCGCTTCGAACGCCGATCGTCCGACGATGCGCGCGACCGCGCGTGCCGGGACCGGCGCCCCGGCGCTCGCGCTGTCGGTCGGCAGGGTGTCCGGCATCGCCGATCCGTATCTCAGCTCGCGTACGGGGCCGCCCCGCCCCGCCAGGCGGCCATGGCGACAACCCGCCCTCGCTGGGGCGATGGAGGCGGGATGCGGATCTCGCGGGATCGAGTGGCCGAGGACATGCGCGCGCGCCTGACGGCCGCGGAGGAGTTCAAGTCGCAGTGTCCGGTCATGGCGACGCTCCGGGTCGGCGAAGTTGGCGGCAAAAGGACGCATATTTCTCACCATGCCACGGAGCGATGCCCCCTGTGGCGACGGGTCCGTTGCTGCAGTTGCGCAAGGATCCCGCCTAAAATGGCGGCCCGACTCGAAAGGCGAAGCCGATGGGCCCGCGTACCCCCACCGAGGATGGGCCCGCTGCCGAACTGTCCGCACAGGCTGCGCCCGTCACCGATACCGAATCGCGCCTGCGCGAGCTGCTGGGGCGCCGCATCCTGATCCTGGATGGGGCGATGGGCACCATGATCCAGCACCTGCGCCTGACGGAAGAGCAGTTTCGCGGTCTCGATCGCACGCAGCGATTCGCCTCGCACGCCGCCGATCTGCGCGGCAACAACGAACTGCTCTGCCTCACGCGCCCCGAAGTCGTGCAGGAGATCCACGAGGCATTCCTGGATGCCGGCGCCGACCTCGTCGAGACGAACACCTTCGGTGCCACGCGCATCGCGCAGGAGGACTACCGGCTCGGCGATCTTGCCTACGAAATGAACGTGGCTGCCGCGCGCATCGCGCGCGCGGCGTGCGAGAAATTCTCCGCCGCGGCGCGTCCGCGCTTTGCGATCGGCGCCATGGGACCGACGCCGCGTACGGCCTCGATCTCGCCGGACGTCCACGATCCGGGCGCGCGCAACGTCACGTTCGACGAGCTCGCCTTCGCCTACGGCGAGCAGGCACGCGGGCTGCTCGACGGCGGCGCGCAGCTGCTGCTGGTCGAGACGATCTTCGACACCCTCAATGCGAAGGCGGCGATCTTCGCGATCGAGGCCGAGTTCGAACGGCGCGCCCAGCTCGGCCTGGGGCGGGTCCCGGTCATGATCTCGGGCACGGTGACCGATGCATCCGGCCGCATTCTTTCCGGCCAGACCGTCGAAGCCTTCTGGCATTCGGTGCGCCACGCGCGGCCGCTCACTGTCGGGTTGAACTGCGCCCTGGGCGCTGCGCTGATGCGGCCGTACATCGAAGAGCTGGCGTCGTTGGCCGACACGTTCGTCAGCGTCTACCCGAACGCGGGCCTGCCGAATCCGATGAGCGAAACGGGCTTCGACGAGACGCCCGACGTCACCTCCTCGCTGCTTGCCGAGTTCGCTCGCGCCGGCTTCGTCAACATCGCCGGCGGCTGCTGCGGGACCACGCCAGACCATATTCGCGCCGTCGCCAAGGCGATCGAAGGCGTGGCACCGCGTGCGGTGCGGGCGGCGCCGGCCGCGCTGCGGCTGTCCGGGCTCGAGCCGCTCACGATCACGTCGGATTCGCTGTTCGTCAACGTCGGCGAACGCACCAACGTCACCGGCTCCAAGGCGTTCGCCCGTCTGGTGCTGAACGAGAAGTTCGAGGAAGCCGTCGTGGTCGCGCGCCAGCAGGTGGAAAGCGGGGCGCAGGTGATCGACGTCAATATGGACGAGGCGATGCTGGATTCGGCGCGCGCCATGACGCGGTTCCTGAACCTGATCGCGTCCGAGCCGGACATCGCGCGCGTGCCGGTGATGATCGACAGCTCCAAGTGGAGCGTGATCGAGGCCGGGCTGAAGTGCGTGCAGGGCAAGTCGATCGTCAATTCGATTTCGCTCAAGGAGGGCGAAGCGCCGTTCCTGCAGCAGGCGCGGCTGGCGCTGCGCTACGGCGCGGCGGTGATCGTGATGGCGTTCGACGAGCAGGGCCAGGCCGACACGTTCGAGCGCAAGGTCGGGATCTGCAAGCGCAGCTATGACCTGCTGGTCGGCCGGGTGGGCTTCGATCCGGAAGACATCATCTTCGACCCGAACATCTTCGCGATCGCCACCGGCATCGAGGAACACAACAACTACGCGGTGGATTTCATCGAGGCGACGCGCTGGGTCCGCCATCACCTGCCGGGCGCGAAGGTGAGCGGCGGCGTCAGCAACGTGAGCTTCAGCTTCCGCGGCAACGATCACGTGCGCGAGGCGATCCACACGGTGTTCCTGTATCACGCGATCCAGGCCGGCATGACGATGGGCATCGTCAACGCCGGCCAACTCGGCGTCTACGAGGACATCGAGCCGGAGCTGCGCGACCGGGTGGAAGACGTGGTGCTGAACCGCCGCCCCGATGCGGGCGAGCGCCTGGTGCAGTTCGCCGAGACGCTGAAGGCGGGCGGCAAGGAGAAGAAGGAAGACCTGGCCTGGCGGCGCGAGACGGTCGAGAAGCGGCTGTCGCACGCGCTGGTGCACGGCATCACGCAGTTCATCGTCGAGGACACCGAGGAATGCCGCGCCGGCATCGCGGCGCGCGGCGGCCGGCCGATCGAGGTGATCGAGGGCCCGCTGATGGACGGCATGAACATCGTCGGCGACCTGTTCGGCGCCGGCAAGATGTTCCTGCCGCAGGTGGTGAAGAGCGCGCGCGTGATGAAGCAGGCGGTGGCGCACCTGATCCCGTTCATCGAGGCGGAGAAGGCGGCGCACGTCGCGGCAGGCGGCGAGGCCAGGGCCAAGGGCAAAGTGGTCATCGCCACCGTCAAGGGCGATGTGCACGACATCGGCAAGAACATCGTCACGGTCGTGCTCCAGTGCAACAACTTCGAAGTCGTGAACCTGGGCGTGATGGTGCCGGCCGAGAAGATCCTGCAGACCGCGCGGGACGAGAACGCCGACATGATCGGGCTGTCGGGCCTGATCACGCCTTCGCTGGAAGAAATGGCGCACGTGGCGCGCGAGATGCAGCGCCAGGGCTTCACGATGCCGCTCCTCATCGGCGGCGCCACCACGTCGCGCGTGCACACGGCGGTCAAGATCGCGCCCAACTACACGCGCGGCCCCGTGATCTACGTCGCGGATGCGAGCCGCTCGGTCGGGGTCTGCCAGAACCTCGTCTCCGACGACGGGGCGACGCGGTTCATCGCCGAGGTGACGGCGGAATACGAGCGCGTGCGGGTACAGCACGCAGCGAAGAAGGGTCCGGAGCTGATCCCGCTCGCCGATGCGCGCGCGAACGCAAGCCGCATCGACTGGACCGGCTACGTGCCGCCGAAGCCGAAGTTCCTCGGCCGGCGCGCGTTCAGGAACTACGACCTGGCGATGATCGCGAAGTACATCGACTGGGGGCCGTTCTTCCAGACCTGGGATCTGCACGGGCCGTTCCCGCAGATCCTCGCCGACGAGGTGGTGGGCGAGCACGCGCGCCAGGTGTTCGCCGAGGGCGAGAAGATGCTGGAGCGCGCGATCGCCGAGCGCTGGCTCGCCGCGAACGCGTCGGTGGCGTTCTACCCGGCGAACAGCGTCGGCGAGGACATCGAGGTCTACCGCGACGATTCGCGCCGCGACGTGCTGTTCACCTGGCACGGGCTGCGCCAGCAGACGCGCAAGCCGGTGCTCGACGGGGTGCCGAATCCGAACCAGGCGCTGGCGGATTTCGTCGCGCCGAAGGCATCGGGCATCGCCGACTACATCGGGCTCTTTGCCGTGACCAGCGGCATCGGGCTGGACAAACGCGAGGCGATCTTCCAGGGCCGGCACGACGACTACGGCTCGATCATGCTGAAGGCGATCGCCGATCGCCTGGCCGAAGCGTTCGCCGAACTGATGCACGAACGCGTGCGGCGCGACCTGTGGGGCTACGCGGCCGACGAGCACCTCACCAACGAGGAACTCGTCCATGAAAAGTACCGGGGCATCCGTCCCGCGCCGGGCTATCCCGCGTGCCCTGAGCATGCGATCAAGGCGAAGATGTTCGAGGTGCTCGCCGCCGCCGACATCGGCATGGCGATCACCGAGAACTACGCGATGCTGCCCGCGTCGTCGGTGAGCGGCTTCTACTTCTCGCACCCGCAGGCGAAGTACTTCAACGTCGGCCGCATCGGCCGCGACCAGCTCGAGGAGCTGGCCGCACGCAAGCGCGAAGCGGTCGATGAACTCGAGCGCTGGCTGGCGCCGAATCTGAGCTGAAGCGGCGAGAGCCTGCAGCTGTACTCGGCGACTCTGCCCGCGCGGCGCGACAGGCGGTACCGCTCCGGGTTCGATTAGGTGGCGGTCGATGCTGCGCATCGACTCCCCTGCGCTGCTCGATCGGGCGTCGCGCCGCGCAACTCGCTGCGTTCGCTACGCTCTCTTCGCTCAGACAGGCGCGGCGAGTCAGAGGTAGAAGCGCGCTGCGCGCGCCGACGCCGGCCCTGCGCTGCTCGGCGCCCCCTATTCACCCTCCGGTTACCGCCTGCCGCGCCGCGGGGCGGCGTGGGTGCTGGGCGGGGGTGGCGCTGGATCTGCTGTTGCAGTTACTGGCGTGCTGGTGCTTGCGCTGTTCGCGGAGCGGCGAGGCGTCGCCTCGCGGCCAGATCCAGCCCTTGACGAAGGGTCTGCTCAGCGCGACGCAGAGTCTGGGTGCCGAAATTCGCACGTTTCGACCTTGTGTCGTTGCCCCGTCTGTTCGAGGTCGGCGCAAGCGCGGATCCGCTTCGGACAGCCAATTACTTCATACTTTGGCCCGACGCGACATCGCGATTCGCTCACCGGTCCCTCTGTTATTTGCAGGCATCCGTTTTCACAAAGGAAGACTCGATATTGAAAAGGGGTGCGTGCACCGATGCCGAACAACGGAAACTTTGGGCTGAGTGAACTGCACGAAACGCTTCAGGGCGGCGAGCGCGTGCTCATCCGCCGCGCGCGGTCTGGAGACATGACCTTGTACCCGGACTTCTTGAGCGATGTCAGCGCCCTGGATCTGCGACTTCGATTCTTTGGGCGGATTGCCGAGCTCAGCGCCGCTGAGATCAACAAGCTTGCTCATCTCGACTACAAGCATGAAATGGCTTTCGTAGCGCTCGACGAAGACACCGGCCAAATGCTCGGGCTCGTTCGTTTGAAGGACGAGCTCGACGAAAAGACCGCGGAATTCGCGATCTTGGTACGCTCACGGCTCAAGGGTCATGGACTCGGCTGGCTGCTGATGCGGCGTGTCATCGATTACGCAAAGGAAAAAGGTCTGCGGCGCGTCTATGGCGATGTGTTGGTCGAAAACACGACCATGCTGCAGATGTGCGCCGAACTTGGCTTTCACGAGGGAGACATGGGATCGGGCATGAGGCGCGTTGTGCTCGATCTCGAAAATATTAGCGGCCCGTGCACGCCGGCAACGGCAACCGCCGGCGGGGAGCAGTCGCTCGCCCCTAGGCGCTGACAGCGGGAATTCGCGCCAGAAGGCACGAAGAACTGACAAACGCGTAAAGAAGTGGGGGGCGAGCCGGCCCCCCACTCATATCTATTTTCTTGGACCGAGACGTTCGGTCAGGCTTTTTGCGCCAGCGGCTCCCAGATGCTGTTCTGCCTCGTCTCCGGCATCAGGAACAAGCCGAGGATGAGGCACACGGCCGGCACCGCGATCGGATAGATCAGGGCGTAGCCGAGACTGTGGGTGGCCTGATAGGCCGCGGTCGTGATGAGCGGCACCAAGCCGCCGCCCCAGCCGTTGCCGATGTGATAGGGCACCGACACCGACGTATAGCGGATGCGGCCGGGGAAGAACTCGGCCAGGAAGGCGCCGATCGGCCCGTACACCATGCCCACGTAGCAGACCATGATCGCCACGATCAGGATCGCGATCGGCATGTTGATGTTGCCGGGCTGGGTCACCGAACCAAGCCACGCATACAGCGGATAGTAAGTGACCGCGGCCAGAAACATGCCGCCCAAAATTACGGGCTTGCGGCCGATCTTATCCGACAGCGCGCCGAAGAAGATGAGCGACGGCGTGCCGATGACGAGGCCGATGCCCACGATCCAGGAGGTGGTCAGGTTATCGACCTTCGCGACCTGCTGCAGGTAGTAGAGCGCCCAGAACTGACCGCTGTACCAGACCACGCCCTGGCCGAGCACGATGATGGTGGCAATCAGCACGAACTTGATGTTGGAGCTGAGGAAGGCCTCCTTCCAGGGGTTCTTGCTGGTCTGTGCCTTGGCCTTGATCTCGGCGTAGATCGGCGATTCTGCGAACTGGCGCCGCACGTAGAAGGCGATGAACACCAGCAAGAAGGAGAACAGGAACGGGATGCGCCAGCCCCAGGCATTGAACTCATCGTTGCCGAGGTAGCCGCGGGTGACGATGATCACGATCAGCGACACCACGATACCGAGCGTCGGCGAGGTTTGCAGCCAGCCGGTGTAGTAACCGCGGCGCTTGTCCTCGACGTGTTCGGCGACATAGGTGATGGCGCCGCCGTACTGGCCACCCAGGCAGAGCCCCTGGATCATGCGCAGCACGAACAGGATGATGGCGGCGAGCAGGCCGATCTGCTCGAAGGTCGGGATCAGGCCGATCGCGCCCGTGCCCAAGGCCATGCCGCTGAGGGTGAGCAGGAAGGTGTATTTGCGGCCGACCCGGTCACCCAGCCAGCCGAACACGAAGGCGCCCAGCGGGCGGACCAGGAAGCCGGCGGTGAACAGCGCGATGGTGCTGAGCAGAGCCGCGATCGGGTGGCTCTTTTCGAAGAACTTGACCGACAAGACCGCGGCCAGGCTGCCGAAGATGTAGAAGTCGTACCACTCGATGACGTTGCCTCCCGCAGCGGCGAGAATCACCTTCCGAAAGTTGGCTGGAACCTGATAAGCCATATCAAATGCTCCCATTAGCCGGCGGAAAGCTACGGCAAGGTGTCCTCGGCGCCGGCACGCGCTGAGACTCCTCGGCCACCGTGCAAAACATGCGCCTAGCGCCGCGCATGGATCGACGGTGGATCGGGTCAAGGCAAAGGTAGACCATGGGCGTCGTGAACAGCGTCGGCGCCTGCAACAGCAGCAGGTCGCCGACCATCGCATAACGGCGGCGCCGCTCCGGGCCTCGGCCATGACCGAGCATCAGCGGCAGACGGGCGAGCAGGCGCGCACATTGTGGTCGTCATGATCGGGCGGAAGCGCCGCAGACACGCAGATCAACAGGGATCACCACCGCGAGTCATCGGGGCGTTCACATTCCGGTACTCGTTGAGATACACAATGAGATGCAGTCGATCCAGTGTGTGCATCGGCGGGGACTCGCGGATACGCGGCCGATGCCCTAGTGCTGCGCCCCCGAGCAAGAACTGTCTACGGTGCATTGCTCCTCCTCGGCGCCGGTCTTCGCCTGGCGCAGCATCTGCGATGCCTGCAAGATCACCGATGCCGGCCCGCGCTTCTAATAATTTCGCACTCGAGCACCGCAAGACTGCGCCGAATCGGTCGTTAGAGCAATGCCTTTACCGCCGCCCTCGCGCTCGGCGGGTTCGGCCAGCGCGAACTCTCTCGTGAGCTGAATTCCGCACTGCGACAGGGCCACCGTCGAAAAGTTCGTTCCGGAAATATCTTAGTCGTCCACATTGAAACCCGCTTGTTCGCCGCCGAACGGGTGCTCTGGGCCAGCGCCATGCGGCGCAAGCGTCATCGACGATGTCGGCCAGCTCGTCCCGGGCGCGAGTCGATGATCGATCGACACGACCACCGCACCGGCCGCAAGCAGGGCGGCGAGAAAGGTCGGGCGCGGTGTCGTGCGTGTTCGGAAGATCAGGCCGCCGCCGAGGATCCAGACGACTGCTGGCTCCGTCGCGCCGATCTCGGCGCCATATACGTCGAGCCTGACTACGCAGCCATCGAGGACACGATAGACGTACGTCTTGCCATCGAGCGACCCTGTCATGGATTCGATGCTGGAAGCCGACCCGGAAGACGTCGATCGACTGTTCATGCCTTCGACTGCGGCGCGGTGCTGGCCTTATCGACGCGGTCGCCTGCGGCGCGCGTTGTAGGCATTCGCGTTGTCCGGGAACCTTGATCACTGCGCTCGAGGCCGCTGACGGATGCGGATTCAACCGGTCAATGAATCGCTAGGATCGCGAAACGATGAGGTTCCTCACCTTCGGCGCGCGATGACAATTGGCGGCGCGGAATGACACGGGGCTTCCAAGGCTTGCAGCGCGACCGCAGAATCAGGGCCCATGCTCGACGTGCTCGTGATCGGCGGCGGCAACGCTGCCTTGTGCGCGGCGCTGATGGCGCGCGAGGCAGGCGCCTCGGTGCTTCTGCTCGAAGCGGCGCCGCGCGAATGGCGCGGCGGCAACACCGCGCACACCCGCAACCTGCGCTGCATGCACGACGCACCGCAGGACGTGCTCGTCGATGCATACCGCGAAGAGGAATATTGGCAGGACCTGCTGAAGGTCACGGGCGGACTCACCAACGAGAAGCTCGCGCGCCTGGTGATCCGTTCCTCCGCCACCTGCCGCGGCTGGATGCGCAAGTACGGCGTGCGCTTCCAGCCGTCGCTTTCCGGCGCGCTGCACACGGCGCGCACCAACGCATTCTTCCTCGGCGGTGGCAAGGCGCTGGTCAATGCGTACTACAGGTCGGTCGAGGCTCTTGGCGCGCGTGTTCGCTACGAGGCGCCGGTCGACCGGCTCGAACTGCAGGACGGGAACTTCAAGGCCGCATTCGTCGGCGACGAGCGCATCGAAGCCCGCGCCTGTGTGCTCGCCGCGGGAGGTTTCGAGTCGAACCGCGAATGGCTGCGCGCGGCGTGGGGACGTAACGAGCGCGGCGAATGGCCGGCGGACAACTTCCTGATCCGCGGCACGCGCTACAACACCGGCGCGCTGCTGCGCTTCATGATCGACGCGGGCGCCGACGTGGTCGGCGATCCGACCCAGGCGCACATGGTGGCGATCGATGCGCGCGCGCCGCTTTACGACGGCGGCATCTGCACGCGCATCGATGCAGTCACCCTGGGCGTGGTCGTCAACCGCGACGCGGAGCGCTTCTACGACGAGGGCGAGGATTTCTGGCCCAAGCGCTACGCGATCTGGGGCCGCCTGATCGCCCGGCAGCCCGGGCAGATCGCGTGGTCGATCATCGACGCGAAGGCGATCGGCCGCTTCATGCCGCCAGTGTTCCCGGGCGCCACGGCGGATTCGCTGCCGGCGCTCGCGCGCCAGCTTGGTCTCGACGAAACGCGCTTCGTCGCGACGCTGCAGCGATACAACGCCGCGTGCCGGGGCAACGCGTTCGATCACACGCGGCTCGACGACTGCCGCACCGAGGGCCTGCAGCCCGCAAAAAGCCACTGGGCGCGGCCGATCGAAACGCCGCTCTTCTACGGCTACGCCCTGCGTCCCGGCGTCACGTTCACGTATCTCGGTCTCGAGGTCGATGCGGACGCGGCGGTCCGCTTCGGCGGCCGGCCGAGCCCGAATCTTTTCGTCGCCGGCGAGATGATGGCGGGCAACGTGCTCGCTCAGGGCTACACCGCGGGCGTTGGCATGACGATCGGCACCGCGTTCGGGCGCATCGCCGGCAGCAACGCGGCCGCGGCAGCAAGCGGACGGCGCGCTTGAGCATGCCGTCGCTCCCGCTGGCAGCGGCGACGCCCGCGGAGACCGAGGTCGCGCGCCAGCTGCGCATCTGCAACGCGTGTCGGTACTGCGAAGGCTTCTGCGCCGTGTTCCCCGCGATGACGCGCCGGCTCGAGTTCGGCAAGGCCGACGTCCACTATCTGGCGAATCTCTGCCACGGCTGCGGCGCGTGCCTGCATGCGTGCCAGTACGCGCCGCCGCACGAGTTCGCGGTCGTCGTACCGCAGGCCATGGCGCGCGTGCGCGGACAGACGTATTCCGACTACGCGTGGCCGCGCGTGTGCGCGGCTTTGTATCGGCGCAACGGGCTGGCCGTCGCGCTCGCGCTTGCGGGCGCGTTTGCGCTCTTCCTCGTTCTCGCGGCGACGCGCGACGGCTCGCTGTGGCAGGCGCAGCCCAGCGGCGATTTCTATCGTGTCCTCCCGCACGGCCTGATGGTGGCGCTGTTCGGCCCGGTGTTCTTGCTTGCCGTGATGGCTCTCGGCGTCGGCGTGGTGCGTTTCTGGCGCGACATCACGCCGGGCGTGGTGCCGCGCAGGGCCGCGGCGGAGGCCGCGTGCGACGTGCTGCGTCTCAAATACCTGGACGGCGGCCACGGCGAAGGGTGCAACGAAGAGGACGACCGGTTCACGCTCGCGCGCCGGCGCTGGCATCAGCTCGCCTTCTACGGCTTCCTGCTTTGCTTTGCCTCCACCTGCATCGCGACGCTGTATCACTATGGCTTCGGCTGGCGCGCGCCATATCCCGTGACGAGCCTTCCGAAACTGCTCGGCATCACCGGCGGGCTCGGGCTGTTCATCGGGGCGGCCGGGTTGCTGCGGCTGAACCGCGCGCGCCCGGCGCTTGCCGGCGATGCCGCGCAGCAGCCGATGGATCGCGCGTTCATCGCGCTGCTGCTGCTCGTCGCGGGAACCGGTTTGCTGCTGCCGATCTTGCGAAGCACCGGAGCGCTGGGCGTGCTGCTCGCGCTGCACCTCGGCGCGGTGATGGCGTTGTTCCTCACGCTGCCGTATGGCAAGTTCGCGCATGGCGTCTATCGTTGTGCGGCGCTGCTCAAATGGGCCGTCGAGCGGCGCCGGCCGAACACGCTCGGATTGAGCGACGATTGATGCGGGGAGACAGGCATGAGACGAATCGTCCTGGGATGCGCCATCGCGGTGCTCGCTCTCGCCGGGACAGCGCCGGCGCAGGAATTTCCGAAGAAGTCGATCACGCTGATGGTCGGCTTCGCCGCCGGCGGTGCGGCCGACACCGCGGCACGCGTCATCGCGCGCAAGCTATCCGAGAACCTGGACGTGCCGGTGGTGGTCGAAAACCGCGCCGGCGCGGGCGGCAACATCGCGCACCAGCTCGTCGCGCACGGCGAGGCGGACGGGAGCCTCATCCTGCTCGGATCGATCGGGCCGCTCGCGATCGCGCCGCACCTGACCAAGGTCGGCTATGACCCGCAGAAGGATCTCGCGCCGCTCACGATGGGCATGAATTTCCCCAACGTGCTCGTCGTGCACGCGGGGCTCGGCGTGAAGACGCTCGCCGAATACATCGCGCTGGCGAAGAAAAACCCCGGCAAGCTGGACTACGCGTCGACCGGTCCGGGGTCGGCGTCGCATCTCGCCGGGGAGCTCTTCAACCAGCGCGCCGGCGTCGACATCGTGCACGTGCCGTACAAGGGCGGCGCGCCGGCGCTCACCGACCTGCTTGCCGGGCGGGTGGCGTCGTACTTCTCGACGCCGTCGACCGCGGGACCGTACATCGCCAATGGACAGTTGATTCCGCTCGCCACGACGGGACTTGCGCGGCCGTCGTTCATGCCCGACGTGCCGACGCTCGCCGAGTCCGGGTTCCCCGGTTTCAACGCGACCAACTGGTATGCGTTCGTGGCGCCCGGCAAGACGCCGGAACCGATCCTCGAGCGCTGGAACCAGGAACTGGTGAAGGCGCTCAACGCGCCCGACGTGCACGACGAACTGCTGAAGCACGGCCTGACGCCGATGCCCGGCACACGCGAGGAACTCGCCCGCTACATCGAGAGCGAATCGAAGAACTGGGCGCAGGTGATCAGGGAGCGCCACATCACGGTCAACTGACCGCCCGGGTCCCCTCATCTCCCTCCTGCACCTGCGCGGGAGCGGACTCGCGCGGAAAATCGTCGACCTGGATCACCCGGTCGACCGCACGCAGGTACTCCAGGGCGCGCACCGGCTCGTGTGCGCCTTGCGCCGCCGCCTCCAGCGAATCGGCGCGGCGCACCAGCTTGTTCAACGCCGGCGCCTCGTCGCCCAGCTCGGCCGCGAGCTCCAGCGCGCGCATGAGATCGAGCATGCCGCCGGACTTCGGCTTCGTGATGTCGGGGCACAGGCGCTCGATCAGGTGGCGGTCGGTCCGCAACGCTTCGGTGAACGCGAGCAGCTGGCGGTCGCGCAACGGCGCGAGGAAGCGCGTGCCGCGCAGGATGATCGCGCCCAGCCAGCGACGCGCGGGCGAGGGCAGGTTGGCATAGAGATCGCGCAGCGCGGATGCGGCGCGGTCGAGCTCCACGCGCACCGCGGCGCGGGCGAACGGCAGCAGCGCCGCATCACCGTCGACCTCGTAGCGCCAGACGGATGCGGCAGCGAGATAAAGGTGCGCGAGCACGTCGCCCAGGCGCGCGGACAGCAGCTCCATGCGTTTGAGCTTGCCGCCGAGCATCCCCATCGCGACGTCGGCCGTCAGAGCGTACTTCGCGCTCAGCCTCGCGATAAGGCGTGCTTCCTTGCGCAGGTCGGCCGGCGGCCGGCCGATCACCGGCGCACCGAAGAGGCTGCAGGCGAGATTGCGCGCCACGTGGCGCAGATGGCCGAGCAGGGCCTTGCCGAGCCGGGTCGCGTCGCCCGCCTGCACGGCGCTCATCTCCTCGAACACGTAGGGATGACAGCGCACCGCGCCCTGGCCGAAGATGATCAGCGCGCGGGTGAGGATGTTCGCGCCCTCGACGGTGATGGCGATCGGTGCGTGGCAATAGGCGACCGCGAGCAGGTTCGGCGGGCCGCGCATGATTCCCTTGCCGCCGAGGATGTCCATCGCGTCGTTCACGGCGCGCCGTCCGGCTTCGGTCAGTTGCACCTTGAGGATCGCGCTCGCGACGCTCGGCCTTTCGCCGTGATCGAGCGCCGCCGCGGTGAAGCGGCGCGCGGCGTCGGTCGCATAAAGATCGACGGCCAGACGCGCGATCACGCCCGCGACCGCGTGGAACTTGCCGATCTGCAGCCCGAACTGTTCGCGCACGATGCCGTAACCGTGTGCGACGTAGAGCGAGGACTGCTGCAACGCTGCGCCGAGCGCGGGCAGCGAGATCGCGCGCCCCGCGGCGAGGCTCTCCATCAGCATGCGCCAGCCGCGGCCGATGTTGGCTTCGCCGCCGATCACCCAGTCGACCGGCACGAACACGTCGTGCCCGTCGATCGGCCCGTTCATGAACGCGCTGTCCATCGGCCGATGCCGCCGGCCGATGTGCACGCCCGCGTAGGGAACGGGGATCAGCGCGCACGTGATGCCGAGCTCGCGTTCGCCTTCGGAACGGGTTTCGTCGCAGGCATGGAACGCGAGGCCGACCACCGTCGCCACCGGAGCCAGCGTGATGTAGCGCTTGGCGAACGTCACGAGAAAACCGCGCGTCCTGCGCCCTTCGAAGTCGCGTTCGACCAGCACGCCGCGATCCGGCACCGATGCCGCATCCGAACCGGCGTACGGCGACGTGAGCGCGAAACACGGCAGATCGCGACCGTCGGCCAGCCGCGGCAGGTAGTGCTCCTTTTGTGCCGGCGTGCCGTAACGCAGCAGCAGCTCGGCCGGGCCGAGCGAATTGGGCACCATCACCGTCACCGCGGCGGCGACGTTGACGGTGGCGATCCGGGTCACGACCGTCGCGTGCGCAAAGTGACCGAAGCCGAGGCCGCCGAATTGCTTCGGAATGATCATGCCGAAGAAGCGCTTCTCCGCCAGGAATCGCCACACTTCGGGCGGCAGGTCATGCTGCTCGTCGATCCGGTAGTCGTCGAGCAGGCTGCACAGGGACGGGATCTCGTTGGCGAGGAAAGCCTCCTCCTCGGCAGTCAGGCGATTCGGCCCGGCGGCGCGCAGCGCGTCGAAGTCGGGGCGACCGGAGAAGAGCCTGCCCTCGTAGCCGACCGTGCCGGCTTCGAGGGCGGCGCGTTCCGTGTCTCCCATCGGCGGCAACGCGCGCGAAAACGGCTTCAGTGCGCGACGCCCGAGGAACGATGCGAGGCTCATCTTCAAGCCCCCTGGTACGCGAGTGAACCGCCGCTACGAGGGCGGGCGGATCATTCCCGCCGGCCCTCGCTCTTCGAGGGTTCGCTCTTCACGTAGGCCTCGTGCAGGGTGACCACGGGCTGGCTGACCTTGCGCAGCCGCATGTTCAGCAACTCGACGAACACCGCAAAGCCCATGGCGAAGTAGACGTAACCTTTCGGCACTTCGACGTCGAAGCCTTCCGCGATCAGCACCAGCCCGATCATCATCAGAAACGATAGCGCCAGTACCTTGATGGTCGGATGCCTGCTCACGAACCGATGCACGTAGCCGGAGACCACCATCATCAGGATCACCGACAGGATGATCGCCACCGCCATGATCCGGATGTCGCGCACCATGCCGATCGCCGTGATGATCGAATCGAGCGCAAAGACGACGTCGAGCAGTGCAACCTGGGCCAGCACCGCGGCAAAGCTTGCCCGCACCGTCGCCCCCTTGACGTCGGCATCGCCTTCCAGCCTCTGGTGCAATTCGCCCACGGCCTTGTAGATCAGGAACAGCCCGCCGGCGATCAGGATGAGGTCGCGCCACGAAATGCTGTTGCCGAAAATGCTGAACAGCTCGGCGGTCAGCCCCATGATCCAGACGATGGAGAACAGCAGCGCGATGCGCCCGAACGCAGCGAGCGTCAGTCCGATCAGGCGGGCGCGATCCTGCTGGTGCGGCGGCAGCTTGCCGGCAAGGATCGCGATGAAGATCACGTTGTCGATGCCAAGCACCAGTTCGAGCGCGGTCAGCGTGACCACGGCGACCAGTGCCTCGGGGGTGAGCAGCCAATCCAGCATCATGTTCTCCGGGTCGAGGGAGGAGCGGCGGACGCGATGATGCATGACCGCCGACTCCGGGTTCTCCCGCGGCTTGCCGTGGCGCTCCTGTGCCTCGTCATCGGCGCCTGCACACGCAGCGATCCCGAGCGCGAGCTGCGCGCGACGATCGACCGCATGGCTCGCGCGATCGAAAGACGGGCGCCCGCCGACCTGCTCGATCATCTCTCCGATGATTTCACCCGCGAGTCGGGCGCGTTTGGCAAGGGTCGATGCGAAGCGCGTGCTGGCGGGCGTACTGCTGCGCAACGAGAAGATCACCGTGACCGCGGTCGTCACCTCGATCGACATCCGCGGCGATCGCGCCCGCACCCGGCTTCGCATCGTTGCGACCGGGGGCTCGGGCTTGCTGCCGGAGCGTGGCCAGACCTGGGACTTCGATGTCGCCTGGCGGCGCGAAAACGGAACGTGGCGGGCGTTCAATGCCGAGTGGCAGGAAGGTCTCTGATCGGGGTCAGCCTGACGCCGCGGACTTTCCCCGGTCCACGAACTGCCCGCGGGGAGTGCCCGCCTCATGGCCCATCGATGCCGTGTTGCAGCAACTCACATGCATTCAATTGCACCTCGACGCTCGCGAGCCGCGAGCGGGAGGCGCAAAAGGGTCATACCGAGTTCCTTGAATCAGAAACTATACTGACTCAGCTTCGGTTCTCTGGGTGTCGAGTGCGCAAGGCGACACATAGACGTTTCGAAGCGTCGCTGCTTCGGTCTCGCAAGTTTTCTCCCGCTCGCTCTCCTATAACGCATCACAACCTGAAGGGGACATGCATGAGTAAGTGGTGCAAGCGTTCCGCGCTATCGCTGGCCATGGCGATGTTGCCCTGGTCGCTATCGACTGCGGCCGACATCGACGGTATGCGCCTGCTCAACGCCGACAAGGAACCCGGCAACTGGATGACGTATCACAGTTCCTACAAGTCATGGCATTACAGCGCGCTCGACCAGATCAACACCGGCAATGTCGCGAACCTGCGCGAAGCCTGGTCGCACGTAGCAAGCCGCTCGGTGCGTGGCTTGCAGTCGTATCCGCTCGCCGCTGACGGCGTTCTCTACTACTCAGGTTCTTACAACCAGGTGTGGGCGCTCGACGGCGCTACCGGCGAGGTGCTCTGGCAGTACAAGCAGAAGCTCAATGAGGATCTGGTCGCGCGCCAGACCCACTCCCCCTACAACCGCGGCATTGCGCTCGGCTACGGCAACATCTACATGGGCACGCTCGACGGCAAGCTGGTCGCAATCGACATGAAGACCGGCAAGCTGAATTGGGAAACCAAGTTGGTCGATTCCGAAAAGCTGACCGTCGGGTTCACCGGCGCGCCGCTGCTGGTCAAGGACAAGGTCATCATCGGCGCGCAGGGTGGAGAGTGGCCGAGCCGCGGCCCGATCTTCGGCGTGGATGCCAAGACCGGCAAGCAGGTATGGCGCTTCTTCACAGCGGGCGGGGAAGAGAACAACGGCGACGCGCGCAATACCTGGCTGAACGATTCGTGGAAGACCGGTGGTGGCGGCGGCTGGATGCCGGGCGGCTACGACGCCGAGACGAACTCGGTCTGGTGGGGGACTGCCAACCCTGCTCCGCTGTTTGACTGGTCCGGCCCGGATTACAAGACCAAGGGCGCCCGTCCGGGCGACAACCTTTATACGACATCGGTCCTCTTGCTCGATCCCGACACCGGCAAGCTGAAGAGCTTCCACCAAGAGCTGCCGCATGATGCGTGGGACTTCGACAGTGCCACGGGCGAATTCATCATGCTTGAGAAGGACGGCAAGAAGTACACGGTCCATCCGAGCAAGAGCGGGTTCGTCTGGGTATATGACCGCAATGCCAAGGTGCAGAACGTCTGGCGTCTGGTGAAGAACATCAACTTCGTCAAGGACATCAAGGCCAATGGCGACTTGGTCGGTCGCCGTGACGGCACCGAGGGCAAGCAGGCCGAGCCGCTGTGCCCGTACATAGCCGGGGGCATGAGTTGGAATATGGGGTCGTACAACCCGAAGACCGGCATGATGTACAAGGTCGGCAACGAATGGTGCATGACACTCGACATCAAGAAGACCACGCCGATCCTCGAACCTGCCGCACAGTTGAACATCGGTGCAGACTTCCAGATCGTCAACCCGCCGGGCGACAAAGCGCGTGGCCACGTGTCGGCGCGGGATCCGGTCACTGGCAAGATGGCCTGGGAGATCAATTTCCCGGAGCCCCCGCTCGCGAGCTTGCTCTCCACCGGCGGCAACCTGCTGTTCGTGCCCGATGCGCGTGGCTGGCTGCATGCCTATGACGCGACCACCGGCAAGGAACTGTGGAGTCACAACGACGGTCAGGGGCACAATGGTGGCATCATCACCTACACGGCCAAGGGCAAGCAGTACATTGCGGTAGCCACCGGCTGGGGCGGACTTGCCGGCGACGACTACGCCGGTTTCTTCGGCGGTCCGTTTCCGCAGATGCCTAAGGACTCCGGCGTGCTGAAGGTATTCGCGCTGCCTTGAACGGGCTCTGGATCAACCAACGGCGCGCCACCGGCTTCGGCGGCGCGCTTTTTTTTGGCTCTGCACCCCTTTGCCATGACTCGGTCTCGTTTCGTTCCAGGGTTGCTCCTCCTTCTCGGCACGATCGCCACGGCGCAGACGGAGAAGCCCGGCCCGATGCAATCCGGGACGCACACTCAGAGCGACACAAGCAAGCCCGCCGATGCAGCCCCGGTTTCCAATGCAGATGCAGGGCAGTTCGATGTTCCCAAGCTGTTTGCGACCACGTGCGGCTGGTGTCATCTCGATGGCGGGCGCGTGATCGGCAAAGGTCCCCAGTTGATGGGGACCACGAAGACCGACGCGGAGATCAAGTCGCGTATTCGCAATGGCAAGCCCGGGCAGATGCCTGCGTTCGGTCCAATGTTCAACGACGACCAGCTCAATGCAATCGTTGCTTACATCCGGGGGCTGAAATAGTGAAGAAGCTGCTCATGCTGGTCGCGCTCGCGCTGCCGTGGGCCGCAGTCGCGTCGCGGCCGCTGGATGAAATTCGCGCGCGCGGCGAAATATCCGTCTGTGCCAATCCGAATGCGCTGCCTTTTGCGAGCGACAAGCCCGAGACACCCGGTTTCCAGATCGAGATCGCGCGCGCAATTGCGCAGCAGATGGGTCTTCGCTTGCACGTCGACTGGATCGTCCCGCGTTACCGCGCCTCGATGGTCGACTGCGACATGCTGATGGATGCGATCGCGCGGCCCGACGTCGAAACGCCGCCGTCGATCAAATTGTCGGTGCCGTACCAGATCAGCGGCGTGGCGCTAGTGTTCGGGCCGGGCAAAAGGACGGTTGCAACCTATCGCGACCTGCAGGCGGGAATGAGGGTCGGGGTGATGATGAGTTCGATGGCAAGCTTCATCGTGAGCAAGACACCCGCGACGATGGTGCCGTTTGGATTCGAAGACGATCTGGTCGCCGCGATCGCGAACGGCGAGATCGACGTGGGCGCAATTTCGCCAGCCACCGCCGGCTACCACAACCTGAAGAATCCCGGTCGCACCGTCATCGTCGTGCATGCCGAAGACACCGAGCCCGATTTGAAGTGGCCGGTGGCGGTTGGCTTGCGCCGCGCCGACCCTGCGTTGGTTGCGGCGGTCAATGGCGCGCTGTCGAAACTCGTCGACGACGGCGCGATCGGCGAGATCTACAAGAGGTACGCGGTCGACTATCGCCGTCCGTAATTGGTATCTGACCCCATTTTGCCTTTTCACCTTTGGAAGTCGGCCCCGCCGTACGCAGGACGGCTCGAGGCGATCGTCGTGCGCGGCAACTCGCGCGATGCGGCGCGCCGCATCGAGGCGACCACCGCGATCGCGGGCGTCGGACTCGCCGACGACCGGCTCGGTCAACGCGGCAGCGCCGAACTTTCGACCCGCCAGGTGACGCTGATCCAGGCGGAGCACCTGCCGGTGATTGCGTCCCTGGCGCGCGTCGACGCGGTCGATCCGGTGGGGCTGCGCCGCAATCTGGTGGTCTCGGGGCTGAACCTGTCGGCGCTCAAGAATGCCCGCGTGCGCGTCGGCGCAGCGGTGCTGGAGATCGTCGGGCCCTGCCAGCCGTGCTCGCGCATGGAGACGGAGATCGGCCGTGGCGGCTACGCCGCAATGCGCGGCCACGGCGGCTGGACCGCACGTGTGCTGCAAGGTGGCGCGCTGCGGGTCGGCGACGCGGTGCGTGTCGAAGCCGCCGCGACCGGTCAGGCCGCCAGCCGGTAGGTATTGCGCCCGGCCGCCTTGGCCTCGTACATCGCACGATCCGCGCGCTGGAGCAACTCCGCCTCGGACTGCGCATGGTCGGGGAAGACGGCGACGCCGATGCTGGCCGAAGCGCGCAGCTGGACCAGGCCGTGTTCGATCGGCGTGGCGATGCCGTCGTTCAGGCGCGCCGCAAGCGCGGAAAAGTCGTCGTCGTTGTCGCGCGCCTCGGCGACCACGACGAACTCATCGCCTCCGACGCGCGCCACGAAGTCGCCGCCGCGCACGACCTCCCGCATGCGTTCGCCCACCCGGCGCAGGAGCGCATCGCCAGCGGCGTGACCATGGCGGTCGTTGATCGGCTTCAGGTCGTCCAGGTCGATCCACAAGACGCCCACGCGGTGGCCGGCACGGCGCGCGTGCGCCAGGATCTGCGGCAGGCGGGCGTCGAGCTGCGCGCGGTTGGCCAGGCCGGTCAGCGTGTCTTCGGCGGCGGCGCGCCGCGCTTCCTCGCGTTCGCGCCGGATCACCGCGATCTGCTCGGCAAGGCCGAGCGACAGCACGAGCATCTCGAACATCGTGCCGATCTGCAGCCCGTGTTCGGTCACCCAGTTGACCGGGAAGTAGCCGAAGTTGCGCAGGAACAGGAACGCCGCGCCCACCACCGGCAGCGTGATCGCCACCGAGACGTACGCGGCCGGCCGGCTGTGCACGGCGAGCCAGTGATACAGCGCAACGGTGTAGACGGCCGAGATCACGATGATCCCGTAGAACATCGTGGTCCAGAAGACGAGCAGGCGCGGCAGGAACGGCAGCGTCACCGTCAGGGCGACGCCGAGCCACTGCAGCGGTACGAGCCAGCGATCGATGCGGGGCGATGCCGTGCCGATGCCGAGGTACATGCGCCCGAACAGCATGATGCTGGTCGCCGCCAGCAGCACCGACAGGTAGTTCGACTTGTCGGCGACCGCGGGCAGTTCGGGATAGATGTAGAGATTGGCGAGCCCGTTCTGCGTCGCCATGAAGTAGATCATCGCGGCCGTGTAGACGACGTACGCGAGGTAGACACGCGCACGCAGGCCCGCGAACAGCGCGAGATTGAACAGCAGTAGCGCGAACAGGCAGCCGTAGTAGCCGCCGAGCAGCAGCATCTCGCGATCGCGCGAATAGCGCAGCGCGTCGTCGCGCCAGATCGACAGCGGCAGGCTCAGCAGGCCCAGGTTCTGGTAGCGGAGGAAATAGGTCGTGTCCCCCCCGGGTGTCGGTGCGGCGGGAAACAGGAACAACCGATCGGGGATCTCGCGGTCGGAGACGCGCGAATGATCGCCGCCGATGCTCATGCGAAATCCGCCCTCCGGTTTCGGGACGTACAGCGTCACGTAGTCGGCAAACGGATATGCCAGCTCGAGCACGCGTGCCGCTGCGTCGCCGGGCGCCGCACGCACCGTGAACTTGATCCAGACGACGGAGTAGATGTGCCCCAGGTTGCGCGGATCGCCGGCCGGGCGGACGAAACGGTTGGCCATCTCGGGCCGGGTGACGTCATCGATGTCGAGCTGGCCCGTGGTGTCGACGTAGAGCAGCAATGCGTCGTTGAGGACGACGCGTGCCGCCTGCGGGTCGAGTTCCACGACCGGGTCGTCAGCGGCGCCGGCGGCGGTCGCGACGACGAGCGCAATCAGGGCTGCGCACAGGTTGCCGGCGAGCGCCCACGGGAAGAAGTCCAGACGACAGCGCATCGGGTTGTCGACTCTCGAACGACCGTCGCTCGCCTGATGGCGGCTAGGAGGCCCGCCTGATTGCGGGCGATTGTACGGAGCCGGTCCTCTTGGCTCCGCCGCATCGTCCGCTCGCCTTGACGCCCGGCTTGCCGACGGCTTACGGCGCTGCGCCCGCGGCCGCCGATGCGGCGATGGGTGTCTGGCGCGGCGCGCGTGCAAAGACGAGCGACTGGCGCGCCGCGCGCGCGCGCTCACCGGACGCCAGGCTGCGCATCTGCGCCAGGACCCGATGGGTGCGCTCGAGGTCGGCACGGCCGGTGAGGAATTCGCGCTCGTACGCCCGCTGCGGCTGGTGCAGGCTCGCCGCCAGCCAGGCCGCTTCGAGTGCGGACAGGCGCGCCGGTGCCTTGCCGAAGTACGTGCGCGCGGCGACCCGCGCTCCACACACGCCGGGACCCCAGTCGACGCTGTTCAGGTACAGCTCGAGAATGCGCTGCTTGCCGAGCGTGCGTTCCATTTCGACCGCGTACAGCAGCTCCCGCAGCTTGCGCACGGCCGTGCGTTCGCCCCCCGTGAAGAGCGTGCGCGCGACCTGTTGCGTCAGCGTGCTGGCGCCGCGCAGCTGGCGCGGTGGCGCGCCGGCGGAAGGATGCGCGGGTTCGGCGAGCGAGAGCGAGGCGGCGATTTCGGCTGTGTCGTAGCCAGGATGCTCGAAGAAGCGCTGATCTTCGGCGGCGAGCACGGCAGCCGGCAACCGGTCGCCGATGTCCTCGAGCGGCATCCAGAGGCGCGAACCGGGCCCGTTGACGACACGACGCGGCGCGCCGTCGGGATCGGTGCAGCGTTGCTGGAACGCGGCCTCGGCGAGCGCCTCCGTGCCGAGACCGCTCACGTGGAGATCGGCCAGCTGGAGCGTCGAATTGGCGCGCAGGCCGGGCAGCGTCAGCGTGCCGCTGGAAGAAAGCGTGCCTTCGATCTGCGCGTCCTGCGCTTCCGGGATCGCCGCGGCGAACACGCGCACGAGCGCAGCGAGGTCGGTCCGCGGCAGCGACCACTCGAGATCGATGCGCTCCGGCGTCGACCTGGCGGTGAAGGAAACAAGGACGCCCTGCGCGTTGAGGACGCCATCGATGCGCGCATCGAGGTCGCCGTCGTCGCGCGGAGTGAGGCGCAATTCGAGGGGCAGCGCAAGCGGCTGCAGGGCGAGGCGCGCATCCTCGAGCCGGCACGGGTTGCAGACCACGATCAATGTCCTGTCGTGGCGGCGAAACTCGAGACGGCCGATCGAGGTCGATTTAGAGCTGCCGTCGAGCAGGCGTTGACCGGCCGGCGCGAGCGCAAGGCGCAGCATGCCCGGCACGTTCAGCGTGATGGCGAGCGACGGAAGGCGTGCGAACGGCGCGAAGGTCGTGGTCCAGGTTCCGGGGCGGGTATCGAAGACCCCCGCGACGGTCGCCGCGGTCACGAGCGCGGCCGCTGCAATCAGGATGCCGACGCCCAGACCCAGCGTGCAGTGCAAGAGCGCGGAAGACAGGCGTTTCGATTTCATGTGTTCCCCGAATCGAGTGGAGTCACGAGGGTGATGGCCCACCACGGGCCCGCGCTCGACGCATCGCGCGACCAGAGCGCGGTCCAATACCAGCTCGAGACATCGGTCCACTGGCTGCCCGACGCATTGGCGATGCGCTCGCAGATGCGCCAGCGCTCGTCGCCGCGTCCGGCCTCGAAGCAGCTCCAGCGCAGCTGCCGCGCATCCTGCTGCGTGTGCGCCGGCCCCGGTGTGTAGCCCGCGGCGCGAAAGCAGTCGACCGCGGGATGCAGCTGGCGCGTCGGCTGGGTCACCTCGCGCACGATCAGCGTGGCGGTGCCTGCCTGGTAGCGATTGATCGAACCCGGGAAGTTCGCCGCGAACTGCTCTTCGAGAGCGGTCAGCGGTTGTTGGGTCAGCGGCCTGTCGCGGAAGCCGGTCGCGGCGAGCGTTTCCACGGCGACGGTGCGCGCCGCCGCGGATTCCGACCGGACCGTCGGGTTCGACCCGCGCCGGTTCGGAACAGGACCGGTGCTGGCATCGAACACGGGCAACACCGCCGCGAACAGGCAGGCGCCGACGAAGAGGTGAGCAGGCTTCATGCGACCTGCCGGTGGTGGCGCGGGGGCCACGCGGGCCAGCGCGCGCCCTTGCGACCTTCTGCCCATCGCGCCACGAGCACGAGTGGAACCAGCGCGACGCCGAAGGTGACGAGCCCCGTGAGCGCGTGCGCCTGCTGCGGCCAGCGAAGGGCGAGCGCCTCCGGAAAGAACAGCAGCACGTTGCGCACCACGTTGGCGATGAACACGCATGCCGCTGCCACGGTGCCATTCACCAGCGTGCGCGCCGCCGACGCATTGCCGAGGTAGGAGAGCAGTGCCGCCGTGTAGGCGCCGACCCACAGCATGCCGATTCCGGCGCAGGGTGGATCGACCAGCACGAGGCGCCCGTGGTACGCGAAGGCGGCGCCCATCGCCTCGACGGCGTAACCGAGCGCGCGCAATACCGGCGCCGCGAGCACGGCGGTGGCGAGGCGCAACGGGTAGCCGAAATAGAACTGCAACGATGCGATCAGCGGCAATGCGAGCAGCAGCAAAGTTGCGAGCGGCATCGCCGGCCGGTCAGGCCGCGCGCCAGCGAGGAATGTCGCCAGCGCGGCCATCGCGATCGCTCCGGCAACGAGCGGCGGCAGCCACCAGCGCGCCACCGCGGCGGTCAGTGCCAGCGCGGCGGTGACGATCAGCGCGGCATTCGACGGCCGCGCCAGCGCGCGCCAGTCGCGCGCGACGAGCACGAACACGGTGATCAATGCCAGGACCCCCCAGGGCTCGTCCGAGCCGTCCGTCATCCGTCGCGCCATCCACCCCCAGTGCGGCCACAGCGCGAGCGCCAGGGCGAGGAGCAGGACCGCAGCGCCTGGCAGCCGGGCATGCAACGCCAGCCATCGCGCGCGCGGCATGTCGACCGGCGGCGCGACCGGGACCGGCATGAAACGTGGCGAGCGCCGGCCGATACGCGCGTTGAGCATGAGCGTCGCATCAGCCACGACGCACCTCCGCTTTGCGGTGCCGCGCAGCGAACCAGATGGCGCATCCGGCCAGCAGCGCGAGGGCATGGAACGCGGGCTCCGGCGTGCTGGGAACGGTGGCCAGGGCGGTCTCTTCGACGCCGGCCGGCAGGGGCTGCGGATGGTCGACATCGACGCCATGGCCCCCCGGATTGCGCACGACCTTGTCGATGGCGATGAACGACGTGTAGTCGGTGAGCAGGCCATACGCGAGACCCAGTCGCAGGATCTCCGCGCGCGTCGTTTCGTCCGCGTGCAAGCGCTGGTCGTCGGCGAGCGTCGCAATGCGGTTGCGCGCCCACAAGGTGCGCAGCGTCGGGTTGGCCGCCGGAGGAGCGACCACAGCGTTGCCAACATCGATCACCTTGCGCCAGCCGCCGCCGGCCGCACGGCCTTCGATCGTGATCGAACCCGACGGCACGCCGCGGTACTTGCCGAGCACGACCAGCGGACGCTGGGCGAACAGGTCCGGCACCTGGGGCGGATCGATCTCGTAGGCATCGAAGCCCGGGAACGAAACGCGCACGTGCGTCAGCACCGGCGCCTCGACCATCGTGCGCAGGCGCTGCGCCTCGGCCTCCGCCTGGTCGGGCCCCAGCACGAAGAACGGCTCTCCCTTGCCGGCACGCGCCAGGCCTTCGATCAGCATGCGGTTCACCGCCGAGCCGATGCCGAACGCGAACAGGTTGGCGCGGTTCAGGTTGGCGCGCACGAGCTCGAACGCCTGCTTTTCCACCGTCACGTAGCCGTCGGTGACGACGACGAAGGTGCGGGCGCGCGACTCATCGGCCGGCAGCGCCAGGGCGTAACGCAAGGCCGGCAGCAGTTCGGTGCCGCCGGCGCCGTTCTGGCCGTCGATGAAACGCAACGCGCGCGCGATGTTCTCGCTGCTGGCGGGCAGCGACTCGGGCGCGAGCATCGAGTAACCGCCCGAGAAGGGGATCACGTTGAACGTGTCGGTCGGCCGCAGGCCTCCGATCAGGTTGCGCAACAGCTGCTTGGCCGTTGCGAGCGGGAAGCCATGCATCGATCCGGAGATGTCGACGATGAAGACGTACTCGCGCGGCACGATCGCCGGGGCGGCGACTCGCGCCGGCGGCTCGACCAGCGCCATGAAGAAGTTCTCGTCGCGCGCTTGCTGGAGCAGCACGCCCGCGTCGATCGTGCCGGCGGCGAGGCGGTATTCGACGACGACATCGCGATCGGCATGTGCGCGGTCGGGCGGCAGGCGCACCGTCGCCTGGTCCGCACCGGCCCCTTCGACGAGGATCGGATGGGAGGGCGAACTCACCGCCTGGATCGGCAACGGCGCGGCGAGATGCAGTTCGAGTTCGAAGGTATGCGGGGCGGATTCGCCCTTGTGCAGGATGGGCTGCGCGATCGTGGCGGGCGCAGCGGGGGGCGTGGTGCTCTCGGCAGCGGCCCCCGCTTCGGTCGGCGAGGTATATCTGGGCCCGACGACGGTCGGATAGACGAACCGGTAGACACCATCGGTCGGCACGATGACTTCGCTGTAGTGCAGCTCGACGGCGATCTCGTCGCCGGGCAGCACGTTGGCGATCGCCATCTGGAACACGTTGGCACGGTGCTGTTCCAGCAGGGCGGCGCTCTTGCCGGCGCGCCGCGCGTCGGCGAACTCCACGCGTGCCCGCTGCTTCTCGCGGATCTCGGCGTCGACGACCCGCTCGCCCACGCGCAGGCGCAGGCCGGAGACGGCGGCGCGCGTCGAGGCCGGAAAGACGTAACGCGCTTCGAGCGGGGTCGTTCCTGCGTTGCGGTACAGCTGGCGCACCGTCACGTCGGCGATCACGCCGCTGATCGTGGCGTCGACGCGCGTCGATTTCAGGGGCAGCGCGTCGGTCCCGGGCGGCGCACCGGTGACCGCAAAGTACGGCGAGAGCGTGCGGTCGTCCGGCGCCGGTTGCTCTGCGCGCAGAGGCGCAAGCGGAATCAAGAGCGCCGCGCAGGTGGCGGCGCACCAGCGCAGCAGCACGGTGCGAGCAGGCATGCGTCGCTCCGCCTAGCGCGCGGCGATCGGAAGCCGGTCCTCGTTGCCCCAACGACGGGCAGCCTCCTGCGTGACCGTGCCGAGCTCGAAGTCGACCGAGAGGAAACGCGCCTCGTAAACGCGGCCGTTCGGGATGAAGAGGCGTGCGCGCGAGCTGCCGAGGCCATCGACGTCGCCGCCGTGCGTCGCCGAGCCGAGTGCAACGATCGGCTGCGTCGCCGCGACTTCGACTTCGGCGGAAAACTGGGGCACCGGCTGGCCGGCGGGCGGAGGCGGAAGCACCAGCACGACACGACGGCGCACGTCGCGCTTCAGCAGGTCGGCGGGACGGATGGAGACGAGCGTGACTTCGTCGCCCGGATCGAGCCAGACGACGCCGGTCTGGACGTTCAGCGGGTTGGGTTCGCCCGCTTCGATGAATTCGGCGTCGGCTGCATCGTCCTGTTCGTCGGCATCGGTGCCGCCGCAAGCGGAGTCCCCTTCCTCCCACCCGTCGGAGTCGGCGGCGACGTCGACGCCGCGCAGGCTCACCACTCCGGCGAGCGGCAGCGTATAGCGTGCCGCGATGGGCACGTCGGTCTCGTTGCGAAACACCGACGTTGCACGCACCTGCGAATCCTGGTCGGAAAGCACGAGTTCGAGATGCTCGGCGACCAGGGTCGCGGCGGGCGAACCCGCGACGGACTGCAACAACGGCGTGGGCCCGGCGTGGACCTCCTCCGCCGTGGCGGCCTGCGGCAGGTGCGCTTGCGCCGCCGTGAAACCCAGCGTGAATACCAGCGGGACCAGCTTCACGGCCTCACCCGCACCTTCGGTCAGCAGTCGGACCAGCGACATTTCGGCGCTCCTCGCGGCATGGGTTCGAGAGGTCGAACCCGCGCGGCGAACTCTGGCGAGCGCGTGCGAATCCGTGACGAAGGCCGCGTGCGCGGAGCGTGAAGCGAGTGTGAAGAGAAAGACCTGGACGCGGAAGAAAGATCTGGATGCGGATTGCGCGGATGGGAGCGGACAAGACACAAAAGAGAGAATCCGTGTCGGTCCGCGTCAACCCCCTTTCCCTGTCGCGGCGGGCGCGCGGTCCGTGTTCAAGTCCCTTTCCTCACCGCCGCGGCAGCGGCAGGCTCAGCGTCGCGAGCGCGCCGCCTTCGGGGTGGTTGGCGAGGCGGGCAGTGCCGGCATGCAGCTGCGCGACCTCGCGCACGAAGGCGAGCCCGAGGCCGGTGCCGCGCTTGCCCGTCGCCGGGCGCGGCAGGGAGAAGAACTTTTCGAAGATCCGGGCGCGGGCGTAGTCCGGCAGGCCCGGGCCGCGATCGCGCACCGTGATGTCCACGTGACCGCGCGCGGCATGGGCGCGAATCTCGACCTGCGAGCCAGCGGGTGCGAAGTCGATCGCGTTGCGTGCCAGGTTGGCAAGGGCCCGCTGCAGCAGGAACGCATCGCCGGCGAGGTACAGTTCCGGCTCGACGGCGACTACCACGATCACCGACCGTGCCGCCGCTGCCGGCAGCACCTCGTCGCGCACTGCGTCGACGAGCGGACCGATCGCGACCGGTTCGACGCGTTCCAGTGCGCCACGCCGCTCCAGCGACGACAGTTCGAGCAGACGGTCGATCAGGTCTTGTGCGCGTGCCACCTGATCCACGATGTTGTGCGCAAACCGTGCGCGTGCCTCCTCGGGCATCGGTTCGCGCAGCAACTCCGAGGCGGCGCGGATCGCCGACAGCGGACTCTTCAGCTCGTGCGCCAGCGTCTGTACGTACTGCTCGACGTAGCTGCGCCCGGCGAGCGTGTCGCGCGCCTCGGCGAACGCGGTGCGCACCGCACCGACGAGGCGGCGCCCGAAGCGGATCGAACCGCCGCTCGCGGCATCGGCGCGGAATGCGCGCCACAGGTCGCCGATCATGCCGAAGGGGCGCACCAGCCATACGACCGACAGCACGACCAGCAGGGCGAAGCTGCCGGCGGCGACGCCGCCGAACAGCAGCAGGCGCGCGCGCGCGTTGGCGATGAACGGCCGGAACGCGGCGATCGGCTTCCCGACCGCGACCATGCCGACGATGTCTTCGCCGCCCTCCGCGCGGCTGCCGTCTCCGGGCTCGCGTATCGCCGCGCCGACGTACATCACGGCCGACCGCGGGTCGTGCGGATCGGCCAGCGTCGTGCGTGCGCCGTAGCTGCCCTGCAAGGTGAGATACACGTCGCGCCAGCCGGAATAGTCGCTGCCGACGTCGAGCCCTTTCGAATCGAAGAGAACGATGCCGTTGCGGTCGGTCACGTAGACGTGCAGGTCGACGGCCGTTTTCTCGATGTCGAAGATGCGTGCGTAGACCGGCCGCTGGGCGAGATGCTTCAGCGTGCGCTCGAGTTCGTCGGTGGGAATGATGCCGTTGTAGGTGCCGCGCTCGAGCAATGTAGCCAGGAGGTTGGCGGTATCGACCAGCGACTCCTCGGCCGATTCGCGATAGCGCGGATCGAGGTCGGCCGCCAGCCGGTAGAGCAGGGCGGCGACCGCGGCCAGATAGACGACGAAGATGCCGAGAAAGAGGCGCGAGCGACGGGACATCGGCGGTCGCCGGAACGGCGCGGAGATTCTAGAGGTCGTCGCGCAACGAATAGCCGAGACCGCGATGGGTCTGGATCGGATCGAGCGTTGCATCGACCGAACGCAGCTTGGCGCGCAGCTGCTTGATGTGCGCGTCGACCGTGCGGTCAAAGCTCGCGGCCGGGTCGTCCCAGACCAGGTTCATCAGCTCGTCGCGCGAGTACACGCGTCCCGGCCGCTCCGCGAGCACCTTGAGCACGCGGTATTCGTAGCGCGAAAGGTCGAGCGTGCGGCCGCGGAAGCGGATCTGCTTGCGTTCGTCGTCGATCGCGAACAGGGTCGATGCGCGTGGCGCGGATGCCGCCGCTTGCGCGCTGCGCTTGATCCGCCGCAACACGGTGCGCACGCGGGCGATGAGTTCGCGCGGCGAGAATGGCTTGGCGACGTAGTCGTCGGCGCCGAGCTCGAGACCGACCACGCGGTCGATTTCGCTGGTGCGTGCCGTGAGGAAGATCGCCGGCAGGGCCGGGTCGACCTGCTGCAGCCGGCGAAACAGGTCGAACCCGTTCAGATCGGGCAGGCCGACGTCCAGGATCGCGAGCGCGAACGGCGTGGACGATGCAGCGGCGGCCGCGGCTTCGAGCGCAGCCTGGGCACTGGCGCTCCAGTGCGGGACGAATCCTTCGGTGGAGAGCGCGTAGACGATCGTGTCGGCGATCGCGGGTTCGTCTTCGACCACCAGGATGCGCGGTTGCGTTGACATGCCCCGAAGTCTACGGGGCGAGCCTCATCCGTCTCGCGTCCGTTCCTCGCGCTGACACCCGCTACGAGACGGCACGCAGCGGCAACGAGATCTGCGGCTCGCGACCCGCTACCACGGTGCGGTTGCGACCGGTACGTTTGGCTTGCAGCAGCGCGATATCGGCGATGCGCAACAGCTCGTCGGCGCTTTCCTGGCCATCCCAGACCGCGACGCCCGCCGAGAACGTCTGCCGTTCGGGCATCAGGGGGCGCAGGCGCTGAATCAGCTGCTCGGCCTGCTCGGCATCGCAGGAAGGCAACACCAACGTGAACTCCTCGCCGCCATAACGCGCCAGCACGTCCGTCGGCCGCAGCTGGCGGCGCCATGACTGCGCCGCTTCGCGCAGCAGTGCGTCACCCGCGCCGTGCCCGCGGCGATCGTTGAAGCGCTTGAAGAAATCCAGGTCGAGCATCGCGACGCTGAGCGGGTACCCGAGCCGCTCGGCGCGCGCCAGTTCGATCGGCAGTGTCTCGTCGAGCCGGCGCCGGTTGACGACGCCCGTGAGTGCGTCCTCGTGCGCCATCTGGTCGAGCTGACCGAGCCGCTCGCGATGCGCCGACAGCGTGCGCAGCGCGAGAGTCACCAGCACGACCGCGGTGGCAAGCGCGAGCATCGCCAGCGCCAGGAGGCTGTAGAGCGCGAAGTCGTGCAGCCGGTGCGCGCTGCCCGCCGCCGCCTCGGTGCGATCGCGCACCGACGTGACCAGCGACAGCAGGCTGCGGTCGCTGTTCTGCATGAGTGCGGCGCGCCGCGCCGGCGCGGAATCCAGCTCGATGGTGGTCGCGGCCCGCTCGACCTCGGCGAGGTCCTGCCGTTCGCCGCTGGTCAGTGGAAACCGCGCGATTTCGTCCAGCTTGCGGCGCAGTAACGGAATGACCGTCCGCGTGTCCGCGTCCGCCCCGCGTAACTCGGTGAGCAGCAGCTGCGCCTCGAAACCGGCCTGTGCGACCAGCAGCGAGTCGTGGTACAGCGTGCGGACATCCTCGTCGACCTGCATGGCACGCGTGAAGAGGAACGCGCCGAAGCCAAGCAGAACGAGCGCGGCCATGCCGAGCCACACCTGGCGTGCGACGCCGAAGCGCGTGAAGTTCATCGCGCGCTCGACCACGCCGCGTACCGGCGACTCAGACGCCCCACGTGACATCGACCTTGCGCTTGGCCGCGGCGCGCAGCATTTCGATCAGCGGGAAGGCGCGCTGCGACAGCGAGATCGGGCGCTCTCCGGCGGAAGCATCGCCGCGCTTTTCCGCATCCTCGCGTCCGCGCGCGGCGTCTGCCTGCTGCTCCTTCTCGGCCTCGACCGCCGCGACGAGCCGTGCCAGCGCATCGGGAATCTGCTCGGCCGTGACGACTCCGCGTGGCGTGTCGGCCTTGCCGATGATCTCGAGCAACCGGTGCGCGGTTTCGGCGAACATGTAGATCTCGCCCGCCGCCTTCGACCTGAATACGATGAGTGCCATTGCCAACCGCCACCAACCTCGAATGGACGGATTCTAGGCGCGGCCGCGAGGGCGGCGCCTATAATCACCCCGAAAGATCCCAATCGATCCGGAGTTCGTTCATGGGCAAGGGTGATCTGCGCACGCGGCGCGGCAAGATCTACAACGGCAGTCACGGGAAGACGCGTCCCGGCCGGGCGAAAAAGAAGAAGACCGAGCCCGCAAAGCCCGGAGCACGGCCCAAGTAGGCGCCACACCGCCGCGCGCACCGCGCGGATGAACCAGGAGCCGGGAACGCCCGGCTCTTTTTGTCGGATCAACCCAAATGGCTCGAGCCGTCGCCTGGCTGCTGGCGGTCGTCGCAATGGTCGGATGTTCGCCCCGATTCGACTGGCGCGAAGTGCGATCGGCGAGCGACGGTTACGTCGTGTCGCTGCCGGGCAAGCCGCAGATCGTCACGCGCGACCTCGAGTTGCCGCTCGACGGGGGACCGCAGAAGGTTTCCATGACCATGACATCGACTGGCGTCGGCCCCACGATGTTCGCGGTCGGTGTGGCGCACCTTCCGGCGGGTGCGCCGCAGGACACCGCGGCCGCACAGACCTCGATCGCTTTCTTCCGTGACGGATTGCTGCGCAACATCGGCGCGCGCAGCGTGGAGAAGGAGTCGACACCTCCCGCGGGCAGGATCGCCGCTTCGGCGTTGCGCGCCTCGACGTCGTTCGAGGCGCGCGGACAGATCGGCCGCCCCGGCGAAACACCCGAACCCGCGCGGCTTGCCGCGCGCATCTATGTCGTCGATGATCGCATCTACCAGATGGTCGCCATGGGCCGGGCAGGCGACCTGCCCGACCAGGAGATCGAGACCTTCTTCACCTCCTTCCAGCTGACGTCTCCGTAGTCCCGGCCCCCGCGAGGAACTCATGAAGCTCGAAAACCCGCACACAGGCACCACGCTGTCGCTCGACGAATGGTGGATGCCGTTCACCGCCAACCGTCATTTCAAGGCCGCTCCGCGCCTGCTCGCGAAGGCCGATGGAATGTTCTACTGGACTCCCGATGGCCGCGAGATCCTGGACGGCACTGCCGGCCTGTGGTGCGTGAACGCCGGTCACAATCGCAAGCCGATCGTGGAGGCGGTGGCGCGCCAAGCGGCGACGATGGACTACGCGCCGCCGTTCAACATGGGGCATCCGGTCGCGTTCGAGGCGGCGACCGCGGTCGCCGCGGTTGCTCCCGCCGGCATGCAGCGGGTGTTCTTCGCCAACTCGGGCTCGGAGGCGGCGGACACGGCGATGAAGATGGCGATCGCCTATCACCGTGCGCGCGGCGAGCCGGCGCGCCGCATCATCATCGGGCGCGAACGCGGCTACCACGGCGTGAACGTCGGTGGAACCATGGCCGGGGGCATCCCCGGCAACCGCAAGGCCTACGGCGCGCTGATGGCCGGCGTCGATCACCTGCGCTCGACGCACGACCTCGCCCGCAATGCGTACTCCAAGGGCCAGCCGGTGCACGGCGCCGAGTTCGCCGACGAACTCGAGCGCATCATCGCCCTGCACGATGCGTCGAACGTCGCCGCCGTGATCGTCGAACCGATGGCGGGTTCGGCGGGCGTGCTCGTGCCGCCGCAGGGTTACCTCGAGAAGCTGCGCGCCATCTGCGACAAGCACGGCGTGCTGCTGATCTTCGACGAGGTGATCACGGGATTCGGCCGTCTGGGCGCCCCGTTCGCGGCCCACCGGTTCAACATCAAGCCCGATTTGCTCACCTGCGCCAAGGCCATCAACAACGCCGCGGTGCCGCTCGGCGCGGTGATCGCGCGCAACGAGATCCACGACACGATCGTCAACGCGGCACCGGAAGGTGCGATCGAATTTCTGCACGGGTACACGTACTCGGGCCACCCGCTTGCCTGCGCGGCGGCGGTCGCGACCCAGAAGCTGTTCGCGGACGAGAAGCTCTTCGAGCGCGCGCGCGCGATGGAGCCGCATTTCGAGGCCGCCCTGCATTCCCTGCGCGGTGCGCGCCACGTGATCGACATCCGCAACATCGGCCTGGTCGGCGGCATCGAACTCGAGCCGCGTGCCGGCGCACCCGGTCGGCGCGCGCTCGATGCCCATGTCAAGTGCTTCGAAGCCGGTGTGCTGGTGCGCTTCACCGCCGACATCCTGGCGCTGAGCCCGCCGCTGATCATCGAGCGGGCGCAGATGGAGCGCATCGTCGAGACCATCGGCGCGGTGCTGAAGACGCTCGAGTAGTCCGGCGCCGCACGTCGCGGCCGCGCCTTGGCGCGCGATATCCTTCGCGAGGTCATCACAGGTCGTGATCACCTCGCTGCCGTGGCCAAGAACGCTCCTGTTGCCGCCGCTGCGCTCGCGCAGCGCATCCTGACCCTGCGTGGCCAGCGCGTGATGGTCGATGCCGACCTTGCCGAGCTGTACGGCGTCTCGACACGGGCGCTCAACCAGGCGGTGAAGCGCAACGCCGCGCGGTTTCCCGAGGACTTCATGTTTCGCCTGACGCGCGCCGAAAAGGAGCGGCTCGTCGTCGAGAACGGCCGCCTGGCACGCCTGAAGTTTTCGCCCGTGCTGCCCTTCGCGTTCACCGAGCACGGCGCCATCCAGGCCGCCAACGTTCTGAACTCGAGCCAGGCGGTCGCCATGGGCGTGCACGTCGTCCGCGCCTTCGTCAAGGCGCGGGCACTCGCCGCCTCGCACAAGGATCTCGCTTCGAAGCTGGCCGCGTTCGAAAGGCGCCTGTTGCAGGCGACCGTGCAGTTGCACGAACACGACGCCGCGATCGAGAACCTGGTGCACGCGATTCGCGAGCTCACGGCCGCGCCGCCGAAGACATCGCGCCGGATCGGGTTCTCAGAGTGGAAGGAGGGCGCGCCGGCCCGGGCGAAGGACAGCGGCCGCAAAGAGGACCGCGCGAACGAGAAGGACCGGAGCTAACGCTCGAGCTTCATGCTGCGGAAGGGCGGCGTCTTCTGCACCGGTGCGCCCTTCACGGGCACGTGCGCCGGGTGCTTGAAATCCTGGAAGCGGCGCCGGCTGTAGTTGTAGTAGTACGGCCAATAGCCGCCGTACACGACCGGCTCGGTTTCGTAGTTCGGAACCGGAGGCGGCGGCGCCATGCTCTGGGCGCGCAGCTCTTCGAGCTCGCGTTGCAGCCGATCGGCGCGTCCCTGGACAAGTCCTTCGCGGAAGAACGCCAGTTCCTCCTTCGACAGCCCCGGCACCACGCTCAGCGAGCTGTTGGCTTCATCAAGCGGTTTTGCGTCGGGTGCACCGGGCGGCGGCTTGTCGCTGTAGTTGACAACGCCCTGCTCATCGATCCACTTGTACAGGCCGGCCTGCGCCGCCAGCGGCATCGCCGCCGCGGATACCAGGACAGCAAGCAGGACGGATCGAATACGCATCGCGACTCACGATTCCACTTTCACCGTTGAGTGTCAACCGAAGATTGTTTCCGCGCGTAACCCGAAGCCCCTCCGACGCGTGGCCGGAAATCCCGGACCAGCGCGGGGAGGAATCGAGACGGCGCGCAGCGTCGGCGGCCGTGACGATGTTGCCCGGCGCGCCTGTCTAACCCACTGCGTGTGCCGCGCTCGTCGAGCGTACGCGCCGCAGGGTGCACAGGTTGAGAAACAGAGAAATGCACGCGGCAATCGAACCCGCGGTCGAGCCGGCGAGCAGTCCGAACACCAGCCAGCAGCTGTCGGAAACCAGGTACGCGCGCCGAAACGCGCGCCCGACCAGCCAGAAAGTCGCGGTCGTCGTCAGGCAGGACGCGAATGCCGGCAGGAACGCGAGCGGCCCCGAGCTGGCGAGCAGAGCGAGCGACGCGACCACCGCGCACAGGCTCGCGGTCGCGCCGACCCGGAGCCGCCGCGGCCAACCGTGCACGTAGGTGGCGATCGTGTTCCGCCCGCCGGAAATCGCCGACAGGGCGGCCGCGACGCGCTCGCCCAGAAGGTGATAGTGCAACGCCCAGATCATCGCGCCCGTCGCGCCGAAGGCGAGGAAACGCCGGTGCGACGCGGTGAAGAACGCCGCGAACGAGACGGCACAGGCGAGGTAGCCGACTAGCTGCATCGGACCGAAGCAGGGAGCGATCTGCGGAGGGAACTGCATGGAGGACGACGGCAAGCGGCGACGGGCGAAAAGCGGAACCGACGGCGAAGGGGTCGGAGGGAAGCGCAGCGTAGTAGGGGCGACCCGGGTGCCATGCCCCGAAAAGCGGCCGAGTCGCCGCCAGTTGCGGCGGTAGTCCGTTTTGCAGTCGGAGGTGTCGCGGGGCACTTTCCAAGGCCTCCGTCCATCCCGAACGAAGCGAGGGATCCCGGCGTTGCGGCGCGTGTCTTTCGCGTGCCGAGGATGGCTCGGGTCGACGACGAAAAATAGGTACCCAGTCCTGGCAAATTGAGTACCGCACCCCTCGGTAGGACGCAACTCATTCGCTATCACGGCAGCGCGGCCCTGCTTCCAGGGGCCGGTGCGGCAGCCGCGGAGACGAGGAGGTTGCGATGGACGGCTTGATCAGTTGGAGCGCCTGGGACGTGCAGGCGATCCGCGCGCACTTCGACTTTCCCGCGACCGGCAGGGTCGTCACCAACAACGCTGCGAGCACGCAGCCGCCGCGCGAGCTGCTCGCCCGGTACCAGTCGCTTGCGCCGCAGTACGACAACGTCCACCGCGGCCAGTCGGATGCCTCGCAACACACCACGCGGCTGTTCGAAGCGGCGTACGACGACATCGCGCAATTCCTCGGCGCGCGCAGCCGCAACAACATCGTCATGGTGCGCAACACGACCGAGGCGCACAACGCCGTCATGTATTCGCTGCTGACCGAGTTTCGCGACGGCGACAACATCGTCACGACGATGATGGAGCACAACTCGAATTACGTACCCTGGTATGCGCTCTGCCGGGAAATCCTGCCGCGGCTGGGACGGCGCGTGCAGCATCGGCTCGTGCGCTTCGACCCGCAGACCGGCGAACTGGATCTGGAGCAGATGGCCTCACTGATCGACGCACGCACCAAGATCGTCTGCTGCACGGGCGCGTCGAACTTTCTCGGCACGAAGAATCCGCTTGGCGCGGTGCGCACGCTGGCTGCGGGGAGCGGCTATCGGCAACCGAACGGCGAGCGCCGGTCGCTGCTGCTCGTCGATGGCGCCCAGCTTGTCCCGGGCAATTTCGTCGACGTGCAGGCGCTGGACGCCGACTACCTCTCCTTCTCGTTCCACAAGATGCTGGCGCCGCTCGGCACCGGCGTGCTGGTGGCGAAGGAACACCTGCTCGAATCGTCGCTGCCGTTCCTGTATGGCGGCGACATGATCGCCGAGGGCCAGGTATTTCCCGACTATGTCGGCTACAACACCCTGCCCTGGAAGTTCGCGGCCGGCACGCCCAATATCCTGGGCACGATCGTCTCCGCGCAAGCCTTGCGTGCCATCCTGGATTTCGCGCTCACGCCGCGCCGGCGGCACCATTTCGACACTGCGCGCCCGATCGAACGGCCGGCGGTCGAGTGCGCCATGCGCCGCATCGCGGCGTGGAACCGCCGCCTGACGGCGCGTGCGCTCGAACGACTGGGCGCGATCCCCGGCCTGCGGATCTACGGTCCGCCCGATGCGGAGCGGCGCACCTCGCTGGTCGCCTTCAATGTCGCTGGCCGCGATCCGGTCGAGCTGGCGCAGGCGCTGAACGCCGCGGGCGTCGAGGCGCGCGCCGGGTGCCATTGCGCGACGCTGGCGCACCGGGCGCTGCAGCTCGATCCGCCGGCGAGCTGCCGCCTGAGCTTCTACTTCTACAACACGCTCGAAGAGGTCGATCGGGCTGTCGACGCGCTTGCCGTGATCGTCGCCGGGCGCAGGCAACCGCAGCCGCGCCGGTCGCTCGAGGCCAGCGCGGCCTGCTGACCCGTACCGGCCCGAGGCTGCGCTTGCGCAACGCTGGAATGGGGTAGCCTTGGTCGCAGCGGGGCTCGTTTCCTTCGCCCAGTACAGGCAGCTTCGCGGAACGTCCGGGATCTGCGGTGCGCGCACCGCGCAAGTCGACAACGGTCGGGGGCTGCAGTGAAGCAGAACTACATCGGCGGACAGTGGGTCGACGGCGCCGGCGTGAATCGCAACATCAATCCATCGAACCTCGACGACGTGGTCGGCGAATACGCCTCGGCCGACGCCGAGGGGACCCGGGCGGCGATCGCCGCCGCGCACGATGCGTTCGGACGCTGGTCGCAGTCGACGCCGCAGCAGCGCTTCGATGCACTCGATACCGTCGGCAGCGAAATCCTCGCGCGCAAGAACGAACTCGGCGATTTGCTCGCGCGCGAGGAAGGCAAGACGCTGCCGGAGGCGATCGGCGAAGTCGGGCGCGCGGGGCAGATCTTCAAGTTCTTCGCCGGCGAGGCGCTGCGCATCCCCGGTGAGAAGCTCGCATCCGTGCGGCCGGGCCTCGAGATCGAGGTGACACGCGAGCCCATGGGCGCGGTCGGGATCATCACGCCGTGGAATTTCCCGATCGCGATCCCGGCCTGGAAGATCGCGCCCGCCCTCGCTTACGGCAACTGCGTCGTGTTCAAGCCGGCGGATCTCGTGCCCGGCAGTGCATGGGCGCTGGCCGAGATCATCGCGCGCAGCGGGCTGTCGCCCGGCGTTTTCAACCTGGTGATGGGGCGCGGGCGCGAGGTCGGCCAGACCCTGCTGGACGACGCGCGCATCGCCGCGATCACGTTCACCGGCTCGGTCGCCACCGGCCGCCGGGTCGCGCAAGCGTGCGTCGCGCGTCTGGCCAAGTTCCAGCTGGAAATGGGCGGCAAGAATCCGCTCGTCGTCGTCGACGATGCCGATCTCGCGGTGGCGGTGAACTGCGCCGTGCAGGGCGCCTTTTATTCCACCGGCCAGCGGTGCACGGCGTCGTCGCGCCTGATCGTCACCGCGGGCATCCACGACCGCTTCGTGGCGGCCATGACCGAGGCGATGGGCAAGCTCACCGTCGGCGATGCCCGCGAGAAGGGCGTCGACATCGGGCCCGTGGTCGATCCGACGCAGCTCGAGCAGGATCGCAACTACATCCGCATCGCGCAGGAGGAAGGCGCCAGGCTCGCATCCGGCGGCGCGACGATCGAACGGCGCACCCGCGGTTACTTCCTCCAGCCGACCTTGCTCACCGCGGCGACGAACGCGATGCGCTCCAGCCGCGAAGAGATTTTCGGACCGGTCGCCAGCGTGATCCGCGTGCGCGACTACGACGAGGCACTCGCAGTCGCCAACGACACCGAGTTCGGCCTAACGGCCGGCATCTGCACGACATCGCTCAAGCTCGCGACCCACTTCAAGCGCAATGCGCAGGCCGGAATGGTGATGGTCAACGTCCCGACCGCGGGCGTCGACTTCCACGTACCGTTCGGCGGCCGCAAGGGGTCGAGCTACGGGTCGCGCGAGCAGGGGCGCTATGCGGCCGAGTTCTACACGACTGTCAAGACAGCCTATACGGCTGCTTGACCTGCCGCGACCGTCGCGCGCGGTCCAAGGGCCGACGCGGTGAAACCCCGCATCATCCAGGTCGGGCGTTTGCAGGCGTCCCTCGAGAAAGCGCTGGCCGCGGAGTTCGACACCCATCCGCTGTGGCGCGAACGGGATCCGGCCGCATTCCTGGCGCAACACGGCGGTCAGTTCGCCGGCATGGCGACCTCGGTGCGATCGGGCGTCGATGCCCGCATGATGGATGCGCTGCCGGCGTTGCGAGTCATCGCGAACTTCGGTGTCGGCTATGAAACCATCGACGTCGAGGCGGCGAAGCGGCGCGCCATCGCGGTGAGCAATACGCCGGACGTGCTGACCGACTGCGTCGCCGATCTCGCGATCGGACTGATGATCGACGTCGCGCGCGGGATTTCCGCGGCCGACCGTTTCGTGCGGCGCGGTGACTGGACGCGAGCGCAGTTTCCCCTCGCCACGCGCGTGAGCGGCAAGCGGCTGGGCATCCTCGGCCTCGGGCGAATCGGCGCGGCGATTGCGCGGCGCGCCGAGGGGTTCGGCATGCAGATCCGCTACCACAGCCGGCGCCCGGTCGGCGGAGTGCCGTATGGCCATGCCGCATCGCTGGTCGAACTCGCCGAATGGACCGACTTCCTGATCATTGCCGCCGCAGGTGGTGCGGCCACGCGCCACCTGGTCTCGACCGAAGTCATCGACGCTCTCGGTCCGCGGGGATTTCTCGTCAACGTCGCGCGCGGTTCGGTGGTCGATGAAACCGCCTTGGTCCGGGCGCTCGGCGAAAAACGCATCGCCGGTGCCGGACTCGACGTGTTCGTCGACGAGCCCAACGTCCCGCTTGCCTTGCTGGAACTCGACAATGTCGTGCTGTTGCCGCACATCGCCAGCGCGACCCGCGAAACCCGCAACGCGATGGGCGACCTCGTGATCGAGAACCTGCGCGCGTTCTTCGCGACGGGACGGGTGAAGACGCCCGTGGCGTGAGCGCGCGCCGGGGCGGCCCGTCAGCGTGCCGCTTGAGCGCGGCGCTCGAACCAGAGGAACTGCGCGCCGCCGAACGCGAACGGATGGTCGCGTTCGAAGCGCCGGCAATCGCGGATGCTCCAGATCGGCACGTCCCGGAAGCCCGCCGCGCGCGCCGCGCGTACATTCCCGGGGAAGTTGGAAAGTCGAGGTGGCCGGCAGTCCGCACGGCCTGTTTCGGACGTTTCCTAGGGGTTTGAAAATGGTGCTTGCGAGGAGAGGGGCTCGGCTAGGCGCCGCCGCAGCGCTTGCAATCGTCGTCGTCGCGTGCGGCGGTGGTGGTGGCGGCGGGAGCGGCGGGGTGACGACCGGTCAGGGCATGGGTTCCGTGCGGATTGCCCTGACGGATGCGCCGGCGTGCGGCTTCGACGAAGTCAATATCACCGTCGACCGCGTGCGCGTGCACGCCAGTTCCACCGCGGACGACAGCTCGAGCGGATGGCACGATCTCGTGCTTGCGCCTGCTCGCAAGGTCAACCTGCTCGACCTGACGAATGGGGTCCTCGAGGAATTGGGTGAAATGGCGCTGCCCGGCGGCCAGTACACCCAATTGCGGTTGGTGCTGCGGCCCGACAGCGGAGGGGTCCTCGCCAATTCCGTCGTGCCGACCGGAGGGACCGAGCAGCCGCTGGACACGCCGAGCGCGACCCAGAGCGGACTGAAACTCATCCATTCATTCACCGTGCCGCCCGGCGGGCTGGCCGATGTGGTGCTCGACTTCGATGCATGCAAATCGATCGTTCGGCGCGGCAACGGGTCCTATGGATTGAAACCCGTAATCGCGGTCGTGCCGCGCACGGTGGCCGACATCGTCGGCTACGTCGATCCGGCCATTGCCGGGATGCAGATCTCGGCCCAGGTCGGCGGGACGGTAATGCGTGCCACGGTCCCGGATGCGAGCGGTGCGTTCACGCTTGCATTCCTCGATCCAAGCGTCGCACCGAACGTCGCCGTGGTGTTCGCCGCACCGGGCTTCGCTTCCGCCGTGGTTTCCGCCGTACCGATCGCTTTGCAGGGCACGACGAGCCTGAGCACTGCCGCGACGCCGATCACGCTTCCCGCTTCAGCGACGCGAACTGCCAGCGGCCATGCTCTACCCGCCGTGGCCGCCGCGAGCGTGCGCGCGGTGCAAGCCGTCGGCATCGTGCCGGAGGTGGAAATCGCAAGCACCAACGCCGACGCCACGGGGGCGTATTCGCTGACGCTTCCGACCGCGCCGGCGCTGCTGGCGCCTTATGCCGTTTCGCTGCCCCTGGTGTTCGCGCCGCAGCCCGCGAGCGCGGCGAAGTACACGCTCGAGGCGGAAGCGGATGGCTACGTCGCTCAATCCGCCGCAATCGATCTGACGGCGGCGGACGCGGCGGTCGACTTCACGTTGCCGCCGGCGCCCTGACGCCGGACCGGCGTGGACTCGACGGCATTCATGCCGGTGCCGGGTCCGTTGCCTGCGTTGCCTCCGCCGTCGTTCGCTCCGCGGCGATTGCCTCGGTGACGAGGCGGCGAAACTGCGCCAGCGCCGCGTCCATCGCGAGCGGGACCATGGGTGCCTGCGGGTCGAGCGCGATGTTGCGCGCCTGTGCGGTGATCATCTCGCGGTCTTCGTGGAACGCCACCACCAGCGCGTCGTAGATGATTTGCGCGATCGACGCATCGCCCTGCGCCACCAGGTGCGACTGCTGGAAGAAGTAGTGCGTCGTGCTCTCGGTCTCGGGGGTGAGCGTCTGGCAGCTGTGCAGGCGCACGGCGCGGCTCATGTCGCCGGGCGCATCGCCGGTCGGCCGGCCTCCCGAGTGCATCAACAACGTGCCCGGGAGCAGGAAGTCGTAGATGAACCAGCGATCGAGGTTGCCGTCGAAGCTGCCCATGCGCCGGTAGTAGCCGGGCGGCGGCACGTTCGGCACGCGCCGCGTCACGCGGATGCCGTACGGCACCTTCTCGATGGTCGGGCGCGCCTGCGCGATCGCGGTGGAGCCGCCGAGCGTCTTCTCGTGCACGTAGCTCAGGTGCGAAAAATCGAGCAGGTTGTCGGCGATCAGAAGGTAGTTGGTCCCGTAGTGCAGGTATCCGGGCAGGTAGTTCCAGTCCTGATGGTCGCAGGAGAAGTTGTCCGGCAATGACTCGGTGCCCGCCAGCGCCGGGTTGCCCATCCACACGAACACCCATTTGTTCTTGACCGCCACCGGATAGGTGCGCACCCTCGCCTTGGCCGGTAGCGTGTCCAGGCCCGGCGCTTCGATGCAGGCTCCGCGCGCGTCGAACTTCAAGCCGTGGTAGCCGCAGCGCACGCATTCGCCCTCCTTGCGTCCCCTGGAAAGCGGCGCGTGCCGGTGACAGCAACGGTCTTCGAGTGCGACGATGGTGCCGTCGGCCCTGCGAAACAGGAGCACCGGATCGCCGATCACGGTGCGCGTGAACAAGCCGTCGGCCGGCACCTCGTGATCCCAGGCGATGACGTACCAGCAGTTGCGGATGAACATCGTGCGCTCCACGGATGATCGCGAGGGCGGATCGGACGGTAGATGAGGAAGGCTGGAACGGCAACCCGTTGCGGCGGAGGAGAGCGCGCGATGACCTACGTGCTTTATTACTGGCCCGGCATCCAGGGCCGCGGCGAGTACGTGCGGCTGGCATTGGAGGCGGCAGGCGCGAAGTATGTCGACGTCGCGCTGGTGCCCGAAGAAGAAGGCGGCGGCGTGCCGGCCATGGCGCGCTATCTCGAAAGCGACGACGTGCAACGACCGCCCTTTGCGCCGCCGTTCCTGAAGGTGGGGCGCCAGCTCATCGGGCAGACGGCGAACATCCTGCTCTATCTCGGCGGTCGACTGGGCCTCGCGCCGCGCGACGAGGCCGGCAGGCTATGGACGCACCAGTTGCAGCTCACGATCGCGGACTTCATCGTCGAGATCCACGACACCCATCATCCGATCGGAAGCGGCCTCTACTACAGCGAGCAGAAGCGCGAGGCGCGGCGCCGGGCGCGCGACTTCCTCGCGGCGCGGCTGCCGAAATTCCTCGGCTATTTCGAACGCGTGCTGGAACGCAATCCGGCGGGCGGCCCGTGGCTGGTGGGCACGCAGCTCACTTACGCCGATCTTTCGCTGGCGCAGGTCGTGGCCGGACTCCGGTACGCGTTTCCGGTCGCAAGCCGGTCTGCCCTGCGCGCGCATCCCCGCCTGCGGGCGTTGCACGACGCCGTCTTCGCGCGGCCGCGCATCAAGCGCTACATGGCTTCGAAGCGCCGCCTGCCCTTCAATAACCACGATCTGTTTCGCCGCTATCGCGAACTGGATGCGTAGGCGTGCTGTCGTCGTCTGCGGCGGGCGGGAGTGGTTGTTCATCCTCCCACGCATAGCGTTTCGGCGGCAGGACGTCGAAGCGCCGCAGCGCCAGCGCCAGCAGCGCGCCGATGATGGCCGCCGCGAGATGGGTTTCCCAGGAGATCTCCGGCGGCAGCGGAAGAAATCCCAGCGTCAGCGAGCCGTACATGAAGGCCACGATGAGCGAGGCCGCGATCGCGCGCCGATCCCTCCGCAGCAGGCCGGCGAAGAAGATGTAGCTCACCAGTCCATAGACCAGTCCGCTGGCACCGAAGTGAACCGCACCGCGACCGAACAGCCACACGGCCACGCCCGGTCCGAGATAAATCACGGGCAAGGCGCGCAGCGCGGAGCTGGGGTACAGGTAGAGCATTGCCGTTCCGAGCACGAGCACCGGCAGCGTGTTCGCGGCGATATGCGAGAAGCCGCCGTGGACGAGCGGCGCGAGGAAGATGCCGACCAGCCCCGAGACCTCGCGCGGCCGCACGCCGAACGGATCCGGATCGACGTCGAACGCCAGGTTCAGCAGGTAGACGAGCCAGATCAGGGCGACGAAGCCGCACGTGAGCCGCACCGCGAGGCGGAAGTGCGCGCGTGCCTGGTCGGAATCGGTGTGAGCGGGATCCGGAACGGGAAAGTGCATCACGCATTCCACGCCGCGATGATCCGATCCTGGCCCACGCGGTAGTCGGTGACCTGCGGCTTCCAGCCCGGCACGTCCGGGGTCGGTGCTTGCGCCGGCATCGCGAGGTCGCACTGCTGCATATGTTCCTTGCGCACGATGGCGCGGATGAGCGGCGTTGCCAGACGCGGCACATGCAGCGGCACCCGGCGCCCGAGCTTGCGCGCGAAGTCGTCCATGAAATGCATGAACGACAGCGGGTGGCCGTCGGTGGCGTAGTACGTCCTGCCGGTGTTGCGGGGTCGGCCTGCCGCGAGCAATGCCGCGACCGCATCGGACTCATAGAGGTGAAACTGCGGCGCCGTTCGCGCGCCGGCCCAATACGGGCGGCCGAGGCGGAACGCGGTCCGGTAAGCGCGCAGGTCGCGGCTCGAAGGACCATAGAGGTAGCCGAGGCGGACGATGCAGGCCGGCAACGGTCCAGCGAGCGCGAGGCGCTCGTACTCGAGGATGGCCTGCGCGAGCGAACGCAGCGGGTCGCGCGGCGGCTCGACCAGCACGAACGCAAAGCTGGCGTGGACCAGCATGCTTGCTTCGCTGTGCATCGCACGGCGCACACCGGCAAGCGCGGTGCGCGTGAAATCCTTCCACGCATGACCGTCGTGCAGCAGCGTGTTCGCCTGCTGGCCGGCGACGTTGATGTGGACATCCGCCCGCGTGCGCTGCTGCGCCAGCAGGTGCCCCAATTCCGAGCGTGCGCCCGTGACGGTCAGCGTCATCGGTCGGCGGCGAGCAGGCGCTTCAGTTCGCCGCTGGCAATCAGCTTTTCGAGGTCGCTTGCCCCGCCGACCAGCGCACCCTTGACGAAGACCATCGGGAAGGTCGGCCAGCCGGTCCACATCTTCAAAACGTTGCGCCGCCGCCAGAGGCTGAGATAGCTGCCGTACTCGAGGTACTTGTAGGCGACACCCTGTGCGTCGAGCAACCTGCGTGCTTTCTTCGGCGCCGGGTTGATGCCCATGCCCACCACCACGACGGCGTTGCTCGCGATGGCGTCCTGGACCTCGCGCAGCAGGTCGGCGTGCCGATTTTCGATGAACGCCCGGATCGCCGGATGAATATGTACTTCGTCGAGAATCTGCCGGGCCAAGAGCGTCTCCGCCTGAATTCGAAGCGGAGACAGTAATCGAAGCCGGCTAGCCCGTCGCGAGTTCCATCGCCGCCTCGGCGCGCAGGCTGTCGAGGTCGCGGTAGATCGAGGCGATCGCGAGCACGCGCCCCCTGCTTTTGTATCGGACCACGCAATCACGCGCGCCGATGTCACCCTCGACCTGTATGTCGTCCCAGCCTTCAGCGTGCCCGACATAGTTGATCGGTACGTCGTAGTGCTGGCTCCAGAAGAACGGCACGGCCTCGAACCGCCTGCGCGCACCGAGCATGTTGAGCGCCGCCGTCTGCCCCTGGCGCTGCGCGACGACCCAGTGCTCGACGCGAATCGCGGCGCCGCTGTGCGGGTCCGGCCAGCGGGCGATGTCGCCGGCCGCGAAAACCGAGGGCGCGCTGGTTTCGAGGTACTCGTTCACCGACACACCGCGGTCCATCTTCAACCCGGCAGCCTCTGCCACCGCGAGGCGCGGCCGCACGCCGACACCGGCGACGACCAGGTCGGCGCCCAGCGAACCGCCACTCTTCAGCAGCACGCGACCGGGTTCGATGGCGGTCGCCGTGTCTTCGAGGTGGAACACCACGCCGTGTTCCTCGTGCAAGGCGCGCACGAAATCGCCCAACTGTGCGCCGAGCACACGTTCCATCGGGCGCTTCTCCGGCGCGACCACGTGCGTCTCGATTCCGCGTGCGCGCAGCGAGCCTGCGACTTCGAGACCGATGAAGCTCGCGCCCATCACGACGGCGCGCCGGGCTGCGGTGGCGCGCGCGATGATCGCGCGGCAGTCGGCCAGCGTGCGCAACGTAAAGACGTGCGGCAGTTCCATTCCCGGGATCGGCAGTCTGATTGCCTCGGCCCCGGTTGCCAGCAGCAGGCGGTCGTAGGCGAGCTTCGTTCCGTCGGCGAGCGCGACCTCGTGTTGCCGCGGGTCGATACGCGCGACCGCGGTCTTCAGCCGCAGGTCGATGCCATGCTCGGAATAGAAGCTGTCGCCGCGCAGCGGCACCCAGTCTTCCGGCGCGTTGCCCGCGAGGTAGTCCTTGGAAAGGTTCGGCCGGTCGACGGGCGCCGCGGCGTCGTCGCTCAGCATCACGATGCCGCCGCGGTAGCGCTGGCGGCGCAGCATCTCCGCGGCCGCGAAGCCGGCCGCGCCACCCCCGACGATGACGATCCGTTCCGGCGCCGGAGCGCCGGCAGCGACACGCGGCGTCGCCGCCCGCTCGATCGGTGCGTGCACGAAGACCTTGCCGCTGCTCACCTCCGTCGACCAGCAGGCAACCGGGCTCAGTGCCGGCGCATGCAGCGCTTCACCCGTGCGCAGGCTGAAACACGCGTGGTGCCGCGGACAGCGAACGGTGTCGCCGACCACCAGGCCTTCGGCGAGCGGACCGCTGTAGTGCGTGCACGTCGCGCCAATGGCGAAGAACTCGCTGCCGCGGCGCGCGAGCAGCACCGCGTCATTGCCGACGTGACCCGCGAGCATGCTGCCGTCGGCACACGCGTCGATCGCAACCCCTTCGGTCAGATCCGGTCCGCTTGGACCCGCTTCGCCGCCCATGGTGGTCTCCGTTGCACTCGCTTCACCCCGCTCCGACCCGCGACCGGCACGGCGACGCCGCGCCGAAGCGCGATCCTGCTCATGTTCTCATCATGCTCTGGGCCTGCGGCGCAAACACGCGCTGTGCCCGTGGACATGCAAGCGCGAACGGCCGGCCGCCGCGACGCGCTCCGCGGCGACGTCTACAGCGACTGCAGGAACGTCAGAAGGTCGCTCTGCTCCTGGTCGCCGAGCCTGTCGAACCGGCGTCGCGCATCGGTGGCTTCGCCGCCATGGCGACCGATGGCGTCACGCACCGTCACCGACAGGCCGTCGTGCATCAGGCGACTGCGCATGCGCAAGCCCCAGAGCGGCGCGGTGCGGATGCGGTCGACCGTGGGCGACATCTTGTCCTGCATGTAGGCGAACCGCCTGCCGTGATGTTCGAGGATCGAAATCTCGATGCCGTCCCCGGTGCCGACGTTGTGCAGCAGGAAATCGCCGAACGGATGGAACAGGCGGTTGGCCAGCGCCGCCGGGACCGAGAACGTGCCGCCGTTTATCTTCGTGCCCTCCGCCGCCGTGACCAGCGTGCGCACGTGGCAGGTCGCACAACCCGCGCGATCGAACACCTCCGAGCCTCTGCGTGCTCCTTCGGTCGCGGCGAGCGTGGTGTCCCTCGGGGGTGCCTTGGTGGCGCGCACGAAGCGCGCAAAGCGGTCGATGTCCGCGACCGGCTGTTCGACCGCGGCGGCGGTCGCGGGCGCGCGTGCCGCACGCGCCTGCTGGCGCGCGGCAGGCGACGGTTGCGCGGCCGGATTGTCTTCCGGGTCCGGGACCGTGTCGCAAATCTTCGTCACTTCGTCCGGTTGCAGCCGGCTCGTGATTCCCATCTCGTTCAGGTAGGCGTCGGCGGCAAACGAGAGCAACGTCGCCTGCTGGTTCTTCCAGCCGAAGCGGCCGACGCGATACGCATCCGACGCCTCGAGGACAGGCACCTCGACGACCAGGCCGCAGATCTGGCCCTGCGTCTCCTTGCACTGGCGCGCCGCGAGTCCGCGCAGGAACTCGTCGGCCACCGCTTCGACCAACCCGTCGCCCAGCAGGCTGATCGACAGGCGCTGGGTGCGGATCGTCTCCGTGTCCGGGACATGTTCCTGGATTTCCTGATCGGGAAACTGCGCGTTGGGACAGATGGCGCGGTCGTTGATCAGCGTCCGACCCTCGATGAACACGGTGCCGCGCGCGATCGGTACCCGCGGTGCCTGGAAGCGGCCCTGTGCGTCGAGATGCCCAGCACGGAACTCCGACACCTGGCTGCCGCCACCCGAGAGCGGATTTTGATGGCACTCGCGGCAGGACTGCGCGTTGTAGAGAGGACCGAGCCCGTCGGCGATGTTTTCGATGCCGTCGAACTCCTCCTGGTCGGCCTGGAAGATGTCGGCCGTGACGAACCCGTTCGACTGGCCGTCGAATCCGGTCATCGCTTCGGTGCCGCCGGTTGCAGGAACATCGGGTTCGGTCCCGATGGGTGGAACGGGGGCCGTCACGCATCCGGCGAGGGCGAACGCAGCGAGTACGGTTCTTTTCATTTCCCTCTCCCGAGAGAAGAAGGACATGGTAGGCCGCGCGCCGTGGCGCATGACCCGCGCACCATCCCGCAATCAGGCGTCGTGAATCCGCCCGTGCGCGATGTCAGGCAGGCGGCTTCGGCGCCAGAACCTCCAGCGCGATTTCCAGCAGCGTCGCGATCTCGGAGTGATCGTCGAGGAAAAAGTCCGCCCTCGACATCGGGTCGTCGCGGCCGACGCGCACGGTGAGCCAGCTCGGCTCGGCGCGTGCGAAGACCGCGTCGTCGTTGACGTCGTCGCCGACGAACAGCGCGGCGTCGGCATCACAACGGGCAACCAGGCTCGCGAGCGCGTCAGCCTTGTCGGGTGCGCCGGCCACGGCGACGTTGGCGACGGACTTGCCGCCGAAGAAGTGCAGTTCCGGGTCGAGGTCGCGCACCAGCGCTTCGATGCACCGCTGGGCCGCCACGCGGTCGCTCGCGAAGCGGTAATGCAGCGCGATCGAATAACCCTTGTCTTCCACCCCGACGCCCGCGCTCCGGATCGCGTCGGCATGCGCATCGAGATGGCGCCGGAACCGTTCGAGGGCGGACGTATCGAAGGCGGGCGATTCGGCGGGATCCTCGGCACCGTGATTGCCGACGATGTACTGCGGCGCGAAACCCAGGCGCGGTGCGACGTCGCCGACCGAACGGCCGGTGATGATGGCGACCGGTCGCAACGTGGCGAGCCGGCCGAGCCGCTCGGCGACGGCGTCCGACACGCGCGCTTCTTCGGGACGCGCCACGAGCGGCGCGATCGTGCCGTCGAAGTCGAACGCCAGCAACGCGCGCCCGCCGAGCGTCGTAACCAGGGCCTCGCGGCCCGCACGGTGGAACAGGTGCCGCATCAGCGTCGTACCAGTCGAGAACGTGGCCAACAAACGGCGGACGATACGCCGGCACGCATCATTGCGGGTACATTCGAGCCAAGGCAGCCAGGCCCCCGTGCGCCGAGCCGGGAGCGACGGGATCCACGAGTGCGAAACGACGACATCGACACGTTGGACGTTCGTCCCGGCCAGAGTTCCCGGCCGACCGAATGAACCCACGGCGCGTCACGGTGTCGCTGCCCTCTGCTGAGCGGGTGCATACGTCATGAAGGTGCGAGCGGTCGTACTCGTAGTCGTGCTCGGGCTGCTGGCCGCGTTCACGCTGGCGAACTGGGCCGCGATCATTGCGCCGACCCAGGTGTCGCTGCTGGTGACGCGTGTCGAGGCCCCGCTCGGCCTCATCCTGCTGGCGGGCACCGTCGTGGTGATGGTGGTGTTCCTCGTCCTGATGGTGTTCCAGCAGGCGGGGGTGATCCGCGAAGCGCGACGTTATGCGAAAGAACTCGCGGCGCAGCGCGTCCTTGCGGATCAGGCCGAGGCGTCGCGGTTTACCGAATTGCGCAAGCACCTCGATGCCCGGCTGGACCGGATCGATCCGGACGGCGTGCCCTCCGAAGAGTCGCTCACCGAGCGCCTAGACCGCCTCGAAACCGCGCTGCGCACCCAGATCGAGCACACCGGCAACTCGCTGGTGGCCCATCTTGGCGAGGTCGACGATCGCATGGGGCGCCTGCTGGAGAACAAGCCGCCGCTGCGCGGCTAGCGGCTTCCAGGTACGCCGAAATCCTTCCGCCTGCGGCTGCGACTTCGGCAGTGTCATTCCGACCCCGGGTCGCGCCCGGGGGAGGAATCTCGGTGTCGCGCGGGGCCGAGATCCCGAATCGCCTTTGCTCCTCGGGATGACAAGCCGCAGGTACATTCGCGTTCATGCACTTCGCTTCGCACCTGCAGCGCTCCATCGCGTGCTGCCTGTTCGTCCTGGTCACGAGTTGCGGCAACGCGCCGCGCAGCGAAGCGGGCATGGACCTCGCCGGGCGCATCTGGGACGTGCGCGCGGGCAGGTACGTCGAGGCGGCGGCCGTGCAGGTCGCGGCGCGTGCTGCGCCGGTCGTGTTGCTCGGCGAGACGCACGACAACCTCGACCATCACCGCCTGCAGCGCGCGGTGCTGGGCGAAATCGTGGCGACCGGCCGGCGCCCGGCGCTGGTGATGGAGCAGTTCGACCGCGAGTTCGAGGCCGCGCTCGAGACCGAGCGGGCGCGGCCCGGCCGGACCGCGGACACGCTGATGGAAGCCGGGCACTTCGACCGCAAGGGCTGGCAGGTCGAGGGCTATCGGCCGCTGATCGCGCTCGCGCTCGAGTTCGACCTGCCGATCGTCGCCGCCAATCTGTCGCGCGACGAAGCGCGTTCGATCGTGCGCGATCCGTCGCGTGCCGCCCTGCCGGGGGTCGACCGGCGGGTCGAAGAGTCGATTGCCGCAGACATCGATCGCAGTCATTGCGGCGAGAAGGCTCCGCCGGCGATCCTCGCGGGCATGGTGGCCGCGCAACGCGCACGCGATCTTGCGATGGCGCGCGCGCTCGACAGCGAGGCGGCGCGCGGCGCCGTCCTGATCGCGGGCGTCGGGCACGTGCGTGCGGACCGTGGCGCGCCGCTCTACATGGCGCGGCGTCCGCTGGTGATCGCCTTCATCGAGGTCGATCCGGACCAGCGCCAGCCGGCGCAATATCTCGACGGAGAGTTCGCGACGGCCGGGAGCTTTGACTACCTCTGGTTCACCTCGCGGGCCGCGCGCGCCGATCCTTGCGCGGAAAAACCTGCACTACCGCGCGCCGCGCGGTAGTGCCGCCGTTCACTTCTGCCAGGGTGTCCAATGGACGACGAGCGCGGTCAGCATGCCCAGGGTCGTCAGGCCGACCGCGATCACCGCGAAGAGCCATCCCAGCGGGGCGGCGAGATTCAGCACGAGGATCCCGCCAACGAGCACGACCAGTAGGCGTGCGGTGCCAGCAAGCATCGGCAGGAGGATGCGTCCCGCGCCCTGCGACGCGAAGTAGAGCGCGAGCCCGGCTCCGAACAGCGGATACGTCGGTGCGACGATACGAAGGTACAGACCTCCGGTCGCGAGGACCGCGGGATCGTCGCTGAAGATGCCGACCCACGCCGACGGGAACACCGCGACGAAGACGCCGATGGCGAGACACACGAGCACCGCCGCGGCGGCGCCGCTCCAGGCGATGCGCTTCGCGCGTTCCGCACGCCGCGCCCCGACATGGGTGCCGACCATGACCACGAGCGCCTGCCCGACCGCGAACACGATCGGCACCTGCAGCAGCTCCAGCCGTACGCCGACGCCGTATCCCGCGAGCGCCGCGGACCCGAATCCCGCGACGAAGCCGGTGAGCAGGATCGCCGTCAGCACGGTCTGCAGGGCGCCAAGCGACGAGATCGCGCCGACGCGCAGGATCTCGCGGAAGCGTTGCCGCGCCAACTGCCAGTCGGCGCGCTGCGGCCGCAGCGGCGTCGACCAGAGGTGGATCGCCAGGCCGACGCTCGCGAGCGCGAACGCGATCACGTAGGAGAGCGCGGTGCCACGAATGCCGAGCTGCGGCAGCGGGCTCCAACCCAATGTCAGCGCGCCGGACAGCGGCACCTGCACGATGGCGGCCGAAACCAGCGCGATGGCCGGCACCAGCGTGTTGCCGCTGCCGCGCAGCGCGCTGGCGAGCGTGTTGGCGAGCCAGACGAACACCGCGCCGGCGAACAGAACGTCGGAGTAGCGCATGGCCTGCCCGAGTGCGTCGCCACGCCCGCCGAGCAGCGCGTAGAGGCCCGCTCCGAACGCGAGCAGAAGCAGCGTGAACAGGACTCCCGCGACCATGGCGATGACGAGCGCGTGCGCGACCAGGGTGCGTGCCTGGGCCCTGTCGTTGGCGCCGAGCGCACGTGCGATGGCGGACGAAACGCCGCCACCCATCGCGCCGGCGGAGAGCATCTGCAGCAGCATGACCAGCGGAAAGGCGAGTGCCAGGCCGGCCAGCGCATCGGTGCCAAGACGGCCGACGAAGTACGTGTCGCCGACCGAGACCGCGGTCTGGAACAGTGCGAGCACCAGGCTCGGCGCCGTCAGGCGCAGGATCGTGCGCGGGATCGGCGCGTCGAGCAGCGGGTTCGATGCGGCGCCGGCGCCGCGTGCAAGCGCGGCGTTGCCGATCGGCGCGATGCTTGCCGGGGACACGAGTGCGATCCCGATCGTCGCGGGCGTCAGGCACGCGCCGCCGGGGCGTCGAACACGAGGCAGGTCGTCGACGCGTGCGCGTACAGCTTGCCGTCGTGGCCGACCAGGCGGCCCTCGGCCGTGGCGACCTGGCGGCCGACGTGGATGACCTTGCCCTCGGCACGTACCAGGGGCACGGCGTCGGTCAAGGCCCGCACGATGTTGATCTTCAGTTCGAGCGTGGTGTAGGCGCGGCCGGCAGGAAGCATCGAGTGCACGGCGCAGCCGACTGCGGAATCGAGCAGGGTGGCGAACCAGCCGCCGTGCACGCTGCCGAGCGGGTTGTAGTGGCGCGGCTGCGGCCGGCCCTGGAAGATCGCCAGGCCGGGTTCGATGTGCACCGGCAGGAAGTCGAGCGTGGCACCGATCGGCGGACTGGGCAGGTTGCCCGCGAAGATCGCCTCGAACACCTGCATGCCGCTGCGGCCCGCGAGTTCGCCCGGCCGCGCCCAGCCGACCGCAGCCAGACCGGTGCGCACACGTTCTTCGTCGGCCTCCCAGCGGGCCAGCGTGTCTTCGGCGGTCATGCGGAACTCCTGCGAGTGCTTGTATCTGCAAGTATTGCAGCTACAATAAGCAGCATGGACAGCGCGGTCAAGCCGAAGGGCTGCACCAATCTCAAGCTGCGGCAGTTGAGCCGTGTCGTCACGCGGCACTACGACCGCTACGTGGCCGGCGTGGGACTGAAGAACACGCAGTATTCGTTGCTGTCGCATATCGTGCTGCTCGGGCCGCTGCGTCCCACCGATCTCGCGCGCCAGATGCGCGTCGACGCGTCGACGCTCACCCGCAACCTGCAACCGCTGATCGCGCAGGGATGGGTGCACCAGCACGCCGGCGAGGACGCACGCAGTCGTCTGGTCGAAGCGACCGAAGCCGGGCGCGCCAAACGCGCCGAGGGCCAGCGCGCGTGGAAGCAGGCCCAGCTCGAGTTGAACCGCCGGCTCGGTGCCGAACGCGTTGCCGACCTGCACCGGCTGCTCGATGCCGCGATCGACCAACTGGACGACGACGAGCAGCACGACGAAGAAGCCTGAGCACGTACGCGTACGCCGCGCACGTGAAGATTCGGTGAAGTCGCAGCGGGCGGACGCCGGATCGGCACAGGTCTTTGCGGTATGCGACCTGCGCGAACCGGTGCGTCATCGCTGGCAAACTCGCGGTCGTCGAGTCGCGTGACGCGACCGCCTCCCTCCTCTGCATCATGACGCGCAGCGTTGCAGTCGACGTCGCACCACCGCCGCGGCGTGCCCGCCGGCGGCGCGCGCGTTCGCGTCTGCGCGTCGCGTTCACGAAGTTGTGGCCGCGCCCACGCACGCGGCGCAGGTGGTGGCGCGTCTTCCGCAAGGCGCCGCCGGCGATGAAGGGCTTCGTGGTCGGGTTGCTGCTCGTGACCGCGGCGTTCGCGGTGAACGCGATCTACCAGGTGCTGCGCAAACCCACCGAGCTCTACTTCCCCGTGAGCGATGTGCTCGCGAAGGCGCCAGCCGATACATGGCGTGCGTACGGCCCGCTGTTTCGCCGCCATTCGACGCCGGTGATCACGCCCGAGCTGCTGGCGGCGCTGGCTCAGGTGGAAGGCGCCGGCAATCCGGTCGCCCGCACCTACTGGCGCTGGCGCCTGACCGCCGAACCGTTCGAGATGTACCGGCCGGCTTCCAGCGCTGTCGGGATGTACCAGCTCACCGACGCGGCGTTTGCCGACGCCCGCCGGTTCTGCATTCGCGACCACGCGGTGGTCGAAGCTGGGCCGTGGAACGACTGGAATTCCTGCTGGTTCAACGCGCTGTACATGCGCGTGGTTCCCAGCCATGCGGTCGAATTGACCGCGGTCCTGCTCGATCGCGGCGTGAGCCGCGCGCTCGCGCGCGAGCGCAGCGCCAAGGCGTCCTTGCAGCAGAAGCAGGACCTGGCGGCGTTGATCCATCTGTGTGGCGCCGGTGTGGCAGAGGCCTATGCGCGGCGCGGCTTCCGGCTCGTCGCCGGTGAACGCTGCGGCGATCACGACCCGGCGGCCTATCTCGCTCGCGTGAATGCCGCGCAGCGCGAGTTCGCCCGGATGGCTGCCAATGACTAGCCGCGAGCGAACTCTCGCACGCTGGCGCGGCGTCGGCCGCGCGGCGCTGGCGTCGCTCGCCGTGTTGCTGTTCGCGGCGTCGCTTTACGTGCTGATCCTGATTCCGCTCACGCCGTCGGTCGAAGGCGTGTTGAACGGGCGCGATGAACGGCCGAGCGTCCTCCTCGCGGGGGACGGCACGGTGCTGACCACGTTCCGCCGCACCAATCGCGAGTGGATCAAGCTCGACCAGGTGCCGCGCCACGTCGTCGACGCGCTCATTGCCACCGAAGATCACCGCTTCTGGGAGCACAACGGGGTCGACTGGGTGCGCAGTCTTTCCGCGATCGGTCACACGGTGATCGGCGAGCGCCAGGGCGGCTCGACGCTCACCCAGCAGCTCGCGCGCAACTACTTCCCGGACCAGATCGGCCGCGCGCCGACGCTGAATCGCAAACTCAAGGAGATGATCACCGCCATCAAGCTCGAGCGCGCCTACTCCAAGCGCGAGATCCTCGAAAGCTACTTCAACACGGTCTCCTTCCACTACAACGCGACCGGCCTTGAAATGGCCGCGCGCACGTACTTCGACAAGCCGGCGACCGAGCTCAACGTGCTCGAGGGTGCGACGCTGATCGGCATGCTCAAGGGCACTTCCACCTACAACCCGGTGCTCAATCCCGAACGCGCACGCGAACGGCGCAACGTCGTGCTGGCGCAGATGGTGAAGATGGGCAAGCTCTCGGCGGCAACGTACGCGACGCTGCGCGAGCGGCCGTTGAAGCTCGATTTCGCGCGCCAGGATCTCGATCTGGGCCCGGCGCCGCATTTTGCCGAAGCCGTGCGGCGCTGGCTCGCCGAGTGGGCCGGCGAACGCGGCTACAACATCTACGCCGACGGCCTCGTGGTGCAATCGACGCTCGACCTGCGCCTGCAGCAGCGTGCCAACCAGGCGGTCGCACGCCAGCTCGAGGCGCTGCAGGCCGTGGCCGACGTCGAATGGGGTTCAGCCGGCAAGAAGCTGCTGTCGACGCGGCTCGATGCCTACCGGCAGGCGCATCGCCGCACCGAGCCGTTCCGCTATTTCTGGGCCTCTCATCCCGACCTGATCGAAGCATTCGTGCGCGAATCGCCCGAGTTCGCGCGCCTCACCGATCCGGCCGGCGCAAAGCCGCTCGATGCCGCGGCCGCACTCGCGCAGCTGCGCGCGGATCGGGCGTTCATGGATGCGCTGCGCGCGCGCAAGACCCGGCTCGAGGCGGGCCTGGTCGCGCTCGAGCCCGCGACCGGGAAAGTGCGCGCGTGGGTCGGCAGCCGCGACTTCGCGGCCGATCGCTTCGATCACGTGCAGCAGGCGCACCGCCAGCCCGGGTCGACCTTCAAGCCGTTCGTCTACGGCGCAGCGCTCGAAGCGGGTTTCGACCCGCAGCGCCAGTTCGCGGACAAGCCGGTGGCGATCAGGATGTCGAACGGCGACGTCTGGCGCCCCGGCGACATGGGCGGTTCGACCGGCCGCATGCTCACGTTCGAGGACGGCCTCGTTTATTCGCGCAACACCGTGACCGCGCAGGTCATGGACGAGCTCGGGCCGCGCAAGGTGGTGCAGTTCGCGCAGAAGGCGGGCGTGCGCGAGAGTCCGCTCGACGCGGTGCCGTCGCTCGCGCTCGGCACCAGCCCTGTGACCTTGCTCGAGATGGCGAGCGCATATGGCACGATCGCGGCACAGGGCGAGTATCACCCGCCGGTGCTCGTGACACGGGTGACCGATGCGACCGGAGCGTTGATCGCCGATCTGGAGTCCAGGCGCGACGCGCCCGCCAAGTCCGAGCCGGCGGCGGACACCCGGGAGCCGCTCCCGGCGGGCCCGGAACGCGTGATGGACCAGGAACTCGCGGTGCAGTTGATCGACATGCTGCGCGGGGTGGTCGACCGCGGAACCGGCCGCGGCATTCGCGAGATCTACGACATTCGTGGCGACGTCGCGGGCAAGACCGGAACCACGCAGAACAACACCGATGGCTGGTTCGTCCTGATGCACCCGCAGCTTGTGACGGGCGTGTGGGTCGGTTTCGACGATGCGCGCGTCACGCTGCGCAGCGACTACTGGGGCCAGGGTGCCAACAACGCCCTGTACGTCGTCGGCGACTTCATGAGCCAGGCGCTGGCATCGGGAACGCTCGACCCGAATGCGTCGTTCCCGTCCCGCTTCGGCGCCCATTTCGCGGCCGCGCTGCGCCGGTTCGGCGACCGCATCCGCAGCTGGCTCGGATTTTCGACGCAATAGACGGCGGGTTACGCGCGTTCGATGCGGCAGGCGTAGCAACCACGGCGCGCGAAGTGCACGTGCAGGTAGTCGGTCCTGGCTTCGGCGAACATCGTCGCGATGCGCGCCTCCAGGGCTTCGCCCGGCACGACGTCCGCGTCCAGCATCATGCCCCCGGCATCGTAGGCGCGCACCGAGAGCACGCGCGACCGCAGGACCGGCGGAACGACATCAACGGTTTCGGGCCAGCGTTGCGCGCCTGCACCGACGAAGATCGGGCCGGCGGCGCGGTACGGCGAGTCGACCGCGTGATGCTCGTAGTGCAGCAGGATCAACCGCTCGCCGACCGCTGCATCATGCAGGCTGACCCGGCAGGGAAAGCCCGGCTCGGCATCGGCAATGCAGCCGCGGGCGCCGCCACGTTGCAGGGCGGAGTCGGTCAAGCCGAACCAGGAATCGAATTGCCCGGGTTCGAGCGCAACGGCCTTGAAGCTCATCGGATTGCTCCGCGACGTTGAGGCGGGCATGTTCCTCGCCCGGCCAGCACGGCGCCATCCGATTCTTGCGCGGCAACTTCGCCGCCGCGCCAAGGCACCTCAGGTTCCGTCGTGCCCTGGCCGGCGCGCGAACATGCCCCAACCTTCCATCGTCAGGACGACTTCGGCGCGCTGATTGAGCACCTCCCAGCGCGAACGCACCAGGCCGGCGTGCGGGCGGCTCGCCATGGGCCGCGCCTCCACCACTTGCAGGCGGACGCGCAACGTGTCGCCGGGAAATACCGGCTTCAGCCACTTGAGATTCTCGACCCCTGGCGAGCCGAGGCTTGCGGATTCGAGCAGGTATGCGTCGCACATCATGCGCATGGCCAGCGACGCCGTGTGCCATCCGCTCGCGCAGAGGTTGCCGAACAGCGACTTCCGCGCCGCCGCCTCGTCGACGTGGAACGGCTGCGGATCGAATTCGCGCGCGAATGCCACGATCGCCTCGCGCGTGACGGTCCGGTTGCCGAACTCGCGCACGCTGCCGACGGGAAAATCCTCCCAATAAAGACGCGCCGGGGATGTCGTTGCGGTCACGCGTGCTCCCTGCGTGGTTGCGGTCCACGCAGGATAGCCGCCTGCACGGTGACGTCAGGGCTTGTCGGTGGAAGCCGCGCGCAGCGGTTCGGGCAGGGAGCCGGTCGCGTCCGCGCGTTCCGGCATCAGGTAGCGCACGAGGACGCGCGCATCGACCGCGCGTTGGCTGTCGAACGACCACACGTCGACGCACACGTTCTTCAGCGCGTTCGAATCCGGCCGCTCGACCGGGTGTTCGGAAAAACGCACGTTGCCGACCGTCGCCCCGAGCGCCGTACGACGCTGATCCCACGCAACGGAGTCGCCATCGGGGCGGACGTAAGGCGTCACCTCGTAAACCGAGGCGGTGGCGGGAACCGCAACGCAGACGCCGACCGCCGCCACGTCGCCTTCCTTGCACACGGCTTCGGTCGCGTCCGCGGTCGCGGCGCCGCGTGCATGGCAAGGACCGATGCGGGCCGTGGCCGCCACGCCTTCGCCGCCGCGCCGCCGTTCCTCGTTCAGGCGGACTTCATTTTCGATCGACGAGCGGTCGCCGACGCGGGTCTGCTCGAGCCGCGCGGTCGCTTCCTTGATTTCGCCGATGCGCTGGCGCAGCTCGAGCCGCATGGCGCGGGTCGACTGCTGGTCGTTCTGCATGAGGTAGAGCGCGCCCGCGTAGCCGCCGACGCCCGCTGCGACCACCATGATCAGGATCGCGATCAACAATCCGCGCTTGCCGCCGCGCTGCGTGCGCCGGTTCAGGCGGTCGAGCACCTCGCGCCGCCAGGCGATGCGCAGGTTGATGAGCGCCGCAATCAGCGTCGCGCCGGCCCCGACCAGGGCGGCGATCACGTTCGGCGACAGCTCGTTGAGAAAGGGCGGAAGACTTTGCACGTGTGTCGGTCGCGAGCGGGTCCAGCGGGCCGGGCGTCCAGCCCGGCCACAGCACGAAACTAGCAGCTTAGGCGGCAGCCTTAACGCCGAAATCCGCCGGACGCATTAGTGATTGCGACCGTTTCACCGGCAATTGCGGTCCATATCGGGCGCGTGAATCCAGCCTGGTGGAACTGACGGCGTGCGCCGGGCTTCAGCGCTTGCCGCTTGCGAACTGCGCATAGAGCGACGGGGTCCAGCGCAATGCGTCGTTCCGGCGGCCCGGCTCGGCGCCGGGTTCGTGGCGCAGGTCGTAGGTCATTTCCAGCATGACACCGTTCGGGTCGAGCACGAACAGCTGCGCCAGCGTGGTTTCGGGCGGCCGCGCTTCGCGGAACGGCAGGCCGAACTTCTCGAGGCGCGCGCGCTGGCCGGTGTAGCCCTGCGCCCAGAACGACACGTGGTCCACCGAGCCGGTTTCGTGCGGATTGCTCCCGTCGGGCGCGAGTGCGCGCTGGCCGCCGTAGAGATGAACCAGCGCGTTGCCATCCGTGCCGAGCCAGGCACCGGGAAAGTTGAACGGCGGCCGCGGCACGAGCTCCAGCCCGATCACCTGCTGGTAGAACGCGATCGTGGCCTCGACGTCCGCGGCCTTGATCGCGACGTGGGCGAGCCCGGCGATACGCGTTGGCACCACGGCGCTGGTCGACATGTCAGAACGGCGTGTCGGTGGAACGGTTGCTTGCGGCACCGCTGGCAGCGGGTAATAGAAAGCCGGGGCTTGCGCCGCCGGTGGACGAATCGAGGACAGCCGTGCCGCTCGGCTCGTCGAAGTGATAGAGCGCTGCGGTCGCCGTGTCGGCGCTGAACTCGGCCGTGGGTGGAGTGAACGTACTCAAGTAGCGCAAGTTGGTAGAGATGCGCAATTCATCCAGGAATCCGTTGAACGCGAGACCGACATCGTACTTTTCGGCGCCGAGCACCAGGAACGCATCGTTTGCGTCCGGATTCGGATGGGCCGGGTTGTAGCTCACATCACCGCCAGCGCTCGTGTCCATGGTGGCACTGTCCACCGCGCCGTCGACAAAGATCTTCATCGCGCCACTATTGAATTGCCTTGTCAGCGCGACGTGGTGCCAGTTCCCATCAAGCACGTTCTGTACGCCACACAGAGTCTGACCACCGCTGCCACGACTGACCCCGAAGGCGACCCGCCCACCGAAAAGCGCAGCCCCATATGCGCCGAAGTCGGCTCCCGAGCGCACATCGCGGTCGATGATGACGGCACCGTTCGACCAGTAATGGTTGCCGGTCTGACCAGGAGTGCACGGTGCGCTGGGATTGTCCAGCGTGGACCCCTTGATCCAGAACTCGATCGTGAAGTCCCCTGCACCCACGCCGGCGGCCGCGATGTTTCCAATGTTGACCGGCCTGGATGTTCCGCTCGGGTCGAGCAGCGGGATCTGCACGCGGTCGATGCCGCCGCTACCGGTCCCGTAGAAGCGCAGTGAGTAGTTGGTCGCCGCCGGAGGCGGCGGGGCGCCGATGGATCCCGACGGCGTTCCTTCACCACCGCATGCGGCGACCATCGAACAGGCAAACAGGGCGGCCAGTGGACGACGCATTGCGGACTCGCGGCAGAGGCAGGTTCGTCAGGTTAGATCCGGTAGATGCTCGCCGAAGATAACAGCCGTTCAGGCGCCGGTCCGACCCGTCCGACGGGGTCTGACACGACCGCTCGTGCCTCGATCCCCCTGCCCACCCGATGCAGGGAGGGCGGGAAGCCTCGGGCCACGTGAAAATTCCCCTGCCGGCGCAAATGATACGCGCTTGCAAATGAAACTAGTTCTCATCTAAGATTGGTTTTCGTGGCGTCGCCCATCGACGCCACCTGGAGCTCCTGAATGTACGTCTGCATCTGTGCCGCGGTCAGCGACCGGCAGATCAAGGAAGCGGTACGCGAAGGCGCGTGCAGCCTCGATCATCTCGCCGCGTGCCTCGGCGTGGGCACGGGCTGCGGCTGTTGTCGCGCGATGGCGCAGGAGATCCTGGTCGAAGCGGCGGCTCCTCTCCTCCAGGCGCACGAAGTCGCGCGGCTTGCCGCACCGGTCCGTCGGGTTTAGGGTTGCGTCCACCACAACCGGTGGACGGCCATGCGAGGCGACCCGCAAATCATTGCGCTCCTCAACGCGCAGCTGAAAAACGAACTCACCGCCATCAACCAGTATTTCCTGCATGCGCGCATGCTGAAAAACTGGGGCCTCGATCGCCTGGGCGCCAAGGTCTACAAGGAATCGATGGAGGAGATGAAGCACGCCGACCGGATCATCGAACGCGTGCTTTTCCTCGAGGGGCTGCCCAACCTGCAGGACCTCGGCAAGATCGGCGTCGGCGAGGACGTGCCGGAGATCCTGCGCCTCGACCTGGGCCTGGAACAGGGCACCCACGCGGCGGTGAAGAGCGCTGTCGCGCGTTGCGAGCAGGCCGCCGACTACGTCTCGCGCGAACTGTTCGAGTCGATCCTCGACGATACCGAGGAGCACATCGACTGGCTCGAAACCCAGCTCGAGCTGATCGACAAGGTCGGCCTGCAGAACTACCTGCAGTCGCAAATGCAAGACGCGGCTTCCTGACCCGCGCCGGCCGCTTCCTTCGCCGGCGGGTCGAATCGCCGGCCGCCCCGCTTGCAAGCATTCTTCGTTTCGACTGCGCTGGTCGCGCTCGCCGAGATGGGCGACAAGACACAGCTGCTCGCGTTCGTGCTCGCGACGCGGCTCAAGCGCAAGGGCGCGATCGTGCTCGGCATCCTCGTCGCCACGCTCGCCAACCACTTCCTCGCGGGCTCGGTCGGCGCCTGGCTGGCGACGGTGGTCGCGCCGCAAACGTTGCGCTGGATCGTCGCCGGTTCGTTCTTCGCCTTCGGTCTTTGGGCGCTCAAGCCCGACACCATCGAGGCCGCGCGCGTGTATTCGAGCCGGAGCGCATTCGGCACGACGCTGGTCGCCTATTTCTTCGCCGAGATGGGCGACAAGACCCAGCTTGCGACCGTCGCGCTGGCGGCCCGTTACGACTCGCTGGTGGCCGTGGTCGCCGGCACCACGCTCGGGATGATGCTTGCCGACGTGCCCGCCGTGTGGCTCGGCGAGGCGCTGGCGCAACGCGTGAACTTGAAGATCATGCGCTGGATCGCGGCGTCGCTCTTCGTCGCGCTCGGCATCGCGACGCTGTTGTTCGCCTGACACGCGAGCGCGGCGCGCGACCGCGTATGCTGCTCGGACACGCTGCGCCGGCAGTTCGGCCCGTCGCGCGGCGGGAGTCCGCTGGTTCCGCGCTCACGTGCAAGGGTCGATCCGACGCCAACGACATCGATCGTCTGCCGCCACGTAGCCGGGCAATGGGATGAACGGAGAAGTCCTGCGCATCGATGGGCCGCAAGCGCCCGCCGTCCCGCTGGTTCTCGATTCGCCGCACTCGGGTCACGACTTCCCGCCCGATTTCGACGCCGTCGTGAGCGAGTTCGACCTGCGCGACGGCGAAGACAGCTTCGTCGACGACCTGTACCTGCCCGCGACGGAGTTCGGCATCCCGCTGCTGGCGGCGCGGTTTCCGCGCACCTATCTCGATCCGAACCGCCATCGCGGCGACATCGACCTCGAGCTGCTCGCCGAGCCCTGGCCGCACGAATACGTGCCGAGCGGCAAGGCGCGCATCGGCAAGGCGCTGGTCTGGCGCACGCTCGACGACGGCCGCCCGATCTACGGGCGCCGCCTCAGGGCGCACGAGGTCACATCGCGCATCGAGCGCATGCACGCGCCCTATCACTCGGCGCTGCGGCAGCTGCTCGACGCGGCCCACGCGCGCTTCGGCGTCGTGTTCCACGTCAACTGCCACTCGATGAATCCGGTGAGCGGCAAGATGGGCGAGGGCGGCGCGGGCAATGCGCGCGCGGACTTCGTTCTCGGCGACCGCGACGGCACGAGTTGCACGGCAGGATTCACCGAATTCGTGCGCACGTGCCTCGCCGGGTTCGGCTATGACGTCAAGGTCAACGATCCCTACAAGGGCGTCGAACTGGTCAAGGCGTATTCGAACCCGGCAGCCGGGCGGCACAGCCTGCAGATCGAGATCAACAAGCGCCTTTACATGGACCCGGCGCGACGCACCCGGATTCCCGGCTATGCCGGCGTGCGCCGCCACCTGACCCAGCTCGTCGAGGCCATCCGCGACTACGCGCTTGCCACTGCACGCCGCGCGCCGTGAGTCACCACCGCATCGAGATCGAGCCCCCCGACATCGCGCCGTTCCGCCACGGGAATACCGGGGTCGACTACGTGCATGGTTTCGACTCGGGGCGTCCCGGCCCACACGTCATGGTGCAGGCGCTGACGCACGGCAACGAGTTCTGCGGCGCCATCGCGCTGGTCGAATTGTTGCGGGCCGGGCTGCGCCCGCAGCGCGGTTCGCTCACGCTTGCGTTTGCCAACGTCGAGGCGTTCGCGCGCTTCGACTTCGATGACCCGGACCGCTCGCGCTTCATCGACGAGGACTACAACCGGGTGTGGGCCGACGATGTGCTGTTCGGTGCGCGCGACTCGCTCGAGCTGCGCCGCGCGCGCGCGCTTGCGCCGTTCGTCGATCGGGCCGATCTGCTGCTCGACCTGCATTCGATGCACGAGCCCTGCCGGCCGATCATGGTGTGCGGCCGGATCGACAAAGGCGTCGAGTTCGCGCGCGCCATCGGCGTCCCGGGCGACCTGCTGGTCGACACCGGTCATCCGTCGGGCCTGCGCATGATCGAGCGCGGCGGCTTCGGCGATCCGGCGAGTCCGCGCAAGGCGGCCCTGATCGAGTGCGGCCAGCATTGGGAGCGCAGCGCCGTCGACGTGGCGGTCGATACGACAACGCGCTTCCTGCGCGCGACCGGAGCGTTCGACGACGACCGGCTGGCGGGCCGCTTGCGTCTGGCAGCGCCCAGGCGACAGCAGGTGATCCGGGTCACGCAGGCCGTCGTGGCGAAGACGATGCAATTTCGTTTCGCCCGCGTTTGGCAGGGACTCGAAGTCGTGGCGGCGGCCGGCACGCCGATCGCCTTCGATGCCGACACAATATGGCGGGCACCTCACGACGCCACTGTGCTCGTGATGCCCTCGCTGGCGCACCTGAAGCCCGGCACCACCATGGTCCGCCTCGGCAGGTACGACTGACCGGGCGCAGACCCGCGACGACGGCGTGAACTGCGCGGCGCGTGCGGCCAGACGCCGCAGCGGCCGGTGATATCGTTCGCGGCTGCGCGGCGCCGGGCGGGCGCCGCATGCGTTTCGAGGAACGATGAATCGATTGAAGTCTGTTGCCCTGGCGCTGATTGCGCTCGCGGGGCTGGCAGGTTGCGGCAACAAGGGTGACATGGCGCCTCCGCCGGCGTCCGGGTTGGCGGCGCAGCCCGGCGACGGCAATGTCGTGGTCACGTGGTCGGACGACCTGAGCGTCGACTACTGGCTGTTCGTATCGACCGACCCGCGCCTGACGACGGACAACTTCACGACGCTGACGGACATCCGGGTGATCCGCAACGTGCGCTCACCCTATGTGCTTTGCGGCTACGCGGACGGCCGCACCCTTTACCTGGCGATGAACGGCCGCACCGGCGGCGGCCCCGGCGGCCCAGGCACTCCCACCATCAACACGACATTGCGGGTGGCGGGCTCGGTTTGGACGCTCGGCACGGCACCACCGGTGACCTTCAGTGCATTGGGGTACGCGGCGACCACCGCGTGCAACGGCGCTTCCTTGCCGATGGGTACCTACGTGGCGGTCGGCCCGAACGCTGCAATCGCCAACAGTCCCGATGGCCTGACGTTCACCGCGACTTTCGCGCCCCCCGGACTGGAGACCAATCTCAACGCTGTGGTGGCCAAGGTCACCAACCCAGGCGTCGTGACCATTCAGTTCGTTGCGGTCGGTGACGGTGGCGCCACGATCCTCAGCAGCGATGGGGCGACCTGGACAGAAGGTGCGCCATTCGATGCAGGCGCACCGAACCTGAACGGCGTTGCGCTCAGCACGGCCACCTATGTCGCTGTGGGTGACGGCGGGTTCGCAGAGACATCGACCGATGGTGTGGCATGGACGGCGCGTGCTACGGGTGCGACCGAAGACCTGCACGGGATAGGATGCAACGGAGGCATCTGCGTCGCGGCAGGCCAGGATGGTGTGATTACGCGCACGGTGGACGGCGGCGCGAGCTGGGAAGTGCAGCAGACGAGCGGATTGCCAACTCTCAGATGCGTTGCCTTCGGCAACTTCAATAACAACCTCGGCGCCGCGGTTATCGCCATCAATACCTGGGTCGCCGTCGGTGACGGCGGCACGGTGGTCTACAGCACCGACGGCGGCGCCACATGGACTGCGACAACGGTTCCCGGCGCGACCGACTTCGTCGCGCTTGCGTATCTCACCCAATTCATGGCGCTCGATAGCGCGGGCAATTCGTTCACCAGCCAGGACGGCCAGACGTGGATCGGCCCGGTGCCGACCGGATTGGCGAGCCCGGGCGGCATGGTCAGCAATGGCGCCGGGTTTGTCGCGGTCGGCGCAGGTGGCGGCACGGTTTCGTCGTTTTGATGCGCTTGCAGCCGCGCCCGCCGCATGCTCGAAGCCATCGATCTCGAATGCCGGCGCGGCGACAGGTTGCTCTTCACCGGCCTCGCCCTGCGCGTCGCGGCGGGAGCCTGCCTGCACGTTGCCGGAGAAAACGGCACCGGCAAGACCAGCCTGCTGCGCATTCTCTGCGGACTGATGGCGCCGGGTGCGGGCACCGTGCGCTGGGAGGGCGAGGACATCCGTCGCCTGCGCGAGGCGTATTGGGACCAGCTTGCGTACGTCGGCCATCTGAACGGCGTCAAGGACGACCTCACCGCCGCGGAGAACGTGCACATCGCCGCGGTCATCGCGGGCTGGGCTGCCGACGACGCCACGGTGCTTGCCGCGCTCGGCTCGTTCGGACTCGCGGGATTCGAGGACCGTCCCGCGCGCACCCTCTCGCAGGGGCAACGCCGGCGGGTGGCGCTCGCGCGCCTGCACTGTGCGCGCGCCGCGCGGTTGTGGATCCTCGATGAGCCGTTCACGGCGCTCGATGCACGCGGGGTCGCCGCGCTATCCGAACTGATCGGCGCCCACCTGGCGCGTGCCGGAAGCGTCGTCTTCACGACCCACCAGGACGTCGCTCTCCCGGGTCCGGTGGACCGTCTCGAACTGGCTGCCGCGGCCCATGCCCGGTAAAGCGGCGCGGCGACCCGCAAGGGCGGCGCAAGCGAGGCACGCGTGATCGCGGCGGTCGGCCAGGTGATCCGCCGCGACCTGCTGCTCGCGGTGCGCCAGCGTGGCGACGTCGTCAATACGCTGTTGTTCTTCGTCGTCGTGGTGACGCTGGCCCCGCTCGGCGTCGGCCCCGAACTCGGCACGCTGCGCACCATCGCGCCGGGCGTGGTCTGGGTGGCCGCGCTGCTTGCTTCGATACTCTCGCTGAACCGCCTGTTCGCGCAGGATTTTGCCGACGGCACGCTCGAACAGTTGCTGCTCACGCGCGAGCCGCTCGCCGCGATCGTGCTCGGCAAGGTCGGCGCGCACTGGCTCGTGACGGGCCTTCCGATCACGGCCATGGCGGTACCGCTCGGCGTGATGTTCGACCTGCCGGTGGACCAGACTGCGACGCTGGTCCTCGCGCTCCTTTGCGGCACGCCGGCATTGTCGATGCTCGGGGCGATCGGCGCGGCGCTGACCCTTGGCCTGCGGGGCGGCGGCGTGCTGGTGTCGCTGCTGGTGCTGCCGCTCAACGTTCCGATCCTGATCTTCGGCGCGGGAGCGGTCGAGGCGGTCGCCGGCAGCCTTTCCCCACAGCCGCACCTGCTTCTCCTGGCCGCGCTGTCGCTTGCCACTTCGGTACTCGCTCCGTGGGCGATCGCAGCGGCACTACGCATCTCTCTGGAATAATCCGAGTTTCCACGCTCTGTGCGTGGAGCGAGGCCGTATCACCTGAATGGCCTAGCGCAACGAGCAAGGCGCGTCGATTCGCGGTCCGTCATGTCAACGAGTGCATCCGCCGACTCCGGCGTCCATTGGTTTCGGTTCTCCGCGCCGGCGGAGTTCTATTGCCTGGCCGGCAGGCTGGTGCCGTGGTTCGGCGCGGTGGCGGCCGTGCTCGCGGTGGTCGGCCTCTACATCGCCTTCTTCGTCGCGCCGACCGATGCCCAGCAGGGGGAGAGCTACCGGATCATCTTCATCCACGTGCCCGCCGCGTGGATGGCGATGTTCCTGTACGTCGTGATGGCGTTCTGGTCCGGGGTGGGGCTCGTCTTCAACACGCGCCTTTCGGCGATGCTGGCGTGCGCGATCGCGCCCACCGGTGCGTTGATGGCCTTCATTGCACTGTGGACGGGTTCGTTGTGGGGCCGGCCGGCATGGGGCACGTACTGGGTGTGGGACGCGCGTCTTACGTCGACCTTGATTCTGTTGTTTCTCTATTGCGGCTTCATCGCGCTGCATTCGGCCATCGACGATGCGCGCCGCGCGGACAAGGCCGCCGCCGTGCTGGCGCTGGTCGGCGTGGTCAACGTGCCGATCATCTATTTTTCGGTGCAGTGGTGGAACACCCTGCACCAGGGCAGTTCGATCCGGCCTAGCGGCGTTTCGATGGCAGCGCCGATGGTGACCGGCATGCTGGTGATGGTGTTCGCGTTCTGGATGTACTCGATCGCGGCGATCCTGCATCGGGCGCGCAGCGTGGTGCTCGAGCGCGAGCGACGCAGCGCGTGGGCGCAGCAGGCGGCGGCGCACGAAGGCGCGTAGGCGGGGTGGTGCATGAACTGGGGCAGCCTGGCGGATTTCCTCGAGATGGGTGGATATGGCCGCTACGTGTGGGGCGCGTATCTGGTCACGGTCGCACTGATCGCGGCGGAAATCGCCGCGGTGCGCGCGCGCCGGCGGCGCAGCGTGCGCGATGTCGCGCGCCAGGTGCGCAGCGTGGAGGGTGGGGAGTAGCCGCATGAAGCCGCGCCACAAACGCCTTGCGCTGATCGCGGCGAGCCTTGCCGTGCTGGGAATCGCCACGGCGTTGATCCTGTCGGCGTTCCGGCAGAACCTGGTCTTCTTCTTTTCGCCGTCGGACATCGCCGCGCACAAGGCGCCGGCCGAACGCACGTTTCGTATCGGCGGCCTGGTCGAAACCGGCAGCGTGAAACGCGACGGCGTGCAGGTTCACTTCGTGGTCACCGACACCGCAAACACGATCCCGGTCGTCTACACCGGCATCCTTCCCGACCTCTTCCGCGAGGGCAAGGGCGTCGTCGCGCAGGGCAAGCTCGGTGCGGACGGCGTGTTCCACGCTTCCGAGGTCCTCGCCAAGCACGACGAGAACTACATGCCGCCCGATGCCGCGCATGCCCTGGAACAGGCTGAAAAGGCGCGCAGGACGCTCAAGACGCAATGACGATCCGAACCCGCTGCTGCAACGGAGGCTGCCGTGATTCCTGAAATCGGCCACTTCGCGCTGATCCTCGCGCTGCTGGTCGCGCTGGCCCAGGGCGTGCTGCCCCTGGTCGGCGCGCAGCGTGGCATCGGCGCCTGGATGGCGCTCGCCCGACCGGCCGCGATGGGGCAGGCATTCTTCGTCGCACTCGCGTTCGGTTGCCTGATCCATTCCTTCGTGACCAGCGACTTCTCCGTGCTCAACGTGGTGCAGAACTCGAATTCACTGCTGCCGCTGCGCTACAAGATCGCCGCTTCGTGGGGCTCGCACGAAGGGTCGATGCTGCTGTGGGTGTTCATGCTTTCGGTGTGGTCGATTTCGGTCGCGCTCACGAGCCGCAATCTCCCCGACGAGGTGGTGGCGCGCGTGCTTGGCGTGATGGGGCTGGTGAGCGTCGGCTTCATCCTGTTCATGCTGACGACCTCGGATCCGTTCGACCGGATCTTTCCGCCGGAAGCGGAAGGGCGCGACCTCAACCCGCTGCTGCAGGACCCCGGCATGGTCGCGCATCCGCCGATGCTCTACATGGGCTACGTCGGTTTCTCGGTCGCGTTCTCGTTCGCGATCGCCGCCCTGCTCGGCGGGCGCCTCGACACCGCGTGGGCGCGCTGGTCGCGTCCGTGGACCACGGTCGCCTGGTGCTTCCTGACCATCGGCATCATGCTCGGTTCGGCCTGGGCGTACTACGAACTCGGCTGGGGCGGCTGGTGGTTCTGGGACCCGGTCGAGAACGCGTCGTTCATGCCGTGGCTGGTCGGGACCGCCTTGATCCACTCGCTTGCGGTCACCGAGAAACGCGGCACCTTCAAGGCGTGGACGGTGCTGCTCGCGATCTTCGCGTTCTCGTTGAGCCTGATGGGCACGTTCCTCGTGCGCTCCGGCGTGCTCACGTCGGTGCATGCGTTCGCGACCGATCCGCGGCGCGGCGGCTTCATCCTGCTCTTCCTGACGATCGTGATCGGCACGTCGCTCGCCCTCTTCGCATGGCGGGCGCCGCGGGTCGGCATCGGCGCGCGCTTCTCGGCCGTCTCGCGCGAGTCGATGCTGCTGGGAAACAACATCCTGCTCGCCGTCGCCGCGGCTTCTGTGCTGCTCGGCACGCTGTATCCGCTTTTCCTCGATGCGCTCGGACTCGGCAAGATCTCGGTCGGGCCGCCCTACTTCGACACGGTGTTCGTGCCGGTGATGTCGATGCTCGTATTCCTGATGGGCATCGGGCCGATCGCGCGCTGGAAGGATGCCCCGGTGCCCGACCTCTGGACGCGCCTGCGCTGGTCGCTGCTCGTCTCGCTGGTCGTTGCGCTGGTCCTTCCCTTAGTCGGCGGGCACTGGTCCCCGCTTTCGGCGTTCGGATACTGGCTGGCGGCGTGGATCGTGGTCACCACACTCGAGATGCTGCGCCGCCAGATGCGGCATGCGGGTGGATCGTGGCTGGGCGGGCTGCGCCAGCAGCCGCGCGCGTGGTGGGGCATGGTCGTCGCGCACCTGGGCGTGGCGGTCTTCGTCATCGGCGTGACGAGCGTCAAGACGTTCGAGATCGAACGCGACGTGAAGATGGCACCGGGCGATACCCTGGCCGTGCGCAACTACGTCTTCCGCTACGACGGCGTGTCGGAGGTGAAAGGTCCGAACTACACCGCCGCGCGCGGCGTGGTCGAGGTGACGCAGGACGGCAGTCCGGTGACGACCTTGTACCCCGAGAAGCGCCTGTACATCGCCCAGCCCGGCAACCCGATGACCGAGGCGGCCATCCACACCGGGTTCACCGGGGACTTCTACGTCTCGCTCGGCGAGGCGGTCGACGACAAAGGCAGCTGGACCCTGCGTGTCTACTACAAGCCGTTCGTGACCTGGATCTGGGGCGGATGCGTGCTGATGGCGATCGGCGGCTTGCTCGCGATCCTCGACCGCAGGTATCGGGCGCAGTCGCGACGCGAAGCGACGACGATCGTCACGCAGGCTGCATGAACCTCGACGTGCCGCGGATTGCAACGATTTGCCGCCCATGAAGCGCAGCCTGTTCTTCCTGATTCCGCTGCTCGCGTTCATCGTGCTGGCGGCGTTCCTGTTGCGCGGGCTCTGGCTCAATCCAAGCGAGGTGCCGTCGCCGCTGATCGGCAAGCCGGCCCCGCAGTTCGAGACCCCGAAACTTGCCGCCCCGGGCGAAAAATTCAGCAACCGGGACATGCTCGGCAAGGTGTGGATCCTCAACGTCTGGGCCTCATGGTGCGGACCTTGCCGCGAGGAGCATCCGATCTGGAACGACTTCTCACGCAAGAACCTGGTGCCGGTGGTCGGGCTCAATTACAAGGACCAGGACGAAACCGCCGTGCGCTGGCTGCGCGAGCAGGGCAATCCCTATGCCGTCTCGATCGCCGACCACGATGGACGCGTCGGCATCGACTACGGCGTCTACGGCGTGCCGGAGACGTTCGTCATCGACCGGACCGGCGTCATCCGCTACAAGCACATTGGCCCGATGACGAAGACGGTGCTCGAGGAAAAAATCATTCCCGAGCTGATGAAACTGGGCGGCCGCTCATGAGAAGAACCCTGGCTGCCCTGATGCTCGCGTTGCTCGCGGGCGTGACGCACGCGAACGACGCCACGCCGACGCTGACCGACCCTGTGACCGCGAAGCGCGAGGTCGAACTGGCCGCGCAGCTGCGCTGCCTGGTGTGCCAGAACCAGTCGATCGCGGAATCGCACGCCGACCTCGCCGCCGACCTGCGCAACCAGGTGCGCGAGCAGATCGCTGCTGGCAAGACCGACGCCGAGATCATCGACTACATGACCGCGCGCTACGGCGATTTCGTGCGCTACAAGCCGCCGTTCAAGGCGACCACGCTGCTGCTCTGGCTCGGGCCTGCACTGCTGCTGATGGCGGGCTTGCTGGTCGCGACGCGGATCGTGCGTGCCAGGCGCACCAGCGCGGTGCCCGCGCTATCGCCGCAGGATCACGCGCGCGTCGAGCAGCTGCTCGCGGGTACTGACAAGGACGCGCCCCGATCGTGATTGCATTCGTTCTCATCGCTGCGCTGCTGGTCGCCGTCGCACTGGCGTGGTTGCTGCCGCCGCTGATCCGGCGCGACCCGAACGCGCTCGCGCACGACCGCGTGCAGATGAACCTCGCGCTGCTGCGCGACCAGCTCGCGGACCTCGATGCCGAACACGCAGGCGGCACGCTCTCGACCGAGCAATACACGGAGAGCAAGGCGGAGCTCGAGCGGCGCGTGCTCGAAGAAACGGGCGCGGGCGCGCGTGCGTCGGCCGCGGCGCCGTTCGGCGGGCGCGCCACAGCCGCGGTCGTCGCGGCGACGGTGCCGATCACCGCGGTCGTGCTCTACGTCTGGCTCGGCGATCCGAGCGCGCTCGATCTGCAGTCGCGCCGTGCCGAACTCGGGCATAGCAAGCAGCCGACGCGGCAGGACATCGACGCGATGCTCGTCCGGCTTGCGCAGCGCCTGGAAAGGGAGCCCGGCAACATGGAGGGTTGGGCCATGCTCGCGCGCAGCTACTACGTCCTGCAGCAGTATCCGGAGGCGGTGCGCGCGTACGAGCAGCTCGTGAAGCTCGCGCCGCAGGAACCGGCCGTGCTGGTCGACTACGCCGATGCGCTTGCGATGCGCGACGGTCGCAAGATTTCGGGCAAGCCGCTCGAACTGGTGCAACAGGCGCTCAAGCTCGATCCCGCGCAGCCCAAGGCGCTCGCCATGGCGGGTACGGAAGCGTTCGACCGCGAGGATTTTCGCCTTGCCGTCGAATACTGGGAAAAACTGCGCGCAGTGCTTCCGCCCGACTCGGAGATGGGTCGCAACATCGTCGACAGCATTGCGGAGGCGCGCCAGCGCGGTGGACTGGGTCCCGGGCCGGAGTCGGTCGCGCAGGCGCTGCCCGTGGCTCCGCCAGGGGCGGCAACGAAGGCGGCATCGCCCGCTGCCGCCGCCTCGGGCGCGGCGAGCGTGCAGGGCACGGTGCGACTCGATCCGGCCGTTGCCGCACGAGTCGCGCCGACGGATGCGGTATTCGTGTTCGCGCGTGCAGTCGAGGGGCCGCGCATGCCGCTCGCCGTGTTCCGGCTGCAGGCACGCGACCTCCCGGCCAAGTTCACGCTCGACGATTCGCTCGCGATGGCACCGAATTTCCGCCTGTCGAACTTCAAGAACGTGCTCGTCAACGCGCGCGTCTCGAAGTCGGGCAGTGCAACGCCTTCGGCGGGCGATCTCGAAGGAAAAGGCGTGTCAGTCGGTATCGGGGCGCGCGATGTGGTCCTGACGATCGATCGCGTCGTGCCCTGAGTCTTCCTCTGATCGCGTTTCGCCCGCACAGAAGAGCACGGAGCGGGACGGCCTGAGATACGCTTTCTGAGCGTGCCGGCCATCCGATCGGACTGCCCCGCGCAGCGCCGGAAGCTTCTTAGCTGACAACCGCCTGCGCCGCTTTACACACGTTGCACTTTCTTACCGCTATTCGGCTGGCCTGTTACGTGCCGGTGCCGTTAGTGTGCTCACGGGGTGTTCCCGTTCCGAACCAGTGAGGAGTGCACGATGAAGAAGATCCTTTTCACGCTGCTTGCCGCCGTCGCCGCGCCGGCGTTTGCGCAGGCCAGCGGCGCCGGGTTTACCCAGCGCGACATCAACCAGCAGGAACGCATCGAGCAGGGCTTGAAGTCGGGGTCGCTGTCGACGCGCGAGGCCGGCGGCCTCGAGCGCGAAGAGAGCCACGTCGACAAGATGGAGTCCAGCGCGTTGCGCGACGGCAAGGTGACGCCCGCGGAACAGGCGCGCATCAACGCCGCACAGGACAAGCTGAGCCGCGACATCGGGCGCGACAGGCACAACGGGGTGACCGGCAATCCGAACTCGGTTTCGTCGCAGCGCATGCAGGCCGACGTCCAGCGCAACGTCAACCAGGAACAGCGCATCCAGCAGGGCATGGCATCCGGCCAGTTGACGAACCACGAAGCGGGCAAGCTGCAGTCCGGCCAGGCGCACGTCGATCACGCCGAAGCGCATGCCGCCAGGAACGGCCATGTCAGCGGCGCGGAGCAGGCGCACGTCCAGCACGCGGAGAACGTGCAAAGCAGGCACATCTATCGGCAGAAGCACGACGCGCAGACCAAGTAGCGCGTCAGCGCGTCGCGCGGAGCCCTCTCAGGTTTCGCGCAACGCGCGCCGGTACTGGATCGCTTCGGCGACGTGCTGCGTGGTCAGCACGTCGTCTCCCTCGAGGTCGCCGACGGTCCTTGCGACCTTGAGCACGCGGTGATAGGCGCGTGCCGACCACCCGAGCTTGATGCTCGCGGCCTGCAGCAATTGCTTCACCGGGCCTTCGGGCTGGCAGATGCGCTCGATCTCGCCTGGCTGCAGGTCGTCGTTCGGCTTGCCCTGGCGGTCGAGCGCACGCTGATACGCCTTGCCCACCCGTTCGGCCGCCATGCGCGACGGTTCGCCGTCCGGCAGCGCGAGCAGTTCCTCATCGGTCAAGGAGGTCAGCTCGATCCGCATGTCGATGCGATCGAGCAGCGGCCCGCTGATGCGATCCTGGTAGCGCGCCACCATGTCGGGCGTGCAGCGGCAGGCGATCGCCTTGTGCCCGTAGTAGCCGCACGGGCAGGGATTCATCGCGGCGACCAGCTGGAACCGCGCCGGGAAGTCGACCTGCCGCGAGGCGCGCGAGATCGTGATGCGACCCGACTCGAGCGGCTCGCGCATCACCTCGAGCACGCGCCGGTCGTATTCCGGCAACTCGTCGAGGAACAGCACGCCGTGGTGCGCGAGCGAGATTTCGCCGGGCGTCGGCGGATTGCCGCCGCCGACCAGCGCGACGGCGCTTGCCGTGTGGTGCGGCCCGCGGAACATGCGCGATGCCCAGCGCTGCGGCGCGAACTGGCCGACCAGCGAGAGGACCGCCGCCGACTCGAGCGCTTCGTCGGTCGTCATCGGCGGCGTGATGCCCGGCAGGCGTTGCGCGAGCATCGTCTTTCCGGTCCCCGGGGGACCCACCATCAGCAGGCTGTGGCAGCCGGCTGCGGCGATCTCGAGTGCGCGCTTGGCGGGCTTCTGCCCCTTCACGTCGAAGAGGTCGGGGTACGCGGGCGGCGTCAGCCGGACCGCCGCAAAATGCGGCGCGATGCGACGCGCCTGGTCGTTGCCGGCTTCCGCTTCCAGATGCGCGATGACATCCATCAGGTCCCGGGCGGGGAAGACGTCGACGCCGCCGACCAGCGCGGCCTCGTCCGCATTTTCGAGCGGGAGCACGAAACCGCGCGGCCCTTTCGCCTGTGGGAGCTTCGTCACCGCATAGGTCATGGCGAGCGTGCCGCGGATCGGGCGCAACTCCCCGGTGAGCGACAGTTCGCCGACGAACTCGAACCGGTCGAGCGCGCGCCCCTTCAGTTGCCCGCTGGCCGCGAGGATGCCTATGGCGATCGGCAGATCGAAGCGGCCGGACTCCTTCGGCAGATCGGCAGGCGCGAGGTTCACTGTGATGCGACGCGTGGGAAAGTCGAATTTGTTGTTCTGCAGCGCCGCGCGCACGCGTTCGCGCGCTTCCCGGACCTCGGTGTCCGGCAGGCCGACCAGCGTGAAGGACGGCAGCCCGTTGGCGAGATGCACCTCGACCAGCACTTCGGGAGCGAACATGCCCGACAGGCCGCGGCTGCGAACGACGGCGAGCGTCATGGAATGTGAACCTCGGGACCGGGCGCTGGGATTCTATCGGCGCAAAGCGCGCGGACAGCACCCGCTTTCTACGGTGTCGCGCCTCGATCCCTTGCGGAGATAAAGCGTCCCGCAGGGGCGGTTTTCTCTCGCAGAACCGACCTCCGGACTAAGCCTTCCGGCGGATGGCTCCATGAATTTCATTGCGGACAATCGATCGCGAAGGGTGCGCGCGGCGCATCGGTCGAGCCGTTTGGCGACGCGGCGCGCGATGCATCGAAATGCGGGGGAGACCATGGCCGTTCCCATCGAGGTTCGCGGTGGGCGTCTAGCGCGCACCGTGGCGGCGCTGCTGGTCACGGCGCCGCTTTCTGCGCTCGCCGACGACGCTCCGTCCTTCGACCGGATCGACCAAAACCGCCTTGCTGCATTCTTCCGCGACGCCTCCCGGTGATGACGGCGGCGCGCTGGGAGCGGCCTGGCTTGCTGCTGGCCGCGGCGACCGGCGGCACCGGAGCGCCGCAGCGGCTCAAGCTGCGGCAAGGATATGGCCTTGGTGGGCCACCATCCAGCGCGTCGGCGTTCGGTCAAGTGGTGGCGGAACGGCTGCAAGTTGCGGTATCCGCACCATATTTGCGTACCGCTATCGTGGGGGCGAGCCGCCGTCTGCCACAATTTGCGCCCGCTCCAACCGCCGGCGTCCTGGACGCCGTGACACCCAGGTGAACGGTACGACCCTTCTGATCGGCTCGATCCTCCTGCTCATCATTCTGATGGCGTTGTGGGCGCGGGGCCGCGCCGCGCGCATTCGCGTCGATGCGAATGCGCGCGAGCGCAAGGCGCTGGGCTCGGTTCGCTCCGGCAGCGATCCGAACGGCGACACGAACGCCGGTTCCGGTGCCGCACGACCCGGCGAGTCGACGGGAGAGACCATCTTCGAGCCGGGCACGCCGACCGGCATCGTGCCGGGAAGCCGCGGTTCGATCGAGGTCGCCGAAGTGCTCGATATCGAGGACCTGTTGCGCGACGAGCCGCACGGCATCGCCTCGCGCGCGCGCGCGCAGCTTGAGGAGCACACCAATATTCACACCGGCGACACCCTGCCCCCGCGGCCGGTCGCCGCACCGGTCGCGGTCGCGCCGCCGGCGGAACGCGTCGCGCAGCCCGCGGCGCGCGCGGCGCCCCAGGCCGCGGTCAAGCAGGCACCGGCGGTGCCGGTACCCGCAGCGGTCGTACCGGCGCGCCCGCCCGCCCGCCCTGCCGCGCAGCCTGCCCCGGTAGCTCCTGCCCCGCGAGCACGGGCCCCGGCACCCGCGGCGGCACCGGCGGCGCCCGACGGCGAGGTACCCCTGCGGGAGCTCGTGCTGGCGTGGTTCGAGGCGCGCGGCTACCGCTCGTCGCCGGCGTCACCGGTGGTGCGGCCGATCGAGCTGGTGTTGCGGCACAAGGACGATCCCTCGCGCGCTTATGCATTCGTCGTGGGTACCCAGCGCGTTACCTCCGAGCGGGTGCAGCAACTCGCCCAGCAGGCGCGCAGCATCGGCCTGATTCGTGTCTTGATCGTTGCCGACGCGGGTCTGTCCGCGGATGCGACGCACGCCAAGCGTGGCGTGCGGGTGCTCGACCGCAACGCACTGAGCGCGGAGCTCGCCAAGCTCGACATCTCCGTCGCAGCCAAGATCATCGCCGTCGCGCGCAAGCGTTCCAGCGCGCGCGCTCCGGTCAGCCAGGCCTGATTCCCCGGCGCCCCGGGCGGCGCCCCGCTACTTGCGTTCGACCTCGAGCGCCGCGAGGCGTTGCTCGAGCACCGCGAGCTTTTCGCGTGTACGCGCGAGCACCTGCGATTGCGTATCGAACTCCTCGCGTGTCACGAGATCGAGGCGGGCGAACTGCTGCGTGAGCAGCGCCTTGAGGTTTTTCTGGACGTCGGCTGCGGGAGTCCCGGCGAGCAACTGGCTGATGCGCTGCTGCAGGTCGTCGAGGAAACGGGTCGTGTCCATCGTCTGGGCGGCGTGGCGGCCGATCGAGCCATCGGATGTCCCGAGGATATCCGAAGCAGGCCGCTGCACCCCGATGGTGCCTCGGCGCCCGACAGTGGTGCGCGCCGGCCCTGCCGTCGCGTCCGCACCCATGCCACGCACCCGCGTGAAGCGATTTTCCGTTGGCATGCCGATTGCTGACAGGCCCCCGGGACTTCAGTCACACGTCGAAAGGGAGTGCAATGAAAAAACTGATGCTGATCTTCGCTCTGGTCACTGCCGCAGCGCCGTTGGCGCTGCGCGCGGAAGACGAGAAGAAGCCGGAGCCCGATTACACGTTAACGGGCAATGCCGGTCTCTTCAGCGACTATCGCTTCCGGGGATTCACTCAGACGGGATACAAGCCGGCGTTCCAGGGTGGATTCGACTTCAGCCACAAGTCGGGCTTCTACATCGGCAACTGGAACTCCAACGTCGAGCAGGGCCTTTACAACGGCGCCAGCCTCGAAATGGACCTGTACGGCGGCTACAAATTCAACGCTGGCCCCGTGGGCCTGGACGTCGGCTACTACTACTACTACTACCCGGGCTCCGGCGCACTGGGCTCGACGAAGATCGACAACGGCGAGCTCTACTTCGGCGGCTCCGCGGGGCCGATATCGGCGAAGCTCTGGTACGCCACCACCAAGTTCTTCGGCGCGGGCGAGCCGCCGTCCTATCCGAACGTCGACACCAAGGGTTCGTGGTACTTCGACCTCTCCGGCAGCTACGAAGTCATTCCAAGCCTGACGCTGCTCGGCCACTATGGCTACCAGAAGATCGAGAACGGCAAGGTCCTGTTCCTCACGGACGCCCTCTCGGATTGGAAGCTCGGCGTCTCCTACGATCTGAGCGGCTGGGCGCTCGGTGCGGTCCTGATCGGGACCTCGAAGGAGAAGGAGTTCACGACCGCCCGCTCCGGGTTCACGGAAGGCGCCGGCAAGACGGGCGTCGTTCTGTCGGTGTCGAAGACGTTCTAGTCGGGATCAACCTTTGCCGGGCGCCTGCGCCCGGCTCGACTCTCGCTCCAAGAGGACTACATGAAACTCATCACAGCCATCATCAAGCCGTTCAAGCTTGACGAGGTGCGCGAGGCCCTGTCCGCCGTCGGCGTGCAGGGCATCACGGTCACCGAAGTCAAGGGCTTCGGCCGGCAGAAGGGTCACACGGAGCTCTATCGGGGCGCCGAGTACGTGGTCGATTTCCTGCCGAAAGTGAAGATCGAAGCCGCGCTGGCGGACGACATCGTCGAACGCGCCATCGAAGCGATCGAAAACTCCGCCCGCACCGGCAAGATCGGCGACGGGAAGATCTTCGTCTATGACCTCGAACAGGTCGTGCGCATCCGCACCGGTGAAACCGGCAAGGAAGCGCTCTAACTCGTGGGTGGACACATGAAAAAATTTCTCGCAATGCTATTGACGGCGGGCGTGCTCACGCTGGGCGCGACCGCTCCCGACCTCACCTTGGCCCAGGGAACCGCTGCCGAGGCCAAGAAGGACGAGGCGAAAGCCGCGCCGGCAGCCGCGGATGCAAAGAAGGAAGACGCCAAGCCGGAGGAGAAGAAAGAGGAAGCCAAGCCCGCGCCGACGCCGAACAAGGGCGACGTCGCGTGGATGCTGACCTCGACCGCCCTCGTGCTGTTGATGTCGGTGCCGGCGCTGGCGCTGTTCTATGGCGGACTGGTGCGCGCCAAGAACATGCTCTCGGTGCTGATGCAGGTGTTCGTGGTGTTCTCGCTGATCACCGTGCTCTGGTGCATCTACGGGTACAGCCTGGCGTTCACCGAAGGCAACGCGTTCTTCGGCGGGATGAGTCGATTGTTCCTGTCCGGAACGTTCGATTCGATGAAGGGCGAGTTCGCGATGGCGAGCACGTTCAGCAAGGGCGTGGTGATTCCCGAGCTCGTGTTCGTGGCGTTCCAGGCGACCTTCGCGGCGATCACCTGCTGCCTGATCTTCGGCGCACTGGTCGAGCGCGTGAAGTTCAGCGCCATCCTGCTCTTCATCACGATCTGGTTCACCATCAGCTACGCGCCGATCGCGCACATGGTGTGGTTCTGGATGGGCCCGGACGCCTACACCGGCAAGGAAGTCGTCGACGCCATGAACGCCAAGGCGGGCCTGATCTGGCAGTGGGGCGCGCTCGACTTCGCGGGCGGCACGGTGGTGCACATCAACTCGGGCGTCGCAGGCCTGGTCGGCGCGTATCTGGTCGGCAAGCGGGTCGGATACGGCAAGGAAGCCATGCCGCCGCACAGCCTGACCATGACGATGATCGGCGCATCCCTGCTGTGGTTCGGCTGGTTCGGGTTCAACGCCGGTTCGGCGCTCGAAGCGAACGGCTCGGCCGCGCTCGCCTTCATGAACACGTACCTGGCGACCGCCTGCGCGGTGCTGTCGTGGACGTTCGGCGAGTGGATTCTCAAGGGCAAGCCCTCGATGCTCGGCGCCGCCTCGGGCGCCGTCGCTGGCCTCGTCGCGATCACCCCGGCTGCCGGCAACGTCGGCATCCCAGGCGCTTTCGTCATCGGCATCGCGGTCGGCCTGATCTGCCTGTGGGGCGTGAACGGCCTGAAGAAGATGCTCGGTGCCGACGATGCGCTCGACGTCTTCGGCGTGCACGCGGTGGGCGGGATCACCGGTGCGCTGCTGACCGGCGTGTTCAACGCGCAGGCGCTGGGCGGCCCGGGGCTCACGACCGACTGGGTCACCGCGGCCGTCGGTTCGACGCCGATCCTGGAGCAGGTCTGGATCCAGCTCAAGGGCGTGCTGACGACGATCGTGTGGTCCGGCGTCGCAGCCTTCATCGCCTACAAGATCGCCGACATGGTCGTCGGCCTGCGCGTCACGGAGGAAGAGGAGCGCGAGGGCCTGGATACGACGTATCACGGCGAGTCCGCCTACCACATCTGAGGCGTGCAGGAGGGGAAACCGGCGCTGCGGCGCCGGAAGAGAGCGGGCCGGTGACGGCCCGCTTTCGCTTTCTGCACCGGCTCCAGGGCGCGGCCCGCGGGCTGCCGCGCGGCGGAATTCCCGCCCCGGCGCGGGGCGCGCGCCAGCCCCAGATGACGCGGCATGGTTGTTGCGAGAGTCATCGCGTGTCTCCCACTCTCGCCGGTCTGTGCCTCGCGGACGCAGACAAATGGCGATTAAGGGGCGCCTTTGGAAGAGGCGCCCCATTTTTTTCCGTCATCGAGCGGACCGGCGGCGCGCGAACACAAGCGACCGGCGCGCCACGCTTCTCTGGCGGGCTTGGATAGAATGGCCCTCCATACTTCCGCGGCGCCGGCACCCCGTGCCAGTGCGCTCTGAGCCAGGACCGTGCATCCCACACCCAATCTGGTGACCGCCGCAAACGGGCCACTGCTCGATCTAGAGCGCCGGATCCTCGACTCGATGCCCGCCATCGAGCGCTGGTTCAGGCTTCAATGGCAGGACCACACGCCCCCGTTCTACGGCTCGGTCGACCTGCGCAACGCCGGCTTCAAGCTCGCGCCGGTCGACATGAACCTTTACCCGGGCGGGTTCAACAACCTGTCCGAGGAGATGCTGCCGATCGCGGTGCAGGCAGCCCAGGCCGCGATCGAGCATCTTTGTCCGGACGCGCGCAACCTGCTGCTGATCCCCGAACGCCATACGCGCAACGTGTTCTACCTCACGAATGTCGCCAGGCTCGCCCGCATCCTGCGGGCAACCGGCCTCGAGGTACGGATCGGCTCGCTGTCGGCGGAGGTGACGAGCCGGACCACGATCTCGCTGCCCGGCAACGATCAGCTCGTGATCGAACCCCTGGTGCGCATCCACAACCGCGTGGGCGTCGAGGGCTTCGATCCCTGCGCGATCCTGCTCAACAACGACCTTTCGGCGGGCATTCCGGAGATCCTGCGCGGCCTCGACGATCAGATCCTCCTGCCGCCGCTGCACGCGGGCTGGGCGGTGCGACGCAAGTCGCATCACTTCGCCGCCTACGACGAGGTCGCCGACGACTTCGCCGGCCTGTTGAAGATCGACCCCTGGACGGTCAATCCGTACTTCGCGCGCTGCGGCCAGATCAATTTCCACGAGCGCACGGGCGAAGAGTGCCTCGCGAGCAACGTCGACATGCTGCTGGCGCGCATCCGGGCCAAATACCAGGAGTACGGCCTGAACGAGCAGCCGTTCGTGATCGTCAAGGCCGATGCGGGAACCTATGGCATGGGCATCATGACCGTGCACGATGCCTCGGACGTGCGCGAGCTCAACCGCAAGCAACGCAACAAGATGGCCGTCGTCAAGGAGGGCCTCGCGGTCAACGAGGTCATCATCCAGGAAGGCGTGCCGACCTACGAGAAGGTGGAGGACGCGGTCGCGGAGCCGGTCGTCTACATGATCGACCGCTACGTCGTCGGCGGCTTCTATCGGGTCAATCGCGAACGCGGCATCGACGAAAACCTCAACGCGCCCGGCGCGCATTTCGTTCCCCTCGCGTTTGCCGGCAGCTGCAATCTCCCCGACTGCTCGGCCGCACCCGGCACCGCGGCCACGAACCGCTTCTACAGCTATGGCGTCGTGGCGCGGCTCGCGCTGCTTGCCGCATCGCTGGAGCTTGAACGAACCGTCGACGCGGCGGCACCGGCCCCCGCGAGCGCGCCGGTCGCCGCAGCCGTCGCGGGCTGAAGCCGCGGGGTGCGGCAGCGCGTGTCGACTGAGCGGCGCAGGTAATGGCGCAACCGGCGATCCTGTTCGTCGTCGATCCGCTCGACGAGCTGAAGGCGTACAAGGACTCGAGCGTCGCCATGATGCGCGAGCTGGCGCGGCGCCGGTGCACGGTGTTTGTTTGCACGCCTGCGCAGCTCGCGTTGCGCGACGGCAAGGTGCGCGCGGAAGCGAGCGCGCTCGATCTGCTCGCGAGCGACGACGACTGGTACGTCGCGCGCGATGCGGCGCTGACACCGCTCACCGCGTTCGATGCCGTGCTGATGCGCAAGGACCCGCCGTTCGACGTCGAGTTCCTCAACGCGACGTTGCTGCTGTCGCGCGCTGCCGCGCAGGGTGCGCGCGTGTTCAACGACCCGCAGGCTTTGCGCGACCACAACGAGAAGCTCGCGATCGCCGAGTTTCCGCAGTACACGGTGCCGACGCTCGTCACCCGCAACCTCGGTCTGCTGCGCGAATTCCACGCCGAATTCGGCGACGTGGTCGTCAAGCCCCTGGACGGGATGGGCGGCCGCGGCGTGTTCCGGCTGCGGCGCGACGACCCGAACCTGAATGCGATCCTGGAAACCGTTTCGGACTACGGCGCCCGCTCGCTGATGGCGCAGCGGTTCATCCCCGAAATAAGCGCCGGCGACAAGCGCGTGCTGCTGATCGCCGGCAAGCCCGTCCCTTTCGCACTTGCGCGCATTCCGAAACCGGGCGAGTCGCGCGGCAATCTGGCAGCCGGGGGGATCGGCCGCGCGCAGCCGCTGTCGGCGGCCGACCTGCGCATCGCCCACGGGCTCGGCCCCACGCTGGCAGCGCGCGGACTGCTGCTGGTCGGGCTCGATGTCATCGGCGACTACCTGACCGAGATCAACGTGACCAGCCCCACCTGCTTCGTGGAGATCTCGCAGCAGACCGGGTTCGACGTCGCCGCCCTGTTCGTGGACGCCCTCCTGGCGGCGGTGGGGTCGCGATGAGCCGGTCGATCTTGCGACGCACAAGGTGCAGACTCCGTCTCCGATGATCGGCGTCCTCATCATCGCCCACCAGCCGCTCGCGAGCGCGCTTGCCGCGGCGGCATCCCACGTGTATTCGTGCGCTCCCGAGCGGGCCGGATCGCAGGTGCGCGTGCTGGACGTCTTGCCCGATGCCGACGTGCCGGCAACCATCGAACAGGCGCGCAAGCTGATTGCAGAGATCGACGACGGCGGCGGCGTGCTGATCCTGAGCGACGTGTTCGGCTCCACGCCCGGCAATGTCGCGGCGCGCCTGGCCGAATCCGGACGCGTGGGCGTGGTGGCGGGGGTCAACCTGCCGATGCTGCTGCGCGCCTTGTGTTACCGCGACGGCACGCTGGCCGATACGGTCGAGAAGGCGCTTTCCGGAGGCACACAGGGCGTGCTGCAGGTCGCGGCAACACCGCCGTTGCAGAACCAGTCGGCCGTCCAACGTGGTCGGCAGGGCAATGATCTCGCGCGACTTCACGATCAGCAATAAGCTTGGCTTGCATGCGCGCCCATCGGCGCAGTTGACGCAGGCTGCCGCCAAGTTCCAGAGTGAGGTCTGGATCGCGAAGGACGGCCGGCGCGTGAACGCCAAGTCGATCATGGGCGTGATGATGCTGGCGGCGGGCCAGGGCGCGGTCGTGACCGTCGATGCCGATGGCCCCGACGAAGGCGCGGCGGTCGACGCGATCGGAGTCCTCATCGACGGGAAATTCGGCGAAGAATGACGCGCGAGCTGGTCGGGATCGGCGTGAGGTCGGCCGCGAATGCGGGCATCGCGATCGGGCGCGCGCACCTGCTCGCGCCGAGCGAGCTCGACATCCGGCAGTACACGATCGAGCGGCGCGACGTCCTGCACGAGGTCGCGCGACTGAACAATGCGTTCTCGCTGGTGCGCTCCGAGCTCGACGAACTGCGCGAGGACGTCGCGCCGGGTGCGCCGAACGAAGTCGGTGCCTTCCTCGATCTGCATCGCATGATCCTGGACGATCCGCTGCTTGCCGACGCCCCGCGCGACCTCGTGCGCACGCGCCTGATCAATGCCGAATGGGCGCTGACGATCCAGCTGGAAGAGGTATGCCGCCAGTTCGAGTCGATCGAGGACGACTATTTCCGCGAGCGCTCGGAGGACGTGCGGCAGGTCGTCGAACGCGTGCTGCGCCGGCTCGCGGGCGGCAAGCCCGCCACCGCGGTGGTGCGCAAGGCCTCCGACGGCGAACGGTTGATCCTGATCGCGCGCGACTTGGCGCCGGCCGACATGCTGCACCTGAAGCACCGCGACGACGTCGTGCTCGGCGGTTTCGTCACCGAGCTCGGCGGGCCGACGTCGCACACGGCGATCCTGGCGCGCAGCCTCGGATTGCCCGCCGTGCTCGGCGTCCCGGCGGCGCGCGAGAAGGTGATCGAGGGCGATCTCGTGGTGCTCGACGCCGAGGCCGGCCGCGTCCTGGTCAATCCCGATGCGGGCGAACTCGCCGCCTTCCGCGAGCGCCTGCGCGTTGACGCCGAACATCGCGCCGAACTGCGCCGCCTCAAGGGCAAGATCGCGCGCACGCGCGACGGCATCGCCATCGAGCTGTGCGCCAACATCGAAGCGCCCGAGGATGCGCGCGAGGCGCTCGATGCCGGTGCCGACGGCATCGGGTTGTATCGCACCGAGTTCCTGTTCATGAACCGCGACGACCTGCCCGACGAGGACGAGCAGTACGAGGCGTACGCGAAGGTGGCGCGGGTCATGAAGGGCAAGCCGGTGGTGATCCGCACCCTGGACATCGGCGCCGACAAGGTTCTCAACGAAACCGCGCGCGCGTCGCTCGGCATCGCCGCCGGCACGCCGACCGTCGAGTCGAATCCGGCCCTGGGCCTGCGGGCGATCCGCTACTGCCTGGCGTATCCCGAGCTCTTCCTGACCCAGCTGCGCGCGATCCTGCGCGCCTCCAGCGTCGGGACGGTGCGCATCCTCGTGCCGATGCTCGCGCACGTGCACGAGATCGACCAGGCGCTTGCCTTCGTGGCGCGCGCCAAGGAGCAGCTGAAGGAGAAGCGGCAGAAATTCGACGCCCGCGCGCCGGTCGGCGGCATGATCGAGGTGCCCGGCGCGGCGCTTTCGCTGCCGTCGTTCATCCAGCGCCTGAAGTTCCTCTCGCTCGGCACCAACGATCTCATCCAGTACACGCTGGCGATCGATCGTGCCGATTCGTCGGTCGCGCACCTCTACGACCATCTGCACCCGGCCGTGCTGAAGCTGGTCGCTCAGACGATCCGCGCCGGCGAACGCTCGCGCACCCCGGTGTCCGTGTGCGGCGAGATGGCGGGCGAATGCGACCTGACCGGCCTTCTCATCGGCATGGGTTTGCGCCAGTTCTCGATGCACCCGTCGCAGATCCTCGCGGTCAAGGAGCGGGTGCTGGACACGTCGCGTCGCTCGGCGATCCAGCTCGCATCGCGCGTGCTGCGTGCCGCCGACCCGGTGGTCATTCGTGCCGTGCTCGAGCGCGCATCGCTCGAGCGGGTTGCGGCGCGAGCGCATTGACCCCGCTGCCCGCCCGGGCTGGCCGATTGACACCCGTGCGCCGACTCACTACCGTTGCCGCCCTCGCGCCGATTTGCTGATCCGCTTGCGGGCGCGCCGCGTACCCTGCGGCAACCATTCCGCTAAAGAGATCCATGCGCTGCTCTCCGGCACGCATGCCAGGAACCCGACTCGGCGCGCCGGTCGGGTTTTTTGTTTCGAGGGTCGCCGATGGTGCAACCGGGTTCAGTGGGTGTGGTCAAGCCGCAGACGAAACATTTCGCGCAGACGCTGCGGCTCACCAGCGGGGCTTCCATCGGCGATTACACGCTGATGTACGAGACCTACGGCGAGCTCAATGCGGAGCGCAGCAACGCTGTCCTGATCTGCCACGCCCTGAACGCTTCGCACCACGTCGCCGGCGCGCACGCCGAAGGCGGCAATCCGGGCTGGTGGGACAACATGATCGGCCCGGGCAAGCCGGTCGACACCAACCGTTTCTTCGTCGTCGGCGTCAACAACCTCGGCTCGTGCTTCGGCTCGACCGGGCCGATGTCGCCCGACCCGGCCACCGGCAAGCCCTACGGAGCGCGTTTTCCGGTCGTCACCGTCGAAGACTGGGTCGATGCGCAGGCCCGCCTCGCCGACGCGCTCGGCATCGTGCAGTGGGCCGCGGTCATGGGCGGGTCGCTCGGCGGCATGCAGGCGCTGAGCTGGACGTTGCGTTATCCGGCGCGCTTGCGCCACTGCGTGGCGATCGCGTGTACGCCCAAGCTTTCGGCGCAGAACATCGCGTTCAACGAGGTGGCGCGCACGGCGATTCGCAGCGATCCGGACTTCTACGGCGGCGATTACTACGTCCACGGCGCGGTGCCGAAGCGCGGGCTGGCGGTCGCGCGCATGATCGGGCACATCACGTACCTCTCGGGCGATGACATGGCGGAAAAATTCGGCCGCCTGCTGCGCACCCAGGACTACGCGTTCGGCTACGGCGTCGAATTCGAAGTCGAAAGCTACCTGCGCTACCAGGGCGACAAGTTCGCCGAGTACTTCGATGCCAATACCTACCTGCTGATCACCCGGGCGCTCGATTACTTCGATCCGGCGAAGGAGTTCGGCGGCGACCTCACCGCGGCACTGGAGCGGGCGCGTGCGCGGTTCCTGATCGTCTCGTTCACTACGGACTGGCGTTTCCCGCCGGCGCGCTCGCGCGAGATCGTCGAGGCCCTGGTCGCGCACGACCGCGACGTCACGTATGCGGAGATCGACGCACCGCACGGACACGATGCGTTCCTGCTCGAGGACAAGCGCTATCACCGCCTGGTGGCCGCGTACTTCGACGTCATCCAGGGCGAGCAACGCACGTCGCACGCGGCGCCTGCAGCGCGAGGCGCGTCGTGACGCTGCGCTCGGATCTGCAGCAGATCGCGCACTGGATCGCGCCGCGGTCAGCGGTGCTCGACCTCGGGTGCGGCGACGGTGCGCTGCTCGCTCACCTGCGCGACGCCAAGGGCTGCCACGGTTACGGCCTCGAGATCGCCGACGACAACGTGCTGGCGGCGACGCGCCTGCGCGTAAACGTCATCCAGGCCGACCTCGAATCCGGCCTGCGCATGTTCGCCGACGACCGTTTCGACACCGTCGTGCTGTCGCAGACGCTGCAGGCGGTGCATCGGACCGAGGACATCCTGCGCGAGATGGCGCGCGTCGCGCGCCAGGGCGTGGTGAGCTTTCCGAACTTCGGACACTGGCGTCACGCGCTCTCGCTGCTCGCCGGGCGCATGCCGGTCACGCCGGAGATCCCCTACCAGTGGTACGACACGCCGAACATCCACCTGTGCACGCTCAAGGACTTCGAGATCCTCGCCGCCAAATGCGGCCTGCGGGTCACCGACCGCGTCGTGTTCGCGGGCGGCGAGCGGGTGCAATGGCTGCCGGGCTTGCGTGCCACCCTGGCGCTGTACCGTTTCCAGACGAGGTGACCCATGAGTCGCAGCGACGCCCTGCGGGCCGCGCTGGTCCGCAATTTCGACGAGGTGGAACGCAAGACCATGCAGCGCGCGCCCCTGTACGAATCGCAGGGCGGCCGCGTCATCGGTCCGCGGGTGGGCGGCGCGGCGGCGCGCAAGCTCGGCGCGTCGATCGACGTCGTTCCGCCCGGCAAGGTCACGTGCCCCTATCACTTCCACTACGCGCAGGAGGAGATGTTCGTCATCCTCCAGGGTGAAGGCACGCTGCGCGTCGCGGGCGAACGCATTCCCGTGCGTGCGGGAGACGTGATTGCGATACCCCCGGGTCCCGAGTACCCGCATCAGCTGATCAACACCTCGGCGGCCTCGCTCAAGTACCTTTCGATCAGCACGCAGGAAGCGCCGGAGATCTGCGAGTACCCCGACTCGTCGAAGTACCTCGCCTATGCGGTACCGGCCGGGCCCCTGCTCGGAGACGGCCGCATGCATCGCTCGGATTCCGACCTCGACTACTGGGACGGCGAACCCTGATTCGCTCGCGCGCCGGCGTGATCTGGTTCGCTCGCTGAATCGATTCGATGCGTGCGCCGTAGGACGCGCGCCCACGCAGCGCACGCTCTTTCTCGTACCGCCGGCCTACGGCATGGCGCGCTGGGTGCGCGCGGCAAGAGCGACGAGGATCAACACGGGCACGCCGAGCAACGCGGTGCCCATGAAGAAGTTGACGTAGCCGTACGCGTCGACGAATGCACCCGAGAACCCGGCCAGCCATTTCGGCAGCAGCAGCATCACCGACGAGAACAATGCGTACTGCGTGGCCGAGTACGTTACGTTGGTGAGGCCCGACAGATACGCCACGAATGCCGCCGAAGCGATGCCCGAACTCAGGTTGTCGGCGCTGATCACCAACACGAGCATCGGCACGTCCTTGCCGCTCATCGCCAGCCAGGCGAACAGCAGATTGCTGACCGCGGACAAAACGGCCCCGGCCAGCAGGATGCGCATGACGCCGAAACGCAACGCGAGCGCGCCGCCGATGAAGGCTCCGAGCAACGTCATGACCAGGCCATAGACCTTCGACACCGCGGCGACGGTCTCCTTGGAGTAGCCCATGTCGACATAGAACGGATTGGCCATGATGCCCATGACGACGTCGCTGATCCGGTAGATGGCGATCAGCGCGAGGATCAGCACGGCCTGGCGCCGGTAGCGGCGCACGAAATCGGCGAACGGCCGGTACACCACGACGTGCAACCATGCGAGCGGCAGCGCAAGCCGGGGCGGCACGCGGATCACCACCGGGCGATGCGCTCCCCACGCTCGATCCAGGCCGACGAATCCGAGCGCCGTCGTGACGAGCGCCAGCACGACCTCGGGCCAGGTCGTGACCTCCAGTGCCGCGCCCAGCATCGTCGCGAGCAGGCCGGCGACGCCGAGCAGCGAGGCGGCGAGCGGCCACGCGAACACCAGGCCGTCGCGCAGGAACATCTCGACGCCGCGCCGGAGCTCCTGTCGATCGGCCTTGAGATCGCGCGGATGCGGTTCCGGCGCGAGCAGCGTGGTGACCAGGCCGACCGCCATCGACGCGGCCATGACAAGGTATGCGGTGCGCCAGGCCGCATGCAGATAGGTCGTCGTGTCCGCGGCCGCACGCGCCGCGATCCATAAAACGCCGGCGCCCGCCCAGATCATCGCAATCCGGTAGCCGGTCTGGTACGCAGCGGCCAGTGCAGCCTGCTTGTCGACCGGGGCCGTCTCGATGCGATATGCATCCAGCGCGATGTCCTGCGTCGCCGAAGCAAACGCCACCAGCAGTGCAAAGCCGACCAGCGGCGCGAGCGCGGCCTGCGGATCCACATTGGCCATTCCGACCAGGCCGGCCGCGATCGCGACCTGCGCGACGGCGAGCCAGCTGCGCCGCCGTCCCAGCGCGCGTGTGAGCCACGGCAGCGGCACGCGGTCGACCAACGGCGCCCACGCCCACTTGATGGTGTAGGCGAGCCCGACCCACGACAGATAGCCGATCGTCGCGCGACCGATGCCGGCTTCGCGCAACCGGAACGACAGCGTGCCGAGCACGAGCAGCAAGGGCAGGCCAGCGGAGAAGCCGAGCAGCAGCATGCGCAGCACCGCCGGCTCGAGGTACACGCGCAGCACGTCGTGCCAGCTGCGGCTCGGCGGCGCGCCCGCCGTGGAATTCGCTGCTTGTCTTGCAGGCAACTCGGCCATATCTTGCATCCGACTTCCGGCAGTCTACGGGTCCGCTGCGCGAGCGGTCGGAGGAATAGGGATGCTTCGAGCGATTGCACCGCTGGTCGCCGCGCTGCTCATCGGCGCGACGGGGCCACTCGGTGCGCAGTCGGCCGACGCGGGCGTGGCGGTGCGCAAGCCGCGCCTGCTGCTCGTGCCCGAATCGATGGTCAACCAGAGCGCGGCGCAGGAGTACGCGCAGCTGAAACAGCAGGCCGCAGCGCGGCGCGTCCTGAACAACGATGAACCGCAGGTGCGGCGCGTGCGCGCCATCGCGGCACGGCTGATCCCGCAGGGCGCACGTTTCAACCGCAACGCGTCCGCGTGGGCCTGGGAGATCAACGTCATCGACGCGCCATGGTGAACGCGTTCTGCATGCCGGGCGGCAAGATCATGGTTTTTACCGGCCTGCTCGACAGGTTGAAGCTCACCGACGACGAGCTCGCTGCAGTGGTCGGTCACGAGATCTCGCACGCGCTGCTCGAACACGGGCGCGCGCGCATGAGCGAAGCGGCACTGAAAAGCGTGGGCATCAACCTGGCTTCGGCGTACTTCGGCCTGTCCAGCGCGAGCACCGCCGCGCTCGCCCAGGCGGCGCAACTCGCGGTCACATTGCCCTATTCGCGCAGTCACGAGACCGATGCCGATCTGGTCGGGATCGAACTCGCGGCGCGCGCCGGTTTCGATCCGCGCGCCGCAGTGGTCGTCTGGAACAAGATGAGCGCCATCGCATCGAACCAGCCGCCGCAGATGCTCTCGACGCATCCGGCCAACGCGACGCGCATCCGCGATCTCGAGGTCGCGCTGCCGAAGGTGATGCCGCTCTACCAGGTGGCGTTGGCGCGCCAGGCAGCGACGGTGCAGCGTCCATGACGCGCGTGCTCGTTTTTGCCGGCAGCGCCCGCCGCGTTTCGCTCAACAAGAAGCTCGCGCGGGTTGCCGCCGAGGCCGTGCGCGGCGCCGGCGGCGCGGCGACCCTGATCGATCTCGCCGATTTCGCCCTGCCGCTCTATCACGGCGACCTCGAGGTCGAAAGCGGGATTCCGGCGCCGGTGCGCGAACTCGCGGCGTTGGTCCGCTCGCATGCGGCACTCATGATCGCCTCGCCCGAGAACAACACGTCGGTTTCGGCACTGCTGAAGAACACGCTCGACTGGATCTCGCGCATCAAGGACGAGCCGGCGTTCGCCGGCAAGGTCGCCGCGCTCCTGGCCGCGTCGACCGGGCACTTCGGCGGTGTGCGTGGCCTGTACCACCTGCGCGCCATCCTGAATTCCCTCGGCGTCGACGTGCTGGCACAGCAGTTCGTCCTGCCGCGCGCGAACACGGCCTTCGACACCGAAGGCCGGCTGGTCGATGCGCTGCAGGCCGAGCAGGTCAACCGCCTCGCGGCGCGCCTCGTCGACGTGGCGGCGCGCCTTGGCGAGTCGCCCGGCTGAAGAGGAGTCGCGCGGCGTTCGTTGTACGCGGCGCCGGTCAGAGCCGGCCCGCGTACTCGACCAGGAGCGGCGCGTGGTCGGAGAAGCGGCGCCCCTTGTAGATCTCGGCGCGTTTGGCCTTCGCGGCGACCCCTGGAGTCGCGATCTGGTAGTCGATGCGCCAACCGACGTTGTTGGCATACGCCTGTCCGAAGTTGCTCCACCACGTGTACTGGTGCGGTCGCGGATCGAGGCGGCGGAAGACGTCGACCCAACCCTGCTCGTCGAACACCCGGGTCAACCACGCCCGCTCTTCGGGCAGGAAGCCTGAGTACTTCCGGTTGGCGCGCCAGTTCTTGAGGTCGATCTCGCGATGGGCGATGTTGATGTCGCCGCAGAAGATCACATCGCGCCCGCGCGCGCGCAGGCGGGCGAGGTGTGGATAGAACGCATCGAGGAAGCGGAACTTGGCGAGTTGTCGCGCCGGCGACGACGACCCGGAAGGAAAGTAGACCGAGATCACGTTCACGTTGGGGAATTCGGCCTCCACATAGCGGCCCTCGGCGTCGAACTCGGGGTCGCCGAAGCCGATCTCCACCCGGCGCGGGCGCCGCTTCGCGTAGAGCGCCGCACCGCTGTAGCCCTTCTTCTGCGCGCAATGAAAGAAGCTGTGCAGCCCCGTCTGCGCCCGCATTTGAGCGGGGATATCGGCTTCGTGCGCCTTGACCTCCTGCAGGCAGACGACGTCGGGATCGACACGCTTGATCCACCGAAACAGCCCCTTTGCCGCCGCGGAGCGAATGCCGTTGGCGTTCAGCGTGACGATGCGGAACAAGGAATCGCTCCCGGGTCGGCCGAAGGGGCGAGGGCTTCTGCCGAGGATTCGGGATTGAGCGGGCCGCGTGCGTCCCCGATCATCGACGGTCGCCACCACGCGGTGGCGTTCTTTCGCCGTGCGACATGGATCCTCTGCGCCAGCAATTCATCGAATTTGCTCTCCAGGCCGGCGTCCTCAGGTTCGGCGAATTCGTCACGAAAGCGGGGCGAAAGACGCCCTATTTCTTCAATGCCGGACTGTTCAATCGCGGCGCACTACTCGGAAAGCTCGCACGATTCTATGGGCAGACCCTCCTGACGGCCGAAAAGGCCGGATTGGTGAAGTTCGACATGCTGTTCGGCCCGGCTTACAAGGGGATCACGCTGGCTTCTGCGACCGCGGTGGCGCTGGCCGAGTTGGGGCGCGACGTGCCGTTCGCCTTCAATCGCAAAGAAACCAAAGATCACGGGGAAGGAGGCAGTCTTGTCGGCGCACCCCTCGCTGGACGCGTTGTTATTCTGGACGACGTCATTACCGCGGGGACCTCGGTGCGGGAATCGGTGGACCTGATACGGGCCAATGGGGCAAATCCTGCCGGGGTCCTGATCGCGCTCGACCGCAAGGAACGCGCGGGTCCGGACGACGCGCTTTCGGAGCGCTCGGCGGCCCAGGAGGTGGCCGATCGGTACGGCGTGCCGGTGCTCGCCATCGCCGGTCTCGACGATCTGTTCGCGTTTCTCGACTCCGGTTCGGCGCTTGCACGTGAAGCGGCTCCCTTTCGCGCCGCATTGGCGGCCTACCGGCAACGTTATGGCGCCTGAGCGTCTCTTGACCGCGCTGATCGCGCTCCTGGCCGTTGCCGGCACGGGCGGCGCGCGTGCGGGACAGCTCTACGTATGCACGACACCGTCCGGCCGCACGATCACGTCCGACATGCCGCCGCAGGAGTGCGCCGACGGTCCGATCCGCGAGCTGCGCCCGGACGGATCAGTCCGGCGCGTGATCGAACCGCCGTTGACACCCGCGCAGCGCGCCGAGCGCGATGCGGAGGCCAAGCGGCAGATCGAGGAAGCGGAGCGGCAGCGCGGCCAGATGCGGCGCGACCTCTCGCTGCTGGAGACTTACGGCAGCGAAAACGAGATCGAAGCGACGCGCAATCGCGCGTTGAGCGATCGCCAGGCGCTGATCGAACGCGCGCTCAGGCGCATGGACGAACTCAAGCGCGAGCGCAGGAAACTCGACGACGAGACCGAGTTCTATGCCAAGCACGAGTTGCCGGAGAAGCTCAAGCGGGAGCTTTCCGCCAACGACGACATGCTGAGGTCGCAGCAAAAGGCCATTGCGGAGACCAGGGCCGACATGGCGCGTGTCAACGAACGCTACGACGCGGAGTCGCGGCGCTTCCGCGAACTCGTGAGTGCCGGCGCCCAGCCGGTGCAGCGGCCGCCGGAGAAGGCAGGCCTGCCCTGATTGCCCGGGCGGCGGCGCGTGCCGCCGAAGCACCGCGTTATCCTCGACGGTATGGTCACGGAGACGCGTTCTGGGCGGGGTTCGGTCGGCCCGATCAAACGTCGTCCCGGCGACGGTCGCGCAAGGGTGACCGGTCGCGCCGTGCCACTCGGACGACACCTTGCACGCCTGCTCGCCGCAGGCTTGCTCGTGTTCTGCGCAGGCGCACACGCGCAGTTCCTCTACACCTGCATCACGAAGAGCGGAAGGCGGGTCAGCTCAGATCGACCTCCTCCGGAATGCGCCGATCGAACGATCCACGTCCTGCGCCCGGATGGCACGCCGTACCGCGATATCGAGCCGCCACTCACGCCGGAGCAGCGAAACAAGCAGGAAGAAGAAGAAAAGCGCAAGCTCGAAGAAGACGATGCCAAACGCGCCCAGGTGCGCAGCGACCGCTCGCTGCTCGAAACGTACGCCTCCCTGGAAGAAATCGAGGCGGCGCGCAAGCGCGCCATCGCAGACCAGCAGAAGCTCATCGACCGCGCGCTCGAGCGCAAGGCCGAGCTGCAGCGCGAGCGCAAGAAGCTCGATGACGAGGCCGAGTTCTACATCAAGCGCGACATGCCGGAAGACCTCAAGCGGTCTTTTGCGGCGAACAACGAGTCGATGAAGCTGCAGGACCAGCTCATCGCGAATACCCGGGCCGAGATGAAGCGCATCAACGAGCGTTTCGATGGTTTCGCCAAGCGCTTCAAGGAGCTGCTGGACAGAGGTGCGACGCCGGTGCAGCGGCCCGACCAGAAGTAGTGGACCGTCGCAACCGAATCGGACGGGAAGTCAATGCCGGACTCGCCGTCCCGAGCGAAGCGGCGCGCGATGCTCGATGCTGCGCACGGCCGAGGAACCCGGACAGAGATTGCGCGGATCGAGACAGGCTGTCGTGTCCGCGCTCATCGGCGCAGATCGGCGTCAACGGCCATTTCTTTTCGACGGCCGGGATTCCTCGCCCGCGGCTCGGAATGACGGGCTGAAGTCGCTGTTTCGCGGGAAGAGATCGCGGCTGCCACTTCGGAATCAGGCGTTGGCCGCCAGAGCGCTCAGATCCGCTCAGCCGCCGCTCAGCCGGCGCCGCAGGATCTCGTTGACCTGCTGCGGATTGGCCTTGCCGCGCGTCGCCTTCATCGCCTGTCCGACCAGTGCGTTGAAGGCCTTTTCCTTGCCGGCCTTGAACTCCTCGACCGAGCGGGTGTTGGTTGCGAGCACCTCGTCGATGAGCGATTCGATTGCCCCGGCGTCCGAGATCTGGCGCAATCCGCGCGCCTCGATGATCGCGTCCGCCGAAGTTCCCGCGCCGGCCCACAGCGCGGCGAACACATCCTTGGCGGACTTGTTGCTTATCGTGCCGTCGAGCACCCGGTTGACGATCCCCGCCAGCTGCTGCGCGGAGACCGGCGCCTTCGCCGCGTCGATGTTCGCTTCGTTCAATGCGGCGGAGACTTCGCCCATCACCCAGTTCGAAGCCGCCTTCTTGTCGGCAACCTGGGCGGCGACCGCCTCGAAGTAGGCGGCGAGCGCCTTGGACGCCGTCAGCGTCTGTGCGTCGTACTCGGGCAGGCCGTACTCGCGCACGAAGCGCTCGCGCTTCGCCGCGGGCAGCTCCGGCAGCGAGCGCCGGACCTCTTCCACCCATTCGCGCGAGATCACGAGCGGCAGCAGGTCGGGATCCGGGAAGTAGCGATAGTCCATCGCATCTTCCTTGCTGCGCATCGAGCGCGTCTCGTTGCGGTCCGGGTCGTACAGACGGGTTTCCTGCACCACCTTGCCGCCGTCTTCGATCAGCTCGACCTGGCGCCGCACCTCGTAGTCGATGGCCTGCTGCAGGAAGCGGAAGCTGTTCAGGTTCTTGATCTCGACGCGCGTGCCGTAAGCCTGCGCGCCCGCCTTGCGGACCGACACGTTGGCATCGCAGCGAAAGCTGCCTTCCTGCATGTTGCCGTCGCAGATGTCGAGCCAGGTCACGAGCGCGTGCAGAGCCTTGGCATAGGCGACCGCTTCGGCGCTCGAGCGCATGTCGGGTTCCGAAACGATCTCGAGCAGCGGGGTGCCGGCGCGGTTCAGGTCGATGCCCGACATGCCGCGGTAGTCCTCGTGCAGCGACTTGCCCGCGTCCTCCTCCAGGTGTGCGCGCGTCAGCCGCACGGTCCTCGTGCAGGGCGCGCCGTCCTTCCCGGCGACGACGAAACTCACGTTGCCGCCCTGGACGACCGGAATCTCGTATTGGCTGATCTGGTAGCCCTTCGGCAGGTCGGGATAGAAGTAGTTCTTGCGCGCGAAGATGCTTTGTTCGGCCACCGTGGCACCGATCGCAATGCCGAACCGGATCGCACGCTCCACCGCGCCGCGATTGAGCACCGGCAGCACGCCGGGCAGCGCCAGGTCGATCGCCGAAGCCTGAGTGTTGGGTGCACCACCGAACGCGGTCGACGCGCCCGAGAAAATCTTGCTGGCAGTGGAAAGCTGCGCGTGTGTTTCCAGGCCGATCACCACTTCCCAGGTCACGGTTTCGGTCTCCGCTCAGAAACCCGCGGGCACGCGGCGGTGCCAGTCGGTCACGGTCTGATACGCGTGCGCGACGCCGAGCATCCGGGCTTCTTCGAAATGGTTGGTCATCAGCTGCAGGCCCACGGGACGGTTCTTGGCCCCGAAGCCGCAGGGGATGCTCATGCTCGGAATCCCTGCCAGCGAGCCCGGCACGGTGTAGAGGTCGGCGAGGTACATGGCAACCGGATCGTCGCTCTTTTCGCCGAAACCGAACGCGACGCTGGTCGTGACCGGGCTCGCGATCACGTCGCATTCCCGGAACGCGCGCTGGAAGTCGTCGGCGATCACGCGTCGCACCTTCATCGCCTTGATGAAATAGGCATCGTAGTACCCGTGCGAGAGCACGTAGGTGCCGACGAGGATGCGGCGTTTCGGCTCGGCGCCCAGGCCCTCCGAGCGCGACTTCTTGATCATGTCGGTCAGGTCGTCGTACGTGCGCGCGCGGTGCCCGTAGCGCACGCCATCGAAGCGCGACAGGTTGCTCGAGCACTCCGCAGGGGCGATGACGTAATAGACGGCGATGCCCAGTTCGGCATTCGGCAGCGAGGTCGGGACTAGGTGCGCTCCCAACCTCTCGTATTCGGCGAGGGCGGCGCGCACGGCGTTCTCGACATCCGGCGCCAGGCCGGCGCCGAAGAACTCCTTCGGCACGCCGATCTTCAAGCCGCGCACACCGGTGTTCAGGTGGCGCGTGAAGTCCTCGCGCGGCCGGTCGAGGCTGGTCGAGTCCTTCGGATCGAAGCCGAGCATCGTGTTGAACAGCAGCGCGCAGTCCTCGGCCGACTGCGTGAGCAGGCCCGCGGTGTCGAGCGAGGAAGCGAAGGCGATCATTCCCCAGCGCGAGGGTCGACCGTAGGTCGGCTTGGTGCCCGTGATGCCGGTGAACGCCGCCGGCTCGCGGATCGAACCGCCCGTATCGGTGGCCGTCGCCGCCGGCGCGATGCGCGCGGCGACCGCGGCGGCCGAGCCACCGGAGGAGCCGCCCGGCACCGCCGCGGTGTCCCACGGGTTCAGGACGTTGCCGAACGCGCTGTTCTCGTTCGACGAGCCCATCGCGAACTCGTCGCAGTTGAGCTTGCCCAGACAGACCATGCCGGCCTGCTTCAGGTTGTCGACCACGGTCGCATCGAACGGGCTCATGTATCCGTTGCCGTCGGCGTTGAGCAGGATGCGGCTCGCCGCGGTCGAGCTCCACTCGCGCGTGACGAAAACATCCTTGTGCGCCAGCGGCACGCCCAGGAGCGGCCCGGCCTCGCCACGCGCCCGTCGTGCATCGGCCTCGCGCGCCTGCGCCAGCGTGACATCGGGCCGCACGTCGAGGAAGGCGTTCAGGTGTTTGTGGGCTTCGATGCGCGCCAGGAAAAGCTGCGCGAGTTCGACCGCGGAGACGCGCTTCGCACCAAGCTGGCGCCCGAGCTCGGCGACCGATGCATGGGCCAGTTCGCTCACTCGATCACCCGCGGCACGAGGAAGAGGCCGTCGGCCTGCGCCGGCGCATTGCGCAGGTTGGCGGCGCGCTGGTCGTGCTCCGAGACGATGTCGTCGCGCAGGCGCTGACTCCCGCCGAGCGGATGCGACATGGGCTCGATGCGGTCGGTGTCGACGCGCTGCATCTTCTCGATCATCGCGAAAATGTCGTTCAGCTGGGCCAGCGTCGCGTTGGCCTGGGCTTCGTTGATCTCGATGCGTGCCAGATGGGCGATGCGATAGACGTCGTCGCGGGTCAGGGACATGTCAAGGTTTCGCTTCGATGCTGCAAGTGGGGCAGGCCAGCCAACCGGATGACACCGAACACGGCGTCTCCTGCGCAGGAAGAACAAAGCTTTCCAGCGAAGCTCGCGCTTGCTTAGCGTATTATCGCGCACCGATTCGCAAAGACGCCCCCCGCGGCGCGCGGCCCGGGGCCTCGATCCCTGATTTCAGAAGCGTTGCCCGATGTTCGGTTTTTTGCGCAGCTATTTCTCGAGCGATCTTGCGATCGATCTCGGCACCGCCAACACGCTGATCTACGTGCGCGGGAAGGGGATCGTGCTCGACGAACCTTCGGTGGTCGCGATCAGTCACGAAGGCGGCCCGAATGCGAAGCGGTCGATCCGCGCGGTGGGTCGCGAAGCAAAACAAATGCTCGGCAAGGTGCCGGGCAACATCGAAGCGATCCGCCCGATGAAGGACGGCGTCATCGCCGACTTCACCGTCACCGAGCAGATGCTCAAGCAGTTCATCAAGATGGTCCACCCCTCGAGCCTGCTTGCGCCGAGCCCGCGCATCATCATCTGCGTGCCGTGCGGCTCCACCCAGGTGGAGCGGCGTGCGATCAAGGAATCGGCCGAAGCCGCCGGCGCGTCCCAGGTGTTCCTGATCGAGGAACCGATGGCCGCGGCGATCGGCGCCGGGCTGCCGGTCTCCGAAGCTTCGGGCTCGATGGTGGTCGACATCGGCGGCGGCACCACGGAGGTCGGCATCATCTCGCTGGGCGGCATGGTCTACTCGGGATCGGTGCGGGTCGGCGGCGACAAGTTCGACGAGGCCATCATCAACTACATCCGCCGCAACTACGGCATGCTGATCGGCGAGCCGACGGCGGAGGCCATCAAGAAAGAGATCGGCTCGGCGTTCCCCGGCTCCGAGGTCAAGGAGATGGAGGTCAAGGGGCGCAATCTCTCCGAGGGCATCCCGCGCAGTTTCACCATCTCGAGCAACGAGATCCTCGAGGCGCTGACCGACCCGCTGAATCAGATCGTCTCGGCCGTGAAGATCGCTCTCGAACAGACGCCACCGGAACTCGGCGCCGACATCGCGGACCGCGGCATGATGCTCACCGGCGGCGGCGCGCTGTTGCGCGATCTCGATCGCCTCTTGATGGAAGAGACGGGCTTGCCGGTGATCGTCGCAGAAGACCCGCTCACCTGCGTCGTGCGCGGCTGCGGGATCGCGCTCGAACGGATGGACAAGCTCGGCACCGCCTTCGCCACCGGGTGAGCGCACGCACGTTCCGATTTCCCGGAGCCCACCCGGCGGGCAGCGCCGCCTGAGCGTTTGCAACGGGGCCAATGCTCGAACGCTCGCCCCCTCGCCGCTTCGTTCCACCGCAGGGGGAGAAATCCCCGTGCTTCGTGGCGCTTCTCGGGGCAAGCTGCACCCACTGAGCGTTTGAAATTGGCTTAATGTTTGAACGCTCAGCCCCCTCACCCCCGGCCCCTCTCCCTCCAGGGGAAAGGGGAGGTACGTGCAGCAAAGGGCCGCAGGCCATTTGCTGATGACCTAGATGGAATACGGCCCGCCGCCACTCTTCAATCAGGGCGTCTCTGCCCGGGCCCGGCTGGCGTTCTTCTCCTTCCTTGCCATTGCGCTGATCGTCATCGACTCGCGCGCGAAGCTCCTCGAGACCGTCCGCGTGGGGGTCGGGGTCGTCATGTACCCGGTGCAACGGGCGTTGCTGGTGCCGCGCGACGTGATCGATCGCGTGGGCGATTTCTTCAATACCGTCGGCAGCCTGACCCGTGAAAACGAGCAACTCAAGCGCGAGGCGGTGGAGCGCTCCCAGGCCGTGCAGCAGACGCAGACGCTCATTGCCGAGAACGAACGCCTGCGCAAGCTCCTGGGGGCGCGCGAACGCATCGGCAACACGACGCGCCTCGCCCAGGCGCTGTACGAATCGCGCGATCGTTTCTCGCACAAGCTGGTGCTCGACGTCGGCAGCAACGCCGGTGTCGATGCGGGCAGCCCGGTGATTGACGAAACCGGGGTCGTGGGCCAGGTGACGCGCGTGTTTCCCCTGACGGCCGAGGTGACGCTGCTCACCGACAAGGACCAGACCATTCCGGTGCAGGTCGTGCGCAACGGTTTGCGCGGCGTCGCCTACGGCGGCATCGAGCCCGGCACGCTCGATTTGCGCTTCATGGCCTCCAACGCCGACGTCGTCAACGGCGACGCCGTGGTCACCTCGGGCATCGACGGGGTATATCCGGCCGGGCTCGCCGTGGCGACCGTGACCCGGGTCGAACGCAACGCGAAGGACCAGTTTGCGCGGGTCGTGATGACACCGACCGCAGGAGTGCAGAACTACACCTACCTCCTGGTGCTGAACGTCGATCGCAGCCAGGTGCCGCCCAGGCCCGCCGAGGAGCGCAAGCGCGAGCCGGAACCGCGCAAGGCAGGGCGCAAATGAAGAGCCGCTGGCTGGATGCCCTCCTCACTTCGTTCGCAGTGCGCGGAGGGCGGCGCGGCGACGCGGCCGAACTCACCGCCGGCGCGGCGCTCGGCGTGGTACGCGGGTCGCAGACCAACGTCCTGCTGCGTCCGGTCAATCCGGCATTCATCTGGCTCACGTTGTTCATCGCCCTGGCGGCGAATCTCCTGCCGTGGGGCCGCTTGCCCCTGGTGCCGGACTTCCTCGCCCTGGCGCTGGTGTTCTGGAACGTGCAGCAGCCGCGCCGGGTGGGGATCGGCGCGGCGTTCGTGTTCGGCCTCCTGATGGACGTGCACGATGGCGCCCTGTTCGGCGAACATGCACTCGCTTACACGCTTCTGTCGTACGGGGCGATCTCGCTGCACCGGCGCATCCTCTGGTTTCCGTTCGGCGCGCAGGCGGTGCACATCCTGCCGCTGCTGCTCGTCGCGCAGGTGGCGTCGCTGCTGATCCGGCTCTGGGTGGGCGGCCGTTTCCCGGGGTGGACGTACTTCGTCGAAAGCATCGTCGGTGCGGCACTGTGGCCGGTGATCTCCTGGCTGCTGCTGGCGCCGCAGCGGCGGCCGATCCAGCGCGACGAAACACGGCCGCTATAGACCCTGCGCGGGCCGGCCGCGCTCCGAATCGGCCGAATAGGCGGCGCGTCAGCCGGTTATCCCGCTTGGCGCGGCCTTTTGCGCCCGCCTAGAATCCCACGCTCGCGGACCCCTCCTGCAGTTTCTTCGTGACGGCGCTACGCAACACCGAGCGCGAGCTCTTTTTCTTTCGCACGCGCGTCGTCGCCGCCGGCGTGTTCGTAGGCCTGTGTTTCCTGCTGCTCGCCGGCCGCTTCGTCTGGCTGCAGTACTTCAAGCACGACGATTTCTTCGCCCGCGCCGAAAGCAACCGCATCGCGGTGGTCCCGGTCACCGCCAACCGCGGCTTGATCAAGGACCGCGAGGGACGGATCATCGCGCGCAACTACTCGGCCTATACGCTCGAGATCAATCCGCGCCAAGTCGAAAACGTCAACGCGGCGATCGACGAACTGGCGCAGGTGATCGAAGTGCAGCCGCGCGACCGGCGTCGCTTCAGGAAACTCATGGAGGAACTGAAGGGCGCCGATTCGATTCCGATCCGCACGCGCCTCAGCGACGAGGAGGTGGCGCGCTTCTCCGCCAACCGCTTCCGTTTCCCGGGCATCGAATTGCGCGCGCGCCTGTTCCGCCATTACCCGCTCGGCGAGGTCGGCTCGCACATGATCGGCTACATCGGGCGCGTCTCGCAGGCCGACAAGGAGAAGATCGCGACCTGGGAGGACGCGGCCGATTACGTCGGCACCGACTACATCGGCAAGGTGGGCATCGAGCAGAGTTACGAGCGCGAGCTGCACGGCACCACCGGGTTCGAGGAGGTCGAGATCACCGCCGGCGGACGCGCCGTGCGCACGCTGTCGCGCACGCCCGCGACACCGGGCAACAACCTGATCCTGTCGGTCGACATCAAGCTGCAGGAGATCGTGGAAAAGGCGTTCGGCGACCGCCGCGGTGCGCTGATCGCGATCGAGCCCGCGACGGGCGACGTGCTCGCCTTCGTCTCCAAGCCGACCTTCGATCCGAACCTGTTCGTCGAGGGCATCGATCCGCTGAACTGGGAAGCCCTGAACAACGACATCGACAAGCCCCTGCTCAACCGTGCCCTGCGCGGCACCTACCCGATCGGCTCGACCTACAAGCCGTTCATGGCCCTGGCGGCGCTCGAACTCGGCAAGCGGCGCCCGGAGACCGTCTACAACGACCCGGGCTTCTTCGTGTACGCCGGGCACAAGTTCCGCGACAGCAACAAGGTGCCGCTGGGCCCGGTCAACATGCACACGTCGATCGTCAAGTCGAGCGACATCTACTACTACATGGTCGCCAACGATCTCGGGGTCGACGCCATCCACGATTTCATGCAGCCGCTCGGCTTCGGCCAGATCGTGGGCATCGACATCGAAGGCGAGCAGCCCGGCGTCCTGCCCTCGAGCGCATGGAAGGAAAAGCGGTTCAAGCAGAAGTGGTACGGCGGCGAGACGATCTCGATCGGGGTCGGCCAGGGCTACAACGCGTTCACGCTGCTCCAGCTTGCGCACGCGACCGCGAACATCGCCAACGACGGCATCGTGATGAAGCCGCACCTGGTGCGGGCGATCGAGGACGTCAAGACCGGGGAGCGCCGCCTGACCGTGCCCAAGGAGAGTTATCGCATCGACCTCAAGCCGGAGAACCTGCAGATCGTGCGCGACGCGATGGTCGACGTGAACATCTCGGGCACCGGGCGCGCCGCCTTCCAGGGCGCGCTCTACAAGGTCGGCGGCAAGACCGGCACGGCGCAGGTGGTCGGCATCAAGCAGAACGAGAAGTACGACGAAAAGAAGGTCGCCGAACGCAACCGCGACCATTCGTTGTTCATCGCCTTCGCCCCAGCCGACAAGCCGCGCATCGCGCTCGCCGTGCTGGTCGAAAACGGCGGCTGGGGCGCCTCGGCCGCGGCCCCGATTGCGCGCCAGGTGCTGGACTACTACCTGCTCGGCAAGATTCCGAACGCGCCGGCGCTGCCCAAGGAAGGCAGCGACGCCGCGGCCGGGGTTGCGGGAGCCTCCGGTGACTGAAGTCGCACTCGGCCACCGTGTCGCCCACTGGGCGCGGGAGCGCGTGGCGGTGCTCGATCCGGTCTTGCTGTTCATCGTCGGCAGCCTGATGACCATCGGCCTGCTTACGCTGTATTCGGCCGGCGCCGATTTTCCCGGTCGCTTCAACGACCAGGTGCGCAACTTCGCGGTCGCCGCGGCGGTGATGTTCTTGTTCGCCTCGCTGCCGCCGACGGCTCTCATGAAGTTCGCCGCGCCGGCCTACGCGATCGGGCTGCTGCTGCTGATCGCAGTCGAACTCAAGGGCGTGACGGTCAAGGGCGCGACGCGCTGGCTCGACATCGGTTTCACGCGCATCCAGCCGTCGGAAGTCATGCGCCTTGCGGTCCCGCTGATGCTCGCGTGGTACTTCCACCGGCGCGAGGGCGCGGTGCGTGCGGTCGATTTCGCGGTGGCGACTCTGATCCTGATCCTGCCCGTCGGGTTGATCGCAAAGCAGCCCGACCTCGGCACGGCCGTGCTCGTCCTCGCCGCGGGCGCGTTCGTCATCTATTTTGCCGGCCTGCCGTGGAAGTGGCTCGCGATGTTGATCGGCGCGGGCCTGGCGGCACTGCCGCTCGCGTGGACGCTGATGCACGACTACCAGCGCGAGCGCGTGATGACGCTCATCGACCCGATGCAGGATCCGCTGGGGAAGGGCTTTCACACGCTGCAGTCGATGATCGCGATCGGCAGCGGCGGCGTTCTTGGCAAGGGCTGGATGCAAGGTACGCAGACCCACCTCGAGTTCATTCCGGAACGTACGACCGACTTCATCTTCGCCGTGTTCTCGGAAGAGTTCGGCCTGGTCGGCAACCTGGTCCTGCTGGTCCTGTTCCTGGCCCTCGTGCTGCGCGCGCTCGCGATCGCGGGCGGCGCGGCCACCTTGTTCGGGCGGCTGCTGGCGGGCTCGATTGCGCTCATCATGTTCACCTACGCGTTCGTCAACATGGGCATGGTGAGCGGCGTGCTGCCGGTCGTGGGTGTGCCGCTCCCGTTCATCAGCTATGGCGGAACGGCTCTCGTGACGTTAGGCATGGCGTGCGGCATGCTGATGAGCGTTCACCGTCATCGCAAACTGGTCCAGACATGAAAACCTCCATAACGGGCTTGGCAGGCGGGCGCATCGCGCTGTGCGGTTTGCTGGTGGCGAGCATCGTCCTCGCACTGACCGGCTGTGGAAGCGCGCCCAAAGCGCCGGCGCCGGCCGCTGCCGCGCCGATGGGCGCGCCCGATCCGACCGATCCGGTGCCGCGCGACGAGCCGTTGAGCGCCACGGCCAACAAGTGGTACGGCGCCAACGGCCGCCTGTACCGGCCCATCACGGACGACCGCGAATTCAAGGAGCGCGGCAAGGCGACCGTGATCCCGTCGGACCAGGAGGGCAGGACCACCGCGAGCGGCGAGCCGTTCACGACGCGCGGCATGACTGCCGCGCATTCGATCCTGCCGATTCCCAGCTATGCGCGCGTGACCGACCTGCGCACCGCCAAGACCGCGATCGTGCGCGTCAACGACCGCGGCGCGTACGAGCGCGACGAAGCGATCGCCATTTCGGCGGCGGTCGCGCAGAAGATCGGGCTCGCCAACAACGACGAAGTCGAGGTCGAGCGCATCACATCGGCTCAGATCGCTGCCATGCCGGCGTCCCGCCAGGCTGCAGCCGCGCCGCCGGCGCCACCCCCGCCACCGCCGCCGCCCCCGCCGGCCGCGGTACCGGCCCCGCAACCGATGGCGGCACCGGCCGAGACGGCGCCATTGCCGCCTCCGCAGCCGGTCCTCGCGCCGCCGCCGCCAGCTCCGGTGGTGGCCGCGCCGGCAGCGGCCGCCGTCGCTCCCGCAGCGACGGCTCCCGCACGGCCCGCCGCGGCGGCACCGATGAAACCCGCACCGGCCGCGCCGGCCGCGCCGACCTCCACGCGTGCACCGGCCGCTCAGACGCCCACGACCGGGCGTTGGTCGGTTCAGGTTGCCGCCTTCGCCACGGACGGGATGGCCGAGTCGACGCGTGCGCGTGTCGCGCAACAGCTCGCCAACGAGGCGCCGAACCTGCCGGCGGCCGACCGCACGCCGCGTGTCGAGCGCCACGGCAACCGTTCCTACGTATTGCTCGGTGACTACGCCGACCGTGATTCGGCGGAGGCGTTGGCAGGGCGCTTGCGTGCCGTGCTGCGACAGGACGTTGTCGTCGACCGACACTGACCCGCGCCTCGCCGGCGCGGCCGCGATGCGCAATGCAACGCGGCTCGGCGTCGTTCTACTCGCACTGGTGCTGGCCGCTTGCGGTTCAGCGCCGACGAGGCCGGTGCCGGCCAAGGGCGGTGGCTTCTACCAGGACGACGGACCGCCCGACAAGGCGCCGGGCGATCTGCGCCAGACACCCGACGCGGTGCCGCGCGTCGAGTCGTTCCATCCGTACGCCAACCGGCCGTATGTCGCGCTGGGGCGGACCTACACGCCGATGACCGACGACCGTCCCTACAGGGCGCGCGGCCTCGCATCCTGGTATGGCAGGCAGTTCCACGGCAGCCGCACTTCGAGCGGCGAGACCTACGACATGTTCGCTGCCAGCGCCGCCCATCCGACCATGCCGATCCCGAGTTACGCGCGGGTCACGAACACGCGCACCGGGGCGAGCGTGATCGTGCGCGTCAACGACCGCGGGCCGTTCAAGCCGGATCGGGTCATCGACCTCTCCTATGCCGCAGCGGTGAAGATCGGAATCGCCGGTGCCGGGACCGGCGAAGTCGAGGTGGTCCGCCTCACCTTCGACGACATTCGCACCATGCGCGGCGATTCGCCGCGCCCGGCACCCGTGCCCGCTGCAGCAGCGGCCGCGCAGCCGGAGGTGCCGCCCGACGTGGGGCGCTGGGCCGTGCAGATCGGCGCCTTCCAGCAGGAAGCCAACGCGGTCGCATTGCGCGAGCGGGTCGCAGTCCAGTTGCAGCAGTCGGGCAACGAACTCGCCGGCCAGCGCGCGCCGCGCGTCGAGCAGGACGGGAGTATCTTCCGCGTGTTGGTAGGAGCCGCCCCCGACCGTTCCGCCGCCCGGGCTCTGGCGCAGCAACTCGAGCGGATGCTGGGTCACGAAACCGTCGTGCTCGTCCGCTGACCTGCCTTTTGCGCGAGAGCCATCCATGAACCTTGCCGACCTGAGAAGCTTCGTCGACCAGCGCTGGGATCATGAACTGGTGCCGCGCCTTGTCGAGTACGTCAAGGTGCCCGCCAAGTCGCCGGCATTCGACGCCAGCTGGCAGGCGCACGGTTATCTGCAGGCCGTGATCAAGGAGGCGCATGCGTGGGCAGCGACGCAGGAAATCGCCGGCCTGAAGCTCGAGATCGTCGCGATCGACGGACGCACCCCCTGCATCTTCTTCGACGTGCCTGCCACCGGCGGACTCGGCAACGCGCGCACCGTCCTGTTCTACGGCCACCTCGACAAGCAGCCCGAAATGACCGGTTGGCGCGACGACCTCGGCCCGTGGAAGCCGGTGATCGAGGACGGCAAGCTCTACGGGCGCGGCAGCGCCGACGACGGCTACGCCATCTACGCCGCGCTGACCGTCATCGCCGCGCTCGACGCGCAGGGCCTCGCGCGACCGCGTTGCGTCGGCATCATCGAAACCTGTGAAGAATCGGGCAGTCCCGACCTGCCGCAGTACCTCGAGCTGCTCGCGCCGCGTTTTGGCGACGTGGCACTCGTCGCAGGGCTCGATTCGGGGTGCGGCAACTACGAGCAGCTCTGGGTGACGACTTCGTTGCGCGGCCTGGTCGGCGGCACTCTGACGGTCGAGATCCTTTCCGAGGGCGTGCATTCGGGCAACGCGAGCGGCATCGTTCCCAGTTCGTTCCGCATCGCGCGCCAGCTGCTCAATCGCGTCGACGATCCGGCGACCGGACGCCTGCTCGACGATGTCTTCCATGCGCGCATACCGCAGGAACGCCTCGAGCAGGCCCGGCTTGCCGGCGCGATTCTCGGCGATGAGGTCTGGCGCCAGTTCCCGTGGGTCGGCTGCAACCATGGGCCGGATGGACATCTGCACGCGCAGCCGACGACGAAGGATCCGGTCGAAGCGATCCTAGCGCGCACCTGGCGGCCGGCGTTGTCCGTCACCGGCGCCGCGGGGCTGCCCAGCATCGATTCCGCGGGCAACGTGCTGCGGCCAAAGACCACCCTGAAGCTTTCGCTGCGCATCCCGCCCACCGTCGATGCACAGCGCGCGACGCAGGTTCTCAAGCAACTGCTGGAGGACAACGCGCCGTACAGCGCGCGCGTGACCTTCGAGGCCGATTGGGGCGCAACCGGATGGAACGCGCCGGCCACCGCAACCTGGCTCAAACGCGCCGCCGACCAGGCGTCGCGCGCCGTGTGGGGCACGGACGCGGCGTGGATGGGCGAAGGCGGAACGATCCCGTTCATGAACATGCTCGGCGAAACGTTCCCGCAGGCGCAGTTCCTGATCACCGGCGTGCTCGGCCCGAAATCGAACGCGCACGGACCGAACGAGTTCCTCCACATCCCGTACGTGAAGAAGCTCACGGCGGCGGTCGCGAGCATCGTGGCCGCCGTACCCGCCCAGTAGGACGCCGCCGCGTTTGGCGCAGGACCTCGCGGGGCGATCGCCGGCGCGCGGCGTGCGATCGGCAATCGTCCGTTCGCACCGTCGACCTAGCCCGAACGGGCGAGCAACTCCGCTCGACGCACGGGGTCCCTTATGCGATGACGGGTCGGCCTTCGGCGGACCGCGGCCGTTGATGGCCTTGTCCAGATGAATTCGCGTCGATCGGAGGTAATGATGAAGAGCCATGGTGCGACGGCCGTCGCATTGCTCGTTGCGGGCGCCGTGGCGCTCGCGGGTTGTGCGGACATGACGGAAACGCAGCAAGGCGCGGCCGTCGGCGCAGGCGTGGGCATGACGACGGGTGCCGTGATCGGTGCCGCGACCGCCGGCGGCAACGTCGGTCGCAGCGCCGCGACGGGCGCGGTGATCGGTACCGCGGCCGGGGCCCTCGGCGGCTACATCTGGAGCAAGAAGATGGAGGAGAGCAAGAAACAGATGGAGCAGGCGTCACAAGGGACGGGCATCGACGTCACGCGTACGCCCGATAACCGGCTGAAGCTCAACATCCCGGCCGATGCCGGCTTCGACACGAATCACTCCGACATCAGGCCGATGCTTGCCGGAGTGCTCGGCAAGTTTGCCGTCACGATGAACCAGCATCCGGTGACCACCATCGCCGTGGTCGGCCATACCGATTCGACCGGAACCGACCCGATCAACGATCCGCTTTCGCTGGCGCGCGCACAAAGCACGCGCAACTACCTGGTCGAGCATGGCGTCGCCGGCAACCGCATCAGCGTGAGCGGGCGCGGCGAGCACGAGCCGATCGCGAGCAACGACACGCCGGTCGGCCGCGCCGCGAATCGCCGCGTCGAGATCTACATGGCCGAAGCCGCGCCGCGGTGACGGGCGCCGGCGCCGGCAGGCCGAAAAACTTCAAGGGCCTGACGCAGATTGCGCAGATAAGACAAAAGAATGATCCGCATCAATCCGCGTCGGCTCGTTCAGCCATCGCGCCTGGCTGATTCGTCGCCTACGGATGTCCCTGGCCGCGTCAGGTCGCGATACAGCACATCGCGCGGCAGTCCCGTGGCCTTGGCCGCGACGGCGGCGGCCCGCGCCGGCGGCAATGCCTCGGCGAGCGCGGCGAGCCAGCGGCGCGCGACGGCGTCGATTTCGGCGACGGGTCGCGCGTCCGGCGCCGGATCGACGACCAGCACGTACTCGCCGCGCGGTTCGGCTGCCTCGACATGGCGCACCAGTTCGCTCGCCATGACGGCCTCGATCGTCTCGAACTTTTTCGTCAGCTCGCGTGCGATCAGCACCCGGCGCGTGGGCGCCAGCACGGCGGCGAGTTCGGCGGCCGTCGCGGCAAGCCGGTGCGGCGCCTCGAACAGCACGGTCGCCGCGGAACTGCCGGCGATCCTTTGCAGGCACTCCGCGCGCGCGCGCGCTGCGTGCGGCAGGAAGCCGATGAACAGTGCGGGGCCTTGCTCGATCCCGGCGATGGACAGCGCGGCGGAGAGACTGCTCGCGCCAGGCACGGGAATCACGCGGATGCCTGCGTCGCTCGCCGCGCGCACGACGCGCGCACCGGGATCGGAGATCGCGGGGGTGCCCGCGTCGCTGACCAGCGCGACACGCAGGCCTTCGCGCAGAAGCGCCAGCACGCGCTCGGCTGCGCCGCGCTCGTTGTGCTCGTGCAAGGCGATCAGGCGCGCCGGCGCCACCGCGATGCCGTAGCGATGCAGCAGATGACGGGTGACACGCGTGTCCTCGGCGGCGATCGCATCGACATGCGATAGCACCCACCATGCGCGCACCGTAAGGTCGGCGAGATTACCGATGGGCGTGGCCACTACATACAATGCGCCTGCAGGCAGCGCCTGCGCCGCCACGCCGCTTGCCTCGACCAATCGATCCGCCATCAGACCCGGTTCTTCCTGCATGTCTCCACAGTCGCGGTTCCTGACAGCGCTCCTGGCCGCGGCATTGTGTTCTTGCGCCTCCCCTCCCGCAAATGTGCCGCCGCAGCGTGCGCCCGCACCTGCTTCGACCGCAGCCATTCCTCCGGGAGCGCCGGCGCCTGCCGTGCCGGCGCCCGCCCAGCCGGAGCCCGCGACGGCGACGCCGATTCCATCGCCCACGCCTTCGGCCCCGGGCCTGGCCGCTCCCGTACCTCCGGCACCGGGACCGACCCCGAGTGCGCCGGCCAGCCCGCCGATCCCGGTTGCATTGTTGCTGCCCAGCGAAGGCTCGCCGTTCGGGCGCGCCGCCGAAGCGGTGCGTCTCGGCTTCTTCGCCGCGCACAGCGTTGCCAACGCGAACCTCGCCATCCAGTTGCTCGAAGTCGACGACAACGTGGCGCAGCTGCGCACCGCGCTCGAGTCGGCGCAGAAACACGGCGCGCGCATCGTCGTGGGCCCGCTCACGCGCACGCTCGTCAACGCGCTCGGCGACGGACGCGTTATCGCGCCGCTGCCGGTGCTGGCGCTGAACCTGCCCGAGAGCGACGTCTCGGTGACGTCCGAGTCGCTGGCCTTCGGCCTGGGGGTCGAAGTCGAAGCGCGCCAGGTCGTGCGCGTGGCCCTGCGCGATCTTCCGCCGCCGCCGTCGACGGCGGCCTCGACCGCGCCGCGGTTCCTGATCCTCGCGGGCGAGTCGCCGCTGGCGCGCCGGATGGCGACCGCATTTCGCGACGCCTTGCGCGATCAGGGCGAACGTGTCACGCAGATCGACGTGCACGTGGGGTACCAGTTCCTGCAGACCCTGGTCGAGCAGCTCGCGACCATGAAGGTCGACGCGGTCTTCTGTGCGCTCGACGCGCGCGAGACCGCGTTCGTGCGCCCGCGCTTGCCGCGCGAGCTGCCGCTGTACGCCACTTCGCAGGTCAACCTCGGCGGCGCCGAGTCGGCGTTGCTCGCTCCCGATCTCGACGGCGTGAAATTCGTCGACATGCCGTGGCTGATCGAACCCGAGCACGCCGCCGTGATGGTGTACCCACGTTCGGACGTCGCGCTTTCAGGTGAACTGCAGCGGCTCTACGCGCTGGGGATCGACTCGTATCGCGTGATGCTGGAATGGCTCGCAGGACGGCGCGAATTCGATCTCGACGGCGTGACCGGCAAGCTGCACGTCGATCGCAGCCGCAGCGCGCGCGTGGAACGTTGGCCGACGCTTGCTGTCTTCCGATCGGGGAAGATTGAATTGCTGGAGCAGACACAGTGAGCTACCTGCGGCGGCGGCCGGCCGGTGTCAGGACACCGAGACAACGGGCCGGCGACGCGGCCGAAGAAGCGGCCTGCGCGCACCTGGTCGAACACGGTTGCCGCGTGCTGGCGCGCAACGTGCGCTACCGCGAAGGCGAACTCGACGTCGTCGCCCAGGAGGGATCCACGCTCGTGTTCGTAGAAGTACGACTTCGCAGCCGCGATACATTCGGCGGTGCGACCGCGAGCATCGACGCGTTCAAGCGCAAGCGGCTGGTGCGCGCCGCCCAGCACTATCTCGCGCAGCACTTCGGGGCGGCCGATGGGAGCATGCGCGGATTGCCGCCATGCCGCTTCGACGTGATCACCGCCGATGGGGCGGGTGTCAGCGACTGGATCCGCGACGCTTTTGGCGAATAGATCAGGTCCGAGAATCAGAACAAGGGGGAGACATGCGACCGAACGACCGTTCATTGAACCTGTTTTGCGCGCTCGTGCTCGCAAGCCTGCTGGTCAGCGCGTGCGGAGCGCTGCTGATCGGCGGTGCGGCGGTGGGCGGCGCCGCCGTCCTCTCGGCGGACCGGCGCTCGACCGGCATCGAGCTCGAGGATGAGGAGATCGAACAGAGGCTGAACCGCGCCATCTACGGCAACTACAAGGATGGCGAGATCAGCGTCTACGTCACCAGCTACAACCGCAAGGTGCTGCTGGCCGGCCAGGTCGTCAACGACCGCATCTACAAGGAGATCGACAGCATCGCGCGCAACGGCGAAAACGTGCGCGACGTCGTCAACGAGCTGCAGGTGCGCGAGCTCTCGCCGGCCACCGTGCGCAACAACGACATCGCGATCACCGGCAAGGTGAAGGCGGCGTTCATCGACGCGAAAGACGTGCCGTTCGGTGTGATCAAGGTGACGACTGAACGCGGCATCGTCTACCTGCTGGGGCGCGTCACCGAGGAAGAGGGTAACAAGGCCGCACAGGTCGCGGCGCGCGTATCCGGCGTCAACAAGGTCGTCAAGGTGTTCGACTATCTGACGCCGCAGGAATTCGCCGCAATCAAGGGCCAGGCGGCAAACGCCGCGCAGCAGCCCAAGAAATAGGCACCGCGGCAGGCGCGTCCGGCGGGGCGGACGCGCCGCGCCGCACACCGGCGGAGGGCGGCCGCATCAGCCGAAAAAGCGCTTGCGCCGCGGCGCGATTCTCTTATATTCGCGTCCCGTTTCGACGGACCCGCTCGCGCAGGCGTCCGTTCTCCTGTTCCGCCGTGTGCGCGCGCGGCTGCCGGGGAGTACGCACATGGGTTTGGTGATCGTCCTGGTTCTGATTGCTCTTGCAGTCTTCTGGGCCATCGGTGCCTACAACCGGCTGGTCGATCTGCGCAACAAGTTCAAGAACGCGTTTGCACAGATCGACGTGCAGCTGAAGCGGCGGTACGACCTGATTCCGAATCTGGTCGAGACGGCCAAGGCATACATGAAGCACGAGCGTGAGACGCTCGAGGCCGTGATCAAGGCGCGCAACAGCGCCGTCACGGCGAACGCCGCGGCGGCGGCCGACCCGGCCAGCCCGTCCGCGATCCAGGGCCTGATGGCCGCCGAGGGCGCGCTTTCGGGCGCGCTCGGCAAGCTGTTCGCGCTCGCCGAGGCTTACCCGGACCTGAAGGCGAACGCCAACATGATGCAGCTCTCCGAGGAGCTGACCGGCACCGAGAACAAGATCTCGTTCGCGCGCCAGGGGTTCAACGACGCGGTGATGACCTTCAATACCGCCGTCGAGCAGTTCCCGTCCAACGTGATCGCCAACTTCTTCTCGTTCAAGCAGGCCGAGCTTCTGCAGGCTACCGAGTCGCCCGAAGAGAAGAAAGCGGTCAAGGTCCAGTTCTGAGCGCGATCGACCTGCCCCTCACCCCTTCCCCCTCGCCGGCGAGGGGAGAGGGGAAATGGATCGCGGGGCTGCGCCCCGAAGGTCTAGATCGATGAACTTCTTCGAGCATCAGGAGGTCGCGCGCCGGTCGAGCACGCGCCTGATCGTGTTGTTCGTGCTCGCGGTGATCGGGGTGGTCATCGCGGTCAACTCCGTCGGTGCATTCCTGTATCTCTCGAGCACCAGCCACCGCGGTCCCTTCGGGCCCGCGGCCGGGCTGCCGCGCGGATTTTTCCTCACCAACACCGCCATCGTGGTGCTTCTGATCGGCGGCGGCACGTGGTTCGAACTGAGCCGCCTTGCCGGCGGCGGCGAAGTGGTGGCGCGCATGGCCGGCGGTCGTCCGGTCGATCCCGGCACGCGCGACCTGCTCGAGCGCCGGCTCGTCAACGTCGTAGAGGAAATGGCGCTCGCGGCCGGCATTCCGGTGCCACGCGTGTTCGTGCTCGACAACGAGACGACGATCAACGCCTTCGCCGCCGGCCATTCGGTCAACGACGCCGTGGTCACCGTCACGCACGGCACGCTGACACGCCTGTCGCGCGACGAACTGCAAGGCGTGATCGGGCACGAGCTCAGCCACATCCTCAACGGCGACATGCGGCTCAACCTGCGCCTGATCGGCGTGCTGTTCGGCCTGCTGATGATCGCGATGTTCGGCCGCTTCATGATGGATATCGGGCGCGGCAGCCGCAGCGACCGGGGTGCCGGCCCGCTGATGCTCGCGGGCGTCGCGGTGTGGATCATCGGCTACGTCGGCGTCTTCTTCGGCCGCCTGATCAAGGCCGGCGTGTCGCGCCAGCGCGAGTTCCTGGCCGACGCGAGTTCGGTCCAGTTCACGCGCAATCCGGACGGGATCGGAGGCGCGCTGCGCAAGATCGGCGGCCTGTCGGACGAGGTCGGGCTCGGCAGCGAGATCCGCCACCCGAATGCCGAGCAACTTTCGCACCTCTTTCTCGGTGCGGCGCGCTCGAGCTTCGTGAGCGGACTTTTCGCCACCCACCCGCCCCTGACGGAGCGCGTGCGCCGCGTCTACGGGCGGTCGATGGAGTTCCTGCCTGCCCCGGAACAACCGCTCGCCGTCGCGCTTGCCGGCGCCGATCAAGCCGCGGCCCGCGCGGGCGAGGAACTCGCGCCCCTCGAGTTCACGCCGCGCGTGGGCAACTTCGTGAGCCCGGTCGCATCGATGGTCGCCGGCAACGCTGCGGCCGCGAGCGTGCACACCCAGATCGGCGTCGTTTCCAGCTCGGGGCGCGAAGCCGCGCTCAGCCTCGCCCAACGCCTCGACCTGCCCGAGCTGCGCGCCGCCGTCGTCGATACCACTGCCGCGCAGATGCTCGTCTTCAGCCTGCTGCTCGACCAGGACGGCACGGTCGGCGAGCAGCAGCGCCGCGCATTGAGCGAGGCCTTCGGCGCTCCCGCGGTGCAAGCGGTCGACCGCTACTACGCCATCGTCCAGCAACTGCCGCCCGGCGTGCGACTGTCGCTGCTCGACCGCGTGATGCCGTCGTTGCGCCGGCTTCCACAGGCCGCGGCGCAACGCTTGCTGATGCTTGCGCACACGATGATCGCCGCCGACGGGCGCGTGACGCTGGCCGAGTTCCTGCTGTTCACGGTGCTCAAGCGCCGGCTGGGTCCCGATGCCGGGCGGGCGGTGCCCGTGCGTTTCCGCGCCGTCGCGGAGGTGGCAGGCGATGCGGGGCTCGTGCTGTCGCTGATCGCGAACGTGCGCCTTGCCGATGCGCCGGAACGCGCGTTCAAGGCGGGATTGGCGTTGCTGCCGGGAGTCGACGCGAAGTTCGTCCCGCACGGCGCAATCGCGCTCGATGCGGTGGCCACGGGGCTCGCGCGACTCAACCAGCTTGCACCGCTGGTCAAGCCCGTCTACATCAAGGCCTGCACCGCGGTGGCCTTCGTCGACGGCGAGACGAACTGGAAAGCGGCGAGCTGCCTGCGCACGATCTGCATCGCGCTCGACAGCCCGCTGCCGCCGCAGGTCATTGCGGAGCAGGATCTGCCGCAGGCGGATCAGGCGCCGGCGGCGGTGCCGTCGTGACCGGCGTACAACGCGGCGGCAGGCCGGGCAGCGTCCCGGCACGCAGCAGCGCGAGGTTGATCACCGGCTGCGTCGCGCTCGGGTCGAGCTCGAAGGCCATCGTCAGCGCCTGTTCCGCATCCGCCGTGTGGCACGCGAGAGCCAGCGCATTGCCGAGATTGGCGAAAGCGCGCGCATTGTGCGGCGCCTTTTCGGCCGCATCGCGCCAGAACGCGATCTCGTCGACGTAGACCGCGTTGCGCTGCCAGGTCGCATACGCGAGCCCGGCGATCAGGAGCGGCACCAGGCCCCACTGCAACACGCGCGGCAGGAGCCGCACCAGGACACGCGCGGTGCCGAACGCCGGTCCGACGATCGCGAGGTACAGCTGCCTGTCGTTGGCCACGTCCAGGCGCGGAATGAACGAATTCGTCGGCGCCAGCCAGAGGAAGAACCAGAGGATCGAAAACGCGAGCACCGGCGATCTGCGCAGCGCGAGCAACCCGACGACGATCGTGGCGACCACCGCGGCGGCGACGGCGATACTGGTCGCGTCCAGCGTCGCCACGACCGGCAGCGCCGGGTCCGCGTTCAAGCGGTCGAAGCGGACCAGCTGGCCGGCGAGGTAGACGATCGCGTTCGCCTGCGTGAGCAGGTTGACGCCGATGGCGCGCGCATCGAGGCTCGCCAGCGCCAGCTCGCGATACCGCGGGATGGCCGCTGCCGCGCCGATCAGCGCAACGAGCACCACCCAGTGCGCGGCGGATTCTCGCAGCGCCTGGCGCAGCCAGTGCATGCGCCCGGCCTGCAGGCGCGCGGCGAGCAGAAACGCGAGGGGGAGCACCGCGACGTATTCCTTGCAGAGCAGTGCGAGCAGGAACGCGAACGGCGAACGCAGGTACAGGTCGCGCCGGTCCTCGTATTCACGCCCGCGCAGCCAGAGCAGCATCGAGAGCAGGGCGAACGCCGCGGCAAGCGATGTCGAACGGCCGGAGACGTAGGTCACCGCCTCCGTCTGCGCCGGATGCAGCGCGAACACCAGCGCGGCGAGAAAGGCCGCCAGGCGCTGATCGCGAAACACGAGGTCGTCGTCGTGCGTGAGCCGGCGCAGCACTGCGTAGACAAGCAGGCTCGCGACGAGGTGGAACAGCAGGTTGATGACATGGAATCCGTAAAGGCCGAGCCCTGAGACGTTGTTCAGCGTGTAGGTCAGCTTGAGCAGCGGCCGGATGCCCGGCTGCGAGTCCAGCCAGCCGCTGAAGGAGGCCACGCCGGCGCCGTGCACGATGACGTTGTAGTCATCGAACTGGTAGTCGCCGGCGAACGAATTGAAATACGCAGCGCAGACGGCGATGAACAGGACCCACGCGGCCGATCGATCAACTCGACTGGGCGGCACGAAATGCCTCCTCGATGAGGACAGCTGCCGTCCACCATCGGTCGGGGGCACCGAGCAACACGATGATCACCTGGGTCGTGCCGCGCGTGGCGAGCCCGATCAGGCAGCGGCCAGCATTCGACGTCTGGCCGGTCTTGACGCCGCGGGCGCCGTCGAGCCGGCCAAGAAGCAGGTTACTGGTCGCATAGGGGAGCCTGCGTCCGCCAAGCGTATGCACTTCGCCCCGCTCTTGCGCGATAGCCTGGGCAAAGGCGGGGCGCGAAAGCGCCACTTCCGTGAGGAGAAGGAGATCGTTTGGTGTACTCACCTGGCGCGGCTGATCGAAGCCGCACGGATCCTCGAAGTGCGACGCCGACATGCCGAGCGCGGCGGCGCGCCGGTTCATTCGTTCGACGAACGAGCGCGCATTTCCGGCCGCGGCTTCTGCGAGCGCGAGGCACGCGTCGTTCGCCGAAGCGACGAGCATGGCCTCGAGCAACTCGGCGGCATACGCGCGATCACCGGGCCGCAAGCCGAGCCGTGACCCGGAGGAGTGGCCGGCACGCGCGCTGACGACGATCTCCGCGTGCGGCTGCCAGTTGTCCTCGAGCAGGACCAGCGCCGTCAGCACCTTCGTCAACGATGCCGGTGCGCGTGGCGAATCGGGGCCGCGCGCCCAGCGTGCTTTGCCGTTGATGGCGACGAGGTACCCGGCCGCCGCGCGCGGGAACAGGTCCACCGTCGGGTCCGAGGCCAGAGCCGCACGCGCGGCCAGCAGGGCCAGCACGGCCAGGACGAGACGCATCATGGCGTGGACGATAAGCGAACGCCTCAGCGGTTGAAAATGTCCTTCAGCATCTTCTTGGCGCGTGCGGCCGGGTCGTCCTTCTTTTCCGCCGGCGGGTCGGCGGTGGCGGTCGCCGCGCCCGCGTTCGAAGTGGCCGCGTCTGCGGTGGCAGGCTGCATCAGGTTCTGGCGCGCGACGGCGGAGCAGAAAGCGCGGTACTGCTGCGCGGGCGGCGAACTGAACGTACGACCTGCGCACTCGCGCGCAGCAATGGTGGAGCCGAACGATTCGCCGGCCTTGGCCCCCGCCAGGCCGGTGGTGCGCGCATAGCCCAGGCAGCTCGATGCGAGGAAATCGACCGACTCCTGCGCATCGGCCGTCTTGCACAGACGCAGGCGGATCTCGTCGCCGTTGACGCCGCAGAACTCGCTCGCTTCCCTGAGGTCGCCGCCCGGCATGCCTGCAACCGCAGACGGATGCCGTGGCGCGACGACGGCGAACCCTTCCGGCGATTGCAGCCGGCTGCAGAAGTCGGCCTTGTACTTCGCATCGCACCTGTATCCGGCTTCCGGCCGCAGCTGTTGCGACATCATCGAGTCGACCGCGCCCTTGCACATCGCCGCGAACGCATCGGCCGCCTGCTGCTGTGCGGCGGCGGCGCGCTGCTGCACGGCGGCCACCTGCTGCTTGGCTTCGGTCGCGTCGCAATCGCCGACTCGCTTGCCGGTCAGCTTCATCGTCATCGACTGACCGCCGACCGTCATGTTGATGGTGCCTTTGTAGCCGTCGCGCCCTTCGAACGTCATTTCGCCGGTGCCGGTGCTGGGTGGATTGCCCTGGCAGCGCATCTTCCACGCGAACGAGCTCGCGCTGCGCTGCACGTCGTACATCTGGCACCGCCCGTCGTTGTCGCCCACCGGCGGCGTGTCCGAGGAGCGGGCGCGGCAGATGCGCTGCGGCGGCCGCTGCGGCATCTGCATTCCGGCCGGCATGCCGGCCATCGACATCTCGGTGGCGACCTCCCACAGGTCGCCCGGTTCCTTGGGCTGGGCCGCCGCTGGCAGGGCGACCGACAGGGCAAGCGCCAGCGATCCCGGCAACAGCCGGACGAAGCAACGAGTCATGCGTTTTCTCCGGATGCGCGCAGCAGACCGCGCCCGACGCGCGGCAATTCAGTAACGGGCCAGTATATGTAGAGGTGCCGCCGTCACGCCGGCGTTACGGAAAATTCAGCCGACCGGCGGCCCGGTCGGCAGCCGCGGCCCGTTCCTAGCGGCTGAGGCGCTTGTCCTGCGCGAACTTGACCACCAAGCCGGCGAGCACCGGGAGCAGGGCCCAGACCGCGGCGAGAACCCGGGACGTGCCGGCTTGGACGCCGCTCGGCTGGTCGAACAGGTAGAACAGCACCGCGAGGGCGACCGTCGAGGCTGCCATGGCGAGCGCGCCGCCCCGCCGCCTGAGCAACCAGGGATAAACGAAGATCCCCAGCACGACCAGGAGCACGATCGTTACGCTTCCGGCGATGCTCGCGGGGATGTCCATGGCGCTCGTCCGCGGAATCGACCTGCGCGCCGCTCAGACCACGCCGGCGCGATGCGCCTGCTCGTCGGCGTAGTAGGACGAGCGTACGAGCGGTCCGCACGCGGCGCCCGAGAACCCCACCGCTTTCGCTTCGCGCTCGAACATCGCGAACGTGTCCGGATGCACGTAACGCTGCACGGGGAAGTGATGCACGCTCGGCGCCAGGTACTGGCCGAGCGTCAGCATGTCGACGCCGTGCGCCCGCAAGTCGCGCATCACCTGCAGGATCTCGCCGTCCTCTTCACCGAGGCCGACCATCACCCCGCTCTTGGTCGGGACGTTCGGGACGTGCCGCTTGAATTCCTGCAGCAGCCGCAGCGAGTGCGCGTAGTCCGAGCCGGGTCGCGCCTGCCGGTACAGACGCGGCACCGTTTCCAGGTTGTGATTCATCACATCGGGCGGCGCGGCCTCGAGGATTTCGAGCGCGCGGTCGAGCCGGCCGCGGAAATCCGGCACGAGGACCTCGATCCGGGTTGCGGGCGCCATTTCGCGCACAGCACGGATGCAGTCGACGAAGTGCCCGGCGCCGCCGTCGCGCAGATCGTCGCGATCGACCGAGGTGATGACGACATACGAGAGCTTCAAGGCGGCGATGGTGCGCGCCAGGTTCAGCGGTTCTTCGATATCGAGCGGTTCGGGGCGACCGTGCGCGACGTCGCAGAACGTGCAGCGGCGGGTGCACTTGTCACCCATGATCATGAAGGTCGCGGTGCCCTTGCCGAAGCATTCGCCGATGTTCGGGCAGGAGGCTTCCTCGCAGACGGTGTGCAGCCGGTGCTCGCGCAGGATGTTCTTGATCTCGTAGAAGCGCGTCGAGGCCGAACCCGCGCGCACCCGGATCCAGTCGGGCTTGCGCAGCGTTTCCCTCGCTGGCGCGACCTCGATCGGAAACTTGCGGAACACGACGCCGGTCTTGGCATCGCCCTTTTTCTTCGCGAAGGGATCGGCTGCGGGCGGGGTGACGTCGGTCATGGCTCGGAGTGGAGCAGCATGCGCGGCAGCGGCGTTGCGCCGACGGCCGGGAAATGCGCCGCCAGCCGTTCGCGCAGGCGCGCCGCTGCCTCGTGCCAGGTCGTTGGGACGCCGAGTTTAGCCAAGTCGACCGTCGCGAGCCCCGCGTAGCCGCAGGGGTTGATGCGGCCGAACGGCTCGAGATCCATCCCGACATTGAGCGCGACACCGTGGTAGCTGCAGCCGCGCGTGACCTTGATGCCGAGCGCCGCGACCTTGGCCAGCCCGGCGAACACTCCGCCCGCCGCGCCGTCTCCCCACGGCACGTAGACGCCCGGCGCGCCCGGCACGCGCCTGCCCACCACCGAATAGGAGGCAAGGGTCTGGATCACCGCCTGCTCGATCCGGTAGACGAGTTCCTTGACGAAGATGCCGCGGCGGCGCAGGTCGATCAGCGTGTAGACGACCACCTGCCCCGGCCCGTGATAGGTGACCTGCCCGCCGCGATCGGAGGCGAAAACAGGGATATCGCCCGGCGCGAGCAGGTGCTCGTCGCGTCCCGCCAGCCCGAGCGTGAAGACCGGCGGATGCTCGACGACCCAAAGCTCGTCGGGCTTATCCGGCTCGCGCCGCAGCGTGAAGTCGCGCATCGCGGCCAGTGTGGTCGCGTAGTCGGCGACGCCGAGCTCGCGCACGACCGGGCCGGGTGCGCTCACAACACGATCTTAACCAGCGGATGGCCGGTCAATGCGCGGTAGAGCGTATCCAGCTGCTCGCGCGAGGTCGCGCGCACGGTGGCGGTGAGCGACAGGTAGTTGCCGAACTTCGATGCGCGAATCTCCATGGTTTCGCTGTCGAAGTCGGGCGCATGCGTGCGCACCACCGCGGCGATTTCCTGCGCGAACCCTTCGACCCGGCGGCCCATGACCTTGATGGGAAAGTCGGTCGGAAAGACGAGCAGCGACGGCGTGGTGGTGGCGGCAGTCTCGGTCATGCGGCTTCGGGCTCCTATAGGGATTCGATCGCGGCGTCGTACGCCGTCCTCAGTCGGCGATAGATGGGTCCGGGCCGGCCGTTTCCAACCGGCTTGCCGTCGAGCTGCGTGATCGGCAGCACCTCGCGCGTGGCGGCGGTGAGGAACAGCTCGTCCGCGCTTTCGACCTCCGCGCGCGCGATGCGCCGTTCGGAAAACGGGACGCCGCCGGAGGCGCACAGTTCGCCCATGAAGCCGTACCGGACCCCCTCCAGGATGCGCCAGTCGCGCGTGGGTCCGGCGACCGCGCCGTTCCTGACCACCCAGATGTTGCTCGACGACCCTTCGGTCAGCCAGCCGTCGCGAAACTGGACCACCTCCTGCGCGTCGTGGTCCACGGCGAACTGGCGCGCGAGCACAGCCCCGAGCAGCGAGACCGCCTTGATGTCGCAGCGCGCCCAGCGCTGGTCCTCGCGCGTCACCGCGCGCAAGCCGGCTTCCCGCAGCTGCGCGCCCGGGCGCTCGAACGGCGTCGTCATGACGAAGACGGTCGGCGTGATTCCGGCCGGAAACGCGAAGTCGCGCTTCGCGACGCCGCGGGTGACCTGGAGGTAGACGCACTGGTCGCCCGCCGGGCACGCCGCGACCACGCGTTCGATCACGGCCTGCCAGCCGGCCCGGTCGAATGGGTTGGCGATGCGGACTTCGCCGAGGCTGCGCTCGAGGCGTGCCATGTGCTGCGCGAAGCGGAACGGTTTGCGGTGGTAGACGGGCACCACCTCGTAGACACCATCGCCGAAGATGAAGCCCCGGTCGAGCGGCGAGATGCGTGCCTCGGCGAGCGGCAGCCAGGCACCGTTCAGATAACAGAGCGTTTGCGGATCCATCACGATGCGCCGGGAAAGACCCGCATCGTACCGGGCCGATGGTCGGCCGAGCGACACGCCCGCCCGGTCAGCGGCGCCGCAGCGCGCGCAGGAATTCCTGCGCCTGCGCGTCGCCCAGCATCCCGGCGACCAGGCGCTCGGCTTCGTGCAGGCGCTGGCGCAATTCGTCGGTGCTGCGCGAATGCTCGATGCGGACCGCCATGACCTCCGCATCGGGCCCGAGGCGATCGGACAGTTCGCGTACCGCGCGTCGCTTCACGACCTCGAAGTTCGAAACCAGCCTGTCTTCGCCCAATTCGTCGGCCGGCTCCGGGGGCACAGGGGGCGCCGGCGCAGCCGGCGCAACGGCGGGTGCCGGCTGCACGAATCCCTGCGCTTCGAGCTGCTCGATGATCGTGCCGATCTCGCCGGTGCGCGCGAGCGGAGCCAGTTCGGCCACAGTGCGCTTGCCGTCGATCATGATCAGCACGCGTCGCGCGGCCAGCGACACCGCGCCGCTACGGGAGCCGACCTCCGCCACCCCCTTCGCGGTTTTCGCGTAAACGAGCCAATCGTCGCGCATGTCCGGCAGTGGCTCAGGCGACGGACGCCGCCTGAACCGGATGGCGCGACCGAGCAAGGTGCATGCAGCGACTTCTAGTCGTTTTGCCGGGCAGCGTCAAACGCGCGCTCTTGCAAGTGAGCGACGACGAGACGCTTGAGAATCGAGAGACGACGGTGAAAGAAGTGATCGGCGCCGGGAAGCACCACGATCGGCAGATCCTGCGGGCGTGCCCAGGTGAACACGTCGGCGAGCGGGATGGTCTCGTCGAGCTCGCCGTGGATCGCCAGCGTGTTGGGCGGAACCGCGGGCATCGGCCACTTGCCCGCGGCGGCACCGATCAGCACGAGGAACCGGGGCGGACGTTGCGCCGCGCTCAACCGCGCGCAGGCTTGCGCCGCGACGAAACTTCCGAACGAGAATCCACCGAGCGCGCAAGCCGGCCCGGGATCGAGCGATCCCCCTGACCACTGCTTCGCGGTCCCGATCAGGTGCAGGAAATCCTCGGTTTCACCGCGGCCTTCGTCGTGCGAGCCGGCGCTCGCGCCGACGCCGCGGAAGTTCGGCCGCACCGCCGCCCAGCCGGCGGTGACGAACGCGCGCGCGAGGGTGGCGGCGACCTTGTTGTCGAGCGTGCCGCCGAAGAGCGGATGCGGATGGCCGACGAAGGCAACGCCCACGTGGCGCGACGCGGGCCAATCGAGCACGACCTCGATCTGGCCGGCCGGTCCGTCGACGAGGCGTCGCTCGGTGCGCACCGTCATCGGGTTACGAACCCGTCAGATCTTCAAGCGGTCGACGATCTCGCCGCGCACGATGTGACGATCGATGATCTCGTCGACGTCCTGCTTGTCGACGTACGTGTACCAGACCGCTTCGGGGTAGACGACCAGGCAGGGCCCTTCGTCGCAGCGGTCCAGGCATCCCGACTTGTTGATCCGGACCTTGCCGGCACCGGCGAGGCCAAGCTGCTTGACGCGCTGCTTGGCGTATGCCTGCATCTCGGCGGCATCGTGCTGCGCACAGCACGCCGATCCATCGTCGCGCGCGTTGAGGCAGAAAAAGACGTGGCGCTTGTAATAGCTCATGCGAAACCATCGCGTCGCTGAGCGCACGACGGGAGATCGACTCGAGATGCCATTCTAGTTGCCGTCATTGGGCCGCGCGCGGCGAAACAGGCGCTCCATCTGCAGGGCGGCCAGCCACGCGAAGGTGGCAAAGGGCCACGCAAAAGCCACCCACTCTCCGAGCGCATTGAAGTGAGCGAGCTTTCCCGTGCGCCAGTGCGATTGCCAGTTGTCGAAGTAGGGATTCTCGGGAATCAGGCTTACCGCAACGACCAGGCCAGCCGTTGCGAGCAGAGCGAGCCGGGAGACCGCACGCGGCGGTCCCCAACTTGCGACGATCGCGGCGAGCAGGCCGATCGCGAGGCCGCCGACAGCGCCGGGCGTCAGCCAGGACAGAGCGTGCTCGCCGCCGAAGCGAACGCCGTAAGCGAGCGACTTCGCGCACAGCCCTGCGCCGATGATCGCAAGCAGCAGCCGGGCGCGCGGAGCAAGCGGACGCATCGCCGCGGCGGCGGCAAGCCCGACGCTGAGAGCTCCGGCGGTCGTGACCGCCGCCTCGGCGATCACGAACTCGGCGGGGGCCCATGCACCGCGCGGCGGCAACCAGGCCAGCCCCTGCTCGTGCAACCAGTCGAGCAGGAACGCATCGCTCGGGCCCATCGCGAACAGCATCGCCACGGCATGGATCTGCGTGAGGGGCCAGAGCGCAAGCAGCGTGAGGGGGATCGCGCTGTCACGATCGAACCATGCGAAGCGCAGCTCGAGCAGCCGGCCGCGGTCGATCAGCGCCTCGGCGCGCCACGCGCCGACCAGGGCACCGAGCAGCGTTCCGCACACGTTGGTCACCAGGTCCACGTTCGAGGACACGCGCCGCGGGATGAACGTCTGCACCGCCTCGACCGAGCCCGAAAGCAGCGTGCCGGCCACAAACGCGATCAGGATCGCCGCCGCGCCGCTGACGCGTGGGTGAAGCGCAAGCACCAACACCATGCCGAGCGGCACATAGCCGAGGACGTTCACGATGACATCGAAGCGCACCATGCGGTCGGGCCACGGTGCCGACAGGTACGCGAACGCGCCCACGCCGAGGTCGCGCCAACCCGTCCACGGTGTCAGGCTCGCGTAGATGACGAGGACCGTGTAGGCGAGGCACGCGAGGCGTGCGACCGGCGAAGCTCGGCGCCGCCACGGCCGGGGGTCGAGCGAGTCGTACGGGCCTTCTTGCATGCCGCGTCGATTGTCCGACCCGGGTCCACGGGAGGCAAGTCGGGTCGGCGCAAGTACGGGCGCGTGGCGCGCGCGGTGCTACAGTGCGGCGCCGTTCGTCGAACGCGTCGCCACTGTGCCGCATTTGCGTCGCCGAGCAAGTGTCGAACGCCGCCTCCACGTTGCTTTCGCCCGCGACCGCGCTCCCGGAGGAGCACCTGCCCGACATGCTGATCGCGCCGCTCGACGACGCGCGGATCGCTGCGTTCGTCGGCGCGGCCGACGTCGAAACCGTATTGCGAACCGGGTCGACCAACACCGACCTTTTGGGCCGTGTTCGTGCTCGCGCACCTGCGCGGCCGCTCCTGCGCGCCACGCTTGAGCAGACCGCCGGGCGCGGACGGCACGGCCGCGCCTGGCACGCGGCGCCCGGTTCGGCGCTCCTGTTTTCGCTGGCCATCCCCTTCGTCGGCGCCCGCGCGATCGACAGCGCGGTTTCGCTCGCCAGCGGCCTTGCGGTCGCCGAGGCGCTTGCACCGCGTGTCGCGGTCCAGTTGAAATGGCCCAACGACCTACTGCTCGATGGCCGCAAGCTCGGCGGCGTCCTGTGTGAGCTGGCGCTCGACGACACCGGGCAACGCACCCTGGTGGTCGGCATCGGCGTCAACCTCACGCTCGCGCCGGCGCTACGCGCAGCCATAGAGCAACCCGCGGCGGCGCTCGACGAAGCGATCGCGCTGCGCGAGCTCGCCGCGCAGCGCGAGGAGCTGATCGGGCGCATCGCCGCGTCGATACTCGTGCTCGCCGTGCAGTTCGACCTGGACGGATTCGCGCCCCTGCGCGCGCGCTTCCTGGCGCGCTTCGCGCAACTGGGCCGTGAAGTCGAACTGATCGAGGCGAAGTGCCCGATCGCCGCCGGCGTCGCCATCGACATCGACGCGGCCGGGCGGCTGCTGTTGCAGACCGACGCGGGAACGCGGGCATTTGCGGGCGGCGAACTCTCCCTGCGGCCGGCAGCGCGCGCCGCAGACCGGAGCCTTTGATGTCCTGGCTGCTGCTCGACGTCGGCAACACCGCGGTCAAATGGGCGCACAGCGATGCGCAAGGAAATCGCTTCGTCGGCACGGGGATCGAACTGCGCATGAACACGCAGCCGCTCGCGCAGCGGCTCTCCACGGCGTGGCGCGTCCCGCGCGCAAAGCGTGCGTTCGGTTGCAGCGTCGCCGACCAGGCAACCATGGAGGCGATCGAACAGGCAGCACGGGAAGCGGCCGGCATTCCCGTTACCTGGCTCAAGGCGCAGCCGCACTTCGCGGGCAGCGGGCCGGGTTATGGCCTGGCGCTCATCAATGCGTACCGCGTGCCGGAGCAACTCGGTGCCGACCGCTGGCACGCGATGATCGCGGCCTGCGCCAAGTTTCCCGGCGACTCGCTGGTGATCGCCTCCAGCGGCACCGCCACGACGATCGAGTGCATACGGCGGGAGCCGAACGCGGCATCGGTGTTCGTCGGGGGCGTGATCGCGCCGGGCGTCGACCTGATGCACGAGAGCCTCGCGCGCGGCACCGCCCGCCTGCCCGACGTGCGTTACGTCGTCGACGGCCACGTCGTCGAGCATCCCGACAACACCGATGACGCGATCGTGACCGGAGTGTTTCACGCGCAGGCCGGCATGATCGAGCGCGTCGTCCGCGAGTTCGGGGAGGAGCTCGCACGCGACGGCCGGCCGGCGCCGCGACTGCTGCTCGCCGGTGGCCGTGCGCGTTCTCTCCTGGGTGCCCTGGAACGACGCCTGCGCGGCGTGGAGCCCATCGTTTGCGCGGTCACGATCGAGGACAATCTCGTCTTGCGCGGGGTGGCCCTGCGGGCGCACGCGGAAATCGTCGCGGCGGATTCCACCCAGGACGTTCGGTGAAGCTGGCGTTTCTCGTGCTGGCGCTTGCCAACCTGGCGCTCTTCGCGTGGCAGCAGGGTGTCTTCGGCGGGTTGCCCGACACCGGTCGCGAGCCCGAGCGCGTGAACCGCCAGATCGAACCCGAACGCATCCGCGTGCTGACGCAGCCCGAGGTGCAGGCGCTGCGCCAGAAGGCGAAGGACGTGCCGCGCGAGGCGCCGCCGCCGTCGAGCGCGATCGCGCCGGGGACACCGATCGCCGCGGCCGACCTGCTCGGCGTGCCGTGCGTCGAGGTGGGCGACTTCACGGTCGAAAACGCGGGCCGGGTGCGACAGCGCCTGGAGGCGCTCGCGATCGGCGATCGTCTGAGCATGCGATCGGTCGAGGCGACGGGCTGGTTCATGGTCTACGTACCGCCCTTCAAGACCAAGGCTGAGGTGGATCGCCGTGCCGACGAACTGCGCAAGGCGGGCATCAAGGAGTTGCTCGTCATCGTCGACAATTCGCCGATGCGCTACGGCATTGCGCTCGGGTCGTTCAAGGACCAGGACCTCGCGATCCGGCACGCTGCCGACCTCGAGCGACGGGGCATCAAGGGCGTGCGCGTCGCCGACAAACCTTCCAGCCTTCCGGTCACCCGTTTCCAGCTGCGCACGGTCGATGCGGCTGTCGCCGAAGGGCTGCGCGCGGTGCAGAAAGAGTTCAATGCGGCCCGCTTCCAGGCGTGCGCTGCTTAGGCGCGTCGCTGCCGCGGCGAGGCCGGCGCGCGGCGGATGGGCGTGGGCACTCGCGCTGGTCGTGCTCGGTGTCATCGGGGTCGCGCGCTGGGTCGGGCCGGGCGAGGCTGGTCCGCCCGCGCCGCAGCCGGTGCAGCAGAGCGCCCCGTTGCTCGTCGGGGCACTTGCATCGCCGTTCGGCGAGGGCAGCGCCCGCGCCGCGCCCGCACAGGAGCCCGATGGCGGCCGTATCGAGGCGCTGCGCGAGGCGTACCGCCGTGCTGGCGACCTGCAGGTGCTCTATGTGCAGTGGCGCGAGCGGCCCGAGGCGGATGCACGTTATCTCGCGTTCCGTGCCGCGCGCGATTGCGATCTGCTCCGCGCCGGCATCGTTCCGGAGGTCGACGTGCTGAGCGAGCGCCGGGGCGAACACGAGCGGCAGATGATGCGCGCCGGCGCGCGCTGCCGCGGTTTCCAGACCACCCCGGCCCCGCCCGACGAGGTGCAACGCCTGGAACAGGAGGCCGCCGCGGCGGGCAGCCCGGCCGCGCAGATCGCGCTCATCGCGGACTCGTATGCCCAGCATCCGCTCGCCGAGACGGTGTCGACGCTGCGCAAGGGCCTCGCATCGCGCGATCCGCTCGCGTTCGACGAAGCGCGCGTGCTGCTGGCGATCAGCCGGCACCAGCTCGAGATCGCCGGTGTCGCACCGACCGTGCTCGGCGACTTGCGCGTCATCGATGCGCGCGTGGTGGCAATCGATCTGGTCGGTTGCCGCCTCGGCAATCCCTGCGGACCCGGGCGCGGAATGCTCGCGATCGACTGCGACGGCAATGCGCCATGCGAGCGCGACGCGGAGGAGTGGTTGATACAGCTGGCTGGCCTGGGCGAGGACGAACGCCGCAGCGCGGAGGGGCTTGCCGAGCGCATGTTCGCCGCCTTTGGTCGCGGCGCGGTCGACGAGATCGTGCGCTTGCCCGCCGGCGCGCAGGCGATGCAGTAGAGGTCGCCAGAGGCACGCAATGCCGTGCTCGGTGAGCAGCCCGCCGGCTTCTCCTCCGGGGAGCGTCTCCCAATGAGGCTGGGAGACCAGCACGTCATTCCGACCCCGGGGTCGGGCCCCCAAGAAGAATCTCGGCCTTGCGCAAGGGCTCGAGATCCCTTGTCGCGTGTGCTCCTCGGGATGAAACGCTGACGTTGCCGGTCCGCTAGAGAGGGCCGAGCGTCTCGGCCAGGTGCTGTTGCAACTCCTGCAAGCGGGCCCGCCGTGCGAGCAGCGTCGCAGCGGGTGTGTCGCGCTGGCGCGGACTCCAGACGCTCTGCGGGTAGAACGCATCGTCGCTGAAGCGCGGAATGACGTGCCAGTGGACGTGCGGCACGACATTGCCCAGGCTCGCGAGGTTTATTTTGGTCGGAGAGAACAACCGGCGCTGCACTTCCTCGACCGCGAAGACGGTTTGCAGAAGGCGCATACGCGCGGCACGATCGAGGTCCGTGACTTCCCGTACGTGCGCATTCACGATCACGCGCACGAAGCCCGGCAGGTCCGGATCCTCGACGAGGACGACGCGGAGGAGTTCGTTGCGAAGCGCAACGACGCCACCGTCCTCGGCACACAACGGGCAGGGTTGCATCGGCACCCGGAATCCGCAATTTTCGGCTTCTGCGCCATTGTGCGCCCCGATCGAAACGTGAGGAGCACGGCCCGCTGACCGTCACAGCAATACACGCTCGATGCCGCCTCGGTTGGCGCGCGCGACGTATTCCGGCAGCCAGTTCTCGCCCAGGACGCGTCGTGCGATCTCGACCACGATGTAGTCGGCGTCGGTGTTGGCATCGTCGTTGTAGCGCTTCAGGCCCTGCAGGCAGGACGGGCACGCGGTCAGCACCTTCACCGCGCCACTGAAGGCTTGGTTCGTCCCGTCGTCCGCTTCGGCGCGTGCCGGCTCGGCGCGCAGGCGCGCGGCCGCCTTGCGGATTTCCTCCTCCTTGCGGAAGCGCACCTGGGTGGCGATGTCCGGGCGTGCGACCGCGAAGGTTCCGCTTTCGCCGCAGCAGCGATCGTTCTTGGCGATCGGCACGCCGTCGGCGGTCCGCAGCAACGCGTTCACCGTCTTCAACGGGTCCTGCTGCTTCATCGGCGAGTGGCAGGGGTCGTGATACATGTAGCGCACGCCGGTGATGCCCGAGAGCGCGACGCCGCGCTCGAGCAGGTACTCGTGGATGTCGAGGATGCGGCAGCCGGGGAAGATGTCCTCGAACTTGTAGTCGAGCAGCTGGTCGTAGCACGTGCCGCAGCTCACCACGACGGTCCTGATGTCGAGATAGTTGAGCGTGTTGGCGACGCGGTGGAACAACACGCGGTTGTCAGTCGTGATCTTGTCGGCGCGGTCGGCCTGGCCTGCGCCCCGCTGTGGGTAGCCGCAACAGAGGTAGCCCGGCGGAAGCACCGCCTGCACGCCGACATGCCACAACATCGCCTGCGTCGCGAGGCCGACCTGCGAAAACAGGCGCTCGCTGCCGCAGCCAGGGAAGTAGAACACCGCCTCCGCCTCGGCCGAGGTCTTCTGCGGATCGCGGATGATCGGCACGTAGCGCGCGTCTTCGATGTCGAGCAGCGCGCGCGCCGTGCGCTTGGGCAGGTTGCCCGGCAGCTTCTTGTTGACGATGTGGATCACCTGCGCGCCGATGCGCGGCTTGCCGGTGGAGGCCGGCGGGCGACGTGCCTGGGAGCGGCCGAACGCACGCAGGACGCGCGCGCCGATCCGCTGCATGCGGTAGCCCCAGCCGATCATCAGCTTGCGCGCCAGGCGGATCGTCTCCGGATTGGTGGCGTTGAGGAAGAACATCGACGCCGCGAGCCCCGGGTTGAAGCGCTTCTTTCCCATGCGGCGCAGGAGATCGCGCATCGCCATGCTGACGTCGCCGAAATCGATGTCGACCGGGCACGGCGTGGCGCATTTGTGGCACACGGTGCAGTGCTCCGCGACGTCGGAGAACTCGTCCCAGTGCTTGAGGGAAACGCCGCGTCGCGTCTGTTCTTCGTAGAGAAACGCTTCGATGAGCAGCGACGTGGCGAGGATCTTGTTGCGCGGTGAATAGAGCAGGTTGCCGCGCGGCACGTGAGTGGCGCAGACGGGCTTGCACTTGCCGCAGCGCAGGCAGTCCTTGATCGCGTCGGAGATCGAGTTGATGTCCGACTGATGCATGATGAGCGACTCGTGGCCCATCAGCCCGAAGCTGGGCGTGTACGCGTTGGCGAGGTTGGCGCCCGGCAGCAGCTTGCCCTTGTTGAAGCGGCCCAGCGGATCGATGCGTTCCTTGTACTCGCGGAACGCGTGCATCTCCTCCGGCTCCAGGAACTCGAGCTTGGTGATGCCGATGCCATGTTCGCCGGAGATGACGCCGCCGAGGCCGCGCGCGATCCGCATGATGCGCGCCACCGCGTTGTGCGCGGTGTTCAGCATCTCGTAGTCGTCGGAGTTCACCGGCACGTTGGTGTGCACGTTGCCGTCGCCGGCATGCATGTGCAGGGCGACGAACACGCGCCCGTGCAGCACCCGCCTGTGGATTGCATTGCATTCCGCGAGTACCGGCGCAAACGCCGTCCCGGAAAAGATGCGCTCGAGCGGCGCGCGCACCTCGGCCTTCCAGGAGACGCGCAGGGAGCGGTCCTGGAGGAGTTCGATGATTCTTCGGCCCCCTCCCTGACCCTCGCTCGCCTGCGGGGCAGGGTTGGGGAGGGGGGGCGCCATCGTATCGAAATTCTCCAGCAGATACGTCCAGCTCCGCCGCGTCGCTTCGATCAACTCGATCGCCTGCTCGACCCGATCGCCGAGGATCTCGGCGCGCGGCAGCCGGTCGAACTCGACATCGCCGGTCTTGCCCAGCGCAAACGGCGTCGCCACCCACGCCTGCAGCGCATCGAGCAGCGCCAGCTTGTTGCGGATCGACAGCTCGATGTTGATGCGCTCGATCGCGTCGGTATATTCGCCCAGCTTCTCGAGCGGAATGACGACGTCCTCGTTGAGCTTGAAGGCGTTGGTGTGCCTGGCAATCGCCGCGGTCTTGCTGCGATCGAGCCAGAACTTCTTGCGCGCCTCGGTGCTCACCGCCGTGAACCCCTCGCCGGCGCGCGCATTGGCGATGCGCACCACCTCGGAGGCGGCGCGCGCGACCGCCGCATCGTCGTGGCCGACGATGTCGCCGATCAGCACCATCTTCGGCAGCCCGCCGCGGCGCGACTTGGTCGTGTAGCCGACGGCGCGCAGGTAGCGCTCGTCGAGGTGCTCGAGACCGGCGAGGATCGCGCCGCCCGGCCGCGTATCGAGGAAGTCCTTGATCTCGACGATCGACGGCACCGCGTCGCGTGCGGTGCCGAAGAATTCGAGGCACACCGTGCGGATGTGCGCGGGCATCCGATGGAGAATCCAGCGCGCCGACGTGATGATCCCGTCGCAACCCTCCTTCTGCACGCCGGGCAGGCCGCCGAGGAATTTATCGGTGACGTCCTTGCCGAGCCCGACCTTGCGGAAGCTGCTGCCGGGGATCTCCAGCGTTTCGGTGCGCAGGATGTTCGCCTTGCCCGGATGCTCGCGCCCGTCGCGCCAGGTGAGCGCGAAGCGCGCCGTGGGCGCATCGTGGATCTTGCCGAGGTTGTGGCCGAGCCGCTGCACCTCGAGCCAGTTGCCCTCCGGGTCGACCATCAGCCAAGAGGCGAGGTTGTCGACCGCAGTGCCCCAGAGCACCGCCTTCTTTCCGCCCGCGTTCATCGCGATGTTGCCGCCGATGCAACTCGAGTCCGCCGAAGTCGGATCGACCGCGAACACGAGGCCCGCGGTATCCGCTGCATCGGCCACCCGCCGCGTCACGACGCCCGCGCCGGTGAAGATCGTCGGCACCGGGGCATCGAGGCCAGGCAGAGGCGCGGGCTCGACCCCGCTCATCGTTTCCAGCTTTTCCGTGTTGATCACGGCCGAGCGCGGCGTGAGCGGCACCGCGCCGCCGGTGTAGCCGGTACCGCCGCCGCGCGGAATCACCGTCAGGCCGAGTTCCGCGCACGCGTGCACGAGGAACGGCACTTCGACTTCGCGATCCGGCGCCAGGACGACGAACGGGTATTCAACGCGCCAGTCGGTGGCATCGGTGACGTGCGAGACGCGCGCGAACGCATCGAAGCGCACGTTGTCGCGGCGTGTGTGTTTCGTGAAGAGCCGCAGCGCACGCTTGCGCAGATCCCAGGTGCTGCGGAACTGCTCGGAAAATGCAGTCACGCAGCGGCGTGCGACCGTGAGCAGGAAACTCACCTTGACGTCGCGCTCGACATCCGACGGATCGCGCCGCTTCTCGATTTCGCCGAGCCGGTGATGCAGGGCGTCGATCAGCAGGCCGCGCCGGCGCGGATTGTCGAGCAGGTCCTCCTGCAGGTAGGGATTGCGTTGCACGGCCCAGACGTCGCCAAGCACCTCGTAGAGCATGCGCGCCGAGCGCCCGGTACGCCGTTCCGCGCGCAGTTCCTCGACGACGTGCCACGCCTCCTCGCCGAGCAGGCGGAGCACGATTTCACGATCGGAAAACGACGTGTAGTTGTACGGAATCTCGCGCAGGCGAGGTGGTGCGTCGGAGTCGGTGGGGGTCTCGGCGGTGGAAGCAGGCAGGGCGGCGTTCATCGACAGCGGCGGGGCGCAGGCAGCGCTCGTGTCCAGTGTATCGGTTGCGCCGCTACCGAGGCCGCGGACCCCGAGGGACGCCGTTCGGGTGGCGAGATCCCGCCCCGTGCGCCGACGCGAGTCGAAAAACCGCTGCTTACGCCTCGCGATCGAGCCACTTCCAGATCACGCCACCGACGACCGCGCCGACGATCGGTGCGACCCAGAACAGCCATAGCTGCGCCAGCGCGCCGTTGGTGGCGAACAGCGCCACCCCGGTGGACCGGGCGGGATTGACGGAGGTGCCCGTCACGGGAATGGCGATCAGGTGGATCAACGTCAGCGCAAGGCCGATCGCGATCGGCGCAAAGCCCGCGGCGGCGCGCCTGCCCGTGCTGCCGAGGATCACCAGCAGGAAGAACATCGTCAGCACGATCTCGATGATCAGCGCGGAGGAGAACCCGTACTTGCCGAGCGACCTTTCGCCGTAGCCGTTCGACGCGAAGCCGCCGGCTTCGAAGCCGGGCTTTCCCGTCGCGATCAGGTAAAGCACCACGGCGGCGGCGATCGCGCCGATCACTTGCGCGATGACATAGCCCAGTACGTCCTTCCACGCGAATCGCCCCGCGGTGGCGAGCCCGACCGTGACGGCCGGATTGAAGTGCCCGCCGGAGATCGGACCCACCGCGTAGGCCATGGTCAGCACCGTCAGTCCGAAAGCGAGCGCGATGCCCGCGAACCCGATCCCGTACTCGGGGAACGCGCCGGCGAAGATGGCGGATCCGCATCCCCCGAAGACGAGCCAGAACGTACCGAAGAATTCCGCTGCCAGCTTGTTGTTCATGTTCTTTCTCCCTTCGGGGGCGGGCGCGATTTGAGCGGCCCGAAGCAATCTGCGCAATCGCGCACTCGAGCCCGGTAGTGTTGTCACGCGCGGATTGCGTGGATTTGCGCGGATCAAAAGAATTGCCGCATCCGCGTTCATCCGCGTGGATCCGCGCCGGGGCCTTCTTCTCGAACGTCGAGATTCGTCGCCTGCGCCTCTCCTGCCGCTCGGAATGACATCCGGTGGTCGCACGCCACCCGATTCCGGCAACGATTGCTCAGACGACGAGCGGCGCCTCCTGCATGGCTGCGACCTGCTCGCGCAGTTCGAGGATGCGCGCTTCCCAATAGCGCGGAGTGTCGAACCACGGGAAGGCCGCGGGGAAAGCCGGGTCGTGCCAGCGGCGCGCGATCCAGGCCGAATAGTGGATCAGGCGCAACGTGCGCAGCGCCTCGACGAGATGCAGCTCCGCGCGGTCGAATTCGCGGAAGTCCTCGTAGCCCGCGATCACGTCGGCCAGCTGCTCCTGCATCTCGGTGCGATCGCCGGAGAGCAGCATCCACAGGTCCTGCACGGCGGGCCCCATGCGACTGTCGTCGAAGTCGACGAAGTGCGGGCCGCTCGATTTGGCGCCTTCGGTCCACAGCACGTTGCCCTCGTGACAGTCGCCGTGCAGGCGCAGGCTGCGCACCGCGCCGGCGCGCCGGTAGCACGCCGCAACCCCGTCGAGCGCCTGCGCGACCACGCCGCGATAGACCTCGCGCACGTCGGGCGGCAGCCAGGAATGCGCGAGCAGGTACGTGCTCGGCTCGACGCCAAACGTCTGCACGTCGAGCAGGGGTCGTTCGACGTAGTCGCTGCGCGCGCCCACCGCGTGGATGCGCCCGATGAAGCGTCCAATCCACTCCCGCACGGAGCGATCGCCGAGTTCCGGCGCGCGGCCGCCCCGGCGTTCGAACACCGCGAAGCGGAAACCTTCGAAGCGATGCAGCGTGCGCCCGGCGGCCGCCAGCGCGGGCACGGCCGGAATCTCGGCCGCGTCGAGTTCGGCGACGAACCCATGCTCCTCCAGGATCTGCGCGTCGCTCCAGCGCTGCGGGCGGTAGAACTTGGCGACGATGAACTTCGCGCCGCCGGGAAGCGGCTCGTCGAGCCCGACCTGGAACACGCGGTTCTCATAGCTGTTGAGCGCGAGCAGTTGCCCGGACGTGGCGAACCCGATCGAATCGATCGCATTCAGCACCACGTCCGGAGTCAGGCCGGCGAAAGGGGGCGCCTGGTCTTGCATGGGCGAATGGTACGGGCACCTGAGCGAGCACCTGCGCTGGGTACACTGCGGCGCAAACGAGCCGAGACGAGGGAGAGGAAGGCGAGATGCCCGCCAACGAGTACCTGCGCCGCATCCTGAATGCGCGCGTCTACGACGTGGCCGTCGAGACGCCGCTCGACGTCGCGCCGCAGCTGTCGGAGCGCCTGGACAACAAGGTGCTGCTCAAGCGCGAGGACCTGCAGCCCGTGTTCAGCTTCAAGCTGCGCGGCGCCTACAACAAGATGGTCAATCTGCCCGCGGAGCAGTTGAAACGCGGCGTCATCGCCGCCAGCGCCGGTAACCACGCACAAGGCGTTGCGCTGGCCGCGGCAAAGCTGGGCTGCCGCGCCGTGATCGTGATGCCGGTGACGACGCCGCAGGTCAAGGTGGACGCGGTGCGCGCGCGCGGCGCCGACGTGGTGCTGTTCGGCGATTCGTACTCGGATGCGTATGCACACGCCCTGCAGCTGCAGCGCAAGGAGCAGCTGACGTTCGTTCATCCGTTCGATGACCCCGACGTGATCGCGGGCCAGGGCACGGTCGCCATGGAGATCCTGCGCCAGCACCACCCGCAGGAGCACGGCCCGGTGCACGCGGTGTTCGCCGCGATCGGCGGCGGCGGCCTGATCTCGGGCGTGGCCGCCTACATCAAGGCGCTGCGGCCCGAGATCAAGGTGATCGGGGTGCAGACCGAAGACTCCGACGCGATGAAACGCTCGCTCGCCGCGGGCCGACGGGTGCAGCTGCACGACGTCGGGCTGTTCTCGGATGGCACGGCGGTGCGCCTGGTCGGCTCGGAGACATTCAAGCTGTGCCGGAAGTACGTCGACGAGGTGATCGCGGTCGACACCGACGCGCTGTGCGCGGCGATCAAGGACGTGTTCCAGGACACGCGCTCGATCCTGGAGCCGGCCGGGGCGCTCGCGATCGCCGGCGCGAAGGCCTACGTCGAGCGGGAGAAGATCCGGCACAAGACGCTGGTGGCGATCGCCTGCGGGGCGAACATGAACTTCGACCGCCTGCGCTTCGTCGCCGAGCGCGCCGAGGTCGGCGAGCAGCGCGAAGCGGTGTTCGCGGTGACGATTCCCGAGGAGCGCGGCAGCTTCAAGCGCTTCTGCGCGCTGGTCGGCGATCGCAACGTGACCGAGTTCAACTATCGCATCGCCGACCCGCGCGTCGCGCACATCTTCGTCGGCGTGCAGCTCACCCGGCGCGACGACGCACGCGTGCTCGCGCGCACCTTCGAGAAGGCCGGCTTCCCGACCCTGGACCTCACCGACGACGAATTCGCCAAGCTGCACCTGCGCCACATGATCGGCGGGCGCACGCCGCTCGCCGGGCACGAACTGCTGTATCGCTTCGAGTTCCCCGATCGCCCGGGCGCGCTGATGAAGTTCCTCTCCAGCATGTCGCCGAACTGGAACATCTCGCTGTTCCACTATCGCAACCAGGGCGCCGACTACGGCCGCATCCTGGTCGGCATGCAGGTGCCGCCGAACGAGAAGCGCCAGTTCAGGAAGTTCCTGGCGTCGCTCGGCTATCGCCATTGGGACGAGAGCAACAACCCGGCGTACCGCCTGTTCCTCGCGTGACCGTACGCCATCCCCCCAATCAAAGGGGGCCGGCGTGTCGGATTCTCCGTCGCTCGTGCGCGCCGCCGTCCGCACACTGCGGTCCTTCGAACAACGTGCATATCGAGGGAGGCGCAGCGATGAACGACTTCAGGGACGTGGCGGCGGGTCGCATCGAAGACAAGTGGATCGAGTTCGTCGCGATGGAACTCGAAGCGCGCCCACGCCATCGCATGAGCGCGGGCCGCGTGTGCGGGGCGCATGCTGCCGGGTGCATCAGGCGCGTCGAAGTGCATGCGAGCTACTTGTGGCTGCTTGCTGGGGCGGTGGTTGCGCTGCTGATGCGGTAGCGCTTTGCATAATCCGGATGCCCTGTCGCTGCTCGGCGCAACGCTGCGGAGCCATCGGTGCAAACCCTTCGAGGGCTGCGTTGTGTGCCGCCGATCGTCGCCTGCCTCGTATCGCGTATTCGCGCTGCGTGGTCCACTGTTACAGTGGGCTCCTGTTTTGTACTACTCAGCCTGGGGAGGGGCTGCGCGTGCTAGAGCGGCTTGTCGCGACCCTATGGGGTGACCTGAAGAGGCGGAGAACTCTCAGGATCGGAACATTGAGTCTGATCTACGCATTTCGTCGCACCACACCCCTCTCGCCGGGGCAATACGAACTTGAACGATCCTTCAGCGACTCAGCGCGCACCTTCGCGCTTCGCCCGGCCGCTCGGCTTCACCAGCCCGCCGGGTCAAGGAGGGACCGGCACGTCGAGCCGATGACCGGTCCCGCGGTAATCGTCGGGACCGGCCCGGGTTTTGGACATGCATTGGCAAGCCGACTCGCGGCGGCCGGCCACAAGGTGGTTCTCATTGCGCGCCGAACGAGCAGGCTCGACGAAGTTGCCGCGCGACTGCGGACAGAAGGTGCGGAGGTGCACACGCTCGCGATCGACGCGACGGACGAGCGTCAGGTTCGCGACGGATTTGAGACCATTCGGCAGAGTGTGGGCATACCTTCACTCGTGGTCTATTCGATCGAAGAAACGGTGCCCGGGCAGGCGCTGGAGATCACGGCACCGGCGTTCGAAGACTGTTGGCGCAGCAACTGTCTCGGCGCCTTCCTCGTTTGCAGCGTGGTCGCGCGGCAGATGCTCGAAAACCGCAATGGAACGATCCTCATCATCGGCTCGACCTCTTCCATCGTCGGTCGCGAGCGTCATCTGAGTCAGGCGGTCGGCAAGTTCGGACGGCGCGCACTCGCGCAGGTCATGGCAAGAGAGCTATGGCCTCGGGGTATCCACGTCGCCCACGTCCTGATCGATGCCGAGATCGACGAGGACCCGGGAGACCGCGGGGAAGGTCCTCGCGCCGACCCGCGTGACATCGCGGATGCCCTGCTCGCCATTCACCGACAGGGACGCAGCGCGTGGACCTTCGAGGTCGATCTGCGACCTTATGACGAACAGTTCTGGAATCACTGCTGAGTCCCGCACCGCGAAACAACATCAAGGTCTGATCCAACGGAGGAATTGCGTGGCCGAACAGCAACTCTCATTCGATGCAGCGAAGTACAAGAACGCGCAGCGAGAGCAATGGAACAAGGACGGCGCGGCGTGGCGACGCTGGAATCCCACTCTGGATCGTTGGTACGGGGAAGTAACCCGCCAGATGCTCGACCTGGCCCGGATTCAGCCGGGTCAGCGCGTCCTGGACGTCGCCGCCGGCGCGGGTGAACCGGCGGTCAGTGCCGCCGAACGAGTTGGCTCTGCCGGTTACGTGCTGGCGACGGACATCTCGGAAGGGATCGTCGAGCTTGCGCTCCAGGTCGCCCGGGAACGCGGACTCGAACAGATTGAGACGCGCGCCATGGACGGCGAGAGATTGGATCTCCCCGATGCTTCCTTTGATACGGTGCTGTGTCGGCTTGGTCTGATGTATATGCCACACCCCGTGACCGCGCTACGCGAGTGGCGCCGTGCTCTGAGAGCGGGCGGTCGCGTCACCGTCGTTGTCTTTTCCACGCCCGATCGAAACAGTTGGGGCGCCATGCCGATTTCCATCATTCGCCGGCGCGCGCAGCTCCGGCCTCCCGCTCCGGGGCAACCCGGGCCGTTCAGCCTTGGCGGTCCCGGGGTGCTCGAAGGTGTCTTCCGTCAGGCCGGATTTGCCGAGCCCGAGGTTCGCGCCGTGCCGGTGCCGCTGAGCATGGCCAGTACCGCCGAATACGTGCGGCTCGCCCGAGAAGCTTTCGGTGCATTCAATGCCATGATGGCTCACCTGTCCCCTCACGAACGCGAGTCCGTGTGGAACGAAGTAGAAGGCTCGATGCGTGGTTTCGAATCGCGTGATGGGTTCGAGGTGCCGGGTGAGTGCCTTGTCGGTGCCGCGACGAAGTGATCGTACGATTTTGTGATGACGATCTGCCAGCGCAAGGGCGTGCTCCGGCCGGCCCGCGGCATGACGCAGCGTCCGGAACTTCGACTGGAGCAACATGACCTTGGAACGAGGCTCCGAGGCTGACGACGCCGCGCTGATCAGGGAGGTCGTCGCCGCCCAGTTTCGAAGTCTCAATTGGTCGCAGACCAGGGATCCGGGCTGGGCCGCCTTCGCGCGCAGGTTCGTTCCCGACGCACGACTCTTCCCCGCGGCACGGCCGGTTCGGCACCAGACGGTCGAGCAATTCATCGAGCGCATGAACCAGCTGCGGGCCGAAGGCAAGCTCGCGTCGTTCGAGGAAGCGCTGCTCGGTTGCGAGGTCCGTGTCTTCGGCAACGTAGCGGTTGCGTTTGCCGGCTGCGAGATGCTCGAGAACGGCTCGACCGTGACCCGCGACGTCAGTGCCATCCTTCTGGTGCGCGACGCGGGCGTCTGGCGTGTCGTCGCGCAAGCCTGGGACCTCGAAACCGACACGAACCGGATTCCCGATGCGCTCGCGCGAGGCGACCGGGCGCGATAATCGGCCATGCCCATCGATCTCCTCCTGCGCGGTCGCAGCACCGACGTCGGCGGCCTGCCGGTCACGCGCGTGCTGCCGCACCCGAAGCGCCGCTTCGTCGGGCCGTTCGTGTTCGTGGATCACCTGGGTCCGGCGACCATCCCACCGCACCGTGCGATGGATGTGCGGCCACATCCGCACATCGGCCTCGCGACGGTCACGTACCTGTTCGCGGGCGCGATGGTCCATCGCGACTCGATCGGCTGCGTCCAGCGCATCGAGCCCGGCGACGTCAACTGGATGACGGCCGGCCGCGGCATCGTGCACAGCGAACGCACGCCCGACGACCTGCGCGGCCGCGCGGTCGAGGCCCATGGCGTGCAGACGTGGGTGGGGCTGCCGCTCGAACACGAGGATGCCGAGCCCTCGTTCGTTCACTGCCCGGCGCGGGACCTGCCCTTGATCGAACGGCCGGGTGCGGCGATCCGCGTGATCGCCGGCCATGCTTTCGGCCAGCGCTCCCCGGTGCCCGTGTTTTCCGAGACGTTGTATTGCGCGCTCGAGATGCAGTCGGGCGCGGCGCTGGACATTCCCGCCGAGCACGCCGAGCGCGCGCTCCTTTTGGCTGAAGGCACGATCGATATCGACGGCCAGGCTGCGGCGGCCGGCGAACTCGCGGTGCTGGCCGGCGGCAGCGCGACGATCGTGGCGAAGGAATCCGCGCGCCTGATGCTGCTCGGCGGTGCGCCGCTCGGCGACCGGTTCCTGTGGTGGAACTTCGTCGCCAGTTCACGCGAACGCATCGAACGGGCCAAGGAGCAGTGGAGCGTCTACACGCCTGCGCGCGGATCGCGCCGGTTTCCGGCCGTTCCCGGGGAGACCGAGTTCATTCCACTGCCGGAGCGGTAGCCGGCGGCGACTCAGCCGACGTTCATCGCCGGAATCTGGCCCCGGACGATCAGCTGCGCGCCGGTGGCACGCTGCACCGTTTCGACGTCGACGCCGGGCGCCACCTCCTTCAGGAGCAATCCGTCGGCGACAGGCTCGATCACGGCGAGTTCGGTCACGATCAGGTCGACGCGGCGTTCCGCGGTCAGCGGCAGTGAGCACGCCTCGACGATCTTCGGCTTTCCCTTGGCGGTATGCGTCATCGCCACGATCACGCGCCGCGCGCCGGTTACGAGATCCATGGCGCCGCCCATGCCGGGCACCATGCTTCCAGGCACCATCCAGTTCGCCAGCCGGCCCTTGCGGTCGACCTGGAGGCCGCCCAGCACCGTGACGTCGAGGTGTCCGCCGCGGATCAGGCCGAACGACATCGCACTGTCGAACGTCGCCGCGCCCGGCAAGGCGCTGATCGGACTGCCGCCTGCATCCGTCAGGTCCTCCGCTTCCAATCCCTCCTCCGGGATGACCTGCATGCCGACGATCCCGTTTTCGGATTGGAAGAAGATGTTCGCTTCGCGCGGCACGAAACTCGCCACCAGCGTCGGCAGGCCGATGCCGAGATTGACGAGATAGCCGGCCTTGAGCTCTTGCGCGACGCGCCGCGCGATCAGGGTTTTGTCATCCATTGGGCCGTTCCTTCGCGATCAAGCGGTCCACCAGCACGGCAGGGGTCATGACGTCGTCGGGTGCGATCACGCCGACCGGCACGATCTCCTGCGACTCCGCGATGACGACGTCGGCGGCCATCGCCATCAGCGGATTGAAATTGCGTGCGGTCATCGCATAGGTGAGGTTGCCGATGTGATCGGCACGGCGGGCGTTGACGAGCGCGAAATCCGCGTGCAGCGGCAGCTCGAGCAGGAAGACGCGCCCGTTGATCTCGAGCGTTCGCTTGCCCTCCTGCACGGTGGTTCCGGCGCCGGTCGGGGTCAGCACGCCACCGAGGCCGAAGCCGGAGGCGCGGATCCTCTCGGCGAGTGTCCCTTGCGGAACGAGTTCGACCTCGATTTCGCCCGCAAGCATCTGCTTCTGGGTTTCCGGATTGGTGCCGATGTGGCTGGTGACGACGCGTCGCACGAGCCGCGCCGAGATCAGCTTGCCGATGCCGACGCCCGGACGTGCGGTGTCGTTCGCGATCACGGTCAGGTCGCGCTTGCCCTGGCGCACCAGCTCGTCGATCAGGCGCCGCGGCGAGCCCACCGCCATGAAGCCGCCGATCATCAGCGTCGCGCCGTCGGGAATGCCGGCGACCGCCTCGCTCGCCTTGCAGGTCTTGCCCACGATTGAACTCCTCGCCGAAGTCCGCGCGGCGTGATTCTAGGCAGTAGGGATCGAGACTCCCACCGCCACGCCCGGGGCATCCACATCCATGTCATCCCGAACGACGTGAGAGTCGAGGGCGAGGAATCACGGCGCAACAGGCGGAGTCTGCCGCCGCCACCGCCTAGGCTGTGCACGCTCTGCGCGACAGGCGGTACCGCTCCGGGTGCAGACGTCGGCGGTCGATGCTTCGCATCGACTGCCCTGCGCTGCTCGATCCGGAGGCGCGCCGCGCAACTCGCTGCGCTCACTGCGTTCGCTCCGCTCAGACAGGACGCCGCGAGTCAGAGGTATGAAGCGCGCTGCGCACACCGCCCCCGGCTCTGCGCTGCTCGGTGCCGCCGTATGCACCCTCCGCGGCACCGCCTGCCGCGCCGAGGGCGGCGAGGTGCCTCGCGAGGCGCACGATTGGGGTCGTGGTGCACGTACCAAGCCACAGGGCGCGCCTGCTAAGAACAACCGTCGCCTTGCCTATCGTTCCTGGGGCGGGTGGTAGTCCTCCTCTGCAAGAGCCAGGGCGCCGATCTCTCCCTCGCGCATCTGGCGACCTGCGGACATCAGGCGATCGAAATCCTCATCTCCGATGGACGCGCGTGCCAACGCCTCAGCTCTCTCGACGGTGACGGCTTCGGCTTTGTCACGCTTGTTCTGAGCGACCGCGTAGCGCGATTCGGCGAATCCGCGCAGCAGCGCGGAGGTGCGAGCGCGGCCTTCAAGAACGGCCAGGAGAGCCAGGCCGTCGCTCCACCATGCGGTGTGTCCATGAAACAAGCCGGCGTCGGGCCAGCCCACCAACGCCAAAGCACGCGCTTGACGGACATCGTCGTTGGCGAGCCACGCCTGTAGCAGCTGGGCCCGGGCGATGCTCAGGCGTCTGCGGTACCGGGTCCCTTCAAACCGGGCGACAAGCTCCAGCGCGGCGCTGAGCGCCGCTGCGGCATGACGCTGCCCCAGTTCGATGTCGACCACGGTCTCCAACCCGAAAAAGTTGGGGGAGTTGGCCTCCTTCTCCAACGCCATTAGGCGATAGGCGCGCTCGAGCGAAGGGCTCGGGTCGTGAGAGGCCAAGATCGTTTCGGCCTGTGCACCCCACTCGAGCCGTGCCGCTGGCCAGGCTGGGTCCTCGAGTTGCCGCATCTCCACCAATGCCGCGTCGGCCGCTGCAGCGTCGTCCCGGGCGAGCAGGCGCACCAGCCTGGACAGGGCGCGGTAAAGCATGAAGCGGTCACCCAGGTCGCGGAACTGCCGCACGGCCTGTTCGACATGAGCACGCGTCGCTTCACCTTGCAGGTTCCCTGCGAGATGGCTCGTCTCGAGCGCCGCCCGCGCCCGCAGGCCGACGGGCACATCGCTCGTTAGCAACGGCTCGATTGCCTGCCACATCGCAAGCCGTTCGGGGATCGAGTGAAACGGGCACGCACCCATTACGCTGCCGCAAAGCGCGACCGCGCACGCTGCATCGTGAGCCAGCGTCCAGGCAAAGGCGGCACGCACGTTGTCGAGATCCGGCTCGAGACTATCGAACCCGCGTTCGACGCCGAGGCTTCCGCTCTGCACGTCAGCGTAGACGTGCTCGAAGTGCTGGCACAGCACGGCGGCATGGCGCGCCCGGACCGCGGGCATCTCGCTCGATGCAGCGAGCCGCTCCAGCGCGAACGCGCGCGGCGTGTCGAGCAGCCGATAGCGCGGTGACTCGTTCATGTCGAGCATCGCGACGAAGGACCGATCGACCAGCACTCCGAGCGCATCGACCACGGCCCACTCATCGAGCGATTCATCGGCCGTCACCTGTTGGATCGCTTCGAGCGATGCACTGCCGACGAAGACCGCAAGACGCCGTAGCACCTTCTGCTCGTCCGTACCGAGCAGGCCGTGGCTCCATTCGAGCGACGCGCGCAGCGTCTGCTGCCGGGCCGGTGCTGTGTGTGGGCCGTGCGTGAGCAGGCGCAGGCGCTGGTCGAGCCCGCTGCACAACCCCCGCAAGCCCAGCGACCCCAATCGTGCCGCGGCGAGTTCGATGGCAAGCGGCAAGCCGTCGAGCACGCGGCACAGCGCGACCACCTGCTCCGCGTTCTCGTCGCTCAAGGCGAAACGCCGATCCTGTGCTTGCGCGCGCGCGACAAAGAGCGCTACCGCGCCGTAGCGCATCGCTTCGACTGCCGTGACTCGCCCCGGCGGCCAGCCGAGCGGCCCGAGACGGTAGAGCTGCTCCCCTTTCGCATTGAGCGGAATCTGGCTCGTGATCAAGAGTCGCGCCCGCGGCGCGGATTGCAGCAACGCTTCCGCGACGCGCGCAAGAGCGGGCTGCAGATGCTCGGCGTTATCGAGTGCGATGAGCACCTCGAATGGCGTCACGGCCGCGCCGAGCGCCGCCAGCGGGTCAGCCCCGGACAGGCGCAGCCCCAGGCATGCGGCGATTGCTGCGGACACCGCTTCGGCTGCTGAGTTGTCGGCAGGCAGCGTTGCGAGCTCCACCCAGCAGATGCCCTGCGCGAAGTGACGCGCGGCTTCACCCAGCATCGCGCGCGCCAGCGACGACTTGCCTATGCCACCGGCGCCAACCACGGTAACCAGACGGTGCTGCCGCATCTCGGCAGCTAGCTCATTGAGATCAGCGTCCCGGCCGACGAGCGGCGTCAGATTCCGCGGCAGGTTGGCCTTCGGCACCTCGGGTGTCGTGGCCACAATTGAAGCGTGCGGTGATACGGGTTGTTCGGCAACGCCTTCGATCTTCGCGGTGAAGCGGTAGCCGCGTCCGGGAATGGTCGCGATCGCCTGCGGGCCGACCAACTTGCGCAGCACGTTGATATGGACGTACAGGTTCTGCTCTTCGACGACGACGCCAGGCCAAACCACATCGAGGAGTTCCTGCTTCGCGACCACTCGCTCGCGGCGATCCACGAGCGCGAGCAACAGATCAAACGCCCGCGCGCCCAGCGCGGCAGGCTGGCCACCGATCAGCAATACGCGCTCGTCGGGCCGCAATTCAGCGCGATCAAACCGATACGGGTCGCGCACGCTCCTTTTCCCCTCGGGCGAAAGGCGCCCGGTCGCTCAATCTAGCGCGGAATTGAGATCAATTAAGGGTCGCCTAAAGGATCTCTATCTAGTGCAGGGGAGACGATGCGTCCGCTCCACGCGCACCCCCGAGTCATCGCCGCCACCAGAGAGGAAGCCCATGAATCGCATCGTTGTCCGCATCAGCTCCGCAGTGCTGGCCGTCGTCGCGACCTTCGGCATTCTGAACGGCATCGCGACATTGGCGCAGCTCGAAGCGTCGGCGATCCCACAGATCGCTGTTCTGCCGCCGCCGACTTTAAGCACAGAGCCGAGTGGTTCGGCGCTCGAGACGGCATCGATAGTTCGCCTCGTCACGCCGCTTGCACCGTGATCGGCTTGGTCCTTTGCACCAGTTCGTCGCGCGCACGCGGGGCGTCCACGGGCTCCGCATCTACGACTACGTGCGACCCGAAGACGCGTCGCAACCGATGTCCGCGGCAACCAACCCGCGCGTCAGCGACCCGGGTTCCTTACCGCCGCAAACGCTGCTGCTTGGCGACCCAGACACGCGCCTGCAGCTCAGGACGACACACTCCCGCGTCGACAGTCCCGCCCCGCGCCCCGCAATATTCGACAGACAGGACACGCCCTCGCATCCGAGACTCCTCCCCGACCGTAGGTACACCTACTCAGTTCAACGGAGCGAACGATGTCGCTGATTCATCTGGCCGGCGAAATGGCCGTGTGGAGCGAAGAGCAGTGGGCTGCCTACGAAGGGAAGGCGCCGCGCCCGCTGTGGATGGAGCGGCAGCGCGAGCGGCTTGCGCGGCGCCGCGAGCACGCGCGATCGCTGCTGGTCGAAACCTTTGCCTGGACCTTACTGGTTACGAGCGTCGTGCTGTTGTTCCTCCACTGAGCGCGCACCGACGCCGCGCAACGATGCCGCTCAACGCGTGACGGCGTACATGCGCATGTCGCGCCGCGTCCCGTCCGGATCGGCGCGTTCCCCCCGCAGCGTCCCCTCGTAGGTCATCCCCGCGCGTTCGCACACGCGCCAGCTCGCGGCGTTGGCATCGTCACCGAGCGCGAAGACGCGGCGTGCGCCGAGGTGCGCGAACGCGTACGCGATCACTTCGCGCGCCGCCTCGGTGATAAGGCCCTGGCGCTGGTAGCGCTTGCGGCACCACCAGCCGATTTCGAAGCGCCGTTCGGCCCAGTCGAACCGGTGCAGGCCGCACCCGCCGACGAATTCGCCGGTCGTCTTGTGCAACAGGAGCATCGGCAGGTCCGCGCGCAGGAGCCAGAACGCCGCGCCGCGGCGGCAGAACGATTCGGACCGGTCCACGGAGGGTGGCTCGAGGGCCCAGCGCAGCGACGACGGAAACCGCCGCAGGTCTTGCAGGGTCTCGACGATCGCCTCGTACACCACGCGGCCATCGCCGGTCCGCGGAGCACGGATCAGGAGGCGCTCCGTTTCGAACTGGTCGGGTAGATCGAGCAGCAGAGGGTCGAAGATCATCGTCGCCGGGCCTCCGGGTCGATGCGCGCGGGAGCGCGCCTGATTCGAACGATCCGATAACGCCACGGTAACGCTTGCGCCGCTACAACGCCTGACGGTTCAACAATGGGGAACCTGCGGCTATGCTTCGGCGGACGAAGCGGCGGACTTCGCGCGAATCGGCACGCACCGTGCTGCGCACGCGCCTGCTGCTCCAGTTCGCAGAGCTGCCGATGGGCAACGCCGCAACTTCGACCCGGCCCGCCGCGGCGAACCTGCTGCTGGTGGGCGAGCCGCGGCTGTTGCTCGCCGACGGGTCCGCGCATCCACTGGAGCGCAAGGATGCGGCGCTGCTGGCCATCCTCGCCGTCGACGGTGCGACGCCGCGTGGCAAGGCCGCCTCCCTGCTCTGGCCCGACGTCGGCGAAGACGCCGCGCGCAACAACCTGCGCCAGCGCCTGCACCGCCTGCGCAAGCGCGCTGGGCGCGACCTCGCCCTCAGCGTCAATGACGTCCTGCGGCTGGCCGGCGATGTCGGCCATGACCTGACGGGACTGCAGTCCCGCCTCGGCGACGACGCAGCCGCCAGCACGGGCGAACTACTCGGCACGTTCGAGTACGAAGACTGCATCGACCTGAACGACTGGGTCGCCATCGCGCGCGAACAATGGCGCGCGGCGCGCCGCAATGCGCTGGCCGAAATCGCCTCGCGCCTGGAGACCGAAGGCCATGTCGCGCTTGCCCTGCAGTATGCCGAGCGGCTGGTCACCGACGATCCGTTGCTCGAACACGCGCATCGCCGCCTGATGCGGCTGCACTACCTGCGCGGCGATCGCGCTGCCGCGCTCGCTGCGTTCGCAAGGTGCCGACAAGTCCTGGCGCATCATCTGAAGGCGCAGCCCGCCCGCGAAACGCTCGAACTGTCGCGCCTCGTCGAAGCGAGCGGCGTCCTGCCGGTTCCAGTAGCCGCGCCGCGCCCGGTCGCCGTGCTACGCCCGCCGCGGCTGGTGGGGCGCGATACCGAGTGGCAGCTCCTGCAACAGGCATGGCAGCAGGAGCGCATTGCGCTGGTCATCGGCGAACCGGGCATTGGCAAGACGCGGCTGCTGACCGATTTCGCAGGAGCGCAGCCGAACGTTCTGCTGACCGGCGCGCGGCCCGGCGACGCGCGCGTGCCGTATGCACTGCTCGCGCGGCTCTTGCGGACGGCGTCGCAGCGTCACGCGCTCGCATTCGAGCCGTGGGTGCGCGACGAACTCGCCCGCCTGCTGCCCGAACTCGGCGCGCCGCCGCCCGATCGGCTCGAGGCAGTACGCCTTCAGCGCGCGGCGACGCAGGCGCTGCAAGCGTGGCGGGAAGCTGGCCTGCAGGCGGTCGTCGTGGACGACTTGCACTTTGCCGACGAGGCGAGCCTCGAAGCGGTATTGGCCTTGATCGACGCGGAACGCCACGCCGGGTTGCGCTGGCTACTCGGTGTCCGCGCGAACGAACGGCCGGCGCAACTGGCCGAGTGGCGCCGCCTGGCCGACCCCGGTCTGCTGGTCGAGGTGCAACTCGCTCCGCTCGATGCGGCTGCCATCGAAGCGCTGCTCGCTTCGCTCGCCCTGCCCGACCTCGATCCGCGTGCGTGGGCCGAACCGCTGGCGCGCCATACCGGCGGCAATCCGCTCTTCATCCTCGAGACGCTCAATGCCCTGCTGGCGCAGGACGGCACCCGGTTGACCGGCACCGTGGCAAACCTGCCTGCGCCGGGCAGCGTCGGGCAGCTGATCGAGCGCCGGCTGGGACAGTTGTCGGCGCCCGCACTACGGCTGGCGCGCGTAGCCGCGCTCGCGGGCCAGGATTTCTCGGCCGAACTGGCGGCGCAGGTGATCGGCACGCATGCGCTAGATCTGACCGAAGCATGGCGCGAACTCGAAAGCGCGCAGGTGATCCGCGAGAACGCGTTCGCGCACGACCTGATCTTCGAGGCGACGTTGCGCTCGATTCCGGTACCGATCGCGCGCCTGCTGCATCGCGAAATCGCCCGTTATCTCGGGCAGCGCGCCGCGCCGCCGGTTCGCATCGGGCATCACCGGAGCCAGGCGCACGAGTGGGCGCTGGCCGGCGCCGCCTACGTCGCCGCGGCGCAACTCGCGCTCCAGGGGTCGCGCCGGGTCGAGGAGGTGGCGCATTGGGACGCCGCATACGGCTGCTTCCAGCGTGCCGGCATGCGCGCGGAGGCATTCCGCGCGCGCAGCGAAAGCGTCGAATCGCTGCTCGTGGTCGCAAGCGTGGAACGCGCGCGCGCTGTTAGCGAAGACCTGCTCGCGCTTGCCGAGGGCGACGCGGAGCAGTTGGAGGCGCGGCTCGCCCACGCCAACGTGCAGCTGATGGCGGTCGAGTTCGACAACGCGATCGGCACCGCGCGTGCGGCGATCGAGCTGGCGCGCAAGCTCGGTGCGCCGTGGCGCGAGTTCGACGCCGCGCTCCTGCTCGCGATCGGGCTCGCGCAGGCGCAGCGCGCCGGCGAAGGCGTCGCGGTGCTCGAGCCATTCCGCCTGCTCGTCGAGCGCGAAGGCGATCGCGCGCAGCGCTACAAGTTCTGGTCCAACCTCGCCTACGTGCTGCAGGTCGCCAACCTGCGCCGCCAGTGCGTGCACGCGCTCATGCAGGCGATCGACCTCGCCGAGATGCTGGGCAACCTTGCCGAAGTGCAGACCTGCACCTGCAACCTGGCGGGTGCGATGAGCAATCTCGGCCGCGTCGAGGAGGGGCTGCGGCTCGCTCAGCGCGCGCACCACCTGCGCGAGCGCCTGGGCGACCTCGACAGCGTGCCGTCCGCGGCGCTCGACAGCCAGCTCGGCCAGCTGCTGTTGGCAGCGGGAAAGCTGGGTCGCGCGGTCGCGCACTTCGAAGCCGCAGCCGGGTGCTTTCGCGCGGCCGGACACGCGCCCTGGCTCGCGGTGGTTGAAAACCACCTCGCCGATGCACTGTTACTGCTCGGCCAGCCGGCACGCGCGCGCAGGGCGCTCAGCCCGCTCGGCGCGGGTGTGCTGCGCGCGACACGCGGACGGCGCTTGCTGGTCGAGGCGCGCCTCGAGCGTGCTGCCGGCCGGCCCGGGCGGGCCAAGGTGCGGGAAGCGACCGAGGTGCTCGCCGAGGGCGAGCCGTACATGTTGCTGCTTGCCCAGCTCGAAGCGACGCACGAGATGGCGGCGAACGAAGCGGCCGGCATGTGTGCCGGATTGCAGGCCCGCGCCGAAGAGATTGAGCACTTCGGAATTGCAATCAAGCTGCGATTGCTGCGCGCTCAGCACCTGTTGCGCTCCGGGGACGGCCAAGCCGCTTCGGCCGCGTTCCGCAGCGCGATGCCCTTCGACGGCGCTGTAGGTCCGTGGGACATGTACCTGCCCGAGGCATGGTGGATCGGCTTCCAGATTTTCGATTCCCTCGGCAGCGGCAACGATGCGCTTGCGGCGCTGCGCGCAGCAGTCGCATGGATCAACGGCAACGCGCTGCCCGACGTTCCCGCCGAATTCCAGGACAGCTTCCTCAATCGCAACGCAATCAACCGGTCGATCCTGACAACAGCGAGCCGCCGGCTGCACCAGTAACGCTGCGGTAACGCGGGTTCCACTACCTTGCCGCGATCGGCGGATGTGCCGTTCGGAGCGGCAAGGGACCACACTGAGGCAGTAACTCCGAACGACCCGCGCGCCGCATCCTGGGCACGAATCGATCAGTCCGAGTCTTTCTCTTTTGGAGGGGATATGAACGCAAGGATCCTGTTTTCGGTCGCCACCGTCGCGGCCGTAGCAACCGGTTGCTCATCGCTGGGCATTGGCTCGTCGAGCTCGAGCAGTTCGCCGGCACCTGCTCCCGCTGCGGCGCCGGCCCCCGCTCCCGCACCCGCCGCGGCTCCAGCGCCGGCTCCGAGCGCCTCGAAGTACGGGCCGGGAATGAACGACAAGGGCGAGGTGGTCGATTCGAAGAAGGTCGAAGCGGGCTACGGCCAGAAGGTCAAGGGAGTGGGCGACTGGGAAGGCGAGATCACCGGCAAGCCCGGCCCGGGCAGCAAGTTCACGCAGCTCCAGATCGGTATGGGCATGCATCAGGTCCTCGACCTGGTTGGCCAGCCGACCGACCAGGGTGCATACATCACCGGCAAGGCGTGGATTCCGTTCTACTTCGGCTCCGACCGGCATCGTTACGAGATGATCTACAAGGGCATGGGCCGCCTGATCTTCGCCGGGGGAGGCGTTGGCGACTGGTCGGCCGGTCACCTGATCTGGATCATTCACAACCCTAACGAAGGTCCCTACCGGTAAGCGACAGCACGACACCGTAGCGTCGTTCCGCGGAGGGTGAGCAGATGAAAATCCTGCGTGTCTACAGCGGCGCGCTGATCGTGTTGCCGCTTTGGCTGGCCGACGTCGTACCGGTCGCTGGGCAGCCGGTTCCGCACGTGGCGCCGCCGGTTTTCATGCCGCATCCGGCGGTCCGGCCACGGCCCGCCCGAGTGGCTCCGCGCCCGCGCCCGCCGGTGGTCGCGCCCGCAGCTCCGCGACCTGTACCGGTTGTACCGAAGGTCGTGCCCAAGCCCTGACCGACCTGCGCCGCCTTCCCGGAAGCAGCCTCAGGCGGCCTTGACCGGCATCTTGATCACCTGGGCGGTCTGCTGACCACGCAGCCGCGCCAGCAACTCGGCCCACTTCGCGCGCGTCGCCGCGAGGTTGCGCTCCTTGACGTGGCCGAAGCCGCGGATCTCCTCCGGCAGACGCGCCATTTCGATCGCGAGCGCGTGGTTTTCCGCGCTGAGCTTGCCCAGCAGTTCGTCGACGAGCTGCTCGTATTCGCCGATCAGCGCGCGCTCGGCGCGCCGCTCGGTGGTATGGCCGAAGATGTCGAACGCTGTACCGCGCAATCCCTTCAGCCGGGCGAGCAGCGCAAAGACGGTCATCATCCAGGGCCCGAAGCGCATCTTCTTCGCCACGCCGGTCTGCGGATCCGGCTTAGCGAGCAGCGGCGGCGCAAGGTGGAAGTTGAGCTGGAAGTTCTTGCCGTCGATGCCTTCGAACTGAGCGGCGAGGCGCGCGCGGAACGCGGGATCGGACTGCAGCCGCGCGACCTCGTATTCGTCCTTGTAGGCGAGCAGCTTGAAGTAATAACGCGCGACCGCCTCGCCGAGCTTCGTCGTTCCGTGCAGCCGATCCGACTCAACGCGCCGCACCCGTTCGACCACGTCCGCGTAGCGCTTGGCGTAGGCGGCGTTCTGGTAGCCGGTGAGGAACTCGACCCGCTTGGCGACGATGTCCTCCAGCGAGGTCGCCGTGCGCTTGAGTTCGATCACCTGCGCCGACTGCTCCGGCAGGGCTGCGCGCCTGACCGCCTCCAGATCGTGTGCGGTGGCACGGCCCCACTCGAACGCGCGCTTGTTGGCTTCGATCGAAACGGCGTTCAGCTCGATCGCACGCACGAGCGACTCGTAGCGCAACGGCACCCAGCCGCGCTGCCAGGCGTAACCCAGTACGAACGGGTTGGTATAGATCGAATCGCCCAGCAGCGCCGTCGCCAGGCCGGAAGCGTCGACCAGCGCCGCGTGCGAATCGTCACCGATTGCCTCGCGAACTTGCTGCGCGGTGGCAGGGCCACCGAACTGCCAGTCGGGGTTCTTGATCAGATCGGCCGTCGGCGATTCGGCCGTGTTCAGGACCGCCCGCGTATTGCCGGAGCGCATCTTGGAAATCGCCTCGTTGCTCGCCGCGACGATCAGATCGCAACCCAGCACGAGATCGGCTTCGCCCATCGCGATGCGGGTCGCGAAGAGATCTTCGGGTCGATTGCCGATCTGCACGTGCGAGAACACCGCGCCGCCCTTCTGCGCCAACCCGGCCATGTCGAGCACCGAAAGGCTCTTGCCTTCCAGGTGCGCTGCCATGCCCATCAGCTGCCCGATCGTGACGACACCGGTGCCGCCGACGCCGGTGATGAGCGTGCCGTGTGCGCCTACCTGCGGCAGCGCCGGCACCTCGGGTTGCGGCAGCTCGGGCAGCGCCATGGTCTTGCGGCTCGCGTTGTCCGGCTTCTTGAGCTTCGCGCCTTCCAGCGTCACGAAGCTCGGGCAGAAGCCTTTCAGGCACGAGAAATCCTTGTTGCACGACGACTGGTTGATCTGGCGCTTGCGGCCGAACTCGGTCTCGAGCGGCTCGACCGACAGGCAGTTGCTTTGCACGCTGCAGTCGCCGCAGCCCTCGCACACCAGCTCGTTGATGACGACACGCCGCGGCGGATCGGGATACTCGTTGCGCTTGCGCCGGCGCCGCTTCTCCGACGCGCAGGTCTGGTCGTAGACGAGCACGGAGACATCGGGGTACTCGCGCAATTCGCGCTGGATGCGGTCGAGCTGATCGCGGTGGTGCACCGTGACCCCGGGAGCGAGCTGCCACGCCGCTCCGGCGGGCGCGCCGTGTGCGTTGACCGCCGAGCGGTCGAGTTCGGTGGCCCGATCGTATTTCCCGGGTTCGTCGGTCAAGATCACGATCTTGCGCACGCCCTCGGCATGCATCTGCTGCGTGATCTGCGGCACCGTGATCTGGCCGTCGACCGGCTGGCCGCCGGTCATCGCAACGGCGTCGTTGAAGAGGATCTTGTAGGTGATCGGCACCTTCGCCGCCACCGAGGCGCGCACCGCGAGCGAACCGGAGTGGAAGTACGTGCCGTCGCCGAGGTTGCAGAAGATGTGCTTCTCGTTCGTGAACGGCGCCTGGCCGATCCAGGGCACACCTTCGCCGCCCATCTGGGTGTAGGTCGACGTGCTGCGATCCATCCAGATCGCCATGTAGTGGCAGCCGATGCCGGCCATCGCGCGCGAGCCTTGCGGGACGCGGGTCGACGTGTTGTGCGGGCAGCCCGAGCAGAACCAGGGCGTGCGCTGCATGGTCACGCGCGGCCTGGCGAGCGCCTTTTCCTTGGCGTCGATGATGGCAAGGCGTGCCTGCATGCGCGCGCGCACGTCACCCGGCAGTTCCAGCTTGCCGATGCGCTGCGCGATCGCACGCGCCACGATGACCGGCGAGAACTCGTAGTGCGCGGGCAGGATCCAGTTGCCCATCGGCACAGCCCATTCGCCGCCGTCCTTTTCGTCGAACTTGCCGATCACGCGCGGAATACGCTTGCCGCTGCCGATCCAGTTGAAGAGCTCCTCCTTCAGCTGGTATTCGATGATCTGCCGCTTCTCCTCGACGACCAGGATCTCCTCCAGCCCTTCGGCGAAGGCGGCGATCGTCTGCGCCTCGAGCGGCCACACCATGCCGCACTTGAACACGCGGATGCCGATGCGGGCGCAGGTTTCGTCGTCCAGGCCGAGGTCGTGCAGCGCCTGGCGCGTATCGAGATAGGCCTTGCCGCTGGCGACGATGCCGAAACGTGCCTGCGGCGAATCGATCACCGTGTGGTTGATCTTGTTGGCGCGGCAGTACGCCAGCGCCGCGTACAGCTTGTGGTCGAGCAGGCGCGCCTCGAGATCGAGCGCCTGGTCGGGCCAGCGGATGTTCAGTCCGCCCGGCGGCATGACGAAGTCGGACGGGAGCCTGATGTCGATCCGCGCCGGGTCGACGATGACGGACGCGGATGCCTCGACCACCTCGGTGACGCACTTCATCGCCACCCACACACCCGCGTACCGGCTCATCGCGAAGCCGTGCAGGCCGAGGTCGAGATACTCCTGCACCGTCGCCGGGAACAGCACCGGAATCATGCAGGCCTTGAAGATGTGGTCCGACTGGTGCGGCAGCGTCGAACTCTTGGCGCCGTGATCGTCGCCCGCGACCGCCAGCACGCCGCCGTGTTTGCTCGTGCCCGCGGCATTCGCATGCTTGAACACGTCGCAGCAACGGTCCACGCCCGGGCCCTTGCCGTACCACATCGAGAAGACGCCGTCGTACTTGGCGCCGTTGAACAGGTTGACCTGCTGCGTGCCCCACACGCTCGTCGCGGCAAGGTCCTCGTTGAGGCCCGGCTGGAACTTGACGTGGTTGTTCTGCAGGTGCCTGGCCGCGCGCCACGCAGTCTGGTCGACGCCGCCGAGCGGCGAACCGCGGTAGCCGGTCAGGAACCCGGCCGTGTTCAGGCCGGCGAGCACGTCGCGCTGTCGCTGCAGCATCAGCAGGCGAATGAGCGCCTGCGTGCCGCTCATGTAGGCGCGGCCGCTCTCCAGCGTCCACTTGTCGTCAAGAGAAACCTCCGTCAGGGCACGGCGGACGGATTCAGGCAGGGGGGCATTCATGCGTGAACTCCAAAAATCGTGTTCTTGGAAGCTCGGTGCTGGCGTCGCATCGGACACCGGACCGGGCGGACCGGGCGGCACCTTGTGAGTGACTCCGGCAATGGTCGTGCATCAGGGAAGCGAGCTTACCCGGCGGTCGATCCCCTCTCAAGCGTGCGCTGCGCAACGTTGCACATCAATTTGCCTCGATCGGCTTGCCGTCGTTCAGACGCAGCCAGCCCCGGCCAATGCGATAGACCGCCCAGATTCCCAGGGCGGCCATCCCGATCACCCAGGTTGCGATGCCGACCAGGACCAGGGCCAGTACTGCGGACACGAGCAGCACGATCGCCCCCCACAGAAACGCGAACCAGAACGTGCGGATCTGCCAGCGGAAGTGCGATTCCAGCCACGTGCCCCGCGCCTCGCCGCGCTTCACGTAGTTGATGATGACCGCGATGATCGAAGGCCAACCGAACAGGAACGTGCCGATGACCGTCGCCGCGCCGAGGGCGCCGATCACCAGGGAAAGCGTGTGCAGCCCGTAGACGACGTGGGCGACGTTGACGAGCGATTGCGGCGGCGTTCCGGCCGCGGAGGTGTCGGTGGTCATCTTGGCATTGGGACAGGTGAGGGCGTTACGAGCCTGCTCGGGCAACCTGGGGAGCGTAACCCTGTCCGCCCGATTCGGAAGTAGAGCGCCGAGTTCCGGTCTGTCATTCGCTCCTCGGGATGACACGTTGACAGGATGGCTTTCATTCCTCAGGCCTCTCTTGCCCGCTCGGCGTTCGCGCCGAGATACCGCGCAAGCCGCCGTACGCCTTCTTCGATCAGCGCTTCCGTCGCCGCGAAGCACCACCTAAGGTACCCCTCGCCCTCGGGTCCGAATGCGATGCCAGGCGCCACGCCGAGCCCGGCCTCGGTCGCCAGGGCTTTGGCAAACGCCAGGGAATCGTCGCTGCGGCCGCGGATGCGGAAGAAGAAATACATGGCGCCGCCAGGCGCGGCCGCTTCGACGCCCGGCAACTCCCGCAGGCGACGCGCGAGCACGTCGCGCGCGCGACGCAAGCGCTGCGCGGTCTGCTCGATCAACGCCTCGCCCTCGCGCAGCGCGACGATGCCGGCGCGCTGGATGAACGGGGGCGCGCACGACGTGTTGAACTCGACGATCTTGGCGAAATTGGCGATGAAGCTGCGCGGCGCGACCAGCCACCCGAGCCGCCAGCCCGTCATCGTCCACGCCTTGGAAAAGGTGTTGGCACTGATGTAGCGCTCGTCCGCATCGACCTGAGCGAGAACGCCGGTGGAGTGGATGCGTCCGCCGGTCGTGAGCGACGTCGAGGCGTCGTAAACCAGGCGCTCGTACGCATCGTCGCTGACGATCCAGATGCCGTGCTTGCGGCAGAACGCCAGGACGGCTTCCCATTGCGCCTGCGGCATGGTCCAACCGGTGGGATTGTTGGGCGAGTTGATCACGATCGCGCGCGCGGTTCTGGCCGCATCGAGCAGGCGGTCGAGGTCGAGCGACCAGGCGCCGCTGCGCTCGTCGAGCGGAACCCGCAGGACCTCGGCGCCGAGGATGCGCGGGATCGAAGTCACGTTCGGCCAGACCGGGGTGACGATGGCGACCCGATCGCCGGGATCGAGCAGCGACTGTGCGATCAGCGAGAGTGCGTTGACCCCCGCGCTCGTGACCGCGATGCGGTCGGTGCCGATCGGCGTGCGCGGCGCATGCAACGCGTTCAGGTACGACGCGATCTGCTGGCGAAGTTCCTCGATGCCGAGGTTGTGGTTGTAGAACGTGTCGCCGGCGTCGAGTGCGGCTTTCGCCGCTTCGCGGATGAACCCGGGAGTCGGCAGATCGCCTTCGCCGAACCAGAACTTGACGAGATCCGCGCGGCCGAGGGCGGCATTGGCGACTTCGCGGATGCGCGAAGCAGGCAGGGCATCGAGGGAGGTGCGCAGCATGTGGGCGATGTTACGGGGTCGGGCGCGGCGACGCGGTCGCAGCCGTCGCGCCGCCGAGATCCTTGCCCGCGGCTCGGAATGACGAAGGGTGCCGCGTTATCGCGGAGCTATGCAGTCGCCGGAATCACCGCCGTCGCCTCGATTTCGACCAGCGCCGGATCCTCGATCAGCGCGCTCACCTGCACCGCTGTCATCGCCGGGAAATGGCGCCCGATCACGGCGCGGTACGCGGCGCCGATCGGACCCGCCTGCGCGAGGTAGTCGCGCTTGTCGAGCAGGTACCAGGTCAGGCGCGTGATGTGCTCGGGCCGGCCGCCGGCTTCGGCCAGCACATCGACGACGTTTTGCAATGCCTGGCGCGCCTGGCCCGCAAGATCGGCGTGATCGAATCGTTGCTCGGCATTCCACCCGATCTGGCCCGCGATGAACACCACTCGGCCCTCGGCGGCGACGCCGTTCGCGTAGCCGCGCGGGCGCGCCCACGCGGCAGGTTGCAGTATCTGCATGTTCAGATCTCCTGGCTCAGGCGAAAGCGTTGCAGCTTGCCCGTCTCGGTGCGTGGCAGGGAGGCGCGGAAGACGACGCGGCGCGGATATTTGTACGGCGCGATCGACTGCTTGACGAAGTCCTGCAATTCGCGCGCGAGTGCATCGCCGGCGGCGTATCCGTCCCGTAACACCACGAACGCCGCCACGACCTGCCCGCGCTCCTCGTCGGCAAGGCCCACGACGCCGCACTCGGCGACCGCCGGATGCGCGAGCAACGTGGCCTCCACTTCGGGGCCGGCAATGTTGTAGCCGGCTGTGATGATCATGTCGTCGGTGCGTGCCTGAAAGACGAAGTAGCCGTCGGCGTCGATCAGGTAGGCGTCGCCGGTGACGTTCCAGCCGTCGCTGATGTACTGCTTCTGGCGTTCGTCGGCGAGGTAGCGACAACCCGTCGGCCCCTTGACCGCGAGCCGGCCGACCTGTCCCGGCGGCAGCGGCCGCCGCTCGTCGTCGAGCACGCACGCGATGTAGCCGGGCACCGCTTTGCCGGTGGCGCCGGCGCGCGAATGCGCTTCATCGGCCGAGATGAAGATGTGCAGCATCTCCGTGGTACCGATGCCGTCGATGAGTTCGATGCCCGAGGCCTGCTTCCACAGCGCGCGCGTCGCTGCCGGCAACGCTTCGCCGGCGGAAACGCACTTGCGCAGGGACGACAGGTCGTGGTGGAGCACCTGCGGCGCCATCGCGCGATAGGACGTGGGCGCGGTGAAACAGACGGTCGCGCCGAACTCGGCGATCGCCGGCAGCAGTACCTCCGGCGCGGGCTTCTCGAGCAGCACGGTCGAGGCGCCGACATGCAGCGGGAAGAGCAGCAGGCCGCCGAGGCCGAACGTGAACGCGAGCGGCGGCGAGCCGATGAACACGTCGTCCGCGGACGCGCGCAACGTGTGGCGCGGCCAGCACTCGCAGATCGCGACGACGTCGCGGTGGAAATGCATCGTGCCCTTCGGCTGCCCGGTCGTGCCGGACGTGAAGGCGATGATGCAGGTGTCGTCGGCAGCCGTCTCGACGTTGGCGAAGGTTGCAGGCTTGGTGGCCGCCAGTGCCTCCACGCCAGTGCCTACACCGTCGTTGAAGTACCGGATCACGGCAAGCGTGGGACAGGCGGGCGCCGCACGGCGCAGCTCGTCGCCCAGGCACGCGTCGCAGAGCGCGTGCGACACCTGCGCCTTGCGGATCACGTCCGTCAGTTCCTTCGCCCGCAGCAGCGGCATCGTTGCAACGGCGATGCCGCCTGCCTTCATGACGGCAAACCAGCACGCGGCGAGCATCGGATTGTTCGCGGCCCGCAGCAGGACGCGATTGCCGGGCTGCAACGCCATGTCCTGCACCAGCACGTGCGCGATGCGATTGCTCTGCGCGAGCAGATCGGAGTAGCTCCACGTGAGCCCGGGCGCGCGGATGCATGGGCGATCGCCATGCCCCGCCGCAACCTGGCGGTCGAGCAGCACCGCGGCGCAGTTCAGCTGGGACGGAAACTGCAGCTCGGGCAGATCGAACAAGAACTCCGGCCAGAGCGAGCGCGGCGGCAGGTTGTCGCGCGCGAACGGGTCCAGGTGTGCGGAGCCCATCGGTGCTCAGTTGCCTTCGAAACGCGGCCGGGCCTTGTTGACGAACGCCTCGTAGGCGCGCCGGAAATCCTGCGTCTGCATGCAGATGGCCTGCGCCTGCGCCTCGGCATCGATCGCTTCGTCGACGCTCATCGACCACTCCTGGTGCAGCATCTTCTTGGTGACGCCGTGCGCGAATGTCGGCCCGCTGCCGAGCTCGTGCGCGAGCGCCTGGGCCTCGGCGAGCACGGTCTCGGCGGCACAAAGACGATTGAAGAAGCCCCAGGAAAACGCTTCGTCGCCGGCCATCGCGCGCCCGGTGAAGAGCAGCTCGGAGGCACGTCCCTGGCCGATGATGCGCGGCAGGATGGCGCACGCGCCCATGTCGCAGCCGGCCAGGCCGACGCGGGTGAAAAGAAAGGCGGTCCGGCTCGCGGCGGTACCCAGGCGCAAATCCGAGGCCATCGCGAGGATCGCGCCCGCGCCGGCGCAGACGCCATCGACGGCGGCGACGATCGGCTGCGGGCAGGCGCGCATCGCCTTGACCACGTCGCCGGTCATGGTCGTGAAAGCGAGCAGGCCGCGCATGTCGAGGCGCGTGAGCGGGCCGATGATCTCGTGCACGTCGCCACCCGAACAGAAGTTGCCGCCGGCGCCGGTCAGCACGACGCATTTGATGTCGGTCGCTCGCGCGAGCTGGCGGAACAGGTCGCGCAGTTCGGCATACGAGGCGAAGGTGAGCGGGTTCTTGCGCTCGGGGCGCGCGAGCGTGATGGTGGCGACGGTCCGGTCGACCGCCCACGCGAAATTGCGGGCGCGATAGCCGGCGAGCTCCACCTGGTTTCCGGCCGCGAGTTGCGGATCCATGCTGTCGCTCATCGGGCCGCCTCCTTCGACGGGGCTTGGGCGAATTCCTGCAAGTGCCGCTTCAGGCGCGCCAGGAGCCGGTAAACCTGCTCCTGCTCGCCGGTATCAAGTCCGGCGAGAAGCGCGACGATCCAGCGCTCGTGCGCGGCGGCCATGCGCGCGAACACGCGCCGGCCCGCCGCCGTCAGCTTGACGGTGTAGGCGCGCCGGTCGGTCGGATGATCGACCCGCGCCACCAGGCCTTCGGCTTCGAGCATGTCGGTGATACCCGTGACGTTGCCGCCGGTGACCATCAGGCGGCGCGACAGCTCACTCATGGTGAGCCCGGCCGGCGCGCGCTCGAGCTGCGCCATCAGGTCGAAGCGCGGCAGCGTGGTGTCGAATTCGGTGCGCAGGCGCGTCCGCACCTCGCTTTCGAGCCGGGTCGTGCACGCGAGCAGGCGCAGCCAGAGCTTGAGTGCGAGGTGGTGGTCGTCGCTGGCGCGCGTTTCGAGGTCCGCGCTCGCGGTGGCGGCTTCGCTGCGTGATGAACTAGCCATTGGCTTCGGGGCGCTCCTCGGCGGCCATGGCTGCCGCGCGCTGCAGGTTGCGATAGAGCTGATCGCGGCCGCTCAGGTACTGGTCCGGCCACGTCACGCCGCGGAAATCGAGCTGCGCGGCGGCATGCAACGTCCAGTACGGGTCCGCGAGATGCGGCCGGGCCAGGGCGCAAAGATCCGCGCGCCCGGCGGCGATGATCGAATTGACATGGTCGGGCTCGAAGATCGCGCCGACCGCGATGGTGCCGATGCCGACCTCGTTGCGGATGCGGTCCGCGAAAGGCGTCTGGTACATGCGGCCGTAAACCGGCGCCGCCGCACGCGTCGTTTGTCCTGAGGAGACGTCGATCATGTCGGCGCCGGCCTGCTTGAAGAGCCAGGCGATCCGGACCGCGTCGTCGTCGGTGTTGCCGCCGGGCGCCCAGTCGTGCGCCGAGATACGCACCGACATCGGCTTGTCCTGCGGCCAGACTGCCCGCATCGCCGTGAACACTTCGAGTGGAAACCGGCAGCGCAGGTCGAGCGAGCCGCCGTACTCGTCGGTGCGCTGGTTCGTCAGCGGGCACAGGAACGCGGAAAGCAGGTAGCCGTGCGCACAATGCAGCTCCAGCCAGTCGAAGCCGCAGTCCGCCGCCCAGCGCGTCGCGCGCACGAAGTCATCGCGCACGCGATCCATGTCGGCGCGCGTCATCGCACGCGGCACCTGGTTGTTCGGGCCGTACGCGATCGGCGACGGCGCGATCAGCGGCCAGTTGTCCTGGGCGAGCGGCTCGTCGGCCTCCTGCCAGCCGGGTTGCGTCGAGCCTTTCGGTCCCGCGTGACCGAGCTGCATGCCGATCTTCGCCGGCGTGCGCGCGTGCACGTAGTCGACGATGCGCGCCCAGGCAGTCCGATGCGCATCGAGATACATGCCTGCGCATCCCGGCGAGATGCGCGCATCGGCCGAGACGCACGTCATCTCCGTGAAGACCAGTCCCGCACCGCCGTGGGCGCGGCTGCCGAGGTGCACGAGGTAGAACTCGTCGGGTGTGCCGTGCGCGCACGAATACTGCGCCATCGGCGACACCAAGACGCGATTCGGCAGAGTCAGTCCGCGCACCGTGAACGGCGTGAACATGGGCGGCACCGGCTTTCGTTCGACGCCGCTGCGCGCGGCAAGCCACGACTCGACGCCGGCCACGTAGTTCGCGTCGCGCAGCCGCAGGTTCTCGTGCGAGATGCGCTGCGAGCGGGTAAGGAGACTGTAGGCGAACTGCTCCGCCTCGAACCCGCTGTAGCGCTCGACGTTCTCGAACCACTGGGTCGAGTTGCGCGCCGCGTTCTGGATCTTGAGCACCTCGACGCCGCGCCTCGCTTCGTAGTCCTGCAGCGCGCGGCGCAGATCCGGCTGTGCGCCGATGCAGTGCGCCAGCTCGATCGCGTCCTCCAGCGCAAGCTTGGTCCCCGATCCGACCGAAAAATGCGCTGTGTGGGCCGCGTCGCCCATCAGCACCACGGGCGCGCGGCCGTTGTGATGCACCCACGTTTTGCACACCACGCGGGGAAACCGGATCCACTGCGCCGACCCGCGCAAGTGGTCCGCGTTGGAAAGCAGGCGGTTGCCATCGAGGTAGCGCGCGAACAGGCGCTCGCAGAACGCGATGGAGGCCTCCTTCTCCATCCGGTCGAGTCCGGCGCGCAACCAGACGTCTTCGGGCGTCTCGACGATGAACGTCGACGTGTCCGCATCGAAGCGATAGGCGTGCGCCTGGAACCAGCCGTGTTCGGTCTGCTCGAACGCGAACGTGAACGCATCGAAGCACTTGTGCGTGCCGAGCCAGACGAAGCGGCACTTGCGCACGTCGACGTCTGGGCGGTAGATCGCGGCGTATTTGGCGCGGATGCGGCTGTTCAGGCCGTCGGAGGCGATCAGGAGGTCGGCGTCGAACTGCGCATCGTCGAGCACCTCGGTCTCGAACACCAGCCGTACGCCGAGCGTTTCGCACCGCTGCTGCAGGATGTTGAGCAGGCGCTTGCGCCCGATGCCGCAGAAGCCGTGGCCGCCCGAGCGGATCACGCGGCCCTTGAAGCGAACGTCGACATCGTCCCAATGGTTGAACGCATCGAGGATCTGCCGCGCGGACTCGGCATCCACCGACTGGAGGTTGCCGAGCGTCTGGTCGGAGAACACCACGCCCCAGCCGAACGTGTCGTACGGACGGTTGCGTTCGACCACGGTGATCTCGTGACCCGGATCCTGCTTCTTCATCAGCAGCGCGAAATACAGGCCGGCCGGCCCGCCGCCGATACAGACGATGCGCATACATCCACCTTGCGTGGCAGGGTAATTTAGATCTAAACAATTTAGATGTCCAGCAGATTTCCGGGTGCGCGGCCAGAACGCACGACGGCGCGGTCGACCCGTTGCCATTGGCGGCTCGAGCGAACTTCGGAATCGATGCGGCATCTCGTTTGGGTGCTGTTTGTGGTTCGCCCGCGCGTTCGCAGGCTCGGTGGTCGGCATCCGCGTCCGCAAGCGGCTCGGATTCGAGGGCTGAATGTGAGCACGACGCAACGGCGCTCCCTCCTGGCGATCCTGTTCTGGGTCGTGCTCGTGGTGCTGGTCCTCGCGGACCGGGTGCACGGAGCGCCGCGGCACGACCGTTTCGACGCACCGCTGCCTCGGGCGCTTGGGAGCGGAAGCGTTCGAGCGCAGGGGGCGCACTGCATGGTCGCGCCGCGCAGGTGAACGGCGCGAGCGCTAGCGCGCGAGTTGGTTGATCTCGATGATCGGCAGCAGCACCGCGAGGACGATCATCATCACCACGACGCCCATGCTGAGAATGAGCACGGGCTCGAGCAGCGACGTGAAGAACAGGGCCCGCCGTTCCGCCTCGCGGGCGTGGATGTCGGCGGCCCGGGTCAGCATGTCCGGCAGGCGGCCGGTTGCCTCGCCCGAGGCGATCAGGTGGATCAGCACCGGCGGAAAGAGCCGTGTGTGCCCGGCGCGCCGCTCTTCGCCGTCGGCGCGCAGCGCCTTGGCGAGCGAGAACCCCTCCCGCACCCGTTGCGTGGCGTCCATCACCCGGCCGCGCATCGCCAGGTTGGTGAGCGTTTCGCCCGCTGCCTGCAGCGAGCGCAGCATCGGCACTCCGCTGCCGACGAGGATGGCGAGCGTGGAGGCGAAGCGCGCGGTGTTGATCGAGCGCGACAGGATTCCGACGACAGGCAGCGTCAGGATCCGGGTATGCCAGCGCAGCCTGGCCGCCGGCACGCGCAGCATGCGACTGATCAGGAACGCCACGCCGACGATGCCGACCGCGACGATCCAGCCGTAGGTGCGCACGAAATCGGAGGTCGCGATCATGGCGCGCGTCAGCAGCGGCAGTGCCTGTTTCGTCTGCGCGAACACCTGCACCACCTGCGGCACGACATAGGTCAGCAGGCCGATGACGACCAGCAGCGCGACGATGGTGACAATGACCGGGTAGACGAACGCCAGCGTGATCTTCTGCTGCAGCTTGGCCCGATCCTCGATGTAGTCGGCGAGACTTCCCAGCACCGAACCGAGCTTGCCGGACTCTTCGCCGGCGGCGATCAGCGCCCGGTAGAGGTCCGGAAACTGCCGCGGGTGGCGCGCCAGCGCCTTGGACAGCGAGGCTCCGCCCAGGACATCGGTGCGGATCGCGGCCATCAGTTCGCGCACCGACTGTTTCTCCGACTGCTCCACCATCACAGTGAGCGCATCGGCCACCGGCAGGGAGGCGCCGAGCAGGCTCGCGAGCTGGCGCGTGATGACCGCGAGTTCCGTCTGCGAGAGGCGCCGCCCCAGCGTGATGGTGAGGCCGGTGCGCTGCGCCTCCGAGACGACCGGTTCGACGGTGAGTGGTATCAGGCCGCGCGCGCGCAGCACCTGGCGCGCAGCGCGCGCGCTGTCGGCTTCGAGGACGCCGGCCTGCTCCTTGCCGGCGTTGTCCGCGGCGGCGAATCGAAAGGCTGCCATTAGAGTGTGCTTGCTTACGCCGGTCGGGAACTTCGACGCGGATTGACGCGGATCGAAATCGAGAAGCCTCGAGGCCGCCTCAGCGCGACTGGCTTCGATCCGCGTACATCCGCGTTCATCCGCGTCGAGGTCCTACTCTCGCGTGACCCGCAAGACCTCTTCCAGCGAGGTGATGCCGGCGGCGACCCAGCGCATCGCATCGGAGCGCATCGGCAGCATGCCGCCCTTCTCGGCCTGGCGCCGGATGTCGCTCTCGTTGCCCTTGTTGTGCACCAGCAGGCGGACCTCGTCGTCGACCATGAGCAGCTCGTAGATGCCGGTGCGACCGATGTATCCGGTGTGGCCGCACTGCACACATCCCGCCGCGCGGAAGCCCTGGCCGCCCGGCTCGGGCTGCTTGCAGTGGGGACAGAGCTTGCGCACCAGCCGTTGCGCCAGCACGCCGAGCACCGACGAAGAGAGCAGGAACGGTTCGATCCCCATGTCGACCAGTCGCGTGATCGACGACGCCGCATCGTTGGTGTGGATGGTCGCGAGCACGAGGTGCCCGGTGAGGGAGGCCTGGACGGCGATCTGCGCGGTCTCGAGGTCTCGGATCTCGCCGATCATCACCACGTCCGGATCCTGGCGCAGGATCGCGCGCAACGCGCGCGCGAAGTCCATCTCGATCTTGGCATTGACCTGCGTCTGCCCGATGCCTTCGAGGTCGTACTCGATCGGGTCTTCCACCGTCATGATGTTGGTTGTCGTGTGATCGAGGCGGCGGATCGCCGCGTACAGCGTCGTCGTCTTGCCGGAACCGGTCGGGCCGGTGACGAGGATGATGCCGTGCGGCTGCTTGATCAATTCGTCGAAGCGCTTGAGCGTGCGATCGCTCATGCCGAGCGATTCCAGCGTAAGGCGTGACAGGTCCTTTTCGAGCAGACGCAGCACCACCCGCTCGCCGTGGCCGGTCGGCAGCGTCGAGACGCGCACGTCGACCGCCTTGCCGCCGACGCGCAGCGTGATGCGGCCGTCCTGCGGCAGGCGCTTTTCGGCGATGTCCAGCGCCGCCATGATCTTGATGCGCGAGACCAGTGCCGCGTGCAGAGCGCGTTTCGGCCGTACGATGTCGCGCAGCGTGCCGTCGATGCGGAACCGCACCATCGAGTAGGTCTCGAACGCCTCGATGTGGATGTCGCTCGCGCCGTCGCGTGCCGCCTGCGTGAGCAGCGCGTTGATCATGCGGATGATCGGCGCGTCGTCCTCGGTCTCGAGCAGGTCCTCGACGTCCGGCACCTCCTGCATCATGCGCGTGATGTCGAACTCGCCTTCGATGTCGCCGACGATCTGCTGCGCGCTGCCTTCCTGCTGCGCATAGGTCTGCGCGATCGCTTCCGAGAGCTTGTCGGAGGCCACGACGATCGGCCGCACCTTGCCCGGAAAAACGCGCATCACCTCGTTGAGCGCCGCGAGCGGTGTCGAGTCGCTGATCCACGCCTCGGCCTCGCGCTCGCTGGTGGGCTTGAGCAGGATCGCGTTGTCGCGTGCGAACGCGTACGGCACGAATCGTTGCGCAGTGCTCATGCGGACTCCCTATCGCTGCCCACGGGGGTGCGGCTGCGCTGTGGCCTCAAGGACTCACCAGAACCGGCTGGAACCCGCGCTTCTGCAGCTCCGCCATCGTCGCCGAGACGCTTTGCGTGGCGCGGTCGACGGCGACCCGTACCCGCACCGTGTCTCCCTTGTTGTCCGGCGCCGCCACGCTTTCCCAGTACGCGTCGAAGCCGGCGGCACGCAGCTGACGCTGCAGATCGCGGCCCTTGTTCACGTCCGAGACCGAAACGACCTGGATCAGCTGCGTTCCGCTGCGCGGCGGTTCGGCGCCCGGTGTCGCAACGAAGGCTCCGCTGGGCGCCGGCGTAGGCGCTCTTGCCGGCGCAGTATTCGGCCGCGGCGCGGGATCGGCGGGCGGCGGTGCCGCTGCGACGGGTGCCGGCGCGGGCGGCAACACGGGTTCCGGCGCGGGCGCCGTTGCCGCGAGGGCTGGAGCCGCCGCATCCGCCGGCGCCGATGACGAGGGCGCCGGGACAGGCACGGGAATCACGGTCGGCGCGGGCGGCGGCGACGGCTCCGGGGTCGCCGGCGCGGTCGATCCCGGAGCCGGGCCCCCCGTGCGCGGCCCGGGCCGCGGCGGAACGGTCGGGATGTCGCGGCCCTCGAAGCCATGGAAGATGAAGTTGTCGGGCTTCTGCGCCGACGTCAGCTGCGCCCGCATGTAGTCATAACGATCGAGCGCAAGGCCGTACGACGTTGCTTCGTCGCGCACGACGTACGGGCGCAGGAAGACCATTGTGTTGGTCTTGGTGCGCTGGCGGTTCTCGTAGCGGAACAGCCAGCCGATCAGGGGCAGGCTGCCGAGCACCGGCACGCGGCTGTCGTTGTCGGTCGCGCTGTCTTCGATCAGGCCCGAGAGCACGACAAGATTGCCATCCTCCACGATCACGTTCGATTCGAAGCTGCGCTTGTTGGTGACGATCTGGCCCTGAACCGTGGTCGGGGCGATCGACGAGACCTCGAGGTAGATGGCCAGCTTCACCGCGCCGCCTTCCGATATCTGCGGCTTGACGCGCAACTGCGTGCCGATGTCCTTGCGCTCGAAAGTCTGGAACGGATTGGTCGCGCCGGAGGTGCCCGTAGTGAACGAACCGGTCTGGAACGGCACGTTCTGGCCGACCAGGAACTTCGCTTCTTCGTTGTCGAGCGTCTGGATGTTCGGTCGCGACAGCACGTTCGCGTTGGCGACCGTCTCCAGCGCGCGCGCCAGGAACGCCAGGTTGGTGATGGTGCCGATGCCGGGTAGCGTGACCGAGCCGCGGATGACGCCGACGTTCAGGCCGTTGCCGAGCGAGCCCAGGTTCTGGGCGGCATCGATGATGTTGGCGCCGCTGCCGCGCGCATTGAAATTGGTGCCGCCGACGACGCTCGTCTCGTTGCCGTTGCTGCTCGAGAACCCGCCGAGCGCCTGCCATTGCACGCCGAATTCGGCCGCCTTGTCCTGCGTGACCTCGACGATGAGCGATTCGATGACGACCTGCGCGCGCCGCACGTCCAGCTTCTCGATGGTCGCGCGCAGGTTGCGATAGACGGGCTCGGGCGCCGTGATGATCAGCGAGTTCGTTGCCGGATCCGGTTGGATCATGCCGGCGAGCCCGCCCGCGGGCCCGGTGGCGCCGCCCCCGCCGCCACCACTGGCCGCTGACTGCGTCGACAAGGCCTGGGTCGTCTGCAGTCCCGGCTGGCCGCCGGTGCCAGTTGCCGCCGGGGCGGGCGAGAGCCCGCCGCCGCCGGTCTGCGGAACGAACGACGGGTCGGCCGCGACGATCGCGCGCAACAGGGGCGCGAGCTTGGTCGCTTCGGCGTTACGCAGGTAGACGACGTTGATGTTGCCCGGCGTCACGCTCGGCTGATCGAGGCGGGCAATCAGTTGCTTGGCGAGTTCGCGGCGCGCCGGGCTGGTGGCGCGCAGGATCAGCACGTTGGTGCGCGTCTCGGCCAGCACCTGCACGCGCTGGCCACCGTCGGTGGCCTGCCCTGCGGCGCGCGCCGATTCGTCCAGCACCCGATTGGCGATCGTCGCGATCTCGCTCGCCAGTCCGTGCTTGAGCGGAACGATCTCGGCCTCGGCGGTCGCCGGCGAATCGAGCGCCTCGATGATGCGCGCGATGCGGCGCAGGTTGTCGGCGTAGTCGGTGATGATCAGCGAGTTGTTGGCACCGACGGCAGAGATCGTGTTGTTGGGTGCGATCAGCGGCCGCAGCACCGGAACCATGTTGGTCGCCGACTCGTACTGCAGGCGGAACACCTCGGTGACGATCTGATCGCCGCGCGGCGCGACCTGTTCGGGGGCCACGACACGTCCGCCCTGCAGCTTCGCGTCCGCTTCCGGCAGGATGCGTGAAACGCCACCCGGTTGGCCCGACTCAACGATGGTGAAGCCCTGCAGGCGCAGCGCCGACAGCAGCTGTTCGTAGGCCTGCTCCTTGGTAACCGGGCGCTCGGTGACCAGGTTGATGTTGCCCTTGACGCGCGGGTCGATGACGAACGTGCGATGGGTGAACTGCCCGATCGCGCGCACGACCGCTTCGAGATCGGCGTTGACGAAGTTCAGCATCACCGTCTCGTCGTCGGCTTGCGGAGCCTTGGCATCCTTGGCCGCGGCTTTGGCACCGCGGGCGGGTGCCTGCTGTGCGACGACCGGAGCGGCCGGCATCGCGAGTGCGCAGACGACCGCCCATGCGATCGGTTTCATCATCGCGTCGAGGTCCGGGGCCGATCGCTCCTCGGCGCGGCGTGGCGCGCGCGAATCGTTCATCTCAGGATCCGAAGTTCAGAATCGCCGACTCGCCGTCGCGCCTTCCCAGCAACGAAATGAGCCCGGTGAGTTGCGTCTTGATTGCAGGGTCGGTTCCGGGCAAGGCCCGGGCAACGCCCTGAAAGCGTAAGCGCCCACCCTCGGCGATTGTGCCATTGCCGGTCAGCTCGAGGGGGCCGGAAAGAGTAAGCAGGTTCAGTTGAGTTCCCGGGAAGACGCCGTTGGTGAGCAAACGGTAGTGCCCGAACGGCGACACGGGTGTCAGGTTGCTGGACGCAAACTGCCACTCCGCCGTCACATTGCCCTGGAATCGCCGCCGTTCGATGGCCAGACGGTCCCATGTGACCGATACGACGCCACCCGGGCGCACTGTATTCCATGGCGCACCGAGGCCGATCAGGAGCGACGCCGGAAGGCGCACGGTGCTCGGCCCGGCGTCGATGCGGCCATTGAACGCCGCGCGGATGTGCAAGGGTTGAACCAGGGCGGAAGGATGCGCCAGCGTCAGGTCGATCGACCCCGTCAGCAACGCGACCGGCGAAAGTTTCCAGGTCAGACGCTCGGGGAGACTGGCACGCAGCGATCCCGGCGTGCCGCCGCCCGATGCAAGCACGAGCGTCCCCTCGCCGCTCCAGAACGAACCGCGCGTCTCGGCGAGATCCACGCGCCCTGCCGTGGCCGAGCGGACGAGCGCGCTCATCCATTGCGCCGGCGCCAGCACCAACGTCCCGATCGCAATGGTGAGCACCACGACGAACGCATATCCGATCCAGCGCAACATCAGCTAGCTCCGTGCGGTTTCCCGCACGGCGTGTAGCAGGACGCATTGCGGCTGTTTTGTTCCGGGGTGCATCGGTGCCGCTCACTTTCGCGCCAATCGGATCGCCAGCTCGACGTCGACGTTGCCGGGTGTGCCGGTCGTCGTCGCCGTGACGCTGGTCGCGCGGCCGCCAAGCTCGCGTTCCACGCTGGCGAGCCACATCGCCCACGCCGCGTAAGGAACGTTCGCGAACGTCAGCTGAAGATCGCCGTCCGAGAGCGGAACGACCCGGGCGGCTTTCAGCCCGGCGCCGGCGAGCGTCTTCTCGACCGCCGCGCGCGTCTCCTGCGGCGAGAGCGTAGCCACCTGTGCGCGCCCGCGCAGGCTTTTCACTTCGGCGAGCAGCGCATCGAGCTTGGCCGCCTGCGCCCGCGTCTGCGGCAGTCCGCGCTCGAGGCGCGTGATGCCGGTCACGGCGGGCTCGATCGTCACCAGGTAGACGATGGAAGCGATGATGATGGCGCAGCCAGCGAGGAGCACCGACTTCTCGCGCGGGGAGCGCTCGGCCCAGAGCTGCAGGAAGGCATCCATCTCAGCCTCCGCTCGGTGTGAGGCGGGCCGAGCCGTCGGAGTCGAACCGCAGGTTCAGACCCTGCTGGATCGCTTGCGCGCGCAGCGCGTTCTGCAAGCCTGGGTTGTCGGCCGTTCCCGGCTTGAATTTCACCTTGAGCGAACCCTCGCGGAACTCGAGGCCGGCGACGCTTCCCAGCGGCGCCGTCGAGAGGAGCTGCGCGAGTTGGGCGTTGAGCACGGAAAAATCGTCCGCCGAGGCGATTCCCGCGCGGGCGCGCAGGCCGCTCAGCTGTCGTTGCGTCTGCAGCACCGGATCCACCACCGCCGTGGCTTCGGGGAACGCGCTGCGGAACGCAGTCTCCATCTGCCCGCGCAGGTCGCGTGACTCGCTCTCCAGCTTGAAGTAGTAGGCGTTCATGCCGGCAACGAACGTGGCCACGGCCACGGTCGTCCATATCAAGGGTGCCTTGAGGGTCTTCATCGAGACCTTCTGCAGGCCGGCGACCGACAGGCCGCCGAACCATCCGCCGCGGGCGAACGGGCCTTGCAGCAGATTCACGCCGGTGTCGATCGCGCTCAGGTCGACATCGCGCTGGGAGACATCGATCTGCACGCCGGCTTCGCGACTGAATGCCTGCAGCTTGCCGGCGTCGCGACCGAACACCCACAGGCGCTTGACGCCGAGTTGCCGCACCGCCAGCGCCACCGGCGCCGGCAGGCCGCCATCGAGGTCGAACGCGAAGCCTTCGTGACGCCCGCTGCGCACGATGCCGCGGCCCCGATCGACGCGCAAAGCGAGCACGCCCGCGGCCGGGGCCGGGACCGAGTAGATCTCGCTGTACGCCCCGCGCACGCGAATCCCGGTTTCATTGAAAACGTCCAGGGCACGCGTGAGGAGACCGCGATCGATCACCGAGACCGCGATCCTGGGCTGGGTCGCGAGCGTGGTCGACCCGCTCGCACGCGCCGGCGGCTCGAACGCATAGTGCAGGTCGGATGATTCGGACAACAGGCGGTCTTCGAGAAGGTTGGGCAGCGCCTGGCGCAGCTTCGCCTCCGACAGCTTGGGCGCCTCGATCGCGGTGACGAACACATCGGCGCTGTCGAACAGGATGTCGACGGCGGACGCGCGCGGCAGGAGCGCCACCGGCGTCTCGCCGCTTTCCGAGGTCGCGTCGCCGGCATTGACCGCGACGTATTGCACGACGGTCGACGACGCGAGCTGGCCCTTGCCCGGCAACGCGCGCCGCGCCGGCAGGAACACCAGCAGTCGCTGGGCGGATTTCTCTTTCATAGCTCGCGCTGCCATAACACGGCGATCGGTTGCGACGTCTGCGGCGGTCCGCGCTTGACTAGCGCCTCCATCCGCGTGTTGGCGCGATCGAGCTTGACCTGGCCGCGCACGAAGAAGTAGCGCGAGGTCGTGCTGATGTCCTGTTGCGTCACCGGGTCGCTGGTCGGGCCGTGCCCGAAGCGTGAAAGACGGTTCTGCACGTCGCCGAAGTCCCGGAAGTAGCCGACCCGCTCACGATCGGTGACCAGGGCGCGCGCGTCGGCCAGCGAAAGGTCGGCGATGCGCGCCGCGATCGTCTCGGCTGCCGCGGTGTTGATGTTGACCGGCGTGCGTTCGTCGAGGATCACGATGTAAGGGGCGAGTTTCAGGGCAGTATCGTGATCGATGCCGGCAATGCCGGAGAGGTCCTGCGGCAGCAGGAGTGCGATCGGCGGTGCATTCGGGTCGGTGGCGCGTATCGGCGCCGAGTTCCCGGTATCGGAGGGCAGCGGCGTCAGTGAAAGCTGCACGCGCAGGGCGATCAGGTCCGCGGTCTGCTCCGGAATGCCGAGCATTTGCGCGAGCTTGCGCAACGCCAGCAGTTCGCGCTGGACGATCTGGCCGTCGGCCCCCACGAGGTTGCGCAGGTTCAGGCGCGACTGGGCGTCCTCCATGCCACCGGCCATCGTTGCCTGCGAGGCCAGTGCGGAAGTCTCGCCGAGCTGATCGAGACGGGTCTCGGCGAGCGGTTGCGCCCAGGGTTCCGTCAAGGCGTCGTAGTTCGAGCGCAAGGCGTCTTCGCGCAGAATCGCGCGCGCCCAGTCGAGCGCGCCGCGCAGCAGCAGTCGGCTTTGCGTGACCAGTTGCTGGTTCTCGATCGTGCGCAGGAGCACGAACTGGCTCCAGAACAGGCCGGTCACGATCAATGTCGCCAGCGTGGCGACGAAAAGCGCCATCAGCACTGCAGCGCCGCGCTGGCGCGCACCGGACCGGGTGAGAGGCGGCACCATCGGCGTTACCCGACCAGCAGCACCTTGCGGAACACCGTGCCGTCGTTGCGCTCGATCGACACCTCGACGCCGGGCGGCACCAGGGCCGCCGGACTGCCGGGCACCACCGGGGTCACCGTGGTGGTCGTTGCGAGGGGGTCGATCCAGCCGGGGCCATCGCGCCAGACCCGTATGTGCAGTGACTTGACGTTGTCGAGCAGGCGCACGTTGGTGATCTCCTCCGCGGCGACGGCACCGCGCCCGCGCAGCGGGGGACTCGCACTGCGCACCAGGTATCCATCCTCGACGCGGTAGCCGATGACCTGCAGCGCGGTGGGCGCATCCGCCTCGGCCGGCGCCAGCCGCGTGATCGAAAGCGCCGGCTGGCCGCCGATCGTCAGAACGGTGAGGGGAGGACTGCTGAACGCGAAGAACGTCGGATTGATCGTCTGGGCGAGATCGCGGTCGAGTTGCCCGAAAGCGGTGAGCAGCGCCCGCACCCGGTCGCCCTCGGGTTCGAGGCGCGCGCGCGTGCTGACGAGCGTATCGAGGCCACGCCAGGCTATGATCGAAACCGTCGCCAGGATGCTGATAGCAACCAGGAGTTCGAGCAGCGTGAATCCGGCGAGCGCCGCCCGGCGGGCCCAGGGGCCGATGCGCGAACGGTGGGGCGGCGAATGAATCATCTCGATCCCGGTGCTGGCGGAGGCGTGCGGCTACTGGTTGGTCGGCAGCACCGTCATCATCTCGGCGAGCTGGCGTTGCCCCTGCGGCGTGTCGGCGTAGACCCGCAATTCGACGCGGCGGAAGAACGGATTGGGCGTCGACTTGATCGCCTGCTCGCAGGAAAACGTCGCGCCGCCCTGGTCGCAGTCCGTGGTGCTCTGGCCGATATCCAGCCGCTGGCGGGCGAGGCGCAATTCGAGCAGGCGGTTCTCGGCGGTCATGGTGGCGAGCAGCTTCATGCGCATGCCGTCGGCTGCATTGGTGAGCGACATCGCGCCGCGCATCGCGGCAGCGAGCGCGACGCCGATGATGACGAGCGCGACCAGCACCTCGAGCAAGGTGAACCCCGCGCTTCTTCGCAGGTGCCGCGGCTCAGTTCTTCGCAAGCGTGCCTCGACCGGTTTCGTCGAACTCGACCGCCACTGCGGCGAGATCGTTCGCGATCTCCAGCCGGAACCGCGGCTGGATCCATTCACGCGCGACCGGGATACGCACCGGCGGAGCACCCTGGCCGAGCACCACCTGCGACGGTTGCCCGCCCTGCGCGTCGACGAGCGCCAGCCGCGTCAGCGTGCGGTCCCAGGTGCGTTCGCGCAGCATATCGTCGCCGGTGAGCAGCTGCCGTTCGCCACCGACCTCGCTCACGAAGCGATAGCCATTGAGGTCCGCTTCCCAGACGATGGTCTGCTGGCGGATGCGGGCTTCATCGGCGGCAAGCGCCATCAGTTGTCCCACGCGCTGCCCCTCGCGGGCGAGCTGCTGGCGCGGGTCCGGCGTGACGCTCACGGTGACGATCATCAGGAGAATGCCCGCGAGCACCATGACGACCAGCAGCTCGAGCAGCGTGAAACCACGCGGCCTGCGGCGAAGCGCCGGTGCCTGGTTCGGCCCCATCGTTCGACGCGGTGAACTCAGATCGCCTCAGAGCGACCACGATCCGATGTCGGCGTCGGGCCCTTCGCCGCCCGACTGGCCGTCCCGGCCAAAGCTGAACACGTCGATCTCTCCGCGCAGCCCCGGGTTGAGGTATTGGTACTCCTTGCCCCACGGGTCCTTGGGCAGCGTCGAACGCTCGAGATATCCGCCCTGCTTCCAGTTGGTCGGCGCGGGTTCCGTGGTCGGTTTTTCGATCAATGCGCGCAGGCCCTGCTCGGTGGTCGGATACCGGCCGTTGTCGAGGCGATACAGCTTGAGGGCCTGCATCAGCGATGCAACGTCCTGGCGTGCCGCCGCCACGCGCGCATCGTCGGTGCGCCCGACGATGCGCGGGACGATGAGTGCAGCGAGGATGCCGAGGATGGTTATCACCACCATGATCTCGATCAACGTGAAACCGCGCGCGCGTGCACCGCGTGCGCGACCCGGTGCGGAAACAAAAAGTGAATGCGTCATGGGACCGATCGGATCAGCTGGGAGAATTGATGAGCTTGCGCGCCGAAGACTTTGATTGGCCGACGCTTTTTGGCGCGCGTACGAGGGAAGCGCGCATAATATCAACGCACTGGTCGCATTGGACAACGATTCCGCCGGTTCGGGGCGTTGTTAGGTCGTCAGGATGAGCGCAGCCGCGCCGGTGGGCGCGCATCATCGAGGTCGTCACGTTTCCATCGTTGCATGAAGAAGTTGCTTCGCGTTCTGGGACACGTTGCAATGTTGTCGGTGGTCGCGTTGATCGCGACCTACTGGGGCATACGGATCCTGACGCCGCCGCCGTCGAGCGCGCCGCCGCCACTTGCTGCGCCGCCACCTCGCGACCCGGACCCCGTGCTCGCGGCGCGGATGTTCGGGCTCGTCCAGGCAGCCCAGGCCGTCGTCGTGTCCAACATCCAGGTCGCCGGTGTGTTTGCCGCCGGCCGCGACTCGTCGGCCGTGCTCGTCATCGACGGCAAGCCCGGGCGTGCCTACCTGCTCGGCCAGGAGGTCGCGCCCGGAACCTCACTGGAGGCGGTCCGACCGGACGGTGTGACGCTTTCCGGGGCGCGCGGCAAGCAGGACGTGCGTATCCCACCGCGACCGGTCGCAAGCTTTGGTGGTCCTTCGCCCCCGCCCGCCTTCTCGCTGAGCGGCAATACGCTCTCCGCCCCCTCGGAGACACCGGCGTTCGCGCCGCGCCCCCTGCCACCGCCGCCGAACGCTGCCCGCGAGCCGCTGCCTCAAGCCATCCCGAACCCGGCTCGCGAGCCGCCGCCGCCCCAGCCGCCGCCGAATCAACCGCCGCCGCCCGCGCCAAATCCGACGGCGACGAACTAGAAGCGAGCGGCGGGGCGGGAACTTGATCGACGCGAGGCTGCCGCCACATCTAGCGACATGAGTTTGAATTCCGGCCCCAACCCAGGCACGGCAAGATCCGAGGGCGAGCGCTTCTGGCGCAGGGTGTTTTTTGTCCTGAGCGCCGCAATGGCGGGGTATGCGATGGTGCAACTCGGCTCGGGTCGCCTGGCCGGCGCGCTCGGGGATGTCGGGCTGACCTGCCTGATGATTTCGCTGATCCCGCAATTCCCGTTCGTGCGCGCGATTGTGGTCGGCGCGCGCCGGCACACGTCCGAGCAACAGTTGCTGCGCGACCTGGAGCAGGTGCGCACGCAAAGTCCCTGGGCCGAAACCGCGAGTGCCGCCGGCTGGATTCTGCTCGGCGCGTCCTTCGTGTTACGCGCTTTCGGCGTGTCCTGAAAACGCGCCCGCAGCCGCGAAATCCACCGGCTGGCTCTTGATTTCTGCGCTCCATCGCGCGCGGGTGGCAGCCGCGCGGCACGTTTCCTACATTGCGCCGGTCGATACCGTGCTCGGTGCAGTCCCCCCATGAAGGCGTCCGCACGGCCCGCAGGCCCTAGCGCGTTCGAGGTTCGTCGCGGCGCAAGGCTAACCCGCACCGTGCCGTTGCAGAGTGCTCGGGCGGGGCGAGGCCGCGCCACGCGCGCGAGGCGAAGCGGTGCCCGGGTTGGTAGATGCGGATATCGTGCAGGTTGACGTAGGCCAGACGAGACAATGCAGACTCAAGGCGAAACCCAGGAGACGACGCGGGGAGGGCCCGCCGATGGCCAGTCGGTCAGGCGGTCGCGCCGCGATTCGTTTTCACGCCTTGGCTCGGACGTGATGGACGGGGCGCGCGCGACGGCCCCATTCTTCAAGCGCCTGTTCGGCCGTGTCGGCGATTGGCTGGCGACGGTCGGTTGGGGCAAGTTCTTTCTTGTCGCTCTGCTGCTGCTCGTCTGCGGCGGCATCGCGGGAAGCCTCTTCTTCGAGCATGCCCCGACGGTCGTCATCGACGGTCGCTCCCTCGACGAGCCCGTAAGCGTGACGGTCACCGTCTCGGACAGCGGCGTCACCATCGGTCCATCGGCGGGAAAGAGTAGCCAGCACCCGACGCCACCCGTGCCGCCGACGCCTCCCAAGGCGCCCGCTGACAAGTCGACGCCCGCCGCTCCCAAGCAAAAAGGCGTCGTCATCGATGACAAGGGCGTGCGCATCGTCGCGGACAAGGACGGCCACAAGGTGGTGGTTTCGATCGACGAGAAGGGGGTGCGGATCGAAGACAACGCGGGCGCGGTCGCGGCGGTGAATGACGCATCTGCCGGCGGCACGACCGTCGTCCTGCCGCCGCAGGTGGTTCAGGATCCGGAGAAGATGGAAGAGGCCATCGATGCCGCCCGCTCGCGCATCGAGGACATCGTCAACGAGCAGGTCTCGCGCCAGGTCGCGCGCCGTACTCGTGTCCTGCAGAAGCAATCGAGCGACTGGCTGATGTCGTTCATTGTGCTGCTGATCTTCACGGGCATCATCGTGAAGATCGTGCTCGGTTCGAAGAAGAAGGCCGAAACACGCGCGCGCGTCGCGACCGCGACGGCCGCCGACGAAGGCCTCAAGCGCCAGCTCGCCGAGGCCCAGCTGAAGATGATGCAGGCCCAGGTCGAGCCGCATTTCCTCTTCAACACCCTTGCGTCGGTCGACTTCCTGATCGAGACCGATCCGCCGCGCGCATCGAAGATGCAGAAGAACCTGATCGCCTATCTGCGATCGGCGTTGCCGCAGATGCGCGAAGGCTCGACGACGCTGGGCAAGGAGATCGCGCTCTGCCGTGCGTACCTCGAAATCCTCAAGGTGCGCATGGACGAGCGGCTTCTTTTCGCGATCACGGTGCCGCAGGGGCTGAGTTCGGCGCAGTTTCCGCCGATGGTCCTGCAGTCCCTGGTCGAGAACGCGATCAAGCACGGACTCGAGCCCAAGGCCGAGGGCGGCTCCCTGACCCTGACTGCCGACATCGCCAACGGCAACCTGCGCGTCACGGTCGCCGACACCGGCCTCGGTTTCGGCGCCGGCACGCGCCCGGGTACCGGAGTCGGTCTGGCCAACGTGCGTGAGCGACTGGCCGCCTTGTACGGCGGCCGCGCGCGCCTCGTCGTCGAGACGAACACCCCGAGCGGAACGATCGCCACGATCGAAGTGCCGTATTCCATCGACAGCGCCGAGCCGGCCGCACCGGCAAGCGGCGTCGCCGCCCAACCCGCGTGAGAGCCGGGCTTCCGAGGGCGGGCACTAGAATCGCCGCATGACCACCGCGGTAATCGCTGACGATGAAAGGCTGATGCGCGAACAGCTGCGCGCGCGTCTCGGCGAAGTGTGGCCCGATCTCGAGATCGTCGCCGAAGCGAAGAACGGCCAGGAGGCGATCGAAGCCGTACACGCCCATCGCCCCGACCTCGTGTTCCTCGACATTCGCATGCCCGATAAAGACGGGCTCGCGGCGGCGCGCGAGATCGGCGAAGCGTGTCACGTCGTCTTCATCACCGCCTACAACGAGTACGCGGTGGAGGCATTCGAAAGCGGTGCGGTCGACTATGTGCTCAAGCCTGCCGAACGCGAGCGGCTCGAGCTCACGGTGGCGCGCCTGAAGAAGCGCATCGGCACCAAACCCTCGGACCTGAGCGCGCTGCTGGAAAGACTCTCCGCGCGCATGGATCGGGTCGAAGGCGCGCCCGCCGCGGGTGGCAGCAGGTTCCTGCAGTGGATCCAGGCCTCGATGGGCCAGCAGATCCGCATGATTCCGATCGCCGAGGTGCTCTTCTTCACGTCGGACGAGAAATACACGCGCGTCCAGACCGAAGGCTTCGAGGCCCTGATTCGCAAGCCGATCAAGGAACTCGTCGAGGAACTCGATCCGGAGATGTTCTGGCAGATCCACCGGGCGACGATCGTCAACGTGAAGGCGATCGCGGGCATTTCGCGCGATTTTCGCGGCCGCCAGCTCGTGCAGGTGAAGGGCCACGCGAGCAAGCTCGAAGTCAGCCGCAACTACACGCATCTGTTCAAGCAGATGTGACGCCCGCGCCGATGGCGCGAGCGTGTTTGACAAGCCAAGATCTTTTGCGCCACACTCGCGGGCTCTTTTGGAGTCCGCCAGGGCTTCCTGCTCTTTAGTGTTCCTCGGGCCTGGTTCCTGTCTGGCCCGGACTCGGCGCCCCGCCGGGACGAACGTTCGAGGGCTTGGCAGCGTGGCGCCCTCCGAAGTTCGAATCGAACGCGCACTTTCCATGGAATTTCCGATAGTTCATGCCGCAAGCCGACGCGCCGCGCGCGTGGGTTGCCTTTGAAAGCGGGCCGATTGGCCCGGACAACGATGCCGACCGTCAACCAACTCGTTCGCAAGTCCCGTGTAAGCAGCGTCGTCAAGAGCAAGAGCCCGGCGCTCAAGCGCAGCCCGCAGAAGCGGGGCGTCTGTACCAAGGTCTACACCACGACCCCGAAGAAGCCGAATTCCGCGCTCCGCAAGGTGGCCAAGGTGCGCCTGACCAATGGGTTCGAGGTCATCTCCTACATTGGCGGCGAAGGACACAACCTCCAGGAGCATTCCGTAGTCCTGATCCGCGGCGGCCGCGTCAAGGACCTGCCGGGCGTGCGCTATCACATCGTGCGCGGCTCCCTGGACACGCAAGGCGTGAAGGATCGCAAGCAGTCGCGCTCGAAGTACGGCGCCAAGCGTCCGAAGGCCAGCTAGCCTGCTGAAATTCAGAACTTCGTCCGCACATGGTGCGGCCGAGTAAGTCGCAGCCCGGCTCCATGGGGCTGCATCGAAGGGTCGGCCGATCACCTGGCCGTACCGGGACTGAAGAGGAGAAAGCCAATGCCCCGTCGTCGTGAAGTTCCCAAAAGGGAGATCCTTCCGGACCCGAAGTTCAAGAGCTCGGACGTGACCAAGTTCGTCAACGTCATCATGCTCGACGGCAAGAAGGCCGTCGCGGAACGGATCGTCTACGGCGCGTTCGCGCAGATCGAATCGAAGTCGGGCAAGAACCCGCTCGAGGTGTTCACCCAGGCGCTTTCCAACGTCAGGCCGATGGTCGAGGTGAAGAGCCGCCGCGTCGGTGGCGCGAACTACCAGGTTCCGGTCGAGGTCCGTCCGGTGCGGCGCATGGCGCTGGCGATGCGCTGGTTGCGCGAGTCGGCCAAGAAACGCGGTGAAAAGTCGATGCCGCTACGCCTGGCCGGCGAGCTGATGGAGGCGGCCGAGGGCCGCGGCGGCGCGATGAAGAAGCGCGAGGAAGTCCATCGCATGGCGGAGGCCAACAAGGCCTTTGCACATTTCAGGTTCTGACCGTGGGAGCGCGGCCGCGCCGCGCCCCACTAGAAGAGGCTTTTTATGCCACGCAAGACGCCTATCGAGCGGTATCGGAATATCGGGATCTCGGCGCACATCGACGCCGGCAAGACGACGACCACCGAGCGCATCCTGTTCTACACCGGCGTCAACCACAAGATCGGCGAGGTGCACGATGGCGCCGCGACGATGGACTGGATGGAGCAGGAGCAGGAGCGCGGCATCACGATCACCTCGGCCGCGACCACCACGTTCTGGCGCGGCATGGACATGTCGTTCCCCGAGCATCGCATCAACATCATCGACACGCCGGGGCACGTCGACTTCACCATCGAGGTCGAGCGCTCGATGCGCGTGCTCGACGGCGCGTGCATGGTCTATTGCGCGGTCGGCGGCGTGCAGCCGCAATCGGAGACGGTATGGCGGCAGGCGAACAAGTACCGCGTGCCGCGGCTGGCGTTCGTCAACAAGATGGACCGCACCGGCGCCAATTTCTTCAAGGTGTACGAGCAGATGCGGGCCCGCCTGAAGGCCAATCCGATCCCGATCCAGGTCCCGATCGGCGCGGAGGAGAACTTCAAGGGCGTGGTCGACCTGGTGAAGATGAAGGCCATCTACTGGGACGAAGCCAGCCAGGGGATGAAGTTCGAATACCGCGACGTCCCGGCAGACCTCACCGACGTCTGCGCCGAGTGGCGCGAAAAGATGGTCGAGGCCGCGGCGGAAGCCAACGAAGAGTTGATGACGAAGTACCTCGAGGGCGGTTCGCTCACCGAGTCGGAGATCAAGCACGCTCTGCGTACGCGCACCATCGCGCACGAGATCACGCCGATGCTGTGCGGATCGGCGTTCAAGAACAAGGGCGTGCAGGCGATGCTCGACGCGGTCGTCGACTACATGCCTTCGCCGGTGGACATCCCGCCGGTTGCCGGCACCGATGACAACGACAAGCCGGTCCAGCGCAAGGCTGACGATGGCGAGAAGTTCTCGGCGCTGGCGTTCAAGATCATGACCGACCCGTACGTCGGCCAGCTGACGTTCCTGCGCGTCTATTCGGGCGTGCTGAACTCGGGCGACAGCGTCTACAACCCGGTCAAGAGCCGCAAGGAGCGTATCGGCCGGCTGCTGCAGATGCATGCCAACGAGCGCGAAGAGATCAAGGAAGTGCGCGCCGGCGACATCGCCGCGGCCGTGGGTCTGAAGGATGTCACCACCGGCGACACGCTGTGCGATCCCGAGAAGATCATCACGCTCGAGCGGATGGAGTTTCCCGAGCCGGTGATCTCGCAGGCCGTCGAACCGAAGACGAAAGCCGACCAGGAAAAGATGGGCATCGCCCTGAATCGCCTGGCGCAGGAAGACCCGTCGTTCCGGGTCCACACCGACGAGGAATCCGGTCAGACGATCATCTCGGGGATGGGCGAGTTGCACCTGGAGATCCTGGTCGACCGCATGAAGCGCGAGTTCGGCGTCGAGGCGTCGGTCGGCAAGCCGCAGGTTGCTTACCGCGAGACGATCCGCAAGACGATCGAAAACGCCGAAGGCAAGTTCATCAAGCAGTCGGGCGGCCGCGGCCAGTACGGCCACGTTATCCTGAAGCTCGAACCGCAGGCGCCGGGAACCGGATTCGAATTCGTCGACGCCATCAAGGGCGGCGTGGTCCCGCGCGAGTACATACCCGCGGTGGAAAAGGGCGTCAACGACACGCTGAAGTCGGGCGTGCTGGCGGGTTATCCCGTCGTGGATGTGAAGGTCACGCTGCACTTCGGCTCCTACCACGAGGTCGACTCGAACGAGAACGCCTTCAAGATGGCCGCGTCGATAGGCTTCAAGGACGGCATGCGCGCTGCGGCGCCGGCGCTGCTCGAGCCGATCATGGCGGTCGAGGTGGAAACGCCCGAAGAGAAGATGGGCGATGTGATGGGCGATCTCTCCTCGCGGCGCGGGGTCATCCAGGGCATGGAAGACATCGCCGGAGGTGGTGGCAAGGCGATTCGCGCCGAGGTTCCGCTCGCGGAGATGTTCGGCTACTCGACGACGTTGCGCTCGCTGACGCAGGGTCGCGCCACGTACACGATGGAGTTCAAGCACTACGCCGAAGCGCCGCGCAACGTTGCCGAGGCGGTGATCAACGCCAAGACGAAGTGATCAACAACGCGTTCTTTGAGGATCTGAAAAATGGCCAAGGGCAAGTTTCAGCGGACGAAGCCGCACGTGAACGTAGGGACGATTGGACACGTGGATCACGGCAAGACGACGTTGACGGCGGCGCTGACGGCGGTGCTGGCGTCGAAGTACGGTGGCGAGGTCAAGAAGTACGACGACATTGACAACGCACCGGAAGAAAAAGCCCGCGGCATCACGATCAACACGGCGCACGTGGAGTACGAGACGGCGAACCGCCACTACGCACACGTGGACTGCCCGGGGCACGCCGATTATGTGAAGAACATGATCACCGGGGCGGCGCAGATGGATGGGGCGATCCTGGTGGTGAGCGCGGCCGATGGGCCGATGCCGCAGACGCGCGAGCACATTTTGCTGGCGCGCCAGGTGGGGGTGCCGTACGTGATCGTGTACATGAACAAGTGCGACATGGTCGACGATGCGGAACTGCTCGAGCTGGTGGAGATGGAGGTACGGGAACTTTTGAGCAAGTACGAGTTTCCGGGCGACACGACCCCGATCGTGAAGGGCTCGGCCAAGCAGGCGCTGGAGGGCGACAAGGGCGAGCTGGGCGAGCAGTCGATCATGAAGCTGGCCGAGGCGCTCGACAGCTATATACCGACGCCGAAGCGGGCGATCGACCAGCCGTTTTTGATGCCGATCGAGGACGTGTTTTCGATCTCGGGCCGTGGCACGGTGGTGACGG